>JACRMM010000044.1 GCA_016214985.1 Deltaproteobacteria bacterium | reverse complement strand
TTGGCCAGGGTCAAGCCCGCCGGCACCGGGACCTTGCCCACGTAGACGCCGTCGTCCACTTCCGTCATCGGGGCGCCCGTGGCCACCCCCTCCAGGGCAAAGGTCGCGGTCTGGTCCGCCGTGCCCCGAAGGGTCACGACGATCTCCTGGCCCGCCCCGTAGAGCGCCTTCTCCGCCGCCACGGACCCCACCGCGAGCGCCGCCGCGGTCACGGTCACCTCCGGCGGGTACTTGCCCTCGAGCGTGCCGCCCCCGCCGTCGCCGTAGACCGAGGTCACGGAGTAGCGGTAGCTCTGCCCCGCGGCTGCCGTGGCGTCGACGGTCCGAAGCTCCCGCACGGGCTCGGCCGAGAGCTTCTCGAACCGGCCGTTGCCCTCTGTCCCCGCCCGGCGGTAGACGAGGTACTGCTGGTCCACCCCGTGGATGTCGGGCGGCGACCAGGTGAGCACCACGCCCTCCGCGCTCCACGCCGCTGCGAGCCCCTTCACGTCGTGCCCCGGCCCGTGCAGCTCCGCCCAGGGCTCGTCGACCGTGATCACGAAGTTGTCGAGGACCGCGGTCGAGAGCGGAGAACCTCCGGTACCGGGCTCGTCCCTTCGCGAATGTATCCCCAGCCGCACGGAAGCGACCTTGGCCAAGAGCTCGCGGAACGGGCGGGCGCAAAATGCAGGGTCGATCCCGCTCGCCTCCCGCTCCCGGTTTCGCTCCTCCCGGACGTCGGGCAAGAGAGCGCGGGCAGCATCGTCGTAGTAGACCGGTGTCAGATCCTGAGCCCGCCCATCCACGAACAGGCCGTACTCGGGGCGGCCGTCGTCCCAGGTCAGATCGACGTGAATCCAGGCTCCCGGGGCCACCGGCCGATCCAAGAGCACGTACGGGCTCCAAAGCCCCATCCCGTTGACGAAGAAGTCGGCCTCACTCAGGTAGAACCACGGCCGGCCCGGGTCCGCCGGCGAGCTCCAGTCGACCTGGAAGAGGAACAGCGAGGTGCCGGCTCCGTCCACGAGCTCGAAGACACTCCGATTCCCGGTGGCCTCGGAAGCGATCTTGCGTTGCAGGTCGAAGGAGACCCCTCCCCGGGAGGCGTTCCCGAGGCGGACGGGGATCTCCACGTAGCGCGGATTTACCGCCCGTATGCCCGGATCGTCCAACGTCCAGCCCATCCCATCCCGACCCGGTACTTGGCCGCTCGCCACCGTCTCAAACGACTCCCTGACCACCTCCGCAGCCAACGCCCTCGCAGGGGTCAAACCGACACTCAGCACCGCCAGGCACAGAAGGGTCCGTTTCGGATCGTATCGCATGGGACTCACACCTCCCTGCCTTCGGTTCGCATCACTGGCCGGGCGCCAATTTGATCCAGCCGTCGGCCGTCGGCGTCGCGGTCAACTTGCTATGACAAGTGTTGGCCTGGTTCACCGTACCTTTCACCTTCGCTGCCCCATAGTTGGCCCCTGCCGCGTACCAGGTGGACAGCGTCACGTCGAGGCAGTTGGTGGTCAGAAGTGCCGGGAGACCGGTGGCGTGGGGGCTGTGGCACTTGGAGCAGGTGAAGTTGTGAGCCTTCAGCGGGGTCTGACCGGTGTTGTATACGCCCACCGCCGCCGCCGTCGTGAGAGTCGTGTTGCCGTAGTACCACGCGGTGTAGCTGCCTCCCGAGTTGGACGTCCCCCCGGACGCCCAGGACGGGGGCGTCATGTACCACCCACTATTCCTGGCCGCTTGCGGTTTGTTGCTTCGCAGGGTACTGCCCCACGGCGGAGACGTGTTGTTCACCTTCGCGTTAATCTGGTCCTGCATGGCCATATACCATTGTGTCAGGCCACGGCGCGCATCGAAGATGTTTCGCTTGCTGGTCCCCTTTCCGGCGAGTACCGCGTTGCTGTGGCCGTTGACTCCGCGCCACAGATTCGAGCCGGTGTAGAAGTCCATGTCGTCGACGTTGTCTCCATGACAGAGCACGCAAAGTCCGGACGTCTTGGTCAGAGTGTTGTACGCCGTGTTGGCACTCGGATCCCCGCTGTTCTGATCGATGAAGTATCCCCCCTTGAGCTTGCTGCCCGCGTTGTCTGCTTTGAGCCGAGGCATGGCCGTCTGCTGGCTGACGAAGTAGTTGGTTCCGTATGTGTAGCCGGCCAGCGGCGGCACATCGGGCGGATAGGGGTTGCCGGTCCACGCACCCCTCAGGTAGGGCCTGCCGCTCGACGCGTCCGCCAGTCCCGCGCCGCCGTTGGCCTTGTTGAGGTCGTGCACGTCGTGACAGTACGAGCAGCGGAGGCTGCTGCGGCTCTCGAGGACAGGGTCCGCCGCGTTGCCGCCGCCGGTCTCCGCCGTGCCTCGCTTGACCTTACCGTTAACGTCGACGTTGTTCGCCACGCTCGAGGATTGACCGCCGGCGTCGAAGTTCGCCGAGTGGACAGACGCGATCCTCCGGTTGATGGTGTTGTCGTAGCCGTCGCGACGATAGGCCCCCTTGCCGTCCGTCCCGGTCCAGTCCCCGGTCAGAGTGGTTCGGCCCGAGGTCGTGTAGAGCCACCCGTAGTTGTAGGAGAGGTTGGATCCGGCCGGCGCCCAGGCACCCGCGGGCTTGCTCGCATTCACCGCGATATCAGTGACCGGGAAGGTTCCCGGAGACGTATCCTGGTTGTACCCCCACTCGTTGACGGCGTCGTTGGTGCCGTGGCAGCCCCAGCAAAACTCGGCCTCTGATGCCGGCGCTCCGGTCGCGCTCCCGCCGACCGCGATGCCACTGTGGATCGTGTAGTCGATTCCCAGCCTCGTCCGCATGCTCACGTTCGATAGGTTTGACCCCGGCACGGTGATCGAGGCCGGCGGCAACGGGATCGTGATCGTGCCAGTGGCGCCCACGTGCCCGGCGTGGCACTGCTCGCACCCGCCGAAGGTCGCCTGGCCGGTGGTCGCCTTCACGTGGGGGGTGGCGATCGCCGACACGACCTTGGGCGCGCCGGCCGAGGGCCCGTCGTGACAGGCCGAGCAGGCGAGCACCGTGGTGCTCGTCCAGGGGACGGTGCCGCCGTGGCAGTAGGTGGTGTTGAGGCCGGAGCAGGAGACGCCGTTGTAGGCGGCCGTGGCCCCGGCGTAGGTCGGCTCGAAGGCCACGTTGGCCACCACGCCGCCGCCGCTCGCGACGCCGTTGGCGTGGAGCCCGCTGCCGCTACCCGCGCCGGTGTGGCACAGCGTGCAGGAGTCGGTGAGCTTGCTGTAGCTTAGGTTCAGGTGGTTCAGGTGCTTGCCGACCCGCGCGCCCGTCGTCCCGCCGGCCATGTCGGTCGGCGGCGCGCCCTGCTTGTCGGCCGTGGGATCGAGGTAGCCGGTGCGCGCGACCGTCGTGCCGTGGCACGAGCCGCAACCGACGCTCCCGGCCGCACCCCAGACCGGAGTCTTGCCGCTGCCGTGGCAGCCGCCCGTGAAGGTGCAGGTGCCGTCGTCCACGTGCGTGCCGCCCAAGCTGCTCCAGTTGACTCCACCTGCCGTGTTCACCACGTCCGCGTAAGTCGCGGCCGTCATCCCCGTCACCTGCACGGCCAGGTCCTGATGCGTGCCGCCGAGGGGCCCGACCGCCGTGTAGGTCGCCGCGCCCGCGTGGCACAGGGCGCAGTCCGCATACACGGCGTCATTGTTCGCGTGCTTGGCGTGGCTGCCGGCCACGCTCGCGCCGCCGGTGGGCAGCGGGCCCGTGCCCGCAGCGGTCCACGTCTCGTTGTGGCACTTGCCGCAGGTAATGTTGACGCCTCCTGTAAGGTTGAACGACGGCGTCACGACCCCGTTGTGACAGCTCACGTTCGCGCAGGTCTCCGTCCCGGCCGGCGTGCCGCCGATCACTCCGGCGTACGTCGCGGTGAGCGCTTCGTACTTGGCGTTCACCGTCTCGTTCTTGGCCGCGCCGAAGACTACGTTCACCGCCACGCCCCGGACGTGCTGCGTAAACGCTCCGTAGGTCCCGAGGCCCACGGTCCCGGTGCCCTCGTGGCACGACGAGCAGCCGGGCTGGGAGTTGGAGCCGATGTGGTCCAGATGCGACTCCACGTAGGGGCCGGTGCGCGGGTAGGCCTTGGTCACGGGGTCCGTGCCCGCGGTGCTCCCGTGGCAGGTGCCGCAGTCGCCGTCCGTCGGCACGTTCCAGTGCGGGGCATACGCGTTGCCGCCCCGCCGGTCGCCGTGACAGTAGAAGTTCTGACAGGTGACGTAGCTACCGGACCCGCCGTACTTCGCGAGCCGGTCGCCGCCGGAGAACACCGCGTTGGTGTCCGTGACGCCGAGTCCTCCGACACGGCTCGCGCTCGAATCGTAGTTGAGATCCACCACGCCGTTCTGGTGGTCCATGGTGAAGTACGGCGGATGGCAGGTGAAGCAGTTGAACTTGTAGGCCGCGTCGTCGGTGTGGACGTCGTGGGCATTGGGCAGGTCCCCGGGGTTGTACGCCGCACCAAACGTCCACTCTCGGTGGCAGGAGTCGCAACTGATGCCCCCGCCGTACCAGTTCGGCGTACCGGTGGTCACGGCTCCCTTGCCGTTGTAATGGCAGTCCGTGTTCGCGCAGTAGACGGTGGTCGCGTTCACCCAGTTTCGCGCGCCGCCGGTGTCGAGCCGGCCGAGAATGTCCTTGAGCTGCTTGCCGGCCGTGCCGTCCGCCACCTCAGCCGGGGCCACCTCATCGCCCGAGTGCTCGCCGGTGGGGTGGCAGTAGTCACAGGTCAGGTTCTTCTGGGCCGTGGTCGGCGTGGCGGTGGTGAACTTCACCTCCGCAATGCGGGTCACGTGGTTGGTGTGAGAGCCGAGCCGGTTGGGCCAGGTCGTCCCGTGGGTCGCCTGGCTGTCGGGCCAGACGTTGTTGTTACCCTCCGTGGCGATGCCGCCGCCGTGGCAGCCGGTGCAGCTGGCCTTGAACCCGCCGTTGTGCGTATGGCAAGAGGTGCACCGCACCGTGGGGAAGTGACTCTGGGTCCCCAGGTCGCCGCGGTTGTAGTACGTCGTCTGAGTGTGGCAGACCTCGCAGATCCCGTTGGCGCCGGAGGGCGCCGTGTCGGCGTAGCTGTTGTCCGCCTTGCCGGTCAGCGAGATGAAGGTCACCGCCGACATCCCGGCGTCGTTCTTCAGGGGCGTGCCGTACCCGTTGCTCCCCATGGTCGTGTCGGCGACGCCCGTGGGCGCGCTCAGCGCGTCCTTGACCATGTAGTGGTTGGCATCGCCGTGGGGGTCGTGGCAGTCCACGCACTTGTAGGCATACTCCGTCGCCCCGGTCGGCGGCCAGTCCTTGCTCGAGCCGACCGTCGCCTTGTCGTGGCCCAGGATGCTCAGGTTCAGAGGGCTGAGCGCCTTCCTGGGGTTGGTGGCGCTCGGCCCGTGGCAGTCATTGCAGAGCCCGTTGGTGTTGGTCGCCCAGGCGCCGAGCCGGTAGGGGTCGGTCGGGCTCTTGGTCGGCGCGTGCAGCGCCGCGCTGCTGTGGCACTCAGAGCACCCCTTGTTGGGCGTTTCCCGATTGCCGACCGAGAACTTCGCGCCGGTCAGGGAGTCCCAGGCGTAGGTCGTGGTGTTGCCGTGGCCGGCAGCCTCGTATTGTGTCTGCTTGACTACGTTGGGCCCGTTCCCTGCCGGCTCCACCGGGTTCGCCAGGGGCTCGACCGCGGCCGCGCCGTCGTGGCAGGCGAAGCACCCGTTGGCGAGCGTTGCGCCCCACACCGGCGTTCCCGTCCCGTGACAGACCGTGGCCGAGCAGGTGCCGTCGTCCACGTGGGTCGCACCGGCCGCGTTCCAGTTCACGCCCCCCGCAGTGTTGGCCGCGTCGACGTAGCGGTTGGCCGCGCCGTTGATCCAGACCTCCACCGTCAGGTTCTGGTGGAGCTTGCCGGCCCCCCCGCCCCCGGTGGCGGTATAAGTGCCGGAGACCGTGACCCCGCTCGCCCCGTGGCAGGCGTCGCAGGTGGGGGTGGGCCAGACGTTTTGCGCGTGCACGGCGTGGCTGCCGGCCACCCCCGCCCCGGTGGGCACCGGCCCCGTGCCCCCGGTGTTGTGGCACTGCCCGCACGCGATCGTAGACGCTGCGGCCCAGGAGGGCGTGGTCACGCCGTTGTGGCACCGCACGCTCGCGCAGGTCGTCGTTGCCCCGGTCCCGGTCCGGCTCCCCGCCGCTCCCTCGTAGCTGTAGGCCGCGTTGAAGGCGACGTCCTTCACGGCGTTGAGGTGCGCGCCGCCGGCCTTCAAGCCCCCGCTGCTGTCGAGCGTGGTGTCGTGGCAGGAGAAGCAGTCGCTCGTGCCGGTCTGGGGCAGGGAGTTGGAGCCGAGGTGCTGGGTGTGCTTGTTGGTCGCCACCGGCCATCCCCCCTGGTACAGGAGCTTGCCCGTCGCCGCGTGGCAGTCGGCGCAGTTGGTCAGGAGGGCTGGGGTCACCCACGACGCCGGGGGCGCGTTGTGACAGCCGTTGGCCGCGGTGTTGCACCCCGCGGCGCTCAGGGAGCCCCCGGCGACGGCGTAGGACGGAAACCCCGCCGAGGTCATTCTCGGCCCGCCAAAGTCCACGGTGCCGTTGAGGTGCGCCGCATCGCCGGCAGTGCCGGGCCCGCTGTGGGGGTGGCACTGGTCGCAGTGGCTCGCGACGTAGGGCGACCCCACGTGGCCGTCGTGGGTGCCCGGGCTCGCGCCCGTGCGGGTGTGGGCCACGCCGCTCGAGGCGTGGCAGCCGTCGCAGTCCTGCGCCGCGCCGAACTGGCCGTCGGCCGCCGCCGTGGTGTGGGTCGTGTGACACCCGGCCGTGGTCGCGCAGCTCGTGGCCGAGAGCGCCCCGCCCAGGTGGGCGATGGTCGGGATCGTGGTGGCCAGGGTCGCGCCGGCGGCGGTCAACTGGATCTTGGTGTGGCAGGAGCTGTTGTCGCAGGCGCCGTAGGTCTGCCCGAAGACGAACCACTGGCTGTTGGCCCCGGGGCGCCCGGCCCCGACGGGCGGCAGCCGGGTGTCCTCCGCCGGCAGCGCCCCGTTCGCGCCCAGGCTGCGCCGGAGCATCGTGTCGTTCGTCGCCGCGGCGTCCGCCACCGTGGTCCCGTGCGGGTCGTGGCAGTCCCGGCACCCCGCGCTGCGCCCGGTGTTGCCCGCTGGCGCCGGAAATCCGCTCGACCCCCGGAACCCCCCGGACGCCGGTGTGGGCGTGTGGGCCATGTGGCTGGCGTGGCACTTCTTGCAGTTGGAGTAAAAGCTCGTGCCGAAGGTCGACGTGCCGGCTGCCGTGTCCTCCGCGAGCTCCGGCTTCAGCCGGCTCCCCTCGAGCCAGGTGTGGCCGGCATCGGTGTGGCTCACCCCGTGGCAGGTGGCGCAGTTCACCCCCACCTTCCCGTGGCCGTACTGGATGTAGTTGTTGACCAGCGTCCCGTTCTCGTCCTGCGAGTGGCACACCTCGCACTCGTCGGGCTTCACCGTCGCGTTGGTCGCCGCCTTCCCGTTCGCGCCGCTGGTGTTCTTCAGCACCAGGAGCGACGCACCGTCCACGCTGTTGTGCGTGCCGTGGCACCCCAGACACCCCTTCGTCTCCTGCGGATCGTCGGCACTGGTGTAGAATGCGACGTCGTTCAGAGTGATGCCCTTGGCGTAGCCGTGGCGCTTGGGGGCCGTGTAGGGGCCGAAGGGGATCGGTCCGGTGGCGCTGTGACAGGTGTCGTTGGCGCAGGTCGCCGCAGAGAGGATCTTCCTCTCCGCAGTCGTGAGCGAGCTCGGCGCCTTGTACACGCCCGTGGTGCCCACCGCCGGGCTACCGAGCAGCGTATCGGTGTAGACGTTGATCCGCTGGGTCTTCGCGTCCTTGCCGTGCACGAAGGTGTTGCCGCTCGTGTCGCTCGTCACGCTGTTGTCGACGCCCGCCACGTGGCAGTCCTTGCAGTCGAAGAGCGTCACGTCCTGGGCGAGCACGGTGCTCTGGACGCTCGCGCGGTGCTTGGAGAGCGACGCCGACGTGAAGTGGCTGTCCACCGGCCGCATCGCCCGGTCCGCCGAGAGCGGCACGCTCACCGCGCCGGTCGCGTGGCAGAACAGGCAACGCATGACCCCGTTCGCGTCGATACCGAGGGAAATGGTGCGCTGGGACGCCTTGATCAGGTGCGTCCCCGACACCATCTTCCCCTTGCTCACCGCGTGGCAGTCGTAACAGAACGCCCCGTCCGGGTAGTGCGTGGCTCGGGCCCACCCGGGCGCGAGCACGACGCCGGCCACGAGACCGGCCAGCACGGCAAGGGGCAGACGGCGAGCGGACGCGCGCAGCGCTTCCAACATCATCATTCCTCCAGCGATCCCCAGGTAAAGCATCCGCCGGGCGTTCTAACGCCGCCCGAGCTCTCGTACAGGGAGCGAGCCGCTCCGCGGGTCCGACGTCAGGTCAGCGATCCTCCACCGGCACAACTCCGCGTCCGTCGGTTCCGATCAGGAGGCCCGTCTCGGTCGGCCGGATCGCGAGCACACCAGCCCCCTCCCACACCCGTCGGGCCCGGCCATCCGCCAGCGCCCAGAGCCCCGCGGAGCTCCCGACCCAGAGTCCGTCGGAACCGTTGACGAGGGTGGTGAACCGCTCGCCCGCGCGCGGCGTGAGGGGAACCGCCGTTAGCTCTCCGTCCGAGACGACCGCCAGACGGCTCTCGTCGAGGACCCACAAGCGCTCGGCGCCGTCCACGGTCTGCGTCAGGAGGGCGACCGGGTTTCTCTCCGCGACCACGGCCCAGGACTCTCCGGCGTCCTCCGAGCGGTACACCCTCCCCCCGGTCGAGGCCCAGAGGAGCCCCGGTTTGCGGGCGCTCGCCGCCACGAGCGTGTGGGGGCCGAAGGCCAGGCCTGTGTCCTTGTGAACCCACGAGGCCGCGCCGTCGTCGCTCCGCAGAAGCCCGCCCTCGGTTCCGACGTAGAGCCGCTCCCGGCTCGCATCCTCTACCAGGGCGAAGATCGTGTTCGCGGTGCCGAGCCCGGCCGAGCGGTCCTCCCACGCCTCCTTCTCCGGGGCCCACCGGTACACCCCTTGTCCTCCGGACCCGGCGAAGAGCGCGCCCTTGTGCCACAGCAAGGCGTCGATCGAAGCGCCCAGGAGCCCCTTGTCGCGCGCCTGCCAGGTGGCGCCCTCGTCCGAGGAGGAGAAGACCCCGTTCGAGTCGCCGCACCAGAGAGCCCCCTTGCGGTCTCCTCCCACCAGGGCCCCCACCCGCGTGGCGTCGAGCCCCGCGACCTCGGAACCGGCGAGCGTCCCGTCGGAGGAGAGCCGGGCAATGCCGTCGTGGGCGACACCGGCGAACCAACCGCCCTCGGCCCGTGCCTCCAGGGCGAGCACCTGGGCCTCGCGGAGCTCCTTCACCACCGGCCCCGGGCCACCCTCGGAGACCACCACCGCGCCGTCCTCGGAAAAGTGCGACAGAAGCGCTCCGGCGGCACCGAAGGCAACCGCGTCGACGATGCCGTACGTGCCTTTGCGCGCGAGGGTCCAAGAAAGTCCCCCATCACGGCTCGTCCAAAGGCCGTCGCCCCGGGCACCCAGGGCGACCTTCTTCGGGTCGCGCGGATCGCCGGCGAGGCGCTGCACCCGCAGGCGCGGTGGGAGACCCTCTCCCGTGCTCTCCCAGCGCCCCGACCGCCAGGCGTACAAGCCAGCGCCGTCGGTGCCCATGAGCAGCGGGCGCTCACCCTCCGCGGTCAGCAGGGCCGCGGGGTGGAACGCGGGCGGCGGCGCCTCCTCGAGACCGGGCAGGAGAAGGTGCCACGAGCGGCCGCTGTCGCGGCTCTCGAAGGGTCCCTGGCCCGCCGCTCCCAGCACCACGTGCGAGGGGTCCCGGGGGTCGGCCTCGACCGTCAGCACGTCGTCCACCCGCCGGCCATACCTCCCCTCGAGCCCCTGAACCTTCGCGCTCCACGTGGCGCCGTCGTCCTCGCTCCACAGCACGGTCCCCGGCACCGCGACCACGCCGACGCGCCCTCCCAGATCTAGAACGGCCGAAAGGGACATAAGCTTGAGCGCGTCCACCCGAGACCACCGCCCCCCGTCGAAGCGGAAGAGCCCTCTCCAGGTGGCCGCCCAGCGGGGGGTGTTGTGTTCGGCGTCGAGCGCGAGGCCCGTGACCGATCCCCCGAAGGGCCCGGCTGCCCGGACGGGCGCGGGCCCAAGGAGCAGAACGGCGATGACGGCGGCGGCGAACCAGCCGCCCCAGGCCCCGGCGCCGCCGCAGGCGAGCAGGAAGCACCCTCCGCCGCCCCCACCTCCCCCACCACCGCCACTGTCACCGCCCCCTCCGTCCGCAGGGGTCAGGGCGACCGTGAAGGTCACAAACGCCCGACCCACGTTGCCCGCGGCGTCGACCGCCTCGATCCACACCGTGTGAAGGCCATCGGCGAGGGGTCCGAGCACGCTGCCGGACGGCAGGCTCGCTGGCAGGCCATCGTCCACGATCACGCGGGCCGTCCCGTCGCTCACCGTGTACTCCAGGGAGGGGGCCGCACTGGTCTGTACCCCGTCGGACGGGGTCTGGATGGTGATCGTCGGCGGCACACGGTCCACCACGGTGAAGACCACCCGGTCGCTGGCGGTTCCACCCGGGCCACCGCTCACCTCAACCCGGACGCGGTGCGTTCCCTCTCCCAGCGCCGCGAGGGGCTCGCCCGCGCGCTGGGCCACGGGTTTGTCGTCGACGAACACTGCGACCGCAGCCGAGGGGTCACTCACCGTATAGGCCAGCTGGGGCGCGTACCCGGTCACTGCGCCGTCGTTCGGCCAATCGAGGCGGATCGAGCCCAGAGTGATCCGCGCGGTCGCCTGACCGAGCGCCGTTTCGGCCGTGGTCCCGAACTCGGCAAAGACCGTCTTCGTCCCCTGTCCTTCCGACAACACCCAGGAGACCGTCGAGGCGTAGGGCCGCCAGGCGTCCCACTCGCCGCCCTCGTTGCGGAAGCGAACCCGGGCCACTCCGGGAGCAGCGCCGGAGAGCCCGAGGGAGACCTGCCGGCTGGCGGTGAACGCCGACCCGCCGGCAACGCTCAGGTCGGCGACCCGGAACGGCGGGTCCAGCGACCATAGCCCCCGGTTCTGCACCGCGGCCAGGAGGCGACCCGTGCCGGGCTCGAAGAAGATCCCGCGGACGACGGGCACCCCGCCCGCCGAGCCGGACAATCCCCCGAGCGAGGCCTTCCAGTGCGCTCCCCCGTCGGCCGTCACGAAGACGCCGCGATCCTTCAGCGCCACGGCCAGGACAGGATCGGCCGTCCGCCCCGCCGCCACCGCCGACGCCGTGCCGGGCTGGGGCAGGCCGGTCAGGCGCGACCACTCGTCGCCACCCTGGAGCGTGCCGTACAAGCCGTCACTCGCGGTGCCCGCGAGCCAGCGGCCGGGATCCTGCTCCGCCGTGGCGAACGACACGATCTGCCGGCCCGGGAGCGTGCCGGCCGCATTCCACGTCGTGCCGCCGTCCTCGGTGGCGTAGACCCGGCCGTCGAACCCTTCGCTCCCCGCGACGGCGAACCCTCGCGGAAGGCGCGGGTCGACCCGCACGAGCCAGCCCTGGGACCAGGTTGGCGCGCCGAGCGCGTCGTTCCAAACCCAGGTAAGCCCCCCGTCCGCGGTGGAGAACACCGCGTTCATCGTACCCGCAACCCCCGCGGCGGGGTCGCCCGGAGCGAAGGCGAGCCCCGCGAGGATCCCCTCGGAGGAACCGGAGATGCTCACGCGGTGAGGAGCCCACGTCAGCCCGCCGTCCGCACTGCTGTAGAGGCCCCGCGGCACGGTCGAAAGCCACAGCTCGCTGCCGCGGTACCGGACGAGCGACGTCGTGGACGCTGGGAACGTTCCGGGCTCGTCGTGCAGGTCGCCGGGCCGGCGGACCCAGTTCCCTCCGGACGGGCTCCATAGGACCATTCCGCCGTTGCCCGAGAGGGTCGGGCTTCCCCCGCCCGAAACGGCCAGGGCGCCCGGCGACACCGGGTCGAAGTCGAGGTCGAAG
The DNA here is from genome assembly GCA_016214985.1 of Deltaproteobacteria bacterium. Lineage (GTDB taxonomy): Bacteria > Desulfobacterota > Deferrisomatia > Deferrisomatales > JACRMM01 > JACRMM01. Next base: position 61,028 of record JACRMM010000044.1, on the reverse strand, counting down.
GCGTCGAAGGCGGCCAGCCCGTCACTCGCCCAGGTCCAACCCCCGGCCGGAAGGCCGAGGCGAAATGCCCCTGCCTTGGACTCACCGAGCCACAGGGAGGAACCCGCAGCGAGCAGGCTCCACACCTCCTGGCCTCGCTCCGGGAGCGTCGACGCAGTGAAAGTCGCGCCGAGATCGGTGCTCTCGTAGAGGCCGGACTGCTTCCCCTGGGCCGGGTCATACACGTGAAACCAGATCCGGTCGGGCTGCGCGGGATGGCTGGCGACCGCGTCGATCTCGAGGGCCGCTGCCACGTAAGGGTCCGCGGCGCAGTTGTCGCACTCCGGGCATCCGAGGCACAACTGAAGCGCGGTCGGCCGGCCGACGTCGGCCCACGCCGACCAGTTGCTGCCGTCGAAGGTGCTCCGCCACAGGCCCGCTCCCCCCTGGCTGGCCAGGACCCGCGTTCCGTCGCCTCCGGGCAGCGAGAGGTCGACGACCGGTGCGCTCGTCGGCAACGCACCGAACAGGCTCACCCCGGGCAGCGGGGGCAACGGAACGGCCGGGTCGGGGAAATCCACGCGGAAGAGGCGCCCGTTGAGGGTCGCCACGAAGGCATCGCCGTCGGCCGCGAACACGATCCGGGACACGGGCGTGTTGGCCTGGGCCACGGTCCAGGTGATGCCGCCGTCGGTGGAGACGAGGAGGAGGTCGCCGACGCCGTCCGAGGTGCCCGCGAGGAGGTGCGAAGGCGTCCGAGGCGAGATGCCCACTGCGGCGAAGAAGTCGCGCGCCTGGCCGGTGAAGGGCAACGCGGACGGGGGCACCCGCGACCACGTGCGCCCCGCGCTCGACGACAGATAAAGGCCTGCCCCCTGCGTCGAGGCGATCAGCGCGGCCGGAGCCGCCGCGCACACCGCGACGTCGCTGACGTCGCGGCTCCCGAGCCCTTCGCTTCGCGCGGTCCAGTGGGCCCCGCCGTCGGTGGAAACGAAGACTCCTCCCGCCGTGGCCGCCCAGAGGGTCGTTCCCGCGGCCGGAGCCGGGCTGGTGAGGCGTCGGACCCACCCGCCCCAGGGGCCGCCGCCCGGAAAGCCCCGCGCCGCATCCGCCGGCGGATAGGGCTCCCACCGGTCACTCGCAGCCATTCCGGCCGGGGGCCCGAGCAGGAGGCACAGCAGAAGCGCAGCGAGCGCGCAGAAGGGGCGAGAAGACACGGTAGCATCCTCCGGCGGATCCGTGAGAGCCGGCGTCGCGGCGCCCGGTGATGGACCGAGACCCGATGGGGTCCCGAGCGGGTCAGTCTGGAAACGAGCTCAGTGGCACGCCACGCACAGCTGGTTGTTGACGTCGCGCAGGCGAAGCAGCGCGTCTCCCTTGGTGCGGGCCACCTTCTCGGGATCGAGCGGCTCGTCCTTTCCCACTTCGACGAGGTACCCGAAGTGGGGGTTGTGGCACGTGTCGCAGGTCACGACGTTCGGCTCGGTGACCGGCTTCCCGTCCACGGTCTCCACCACCGTCTCGAGGGGCAGCACCGACTGGAGGATCCGGCTGCCGTCTTCACGGGCCAGGAAGGACAAGGAGTCCGGGTGAGACTTCAAGGGCTCCGGCCGGAGCGACGGGAGGTAGGTCGAGTAGACCTGTTGGGTCGGCGCGGGCCGCACGATCGTCTCGGGCACGCCGTCGCGGTTCTTGTCCGCCTTGTAGCTCGGATGGTGGCTGCCCGGCGTTCGCTGCTCGGCGTGGCACGCACCGCAGAGCTCGTCGGCCGGGCGCTGCGAGAGGTTCAGAACGAGGAAGCTTCGCCCGCCGTTCTCGATGCGGTGGCAGCCGGTCAGCCGGCCCTCGGGCGAGACGGTTCCGGCGCACGACACCGAGGCGTGCCCCTGGAAGGACCTCTTGCCGGTGAGGCGTTCGAGCCACGAGGGCGGCCGCGGGATCACCTTGGGCGCGTCGGCCGGGCCCTTGCCGTAGGTGTGGCAGCTCTCGCACTCCGAGGTGCTGGCCGGATGATTTTGGGCACCGGCAGGGGCAGCCGCGGCGAGCACCGCCGCGGCCAGGAGCATCTGCACTTTCGTCATGGATCCTCCGGGCGCGGCGCGGCCGCCGCGTTCCCGCTCAGGGATGGCACGCCACGCACAGGGTGTTGTCCTGATCCCGCAAGCGCAGCATGTTGTTGTCGGGAATCGATCGGTGCGTGCCGCCCAGATCGTAGGTGAACAGGTCTGTGCCGTGCGGGTTGTGACAGGTGACGCACAGCACCTTGTTGGTGGACGTGCCGCCGGCCACGTACTGCTCGAGGGGGAGCACGGCCTGGGGAGCACCGAACGTCTGCGTCGGGTTATCGGTTCCACTCTCCCAGAAGTTCACGAAGAAGTCGACGTTCCAGTCCGCCCCGGTCGCTGAGTAGCCGGCCGGCGGCGCGAGCATCACCTTCGTCCCGGCCGCCGGGATCACGTCTTTGCGCGTCGCGCCATCGTAGTAGTAGTAGGACCGGTGGTGGTTCTTTGCCTTCCCGCTCGCGTTTTCCCCCGGGTAGTCGTCACGTGGGTGGCAGGTGTTGCACACGCCGTTCGTCGACGTGCTCTCCAGAACCCCCGGCGACGCCTTGAGGCGGTACCGCGTCACGAGATTCGTCGAGGTCCGAACCGTGGGGTCGAAGTGCTTGGCCGCGTCGTCGTGGCAGTCGGTGCAGTGCGAGGGCGTCACGTAGCCGGGCGCCGAGTCGACGAACGGATCCTCGGACTGGATGGCCCGGTCGCCGTGGCCGCCCCGGCCGTACCCGCTCACCGTGCCGAAGTAGCTCCCCGTCACCCCCTGCACCCCCAAGGCGCTCGTGTAGAGGTCGCCGTTGTTGGCGAGGTTCCGGATCGTGACGAGCGGGTTCACGTCGGCCGGGTGGGAGGTCCCCGGAATGGTCATGGCTGGGGCCGAACCGTGGCACCCCGCGCAGGCGAGGTCGCTGACCCAGGGGCGCAGAGGCGCGGCAGTGTTGGTCGCTTCGTACTCCCAGATCAGGCGCATCTTCTTGGGATAGCTGCTGACCGTCGGCATGGTAGCGCCCGGGTAGTACCGGCCGTCGTCGGCCCCTGTACCGCTCGGAGGCGTGGCGTTGTAAGGCGCCGCGGCGCCGTGGCAGTTGATGTTCGAGCACTCCTGCGGAGCGCCTCCCTTGGCGTTGGCGGCCCCGCTCGCATGGGCCGTGTCCTGGATGGTCTGGACCGAGCCGCTCGCGCCGCCGGTGTAACGGCCCGTCTGCACGGTGCTGCCCGCCCGCAGGTTCCCGTAGGAGTCCACGAGGTCGACCTTGTTTTGGAACGAGTTGCCGGGTGTCGTGGGCCAAGCACTGAAATTCGCCTCGAAGTCGAAGGTCGAGTAGCCAGAGATCGACGTGGACTCCAGATGCCACTCGGCCGCTCCTGGATCGGGGCCGTGGCACGGCGAGCACTTCTGCTCGAGGTTCGCGTCCACGCCCGCCAGATCCGGGTCCATGATGACGCTCATGTGCGCCCAGTGGGCTCCACCGCCGCCGGGGTAGTTCTCGCACCGCTCCTCCCGCTGGGAAGCGGCGAGCGCAGCGCAGTCTGCGAAACCGAGGAGGGGCGGGTCGCGCCGCGCTATCGGAGGCAGGCCGTGGCAGCCCGTGCAAGTGCCCCAGAGGCCGAAGCCCGTGTAGGAAGAGTTCGTGAGGTTGCCCTTCTTCCCGTGCGCGTGGCACAGGGTGCAGTTCTTCCCCTCGTAATGGTTCGGGACCCCGGACGCCGCCCGGTAGTTGTGATCGACGTTGAGCGCGTTCGCGGTGCTGCAGTTGGTGCCGCTGGTGCCCGGGCCGGTGTGGCAGACCACGCAGATCGCCTTGGAGCTGTCCTTGCCGCTGTTCGAGGGGTCATAACTGGCCGTGGTGCCGGTGGGGCTCGTGAACACCACCGGCTGCCAGTAGTTCTTGTCCGCGGCCTGCGTGTCGTCGTTCGTCGCGCTGGCCAGCAATTTGCCTCGGACCATGGCGAGGTTGGCATAGGTCTCGGTCGTTCCGCCGTCGGTTCCCGAGCCATGCGGGTCGTGGCACTCCGCACAGTCTTTGAAGAAGTTCTTCTGGGCCTTCAAGCTCTTCGCGTCGCACGCCGGATCGCCGCCGCAGTTGTCTTCGTGGGTGTAGACCCAACCGGCCGTGCCGGCTGTGCCGTTCGTCGAGTCCTTGTAGAAGTGGCAGACGTTGCAGAAGCCGATGCTCGGGGAGTTCGTCGCCGTCTTGCCGCAGGCGACCTCCTTCGTCGAGTTGGTGTTGGGCGACCGCATGTCGCCGGAGGTCCCGTAGTAGGTGGGAATCCCCTTGGGCGCCGTGAGGCTGCTCTGGGAGTAGGTGGACCAAGCCTCCGTGTAGTTGGATACGAACCGCGAGCGGAACTTGTAGGTCGTCCCCGTGGGGAGCCGGGAGTTGCTCAGAGGATCGGTGTAGTCGGCGTAGTCGATGTAGGTGCTGTCGGTCACGCCGCCGATCGAGAAGTCCGTGCCGATCGTCGTGGGCGCCGGGTAGCCGAAGCCCTTCACCACACGGCCGCCCTTCACCGTATCCGAGCCGTAGAGGGTCGTCTGCTGGTCACCCGGCAGGAGCTTGTACGCAGTGGATCCGTGGTAGACGTGACACTCGAGGCAGGGGGTCTTCGCCGCCACGTTGCCGGTCGCGGCACCATAGGCCGCGATCCGGTAGTTGCCCGAGGGCCGGCCGTGCCCTGCCGTGTCCCAGTACCGGTACACCTCGGGCGCGGGCATCGTGCCGAAGGACGTGCCGGTGTTGTCGTGGCAGGAGAGGCAGAAGGGATCGTACGCGACGAGAGCCTCCCGGGAGCTGAAGGTCGACCCGTAGAAAGCCCCGTCCAGATCGGCCAGGATCTTCCCGGTCTGCGCCTTCGGCACGTTGTGACACCCCAGGCAGCCGTTGTTCGCGACCGATGTCATGTCCTTCGTGTCGTCGTAGACGATGTCGTGGCGGCTGCTGATCTGTCCGGCGACCCGGCCCGGCGGCGCCGAGGGCACCGTGGCCAGCTTCACGGAGCCGTCGGCCGCGGGCGCCAGGGCCGCGAACTCGTCTCCCACGTGCTCCACGGGGAGAAGCTTCGCGTTCGTGCCCCCAGCCGAGGGGCTGTGGCAGTCGAGGCAACGGTAGATGTCGGTGTTGTGGGGGCTCTGGTGGCACCCGTTGTAGGCCTGGAGGCAGTTGCCCGAGGTCCGGGCGGTGTCGTGCACGCCGGCGTGGAAGGCGAACTTCACGTTGGCCGCATCGAGGGTCGTGGCCACCACCCCCTCGGTCGTGATGCCGGCCTGGCCGTGGCAGCCGGTGCAGACCACGCGGTCTCCGCTCGTGGCTCCAGTGAAGACGGCCGTCGGCTTGAACTTCGTCTTTCGCTGCGGGTTCGTGAACCCGTTGACCTCGTCGGCCCCGCTGATGATCAGCGCCCGGTTGCCGGGAAACCCCCCCTTGTCCACCGAGGCGTGGGGGTCGTGACAGTCGTAGCAGGGCAGCTTCTTCATCGCCAGCGTGCCCACCGCCTGGAGGTTGTGGCCGCCCCCGGGGCGGTCGTACACGGTCTTGATGTCCGACGCGATGCCGCCCGCCGCCGGCGGCTTGTGGCACTTGAAGCACAGCATGTCGTTCAAGGCGCCGCCGGTCCAGTCGGCATCCGGCCCCGTGGGACCGAGGTCCACCGGGAGGAGCGGCCCGCCGGAAAGGTACTTCCACGTCTCGGCGACGTGGCCCGGCCGCCGGTTGGCCCCGGTCCCCGCCGCGTTGGCAGGCACGCTGCTCGGGGCGTGGTTCGGGTAGCCGCCGCCCACCTGGGTCTTATCGCAGGCGTTCTTCGGGGCCACATCGAGGCCGTGGCAGTCGTTGCACAGGATCCGCTTCATGGGACCCTTGGTGGCGTCCTTGAAGCTCACCGTCGCAGCCTCCACGTCGACCGGGTGCGCGGAGCCGGTCACCGGCCACGTGGTCGTCGTCATCGCAGAACTGAAGAGCGCGATCTCTCCCGCCGGGTCACCGAGGGGCTTGCCGTGGCAGTAGGAGCAGTCGAGGCGATCAGTGGTGCCGTTGAACGTAACAGCAGCGCAGTACCAGTAGCTCTGGTACAGGTTGGCGGCGATCTCGGTCTGGAGGATGTTGCGCGTGCCCAGCACGACGGAGGTCGACCGCAGCGAGTGGCAGATGATGCATCCCTGGTTCAGGGAGTGATCGGCCCGCGCGGTTCCCGGGCCGAGGACCAGCGACAGGGCAAGAGCGACACTGGCCCCGACGACGGCACCCCGTGCCAGACGCTTCTGCAACCGGGTCTGAGAAGTCATACGTTGCGCTCTCCGCGACGGCTCGTGCCCCTGCGCAACCAGGTCGGTCCTCCCTGGCCTGCGCGGGGCTTCGCCTCCTGCTCAGTAGCTCTTGGCCAACCGGTTCAGACCGTTTGCCGTTCCGACCCAGACCTCGGTGCCCTTGACGAAGAGCGCCGTGATCCGGTCGTCTGTCAGGCCGTTCTCAGTGTAGAAGTTCGTAAACGTGAAGCCGTCGAACAGGGCCAGCCCCTTCTTGGACCCGAGCCAGACCAGGTCCCCGTCCACGGCGATCGTGTTGACGGTGGAATGGGGGAGACCCTCGGCGATGTCGTAGATCTTCCAGGTCCCCTCCTCATAGGCGCTCAACCCGCAGCACCCGCCGACGTAGCACGCATCGCCTTTTACCCCCAAGGTGTAGACGAAGTTGCTCGCGATCCCATCCGCCACCGTGAACCCAGTCCAGTCCTTGCCATCGAAGCGGAACAACCCGCGGTTGGTGGTGCCGATCCACAGCGTGTTTCCGGAGAACGAGAAGTCGGAGACGTTGTTCAGGACGGCGCCCGGCTTGATCGTGCTGCGATCCTTCCAGCGCTCGCCGTCAAAGGTGACGAGGCCCCCGAACATGGTGCGGGCCGCGACCCAGAGCACGCCATCGTGGGTCCGGAAGACGGCATTCAGGAGCTTTACCTTGCCCTCGGTGTCTTGATTCGTCCACGACACGCCGTCCCAGATGCTGAGGCCGTCCTGCGTGGCGACGAACACGCGCCCTTTGTACCGGGTGATGTCGGTGATCCGGTTCGAAGCGATCCCGTCCTCGACCTTCGTAATGATCCAGTTGCCTTCCTGGAAGTTGAAGCGCGCCACCCCCGCGTCGGCCGTGCCGACCCAGGCGTCGTCGTCGTCCACGTAGAGGGCGGTGATGCGGCCCGAGGGAAGGCCGTTCTCGGTCGTGAAGCGCTGGGCGACCTGAACGCTCGGGATGGCGGGCCGAGCGGCCGGCCCGCCCGTCTTCGCCGCCGGTTCCCGCGCCGGCCTCGGCGCCTCTGCCGCCGACGCGGGCGACGCGGGCGACGCGGGGGCGGAAGCGGCGGGCGCCGGTAGGCTCGGCTTCACGGCAGCCGGCGCCGGGGGGGGCGCGGCCGGCACCTTGGAAAGCGGCAGGGGCCCCGGACTGACCGCAGCCACGTCCGCCTGGACCAGGGGCGCCAGGGCATCGGCCCGCCGGGCGGCGTCTTTCCACACCTCGTCCTCCGTGCGGCTCGGCGCGGGAGGAAGCGTGAGGTCCGGTTTGCTCGGGGTCGACGTGGCCGACGCGGCCGCGGGCAGTGCCGGAGGCGGAACGGTCCCGGCGCAGGAACTGAGGAGGGCCACAGCAGCCAGAATCACGACGGCGCTGGCCCTCCGGGTCGAGGCGATCTCTCTCATCCGCGCTCTTTCGATCGGGCGGCTCGGCCGCCGGTCAGAGGTGACATTGGTAACAGAGGGCGTTCGTTCGCTCAAACGGCATCACGACGTACTGGCGCTGCTCGGTCGGCATGTGCCGCGTGTGACAGGTGTCGCAGCTCACGACCTTCTGATCGAGGAGGCGGAGATCCGTCGGCTTCCGGTAGCGCCCCTGGTACTCGGGCAATTGGAGCTTCGGCATGACCTCCATGTTCATCCCGTCGGGGTGACTGTCCTGGTACCGGATCTTCTGATAGGTCTCCTTGCGGAGCCCCTGCTGGACCAACTTCTTCTTGAAGCTTTCGATCTGGTCCTCGGCGACGACGATGCCGCGCAGGTCCTTGCCGCTCTCGATCACGTCGCGGTAGGAGGTAGTCTCGAGGCAGGGGTTCTTGCCGTGGCACTCGCCGCAGTACAGGTTCAGTTGGCTCGCGGCCACGGGTCTCGGCCGAAGGGTGGCGACCTCGTCGCTCCCCGGGTCGACGATCTGCACGTCGACCCGGCCCTCGACCGCGGTCGCCAGGGGGTAGAACCGGACCGGGACGTCGACGACGATGCAGCCGATGATGAAGCCCTCCCGGCTGCGCACCCGCAGGCTCACCTGCGCCGTGTGGTTGATCGGGACCTTGGAGAAGCGAAACGCGCCCTTGTCGTCCGTGACCGCGGTCTCGTAGAGGAGGCTGACCGGCACTCCGGCCAGGGGCTTTCCGGACTCGTCCAGGACCGTGCCCGAGAGGTCCCGGTAGAGGAGGCGATCGTCGGGCACGGGCGGTTCGGACGCCCCCCAGGCCGCGGCGGCAAGGGCCAAGCCGACGGCGAGGGCAGCGCCACGAAGAGCATGGTTTCGCGCAACAGCACTGTTCATCGGCCTTGGCCCCTTCCCCGCGGTTCCCGTGTCACTGGGCGGTCAGCGCCATGATCTTCGCCTCGATCTCCGCCTCGTCCCCCGGCCGGAAGCCCCCCTTGATAAAGGCCACGTTGCCGTCCTTGCCCACCAGGACCATGCCGGGGGTGAAGGAGAACCCGAAGAGCTCGGGCGTCTTGAACTCCGGGTCCTGGAGAAACGGGAACTCGAAGCCGAAGTTCTTCTTGTAGCTTACGGCCCGCTCCGGCCCGCCCGCGTCGACGCTGACCGCCACGACCTTGAGCTTCGGGTACTTTCCCTGCAGGTCCTTGAGCGCGGTCAGCTCCTTGCGGCAGGCGGCGCAGGAGGTCTGCATGTACACGAGGACCCCCACCGCCCCTTTCAGCGCCTCCGCCACCTGCACGGGCTTCTCGGTGGACGCGTCCACGAGGGAGATGGCGGGAAGAGGGTCACCGACCCCGGCGGCCGCTGCGATCCCCGTCCCCGGGGCGGAGCCGACGGCAAGGAGGGCCAGCAGGCCGAGGAACAGGGAAGTGCGGCGGAATCGAACAGTCATTCTGAGCTCCTTCGGGTGGCGATCGCTCACTTCACGTGGCACTGCCCGCACAAGGGCGAGGTGTAGTCCATCACGCTGTCGAACAGGCGGAGCATCCCGGGCTCCGTGATCGGCCCGGTGCCGTGGGGATCGTGGCAGGTCAGGCAGTGCAGCCAGTGGTTCGTCGTCAGGGGGGTCGTCAGGTACGTGCGCCGGTGGATCTCGTTGCCCGGCGACACGGCAGGGTCACCGTAGAAGGGCAAGACCGCCGACGGAGTCCTCGCGGCCGTGATGTTCATGTTGGCCACGCCGTACGCCGACCACGGCGCCACGCCGTCGCCGGCCGTGTCACCGTGGCGGCCGTCGTCGTGGAGCACCGTGTTGTCGCCCATCCACGCGTGAAACCGCGACGCCATCAGCGTCGTGCTCAAGTCCGCGACGGGGTGGCACCCGTAGCAGACCCCCACCGCGACCTGGGAGGCCGTGACGAGATCCGCGGAGAAGGGCCCCTGGGCGAGCAGGAACCGCGAGGTCGAGCCGTGCGCCGTGTGGCAGCCCTCCTGGGGCCCGCCCGCCAGGCACGTCTTGGCCATCTGGCCACCGGAGATGAGCGAGAGAGGCGCGCCGTGGCCGTTCAATTTGTAATTGGCGAAGTACGGAACCGCCGGAGTCGGGAGGGGCGACCACGGAGGCACGGCCGGCACCACCCACGGCGCGCTCGCCTGCAGGACCGCCGGGTTCGTCACCGACGTCGGCGCCACCTGGTTTGCCGGGATCGTGTACCCGGCCACGTTGAACCTCTGATCCGACGGGGTCGTCGTCGCCACCCCGTCGTGGCACGACAGACAGAGGGGCTCGTAGGCCGAGAAGTCGCCCGTGGTCGTCGACTCCTTGGAGTAGGCCACCTTGCGAGCGTCTACGAGGAACACCGTGTCGTTGGGGTGCTGGAGGCCGTGGCACTTGCGGCACTCGTTTTCCGCAGCGGTTCTCAAGTCACCGGCCGGGTTGTACCGGAGGTTGTGCTGGCTCCGAATGGTCGGTGGGGTAGCACCCCGGGCGCCTCCGAGATCGGCGAAAAACTTCGCCACCTCCGGATCATAGCCGTCGTCGTAGTTGGCCACCTCGCCACCGCTCCACGTAAACCCGGCCACGACCTGATGGCAGTCCAGGCAGGGGTTGGTGTCCGGCTTGAAGCTGTCCTTGTGCTTGTGGCACCGGCCGCACTCCGCATAGCCCGAGGCGAGGGCGTGTTTGGCCGTCGGGTTGGGAGGCTCGTGGCCGACCGGCCAGGTCGCGGGGAAGCCAGCGTTGGCGGGCGGCGTGGGCGCCGTGGTGGGGGCCGGCCACTTGTGACAGTCCATGCACAGCCGGGCCGGGGCGGTGGAGAAATCGACCGTGTTGCCCGGCCGCGGATAGAGGTAGCCGGCCGCGGTGTTGGCATTGTGGGGCACGTGGCACGCCGCGCAGGCGCCTCCGCCTGTGAACCCGTCGTTGACGAAGTCGTGCTTGCTGTTGATGATCGCGGCGCGCGCCGGCAGCGCCAGGGCGAGCGCCATAACGAACGAAAGGCCGGCCCGATGCAGAGACCTGCCCCCCCTCCCGTCGGTACCGAACCGGAGCAACCCTAGCATTCCGACGTCCTCGTCCGCGGTGATCGAACCAGACACGCCTCTGGACTCAGATCCATCACAGCCGGGCCGCGTCCGGACCTGGGACATACAGCAGGGAGTTCACCCCCCCGAAACCGTCCGGGATGATACCCGGCGCCTGGGGGTCGGGCAACCACTTTTTCCCATCCACAACAAAGGCATACTGGTATCGACCGGGCTCCACGCGCACCCGGAAGAGCCAGCGATCTCCCTCCCGCTCGACCCGGACGCTGCGGCCGTCGCGCCCCCAGCCGTTGAAGTCTCCGGCCAGGGTGACGAGGCCCGCGGTCGGGGACTGATACTGAAGCACGACCTCCCGGGACCCGCTGCCGAGCGCCCACTCGTTGACCCGGTGGATCTCCCGCACGAGGAGCCCCGCGAAGAAAGCCAGGCACGCCGTGCTCACGGCGAGCAGCCGCCGGCTCGTCAGAAACCTGCCGAGGGCCCAGCGCCGAGGCGTCGACGCCTCGTCCAGTCGGGCGAGAATCCGGGTCTTCAGGTACGGGGGCGGCTCCGGCGCTTCGTCAGCGAACCCGTCCAGGGCGTACTCGAGCAGCGTCAGCCCGCGCTCGACCCCTGCGCACGAGGCGCAGGAGGCCGAGTGCGCTCGAAGCCGCTCCTCGTCGTCGGCTGTGAGCGTTCCGTCAGCACGGGCCACCCAGAGGGCTTCCGCGTCTCTACACGACACCACCGGTCTCCTCCTGCGGCTCCTCGCGGATCTCAGGGTCGACACAGATACGGGCCTGTGCGCCGATGGTTACTCGGTCACCGGACCTCGCGAAAGAGCCTGCGAAGATCGGGCAGGCCTTCCTGCGGCGACTGGCCCTCCCGCACCGCACGCAGCACGTCCACCGGCGCCACCCCGGCTTCCAGGGCGTCGGCGACGACCTTCAACGCGTACCCGTAGTCGGGCGTCGCGCGCCCGTCGGTGAGCAGGGCGTCCACCAGGGACTTGGCCCTTCGAAGGCTCTGGGCCTTGGACTCCACGGCCCGCTCGATCGCGTCGGGAGGGGCACGCTTGGCCAGACCCTCTCGAAGCTTGTTGAGCAGGTCGTCGTGGGGAAGGCCGGCCAGCTTGGCCCGGACCATGAGGCTCAGCACGCGGCGCAACTCGAGGGCGGTGAACCCCGCGCCGCGACACCGCGCGACCAGGTCCGTGAGGTCCGCTTCGGGAATCCCCAGGGCGACCGATTGACGAAAGATCCGCCGGGACTCCTCGTCGTCGAGCACCGAGGGAGCAGACCGCGTGGCCGGTCCGGGATCGGGTTGCCAGACTCGCGCCCCGGAGGGCACCGCCCCGAGCATCCAGACGGCCGCCAGAAGTGCCACGCGGTTCATGGGGCATCCTCGACCAGGCCAAGCTCCCGGAGAAGCAGCTTCTTGGCGCGAAAGATCCGGATCTTCGTGTTGTTCAGCGAGATCCCCAGGATCTCGCTGATCTCCTGATAGGGCAAACCCTGCGCATAGCAGAGCACGAGCGGCGTGCGGTACTTCTCCGGCAACTCCCGAATCGCTGCGGCGAGGCGCGCCCGATCCTCCCTGCCCTCCAGAATCGCCAGGGGGCCCTCGGAGAAGTTCGTCCCAGCCCCGATCGCCGCGCCCCCGGCTTCGGCACCCAACTGCTCGCGGCGTCGGTCGTCGCGGTGGCGGTCGATGCAGAGGTTTCGGGCGATGGTGTAGAGCCAGGTCGCGAAGCGCCGGGAGGCGTCGTAGGTGTGCAGAAACCGGAACGCCCGCAGGAACGTGTCTTGTGCTACGTCTGCGGCTGACTCCGAGTTTCGGAAGAAGTGCAGGGCATACCCATGGATCGGGCCCTGATACTTCTCGACGAGCACCGCGAAGGCCGCGCGGTCGCCCCTGCTCGCCCGCTCGGCCAGGATGGAGTCTTCGTCGAAGGGTTTCCGAGTCGTCAAGCTGCCGCCTTGAGGGACGCTGAGGAGATTCGCTGGGCGCCGTGGGTGAAAGCACGCAGACCCCACGTCACGCCCTGCGCGGGGATGCGTTCCCTGCGGGCGTCGCTCCTGGAGCCGGCGACGGCTGCGGTCCCCCCGGTACCGGCTAGCAAGACTCGTTCCCCGAACGCTGCAGACGCCGAGGGGTCAAGGTTCCCGGCCCAGGCGACGATACGAGGGGGCACGCCCCGGTTAGCGTTTGACTTTCCGGCGCGCCTTCGCCAAGCTATGCACGCTCTTCTCGAGGCATGAGACTTGCTTACGCAGACGCCTCTGCCCGGCAACCGGACACTCTGCTCAGCCCCCAGGAGGAGCGACTTGCGCTGTCTCGCCGTCTGTCTTGCGCTCCTCGGTGCCCTCACGCTGCCGGCGTCCTCCTGGGCGCTGTTCGGAGCGGCGGCCGAGAGGCCCCGCGTGGGGGGAGACGCGCCGCGGTTCACCGCTCCCCTGCTCGACGGGGGGGACTTCGACCTGGGACCTCTGATCGGGCAGAAGGCCATCCTGCTGGACTTCTGGTCGATCTACTGCGTCTCGTGCGTGCAGGAGATGCCCAAGCTCGCCGAGATCTCCAACCGTTGGGGCAGCCAGCTGGCGGTCGTGGGCATCGACCTCGACAGCTTCGGCACCAAGCGGGTAGCCCAGTTCGTCAAGGGCCTCGCCTTCAAGGTCCCGTACCCCATCGTCATCGACAAGAGTCGTCAGGTGGCGGCCCGGTACGGCGTCAGTGTCCTGCCGACCACCATAGTGATCGACCGGCAAGGAAGGATCCATTACTACCACGTGGGCTACGCACCCGGCGACGAAAAGGAGATCGAGGAGAAGGTCACCAGCGCCGTCGGCGCCAAGTAGCACCGGAGCCGCCTTCTGCCGAGACCTCTGAAGCGACGCACGAGACAACGAGATACCCCGAGAGGAGTCCTGAGGCATGAAACCGTATCCGCGCGCCTTCGCCACCCTGGCCGCGAGCTTGCTCCTCGCCGCCACCACCGCATCGAGCCTCGCCGCCGAGCCGTCCACCGCGCTCAAGGGCAAGGTGGAGCCCGCCGGCGCGCTGATCTCCGAGGGCGTTCCGGCGATCGCCTTCGACCTCCAGGACCTGGACGGCAAGAGCGTGACCCTCGAGTCGTTCAAGGGCAAGAAGGCCGTGATTCTCGTCTTCTGGTCCTTCTTCTGCGGACCCTGCCGGGAAGAGATCCCTCTCCTCGACGAGGTCGTCAAGAAGTATGCGAAGGACGGCGCCGAGATGCTTGCCGTCAATCTCGACGGGCCCAAGATGGAGAAGGCCGTCCGAAAGTACATGACCTCGAACGGCTTCGGCTTCCGGGTTCTGTGGGAGAAGATCGAGGGGGTCCACTACATCACGGCCGACGCCTACGGCGTGGCGGGAACGCCGACCCTCGTGATGGTGGGCAAGGGCGGGAAGGTCTCCTGGGCCCACGTGGGCCGCGCCGAGGCGCCGAAGATCGAAGCTGAGCTCAAGAAGGCGCTGGCTGCGGAGTAGATCGGCTGGCGGCGAGGAGGCTGGGACGCTGGAGCGTCCTAGCGGAGGTCCTCCGGACCGAACGGCAGCCGGCGGAAGATCTTCTTCTCCAGGTCAGCCGTCACCCGCCAGTTGTGCCGGATGCGGGCGCGGGCCTCCCCGTTCGTTCCACCGTAGCGTGCGAGCAGGTCCTCGAAACGCTCGGCGAGTGTTACGACCTCCTCGTGCCGCACGCGCTTGTCGCTGTAATTGAGAACCTCCGCTTCGGTCACCGCCGCTTCCGCGTTCCAGGCGCCGATCGCCACGTGCCGCTCCACCAGCGCCGCAACCTCCTCGTAGCCGAGCCCCCTCAGCAGCCGACCGCCCTCCCGGGCATGGTCACTGCGGCTGTCCAGGCACGTGGCCTTGGCGATGTCGTGCAGGAGGCCCCCCGCCTCCACGAGAGCGGCGTCGAGCTCCTCGCCGGCGAAGCGCCTCAGCCCCTCAGCCAGGTCCCGCGCCAGGCGCGCCACCTCTTCGCTGTGGCGCCGAATGTGACCGGGCACGGCGTAGGTGTCCAGGAGAGCCCGGCACACCTCCGGGCTGGGCGGATGCACTGGATCACCTCTTCAGGAACTTGCGCGCTCGCTCCACGAGCCGCTCGACCCCCAACCCCATCGCGCGGTAGACCTCGTCCGGCGCCCCGGAGCACCCGTAGCGCTCGACTCCGATCTTGAGCAAGCGGCACGAGATCCCCCGACGCGCGATGTAATTGGCAACCTGGGCACCCAGACCCGAGTGAACGCTGTGATCCTCGTAGGTGACCACTCGTCCCTTGCGCAGAGCCTGGAGAAGCACCGGGTCTTCGGATTCCTCCAGCGCCTTGGGGCACGCCACGTGGAGGACCGCGGGCTCCAACCCTTCGCCGCGCAGCGCGTCCCATGCCTCCACAGCGCGACCGAGCATCTCGCCGGTCGTCAGGATGACCCCATGCTCGCCGCGGCGCACCAGATCCGATCGGCCGTAAGCGAACTCGTATTCGCCACCGAAGAACGGCTCACCGGCGTCGCCGAGCACCACTGACAGCGGCGATCGCCCCACGCCCAGGACCCAGTTGCCGGGCTGCTGCACCATGAACCGGAACGCGCGGTCCGCCTGGTTGGGGTCCGCCGGGAAGATCGCGCGGACCCCGAACAGGCTGCTGATGAGCCCCAGATAATCCACGCACTGGTGGCTCCTCCCGTCGCCTCCGCCGTCGAGGCCGAGGTGCGTCGCGAAGACCTTCAGGTGCGTCCGGTTGATGTCGTCCATGCGCAGCTGGTCATAGGCTCCGCTCAGGCCGAAGGCGCCGTAATCGGCCCAGATCGTGAGCACCCCTTCGACGCTCATCGCCCCAGCCACCACGGCCGCTGCGTGCTCTTGGAGTCCCAGCTGGAAGAAGGCGCCACGGTTCTTCTGGGCAAACTCCACCGTTCGGACCGCCGCGGCCAGACCGCAATCCACCACGGCGATCGGGCAGCGATCCCCTCCCCGGTTGCGATCCGCGACGTCGGCCAGGGCCCGACCCACCGCGGAGCGGTTCTCGACCTTCTCGCCGGCTCCATAGGAGAAGGGACCGCCCAC
Source organism: Deltaproteobacteria bacterium (assembly GCA_016214985.1). GTDB lineage: Bacteria > Desulfobacterota > Deferrisomatia > Deferrisomatales > JACRMM01 > JACRMM01. The sequence goes on along the minus strand of JACRMM010000044.1, from coordinate 45,205 downwards.
CTCCGGCACCGGATGGCCCGTGGCCTCCTCGGAGACGTCCAGGTCGAAGTCGTCGAAGGCACTGCGATAGTCCGCCGACTCCGCGAGGTCCGCGTCGATGCGCAGCTCGCGCATCGCCTCCTGGTACTCCTCGTCCGAGAGGCACCGGGAGTGATACTCGGTCTGGTTCTCCATGAACGAAACCCCATGGCCCGCCACCGTGTGAGCCAACACGAGGACGGGAGCGCTCTGGATCTGAATCGCGCGCCGGAGCGCCTTGTACACGTCGTTGTGGTCGTGGCCGTTGATCTCGATCACGTCCCATCCGTCGGCGATGTACTCGTACTTCACGTTCTGGGGAAGGATGTCCGAGGTGCGGCCCGCGTACTGGGCGTTGTTGGCGTCGACCAGGACGGTGATCCCGTTGAGTCGGTACTTCTTGGCGACTCGACGAGCCTCCGCCACCTGTCCCTTCTGCTGCTCTCCGTCGCTCATGACGACGAAAACGTTGGGCTTGAGCCCCTTCATGCGCGCGGCCAGGGCGAACCCACAGCCCGCTGCGAGCCCCTGGCCGGCACACCCGGTGGTCCACTCCACCCCGGGAACCGTGCGCTCCACGTGTCCCCCGAAGATGCTGCCGGCCTTGCGGAACAGGCTCACCGCGTCGTCGAGGTCGAAGAAGTCGAAGCGGCCCAGGGTCGCGTAGTAGGCGGAGGCGGTGTGACCGTGACTCACGACGACGCGGTCCCGGCGGGGGTTATCGCGCAGCTCTGGGGAGACGTTCACCGAGGCCAGCAGCGTCACGAAGAGGTCCACGGAGGAGAAGCTACCGCCGGGATGCCCTCCCCCCGCGAGCTGCGTCATGCGCAGGACGTCGCCGCGCACGAGCCGGGAGAGGTTCCGGAGGTGCCGGATCTCTTCTGCCGACAGCTCCTCCTCCTTGAAACCCTTGGCAATCTGCATCGATCTCTCCTCCGTCCGTTCTGGGCCTTCCCGCGATGAGGACCGGCTCAGTCTTCCTCATCCTCGTCGAACTCCTCGTCCAGCTCCTCCTCGTCCTCCTCCTCCACCTCGGACTTCCGGACGACGCGGCCTTTTCGGAGCTGGGTGATGGCTTTGCGGACGGCAGCCACGGGGTTGTCGATATCCTCGAGCTCGTCACTATCGATGTACTCGACCAGTTCCTCGGCGACCTCGGTGAGGAGCTCCGGATCGGCGAGATCCTCCCAAGTGAACTCCATGTCTTCGATGGGCTCCCCGTCGCAGTAGAAGGAGAGGCCGTCTCCGTCGTAGACGGCATCGATCGTCGGCAGGATGCTCTTTTTCGGCATGTGTCCTCCTTGTTTTCCACACAACCCCTCAGGGCTCCTGAAGGAGCCGGACGATAACACCGTGCCGAAGCGTTGACAACCCTTCGAGAAGCCACCGAACCGGCCGCAAGCCGAAGGGGCAACCGCCTTCCTCGCCGGGGCCGAGCCGAGGAGATCGTGGGCCCGGGAATGCGCTGCCCGGACCCAACGGCGCGACCGGGCCCGGGCAGGGTCGACCCACGGTCGGCGCTACGGAGCGCGATCCGACGGGGGCGATCGGCGATACTGCAGCGCTTCCAGCACATGGGCCCTCGAAGGCCCCTCGGAACCGTCCAGATCGGCGATCGTGCGCGCCACCTTGAGGACTCGCGCGTAGGCACGGCCCGAGAGTCCCAGGCGGTCCATGGCGTGTTCGAGCAGCGCCCCGGCCTCGGTCGACGGCCGACAGTGCCTGCGCACGCCCCGAGCCGTGAGCTGCCCGTTGCACCGGTAGGGCTCGCCGCGGTAGCGCTCCGCCTGACGACGCCGGGCCCGGGCCACGCGCTCCCGCACGGCGGCCGACGGTTCCTCGTCGCCTCCGGCCTCCATCTCCCGGTAGCGAAGCGCGGGCACGTCCACGTGGAGGTCGAGGCGGTCGAGCAGTGGGCCGGACACCCGCGACCGATACTTCCGCAGCGCCGGCGGCGTGCACAGGCACGCGTGGTGGGGGTCCCCGTAGTAGCCGCAAGGACAGGGGTTCATGGCAGCGATCAGGGTGAAGCGCGCCGGAAACGTGAGGCTTGAGGCTGCCCGCGCGATCGTGACCGCCCCCTCCTCCAGGGGTTGGCGAAGCACCTCCAGGACGTGCTTCTTGAACTCCGGGAGCTCGTCCAAGAACAGCACCCCATTGTGGGCGAGGCTGATCTCGCCGCACCGCGGGACGGTGCCCCCTCCAATCAAACCCGCGTCGGAGATCGTGTGGTGGGGCGCCCGGAAGGGCCGGCGCGTGACGATCGGGCCCGCGCCGTCGCGAAGACCCATGACACTGTAGATCCGGCTGGTCTCGAGCGTCTCCTCCCAGGTCATCTCGGGAAGGATCGTGGAAAGCCGGCCCGCGAGCATGGTCTTTCCGGAGCCCGGCGGCCCCACCATCAGCACGTTGTGTCCTCCAGCGGCTGCAATCTCCAACGCCCTCTTGGCGTGGGCCTGCCCGCGGACGTCCCGGAAGTCGGCGTCGGGCTCGACGGGTCCCTCCTCGAGCCGGTTCGCCACCACCCGGGCCGGGGCCAGGCCGTCGCCCCGCAAGCCCTCGACGACCTGCGCGAGCGTGTCCGCGGCGAAGACTCCGATGTCCGGAACCACCGACGCCTCGGCCACATTCTCGCGGGGAACCAGCACCGACGACGCTCCCAGCCGGCGCGCCTCGGCTGCGATGGGCAACGCGCCCCTCACTGCCCGCACCGAACCGTCGAGGGACAGCTCGCCGAGGACGAGGAGATCGTCAAGCCCGCGCAGCCCCAGGGTGGCATCCGAGGCCAGGATCGCCAGGGCCATGGGGAGGTCGAAGGACGCACCTTCTTTCTTTACGTCCGCGGGGGCGAGATTCACGGTCAGGCGGTGGGGCGGAAAGGGATATCCCGAGTTCTTGATGGCAGCCCGAACTCGGTCCTTGCTCTCCTTGACGGCGTTGTCCGGCAGGCCGACGACCGTGAACGACGGAAGAGCGCGCGCGACGTCCACCTCCACGTCAACCCGGTAGGCGTCCACGCCGAGCACCGCAGCCGAGACAACCTTGGAAAGCATGCCCTAGGCCTCCTCGCGGCAAAGTGGGGCCCTGACGGGCCGGCCGCGGCTACTGTACCCAAGGGACCCGCGGCCGCAAGGTAGGAAACGCGGCGAACCGCGCGCGCCTTTACTCCGTCCCGCCCGCCCTGCTACAGTCCGCTGCCATGCAGAACCCTCCCGTCTTCCCCGCAGGGTCTCTCGCGGTCGTTTCCGTTCCCATCGGCCACCCGGGCGACATCACGCTGCGAGCGCTCGACGTGCTCGCCCAAGCCGACGTGATCGCCGCCGAGGACACTCGGACCGCGCGACGACTGCTGAGCCACCACGGCATCCGTCGGCCGCTCGTCTCCTACCACGACTGGAACGAAACCGAGCGCGCCTCGTCCCTGGTGGATCGGCTCGCCCGGGGAGAGCGAGTGGCACTGATCTCGGAGGCCGGCACCCCCGGTCTCTCCGACCCCGGCTTCGACGTCGTCCGGGCGGCGCGCCGGCAGGGGCTCGCCGTCTTCCCGGTGCCGGGGCCGAGCGCTGTCACAGCGTTCCTGAGCGTGGCAGGGTTGCCGACGGATGCCTTCTCGTTTCACGGCTTCCCCCCGTCCCGCTCTTCGGCCCGCCGGACCTTCTTCGCCCGCCTCGCCGAGCGGGGCGAGACCCTGGTCTTCTACGAGTCGCCCCGCCGCATCCTGGCGTCGCTCTCGGACGCGCTGCTCGCCCTGGGGGAGCGGGAGTGCGCGCTGGCCCGGGAGATGACGAAGACCCACGAAGAGTTCTTCTTCGGAACGCTCACATCCGTTCGCGCGACACTGGCCGAAAGGCCCAAGGTGCTCGGCGAAGTGTGCTGGGGCGTGCGCGGCTGCCCTGGACCCTGCCCAGCCGGCGAAGAGGATGTCGCCGACGCGGTCGCTCGGGCACTCGCGGCAGGAATTCCGCTCAAGGAAGCGGCGAAAGAGCTCGCCGGCACGCTCCGCATTTCGGCCAAGGAAGCGTACCGTCAGCTGCTCGCGCAGCGGCAGGGCGATCTCGGTCCGCGGTGAGCTGCCGGAAACGGCGAAGCGGAGATCCGGGTCCCTTGACACGACTTCGGGCTTTCGGTTAGCGTAGCCGCGCTTTTCGTCGAATGGCACGGCCTTCTCGGGCATGGTGTCCGAAACGCGCCGGGCGTTGTTAAAAGGAGGAGAGAAAGATGAGGAAGCTCGCCGTTGCTGCCGCCGCCCTGGCCTTCGGAGTCGCCGCTTCCGGCGCCTTCGCGTACGGCCCCCACGACCCGAACTGCGTGGAATGTCACTCCATCCACAAGGCGAAAGGGAAGGGAATCCTGGCGGTGGCCCCCCTGACCAAGGAGAAGAACCCGTCGACCGGCAACCAGGCGGCCGGCGACGTGGCCCTCTGCCTCGGCTGCCACAATGACGACCAGGGCATCATGCCGATCAGCCTGATGGCGACCCATCCGGTCGGGATGAAACCCAACAAGGTGAAGGTGCCGGCCGAGCTCCTCAAGGCCGACGGCACGCTGGGCTGCATGAGCTGCCACAACCCGCACCCCTCGAATCCGAACTACAAGTACCTTCAGGGTCAGGTGGCCAAGGGTTCGGAGCTCGGCAAGTTCTGCTCCCTGTGCCACTCCGAGCAGGTGGACCAGAGTTCCTTCGGCAAGGTGGCCGCTCCCAAGGCACCGGCCGCGGCACCCGCCAAGAAGTGAGGCTTTCCAGGCCCTAGCACCCGGCGAGGAGGGCTTCGGCCCTCCTCGTTTTCGTTCGTATGCAGGCTCGCCTCACTGCGCCCCACCCACTCCACCAGCCAACAGCCTTGCTGCGCGTCCGCGGCGCCCGTCCCGATGGGAGAGATCGATGTCGATGAGAGCGCGCAAGAACCTCTCCATCCGAACCATCAAGCGGGAAAGCCGAGAGGGTCGCCGATTCACGGACCTGTTCCTGGTCCTCCGCAAGAACCTCACCACCGCGTCCACGGGCCGGCCCTATCTGCGCATCACTCTCGGCGACAGCAGCGACTCCATCGAGGCGTTCGTGTGGGAGGGGGCCGCAGAGCTGGACCAGCGGTTCTCCGACGGCGACATCGTCGAGGTGCGGGGCGCGCTCAAGGTGTTCCAGGGCACGCCGCAGATCGTGGTGGAGTCCCTGCATCGGCTCACCGACGACGACCTGGCCGGCCTCGAGGCGGGCGACTTCCTGCCGGCGTCGAGGCGGCCCAGGGACGAGATGTGGGCGGAGCTTCGGGAGATCCTCTTGGCGCCCGCCAACCCCTTCGTCCGCCTCCTCCTCGACGCCTTCTTCGTCGATCCGGCGTTCTGCGAGGCATTCCGGCGCGCACCTGCCGCTACGGGGTTTCACCACGCGTACATCGGCGGCTTGCTCGAGCACACCCTGGGGGTCGTGCGCCTCGCGCGGGCCGTGGCCCCGCTGTACGCGGACCGGATCGATGCCGACGCACTGCTCGCCGGCGCCTTCCTCCACGACGCCGGGAAGGTCCAGGAGCTCAGCTGCAGGGCGGGCTTCGACTACACCGACGCCGGCCGACTGGTGGGTCATATCGTGCTCGGGGCCCGGCTGTTGCGGGAGAAGGCAGCTCAGGTGCCAGGATTTCCGGAGCCGTTGCTCCTGCAACTCGAGCACCTGATCTTGTCCCATCACGGGGAGAAGGAGTGGGGCGCGCCCACCGTGCCCCAGACGCTCGAGGCGCTTCTCCTCCACTATCTGGACAACGTGGACGCGAAGCTCTGCGGCGCGTGGGAGTGGATGGAGAAGGACCGCCCCGGGGGGAATCGCTGGACCACCTATTGGAAGGGGCTGGGTCGCCAGCTCTTCCTGCCGAGCCTCGGGGCCCCCGAGTTCGGCGCGGGGGGCCCGGTCGCGCCCGACGAGGACGACATCGCCGCGCACTTCCTACGAGCCGAGGCGCAGGCAGCGGGGGACGAGACAGCACGGCCGGGCGGGCAACCGAAGCCCCGCAAGCCCATCCCGGGTCAGGGAGACTTGGGGTTCTAGTACGACAACGAGACTTGCCCCCGGGCCGGGCGGGGGCGTTTTCGGAGCGCGGGTAGGCGGTTTCGGCACGACCCCGTCAAGAGAATCCGAAGGCTGAATCCTCTCAGAAAAGCTGACCTCGGACTCCAGGACTCAGGGATCCTGCCCGCCGGAGAGAACGCCCCCGCCCGGCCCTCCCCAGCGATTCCGCATCCCTCGTTGTAGTACTAGGGGGGTCGGGACCTCACGGCCTTCTTGCGGGGCCGAGCTACCGCCCGCGCGTGACGACGTAGTCGGCCACGGTCTCCAAGGCCTCGCGCTCCAGGCCCACCGGCAGAGCGCCGAGCCGCTCCTTGGCCGCCTCGATCCGGCGCCGCGCGCACTCGCGAGTGAACTCGATGCCCTGGTACCGAGCGATGAGCGCCAGCACCCACTCCAGGTCCACGGCTTCGAGCCCCTCGTTGGCCACGATCGCCGCAACACGGGCGCGCTCCGCGTCGGAGCACTCCCTCATCGTATGGATCAACGGGAGAGTGATCTTGCCCTCGGAGAGGTCCGCACCCACGGCCTTGCCGAACTCCTCCCGGTCCGCCACGTAGTCGAGGCAGTCGTCCATCAGCTGGAAGGCGATCCCGACGTCCATCCCGAAGTCCCGCAGCGCCTGGACCTGCACCGGCGCCGCCCCCCCGAGGATTGCACCGATCTGGCACGCCGCCGCGATCAACACCGCGGTCTTGTTGACCACCACCTCCAGGTACTGGTCCTCGGAGATCCCGAGGTCACAGGTCTTCAGCAACTGGAGCACCTCCCCCTCGGCCATGCGGGTCGTCGCGTCGCTCAGGGCCTTCAGGACCGCCAGGTCTCCGTCGGCCACCATCAGCGAGAAGGACTTCGTGAAGAGGAAGTCCCCGACGAGCACGCTCGCCTCGTTGCCCCACACGATGTTGGCCGACTTCTGCCCCCGCCGCAGGTTGGCGTTGTCCACCACGTCGTCGTGAAGCAGCGTCGCGGTATGGACGAACTCGACGATCGACGCCAGGGGAATCGAGCGGTCTCCTCGGTACCCGCACAATCGCGCCGACAGGAGGAGCAGCAGAGGCCGGATCCGCTTCCCGCCGCTCGCCAGGATGTACCGGCCGATCGTGGGGATGAGCGGCACCTCCGAGCGCAGGTTCTCCTCGAACTGCGCCTCGACCTTCTTGAGATCCTCCTCGATCAACTGAAACACCGAAGTCATGTCCATGGGTTCTCCCGATGGGGGCCTCCCAGGGCCCCGGCCGGCGGACTCTATCCGAGCGCTCGCGGCCGTGTCAAAACCTTTCTCCCGCCGCCGCTCCCCGCTCCTCGGGAAGCCTCTTGCCCCGCGTGACCAGCAGTTCCAGGGCCTCCGCGACACGCTCCAGATCGACGATGGTGTTGCGGCACGGCCCGTGGGGGCGCTCGTTGAGCACACCGAACACGGGCAGCGGATGGGCGTCTTGGATCCCGCTGGTCAGGTCGCGCTCGCACGCCACGGCCACGATGAGCCGGGGCCGCTGCTCCACGATGATCCGCCGGGCCAGCGTGCCGCCCGTCGCAACGCTCAGGTGGACACCGTAGCGCCGCCCCAGCTCCAACAACCCCGCGATGGGACACCGCCCACACCCGCGGCAGTTCTCGATGTCACCCGTGATCCGAACGTCGCACGTGTCGACCTGGAGGCAGTGGGGAAGCAGGATCAGCACCCTTGACGCCGGCGCTACGGCGCCGGAGCGCAGGACCAGCTGATTGTTGACGGCCACGAAGGACCGCTCGACCCGATCCTTCGGGATGCCAAGCAGGCGGGCCACCGCCACCATGGGGGGAAGGAGGCCCCGGATCAGTACACCGCGAAGGCGGCGGGTCCCCGGAAGGTCGCGCTCGAAGAGGATCGCGAAGACGAGGATGGCGATGCCGGCCAGCACAGCACCGGACAAGCCGGTGAGGAGCGCCGCTACGACCGCGGGAAACCAGGTATGAATGCCTTCGGACCCGCGCGACAGGATCCACAGGACCAGCCCTCCTCCCCCGAGAAGGGAGCCCGTCAAGACCAGCAGCCCCAGGAAGAGCCGTTTGCCGGTGGGGGCTTCAGTCATCCGCCGGTGCCTCCAGGAGGTCACCGACTCGGGCGCCGCCTCCGCGCACGAAGTCCCCGCCTCCCATGGCGCGCCTGCCCTCCGGCTGCACTTCCACGAGGGCGACGGCGCCCCGTCCACAGGCGACGATCGGACCCTCTCGCTCGGTGCGCACGACCCGGCCTGGCTCCCCCGAGCCCTCGACCGGGGCGACCCGGAGGACCTTGAGCCGGCGCCCGCCGAGGCTCGTGAGCGCCCCCGGCACCGGAGAGAGGGCGTGGATCTGCCGCCGGACCTCATCCGCGGACCGGCCCCAGTCCACCGGCCGCATCTCGCGGCCGAGCTTTCGGCTCCAGGTGGCGAGCGCGTCGTCCTGGCGTCGGGGCACCACCCGGCCCTCTCGCAACGCCCCGAGCGTCTGCACGAGCAAGTCCGCCCCTTCTCTCGCCAGGCGCCCCTCGAGGTCCCCGCGCGTCGCGCGTGGGTCCAGGGGAAAGGCCTCCTGGCGCAGGATCGGGCCCGTATCGAGGCCCTCGTCGACCAGCATGGTCGTGTTGCCAGCGTGGGAGTCGCCCTCCCAGATCGTCGCCGCCACGGGCGACGGCCCACGGTGGCGGGGCAGGAGACTCGCGTGGAGGTTGACCGTCCCGCCCCTCGGGACGGCGAGCAGGGGCGCCTTGAGGAGCTGACCATACGCCACGACGACGAGGAACTCCGGCCCGAAGCCGGAGAGGTCGGCGACCACGGAAGGAAAATTGACGCGCTCGGGTTTGCAGACGGCAACCCCCAGCGCCTCGGCCGCCGCGGCAACCGGGGAGCGCTCGAGCCGGCGTCCCCGCCCGCGGGGACGATCCGGCTGGGTCACGGCGCACGAAACGGTCTCCCCCGAGGCGACCAGCGCCTCCAGAGACGGAACGGCGAACTCGGACGTCCCCAGGAAGACGAGCGGTCCCACGGGGTCACGCACCTCACCCATGCGCGTCAGGAACCAGCAGAGCCGGCTTTCCGGACCTTCGCAGCGTAGCGGCTTCGCTTGAGCTGGCTCAGGTGGTCGAGGAAGAGAATGCCGTCGAGGTGATCGATCTCGTGCTGGAGCGCCACGGCCAGGAGATCCTCCCCCTCCAACTCGACCGCCCGGCCCTCGAGGTCCATGCCCTTCACCACGACCCGGCGGCAGCGGGCGACCGTTTCCCGGAGGTCCGGCACCGACAGGCACCCCTCTTCCATGCGCAACTCTCCCTCCTTGCACACGATCTCGGGGTTGATGAGGGTGATGAGCTCCCCGGGCCGCTCGCCCGCGGAGAGATCCACCACGATCAGCCGCTGGGGCACCCCGACCTGCGGGGCGGCCAGGCCGATTCCCGGGGCCACGTACATGGTCTCCGCCATGTCCTGGGCCAGGCGGTGAATCGCCTCGTCGATCTGGGGGATCGTCGCCGCGCGCCGCCGCAAGGTGAGGTCGGGGAACTGCAGGATCTCGAGAACGGCCATGCGCTTCCCTGTACCGCCGAGGGCCCGCGCCCCCGGAAGGCCTCACAGTATGGACGGTCGGAGTGTACCCAAGCCCGACACGCCGATCAAGCCGAGCGACCCGGCGGCGCCCCGGGGAGGGAAACGCGCGGGCCGCCCGAAGGCGGCCCGCGCATCTGAGACTCCGCTGCGCCACCTCGGGCGTCAGCCATACAGCTTGTTGTTGAGGCGTTCGATCACCTCGTCCAAGAGCAGGTTCGCCTGCTTGATCAAGAGGCCCGCGTACTTGAGGTTGTGGATCGGGTTGCCCTGGCGCACGAGGGTTACGTTCTTCTCGGCCGTGACGACCTTCTTGTCGAGCAGGTCGACGTTGATCCCGCGCCGGTCCGCCTTCTCGACGAGGTCGCGGGCCTTTGCGATCTTCTCCGCCATCCCCTTGAGCAGGACGCCTGCTTGTGCCTTCCACTCGTCGGCCTTGGCGGCCATCTTGTCGTCGTGGCACTCGACACAACGGGCCTTGACCTTGGCCAGGTCCGACGTGTCGCCTTTCAACACCTCGGCGTGGCAGTCCTTGCACCCCACCTCGGCCTCGATCTTGAAGCTCGGCGTATCGGGCACGCCGAGACCGCCCACACCGGTGTACAGGTCGGTCTCCGACTTGTGGCAGTTCACGCAGGCAGGCTGCTTCTCCCCGTGGTGACACTGGTTGCAGTTCTTCATCACGGTCTTGCCGTGGTTCCACCGGGGCGTGTGGCACTCCAGGCAGTCCAGCCCCTGGTCAGCCACGTGCACCGAGTGCGGGAAGACAGCGTCGACCAGCTTCACCTTGATCTGGTTGACATTGGCGTGACACATCTCGGCGCACCCAACCTTGAGATCCGGCACGGGTTGCAGCTTCTGTCCGGTCGCCAAGGCCATGGCGTCCACCGACTTCTTCTCCGCGACGTTGAGCAGGCGAAGCGCGTACTCGATGTTGTGGATCCCCTTCGCCATCACCACGAAGGCGTAGTTGTACCGGGCCTCGCCCACCAGCGCCTGCGCCTTTCGCCCCTTCTCGCCCGTGGCCCCGGCCACCGCCTTCTCAGCCCGAAGGACCAGCGCCTCCGCGCTGGCCTGAGCCTTCGCGAGGATGCGCTTCCAGTTCATCAGCATCTGGTCGAAGCCCTGCCCGTGGCAGTCGATGCAGCCGGCCTCGATGATCTTGATGTCGAACCCGGACGAGAGGGCGGTTCCCTTCTCGTGCGCGCCGCGCGCGTGGCACCCACTGCAGTCGATGTGGCTCTGGAACATCCGGAACGGGTTCCCCTCGACGCCGATGCCGCCCTTGCCCAGGTAGAGGTCCTGCTGGGGAGAGTGCATCGAGTCGGGGTGGCACTTGTCGCAGGTCTGGGGATTTCCCACCGTCTCGTTGATGATGCGGTGCTCGAAGGTCGCGTGGCACACGTAGCACTCCACCTTGTGGAGGGTCACGTGGTTCTGGTGCAGGCTCCGATGCGTGTACTTGGTCTCGAGGATCTCGCGCTGGTTGTGGCACTGGACGCACTTTTCGGGCGGCACGTGGCCGTCGCCCTTGATGACGAACCGGTGGCACGCCGCGCAATCCAGCCCGCGAGCGATGTACTCGCCGTGCTTGAACTTGATGCCGTTGACGGTGAGAACCTCCTTCACCTCGGTGTGGCACGTCTTGCACAGCCGCTGCGGATCGTTCTCGGCCGTCTTGTAGAAGTGACATTGGAAGCACACCGACTCGGTCACCGTGAGGTGCTCGCCCTGGACGATCTGCGAGTGGCACGTCGTGCAGCGCAGCTGCATGCCGTTGCGCAACGACCCGAGGTGATGCTTGTGGTCGAAGTAGACACCCTTGAAGTCCAGTGGGCTGCTGGTGATGTCTTTCTTGCTGTGGCACTCAATGCAAGACTCGTCCGAAATCTCGGCATGGGGACTCGAGGGCCCCTTGCCCGTGATGAAATAGACGAGAGAGAGTTGCCCGTCGGTGAACTTGCCCTTCAAGTGGTTGAGCAGCCCTGGTTTGTAGTGGCACTCCACGCACGAGACGGTGTGGTGCTTGGACTCCTTCCAGGACTGAATGTAGGGCGCCATGTTGTGGCAGCTGCCGCAGAACCACGGTGTCTCTGCCACCTTGTAGCCGACGATCACGAATGCGCAGAAACCGACGGCCGAGATCACGCAGATCGATACGACGGCCCTCTTGTGGCTCGCCACGATGCGGCGCAGCTCACCGAAGAACTGGCGGAGGAAGTTGCTGATCAGACTGGCCATACCCATGAGATCTCTCCCGTTGTCTTGAACGACCGTCTCTGGGGGCCCACCCCAGCCTCAGCCGTGATCTAACGTCGTGTCGTGCGACGGCGGTGAGGCTCCCGGCGGGGCGCCTCGCCCGCGGTCCATCGAGCCCCTCGCTGTGTGTCGGAACGGTTCCGGTGGGATTCGCCGCGGTTGCTGGCAGAAGGGATGCCTGTGCTCGATTCGCGCCTTCCCGTCCTCTACGCGCCCCGTTGGTCGCCTCACTCCCTGAGAGCGGCCCGCCAGCCGCCATCGCCCTGACCCCAACGGTGGAGCTTCGAGACGGAGGATGATGATACAATCGGTCGAAGCTCTCGCGCAAGGGCCGGGTGGAGAAGAAAATCAGCTCGCAGGGCGCCGACTTCCGCTGTGCCCTGCGAGCGACCCCCGACCAGGAGCCAAACCAAGGCTAGAAGAGCTCCGGATTGGCCGGGAACCCGTCAACTTCGGTTTGGCAGAGGGGGGAAGTCGGCTCGCTCAAGAAAGGGCCCCGTGGGCAGCGATGCTGCCCACGGGGCCCCGGGTCGTCGTGTCGCCGGCTCGCGAGGGCGGTCCGATCCCCCTGCGACGGGGAAGACCCGCGATCAGTGGGCCAGGAAGCCCCAGGCCACCAGTCCGATACAGATCAGCCCGACGCTCAGCGCCGTGAAGCCGAGGATCTGGCTGCCGAGGTCCCAGAGGGGGTGGCTCGGCTTCGCCACATACTCGTCCAGTACGCCCGCCTTCTCCAGTCGATCGCACCAGTCCTTGCGCTCCTCACAGAGCTCCTGCTTGGGCAGCGTGCCGGTGAAGATCACCATGTCCATGGGGAACTTGCCCGGTCGGAAGTGCGTGTTGAAGAAGTGCACGGTGAAGATGAAGCCCGAAGCCAGCAGCGCCTCGTCGCTGTGGACGATGATGGCCACGTTGAACACCCAGCCTGGGAGGAACCTCCCGAAGAGCTCCGGGAACCAGAGCATCACGCCCGAGCCGCCGATGGCGAACATGCCCCAGAAGACCGCGAGGAAGTCGAACTTCTCCCAGTAGGTCCAGCGGTCGAAGTGGGGCTCCTTCCCCCGGCCCAGGAACCACGCGATCATCCCCTTGATGTCTTCCAGGTCCCGCAGGTTCGGGAAGAGGGAGTCGGGGCCGAACAGTTTTTGGAGCACCCCCTGACCGGTCGGCTTGAAGAGGAGGAAGTAGACCACGTAGCCGACGCACAGGCCGAAGTAGAGGAAGGTGATGCCCGCACAGATCCGGTGGATGAAGCCCGCGAGGTGGGGGCCGCCGAGCAGGTGCATGACCGCAGGAGCCCACGGCGCCGACGCGAACTTGAGCGGCAGCCCGGTGACCACGAGGCCCAGGAAGCTCAGCATCATCAGGACGTGGAGCGTGCGGTCGAAGGCCGTGAACCGCCGGTAGGGCCGAAGCGGCTCCTGAACCTCGCAGAGCTCGAAGTGTCCGGAGCGCAGCTTCTCGGTCTGGGCCCAGTAGGCCCGCCGCCACCAGAGCAGGGTGTGGAACCAGAATACGCTGAACGTGCCGACCAGAAGGCTCGTCATGGCGATGAAGGTGTAGTAGAGGACCGGGTACTCCTTCTTGTCCTTGTGGTCGGCGTGCGGGAGGAACTGCGCGAACCCGATGGTGGAGTCCTTGTGGCAGGTGCCGCAGGTCTTCGCGAGGTTCGCCGGGTTGACGCTCGACTTGGGGTCCGCGGCGGGCAGCACGGAGTGGGCCGTGTGGCAATCGGCGCAGCCGGCGGCCAACGCCGACCCGAGCGACTCCACCTTTCCGTGGTAGCTCTCCTCGTACGTCTTCACCGAGATCGTCGGCACCTTGTTCTTGGCCATCATCGCGGTGTTGGCGTGGCACTTGTGGCAGATCTCGGTGTGGAACTCCCGATAGGCGTGCGTCTTGGGGTCTCCGACTTCGTTGACCTTGTGGAGGTTATGGCAGTCGGCACACGAGGCGGAGTCGTTGTTGCCGGCTTCTACGGCCTTCCCGTGGATGCTCGCCAGATAGGCCTCGCCGTCATGGCACCCCAGGCACTTGTCGACCACGCTCTTCTTGTTGCCGTCCCACTTCTTGACAGCATGAATGTCCGAGTGGCAGTCAGCGCACTTGATATCGTTGAGCATGTGCACGGACGAGAAGTGCTCCTTGCCCTCGACGGGGTGACACCGATGGCAGGTTTCGACCTTCTGCTGCGTCTTGGATCCGCAGTTCTGATGCTCCTCCAGGTCGACAACGTCGAAATGACAGCTATTGCACGCGTTCTTGCCGTGAACGGACTTCGAGAAGGCCTCGGCATCGATCTGATCATGACACTCGAGACACTTGCTGTCGTCGACGCTCGCGCCCGCTGGACCTACTGCTACAACCAGAGACAGAAGCAGTGTGGCGAGACACAACACAAACGAAAGACCTTTGGCTCTGCACTTCATGGCGCTCCCCGATTCAAATAAGGAATGGTCACACGATCGACAGTTCGATCACCGAGATCCCATCACCCTGAGGCTCCGTCTCCGGGGGACTCCTCCCTCCTCCTCCGATCGGGAGGTCCACCCGGTCCTGCTCCTTTCACACCTCCTCCCCGGTCTCGGGGCGACTCGTGATGTTCTTCACGACCAACCGCACAGAACCCGCGGCGCGGCGGGAGAATATTTCTTTTATACACCCGATGCAAGTGCTTCATTACCGAGGGACACGTCAGCCGGCGATCCACCCCCGCCGCAACGGCACGGACCCCTACTTAGGAGGGCCGCGGGCAGGGACGGCGAACAGGGCAGTGGCTCCTGAGGGCGTCAGCGCGCGGCTCCGCCGCACCCCAGCCGGCTGAGGTACTCCCTGGCGTTGAAGTCAGGGCTGCGTGAACGCGTGTGACACTTGCGGCACACGGACCGGGCCGCCTCTCCGGCCCGGACGCTTGCGGTCGCCGGGTGGGAGCTTCCCGGGCCGTGGCACTCCTCACATTGAACGCCGGTCAGGTCCGGAGCCTTCGTCACGCCGTCGAAGCCTCCCCACTTTCCGAACCCAGTGACGTGGCACTCGACGCACTCCATCTGCCGGCGCGCTGCGTCCGGAAGCGCGGCGTAGGCCCGGGCGTGGCGGCTCGCCCTCCACCGGTCGTACTGGGCGCGGTGGCACGCCTTGCACTCCTCCGCCGACGCATAGACCGGCTTGTCGTGGGCCAGGTTGACCGCCTCCTCGTTCTCCTTCACGTACATCCGCGATCCCTCGGTCCGAAACTTCGCCACGGCGCGGTAGTACGAGTCCACGATCCGCTTGACCTTCGGCTCCTCCGGTCGATTGAGCTTCATGGGCACGAAGGCGTGCTTCAGGTCCAGCGAGCCGTCGGCCCCCCGGGAAAGCTCCACGTGGCCCACGTACTTGCCGAGCTGGCTCGAACCCGCCACCAGAGCGTTCTTGACGCGGTAGGGGATCATCAGCTTGTCCTTGGGATCCCCGCCGAGAAAGAGGTCCACGTCCCCCCCGTTCGTGGCGAGCACCCGGATCTTCTTCGGATCGATGGCCGAGAGCAGGACCACGACGTCCGCCCCCTCCCCGCGCAGCAGGCGCGCGGCCTTGCGGACCGACTGGTAGATGGGCTGGACGCGGACCTTGGCAGCGTCGCGCCCGAGGCCTTCGATCTTGACGGCCGGATCCAGGGCGCCGACCAGGCCGATGCTCAGCCCTCCCCGCTGGACCAGGATCTGGGGGCGGAACACCGGAGACCCGGTGTCCTTCCACACCAGATTCGAGCACACAACCGGAAACTGCGCGTCCTTGAGCAGGCGCAGGAGCGACTCGAGGCCGTCGGCGAAGTCCATCGGACCCACGCCCGCGGCGTCGAGGCCCATGGCATTGTAGGCCTCGACGATCTTGCTCGCCTTGAGCGTCAACTGCGGCCGTTCAAGGTCCTTGAGCAGGGTCTTTCCGAAGAGGAGGTTTCCCCCGTCCAGGAGCACGACGGCCTGGCCCTTGCGCTGCAGCTCCCGGACGAGGTAGGACTTCTTGGCGAGACCGCCAAGCGGGTTCTTCACTCAGCCGCAGATCCCGACCGTCCCGCGCAGATCGGAGGTGTAGACGAGGTCCAGCGTCGGCGACTGCGACGACGCCTCCCCCGCTCCCAACAGTGCGACCAGCGCCATGACCACTCGAACCGACTGTCCCATGCGATCCTCCCACGCCGGAGCCCCGCCCCGGCACCCCGCCGAACCCCCGGAAACCTTCTTGGGGGCGACGGTACCACAGGGCCGCGGTTCCTTGACACCCCTGTCGCCCATCGTCTACCGTACGCTTCCAGCGATCCCCGGCCCCGGCGGCGATCCCCTCAGCCTCCGCAGGAGACCATGCCTCGCCTGATTCTCGCGTCTCAATCCCCCCGTCGCCGAGACCTGCTCGAGGCCCTGGGCATCCCCTTCGACGTGGTCCCCAGCCACGCTGACGAGGCCCTCCCGGTGGATCTCCCCCTGGGCCCGGCCCTGGAGGCCGTGGCGCTGCGCAAGGCCCGAGAGGTCGCCGCGTCCACTCCGGCGCCGTCGTGGGTCTTGGGGGCCGACACGGCGGTGGTCGTGGGCGACGAAGCCCTGGGCAAGCCCCGAGACCGCGGCGACGCCGTCTCGATGCTGGAGGCCCTCTCGGCCCGCACCCATCGCGTCATCACGGCCGTCGCGCTCGTCGGGCCCACCGGCTCCCGCAGTCTGCGCGTGGAGACCGCGGTGACGTTCGCGCCCCTGACCCCCGCCCAGATCGCCTGGTACGCGGACCTCGACGAGCCCTACGACAAGGCGGGCGCCTACGCGATCCAGGGCCGGGGCGCATTCCTCGTCTCCTCGATCCGGGGCTCGTACACCAATGTCGTGGGCCTTCCCATGACCGAAACGGTGAGCTTGCTGGAGGGCGCGGGCTTCGCGCCCTGGCCGCGAGGGGAGGCCG
Source organism: Deltaproteobacteria bacterium (assembly GCA_016214985.1). Classification (GTDB taxonomy): domain Bacteria; phylum Desulfobacterota; class Deferrisomatia; order Deferrisomatales; family JACRMM01; genus JACRMM01. The sequence continues at coordinate 28,387 of JACRMM010000044.1, read as the reverse complement.
ATCGTGGGTGAGACACCGATCGCCCGCGCCGCGGCCGCCGTGCTCGGGGCCCTGAGGGCCGCAGAGGCACGCGCAGGACGCCCCGCCGGCTGCGTGCGCCTCGTGGCCGTGACCAAGACCGTTTCGGCCGAGCACGTCGCCGACGCCTGGCGGGCCGGACTGCACACCTTCGGCGAGAGTTACGTGCAGGAGGCGCTGGGCAAGATCGACCGTCTACCGCCGGAGGCGGAGTGGCACTTCATCGGCCACCTCCAGTCCAACAAGGCCCGGCAGGCGGTCGAGGTGTTCTCGATGATCCAGTCTGTCGACCGGGCATCGCTGGCCGACGCGCTCGAACGAGAGGCGTCTCGACGGGGGATCCGGGTCGACGTGCTCTTGCAGGTCAAGGTGGGCGACGAAGTGACGAAATCGGGGGCGAGCTTCGACGGTGCCGTCGCCCTGGTCCGCCGGGCCCCGGAGTGGCCGAGCCTTCGGATCCGGGGGTTGATGGCGATTCCGCCGTTCACGGAGGACCCTGAGCAGGCGCGGCCCCACTTTCGCGCGGTGCGCGTGCTGCGCGACCGGATCGCTGCGCTCGGCCTGCCGGAGGTCGAGATGGGGGAGCTGTCCCTCGGGATGAGCGCCGACTATGAGGTAGCGGTGGAGGAGGGCGCGACCTTGGTCCGCGTCGGCAGCGCCCTGTTCGGCGATCGGCCCGCCCGGGACGCCTGACCCTCCGCCGCTCGCCCGGCTCATCGCACCCACGAACACGATCGCTTCGGGAGGCACGAGATGACACTTCCACGGCTGGCTCTGGTGGGCGCAGGAAACATGGGAGAAGCGCTGCTCAAGGGGCTCCTGGACCACGGCGTGACGACCCCGCAGCAGGTGGCCGCCGCCGAGAAGGTGCCCAGCCGCGCCGCCGACGTGGCCCGGCGCTATGGGATCTCGGTCGTCGCGTCCGTCCGGGACGCGTGCCGGGGAGCGGGCCTCGTCCTGCTCGCCGTGAAGCCTCAGGACGTGGACCCTGCCTTGGCCGAGCTGAGCGACTGGGAGCCCACCGCTCTCCTCATCTCGATCTGCGCGGGCGTGACCCTGGAGCGGCTCGCTCGGGGGCTGCCTGCGGGGGCCGCCGTGGTGCGGGTCATGCCCAACGCCCCAGCGCTCGCCGGCTGCGCGGCGAGCGTCTACTGCGCCAACGAACACGTGACGCCGGCGCAGCGAGACGTGGTCGCAACGCTCCTGTCGGCGGTGGGCGAGGCCCACGCGGTGGAGAAGGAGTCTCTGCTCGACGCCGTGACCGGGCTCTCGGGAAGCGGGCCGGCGTACGCCTACGTCTTCCTGGAGGCCCTGGCCGACGCGGGGGTGCTGATGGGACTCCCCCGGGAGCTCTCGCGGGCGCTGGCTCGCCAGACCCTCCTCGGCGCCGCCTGCATGGCTCGGGACGCCGGGGCCCACACCGCAGAGCTCAAGGATCGGGTCGCCTCCCCCGGCGGCACGACGATCGCCGGGCTTCGCGAGCTGGAGCTTCGAGGCTTTCGGGGGGCCGTGATCGAAGCGGTGCGCGCAGCGGCGCTCCGCTCCAAGGAACTGGGAGGGTAGGACCGTGTTCGTCGTCGCGAACTTCCTGATGGGCGTGGCCCAGGTCCTCAACGTAGCGCTGAGCCTCTGCCTCTGGCTCGTCGTGGCCCGGGCGATTCTCTCCTGGGTCAACCCGGACCCCTACAACCCGATCGTCCGCTTCCTTCGCCGGTCCACGGACCCGGTGCTGTCCTGGATCCGGCGAAAGATCCCGGTCGTGTACGGGGGCATCGACTTCTCGCCGCTCCTGGTCATCCTCGTAATCTACTTCCTCAAGTCGTTCGCCGTGGCGAGCCTGTTCGATCTGGCCACGCGCCTGCATTGAACCAGGCGTCGGCGATGCCGGTGCGCGACGTGGTGGGCGGTGCGACGGTGGAGGTGTGGGTGCAGCCGCGGGCGTCGAAAGACCGGATCGCGGGCATCCACTCCGGCGCCCTGAAGGTTCAGGTCGCGGCACCGCCGGTCGACGGGGAGGCCAACGAGGCCCTGATCCGGTACCTGGCCAAGAGCCTCGGCGTACCGAGGTCTCGCGTGACGATCCTGCGGGGCGAGACGGGGCGCCGAAAGTCGATCTTCGTGGCCGGCCTCAGCGCGGCCGAAGTTCTTCAGCGCTTGACGCTCGACGCCTGACGCTCGACGCCGAACCCCTGACCCCTACCCCTCCGTCTCCTCCTTGTACCCGCACCCCCGCTTGGGGCACCGGATCACGGTCCCCTGCTTCGTGAACTTCTCCACCAGGTAGGGGTTGCCACAGTCGGGACACTCTCGGGGGATCGGCCGGTCCCAGAGGGCCTGGTCGCACTCGGGGTAGCGGTTGCAGGCGTAAAAGGTGCGGCCGGCCTTGCTGCGCTTCTCCACGAGCTCGCCGCTGCACCCCGGGCGGGGGCAGGAGACCCCCGTGCCCACCGCCCGCGTGTACTTGCAGTCGGGGTAGCGGGAGCACGCCACGAACCGGCCGAAGCGGCCCTTCTTGATGAGCAGGTCGGAGCTGCACTCGGGGCAGGCCTCACCCGTGCTCTCCCCCTCCACCACTTCAACGGTCCCGTCGGGCCGCCGCTGGATCTCCTTCGTCGTCTTGCACGTCGGGTACCCGGAGCAGGCGAGGAAGAAGCCGTTTCGGCCCCACCGGATGACCATGGGCTGGCTGCATCGCTCGCACAGGAGGTCCGTGGGCTCCTCCCGGGTCTTCACGTTGACCATCTCGCGACTCGCCCGCTCCAAGGTCTGGGCGAAGGGCCGGTAGAAGCCGCGCAGCAGGTCGTGCCACTCCCGCTTGCCGTCCTCGACGTGGTCCAGCTCGGCTTCCATCTGGGCGGTGAACCCCACGTCGAGAATGTTCGGGAAGTTGTCCACCAGGAGCCCGGTGACGAGCGTGCCGAGGTCGGTGGGCGCGAACCGCCGGTCCACCATCTTGACGTACCCTTTGTCCCGCAGGGTCGAGAGGATCTGGGCGTACGTCGACGGGCGACCGATCTCCTTGTCCTCGAGCTCCTTGACCAGGGTCGACTCGGTGAAGCGGGCCGGGGGCTGCGTGAAGTGCTGATCGGCCGACAGGCCGAGCAGTCGGAGCACATCGCCCTCCCGGAGGTCGGGGAGCGGCCGGTCCTCTTCGGAGCCCTCCTCCTCGGGGTCGTCGAGGCCCTCCACGTACACCGCGGTGAACCCCTTGAACTTGAGGATGGAGCCCACGGCGCGGAACAGGTAGGGGCCGGCCTCCACGTCGAAGGTCGTCTGATCGTAGAGCGCCGGAACCATCTGGCACGCCACGAACCGGTCCCAGACGAGCTTGTAGAGGCGGAACTGATCCGGGTCAAGGAACGGGCGCACGCGCTCGGGCGTGCGCTCCAGGGAGGTCGGTCGGATGGCCTCGTGGGCCTCCTGCGCCCCCTTCTTGGCGCGGTACTCCACGGCCTTCGCCGGCACGTACGCGTCGCCGTACGCCTGGCGGATATGCTCGCGGCACTCGGCCACCGCGTCGGCCGACAGGCGCGGCGAGTCGGTGCGCATGTACGTGATCAGGCCCACGGGCTCGCCTTCGACGTCGACCCCCTCGTAGAGGCGCTGCGCCAGCATCATGGTCTTCTTGGCCGAGAAGCGGTGCTTGCGGAAGGCGTCGCGCTGCAGCGTCGAAGTGATAAAGGGCGGGGCGGGGTTTCGGCGCTTTTCCTTGCGCTCCACCTTGGCGAGGCGAAACACCTCCTGCCCGGCGGCGGCGCGGGCGACCTCCGCCGCCTCCCTCGACTTCATCTCCACGGCCTTGCCCCTGAGGCGGCGCAGCCGGACCCCGAACGGCGGCGGGGCGTTCCCCTCCAACCGGGCGTCGAGCGTCCAATACTCTTGCGGCACGAAGGCCTGGACCTCACTCTCCCGGTCCACCACGAGCCGAAGTGCCACGGACTGCACCCGCCCGGCGGAGAGCCCTCGGCGCACCTTGTCCCAGAGGATGGGGCTGATCTGGTACCCCACCAGGCGGTCCAGGATCCGCCGCGCCTGCTGGGCGTTGTACCGGTCCTCGTTCAGGGCGCCCGGGTGTTCGAGAGCCTCCTTGATCCCCTTCTTCGTGATCTCGTGGATCATCACGCGGTAGACCGGCTTGTCCGCCTTGCCCTTTCGGGGGCAGATCTCATCGGCAATGTGCCACGCGATGGCCTCGCCCTCCCGATCCGGGTCCGGAGCCAGGTAGATAACGTCCGCCTCGTGGGCCGCCTTCTTGAGCTGCTGGAGGACCTTTCCCTTGCCTCGAATGACGCTGTAGTGGGGCGCGAAGTCGCGATCCACGTCGACTCCGAGCTCGCTCTTCGGCAGATCCTTCACGTGGCCCACCGAGGCCTCCACCTGGAAGTCCTCGCCCAGGTACCCCTTGAGAGTCCTCGCCTTGGCCGGGCTCTCGACGATCAACAGTGACTTTGACATCGTTTTACGACATTCCCTGCCGGCACGGCCGGCGCCTGTTGGTCAGTGATAGAACTTCCGATTCCCCGCGCGCAGCGCCCCGCCGGCCATGCCCACGGTCCCCCGCGACGACGCCTCGAGCAGGACCGCCACCAGTACCCGCACCTCTCGAAGCCCCACCGCCGGCACCTCGAGGCCGGCGGCTCGCTCGTAGACCGCCTCCCGGAGCGCCGCGTCGAGCACGCCCGCCCGCTCCAGGCGAAGCACGTAGCCGCGCGCCGCGGCTGTGATCTTGTGCGTCTCCGCCACACTCGGCACCCGCGTCGCGTCCCGTCGCGGCTCCTCCCACGGGGACGCGGGGGCGCCGGCGGCCCGAAGCCGCTGCAGCCATGCCAGGGCGCGCTCGACCTCCTCCTCCTGGAAGCCGACGTCGAACAGCTCGTCGCGAAGCGAGCCGAGGTCCTGGAAGGCCTCCCGCACCGCACCGTACCGGCGCGCGATGTAGTCGACCACGTCGAACATGGTGCCCTTCATCGATCCTCCACCTTCCCGAACGCTGCGGAGCACCGCGCGTAGAGCTTTCCGGGCATCTCGTCCACCGCGCCCCGCAGGCACAGCTCCATCAGCGCCACAGAGGCTTCGGCCGCCGTCACGCCTGCGCGCCGCGACACCTCGTCGATGTGCAGCGGGCTCTCCTCCAGGGCCGCCCATACCGCTCGGAGCGGCAACGGAAGCGGCTCGACCTCGGCCTCCGGCGCCGCAGGAGGGGGAACGGCTCCGCGGCGGCCGAGCGACAACTCCTCGAGCACGTCCGCCGCGGTCTCGACCAGCTTCGCCCCCATCCGCAGCAGTCGGTGTGCGCCTCGGGAGTTGAAGGAGCCCGGCGGCCCCGGCACCGCGAACACCTCGCGGTTCTGATCCAGGGCGGCGAGGGCCGTGATCAGGGACCCACTCTTCTCCGCCGCCTCGACTACGACGACCCCGAGCGTCAGCCCGCTGATGATCCGATTGCGGCGCGGGAAGTGGTGACCCAGCGGCTCGCTCCCTAGGGGCAGCTCGCTCAGCCACGCACCGCTCTCCCGGACAGCCCCGGCCAACGCGGCGTTTCGCGCCGGGTACAGAACATCCAGCCCCGAGCCGAACACCGCGAACGTGCGCCCACCGCCCTCCAGGGCGCCCGCGTGGGCGGCTGCGTCGATCCCCTCGGCGAGCCCGCTCACCACGGTCACTCCTTCTGCCGCCAGGTCACGAGCGAGCCAGCGCGCGAAGCGGGCCCCCTGGGTCGTCGCCCGGCGGCTACCCACGATCGCCACGGCCACGGCGTCGCGGGGCCGCAGCGCACCGGCTCCGTAGAGCACTGCGGGCGGGTCGTGGATCCGGGAGAGGGGCGTCGGGTAGGTCGGATCCCCGTAAGGGACGAGGAAGAACCCGGCGTCGCGGACCCGGCGGGCCTCCTGCTCGGCCGCCCGGCGGTCGCGGGCTGCCGCGATCGCGGCAGCGACGGCCGGCCCCACCCCGCCGACCTCGCGGAGCCGCTCCGGGCTCGACGCGAGCACCGCCCCGGCGCTCCCGAAGGCGTCAACGAGGCTTCGGAACAGGCGGTCGCCCACCCCGGCCACCCGCGACAAGACCAGCCCGTCGATCCAGCTCTCCGGCATCCTGTCCCCTCCCACCCCCCGGCCGCCGGACGGCTTACCTTAAACGGTCGACCTGCCGAATGCAAGACGGGCCGGCGCCCGCGACGCATCCGCTCCGGGCGGACCGGAGACTCCCTCGGCACCGCAGTGCTCGCCGCCACGGCACCTATCGGGGGCGAGGTACGACTCTCCGGCCCTATCCATCAAGCGGAGCGAAGGCCGCGTGATTGGAGGTGAACCCCGGCGGCGTGCGGGCGAGGATCCGGCGGATCTCGGGGCGAGCGCGCACCGCGGCGAGGACGCGGCGCAGGTCGCGGCGACTCCCCCCTCCCTCGCTGGCGTAGGACCGGTACAGGGAGAGATCGCGGGAGCCGGACGACGCGTGGAGCTCGGTGAGGCCATACCGCGCCGGGTCGCGTTCGAGCTCGCTCCCCCGCGGGAGGTTCAGGAGCGCGAGGTTCAAGAAGGTGACGGCATCGGCGTGCCGCACGGCCCAATCCCCTGTGGTGCGCGCCTCCTCGGCCGTCTCGGTGGGGATCCCGAAGAGCAGGTAGACGTAGGTCCGGATGCCCGCTCGGGCGACGTTTCGGAGCATCGCGCCCACGTCGGCGATCCGGGTCCCCTTGCCGAGCCCATCCAGGAGGCGCTGGGAGGCTGTCTCGACACCCAGCTGGAGCATGGCGCAACCGCCGGCCGCCAGCTCCTCTGAAAAGGCCGGGTCGAGGAGTGCCGCCTCCAAGCGCGCGAAGCCGTACCAGCGGACCCCCTCGCCCTGAAGCCCACGGGCCAGGGTGCGCAGCGTGCCGGGCGGAACCGCGTCATCGGTCAGGTGGACCCAGCGAAACCCGTGCGTGTCGCGGGCCCTGAGCACGGCGTCGCGCAGCGCGCCGGCCCGCATGGTCTGGAACCCCTGTCGGCCCTCCGTTGCTTCGGGGCAGAAGGCGCACCGGCCCCAGTAGCAACCCCGCGACGTCGCCAGGGGCAGGACCGGCCCGGGCGAGAGGTAGCGGTCCCAGGGGAGACCCTTGGGGTCAGGCTCGAACCAGACCGGAGCACGGCCGCCCGTGGCCGGCGCGTTCCAGACACCGAGGGCAGGGGCGAGAACCCCGGAGGCGTCCCGGGGGTCGCCGTGCCCCAGGAGCGCACCGAGAGCCTCCTCCCCCGGCCCGGCCACCAGGGCGTCCCACGCCTCGAAGAGCACGGACTGGGGCCCGAGGCGCGGCGCCCAGGAGGAGACCACCCCGCCGCCGAGCACGAGCCGCCCGCCGTAGCCGGCCCTCCGGAGGAGCCCGGCCAGGGCGAAGGCAGGCAGCGCCTGGGAGAGGTAGACCGCAGACACCCCGATCAGGCGGGGCGCCCCCTCGAGGATGCGGGGAACGAGCGCGGCGAGCTCGTCGGCGAAGGGGAGGGCCGAGGGGTCCCGCGCCACGGCGCCCAGGTCCGACGAGGAGAGGGGTGAGAGCCCCTCGACGGTCAGGTCCGAGAGCGAGAGCCGGGAAGACCCGGCCCGGGAGAGGACGCGGCAGGCCTCCTCCAGGCGGTTCACAGCCGCCCGGTAGGCGCCGAGATCCCGGTAGGTCCGGACGTCTCGCAGGCATTCCACCGCGCGCGTGGTCCCGAGCGCAGCGCGCCGAGCCGAGGTGACCCGCGCCGCGGGCGCGCCGCTCTGGGCGAGGACGGCTGCCTCGTGGCCGAGGCGCCCGGGCGCGAAGAGCGCCTCCTGGACCTCCAGGTTGGCGTCGAACACGGACACCCGGGCGCCGGCCGCCCGCAGGCTGCCGGCGAGCACGAGAATCCCAGGGGAAGGCTCGCAGGCCTTGGCCAAGGGAACCTGGACGAGGGCAGCGTCGACGCTCAGGTTGAGATCTCGGGCGCCGTCGGCGCCAGCACGGAGGTCGATTCCATGACCGGTTGGTACTCCAGGATAGGGACGGGGGTCAAGGAGAGCGGCACCGACGGCGGACGACCCGAGGATCGGGACGCGGCGCTTCCTTGCGTCGCCTTCTCCTTCCGCTACTCTGCCCGGGACGCCCCCACCCGCGCACCCCCCGAGGAGAAACCATGCCCCAGCTGCCCGAGCCGTTCCGCCGGTTTCTGAACCGTTACCCCGACGTCGAGAAGGCCCACATGGAGCTCTCCCTCGCGGTCAACCGCCAGGGCCCCCTCGAGGAGCGCGGCCGCCGCCTCGTCCGGCTCGGCGTCGCGATCGGGACCCAGAGCCAGGGCGGCGTCAAGTCCCAGGCCCGCCAGGCTCTCCAGGAGGGCTTCACGCCCGACGAGCTGCGCCACGCGGCGCTGCTCGCCCTGCCCACCGCCGGCTTCCCGGCCATGATCGCCGCAGCGGAGTGGATCGATCAGGTGCTGGAGGAGGCGCCGTGACCGACGCCGAGCGCAGTCGGCTCCAGGCGGAGCTGGCGGCGCTGCGCCGGGAGCTCGCCGAGCGCCGCGCGAGCCTTCCCGCTCACTCCGTGCGGCCTCACCAACTCCTCGCGCTGGAGGAGCTCGAGGAGAGGATCGCCGAGCGGTGCCTCGACCTCGGCGCCGAAGGGTAAGACCCGTGCACATTCATTACGCCGGCGTGGCCCGGAGGACCCATGAAGAAGATCGAAGCCGTCATCAAGCCCTTCAAGCTCGACGATGTGAAGGAGAACCTCAATGAGATCGGGATCCAGGGGATCACGGTCACCGAGGTCAAGGGCTTCGGGCGCCAGAAGGGGCACACCGAGCTCTACCGGGGCGCCGAGTACATCGTGGACTTCCTCCCCAAGGTCAAGCTCGAGATCGTGACGACCGACGACATGGCCTGGAAGGTCGTGGAGGTGATCGAACAGGCCGCCCGCAGCGGAAAGATCGGCGACGGGAAGATCTTCGTCCTCCCCGTCGAGGAGGCAGTGCGCATCCGCACCGGTGAGCGCGGCGAGGGGGCCCTGTAACCGCACAGGACCGGATCGGCGAAGGGTTCGGCGGGCCGGTCGCGACGGACGACGCCCGCTCAACGCCAGCCTGGACCCCGAGGGCTCAACGACCGGTCTGAATGCTTGAGAGACGACTGAGTTGCCCATGACTTTCGGTCACCCCGACGCATCAACCGGGAGCGGTCGGATGCCCCAGAGCGGAGCGGGACGCGGTCTTGGCAGGTTGCTTGCAACGGCGCGGCGGCGATGGCCCCTTCGTTCGGCCGAGAGATGCCCCAGGCGCCCAGGGATCGTCCCGTGGAGCGGCGGGGCGTCCGGCCGCTCTTGGAGCACGGGACTTTCTTTATAGGTTCCCAGGAATCAGGTCAACGCGGGATCGTCGGCCGGAGCCCAGCGACCCGCCAAACCCCAACGCAGCGGACGTTGGCGGGACCTCGGGAAACCGGACGTGCCGCGTTGCCCCGGCCGACCCGAACAGGGAAGAGTCGGCGCCGGCCCTGCCGCGGGTGCCGAGGAGACCATGGATCACCTCTCGATCCCCCTGTGGGGCGTCCCGATCCTCTTTCTGACGGGCCTCGTCGCGGGCCTCGTCGACGCCGTGGCCGGCGGCGGCGGCCTGATCACCCTGCCCGTGCTCCTGGGCCTCGGCCTCCCGCCCCCCTATGCCCTCGGAACCAACAAGCTCCAGTCGTCCTTCGGGTCCACCAGCGCCGTGCGACACTTCGCCCGCTCCGGGACCATCCGCCTCGGCGACGGCGCCGCGGGTGTCGCCTTCACCGCAGCGGGCGCTGCCCTCGGCGCCTGGGCGGTCCAGCGGCTCGACCCCGCGCTCCTGCGCCAGGCGATCCCCTTCCTGCTCGCCACCATCGCGCTCTACACCCTGGTGACCCCGCACTTCGGGTTCGAAGACCGGCGCCCCCGGGTCCAGCCCGGCCCCTTCTACAGCGTCTTCGGGCTCGGCCTCGGATTCTACGACGGCTTCTTCGGGCCCGGCACCGGCTCCTTCTGGGTCGTGGCACTCGTCGCCGGCCTCGGCCTCGACCTCGTCCGTGCCACCGGCTACGCCAAGCTCATGAACTGCACGAGCAACCTGATCTCCCTGGGGGTCTTCCTCGCCGGGGGCCACGTGGTGCTCACCGCGGGCCTCCTCATGGGCTCGGGTCAGATGATCGGCGCCCGCATCGGTGCGGGGCTGGTCGTCACCCGCGGCGCCCGCTTCGTCCGGCCCCTGTTCCTGACCATGGTCCTGGCGGTCACCGCGAAGCTCTTCTACGACGGGTACCGGTGATCTCGGCGAGTGCGGCGTTCCCAAGCGCCGGAGCCGTGGCTACCGTAGAGGGGCATTCGGAGACGTCGGGGGGAGAGGAGGTGCAGTCATGAACACGCACAGAAGAACCACCCTGTTCCTCGCCGCGCTCGCGGTCGGCTCCCTGACGACCGTCGTCGCCGCCGCGCCGGCGTACACCTCGGGCCCGCCGTACCGAGCCGGTGCCTCCCACTCCATGGAGCAGCCCGCGACGACGCGGAGGGGGACGGAGAAAGTGGACCTCAACGCGGCCAGCGCCGATGAGCTCGCCAAGGTGCCGGGGATCAGCCCCGAGATGGCGGGGTCCATCGTGGAGTACCGCGACGCCAACGGGCCCCTCTCCAGGGTCGACCAGCTGCTCAACGTCAGGGGGATCGGGAAGGCCGACCTCGACCGCTTCGGCGACCGGGTAACGGTCTGGTAGCCCCGACCCCGCGGGCTGGCAGAACCCTTCGGCCGAGGTCCGAAGGGTTCGTCGTCGCGGGCCCCGACGCCTCCGAGGGGGCCCGGAAACGGCAGGACCCCGCCATCACTCCGCGCGGAGCACGTCCACGGGCCGCCGCCCCAGCGCCCGGCCGCTCGCAGCGAGGCCTGCGGTAACGGCCAGCAGGACGCTGGCGGCCACGGCCGCGGCGTACGGCAGGGCGTCGAGGCGGAAGGGGATCTCCATGCCGCGGGTGAGCACGGCCCAGGCCGCAACACCGGCCCCGGCCGACCCGATGAGGCCGGCCACCGCGCCCACGAGGGCGTACTCGAGGGCGAAGGCCGCAGCGACGCCCCGGCGAGTCATACCCAGGGTCTTCAGGAGAGCCACCTCCCGGCCCCGCCGCACCGAGCCCGCGGACACGGCACCCGCCAGGATCGCGATCCCCGCCACCACCGTGAACCCCCCCAGAAACTGGACGCCGAGCGCCACTCGATTGAGGACGGCCAGGATCTTCTCCAGGATTGCCCGGACCTTAAGCAGGGTCACATTCGGGTAACGCGCGGCCAGCAGGTCCTGGGCACGCTGCTCCCCTCCCGGGGGAAGGCGGGCAGAGACGAGCCGGAACTGGGGCGCCGACTCCAGCACGCCGGGCTCGACGACGAGAAAGAAGTTGATCCCGAAGGTGCGCCACTCCACCCTGCGCAGGCTCGTGACCTCGAGGTCGAGGGGAACACCCTGCACGTCGAAGGTCAGCGTCGAACCCAGGCGGGCGCCGAGGTCGCGGGCGAAGTCGTCCTCCACGCTCACCTCCGGTCGGCGCGGGTCGCTCCAGAGCCGCCCTTCCACCACCTCGTTGCCCGGCGGAAGCGCGCGCAGGTACGTCAGGCGCTGCTCTCTTGTGAAGACCCACCGGCGCCGGCCCCGCTCGCCGTCCTGCGTGGATGCCTTGGACGCGAGCTCCGCGACCGAGCGTCCGTCCACGGCCTTGAGCCGGGCCATGACCACGGGCACCGAATCGATCCGGGTCGCGCCCTTCGCCTCCAAGATCGTGCGAACCCCGGCCCACTGATCGGGCTGGACGTCGAGCAGGAACGCCGTGGGTGCGTCGCGGGGCAGCTCGCCCCCGAGCTCGGCCCCCAGCCGGGCCTGCACGAGGTACATGGCGAGCACGAGCAGCACTCCGAGCCCGAGACCCACGACGGCCCCCAGGGTGCCGGCGCCGGGGCGAGCGAGGGCTCCGAGCCCGTGGCGCAACGACACCCGGCCGGCGACCCAGCGCTCCGGCACGGCGGCGGCCAGCCGAGCGGCCGCGCGCGCCGCGAGGCCCAGGATCAGCACGGCACCGGCCAGCCCTGCCGTAAACTCGGCCCCCATCGCGGCCGACCCGGACTGGGCCCACGCCGTGCCCAGCACCCCCCCGGCCAGGGCGAGCACTGTGGCGGCCTGGGCCCAACGGCTCGGCGGCAGAGGCTCGGCATCGTGCCGTAACACGCGAACGGGCGGCACGCGGCGCAACGCCATCAAGAGCGGCAGACTGAAGAGAAGCGCAACCCCCACCCCCAGGCTCATGCCCCGCAGCAGCGCCGCGGGCTGCCAGAGTCGAAGCGCCGAAGCGGGGAGAAGCCCCTGCGCAAGGCGGCCCGCGGCCGCCTGAACCGCCACTCCTGCCGCGGCGCCAACTGCGCTTCCCACCATGGCCACGAGCGCGGTGTGGCCGAGGTACAGGGCCAGGATCTCCCGGGGGCGAACGCCTAGGCACTGGAGGACGGCGATGGAGTCGATCCTCTCGGCGAGCCATGCGCGCACGGTCTGCGCGACCCCGATGCCGCCAATCAGGAGCGAGAGCAGGGCGACCAGGCCTAGGAACCGCGTGCCGCGGTCCAGGGCCCGGCGCAGGTTGGGTTGGGCCTGGGTGTAAGTCTGCACTCGAAACGCCGAGGGGTCCGGCAGCGCAGCCCGCAGCCGGTTCGCGACCGCTTCCGCCCGGGCCGAGGAGACACCGGCCGGGAGCGCCACGAGCGCCCTGTACTCGATGCGGCTGCCGAGCGTCTCGAGGCCCGTGCGCCGGAGCCCCTCGAGCGACACGAAGACGCGCGGTCCGAGCGTGAGGGAAAATGCGATCCGGTCGGGCTCGGCGTCGACCGTACCGACCACCCGAAACGCCGCGCCGCCGAGCAGAAGGTGGCCTCCGACCCGCAGCCCCAGGCGTTCCAGGAGCTCCGGCGCAACCACGGCAGCGTCGGGGGTCAGGAGGTCCGACAGGGCTCGGCGCGGCTCGAGTTGGAGGGTCCCGTAGAAGGGGTAGCCAGGCCCCACGGCCTTGAGCTCCACGAGCTCGCTGGGGCCCGCGGCGCCTGCTCGCCCCGGCGCGGCGGCCACCGTCGGAAGCTGGCGCACCTCAACCCACCGGGCGCCGGGGACGGCCGCGACAGCGGCCGAGAGGCTCGTCGGCAGCGGTCGATGGCCCTCGACCTGGAGGTCGGCGGCCAGGAGATTTCGCGCCTCGGCCCGCAGCGCCTGCTCGACCCCGTCCGAAAGGCCCGCGACCGCCACCACAGCGGCCACGCCCACCGCGAGGCATGCGCCGAAGAAGGCCAGCCGTCCGAAGGCACCGCGTGACTCCCAGACCCAGGCTCGGGAATAGAGGGAGAGCCTCACGCCGGCGCCTCGGACTGCCGCTCGTCGCGCTCGACCCTCCCGTCGCGCAGCTCGATGCGCCGGCCCGCGAGGCCCGCCACGGAGGGACTGTGGGTGACGAGCACAACCGTGGTGCCCAGGCGCATTCGGAGATCTGCGAGGAGCCCCAACACGCGCTCGCCGGTCGCGCTGTCGAGGTTGCCCGTGGGCTCGTCCGCCAGGAGAAGGGCAGGGTCGGCCGCAAAGGCCCGGGCCAGGGCCACCCGCTGCTGCTCGCCCCCCGAGAGCTGCGACGGGTAGTGGTGGCCCCGCTCCGCCAGCCCCACCTTGCCCAGAAGCTCCCCGGCCCGGTGCCCGGCGTCCGGGCGGCCCGCGAGCTCCAGCGGCAGGAGTACGTTCTCCCGGGCCGTGAGATTTCCCAGGAGCTGGAAGGACTGGAACACAAAACCGATCCGGCGGCGCCGAAGCTGCGCCAGCGCGTCCTCCGACAGGTCCTGGATGGGCTCCCCGTCCAGGAGGACCTCGCCCTCGGTCGGCCGGTCGAGGCCGGCCATCAAGGCGAGCAGGGTGGACTTGCCGCTCCCGGAGGGCCCCAGCACCGCCACGAACTCCCCCGCGGCGACCGTCAGGTCGATCCGGTCCAGGATCGTCAGGAGCCGTCCCCCCGACGGGAGTCGCTTGGTCAGACCCCGGAGCTCGATCGCCGGAGGAACGCTCACGGTCCCCCCGGTCCCGTGTTATCCTCGGACCTCGGCCCATCCCCCCGGCTTCGAGAGTCCTCCATGCGCCACCGCGTCCGCGCCATCGCCACCCTCTTCGTCGCCGCCGCCTTGGCCGCGTGCCAGCAGGCTACGCCGGAGCCCCCGTCCGGGCAAGCCGGCTCCCCGCGCGCCGCGCGGACGACGCCCCAGGGGCCGGTCGTGGCCTTCCTGGGCGACAGCCTCACGGCCGGCTACGACCTCCCGGAGGCACAGGCGTTCCCCGCGCTGCTCGGAGAGCGGTTGGCCGAGGATGGAATCCCGATCCGGGTGATCAACGCCGGGGTGAGCGGCGACACCTCGGCCGGGGGGCTGCGCCGGCTCGACTGGCTCCTGACCCAGCACCCCGACGCCGTGGTCGTGGAGCTCGGGGCGAACGATGGTCTGAGGGGACAGCCGGTCACGCAGCTGGAAGAGAACCTTCGGGAGGTGGTCGAGAAGGCGCGTGCCGCCGGGGCAAAGGTGCTGCTCCTGGGCATGCGGCTCCCCCCGAGCTACGGGCCCCTCTACGTGCGCCAGTTCGAGGCCGTGTACCCGAGGGTTGCGAACGAGCTCAAGGTGGCGTTCGTCCCGTTCCTGCTGGAGGGCGTGGCGGGGCGGGCCGAACTGACGTTGCAGGACGGGATGCACCCCAACGCGGCGGGGCACCGGATCGTGGCCAAGAACCTGGTGCCGCCCCTCCGCCGCCTGCTGGAGCGGTGAGGGGCTCCCTACGGCTCGCGACGACCGAGCCCCGGGTACAGGCGGACGCGGCACTCGGGGCACAGGCCGTGGGTGAACTCGGCGTCGGTCCGATCCCTCACGTACGTCTCGATCGGGTTCCAGCGGCCCTGCTCGTCCCGGATGCTCTTGCACGATGCACAGATCGGGAGGATCCCGGAGAGGATCTTGAGGCTCGCCATCGCCTGTTCGAGCCCGACCGCCAGCTCCTCCTTTTCGCGGGCGACCTGCTCCGCCCGCTCCCGAGCGGTCCGGAGCCCCCGGAAGAGGGGGCCGATGAGCAGGACCCCGGCGAGCATGGCGGCCGAGGTCACGAGGCCGAGCACCTCAAACCCGAGATCGAGGGCGAGCTGGTGGGCGGGCTGGAGGACGTGCATGAGGCTCAGGCCGCGGCGCGCAGCCATGCCCCAGAGCCCGCAGGCGATCAGCGCCCACGAATTCGTGGCCCCGGTGACACGGATCAGTCGAAGAGCCAGCACGCCCGCCGCGAACTGAAGCGCGGCGGACGCGCCGACCAGGACAGCCATCCCCATGGCGTTCCCCCTCTCGTCTCGAGGCCAGTCCCCTGCCCAGCCGTTCCAAACGATACTCGTTCTCGGTCGAAGGCACACGGCAAAAAGAGGTTCATCCGGGGAATGACCGGGTGAGAGGGAAGAGGCAGGGGGTGACGAACCACCCACCGAGTCTCTCTCCTCCAAGATGTCCTTACACGGTCATTCCAGCGATGAGCCTCCTAAGCCTTGATCGGTAGGGCTCTCTTGGCGCTGATTCTTGAGGCAAGTATACGAGACTGCTCGGATGCGGCGTTTGAAAGAAGCAACTGAGAGTGCCGAATAGCAAAGGCGATCTAGGACGCGTCTTCCGGCGCGCTCCAAGACCAGGTAGAAGCAGTTGGAGACAAGAGTAGATCCGTTGAGCGGGAGAGTTGGGACGAGCGGCCAGAGGAGAATATGCTTTACAAACATGATGCTCCTGAGACATGCTTGTCGCCATGAAGCTCCCGTTCCTGAATCGCGACGAAGAGCAGCGGCGACTGCGGCGTTTCCTCGGTGGGAAGGGCGGCCGTCTCGCCGTCCTCTATGGACGCCGCCGCTGTGGAAAGTCGACGCTCATCCAGCGGGTCGCCGGAGACCACGCACTGTATTTCTTGGCCGACCAACGCGACGCCCCTCTCCAGATCGACGCCCTGGCGGTCGAGGCCGGACGGATCCTTCCCGAGTTCGCCGCGGCCCGATACGGCTCGTGGGACGCCTTGCTCTCCACGCTCGAAGCCCGCCTCGACAGGCCCCTGAACGTTCTGCTCGACGAGTTCCCCTACCTCGTGGGTACGTCCCCGGAGCTGCCGAGCCTGCTCCAGCGGTATCTCGACCGCCCCGGGGAGAAGAAGATCAGCTTTCTCCTCTGTGGCTCCTCGCAACGAATGATGCAGGGCCTCGTGCTGGACCGGACAGCCCCTCTCTATGGGCGGGCCGAGGAGATCTTGAAGGTCGAACCCCTCGGGCCAGGATGGATTGCCGAGGCGCTGGGCGTGACCGGCCAAGCGGCCGTCGAGGCATACGCCATATGGGGTGGCGTACCCCGTTATTGGGAACTGGCGCAAGGGTTTGGTTCGATGGGGGAAGCGGTGCGGGAGCTAGTGCTCGATCGACGCGGGGTCCTCCACGACGAGCCTGCCACTCTCCTCTTGGATGACCTGCGCACAGCCGGTCAAGCATATTCGCTCTTGTCGCTCATCGGCGCGGGCTGCAATCGGCTCTCCGAGATCGCCGGCCGGATGGGGAAGCCGGCGGGGAGCCTCACGCGGCCGCTCTCCAACCTCATCGAGCTCGGCTATGTGTGCAGAGAGGCGCCCTTCGGCGACGACGAACGTTCGACGAAGCGCACGCTGTATCGGCTCAGCGACCCCTTCCTCTCCTTCTACTTCCGCTTCCTGCAGCCAAACCGCTCCCTACTGGAGCTGGGGCTCATGGAGCCCGTGGAGGACCGTCTGAAGGACGACTTCGCAAGTCACGTTGGAGCCGTCTGGGAGACCTTGGCCCGTCGGTCGGTGCCGTTTCTGAGACTGGCGGAAACGC
The DNA here is from genome assembly GCA_016214985.1 of Deltaproteobacteria bacterium. GTDB lineage: Bacteria > Desulfobacterota > Deferrisomatia > Deferrisomatales > JACRMM01 > JACRMM01. The sequence continues at coordinate 11,460 of JACRMM010000044.1, read as the reverse complement.
GGTGGGGCGTGGCCTCACGCTGGTGGGGCGCCGGAGCGGACGGTCCCGTAGAGTTCGACGTGGTGGCCGAGTCGTTGGACCAGAGGAGCGTCCTGATCGGCGAGGTGAAGTGGTCCCAGAAGGAATCTGAGGGACAACGCTGGGCGGAACAGCTGCGCGCCCGGATTGCAAGAGCCCCGTTCCTCAAGGGCCGCAACGTAATTCCGGCTCTGTGGCTCAAGAAGTCCTTGGACGCGGGTGAAGGCGTGGAGGTGATCACGCCGGGGGCCGTTCTCGACGTACTCCGGTGAAGGGTGTCGGGTTGCGAGGCAGTCCTCAGCAGGAAGGACGCTTTCGGCGACAGGGGATGAGGCCCCAGCGTCGTGCACCGTCCGAACGTCAAAATGGTGTCCATGTGTAACGAGACCCGGTCGTGACGGTCGTCGACTGCTTGCCGATTTTCAGAATTGCGGATAATCTACATGCAGTAGACTTACCTCCACGGGTCCTGAAGGAGGTTCGAATGCGGGAGCATCTGATCGTGTCGGGACGAGGGCAGATCACGTTGCCCGCCTCGGTGCGCAAGCGTCTTAGGATCAAGACCGGAGATGTGCTGATCTTGGACGATCGTGAAAGTGAGATCGTCTTGCGGCCGGCTGCCGTCGTTGAGGTGGACATGTACTCCGACGAACAGATCGCCGAGTGGGATGCGGAAGATCGCCTTGAGCCCGCCGATCGAGAGCGGCTTGCCGCCAAACTGACACGCGCACGGTGATGCGGCTTTTCCTGGATGCGAACGTGTTGTTCACGGCCGCGCACAATCCTCAAGGAAAGGCGGCCTTCGTCATAGAAATGGCTGGAGAGAGTGGGTGGGAACTTGTCACCTCCGAACTGGCTGTCGAAGAGGCTCGTCGAAACCTTGATAGGAAATTCCCCGACTGCCTCCCGAGGTTCGACTCGATTCTGCGGATGATCAAGCGACACTCCCCTGCACCCTCGTATGACTGTCCTATCCCGCTTCCGGAAAAGGATCGACCGATTTTGTCTGCCGCGATCTCGTCCGGAGCCACACACCTGCTAACCGGCGACCGCAAGCATTTCGGTCCTTACATGAACACGCCGGAACGCACGGCCGGAGTTTCGATCCAGTCTGTGGCAGACTTTCTGAGGTCCTTGGACATCTGAGTCGGCATCCGATCCCCCAAAGGACCGATTCTTCAACCGTCCGCGAGAGTTCTTTAGGAATTCGTCCGGAGCCTTCCGCAACACCTCTGCTCGCTGACGTTCCCGACCCGCACCATTACCAACATGCCTCGGTCCGGTCACGAGGGGTCTTCGAAAACGGGACCGTTTCGTAGGGCGGCCTGGTTCAGCGGTCCTAAGAACCTACGAAACTACCAGCGTACCCCAACGAGGTCTAATCGGCGCCCAAGATTGACGCGTCTGTCGAATGTAAAGGCCAAGTGGGATGCGCAGTCATAGACCGCTGCCCAAGGCGCGGGTCTATGACTCGTTCGAGCCTTCTGCAAGGGAAGACTCGTCCTGTGGCGTCCGGTCCACAACCGGGACGAGTCTGCCCGGCTTCAGCCCTATCCGTCGAACAGTGCCCCGTACGTGACGCGCAGGTCCCGCTTGAGGATCTTGCCTGTGGGCGTCTTGGGCAGCGCGGAGACAAAGACGACGCGCTTTGGGACCTTGAACCCGGCGAGGTACTCCTGGCAGAGCTTGACGAGTTCCTGCTCGGTCATCGCACACCCGGACTTCGGCACGACGATAGCCGTCACGGCCTCGATCCACTTCGGGTGCGGTACGCCGATCACCGCGACCTCCTGGACCCGCGGGTCCCGGTAGATCGCCTCCTCGACCTCCCGCGTGGAGACGTTCTCGCCACCCGTCTTCACCATGTCCTTCTTACGGTCGGCGACCGTGATGTAGCGGTCCTCGTCCATGATTCCCACATCGCCTGAGTGGAACCAGCCCCCCTTCATCGCCTCTTCGGTCTTGTCAGGGTCCTTGAAGTACATCGTCAGAGCGTGGGGCCCCTTGCCGCAGATCTCCCCGGGAGCGCCGGGCCGGCAGATCGCTTGAAGGTTTGCGTCCTCAAGCCTCGTTTCCATATTGATGCCCGCCATCCCTGCCGAACCGAGCTTGCGCATTGCGTCCTTGGCCTTCAGAACCGTGTGGAGCGGCGCAAGTTCCGTCTGGCCGTACAGGTTCCAGACCGCCGCGGCAGGGAGCTTTTCCAGGAGTTCCTTCAGAATTTCGACGGGCATGATCGAAGCGCCGTAGTAGCACTTCCTGAGGCTCGTCAGATCGTAGGCGGCGAAGTCCGGGTGCCGGAGCATGCCGATCCAGACCGTGGGCGGGGCGAAGAACATCGTCGCCTTATGGTGGGCGATGCTCTTCAGGATCTGACCCACCTCAGGCCCGATCAGGATGTTGGTTCCACCCAACCAGAAGAGGGGGGTCATGAAGACGTCGCGCTGCGCGCAGTGGTAGAGGGGCAGCGCGTTCACTTGGACGTCCTCTTCGCTGTACTGCCCATCGACGATGCAGCTCATGTATTGGGAGAGGAGAGCCTGATTGGAGAGGATGACCCCCTTCGGCAGCGATTCGGTGCCGCTCGTGTAGGACATCTGAACGGGGTCTTCGATCCGTAGGAGCGTCTCAAGTTCGTTTTCCGGGTACCCCTGGTACCAGGTTTCGAAGTCGCGAAACCTGTCGCTCGCGGCCTCGGTTCGTGCGCCCTGCCTGGACCAGATCCACGCCTTCACGGAAGGCATCTCGTCGAGAACATCCTTCACCAGATCGTAGAGGGCATCCTCCACAATGAAGACATTGCTCTCGGAGTGGTTGATACAATAGGCGATATCCTTGCCGCGCAGCATGTAGTTCAGGCCGAGGTACACGGCTCCGGCTTTGCAGCAGCCGAACCAGGTGAGGACGTGATCGATCGTGTTGTGGGCCAGAATGGCCACGCGGTCGTACTTCTGGACACCAAGATCGACGAGTGCGTTTGCCACACGATTGCACGCCCCCTCCAACTGGGCGTACGTCAATGTCGTGTCCCGGAAGACGACGGCGGGCTTATCCGGGTAGCGGTAGGCCGTGCGGCGGGTCATATCGGCAATGACCCACCGGTTTACCTTGTTGTAGCGGTTAACCAGGTACTCGACCGACTCCTTGGTGATGAAGTTGTAGTTTGCCCGGTCCGCATCGGTAAGGGGGGTGTCGAGGGACATGGTCGAGACCTCCTGGCGGAAGGATGGCGGCACTTGCCGTTAGAATCCTCAAGGGGCCTGCCGAGACTTGACCTCCATTTGTTGAGAAGTCTGCATGTCTTGGTAGTAGATCAGGTGATATCTATTGCGTCAACTATTGTGAAAACAATAACTGACCAGCTAGGTGGGTGAAGTGCCAGGGCTCCCTCTGCGACCGAATCCTCGGAACGGGACGCCCCCTTGCGACGATCCCTTGATTCGAAGCCGTTCGGCCCATCGCAACGAACCTGCCGGTCGGGGGTTCGTACACAAGGGTTCGTGGGGTGCAACGAGGCCGCCCCAAGGGCGTTCCCTCCATCTTGAATGCCTCTTGCACGGTGGCCGAGGAGGCCCTTCACAGGCCCCCTCAGCCCTTTGGATCCAGCTCTGCTCGGTTCTCGATGTCGGGGCCGAGGCTCCCTCGAAAACGTTGGAATCCGAGAGGTGCAGGGGGCTGGCAACCATCTTCCGATGGCGATCCCGAAATCCAATTGCCAAAGTCGAGAGATTGGGCACACCTTTTCGCAGAGACTGAGAGCGTCTCGTCTGTCTCGAAGAACCCCGATCGTTGGATACCGTTTCCGACGCCCCTCAACCCGTCACATCCCGGATGAGACCAAGAAGAGGGCCCGCGCCCGACGCCCCGCGTGACGGAGGCGCGCAACGGCGGTAGGATCACCGCCACCCGGGCCTTCGGTCAGGTCCTGGCCACAACACGCCACCTCGCCGTCTTCCAAGGAGACCGATCATGATCCTCCCCCTCCGGCGCCTCCTCCTCACCGCGTCCCTGGCCCTCGCGGTGGTCTCGAGCGCCGCCCTCGGCGTGGAGCCCGCGGGGGCGCCGCCCACATCCACCGACCTTCCGGTGCGGTCGGTCGCACTCTTCTCCTCCGGCGTCGGCTACTTCGAACACGCCGGAGCCGTGGTCGGCGACGGCGCAGCGGAGCTTCAGTTCCGCTCGGGCCAGATCAACGACGTTTTGAAGTCCCTCGTCCTCCAGGACCTCGGCGGCGGGACCGTGCGCGCCGTCGTCTACCCTTCCCAGGACCCGATCGCCCGTATCTTGAAGAGCTTCCAGCTCGACCTCACCGGCAACCCGCCCCTGGCGGACGTCTTGAACCAGCTGCGGGGAGCCCGGGTTACCGTGTCCGAGTCGAGCGAGACCCTGTCGGGCACGGTCGTGGGCGTGGAGGTCCGCCAGCGCCCGGCCGGGGACAAAGGAGAGCTCGCCCCGATGGCGTTCCTGAACCTCCTCACCGGACCGTCCCTTCGCTCCCTCGCCCTGGACCAGGTGCGAGAGCTCCGGATCGACGACCCGAAGCTCCGGGACGAGCTCGGCCGGGCTCTCGACGCCCTCTCCCAGGCGCGCGACCAGGACAAGAAGCCCGTGCGCTTGGAGCTCAGCGGCTCGGGAGAGCGGCGCGTGCGAGTGGGTTACGTGGTGGAGACGCCCGTCTGGAAGACCAGCTATCGCCTGCTCTTACCGCCGCAGGCCGAGGGCAAGCCACTCCTCCAGGGATGGGCCATCGTCGAGAACCAGACGGACAGCGACTGGAGCGGCGTGCGTCTGACGCTCGTGAGCGGCCGCCCACTCTCCTTCGTCCAGGATCTCTACCGGCCCCTCTATGCCCCGAGGCCGGTGGTCCAGACCGAGCTCTACGCCAACCTGAAGCCCCAGGCGTACGACGCCGGGCTGGAGGCCGAGGAGAAAGACGTCCAGGCGTTCGCCGCCAAACGGGCCGAGGGCGGAAGGGCCAGGAAGGCGCTCGCGCTTCCGTCAGCAGGGTACCAATCCATGATGGCCCCCGGGCCCGGCGCGGTCGCCGACACGCCGCTCGACGCCGCGAGCTCCGTCGCGTCCCTCGCCGCCACGGCCAAGGTCGGCGCGCTCTTCCAGTACACGGTGGAGGAGGTCTCCCTGCCCCGCCAGCAGTCGGCCATGCTCCCCATCGTGGCCGACCCGGTCGAGGCCGAGCGGCTCGCGATCTACAACCCGGCCGTTGTCCCCCGAAACCCGCTCTCCGGCGCCCGCCTCAAGAACACCACGGGCAAGCACCTCCTCCAGGGGCCGGTCACGGTGTTCGACGGGGGCGCTTACGCGGGCGACGCGCGACTGGACGACGTGCCGCCGGGTCAGCAGCGCCTCCTGAGCTACGGGATCGACCAGGAGGTGCTCGTCGACGCGACCCAGGGGCGGGAGGAGAGCGCGGTCCAGACGGGGAAGATCGTGAAGGGCGTGCTCTGGATTACCCGCAAGAACGTCGCGGTGAGGGAGTATCGGGCCGAGAACAAGGGAGACCGGGACAAGACCCTCGTGATCGAGCATGTGCTGCGGCCGGGCTGGAAGCTCGTGGAACCCGCCAAGGCCGACGAAACGACCGACGCGCTCTACCGCTTCGAGGGCAAGGTCGCGGCCGGCAAGACCACGAAGCTCACGGTTCGCGAGGAGCTGGTGCGGGACGAGAGCTTCGCCTTGCTCGCCTCCGACCCCGGCCAGCTCGCCTTCTACGGGCGCACGGGAGAGCTTCCCAAGGCCGTCCGGGACGCGCTGGCCAAGGCCGCCCAGCTGCGACAGGCGGTGGCCGAGACCGACCGGGAGATCGCGCGGCGCGCGACCGCCGTCGACGACATCGGGAGAGAGCAGGAGAGGATCCGCCAGAACCTCGCCGCCGTCTCGGCCGACACCCAGTACCACGGCCGCCTCGTCGCCAAGCTCAACGAGCAGGAGACGGCCATCGAGAAGCTCCAGGCCGAGCGCGAGGAGCTTCAGAAAAAGCGCGACGGCCAGCAGCGGGAGCTCGAACAGTACCTGGGGAGCCTCACGGTGGGGTGAAGGGGAGGCGACCCGGTCCGCAGGTCTCAGGCCCTGAAGTCCGCCTGTCCTCAAGGGCTGTTCTCAAGCGCTTGGCGTTGACAGCCCCGCCCGGGCTCCTACACTCGGGTGCGGTTCCGTCACGAAGGCAGGAAAGGCCCGCTGGTGGTCCGTTTCCCGAGACTTGCGCCGCACCGGGGGCTGGCCCGGATCCTCCGGTGCGCCCTCCTCTGGTTCGCCGTCGCTCTCGCCGCGGCGTCGGCGTTCGTTCTTCTCGCCGGTGCCGTGCTGGTCGCTCGGCCGGACCTGTTCCGGTCCCTGCTCTTGCGGGCGCTCGCACCTGCCGGGGGCCACGCCTCGGCGTCCCGCCTCTCCTTGACCCTAAACCCGCCGGCGCTGGTCTTGGATGACCTCTCGCTCGCGGGTCCGCGGCCCGACGACGATCGCCTGACGATCGACCACCTCGGTGTAGAGTTCGCTCCGCGCCGGCTCCTCGATGGCGGCCCCTGGCTTGCCCGCGTGGAGACGCGGGGGCTTCGGTTCGAACGAACGCGCCCCCGGCCGACCGAGAGGCCCCCGGATCTGACCGCGCTCCGATGGGTCTTCCGCATGCGCGAGCTCTCGGTCTCGGACGCCCGCGTCCTGTTCGCCGTACCGCAGGGCATCGTCAAGGTCGAGGGGCTCCGGGTGAGCCTCGCACCGGATCGGGGCGTGAACCGTCGCTTCCGCGGGGAGGCGACGGTGAGCCTTTCCCGGGGCGCTTCCACGCTCGCCGTGGGAAACGTCGAGAGCGTGGGGCTGGCCGTCCCCGGTCCGGCCCTCGAGGCCGCGTTGTCGCTCACCCGCGGGCGGCTGGATCTCCCTCGGCTCTCCACGGACGTTCTGGGGCACGGCGCCTTTCGGCTCACACCGAAGGTGGTCGAGGCCCGCGACGTGACCCTGGATCTCCCGGGCGCCCGATGGCACGCCGAAGGCCGGGAGCCCGTGGACCTGGGGCGGGCGCACCTGAGCGCCGCGGGGAGCGCGACGCTGGACGGAAGGGACCCTCGGCTGGAGGTTCGTCTGCTCGACGTGCCCCGCGTGGTTCGGGCCCGGGGCCGGCGCTCCGGGCGTTCCACCTTCGATGTGGTCGGGACCCTCGAGGGTGCCCTGCCGGACACCTCGCGTCTGTGGGCTCTCCTGTCCCCGCTCCTGCCCTCGAACGTCCCCGCGGTCGAAGCGGCGGGGGGGCTCCCGTTTCGGTGCCGGCTCGATGCGGGCCGTCGTGGAACGCGTGCGCTCGCTCTCGAACTCTTCCCCCGGTCTCTGGCCTTGGGAGTGCCGCAGTGGGGGGTGAGCGCGCGCCTGTCCGGGTGGTTTCGGGCCGGAGGTCCGCTCGAGGATTGGTCCACGGCTCGAGTGGCCCTGGGGGGACACCTTGACGCCGTGGGACGTTGGAGGCGGGGAGCGCTGGAACTCGGAACGTTTCGTCTGGTCGCCCCCGTTTCCGGGAACCTCTCCGCGCCGACGTTGGCGTCCGCGTCGGTGTCCGCGCCGGCCGGAGGAGTCGTGTACGAGGGCCGGCCGATACCCCTCGGAAGGCTGGAACTCCGGGGGAGCGCTGCCACGGAGCCCGGGGGGTTCCGCGTGGAAGGGCTCGACCTCACGTCCGAGACCCTCGGGCGACTCACCGGCCGGCTCGCCTTCGGCCGCGGGGGAAGCCGGGGCGGTCTGAGGGGTCAGAGGCTCCGATTTCCTTCGGCCCTGGCCGTCGCGGGAGCTCTCGTCGGCGCCGACTGGAGCCGGTGGAACTCGACGGGGGAGGTGGGGCTCGACGTCAGGGTCGAGCCGGCCGGCGGGGAGACGGCCGTGGTCGCTTCCGCCACCGCGGAACAGGTGGGCTTCAGTTCGCCCGCGGGCGACCAGATGGGACAACATCTGGGAGGCCGACTCGCGCTCGAGGCTCGGCTCGGTTCCCCTCTCCGATTGAGCGGCGACCTCGCCTCGGCGCACGGTGAGGCGCTCTGGGGCACGACCTACGCGGACCTGGCCCAGGCTCCGCTGCGGGTGCGCTTCGGCCTGACCCGGACGGGCCCCGAACGGTACCGAGACCTGCGTTTTGAGGGCAGGCTCGGCGGCTTCGGCAGCGTCGCGGTCCGGGCCGAGGCCTCGCGCGGTGCACGGGGATGGGCGCATCGGGGCAGGATCGTCGTGAGCGAGGCCAACCTGGGGCGACTCTTCTCCACCTTCGTGAGGGATCCCCTCGCGCCTTCGCACCCCGGCCTGACCGGCCTCGAGGCGGAGGGCACCGCCGCTGCGAACCTCGCCTTCTCGGGGCTCGGACGGACGGCGGATCTCAGCGGGCGGGTCTCGCTTCGTTCTGGGGCGCTCCGCCGCAAAGGTGCGCCCCCCTTCGTCTCGGGCCTGGAGCTCGACCTCCCGGTCGCCTACGCCTTCGGCAAACCGGATCCCGGTCGCGCCGGGCCGGCGGCGGGCACCTCCTGGGGACGGCTTCGCGTCCGGCAGTTCGCCGCGGCGGGCCAGGAGGCAGGCCCGATCGACCTCCCTGCCGCCCTGGTCCCCAATCGCCTGGTGCTGGGGGGCAGCATCGACCTCCCCTTGTTTGGGGGTAGACTCTCCCTGCACCGGATCGGCGTCGGCGAGCCGCTCTCCTCGAAGTTCCGGCTCGAGGCCCGTGCCGCGTTGGACGACCTCGACCTCGGACGGCTTCCCACGAAGAGCGCGCTGCGCCGGGGCCATCTGGGGGGAGTGCTCGACCCCTTGCGTCTCACCCGGGACGAGCTGACGACGTCGGGCACGCTGGCCGGGGACTTCCTGGGGGGGCGGCTGGAGATCCGAGATCCTTCGGTGGCCCGGCCCTTGAGCCCCGGGCGGGAGATCGGCGCCGACGTGAACCTGGCCCTCCTCGACCTCGAGCAGCTGTCGGCGGCGCTCGACTTGGGGCGGATCACGGGCCGCGTGACCGGCTCAGCCCGGGGGTTGCGGGTCGCCTACGGGCAACCGGTCGCGTTTCACCTGCGGATGGAGTCGGTGCCCGTCAAGGGTGTCGGGCAGCTCGTCAGCCTGAAAGCCGTCAACTCCATCTCGCTTCTGGGGACCGGCTCAGCGCTCGGGGGGCTCGGTCTCTCGATCATGACGAGGTTCTTCCGGGAGTTCCCGTACGACCGGATGGGGTTCGAGTGCGACTTGCGAAACGACGTCTTCACGGTCCGGGGGCTCATCCGCGAGAACGGCGTGGAGTACCTCGTCAAGCGGCCCGCCTTTTCCGGCATCAACGTGGTCAACAGCAACCCGGACAACCGGATCAGCTTCTCGGACATGATCGACCGTCTGAAACGGGTGACCGACAAGGGCGCCTCCCCTGACCTCGCTCATTAGCTCAGCACGGAAAGGAGCTTCCATGACACGAATCCCTTCACGAAGCCGATGGTGGGTTCCGGCAGGCCTGCTCGCGATCGCCGCGTGCGTGACGGTCAACATCTACTTCCCGGCGGCGCAGGTGGAGAAGACGGCAGAGAAGATCGTCGGAGACGTCTACAAGGAGGGTCAAGGAGAACCCGCGCCGCCGCCGCAGCCCCCGGCAGAGAAGCCTCACTCCTCCCTCGAACCGGCCGCCCGCGAGAGGTGGGCGTGGAACTGGCTCGGGCCGGCCGAGGCCCAGGCCGAAGAGGCGACCAGCGTGAGCAACGCCGCGATCCGGGCCCTCAAGGACCAGATCGCGCAGCGCCATCGAGAACTCCTGCCCTACTACCAGCAGGGCCAGCTCGGGATCACCAAGGACGGGTATCTGGAGGCGCGCGATACGGCCGGCCTGCCCCTGCCGCAGGTGGCGGCCCTCCGGAGGCTCGTGGACGCGGACAACGGTGCCCGGCGACAACTCTACCAGGAGGTCGCGAGAGCCCTGAACCTGAAGCCCGAGCAGACGCGCCAGGTGGAGGAGATCTTCGCGAAGCAGTGGCGGGACAAGGCGCAGCCCGGCTGGTGGGTCCAGGCCGACGGCGGGCAGTGGGCGAAGAAGTAGAAACGGAGCGGTAGGCCTGGTCGGACGAGAGTGCCATCGTGCGTTGCGGTGGGTGGCACCCCGGACGTCACCCGAAGCCGCGACTTTGGGTGGTCCGCAAGGCCTACCGCTTGGCGGCGTCCTTGATCGTATCTCCTGCCTTCTCGACCTGCTGGCCCGCCTTGTCGAGCGCGTTGTCGACCGCCTTGCCCGAACGCTCGGCAGGGCCCTCTGCCTTTTGACAAGCTGGCAGGCAAAGGAGCAAGGGCATCACCGTCAAGACTGTCGCCAGAATCTTGCCAGGTTTCATTTTGAGTACCTCCGTGAATGGCGGGTTGAACAACGGGAACATGAGGGGCTCCGGCCTGACGCTCCCAGGAACAGCGAGGGGGTAGAACGGTTCGGCGCCGGATCAAGACGAACGGTCCTTGGACCGCGTCCGGGTCACCTCGGTCAAGATTCCGATGCCGAGCATGATGACACACGCGATGACCACGTACTGGACGCACACCCCGGCTGTGATGAGGGCCCACGCCACGCCGCCGATCAAAACTGCAAACCCGATGACATAAAGCACAAACGACATGAGTCACTCTCATAGCTTATATGTGAGACAGCGGCATCCGACAAACGTCACCCCCGTCGGCAGCGCACCTCCCCTCCACTTCCGCGGGCGAGCTGAACTTATTGAGCGAGGAGCAACACCTACCGTGGTCTAGTCCAATAGTAACCACCGCCCCCGCCGAATACTATTAAGAATACTACGATGAGGATGATAAGAGTTGTAGTATCCATAACAACCTCCTCAACTTACTTCGTTGGACATCCATGTCAGTGCTGGTTTCTCCGTTGACTAGGCGCCTCTTCCTCTTTATCGCGCCTTCCACTCGGCTCTGCAGGCGTCCCTCCAGTCTGAGTCCTTTGTTCGTGGCCACGCTGCCCACGGTTTGCCCGATCTTGTCGTTCGCCTTGTCGCTGATGTCGCCCATTGCTTGTCCCCATTAACAGCAACTAACGTGCCGTTACGGATATGCGGATCCCGACAGCGCAAGGGTTTGGTTGTACAGGGGAAAATGGGAACAGAACGTGGGGGCAAAGAGGCAACTGCAAGCGGCGTCCGTCATATCTAACAGAATTGCCCTATGTGGTGGGCCGCGTCGCTGAGACATCGCCAGGAAGCACCGGCCTCACGAAGCGGGGCCAAAGGGACGTCTTGGACCACGGGGACAGAGGGGCTCCAGCCCAAGGCTCTCAACAGTGCAGCGAGGGGTTCAAGTAAGCCGCTGCGCGGCAGGGTAGATCAACTTCGCCGGCGTCCCGCCTTTCCGGTCCGTCCTCGTCAGAGTCATTGATCCGATCGCACACCATCGGTCATACCTCTCCTCCTCATTCCCACACGCCGGCCCCGC
>JACRMM010000007.1 GCA_016214985.1 Deltaproteobacteria bacterium | reverse complement strand
TGCGCATGAGTGCCGACCGGAACCGAGACCCTGTCAGGTGTCAGCCTTTTTCGGCACCCTCGAGAGCCAAGGCGCGCTCCCGGAACCGTCAAACTTCGGGGGTCCCCCGCCAAAGGCGGGGGGTTACCCGTTGTACTTACCTCCCGAACCCCTAGACCGCCTGCGATCGGGTCCGGCGGCACCCCTCTCCTCCCACAGCCGGACCAGTTCGAGCACCACGTTGAGACTCTTCTCCAGGTCCTGTCGCGTCACCCACTCGAGCGGCCCGTGCGGGTTGTGCGCGCCGCAGGAGAGGTTCGGCGTCGGAAGGCCCCTCTCGGTCAACCGTGCTCCGTCCGTGCCGCCGCGGATCGGAGGGCACGACGGGGCGACCCCCGCGCGCCGGTTCGCCTCCAACGCGAGCTCTACCGGAAGGGAGATCTGCCCGAGCCATCGCCCCATGTTCGAGTATTGGCGCCGGATCCGGCACCGCACCCTCGCCGAAGGGTAGCTCGCCTGAAGCGCCCGGCAGAGGCTCCGGATGAGGCGCCCCTTCGCCGCCAGACCTGCCTCCTCGTGGTCCCGCAGGATCAGCCGCACGGTGGTCCGCGCAGCGTCGCCCTCCACCGCCGTGGGGTGCACGAACCCCTCCCTCCCGTCCGTGGCCTCCGGGCTCGCGCGCTCCCGGGGGAGCGCACAGAGGAACTTCCCGGCCAGGTGCACGGCATTCACCATGCCGTGCCGGCGGGCCGAGCCCGGGTGCGTCGCCAGCCCCTCGATCGTCACGACCGCCTCCGCGGCCGAGAAGGTCTCCCTGTTCACCTCTCCGAGGGCCTCCCCGTCGACCGTGTAGGCCACCTGGGCCCCGAGCTCCTCGAGATCCACGTGGTCCACGCCCCGACCGACCTCCTCGTCCGGCGTGAAGCACAGCCGCAAGGGTCCATGGAGGATGCCGCGTTCCGTCAGGAGCGTGTCGGCCAGGGACACGAGGATTGCCACCCCTGCCTTGTCGTCGGCGCCGAGCAGGGTTCGGCCGCTCGCCGTGATCAGATCCTTGCCGACGGCCAGCGCCAGGTCCGCCTGACGAGGGTCTCCGGGGTCCAGGATCTGGGAGGGGTCGTCGGGCAGGGCGATCCGCTGCCCGGCGTAGTGGGGATGGACCAGCGGCGCGACCCGGGCACCCGGGAAGTCCGGCGCCGTGTCCACGTGGGCCAGGAACCCCACGGTCGGGAGGCCGGCCTTCGGCGAGGTCGCGGGGACGGTCGCCAGCAGGACCCCTCGGGGGGTGAGCCTTGCGTCGACCGCACCGAGGCTCCTCAACTCTTGCTCGAGCTCTCGCAGGAGGATCCACTGTCCGTCGGTCGAAGGGCTCCCGCCAGAGGTCGGGTCGCTCTGCGTGTCGATCCGCACGTACCTCAAGAACCGCTCCAGCACAGACCCCTTCACGGGGCAACCCGCCGGGGAAGGCGGGGCGCTCGCTCCCTGGGCCGAGCGTCGCCCGAGGCGTCCAAAAGGTTTGACGCGGGCGCAGCGGCGGAGTAGTAGCGTGGGCCCCAGGAGGATCGGTGCATGGATCTCATCGCCCCGTTCTTGCGGCTCGCGGCCGCACTCTTCACGTGGAGGGCGTGCCTCGACATCGCACTCATCGCCACGGGTTTCTTTCTCCTCTACCACACCCTGAGGGCCTCGGGAACCTGGAAGATCGTGCTCGGGGTACTCGTGTCGGCGGGCGTCTTCGCGCTGGCCCGGGCTCTCGACCTCAAGGGCTTGGAGTGGATCCTCTCCAACCTGGCCGGCGTCGCCGTGCTGGGGCTGATCGTGGTGTTTCAACCCGAGGTACGCAAGATTCTGGAGCGGGCCGTGTCTCTGCGCCGCGCCCCGCCCTTTGCCCATGCGGCGGGACTTGGGGAGGTGCTGGCCGACGCCGCCTTTGCCCTGGCTCATCAGAAGCGGGGAGCGCTGCTGGTGCTCCCGGGACGTGACGCCCTGCGCCCCTGGACCTCCGGAGGCATCGAGCTCGACGCCGCACCCAGCGTCGCCCTCCTTTCGAGCCTGTTCGATCCGCACTCGCCCGGCCACGACGGAGCCGTATTGGTGGAGGGAGGCCGGCTGTCACAGTTTGCGGTCCGGCTGCCGCTCTCGACCTCCGACCGGCTGCCCGAGGTCCTGGGGACTCGACACCACGCGGCGCAGGGTTTGTCCGAGGCCACAGACGCGCTCGTGATCGCCGTGTCCGAGGAGCGCGGCGCGGTCAGCACCTTCGCGCGCGGACAGATGTCCACGGCCGCCACCCAGCCGGAGCTCCTGGCCCGCATCGCGACGCACTGGACCGAGGCCGGATACTCGGAGACTGCCCTCGAGGCACGGCAGCAGATGGGGCGCTTGCTGCGCGAGGCCATCGTGAGCGTGTCGGCCGCCATCCTCTTTTGGATCACCGTGGTCCTGGGCGGCAACCGCCTCGTGGAGACCGGGTTCGCGGTCCCCGTGGAGTACACCGCCCCGCCTGGGAACATGGCCCTGGTCGGCGACAAACCGTCGGAGGTGAAGATTCACGTATCCGGACCCTCGGCCGATCTCGACCGCGTCGTCCCCTCCCAGCTTCCGGTCACCGTCGATCTCTCCCGGACCGTCCCGGGCCACCACCGCTTCCCGATCACGGAGGAGAACCTCCGCCTGCCCCGCGGGGTCCGGCTGCTCAGCGCCGACCCGCCGTCCGTGGAGGTGATCGTCAACGAGATGGTGGAACGGGACCTTGAGGTCAGCCCGCAGATCGTGGGCAAGCTTCGCCGCCGCCTGCGCCTGGCGTCGACTGAGGTGACCCCGGCCACGATCCACGTGCTGGCGCCGGCCGGCCAAACCCTGGGCCCGCTGAGGACCGCTCCCGTCGACCTCGGGCCCCTCACACAGACGGCGACGCTCACCCGCGAGATTCTGGCCCCTCCGGGCGTCCGGCCCGCGAGCGACGGCTGGCCGGACGTGAAGGTGACCGTCCACGTCGAAGGACGAGCAGTCCGGCGGGCCGCCCACGCGCCCTGAACGGTCCGGTCGTCCGCCGCGCCCGACACGCCTCGTTGCGGCGGAGCCCGGACCCGCTACAATCGCGGCAGTGCTCGACTCCTACGGAGAGATCCCCATGGAAGAGGTAGCGACGCGCTCGATCCGGCGAGAGGAGATCCTTCAGCGGCTCGGCCGCCCCGACTTCGCGTTGGTCAACGTGCTCTCGCGCCGGGCCTTCCAGCACCGCCGAATCCCGAAGTCTCTCAGTCTGCCGCTGGAGGACCTTCGCGCGCGGGCCACCGAGGTGGTCCCGAATCGCGACGGCACCGTGGCCGTGTACTGCGCCTCCTCCACGTGACCCACCGCGGCGCAGGCGGTCCGCCTGCTCCAGGAGCTTGGATACCGGGATGTCCGGGAGTACCTGGGGGGCCTCACCGACTGGGAGGACCACGGCGGCCCGATCGAAGGAGTCTCCACCGCGGACCCCGCTCCCTGGGGGGCGCTCCACGGAATCGATGCCCCCCTGCCCCACGCGCCCCGATCCAAGGCGCGCTCCCGCGCCGGAGCGCTGCTTCGGGCGCTGACCACGCGCACCATCGGCGAGTTGCTCGGACTCTGGCTCTTCCTCGGGCTCGCGTGCGGCACCGTCTACTGGATGGCCGGCCTCCTGTGGCCCCCGAGCCTGCTCGAGGGCGGCCGCCCGGTTGCCGGCACCTGGGAGGGGCTGGTCACGGCGATCTACTTCAGCTTCGTGGCGGCCACGACCCTTGGCTTCGGCGACGTCATCCCGGTGGGCCCCCTGCGCTGGCTGGCCGCCTTCGAGCCGGCGCTCGGGCTCCTGATCCTTGGGGCGGTCATCTCCCGCCTCGTGTCTCACCGCCAGGAGCTCCTCATCGAGGAGATCCACCGGATCGCGTTCGAGGATCGACTCGGCCGAGTGAGCACGAACCTGCACCTGGTCCTCTCGGAGCTGCAATCCCTGGGGGCCGAGGCCACCGAGCTTCTGAGCGAAGGGCGGGGTGACCGCCTGCTCCCCAGGCTCGAAAGCGCTGCGATCGTGTTCACCGGAGAGCTCCGAGCCATCCACGACCTCCTTCACCGGCCCCAGCGGGCACCCGAGGAGCCGGTGCTCGAAGCGCTCCTGGCGAACCTGGTCACCTGCCTTCGGGAGCTGTGCGATCTGCTTCAGCGCTCACCGGAGGGGGCCCGCGATTCGCCGATCCTCTCGGCAAGCCTCAAGACCACCCGAACGCTCGCGGGCGAGATCTGCGGCGACTGCGTCCCACGCGCCTATGCCCCGGCGCTCCGCCTCCTCATGGACCGGATTCAGGAGCTCGCTCGGTGCTTGACACCGGGCTGACCATCGACACGGGACCGCGCCCCTTGCAGGAAGAGCGCGCCGCACCCTCGCCCACCGCACCCAGGAGGAAGAACCCTTGAAACAGCTGAAGATCGTCTCTGTTGCCGTCCTGGCCCTCTTGACCCTGATCGTTGTTCTCCAGAACACGGGGCCGGTGGAGACCCGGATCCTCTTCTTCACCCTTCACGCCCCTGTCGCGCTCCTCCTCTTCGTGACGGGCGTCCTCGGGTTCGTCCTGGGCGTAGCGGTGTCGCTGATTCTCCGAAGGAGGGTCAAGCCTCCCGCTGCGGATCAAGGGTCGCCTCCCCCCCGTGAGATGCAACCGTAACGAAATACTGGACAGTTCCCCCTCCCCCGTCCTACTCTTGGCGCCGTTGTCCGCACCGGTGCGCCGCTGCGGAGCGTCCGGCCGGCCCGGCCAAGGCCCACGCGCGGTGCCTCGCCGAATTCACATCCGCTCAGAGGAGGAGCTCCATGAAACATCGCTTCGCGCTGATCGTTGCGGGTGTCACGGTGGCCGGCTTCCTGGCCGGCTGCGCGCCGACCGCCGCGCTCAAGAGCGCACGGGACGCGTACACGAGCGCCAAGACCGCCGGAGCCAAGGACAAGGCACCCTACGAGTTCTATGCGGCCAAGGTGTACCTGGATCTCGCCGAGGGGGTCAGCGCGGAGAAGGCATACTCCGAGGCCAAGGTCTTTGCCCAGAAGTCCCAGGAGTTCTCGCGCCAGGCCTTCGAGAAGGCAGGGGGAGGTGTGAAATGAGCACGGCGACGGCACTTCGCACCCTGGGCTTCGCCGCCGCCCTGGCACTGGCATCGGGCTGCGCGGGGACGCGCGCCCTCTCCAAGGCAGATTCGGACCGAATGGATGCTTTGACGGCGAAGATCGCCAAGGCCGAGTCCATGGACGGCAGGGAGTGCGCACCCAAAGAACTGGCGCTCGCCCAGGGCCAGGCCGACCTCGCACGCTACCGGGCAGCACGCGGAGAGCCGTCAGAGGACTACTTCCAAAGAGCCGAAGCGGCGGCGGATCTGGCCACCTCCAAGGCCGAGCCCTGCTGGCATGCGAAGCAGGACGACGACGGCGACGGGGTCGCAAACGCCACTGACAAGTGCGCCGACACGCCCAAAGAGGTTGTCGTCGACGAGTTCGGCTGCCCTCTTGACGCGGACAAGGACGGCGTGCCCGACTACCTCGACAAGTGCGCCGAAACGCCCAAGGAGGCCAAGGTCGACAAGGACGGCTGCCCGCTCGACACCGACAAGGACGGCGTGCCCGACTACCTCGACAAGTGCAAGGACACGCCCAAGGAGGCCAAGGTCGACAAGAACGGGTGCCCGCTCGACGCCGACAAGGACGGCGTGCCCGACTACCTCGACAAGTGCAAGGACACGCCCAAGGAGGCCAAGGTCGACAAGGACGGCTGCCCGCTCGACACCGACAAGGACGGCGTGCCCGACTACCTCGACAAATGCAAGGACACGCCCAAGGAGGCCAAGGTCGACAAGGACGGCTGCCCGCTCGACACCGACAAGGACGGCGTGCCCGACTACCTCGACAAGTGCAAGGACACGGCGGCGGGTTTGAAAGTCGACGCGGACGGTTGCCCGCCTGACGCCGACAAGGACGGCGTATCCGACGACCAGGACAAGTGCCCGGACACGCCCGCGGGCACCACCGTGGGCCCCGACGGGTGCGAGGCTCCGCCGGAGGGAGCGCTCGCCCCGGCGCCGCCCGTCCCCGAGGGTCCGTCGTCGGCCGAGCCGCAGGGAACCGAACCGCCGAAGCAGTAGCCGTGCTCCGCTGAAGCGGGCGCTCGTGAGACGCGCCCGCTTCAGCGGTCCTTCCCCTGGACTGCCGACGCGGTCACCCCCCCCCGTTGCCTCCAGCCTCTCCCCGTTCCACTAGCGGCCCACGCGCGCCGAGCGGCCGGTTGACGCGGGACGTGGGTTCGCGTACAAGTCGTGGTCCCTAGCCCCCTTCGGAGCCCCCGTGAAACTCGATCAGCGAAGACCGCGACGGCAGCACCGACGGCCCTTTGAGATTGTCTTCGAGGACGCGCAACTCCTCGTGGTCGATAAGGAACCGGGCATCCTCACGGTACCCCTCCCCGAACGACAGTCCGCGAACATCAAGGACCTCTTGGACGAGTACCTGGCCTCCCAGAAGCGGGAAGCTCTCCCGGTCCACCGCATCGACCGATACACCTCGGGGCTGGTCGTGTTCGCCAAGAACCGCAAGGCCTGGGAGAACCTCGTCGCTCAGTTTCGGGCGCGCACGCCCCAGCGCGTCTACCTGGCGCTGGTGCGAGGCCTCGTCGAAGAGGACGTGGGAACCCTTCGTCACTGGCTCGAGCTGACCACCGACGGCTTTCGCCAGAAGGTGGCGCGGCAGGGAGGAACCGAGGCGGTCACCCACTATCGGGTCCTCGAGCGGTTGCCGGGCGTCACGCTCCTCGAAGTGCGGCTCGAGAGCGGCTTGAAGAATCAGATCCGGGTGCAGTTTCGTGCCTTCGGCCACCCCCTGGTGGGAGACCGCCACTACGCTCCCGAGGAGGCCTCGGAGGTGTCGCTCAAGCGCCAGGCGCTTCACGCCTGGAAGCTCTCCTTTCTCCATCCCCTGACCCGCCAGGTGCTCGCCTTCGAGGCACGACCCGCCTCCGATCTGCAACACCTGCTCAACGGCCTCCGGGCCGCGGCCAAGCGAGGCGCCAGGACCGCGGGGCCGCCGAAAGGACGAGCCAAGAGGCCTTCAAACTCGTCCCTCCGGTAGGTTTGGCGGGCCGCTTGCGACGGACGACGCCCGCTCACCGCCGCGATGGACGCCGAGGACCCACCGACGTTGTCAGAATCCTTGTGAAACAAATGGGGCCTCCAATGATCGGGTCCACGCGGGATCGTCGGCCGGAGCGAAGGGGCCCGCCAAGCCCATGCAATTGGACGTTGACGGGCTCTGAAGGACGAGCCAAGAGCCCTTGACAAGGGCTTCGGCCAGCGGGTACTTTACCCCCCTCTTCTCCACGGGGCGCCATCGCCAAGCGGTAAGGCAGAGGTCTGCAAAACCTCTATCCCCGGTTCAAATCCGGGTGGCGCCTCCACAAGACAACTAGCCATTTCGGGCTATTCGAGAGAACGGGGTCACCTTCGGGTGGCCCCGTTCTGCATCACTGTGCCTGGAATTGTGCCTACCGCGTTGGCGGGCCAGGTACTGCGCTTGCTTCTTGGCGGCCTCCTTCAAGTCCTCCCCGCTCACGATGTTGTACCGCTCGAAGACCGAACGGGTGGGCGGGGCAACTCCACGTCGTACCGATGGCCTGACGACGGTGGAGAGGGACGAGCTCACCCGCCTGCGCCGGGAGAATCGACAACTGCGCCAGGAACGGGACATCCTGGCAAAGGCAGCCGCCTGGTTCGCTCGGGAGACCGACGCGATTCCCTCCAAGTCTTCGAAGTCGTGAAGGCGAGCCAGGACTCCCACCCCGTGGCCACGATGTGCCGGATGCTGGGCGTCTGCTCCAGCGGGTACTATGCGTGGCGCAAGCGTGAGCGGTCGGCGCGAACCCGGGCCGACGAGGCGCTCACAGCCAAGATCCGAGCGATGTACGACGGGTCGAAGCAGACCTATGGCGCGCCGCGGATCCACAAGGAGATGACCGAAGAAGGCGTTCGGATCAGCCGCAAGCGGGTGGCCCGCCTCATGAAGAAGTCCGGCCTTGTCGGCGTCAGTCGCCGCCGCGGGTTCTGCACGACACGGCGCGATCGCGAGGCTCGTCCCGCTCCTGATCTCGTGTCCAGGCAGTTCACGGCGAGCCGCCCAGACCAGCTCTGGGTCGCCGACATCACGTACATCCCGACCTGGTCGGGGTTTCTCTTCCTTGCGGTCGTCATGGACGTCTTCAGCCGCCGGATCGTCGGGTGGGCGATGGCCAACCACCTTCGGACGGAGCTCGTTCTGGACGCCTTGAACATGGCCCTGTGGCAGCGTCGGCCTGACGACGTGATCCATCACTCGGACCAGGGATGCCAGTACACCTCGCTGGCCTTCGGCGGCCGCTGCCGCGCGGCAGGGGTGCGGCCCTCGATGGGCTCGGTGGGCGACTGCTACGACAACGCCATGGCCGAGAGTTTCTTTGCCACCCTCGAGTGCGAACTGCTCGATCGGCGCAGGTTTGCGACCCAGGCCGAGGCACGCATGGCCGTCTTCGAATTCATCGAAGGCTGGTACAACCCCCACAGACGCCATTCCTCTCTCGACTACCTCTCTCCAATACGGTACGAGAAGAGATGGTCCGAGGCGGCCAAGGAGGCCGCTTGACTCCGAAAGCCCTCACCCGTCCACCGAACCGGGGCAACTCCAATCGCTTGAACTTGCCGGCTAGGTGTGGGTCAAAGTTGGACGCCGACGGTGGGTCATTCTTCGAAGCCGAATCACAACCGCAGCAAGCCGGCCCCGACCGCGACTCCGGCGGCGAGGCCGGAGGGGAGTGATTTGCGATAATCCAAAGCGAACTTATCTTGTCGCCAATGCGATCTCTGGAGTGCGTTGGTGAGGAATACTCCGACGGCGCAGGCAAGACGTGAGGCTTGTTCGGTTTCGTGCAGCCCGAACATGGTTGAACGATTGTTAATGGAGAAGGATTACTTTTTTTAGTTCCATCATGATCTTATAGAGGCGCCTATGGGTGACTGGAAATGCAGTAAGTGCGGCTGGAGAACAGAGTCTGAACGATGCGTTAACTGCAATTATTCTAACTGCCGGCTGTGTCACATGCTTCTACTATATGGCGATAAGCCCCCGAAGCAATGTCCATCCTGCAAGCAAGAGGGCGAGTTCATTGACCTGGACGTTGAGCGTTCACGGGGGGGCTGAGGGAGCATTACCTATTCGTCCCGCGCAACGGTAGAGACGGCGACGGGCAGCCCTGGGGAGAGAGGTTCCGAGATCGCTCGACGATATCAGGTCAGGTCAGTCTGAGGATCCGTAAGCGCATCGCGGAGATTCTCGGTTGGTGGAAGACCGTGGCGGGTTTGCGGAAGACCCGCTTTCGAGGACCGGAGCGGACGCACTGGTGGTTTGTCCTGGGTGGGGGTGCCGCTGCTTACAACTTGGTGAGGATGCAAAGGCTGAAGACCGCAACGGCGACGTGGACCGGGGGCGGATTGCCCATCGAAACCGGCCTTCGGTCCTTCCGTGAGGCGAACAGGAGACAATCGCCCCGCAACGGGGACCGAAGAACCGGCCCAAACCCCCTCCTGATGGCCGAAAGAGACTCGCCGGGGATAGGCAGAGCGGTCGAATGTCGCGTTCTTCATCGTCCTGCTGATATGGCTGACACTGTCAATAGAGGAAAAGCGCCCCTTCCCCAGATTTTCTTGGTTTTGGTGTTGCTTCTCCTCCAGGGCATGAGTAGGAGCGGGGCCGATTGTGCGACGGTAGATCATGCTGATATTCGCGGA
>JACRMM010000006.1 GCA_016214985.1 Deltaproteobacteria bacterium | reverse complement strand
TGTGGAGTGTCGCGACTCACACCATACCCACTTCGGGGGGCATTTTTCATTATCGAGGTTGCCCTCATGGGCTGACCGTCGTTTTGCCGCGTCAATTCAGCCCCTCTTGGCTCGCGGCGCGTCGGTTCTTGGACACGAGTGTGATCGGCCATATGTGACGCAGCTACCGCGGCGTTGAAGGCATTACGAACGGAACCTGGACTGGCAGCAAACTCGTCATAGTTGCCTTGAACAAATGCGTCATGATACTGGTCTGGCGTCATATTCATCGGCATAGATCAGGCGTCCTCGCTTTTTGTAGGTGCCCTTTGACTTTATTGCGCATAACGTACGGCTAACCGGTGCGGAGCACACTAAGTGTGCAGAGCATCCGCGTTTAGCCGATTGTTATGTGCCTGTTGCATCTGTTGATGCAGTGTCTTTGGCCTCCCGCATTGCCTTCTTGTCCGTTTGTCTTGCGAGCTTAGTCGCGGCCTTTTTCATCTTCTGCTGCGTCTCTTTGCTTTTATCGCCCGCTATGACTTCTCGTTTAAGCACCTCGTTTGCAAGGATGTCTGCTATTTGCTCTACGTCCACTTTCAGCTCCGGAAAGAGCCGTTTGAGCTCTCGCCGAATACATCCAACGACGGGCTCTGATACGACAACCTGCGCAACCGTAAATCTGTTGAATAGTTGGGTGTGCTGGTGATAGAGCCCCATTGCGTCGTTTGTGATCCCTTCGCGACACAACAAGAACATCTTCTTTTGATCGTCTTCGTTCTTGGCGGAGGCGTCCAAGAGATTGAACGATGACACCTCCTCGAAATCGACAGGCTGAGCGAATTTGATTCGATAGAGTCGCCATTCGTTCGAATTTGTGAGCACGACCCACTCAATGCCTTGGTTCGCTCCGTAATTTACCGCTTGCCGCAAGTGAGACTCATTCAGGGTGATGCCTGCCGCCTTTACTTCTATTAGATACTTGATCTTGCCGTCAATCTTAACCGCCAGATCGCAAAAGGTTCCGCGGACTTGCTGCTCGCTGGTTAGCTCAACGTACTTGTCGTAACCAAAGAGATACGCAAGGATGTCTTTCACCAGCGTGACGGTATCTGCCTCCGAAACGTCTCTGTCTTTGTGCGCAGACGCTACTGCCTGGTAGGTCTTCAGCTTTGCCGCAAACCTATCGAGCACTTTCTTCGGGAGCTTAATCATTCCTCTCTCCTTCGCGTGTGATTGCTGCGCCAGTCTATGCACACAAATAACGGTGGTTTCAATGCCGCGAAGCGAGAAGCTCAAACTCAACCACCGGCGTCTTTTGAGCGTCCATTGCAGACCGTCATGCCCCCTTCTTCATCAGCCAGGGTTCTCCAGGGACGTTGGTAGTTTCGTAGTTTGCGAGCGCTTGGCGGCAACGAAACTACCAAACTACCAGCCCACGGTCCCTCTCGCACTGGCGGGCCTCGACCTTCGCACGGTGCGCACGGCCGCGCTGCGCACGGAAGCGGGTACGCCCGTCGAGGGTTTGTCGTGCTCGCGGCGCGCACGGCCGGGGAGCACGGCTCAGGTCCCCTTGACCGCCCTCCCGTGGCCCCTTTCATCGGCCCGGACGGCACTCCTACGGCCCCTTCTTCCCCATCTTCCGCCGTTCCTCGTCTCGGATCTCGCGGCGCAGGAGCTTTCCGACCTTGGACTTGGGGAGCATGTCGCGGAACTCGATGTAGTGGGGCACTTTGTAGGCCGCCAGGCGCTCCTTGCACCACTTGCGGAGCTCGGTGCCCGAGATGCCCATGGCGTCGGAGCGCAGCACCACGATCGCCTTGATCCGCTCCCCCACGGCCTCGTCGGGGATGCCCACGACGCAGGCAGCTGTGACGGCGTCGTTGTCCTGGAGCACTGACTCGATCTCCGAGGCGGAGATCCGGTAGCCCTTGTACTTGATGATGTCGGCGGTGCGCTCCATGAACTGGAGCTCGCCGTCGGGGGTTCGCGTGACGAAGTCGCCGGTGCGGTAGTAGGTCTCGCCGTCGATCGTCGCGAAGGACCGCGCGGACTCTTGGGGTTTGTTCCAATAACACTTGATCGTGAAGTCCGCCGTGACGAGGAGCTCTCCCACCTCTCCCTCGGGCACGGGCTCCAGGGTGGCCCAGTCCACGATCCGGCAACGGTACGACTTGAGCGGCCGGCCCGTGACGGTGGGGCTGGGCTCCCGGTCCAGCGAGCTGTAGGCCACGTGGCCCACCTCGGTCGAGCCGTAGACCTGGTAGATCGGCGAGCCGGTGAGCGCCCTCCAGCGTTTGAAGACCTCGCCGGGCAACACGTCGCCTCCGGAGAAGCAGTAGGTGAGGGAATCGAGCCGGTACTGGTCGAGCCGGTCGTTGTCGAGGATCATCCGGTAGAGGGCGGGCACGCCGAGGAACCACCGCACCTTGTGGCGCTCGACCTCCTTCAGGATGGCGTCCACGTGGGGCAGCGGCATGAGGATCGCCGTGTTGCCGAGGTTCAGGCCCGCCGCGATCAGGAAGCCCTTGGCCATGATGTGGTAGAGGGGGTTGACCATCAGGACCACGTCTTGGCCCGGCCGGACGTGGCCGGCGAGGATGTCGTCGGTGAGGTCGCGAATGTAGGACACCTCGGTCATGTGGTTGCTCGCCACGCCCTTTGGGAAGCCCGTCGTGCCGCCGGTGTACATGATGTGGGAGAGGTCTCGCCAGGCGTCGATCTCCACGGCGGGCGGGTCGGCGGGGGCGCCGGCCAGGAGCTTCCCGAAGGAGTAGATCCCCTCCCCCTCCGCTATCTTCCCCTTGGGGATCTTGTCCAGGAGGTGCCCCAGGGTCACCTTCCACCGGGGCAGGAGCTCGGTCAGGTTCGTCAGAATGATGCGCTTCAACCCCGTGCGCTCCGCCACCTCGTGCACGTAACCGAAGTTCGTGTCCTGACCGATGATCGTCTCGACCCCGGCGTCCTGGACCATGTATTCGAGCTCGTGGGCCGTGTAAATCGGCGAGACGGGGACCACCACGCCGCCGAGCTTCTGGACCGCGAAGTTCGCGATCACCCACTGGGGCGAGTTGGTGAGGTAGAGCATGACCCGATCCTGGTGCCCCACCCCCAGCCGGTGCAGCGCGGTCGCGAACCGGTCCACGAGCTCCCGGAGCCGGCGGTAGGTGAAGCGCGTGCCCAGAAAGACGAGCGCCGTGCGGTCCGGGTACTGGTCCGCCGCCTTGTAGAAACCGGTGAACGTGTACTCCTGGCGCTTCGGGTCGATCGTCAGGCCGTCGAGGGTGTAGCGTTCATCCATGGGCGCTGTCCGTTGTCAATGGTGGCCGGTTCCTCAATACCCGAAGTACGCCGCCTTCACGTCCGGGTTCCCGAGGAGCTCGTCGCGCGCCCCCTCCATCACCGTGGAGCCGTTCTCCACGATGTAGGCGTAGTCCACGTACGGCATGACGGGCCGGGCGTACTGCTCCGTGACGATCACCGAGACGTTTCGCTCGGTGCGGATCACGGGAATCGCCCGCACGAGCTGCTGCTGGATCGCCGGGGAGAGGCCCAGGAGCGGCTCGTCCAGGAGCAGGAGCTTCGGCTGGGCCATGAGGGCCCGACCGATCGCCACCATCTGCTGCTCGCCGCCGGAGAGGAACCCCGCCGGCCGCTTGAGGTGCTTCTTCAGCCCCTCGAAGAGGGCGAGCACGTAGTCGAGCGTGTCCCTGGCCTGCGCCTTGGTGGCCAGGTAGGCGCCGATCTTCAAGTTCTCGAGCACGCTCGACTCGGGGAAGAGCCGGCGGCGCTCCGGGCACAGGACGATTCCCTTGCGGGCCCGCTCGTGGGCCTTGCGGTCCTGGACGGGCTCGCCGCGGTAGAGGATCTCGCCGTAGAGGGAGATCCTCTCGCCGCCTCGCATCTTCTCCTTGTGCTGAACGTCCAGAAGGATCCCGGACAAGGCGGACATGAGCGTGGACTTGCCGGCGCTGTTCGCCCCGAAGATGCCCACGACCTGGCGCTCAGCGCATCGTACGGTCACGTTGTTCAGGGCGAGCATGTTCTCGTAGAAGACC
Organism: Deltaproteobacteria bacterium; assembly: GCA_016214985.1. Classification (GTDB taxonomy): domain Bacteria; phylum Desulfobacterota; class Deferrisomatia; order Deferrisomatales; family JACRMM01; genus JACRMM01. The sequence goes on along the minus strand of JACRMM010000006.1, from coordinate 29,642 downwards.
ATCAGGCCCTTGCCCTCGATCATGTAAGCCCCTCCTCGGCGCCCAGGTAGGCCTCCTTCACGCGGGGGTGCTCCATCACGGTCTCCGCCTGCCCCTCGACGATCTTTTCGCCGCTGGAGAGCGCCATGACGCGAGTGGCTACGCGGAAGAGCTCGCGCAGGCGGTGCTCGATCATGATCAGCGTGATGCCCTCCTTGTGGAGCTTCTCGAGGAGCGGCACGAGGCTCGCGATCTCGCTCGCCGACAACCCCGAGAACACCTCGTCGCAGATGATCACCTCGGGGCGAAGCGCGAGACAGCGCCCGAGCTCCAGTCGCTTCAGGTACCCGGTAGGCAGGGTGCCGGCGACCTGGTACGGTACCCGGGAGTCGCGCTCGAACCCGAGTTCCTCCAGGATGTCCACGGCGACCGTGTCCCGGTCGCCGTGCCGGCCCCCGCCGCGCCAGCCTCCCGTCTTCTTGGCCCGAGGCGAGGAGAGCGGGATGACGAGGTTCTTGTAGGCGGGCAGGCTGAAGTAGGGTCGCATGATCTGGAAGGTCCGGGTGACGCCCAGGGCCGCCACGCGGTGGGGCTCCATGCCAGTGATGTCCTTGCCCTTGAACCGGACCTTCCCCGCGGTAGGCTTGGCGAACCCGGTGATGCAGTTGATGAGCGTCGTCTTGCCCGAGCCGTTGGGCCCGATGATGCCGAACACGTCGCCAGCCCGGATCGCAAACGAGACGCCTTCGACCGCCTTCACTCCCCCGTAGTGCTTCGAGAGGTTCTCGACCTCCAGGATCGGCGCGCTCACAGCTCCACCCACCGTTCGAACTGCTGATACTTGCGCGTGGCGTAGTTCATGAGCCCCTCGCTCTTGAACACGATGAACCCCGTGAGGACCAGGGAGTAGACCACGATGCGCAGCGTGCCGAAGTCGCGCAGGAACTCGGAGAGCGGCACGAGAAGCAGGCTGCCCACGATCGCCCCGACCAGCGTTCCGCCGCCGCCGATCACGGTGGCGGCGATGGGCATGATCGAGAGGTCGAGGGCAAAGGCCGAGATCCCGACGTTTCGGTACATGTGGACGTAGTAGGCTCCGGCGAAGCAGCCGAAGAGGGAGGCGACGAAGACGGCTTTCGTCTTCGTCCAGGCCACGCTGATCCCCGAGGCCCGCACCGCTTGGTCGTTGTCCTTGACGGCCCGGATCACCAGCCCCGCGTCTTCGGCCAGGAAGCGCCGCAGGCCGAAGACCCCCAGGAGCAAAAGGCCCACCAGCCCGTACTGCTCGACCCAGGGGCCGGAAAAGCCGTCGATGCCCCGGAAGCCCTCGGTGCCGCCGAAGAGGTCGGCCGCCTCGATCACGCGCGTCATCAGGAGCGGGTACATGAGGGTGACGATGGCGAAGTAGATGCCCCGAAGCGGCAGGCACGGATAGATGAGCAGCGTGCAGAAGGCAGCGCCGAGCACCGTTCCCCCGGGGATCGACAGGAGCGGGGGCAGACCGAGCTTCGTGTTGAGCAGTGCCGCCGCGTAGCCGCCTACCCCGTAAAAGAAGGCCCCGCCAAGGCACACGAGGCCGACCACGTTGGCCAGGAAGTCGAAGGATACGGCCAGGAGCGCGAAGATGCACACCGACAGAAAGACCCGTCCCCAGTAGGGTGTGCCGTGCAGGAAGAGCGGCATGCCCAGCAGGCCGAGGATCAGGAGTGCCCGAGGCGCCACGAGGTACCCGATCTCTTGCCAGGACGAGAGCGCGTAGATCGTCTCGCTTCGGACCTTGATGCCGCGGTCGATCCGCTCTCGGCGGCGGGTTTCGCTCATCTCACACCCTCTCTTCGAGCTGCTTCTGGCGCCCGAAGAAGCCCGAGGGCTTGCACACGAGCGTGACGATCACGGCGAGGAGCATCATCACCATCTGGTAGTGGGTCTTGCCGTATGCCACCGTCAGGTACTGGGCAAAGCCGAGCACGAAGGCGGCCAGCACCGTGCCGCCCCAGCTGCCGAGGCCCCCCACCACGCAGACCGCGATGGCGTAGATGAGGACCTTGTAGCCCTCCTCCACCACGATGTTGCCGAGCGGCAGGAGCGTGATTGCCGCGACCCCCGCCAGGGCCGAGCCCAGCGCCATGGCGATCGTGGCGGTCAGGTCCGAGTCGATCCCCAGCATCATGGCCGCCTGCTCGTCCTGGGCGATGCCCCGCAGGGCGAGGCCCAAGCGGGTGTACCGCGTGAACGCCCACAACAACGCCATCACCGCGATCCCCACAGCGATGACCGCGAGCCGCTGGTAGTCCACCGGCACCTCGCCAAAGAACGCGACCCCCTCCAGGAAGACCGGGAGGCTGTAGCTCGTGCCGCGAAACCCCGCCCACCGCAAGCCTTCGAGGATCGCCAGGCCGATGGCGTAGGTGGCGATCACCTCCGACATCTCCATGCCCCTTACGCGCTTCAAGACCGCCTGGTAGATCAGCACCCCGAAGAGGGCCGATGCCAGGGGTGCCAGAAGCAGGGCCGCGACGAAGGGAAGCCGCAGCTGGTGGATGACCACCCAGGCGACGAAGCCCGAAAAGACGTAGAGGGCCCCGTGGGCGAAGTTCGGCAGCCGGCTCACCCCGTAGACCAGCGAGAAGCCGAAGGCCATCAAGAGGAGCGAGACGCTCTGGATGACGCCGTAGATCAGGATTTCCATGGGTCGCCTCCGGCGAAGCGGGACGGCTGGGAAGCTGGGAAGCCAGAAAGCTGGGAAGCTAGAAAGCTGGGAAGCTAGGAAGCTCCAGCCTCCCAACTTTCCAGCCTTCCAGCTCTCAGCTTACTTCATCCACCAGTCGGGCAGCTTGATCGTGCCGGTCGCACCTGCGTCCGGCCAGACGACGACCCGCTTGCCGTCCTGCCACTGGAAGACGCACCCGATCGCGCCCTCCTTGGGGTCGGTGGCGGCGATGACCTGGTGGTTCTTGGGGTCGAAGCGCATCCGGCCGTACACGCCCATGAGGTCCACGGTCTCCAGGGCCTGGACCACGGCATCCGAGTCGAGGGTGCCGGCCCGCTCGATCGCGTCCTTCAGGAGGTACACCGCCATGTAGCTCGAGCTCGTGCCGTACCCTTCGGGCTCGAGCTTCCAACGCTTCTCATAGGCCTTGGCGAACTTCTCGGTCCAGGGGGTGATCTTGGCCGGGGCGTTGCCGCCGTTCACCACGTTGACCAGGACGTACTGGGCCGCGCCCTTGGACACGTTCCAGAAACCCGGCTGCTCCGCCGCGCCCATGAAGCCGACGGGCAGGATCTTGAGGCGGAAGTCCTTCCACTGCTTGAGGAGGATCGCCGTCTCCGGCATGTCCATCCAGACGAAGAGGACGTCGGCGTCCGCGTTCTTCGCCTTCAGCAGGCCGGTGGCGAAGTCGGTCGTCCCCGTCGGGTAGATCTCGTTGCCCACCACCTGGTAGCCCTTCTCCTTCAGCGCCTTCTCCACGAGCTCGCCCGCCTTCCGAGCGTGGGCGACGTCCTGGACCATGACGAAGATCTTCTGGAGCCCGTGCTCGGCCTTGATCTTGTCGAAGAGCGTCACCATGTCCTTGATCAGCACGCCGCTGTGGCTGCTGTCGCGGAAGCAGTACTTGTACTTGTCGTAGTTGTCGGCGATGGTCTTGGAGTAGGCCGGGGAGAGCACGCCGGTCGTGATGATGGAGACCTTCTTGTACTGGGAGAGGAGATCCATCACGGCCAGGGCCGCCTCGGAGCGGACCGGGCCACCCACGAGGAAGTCGACCTTCTTCTGAAGGATCAGTTTCTCGACAGCCTTGATGGCGTCGTCGACCGGAACGCCGGGCTCCAGGTCCCGTGTGTCGATGACGTCCACCGTCATCGGCCGTTTCTCCTTGCCCACCTTCACGCCGCCCGCGGCGTTGATCTCCTCCACGGCCAGGCGGATGCCGCGCTCCGCGTCCCAACCATACAGGAACGCGGTCGCGAGTGGCGCCCCGAGCTTGATCGGCTCGGCCTTGGCCGCGAGCGCCGCCGGCGCCGGCGCCAGCAACGTGAGGATCGCCAGGATCCCGGGGTACCGCCATCTCCACCTGTGCATCGGCTCTCTCCTCTTCTTGGGGTTGCGGACGCGACCAGTTGGAGCCGCGCCGTCGGGTGTCCGCGAAAAGCAACCGAAGTGCCCTAACGGCAATCGGGCCCCCCTCCATTCAGTAATGACGTACCTCTTTGGCCGATCACGCCGTGTTTGTCTTCAACCTCGATTTGGTTGCCGATCCGGCCGGTCCGCCCCTGTCCAGTGTTCGCGCGGCGTTCACAGCGCCCGCCTATCCGAGCCGCCGTCGGCCCGAGCAGACAACAGGCCCCAAACCAGATTTGCAGTTTGGCCTCCGGGCACGGTCAGCGTCAAGCGGACCGTGGGGACGTGGCGGGGCTGCGATCTTCCTGCGTAGCAGGGGGCTCGCCGCGCCTGTCGCTCCTTCGGACGATGCCGAACGATCGGAACGTCACGTTGACGCTGTCTTTTCGGGAGATGTCGAAGGTTGAGGCGGTGAGGAGGCGCGGTACGGCTGTCCGGATTCACGCGCAGACCCGGTGAGCCCCCTTCGCCGACGGACGTTGACGGGACGTAGAGCGTGGGAGCGGCGAGAGAGAAGCCGGGGCCCGAGGGGCTCCCGGGGCGCCCCGAAGGACCGGGCTCAGGAAAGTCGGGCCAGCGCCTTCAGGCGCTCCCAGCAATGGTCCACGTCCCGCTGCAGGACGTCGAGGTCTTCGCGGACCAGGTGGGAGAAGCGGCCCTGGGCCTTGAGGTACTCATCCACGAGGTATCCGACGGGCTCGACGTTAATGGTGTAGCGCTCGCCCCTCTCGACCTCGTAGAGAGGAAAGGTCCGGGTCTGCACCGCCAGCCGGGCGAGCCGAATGCTCACCTCGCTCGGCACCTTCCACCCCGTGGGGCACGTCGCGTAGACGTGGAGGAACTTCGTGCCCTTCACCGAGGCGGCCCGCTGGACCTTCCGCACCAGGTCCTCCGGGTAGGCGATGGAGGCGGTGGCGGCGTAGGGAATCCGGTGGGCCGCCAGGATGCCGACGATGTCCTTCTTGCGCACCCGCTTCGGGCTGCCGGTCGGCGTGGTCGTCGTCCAGGCGCCGTAGGGGGTGGCCGACGAGCCCTGGACGCCGGTGTTCATGTACGCCTCGTTGTCGTAGCAGACGTAGAGGATGTTCTCGTCGCGCTCGGCCGCGCCCGACAGGGCCTGGAGCCCGATGTCGAAGGTGCCGCCGTCGCCGGCCCAGGTGACGACCTGGGTCTCGGTGTCGCCCCGGCGGTCGAGGGCGGCCCGGACCCCGCTCGCCGCGGCGCCGCCGGTCTCGAAGGCCGTGTGGAGCACCGGCACCCGGAGGGCCGAGTAGGGAAACGGCCCTCCGATGATGGTCCAGCAACACGCGGGCAGGACCAAGATGGCCCGGTCGCCGAGGCCCTTCAGGACGAAGCGCATGGCAACCGCCGCTCCGCACCCCGCGCAGGCGAGGTGGCCCGGGGTCATCCCCTCGAAGTCGGGAAGCTCGATGGGCATGGCCGATTCCTCCGCTACGGCTTCAGATCCACCCAGAGGATGCCCTCTGGCGGCGGTCCCAGGGCCCGCTCCACGACCGAGCCGATCGATGCCGGCGTGACGTCGCGCCCGCCGAGCCCCGCCACGAAGGGAAAGATGGTCGGCATCGGGTCGAGCCCGGCCAGGGCCGCCCGGATCTCCTGGGCGAAGATGCCGCCCACGCCGGGCGAAAGGTTCCGGTCGAGCACGGCGACGCGATCGTAGGGTCCGAGGATCCGGCGCACGTCGTCGCGGGGGAAGGGCCGGAAGAGCTTGAGTTTGACGAGGTCTACGGCGTGTCCCTGGGCGGCGAGCTCGGGCAGCGTGGCCCGGGCGGTGCCCGTGACCGACCCTGTGGTCACCAGGGCGAGGGGCGCGGTGACCCCCGCCTCGGCCGGCACGACCTCGCACGCACCGTAGGACCGGCCGAAGCGCCGGCCGTACTCGGCGTCGATCTCACGGTACGCCCCAAGCGCCTCGTCCATGGCCTGCTGTAACCGGTACCGGAACTCCAGGTAGAACTCCGGCGAGGCAAGCTGGTTGTAGGCCCGCGGCTCCGCCGGGTCGAGCACCTCGGCCGGCCGCCAAGGCGGCAGGAAGCGATCCACCTCGGCCGGGTCGGGCAGGTCCACCGGCTCGTAGGTGTCGGAGAGGAAGAACGCGTCCAGGGCGACCATGGCCGGAAGGCTGACCTGCTCGGCGAGCTTGTAGGCGACGAGGATCGTGTCGAGCACCTCCTGCACGTCTTCACAGTAGAGCTGGATCCACCCCGTGTCGCGCTGGGAGAGGCTGTCGGTCTGATCCGCCCAGATGTTCCACCCTGGTGCCAGGGCTCGATTGACCACCGCCATCACGATCGGCAGGCGGGCCCCCGCCGTCCAGTGGAGGAGCTCGTGCATGAGCGCGAGCCCCTGACTGGAGCTTGCGGTGAAGGAGCGCACCCCCGCCGAGGCCGACCCGATGACCGCCGCGAGCGCCGAGTGCTCGCTCTCGACCCGGAGAAACCGGGCATCGAGGACACCGTCGGCCACGAGCTCCGCCAGTCGCTCCACGATGTGGGTCTGTGGGGTGATCGGGTAGGCGCTCACGACCTCCACCCGCGCGAGCTCCACGGCGTGGCTCACCGCGTGGCTTCCTTCGAGCACCCGCCTCATCGCGGCTCCTCCTCCAGCAGCATCGCGTTTCGCGGGCACTCGACCACGCACACGCCGCACCCCTTGCAGTAGTCGTAGTCGATCTGCCGGCTCCCCTGCCGGAGGTCGCGCCGCACGGCCACGTCGGGGCAGAAGAGGTAGCAGTTGTCGCACTGGTCGCACAGGCCGCAGTGGAAGCACCGCTCCGCCTCGCGAAGCGCCATGGAGCCCGAGATCCGCATCCCCACCTCGTCGAAGCCCGTTCTCCGCTCGTCGCGGGTGATCCTCGGGCGCTCGCGGCGCTCCTGGTAGGCGAAGTAGATCGTGTTGAGCTCCCCGAAACCGACCACGTGATCCTCGCGGCCGCTGCGGTCGCCGCCGGCGAGGCGGTTGAGCGAGATCGCCCCCCGGCCCCCGACACGCGCCCGCGGCCAGAGGGCGCCGGCGTCGGCCGCAGCGAGGGCCGCACCGATCGCGACCGCCGCCTCCTTGCCCGAGGCGATGGCCGTCACGACCGCCCTTCGCTCGTTGACCAGGTCGCCGCCCAGGAACACCGGCGGCCGTGCCGCCCAGCCCGCGTCGGGCCGGACCCGGCGGAGGTGGAGCCCCACAGCCTCGGTCCGGGCCGGGTCCGAGAGCTCCGCCGGCAGGCCCTTCGATGGCCGGACCCCGATGGCCGAGACCACCGCGGTCACGTCGCGTACCACCGGTGCCGCACCGGACGGCACCACCCGTGCCCTCCCTCCCTCGGCCACGTCCAAGACCGTCTGGGGCGACAGCGTGAGGCGCAGGCCCCCCTTCGGCGCGGACTCCACTCGCTCGGGGGTCAGGAGGGTCCGCACCGTGATCCCCTCCTCCCGGGCCTCCCGGACCTCGTCGGCCAAGGCCGGCATGTCCTCGGCGCGTCGCCGGTAGAAGACCTCCGGCTCCGCACCGAGGCGAAGGAGCGTGCGCGCAACGTCGAGCGCCGTGTTTCCTCCTCCGATCACGGCCACGGGTCCGCCCACCTCGGGGCTGCGGCCTCGACGCACCGCCTCCAGGATCTCGAGACCCTCGAGGCAGAGCTCCGCACCCGGCACCTCGAGGCGCGTCGGCGTCCACGCGCCCACGGCCACGAACACCGCCTCGAAGCCCCCGAGCTCGTCCCAAGCCAGGTCCTCCCCGAGCCGGCGGCCCGGGTGGAAGGTCACCCCGTCGCCCAGGATCAGCCCGGCTTCCCAGGCCAGGAGGTCCGCCGGAAGGCGATACTCCGGAATGCCGTAGCGCAGCATTCCGCCCGGCTCTTCGCGGGCGTCGAAGAGCGCGACGCTGCATCCCCGCCGCCGAAGATGGTACGCCGCGGTCAGCCCGGCGGGCCCGGCGCCCACCACCGCGACCCGGCAGCCACCGGGCTCAGCCTCGGGCCCGGGTCGATCGGGCGCGAGCCCCTGCGTCCAGGCGTGGTCGGCGAGGTAGCGCTCCAGGGAGCTCACCGACACCGCGTCGTCGTACTCGCGCCGGTTGCACGCCGCCTCGCAGGGGTGGTAGCACACGCGGCCGCAGACTCCGGGCAGCGGATTCTCCTCGCGGATGCGCAGCCAGGCCTGCTCGAACGCACCCTGCCCGGCCAGGAGCTCGATGAGCGCGATGTCCTCGCCGGCGGGACACGCCTCGCTGCATGGGGCGACCTTGTCCTGATACCGGGGTCGCAAGTAGCGCCACGATCCGGTGTGGTTCCAGAGCATGGAGCCCTGCGACCTGGGGGTCAGGGGGAGATCCGCTGCTCCGCGGAAGGCGACGCGGCTCACGGCGCGCCTCCGTCGGCCGCGGCGGGGAAGACGACGGCCTCCCAGGCCTCTCTCGCCGCGGCGGCGTTGGCTTCGTGGTAGGACGGGACTTCCTGGTGGATGGCCTCGCACACCGCCTCCAGCGAAACCAGGCCGGTCGCGCGGGCGAGTGCGCCCAGGATGGCGGTGTTCACGATGGGGTGGGTACGGGACCCGAGGCGATGGCGCAGCGCGAGCCGGCTCGCGTCCACGGTGCACACCGCGAACGACCCCGCGGACTGCAGCGCGGCCGGAGTCTTGTCCGCGTTGACGAGCAGTACGCCGCCCGGTTTGAGCCCCCGCGAGACATCGACGACCTGGACGAGGGTGGGATCGAGCACCACGACGTGATCGGGGGTGTAGACGTTCGTGCGCAGGAGCACCTTCCGGTCGTCGACCCGCACGTACGCCTCCACAGGGGCCCCTCGCCGCTCCACCCCGAAGGCCGGGAAGGCCTGGGCGTGCTTGCCCTCTCGAAAGAGCGCGCAGGCCAGGATCGTCGACGCCACCACGGCACCCTGGCCCCCGCGGCCGTGGAATCGGATCTCGACCACTACCCCTTCTCCGCCGCGTACACGACGATCAGCGCTTTGGCGGGCGCGTCGCCGAGACTCCGAAAGGCGTGCGCCATGTCCGACTCGAAGTAGAGGCAGTCGCCCTCGCGCAGCCGCGTCACCTCCTCGGCCGTGCGGAACTCGAGCTCTCCTTCGAGCAGGAACACGCACTCCTCCCCTTCGTGGGAGTAGAAGACCATGTCCCGCTTCTCGACCGGTTGGAACGTCACGAGGAACGGCTCCATGTGCTTTCGGGTCTTGTGCAGCTCGACCGACTCGTAGGTGTACCCGATCTGGCCCGGATCGTGGTGGCTCCGCCGGGCGATCTGGCGGCGCTCGGCCACCCGGGTCACCGCTGCCTTCCGCTCCACCTCCTCCGTGCCGGGATGCAGGAAGTACGCGACGTTCACGTCGAGCCCCCGGGCGACCCTGAGCAGCGTCGCCACCGGCGGCATCACCTCCCCGCCTTCCAGCTGAGCCAGGATCTCCTTGGAGACCCCGGTGCGGGCCGAGAGGTCCTGGAGCGTGTAGCGGCGCTTCTGGCGAAGCTCTCGAACCTTGGTCCCGATGCCCAGCCCGTCCAGATCCTCACGTGTCGCTTCCGGCATCGCTCTCCTCCAGCGTCGTGCGTTTCTTGCCGCGACTGTACCCTCCCCGGCCCTTCGGTCAAGAACGACGGCGACCCCCCGGATGCCGCCGGGACCGTCGGTGGGCTCGGACTGCGGGCGGGAGACCCGAGGACACGCGAGGCGTCACGCGCCGGCGAGGAAACGCTTCGCCGTGCCCAGATGGCCGGGAAAGAGCCCTGGGGGCACGCACTCCGGGCCGAGCTGTTCGGCCACCATCCGTCGACCGCAAGAGAGCCCCCCCTCGAGACAGAAGGTGTCCCGGTAGACGCGGGCGATCAGCGGCCGTCGGGTGAGCTCCGAGGCGAGCAGGCGGCAGTGGGGCAGGAACGGGCAGTCGGCCGCGGCGGCGATCGTTTGCGGAGGCGCGTTCAGCAGCATAGAACACTTTTTCGGTCCAATGACGCAAATCCTTTAAGGAAGGGCCTCTCCTTCACCGTGGCTCGGCGGCCGCGCACCCGGGGTTGGCAGAGCCGCGGCGGTGGAGTAGCTTTACGGAGACGACCCCCGCAGCCCGGAAGGCGCACAGGGCCCGCGGAAGACCCAGCCAGCCTGGAGGGAGACGATGCTGAGCGAGCTGACGAGCCTCCTCGACCGCGCGTCCGAGCAGAGCCCGGAGGAGGAGATCCTCACATTCACGGAGTACCTGGAGTTGGTCCGGCAGGAGCCCTGGGTCGCCCGCAACACCTTCCAACTCCTCCACGACATGATGCTGTCGAGCGGCGTGGAGTACAGCGTGATCCCCGGTAAGCCCATCAAGCACCGCTACGCGTTCTTTGAGAACGAGGGGCTGGTCGGCCCGTACGTGGTCTTCGGTCAGCAGAAGGCCAAGGAGAACCTCGTCGAGAAGATCTCCAACGCGAGCCGGGGGTTGGAGGCGTCGAAGCGGCTGTGGATCCTGCTCGGCCCACCGGGCGCCGCCAAGTCGCGGTCCATGGACGCCGTGAAGCTCGCGCTCAACGCGTACTCGCGTTCGGAAGCCGGAAAAACCTACACCCTGCTTCTGCCGACGGTCGACGAACGGCTCAAGGAGAAGGCCCTGTTCGCGGAGGAAGGCGTCTACTACCTCCAGAGTCCCCTCTTCGAGAAGCCCTTCCAGGTCATCCCGCCGAGCCTTCGGCCCTCGTTCACCGCGAAGCTCAACGAATGGGTCCACGCCGCCGGCAACATGGACGAGTTCTTCCGGTTGCACCCCCACTACGACGGCGAGTTCCGGATCGAGATCGACGGCCTGGTGTCGCCGTACGCGGACCATGTGCTCCGGGAGTTCCGACGGGCGAAGCGGCTGACCACCGGAGGTCTGCTGCCGTACCTGAGGGTGAAACGCATGATCTACGACGCCCGCACCAAGACGGGGATCGGCTCCTACACCCCACGCGACGAGAAGAGCCAGGAGGCCGGGTCGCTCGTGGGCAACATCGACTACAGCCTCTTGCCGCGTTTCGGCAGCGAGTCCCACCCCCTGGTGCACGACTACAAGGGCGAGCTCTGTGCCGGTGCGAACGGCCTGGTCGAGATCCACGAGATCCTGAAGCTCTCCGACCGGTTCCTCTACGAGATGCTCTTCGCCACCCAGGACCGCTTCTTCAAGCCCGAGGGGCAGCCGCCCGTGCCGTTCAACGGGGTCATCATCGGCCACACGAACTTCCACGAGTTCAACATGTTCATGGCCAACGAGAGCTTCGAGGCGCTGCGGTCCCGGACGACCTTCATCGAGATGCCCCTCTCGGTCACCTTTCAGGACGAGGAGAAGATCTACGCGTACACGTACGCGAACGACCGAAGGCGCTGGGCCCCCGAGAAGAAACACCTCGCCCACGTGGCGCCCCATAGCCTCCAGTTCCTGAGCCTGGCCTCGGTGATGACACGCCTCTACGAGTCGAAACAGAATCCGAACCTGACGCTGCTCCAGAAAGCCCTGATCTACGCCGGGCGCGCGGACAGCGGCGTGGACAGCAATCTGGCGCGCACGATCCTCGAGGAGTTCGAGTTCATCAAGCCCTCGGAGGGGACCTTCGGCCTCGATCCCCGGTTCATCCAGAACGTCTTCGAGAAGACCGAACACTTCCAGATCAACGAGTACGCGGCGAACATCAAGCGCCTTCATGACGAGGAGGGGGAGCCGGCGATGATCACGTCGGTCGCGCTGCGAAACCCGTGCGTAACGCCCCTGGACCTCTACCTGCGGATGGAGAATGCGCTGAAGGAAGCCTTCGCCACGGACAAGACGCGGCAGTCTCACTACGTGCAGAAGGTGCTGCCGCTGGCCAAGGGGTGGATCTTCAACCAGGTGGCGAGCGACGTCTACAGCGCCGTGCTCCGGGACGAGTCCGTCGTCGAGACAACGTGGAAGCGCTACACCGACCACGTGCGCGCCTACGCCCACTCCACCACGGTCAAGCACGAGGTGACCCAGGCCGACGTCCAGCCGGACGAGAAGTTCATGCAGGCCATCGAGCAGTACCTGGGGATCCCCGAGAAGGACGTGTTCCGAAAGGAGCTCTCCGACGCGATCGCCAGCGTCGGCTACGAGGTCCTGCTCGAAGACGAGCCTTCCTACCAGAACGCCATCAAGCGCTACGTCTTCGAGAACGAGTTCAAGGCCCGGGAGAACATCAAACTGCTCGGCTGGATCAAGAGCGGCTCGAGCGCGGCCGGCGTCCACTCGAAGGAGCAGGAGCAACTCAACGAAACCGTTCGGTACCTCATGGAGAACCTCGGCTACTGCGGGAAGTGCGCGTTCCAGGCGCTCACGGTCACGGCGAACGCCACGAGCATCCTGACGTAGTCAGGACATGACCATGACCTACGACGAGATCTCCTCCAACGACTCGGAAGGTTTCTTCAACGATTTCGTCGAGGAGGAGCTCAAGGACCTCGTCGAGACGATCCTGAGCGACGGCGACCTGGACCGCCTGGGAGACCGGGGGAGCGACATCGTCATCGAAATGGACGACATCGTGCCGCCGACTTTCGTCTACGACGACAGCGGAGAGGGCGGGGGCGGCAAGGGTCAGGGGCCCGGGACCGAGAAGGAGCGACTGCGCTTCAGCGTTCCCTTCGAGCGGTTCATGGAGCTGGTGGCGGCGAAGCTCGGCCTGCCCGACCTGACGAAGGAGGGAAAGGGGAAGATCAAGGAGGTCTCGTACGCCTTCAAGACCTTCGGCCCGGTAGGGATCGTCCTCGACAAGCGGCGCACCTTCAAGCGCGCCCTGCGCTCCAGCATCGGGCTCGGCCTCTACGACCCGGCCGAAGACCGTCTCGAGGTCCAGGTCCGGCGGCGTGACCGACGCTACAAAGTACCGCAGCGCGAGGAACGGCCGCGCTTCAAGGCCGTCGTCTTCTACATGGGCGACATCTCCTATTCCACGTATGGCGAGCGGCTCGACCTCGAAAAGCGCCTCGTGAGCTTCATCCACCACTGGCTCGACTTCAACTACGGGGTCGGCAACGTCGATCACCGCTTCTTCGTCCACGACGTCGACGCCTACGAAGTATCGGCCGACGACTTCTACCGCGTCAGCACCGCGGGCGGCACCCGCGCCTCACCGGTGTTCGATCTGGTCAGTCAGGTGGCGTTCAACGAGTACGACGTGCCCTCCACGAACTTCTATGGGTTCTACTTCGGCGACGGGGAGATCTTCGAGGGGGACGCCGAGGAGATCGTCACCATCCTTCGGCAGACGCTGCGGCCCATGTTCAACTGCGTGGGCCTGGTCGAGGTGAAGCCGAGCCGGTTCAGCTACCTCAACCGGGAAGTGGAGAAGGTGTGGACTTCGGACAAGGTGATCCGCCTGGCGGAGATGCGCGACAAGCGCGCGACCGTGGAGGTCATCAAGACCCTGTTCGGAGAGCGCCGTGCGTAGCGTCCAGAGCGATCCCGCGCTCGCCGCCCTTCTCGACCGGGTGCTGCACCACGCCCGAGCGTTCGGCCGGACGCTGCCTGAGATCCGCTTCTTCATTCTCGAGGGACTGGAGTTCGCGTCGCTGCTCGAAAAGAACGTCTATCCCCGGAGCCCGACCAACATCTGGGAGGGCAAGCGCATGGTCAACCGCCGCCACCGGATCGAAACGGGGCAGGAGACCACGCTCTACTACGAGGTCGTCCAGACCGGAAATCCCTCCTACGCGTATCTGAACAGCAGCAACCCACCGGTCACGCAGGCCTCGGTGATGGCCCACGTGGTCGGGCACTGCGAGTTCTCGGAGCTCAACGTGCTGCGGGATTCGAACCCCGAACGCACCGAGTTCGTCCTGCACCTCGTGCGCAAGGTGGACCTCGCGCGGCAGCAGATGGGGGAGAAGGACTACACCGCCTACTGGAATGCCTGCGAGTCCGCGGCGAGCCTCATCGCACCCAACTCCCAGTTCAACCTCGACGGCTCGGTGCTCACCGAGACGGCGATGGGCCACGAGTACTCGCTGGAAGAAGAACCTTCTCGGCCCACGGTGCAGCCCGTGTTCGAGACCCTCGATACGCTCCTGCACGCCGGCAGCTCGGGCGGAGTCTTCCAGCGGGAGCTCACGCAGCGGCGGCGGCGGGAGACCCTCAGCCGCCGGGGCTTCCTCCTCCGGGCCCCCTGCCAGGATGTGTTCGGCTTCCTGCGCTACCACGCCCCGGCGAGCGTCGCCGAGCGGGCGATCCTCGACTACCAGTACGTGGCCCGCGCGCCCCAGGACTTCGTGCGGCGCACCCAGATCATGAACGAGGGGTGGGCCATGTACTGGGAGAAGAAGCTGATGACCGAGCTCTTCCGGGAGCGCGCCGTCAAAGGCATCATCGAGTACTGCCGCGTTTTCTCCGGCGTGTGCTACCCGCGCCCGTACTTTGCGCGCAACCCCTATCACCTGGGCTACCACCTCTGGCGCCACATCGAAGAGCTGTATCGAGACGGGAAAGTCAGTCTGGCCTACACCACGGAGACGGACCGGGAAGTGAAGGAGCACTGGAAGGTGGAGACCGGCATCGATCCCGTCGAGGCCCTGGGACACCTCGTGCGCACGCTGACCGACTATGAGTTCCTGCGGCGGTTCCTCTCGACCTCTCTCATCGACGAACTCCAGCTGAACCGGATCGACCGGGGAACCGCCGAGCGCCTCGGCGTGAAGCCCGCCGACGTCGTTCGCGCCGATGAACGGTGGGTGTGGCTCGACCCGGAGCCGATCCGGGAGGAGATGCTGCGCTTCTACACGCATTTCTACCGCCCTCGGATCTACGTCATCGACACGGATTTCCGCGATGGGGGCCTCCTCCTGTACCACCGCGACGACGGCCGGGCGCTTCGGCCGGACTGGATCAAGCCGACGCTGCGCAACCTCAACGCCATCTGGAAGGCGCCGGTCGCCCTGCTGACCAAGGGATCCCTGCACGCGTGGGCCGCGGGCCGGTATCGCGAAGACTCGGTCACACCGTGGGCGTTCGAGGAGATCCTCGATCGGATGAGCAAGGGTGAGCGCCCCTTCCGGTCGGAGTAACTTATGACCCATCTCGACTATCGGACCCTTCTCGGGCACCAACGCCACCAGAGCATGACGTTCTCCGAGTTCGTGGACGTGTTCCTGCAGACCCCGCTGGAGTGCCTGCGCACGAGCTCAGCCCTCATCTCCGAGGCGATCCAGCACTTCGGCTTCGAGATCGTGGTCCGCAGCGGCGAGCCCACGGTCAACTACAGCATCTTCAAGGATCCCTTTGCGCGGGGCATCAACGCGGTGTTCGGGCAGGAGTTCTGCATCAAGCAGATCGTCGATGTGATCGAGTCCGTGGGCAAGGAGTCGGGCCCGAACCGCGGCATCGTCCTGGTGGGCCCTCCCGCGTCTGGCAAGACCAACATCGTCGATCTGATCAGCTCCGCGCTGGAGCAATACACGAAGCAGAAGGGCGTACGACTCTATTCGTTCTACTTCGTATTCTCCACAAGCGACGGACAGCCCGTTGAATTTCGGCCCTCGTTCATGCACAACCCCATCCTGCTGTTCCCGACGAGCCTGCAGCAGGACAACGAGATCACCTACCCGCGTCAGCAACTCTTCGAACACATCAACCGCCACCGCGATCGGGGCGACAAGATCGTGTTCCCCACCTACTATCAAAACGCTACCCTGGACAAGCGGACGCTCGACGTGCTCGAGGGGCTTCTGCTCAACCCCCGAAACTCCGGTAAGTCGCTGTTCGAGATCATCCAGGAGTACGTGCGCGTCGAGGAGATCGATTTCTCGAACGCCCAGGCCAAGGGGATCGCCAACATCGACGACATGAGCCAGCTGAGGGTCGGGGTCGAGCCAGTGGCTCTGGGCCGGGAGCGGCGGGCGGTGGTCGACGAGCACCTGCCCGGGGCAGCGCTCTACGAGCACACCGGCGCCACCGTGGCCGCCAATCGAGGGCTCCTGCACATTCACGACGCCTTCGGGGCGGGGCATGGAGGAGGTCTCGCGGAGACCGAGTACAAACCCCTGCTCATGCTCCTCGGCAGCGGGAAGACGTCGATCGAATCGACCCAGACGGCAATCGACGCCACGATCGTGCTCACGACCAACCTGGAGGAGATGGGAGCGCTGGAGCAGCAACTCGCCTCGTCGAAGCTCCTCGATCGGATCGAAGAGATTCCGGTCAACTACCTCCTCGACGCCAACTCGGAGATGGAGATCCTACGGCGCGACATGTCGAACATGCGGGAGCTGTTCGACGTGGACCCCCACCTGGTGGAGATCGCGGCGTACTTCTCGGTGCTCACGCGCCTCTTACCGCCGAGGAAGACCCAGCTGCCTGCCGGCTGGAGCGAGGACAAGCGCCGGCTCTTCCTCTCCATCACCCCGGAGCAGAAGCTCTTCATCTACTGCGCCCAACCAGAAGACCCGGTGAGCACGATTCGCAAGCTTCCCCACTGGCACCCGTTTCGGAGCGAGATGCTCAAGCTCGGGATCGACGTCCATGACTCGGAAGGCTTCTCCCGTCTCATCGGCCGGCAGGCAAAGCGCCGCCGCCTCGAGCAGACCGACGTGTTCTCCGCCGCACAGCTCAAGCTCATCGACGATGAGTTCATGCGAGAACTCTGGAACGAGCACTACCCCAACGAGGGGAAGCACGGCATGTCGGTCCGGCAGCTGCAGAACATCATGCGCGACACGCTCGCCAACTCCGGCGGGCTGCGGGTGCACGTGGGAACGTTCTTCGCGCGCCTGAAGCAGGTGTTTAGCGGGAGCCCGAGCCTTGGGCATTGGCTCCCCATGGACCCCGCCTGCCTGAAGGACCGCAAATCCATCCCCATGCGTCTGGTCGGCGACAGCCGGCTGGCGGAGGGCGAGGGGGACTACGGGGACTTCCGGGGGCTCGCGAAGGTGGCCCAGGCCCTCTACAACCGCATCATCCGCCGGGAGATCACCGAGGCCACGGTCAACCGCGACCCCGAGGAGATCGCCCTCGACCTGCGCCGGTACCTCCAACACGCCCTGCTCGCCAAGGCCCACGAAAACCGAGCGTTCGCGCACGTCATGATCCCCCGGTTTACGTTCCTCGACCCCGTGACAGGGGAGAAGGTCGATCGGCCGGACACGAATTACCTGGCGTCCCTCGAGAAGATCCTGGCCGCGGACCGCAACGGCTTCGAGTTCCGCCGCGAGATCGCGGAGCGGTTCCTGGACCTCCAGGGGAGCGGCGAACTGGTCCTGGAGGAGGGTCGCTCAGTGGTAGCGAGCCGGCGCGACACCGTGCTCTCGTGCTTCCAGACCGAGTACTCCCGACTCCTCTCCCACCGCCGGACCATGGGAGACGTCGACGCCACCGCGCTGACCGAGGCGTTCTTCCAAAAGCGGCGGGACCCTGCCAAGTACGACGCGATGACGGCGTCGGTCCGGGAGATCGCCGACAACATCATCCTGAATATGCAGTGGCGCTTTCATTACTCCGAGCAGAGCGCACTGGACACGATCCTCTTCGCCATCCGAAAAGAGATCGTGAGCTTCTCCGACATCATCGCCTGAGCACGAAGGGTCGCCCCGCCGGGGCGCTGTGGGTGCGAAACCGCCGCCGGTGAGAGGTGCTCGATGACACCAGACCCCGCCCCTCCTCCCAGGCTTCGCCCGGCACTGCGCGTGGCGTGCGCCTACGGGTTCTTCGGCGCCCTCTGGATCGCCGCCTCCGACCGCGTCCTCGAGGCGCTGGTGGCCGATCCCCATCGCCTCACCCTGCTGCAGACGTACAAGGGGTGGTCCTTCGTCGCCGCCAGCACGCTGCTTCTCTACCTGGCCGTTCGCCGCGAGTTCGGAGAACGCCAGCGCGTGGAGGGGATCCTGCGGGCGAGTGAGGCGCTGCACCGGACCCTCGCGGAGTCGGCGCAGGACCTGGTCTTCATTGCGGGCCAGGACGAGGCAGTCCAGTACATCAATCCCGCGGGTGCGCGATACCTGGCCGCCGAGGTCGAGGAGATCACCGGCCGCCCTCTGAGCGACGTGCTCCCCCCGGACGTCTATGGCCGGTACGCCCAGAACCTCGACGCGGTGTTCGGGTCCGGTCGGGCCGTCTCCTTCGAAGGGGAGATCGCGGCCGGCAGCGAGAGGCGCTGGTTCGACACCCTGCTCACGCCCCTGCGGGGCCCCGGCAACCGGGCCGTCGCCGTGCTCGCCGTGGCACGCGAGATCACCGAACGCAAGAAGGCCGCGGCGCGCATCGACCTCCAGATGCAGCGGCTCAGCGCGCTGCGCACCATCGACACCACGATCACCTCCACCCTCGATCTGCAGGTCACCTTGGACGTGGTTCTCACCCACGTCACCACCGCGCTCGGCGTGGACGCTGGCTCGGTGCTCCTGCTTTCCCCCCATGCCCCGATCCTCGAGTACGCGGCGGGCCGGGGGTTTCACACGAACGCCGTCACCCGCTCGGCCGTGCGCTTGGGAGAAGGGTACGCAGGCCGCGCAGCCCTGGAGCGCAAACAGATCTCGCTGCACGACGTCTCTGAGCTCCGCGGCCCCTTTCTCCCGTTCTCGCTTCTCGAGAAGGAGTCGTTCGTTGCCTACTTCGGCCTGCCCCTCATCGCCCGGGGCCAGCTGCGGGGCGTGCTCGAGATCTTTCACCGGACGCGGCTCGACCCGGACCCGGACTGGCTCCAGTTCTTGGAGGCGCTCGCCACCGACGCGGCCATCGCGATCGACAACGCCGCTCTGTTCGATGACCTGCAGCGCGCCAACACCGAGATCACTCTGGCCTACGACGCAACTCTGGAAGGCTGGGGCCGCGCCTTGGAACTTCGCGATGAAGTCACAGAGGGCCACACAAAACGTGTTACCAAGATGACAATCCGGCTTGCCAAGTCCATGGGGGTCTCGGAGGCAGACCTGGTCCACATCCGGCGCGGATCGTTCCTGCACGACATCGGCAAGATCGGAATCCCGGACCGCATCCTCCTCAAGGCCGAGCCCCTCACCGAGGAGGAGTGGCGGATCATGCGGATGCACCCGGTGTTCGCCTTCCGTCTCCTGCAACCCGTTCGCTACCTGCGGCCGGCCCTCGACATCCCTTACTGCCATCACGAGCGGTGGGACGGAGCGGGTTATCCGCGGGGCCTGTCTGGCGAACACATCCCCCTCTCGGCCAGGATCTTCGCGGTGGTGGACGTGTGGGACGCCCTGCGGTCGACGCGCCCCTACCACCCGGAGTGGCCGAAGGAGCGCGTCCGCGACCACATCCGTTCCCTGGCCGGCTCCCACCTCGACCCGGCGGCGGTCGAGGCATTCCTCGCCCTGGAGTGGTGACGTAACATCGCGGCGGCGGCTCTTCTCCGTTCGTCTGTCGCTCGAGAGCGACACGTCTATCGTCCCGATTCCACAGCCTCTGGGGCCTTCCGACGCCTTTCTTCGTCGCCAATCGGCGACAGAAACACCGTTCCCTGCGTTCCAGGAGGCCGTCCCTTCATTGGGCACGGATCGTGCTGTGGACGGAACAGGGCGCACGCTGCGCCGGGATACCCCGAGACGGAGCGGACCTTGACCTCTCACGGCAGGAAATCGGCCCCAGTCCGGATTCGGTTTTCGATTCAAGGGAGGTGGAGAATGACAGTGCGAGGCAGAGGGTTCTTCTCGGCGTGCCTGGTGTGGGCCGTCTTCGCGGCCCCCAGCGCCTGGGGTCGGGTCAGCGTGAACGTCAACATCGGCATTCCGTTTCCCCCGCTGGTGGTTCCGGCCGAGCCGTCCCTGGTGCTCATCCCCGGAACACCGGTCTACTTCGCGCCCGAGGTGGACGTGGACCTGTTCTTCACCTCCGGATACTGGTGGACCCGCCGAGACGGCCGGTGGCTACGGGCCCGAGGATACGAAGGTCCGTGGCTGGGAGTCGGGCCGCGGTACGTTCCGAGGCCGGTTCTCTGCGTTCCGCGCACCTACCGCTTCGTGTACGCGCGCGAGCAACGCATTCCCTACAAAGAGTGGAAGAAGGTGCGAAAGGGACGCGGGTACGCGGAAGAGGAGCGGGGTCGCCGGGGCCATCGGGGCCACGGGGGTGGATGGCAGCGGGACGACGACTAGCACTACAATGAGGGATTGGCCTCACGTCTGCGCGCCGGGCCGAAACCTCCCCTCCGGGCGGGCAGGATCCCAGAGTCTTTGTGGCCTCGGACGCTTCGTTCGAGGGGGCACACGGCTTTCTGAGCCCGCCGGTACATCGTGCGAAGGCCGCCTACCCGCTCTCCGGGGAGGCCCCGGCCCGGCCGCGGACCGCAACTCTCGTTGTCGTACTAGGATCCGGGGCCGTCGGCCAGCGGAGAGGACGGACGACGGCCGGGAGATCCCTACACTCGAATGAGCTCCAGGGGGATCCCGCTCAGCGGGCGCGCGCCCTCCGGTCCCACGAGGAACGTGTCTTCTACGCCCACGCCCCCCAGGTCTCCCACGACGGCCTTCGGCTCCAAGGCCACCGTCGAGGAGGCCCCAACCATCGACGTCGACCCGGCCACGATCAACGGCGGTTCGACGACCTCGAGGCCCACGCCGTGACCAACGAAGCGGCAGCGACTCTCGGGCGGCCCCAGGTAGCCCGACAGCCCCAGGGCGTGGGCCTCTTCCTCTCCTCGGGTGAACACCTCGCCGGCGGCGACCCCCGCCACCAGCGATTCGGCCATCCGCCGGTGGACCTCCAGGACTGCGCCGTGTGCATCGAGGAGCCACTGAGGCGCAGACCCGATGCAGAACGTCCGTGTCTGATCGGTCGCATAGCCGAAGACGCTCACCCCGAAGTCAACGATCACCGGCTCTCCCTGCCCGATCACCCGCCGCCCCGCCCCCCAGGGAAACGCCGGGGAGAGCCCTTCCCCCGACATGGGAGTATCGACGGCGCCGGCCTTTCGGGTATTGGGTCCGGAGAGGACGTGCCAGGAGTAGGCTTCGAACCCCCCGCGGGTTCGAAGGATCCCTTCGTGTCCGAGTTCCATGGCCCGCGCGAAGAGTTGCCCCGCGAACTGGGCCTCCGTGAGGCCGGGACGGAGCACGTGGGCGGCGAGACGATAGACGTCAGCCGCCACCCGCCCGGCCTCTTCCATGCGCTCGACCTCCCACGGGCTCTTGCGGGCCCTCAGGGCCAGGAGATCCGGGGTCACGTCGTGGGCTGCGGCAGGGTCGTGGAGGTCCAGTCGAAGCAGGTCGAGCGCGGTCAGCGCATCGAGCGTCAGACCCACGCCGCCGGCGGCCGCGACCTCCCGAGCCCTGCCCCAGAGCCCCCGCCAACCCGCGACGGGGATGACTTCAAAGGGGGTCTCCTCCTTCGCTCGCGCCACGTCCCGAAGCACGAAGAGCCGGGGGTCCCCGTCGCAGCCTACCCACAGCAAGCCCTCCTGGGCCGTTCCCGACAGGTAGAACCGATCGACTCGGCCGTTGAGGAGGGCTCCCCTCAACCCGCGCGCCGACAGGCGCGCTTGCAGCGCTTCGATTCTCGCGCGGATCTCGCCCCCGGGAACGACCCTCATCGACCCTCCCTCCGCCGGCCGCAGCCATGCAACGCGCTTACCCCGCTACCCCGCGGCCCACAAGTTTCTCTGCCGCGCGTCGCCACTCACGGCACCCTCCTCCTCCCCGTCCACGGCGCGGATCGAAATCCACGTCCGTGCCGGTCCCTCGGAGTCACGCTACCCCTTCGTTCCCGCTTGCGAGAGGTACCCGCCGAATCCCCGGTCCACTTCCAGGATGTGACGGAGCAGCCAATCCGCCGTGAACCGGACGAGCCCCTGCACGACGGTCCGATCCTGGCTCTGGTAGCGTGCCTTGAGGTCCGCAAGTTGAAGTCGGAAGTCGTCGTGCTGCTCCCGATGCACCTCGAGGCCCGGATAGCCGGACGCCCCCATGGTGGCCTCCTCCTCCGCAAAGTGGAAGTTCGCATAGTCCGAGAGACGGTTAAGGGTAATCCCCACCGCGCCGGGGTCACCGTCGCCCGAAAGGTGTTGTTCGAGCCGGTTCAGGTACTCCAGGAACTGCCGATGCTGCGCGTCGATCCGATCCACCCCGATGCAGTAGCGTTCCTCCCACTCGATGTACCCCATGGTTCCTCCTCTTCACCGCCCTGGGTCCGTGCGTCCGACCGAAGCTTGGATGGCGCCACACTCAGGAGATGGCGTGGCGCGCCGCGATGCGCATTGTACTCGAGCCGACCGCACCGGGCACCCCTGGAGATCCGACCCGCGCCCCCCAGGAGCCGTGACCGCGGCGCCTCCCGTCAGAGGCAAACCGGGGCGCCGGGGCGCCTGCCTTCTCACGCAATCCTAAGTCCCCTTTCATGTGCGCTTCACATTGGGCACGTAGCATAGCCGCCTCTCGGGCGTGCGCGCCACCCCATGGTGGGTCGCTCGTGGCGTGGGACACGAGCGCATCCGTCCAACTCCCTCCCGTCCTCCCTCCGCGATCCCAGCGGACGAAAGGTACCGCCATGGCAAGAATCGTGCTGCCCGACGTCGGGGAGATCCTGGAAGCCATTCAGGGAGGCGTCGAGCGACGCCTCGGGAGGAAGCGCCGGCTGTTCACCGGCGAAGACCTGATCGAGGACGTGGGCTTGGCCCCGGATCAGTTCGACGCGCTTGTCGTGGATCTGGAACGACGGTTCGCCGTGGAGATCGATCCCAGCGCCCTCGAGCACATCAGCGTCACCGGAGCGCTCGTGGTGCGCCTCCTGCGCCTCCTGAGCCAACCGGTCGACCTCGACACACCTGACTGCGCCGTGGCCTGACCCTCCGGAGTGCGGCCGCGTCCCGTCCAGTGGTTTCTCGACCTTCGTCCCACGAACCGGGGCACTCGTCGACTGGGACCCGGCCTCTTCCTGGTCCGGGAAGAACGCCTCTCAAGTTCCGTTCGCTTTGAGCCGATCCATACCTCGGCGCGTTGGGTTTCGTTCCCACTCCCGCGCCCCAGGAGGCAACCGTGATCGGCAGCATCAGCTCCGCCCTCTCCGGCCTTCAGGCAGCCCAGACGCGCCTCGACGCGACGGCTCAGAACCTCGCCAACGCCAACACCGACGGCTACAAGAGCCTCGAGGTAACGGCGCGGGAAGGCGCGGCCCGCGGCGTGGAGACGACGGTGACCCGGACCAATACACCGGGTCCTCAGGTCGCCGAGACCCTTGGAGGGATCGAGACCCTGGTCGAAAAGTCCAACGTGGACCTCAGCCAGGAGATCCCGCAGCTCGTCACGGCAAAGCCGCTGTATCAAGCAAATCTGAAGGCCATCCAGGCGCAGAACGAGATGCTGGGCAGTTTGCTCGACCTCCTCAAGTAAGGTTCCGCCGGGAGTGACCCGCGAGCCCCCTTTCCGATAACGGCCTGCCTCTCACCACCTCCACCGTCATCCGATACGCAACGAGCACAACGCCGATCCTCCACGCTCCTTCCGCTGGAAGCACCGACTGCTCCGAGCTGGTTCGCTTTCTGTGGGGAAGCTGTGGACAAAGCTGTGGGAACGCGTAGGAACTCCGCGCCAATCCAGCACGTCTGTCCCTCTGCACACATCCAGTGCTACAAACTTATAAAACATTTCAAATAGTTACGATAAACCAAGCGGCCTGGCAGGCGATTTCTGGCATTGACGCGGAGGCCAAGAGGTTATCCACATTCGTCGAGGTTTGTGGGCACAGCGCGCCCCTTCGCTCGGGTGTAGCCAAGGGCACGCACGAGGGCAGGACGTGACGGCGCAGGTCGCGCGTCCAGCCCGGCGCCGGGACCGGAGACGTCTAGTACGAAGATGCCCGGTCCGACGGTAGGCGTGGCTCGGGTTTTGGTCTACCATGCCGGCATGGACGGTGCCGCCGCACTCCGCCGCCAAAGTCCCCCAGGAGACAAGAGCGTCATGGCCACCCCGGTGCCGGAACGGGTAAGGGGTATCCGCCCGGACGAGAGACCCTCTCTCCGCGTCCGCCCCAGCCGCTCCATCTTGCCGAGCCGATCGCTCCTGGCCGTCCTGCTCCTCTGTGCCGCCCTCGCGGCCGGGTGGCCGGCCGCTGCGACCGCCGACCCCGCCTCGGCCCCCTCTGGAGCCGACGCTAGCGAGCAGTTCCTCCAGGAGCCTGTGTTCGGGGGCCGGGCGTACATCCGAGAGGCGGGCCGACAGCACTCGTTTTCGGTCGTCCTGATCCACGGCCTGGGAGAAGACGCGTCGCACGTGTGGGATGGCCTGATCCCGGTCCTCGCCGCGCGCTATCACGTCGTGGCGTTCGATCTTCCCGGGTTCGGGCGCTCCTCGAAGCCGGACGCCCTGTATTCCCCGGCGGCAGAGGCCGCGTTCGTCCAGTGGGTCGTAGACCGGACGGTCAGCGGTCGGTTCGCCGTGGTGGGACACTCCCTCGGCGGGGCGGTTGCCCTGCACTTCTCGGCCGGGCAGCCCCCAGGCCTTGATCGACTGATCCTGGTCGACGTGGCCGGGGTGCTCCACAGGCTGGCTCTCACCCGCGACCTCTTGACCCCGAGTCTGACCGATTGGATGCCCTGGGCACCCGCCGCTCCCCTGCAGGCCCTGGAGAATCTCGTCCGGTCAGCCGTGGAGAAGATGCCGAGCGTCTCGGTCGACCTCGGTTCCCTCCTCAAGACCCCTTACCTGCGACAGAAGATCCTGGGCGGCGATCCCACTAAGATCGCCGCCCTGGCCCTCGCGGAGGACGACATGAGCGCCATCCTCGGCCGGGTCCGCGCGCCCACACTGGTGCTCTGGGGAGCCGACGACAAAGTGGCCTCGGCGCGGACCGCCACCCTGCTCGCCACGACCCTGTCCAATGCCCGGCTCCTACTCCTCCCGGGGGCAGGCCACGAGCCCATGCGCGAGCAGCCCCGACGCTTCAACGAGGCCGTGCTCGACTGGCTTCGAGCCGACACTACCCCCAAGGCAGTTCCCGAAGGGCTGCCCCCTTCAGGATCCCGTGTCGGCACCTGTGATGGTCAGCAGGGCGTCGCCTTCACCGGTGACTACCTGCGCATCGAAGTGAAAGGGTGCACGGACGTCAGGATCTCCGAGGCCTCGGCTCAGCGCATCGAGATCACCGGCTCGACAGTGCAGATGGATAACTGCCGGGTCCGTGGAGACGAAACGGGGATGCTCGTAAGGAACGCCTTCGTCGAGGCCACCGGCGTGACCATTGAGGCTGCGGACGCGATGGTGACGTCCGACAGCCGCCTAGACCTGGCCGGGGTCGAACTGATCGGACAGAGAAACGCGATTCGCGCCGAGAAGCCATCGACGATCCTGTTCTCGGTGAGCCGCGCGACCAGCCCCCACACGAGTGGCTATCTGCACGGGGTGCGAGAGGTTTCCGCGGAGCATCCCCTCTGAGCGGGGTCGCGGGGTCGAGCGTTCAGGCCTTCCACCGGGCCGATGTTCGATGGCGACCTCCGCTCAGGTACGCTGCGGGGGGCAGCGAAACGAGTCTCGCCATCGACCAGAACTCGAATCTCGCATTGCTCCGCGTAGGGTCTGCCCTGCCCGCCGCCTCGCCCGCTCCGTGCGTCGGCATGGGCTGGAGCCCTCGCGATCAGGGTTGCGGACCCGTCGTCGCCGGGCAGTGTCGTGCGCCTCCGGCGTGTTCTTGGAGCCACCGAACGGTCGCGAGGTCCGCGGGCGCAAAGGAGTACTCGCAGAACTCCTCGGGCAGGACCCATCGGACCGCCTCGTGGTCGCGAACCTCAATGTCGCCAAGTTGTACTGTCGCCCGGTAGCTCAGGAGCTCGATGGTGACGTGCGGATACCGGTGTACGTGATGGACCAGGACGTCGCCGATTTCCGCGGTGATCCCGAGCTCCTCGCGGAGTTCGCGCGCCAGGCACGCGCGGGGATCTTCTCCCTCCTCGATCTTGCCTCCTGGAAACTCCCAATACCCGGCCAGAGGGGCGCCGACCGGCCGTTTCGCAATCAGGATCCGGCCGCCGCTCTCAAGCACAGCCGCTGTCACTCGAACCATGCGCCTCCCCTTCACCTCACCGTCCGCACTCTGGCTGAAGGAAACCGGCCGCGTCTGGCCCCACCGGAAAGTCTCCTCCGGCCCGCGCTCCCACGTCTGCCCACTGGATGACCCGTGAAGCCATCTTCTCGTGCCGGTCAACTAAGCGCGTAGGCGGCGCCGTGGTGGATTCCCAGGCAATCAAGCTCATCAAGTGTGAGGCGTAGGCGTCTCACCCCATCGTTGCAGGGGGCGGGCACGTCCCGCCCCCGTTGGGAGGCTCACTCATGGGAACCTACGGCAGATTCGAGACGGCCCGGGAGTTGGAAGCGTACCTCCGGTCCCGGGGATGCAGCATTCAGCTGGCGAAGCGAACGACGGCCCTCGTTCGAGAGCACGCACAGGAGGAGACGATGCTCGCTCCGCTCCAAGACCTGATCGAGACGATCCGAGCAGCGACACGGTAGACCGAGGGGGGAAGGCAGCGCGGCGGGTCCCCCAGGAGGCGGGACATCCTCCTCTCCCTCCCGTCGCGCATCCTCGGCGCTCCTCCCCCCGGAGCGGGTAACCCCGGCCCGCCGAGGGGCGCCGAGGCAAGGGGTAGAGGGCCCCGGTTCCTCTCAGAGGGCCGGGGCCCTTCTCCTTCCCCTCACCGGGGCCCGACGAGATTCCAGGGCATCCTGGCACACGCAAGCGAGGGACCGGGAGAGATGAACGGAGAAGACAGAACCCCCCTCAATTTGCTACCCCGCCTGCTACCCCGAGCCCGTTTCAAAGAAAAAGGGCTCACGCTGAATCGCGTAAGCCCTTGATTTTACTGGAGCCGAGAGCCAGACTCGAACTGGCGACCTACTGATTACGAATGAGCGTGAACCGCCCTTTCAGACCGTCTCAATCCCCCTCGTCTGGTCTCTCCGAACCCTCTATTATCCCTTGCAAATCCAGGATTTAACGGGTACCCTTCCTCTCGCATCGTCTCACGTCGTATCGCTTCGAGCCGTCGAAATTGTGTACCCCAGTGTGTACCCCAGACCTCCCTCGCCCGTCTGGGGTACACAACCCGAGGAGGCCGCCATGCTGACCGACGCCAAGGTGAAGACGCTCAAAGCCAGGGAGGAGCGCTCCGAGGTGGCCGACGGCGGCCGTAACGGGCTCGTGCTGCGCGTGACGCCGAACGGGGTGAAGACATGGGCGCTCCGGTACAGGATGGACGGCAAGCCACGCAAGCTCACGCTGGGCACCTACCCCGCCTTGACGCTGGAGAAGGCGCGGGAAGCGGCCGTCTTGGAGCGCGCCAAGCTGGAGAAGGGCATTGACCCGGGCGCCGCCAAGCAACAGGAGAAGGACGCGGCACGGGCGGCGCGACAGGTGGACCGGCTGGCGACGACGCTTGGGAATCTGGCAGCAGACTACGTGGAGAAGTACGCGAAGCCCCGGAAACGCTCCTGGAAGGAGGACGAGCGTTATCTAGAGCAGGACGTCAAGCCGGTCCTGGGGAAGCTCAAGGCCCTGGACGTGACACGCGAGCACGTCCGCGGACTCCTGCGGGAGAAGATGGAAGCAGGCTCGCCCATCGCGGCGAACCGGCTCCTGGCCGTCGTCCGCAAGATGTTCGCCTGGGCCGTGGACGAGGGCATTCTTTCCGATAACCCTTGCGCTGGGCTCAAGGCACCCGGCAAGAAGGTGTCGAAGGATCGGGTGCTCACTCCCGAGGAGGTCCGCAAGGTCTGGGCTCTCCTCGAGCCGCCGACGCCTCGCAAGAAGGACGACCCGCCCCCCAAGGGCCCCGTGGTCACCATGTCGTCCGAGGTGCGCCGCGCCCTGCGCCTGATCCTGGTCACCGCGCAGCGGCCCGGCGAGGTGCTGGGCATGACGTGGGAGGAGATCGAGGGAACGTGGTGGACTGTGCCCAGCGAACGCGCCAAGAACGGGCTCTCGCATCGCGTCCACCTGTCGAAGCTCGCCCTCGAGATCCTGGGCACGAGGGGCACCGGGAACGTGTTCCCGAGCCCGAAGGTGAAGGAGGACAAGCCGGGGCACATCGACATCAACGCCTTGGCGAAGGCGGTTCGTCGGAGCCAGGAAGCCCTCGGCGTGGCGCCCTGGACACCCCACGACCTGCGGCGTACCGCTGCGTCCCTCATGGCCGGCGCGGGCGTCTCGCCCTTCACGGTGGAACGCGTCCTCAACCACACCCTGCAGGGCGTCCAGGCGGTCTACAACCGGCACAGCTACGACGCGGAGAAGAGGGAGGCCCTGAACCGCTGGGCCGCGCAACTCGGGCGAATCCTGGCCGGCAAAGGCGACGAAAAGGTGATCCCGATTCGCGCCACTCGGTCGGGGAGCAGGTAGACAAGGATACGGCAACGCCGTACAGTGGAGGTGCCTGTGGTCTTCATCGAGTCGCCCATCTTCTCCCGGCGGGTCGCCGAGCTTCTGGACGACGACGAGCTCGGCGCCCTCGAGTGGGCTTTAACGCTCCACCCCGAGGCCGGCGTGGTGATCCCAGGGACCGGCGGCGTACGAAAACTCCGCTGGGGCGCCGAGGGGCGCGGCAAGCGAGGAGGGCTTCGCGTGGTGTACTACTGGCGAGACCAACAGGGCGAAATCTGGTTGCTGACCGTGTACGACAAGCACGAGCAGGAGAATATCCCGGCGCACGTCCTCCGAGCGCTGCGAGAGGAGTTGATGCCATGAGCAAGCGAGACATCGGCCAGGAGATTCTGGAGAGCGTCCGCGCCATCAAACGTGGCGAGGGCAAGCGGCGGGAGGTCGCGGAGCCCGACGCCAAGAGCGCGCGCGAGAAGTCCGGGTTGACACAGACGGCGTTCGCGGCCCTCCTGGGCGTGAGCCTGCGGACGTTGCAGGACTGGGAGCAGGGCCGGCGCAAACCCCGAGGCCCGGCCCGGTCGCTCCTTCGGGTGGCGGAGCGACACCCCGAGGCGCTCCGCGGCTGATCGACGAACCGTCCCGCCTACCTCGACGGAGGGAACACCGGGCACCCCACCCGGCCGGCGGGGCTCCTTCCTGGGGGGCACCTGGGGAGGTTGCGAGTGCAATGTCTACAGAAGATCCACGCGCACTAATGGAACGCCTCTATCCCCACGGGGCGGCTTCTGCCCTTCAACACTGCGAGCGACCAGAGGCGGAAATCCGTGCCTTGGCCTCATGGCTCCTCGGCCGACTTGTGTCGGATCTGAGCCGGTTCATGTGGCGCTTCGGGACCGCGGCCGTTCTGGCGAATGACTCAGACCCCGACGGGAGGACGTCTCTACCGGCGCTGATCGCTCGAAGGGCTATTTCGACAGACGCCGAACGCATCGGACGACGCGCACTCGAAGGGCACAAACTCGCTCGCCACGCGCTTTCGCTCTGTGACTCTACCGAGATTCACACGCTCCTGAAGGAATGTGCTGAAGCGGAACGGTTGTACCAACTCGCCCTCCTAGGAGCCTGTCGGACTTTCGGGAGCGCCCTCCCCAGGGGCACCCGCGAATGTCGCTGGGGTGAACCGGGAGGCGTTCGCGGTTGCCCAAGTAAAATTGCCATGTTTGGCTATTATAGGTCGCAGCTAGTGCTAGT
>JACRMM010000005.1 GCA_016214985.1 Deltaproteobacteria bacterium | reverse complement strand
ATACTAGCACTAGCTGCGACCTATAATAGCCAAACATGGCAATTTTACTTGGGCAACCGCGAACGCCTCCCGGTTCACCCCAGCGACATTCGCGGGTGCCCCTGGGGAGGGCGCTCCCGAAAGTCCGACAGGCTCCTAGCGTCCCAGCTTCCTAGCCGGCTGCCGCCGTCCACCCCGAATCGACGGTGATCAGGTTGCCCGTGACGCAGCGGCTCTCCGGGAGACAGAGCCATAGGACAGCTTGGGCAACGTCCTCCGGAGTGATTTCACGATCTTTGAAGAGGTGCCCCTCGCAGAACTGTTCCTTCGCCTCCTCCTGCTCCATGCCGAAGTGCGCGGCCAGCCCCTGCATCATCGGGGTCCAGACCGTGCCGGGGCAGACGGCGTTGACGTTCACGTTGTGGTCCGCGACCTCCATCGCGAGGCTCTTCACGAACCCCAGGATGCCGTGCTTCGCGGCGCAGTAGTGGCTTCCCATGCCGAAGCCCCGCTGCCCCCCCACGCTGGAGATCGCCACGAACTTCCCCGCGTGGGCGTCGATCATTGGCCGCACGGCGTGGCGCGCCAGGAGGAACGTTCCCTTGAGGTGCGTGTCGAGGGTATCGTCCCAGGTGGCCTCGTCCATGTCCACGACCGGGATCAGGCTGGTCACTCCCGCGTTGGCCACGGCAATGTCGATCTTGCCGAAGGTCTTGAGCGTCTCGGCCACCAGGGCCTTCACTTCGGCGTCGGAGCGGACGTCGCACCGGACGGCCAGGGTCTTGACGCCCAGCGCACCGATCGCGGACGCGGCCGCGTCGAGGTCAGCCTGGGTGGACATGGGGTAGGGCACGGTGGCGATGTCCTGGCAGATGTCGCCCAACACGACGTTGCACCCCTCGGAAGCGAGCGCCTTCGCGATGGCGAAGCCGTTGCCGCGGGCCCCGCCCGTGACGATGGCGACTTGATCTTTGAGCTTCATGTTCCGCCTTTCCTTGTAGGGCGGGGCTTGCCCCGCCGTCTCGAATCATCAGGCGGGGCAAGCCCCGCCCTACTCCTCACATCACCTGCTGCACCTGCGGAAGATCGAACTTCTCCCCGATCTGGTTCAGGCTGAAGTTGATCTCCGCCAGATCGTCCTTGAGGGAATCGAACCCGTACTCGCGGATCTGGTAATCCAGCTGTCCCTCCAGGCCGTAGAGCAGGTGCAGGATGTTGAGCAAGTCCACGTACTCGGTGCACTCGACGAGGCGCGGAAAGTACCGCTGGAGCGCCTCCGAGGGGTTGAGCTCCCGGAGCCCCCACTCCAGCGTCTCCCGGTTCACCTTGCGGACCATGACGCCCCGCAGGAGCACGGCGGCCCGGATCCCCAGGGTCGTGACGTCTTCGATCATCTCCCGGTCGGATTCCATGGTCGCTCCTTCAGGTCATCCGGACCTTCATGGTCTTCACCTGGGTCAGGATCGGCTCGATCTTTGCGAAGACCGGCGTGCAGAAGCTCTCGGCTCCGCCTCGGTCGCACGCCGCCATCTTCTGCTGGAAGTCCACCAACTCCGCCGAGATCTTCTCCATGTCCTCGGTGCCCTTCTGTGTCTTGAAATAGAGCTTTGGAGCCATGAGCTCGAGCTCGTCCGCCACACTCAGCAGCTTCTGCTTGATCCCCTCGTACTTGCAGCCCGCGGCGGTGGTCCGAAAGAGCTCTGCGATCTCCCTGGCGTACTGCGTGCCCATCTTCGGATCTTCAGCCATGATTTCTCTCTCCTTTTCGTAGGATTCTCGCTGGCGCGTTCACGCCGGTGCCGATTCCCAAGACCAGCGTCAGGCGTGCTTGTGGTGGTGCCGATGGTGGTGCGCATGGGTACACTGGGCCGCGTCCCCTCCATTCCCGTCGCCCTGGTCGGGGTGGTGATGATGGTGTCCGGCCCCGGGACACGGTTTGCTCTCCTCCACCGGTGCCTCGGCGACCTCCTTCTGCGGCAAGTCCCGGGCGAGGTTGGCGGCAATCTCGGTGAAGGCCCGGGCGGTGATGCTCTCCGGGTGGAGGTTCACGATCGGGACTCCCGCATCGGCGGCCTCGGAGAACAGCGGGTCGATCGGGATCGATCCCAGAAACGGGATCTCCATCATCCGGGCAAGGCCCTGGCCCTTGTCCTGCCCGAAGAGGTTCACAACGTCGCCGCAGCACCGGCAGGTGTAGTGGCTCATGTTCTCGACCAGCCCCAGGACGGTGGCCCCGAGGGTCAGCGCCGCGTTGATCGCCTTGGAGCAGACGAGCGTCGAGACCTCCTGGGGCGTGGTGACGATGATGACGCCGTCGAGGTCAGGGATCGACTTGAGGATCGCGATGGGTTCGTCGCCAGTACCCGGGGGAAGGTCCACCAGCAGGAAGTCGAGTCCTCCCCACTTGGCCGCCGACAGGAGCTGCCGGATCGTCCGGCTCTTGGCCTGCCCCCGCCACATGACCGGCGTCATGTCGCCGGGCCAGAAGAGCGCGACCGAGAGCGCCTTGATTCCCGACTCCGTCGTGACGGGATCGAGCCAGAAGCCGCCGTTGAGCTTGGCCTCCTTCTTGACCCCCAGCATCTTGGGAACGCTCGGGCCGTGAAGGTCCGCGTCGAACACGCCCACGCGGTGGCCGGCGTTTCGCAGGGCCGCCGCGAGGTTCACCGTGGTCGCCGTCTTTCCGACGCCCCCCTTGCCGGAGAGGATCGCGATCTTGTACTTCACGTACTTGAGCGCCTCGACGATGGCCCCTTCTTTGGCGAGCATCTGCCGCTGCTGCTCGTGGAACGCCTGCTGGGTGAGTTCCATCTGTCTCTCCTGTGGGGCAAGGTTGGCGGTTACGAGAGCTGCTGGACGGTGTAGTCGCGGCTTCCGACGCCCAGAGCCTCCGCGCGCCCGAGCACCGCGGGAAAGTCGACGCCCGTCATCTCCTGCACCGGGTCGAAGCCGGCACGGAAGCCGCCCGGGCCTTCGGCGAGCAGTGCGTAGGTCGCGGCGTCGAGAGCCACCGGGTCTCGGGAGGCGAGGAAACCCAGGTTCGGGAACACCGGGTTGAAACTGAAGGGGAAGTACTCCGGCTGCGGAGTGACGTCCCACAGGTAGTTGATGTAGACGGCTCTTGCCTCCAGCGCCTCGCGCACCCCCAGGTTGCCTTCCAAGGCGCGCCGCTGGAAGACGGCCAGCTTGTCGGACGGAAGCTTGCGTCCGTCAAACGGGTACGGGTCCAACCCGTCGAGGACCCGCAGTCGTTCGCGCCCGACCAAGCACTCGAACCCGCCGTTCGCCAGCGCCCCGCTCACGCCGAAGAGCGGGTGCAGGGTGACGTGGGAGAGCACGAGGAGCGCATCGCTGCGGCACACGGCCGAGCCGACCTCCACCCCACCGAGAACCGCGTCCGGGAGGGCGAGCTGATAGATGTTGCCCTCGTCGCCGCTGAACCCGCCGTTGATCACGAGGCTCCCGCCGATCGCGGCGTCGATGTAGCCCCTGCCCCGCGCGATGTCCATGAAGGACGTACCCTTGGCCCGGCGCCAGTAGTCGACGAGCTTGAGCCCGTCGCACAGGAGGGCGCCCGCGCCCGCAGCGCGCCGGACCGCCTCGGCCACGACCCGGTAGAACACGGGCCGGAGACCGAACTCGTAGCCG
The DNA here is from genome assembly GCA_016214985.1 of Deltaproteobacteria bacterium. Taxonomy (GTDB): domain Bacteria; phylum Desulfobacterota; class Deferrisomatia; order Deferrisomatales; family JACRMM01; genus JACRMM01. The sequence goes on along the minus strand of JACRMM010000005.1, from coordinate 55,207 downwards.
TCCTCGGCGGTGTTGATCTTCAGCGCCACCCGCATGCCCTCCGTCAGCTCTGCCGTAATCCTCGCCGCCTCGATCAGTCGGCCGAGTTTCTGGACGACAGAGTTGTCGACGGACATGTGGCTGGCGTCGACCCACGTCACTTCGCTGATTTCCTGCATGCTCACGTCTTCCGAGCTCCCGAGGTCGGTGCGCTGCGCGGACGGGAGGGGGCGGGTCTCCCCGCCCCCTGGCCGAGTCTCCTGTTACTTGTCGGGCTTCGTGCCCTTGAAGGGGTCGTACTTCTTCCACTCGTTCCAGACCCAATCCTTGTCCCAGCCGGACCGGTTGAAGGGCATGACCTCGGTGGTCATATCGTGGTGGGCAAACACTTCACGCAGGCGCACCGTCGTGGGCTTGCCCGTGGGGCGAACCTGCCACTTTCGCGCGTTCTCCGGCGTGAGCACGGGCTCATAGTTGTTCAGCTTGTACTCCATGGTCCCGAGCCCGATCTTCTCGCCGGCGGCCATGGTGATGCGCGGGCTGAAGCCGTTGATATAGTAGAACTTGTCGTCGCCGGGCTTCAGGCCCTTCTCCGCGGCCACCGATCCGGGGGAGATGGGGGCGGCGTCGATGCCGTCGAGCGTGGCCATCTCGACCGCGATCAGGTCCTTGCCCGCGTAGATACCGACGTCCGGGCACACCGGCATGCCGGCCCACGGGAAGCAGTCGCACTCCGGACACACGTCGATCGCGAAGTTCATGAAGCCCACTTTGCCGGTCTCGAAACACTTCATGGCGCCGAGGGCAGCGTCGGCGTGGGCGATCATGGCGTTCGGGAAGTAGTTGTCCTCGAACCCGATCCCCGTCATCCCGGAGAACAGGCAGGTCACCTGGCAGGAGTAGCAGAGCCTGCAGCGCTCCGGGTACCACTCCTTGCCGTGCTCGAGCACCTTGTGGGCGTTGCGCGGGCACGAGTCGTCGCACATCTGGTGGAACTTGCACGCCTTGCCCGGGCACAGGTCGGTGAACTTCGGCCACCCGATGGCGTCGTGGGGGTCGCCCCAGTGCGCGAGGTGGGTCATGTACTTGCCCCGCTTCGACTGGCAGCCGATGCCGAGCTGCTTGAGAATGCCGCCGTACATGGTGATGGAGTGCCCGCGGGCATGGCCGAGGACGATCATGGCGTCCGCCTCGGCGACGGCGCGGCCGATGTAGGTCTCCTTGAGGATCAGGCCCTCGGGGATTTCCACCCGGTAGTCGTCTTCGCCGGAGTAGCCGTCGGCGATCAGCACGGGGCACCCGAAGGTCGCGTCGTTGTACCCATGGCGGATCGCGCCCTCCATCTGATACTGGGAGATCGCCATGCTGTTGAAGGTGTGGTAGGAGAGGGTGCAGTCGTTCACCACGTAGGGGTGACCACCGCAGGCCTTGACCTCTTCGACGATGGCGGCGATGTACTCGGGGCGCAGGATCGCGGTGCGGTTCCACTCGCCGTAGTGGATCTTGATCGCAACCTCGTCATCCTTCTGGAAGCACTCGTTGAGCTTCGTCTGATAGAAGAGGTCCTTGGTCTTGCAAATCATCGACTCCGTCCAGTTCGTGGCTCCGGCCTGCGAGAACGAGACGGGTGCGGCGCCCTTCTTGGTGACGGGGCCCCACTTGTGCTTCATGGGGTTCCAACTCTTCTTCTGGTACGTGTCGCGGCCACCTTCGACGGGCTTCTTCAGGTCGTGCCACTTGGTCGGCTCGTACTTGTGATCCGCCATTTCGTTCACCATCCTTTCGTGGTCAAGGCAGAGACTGTCCCGATGGTTCCTCCGACTGGGACGACCGAGCGCCGGGGCTCCGCCGTCAACCCGGCAGTCTGGTCCCGCTCGAGCCTCCTTCTGTCCCGGAATTGCCGGCGAGAACCCTCGGGTCTTCTGAAGCCCGAGGGGAAGCCCCCCGGGCAAGTTAGAACTTTGCAACCGGCGTACCACACCGGTTCGACCCCAACTTTCATGCTGGCGCGGCGCCGTGGAGATCTCCCCTCGAGACGCGCACCCGGACGATCGTGGAGAAATGGGACACCGTTTGCCTGCAAGCCCCGCAAACCTGGCTCCGTTTCGCCAGGTGTGGCAAGGTTCCCCGTTGTTGCTTTTCTCCCCAGGATGGGCCTGTGGGAGGTGCCGCGCCCCTCCTTCGCACGTAGCGCAACTCAAACACGATTTCCGAGAGCGTCAAGGATCGTTCTCTCTGGACTCCCTGAACGCGGTCGACCTGGAGCGGCCGCAAGCCATTGCCTCCTCATCGTTCCTGGACCGCGAGGGTGTGCTGCAACTCGTGCTCCAACACCGCCTTGCCCCGCCCTTTCCCAACCACCGTGCTCCGGGGTGGCACGGGCAGAACGTCCGTTCCCCTCCACGGCACTGGGGCATTTCGGGACAGCGTTTGACGCGGGCCGCTTCTCAAGCGGGTTTCCCGTTGTGGGGAGACCTGCCACAGCGTAGAGTAATTCCCCATCGTCGGTGCTGGCGCCGCCTTCGGAAAAACCGCGGCGTTGACCCATTGGAGGACCGCAACGTCGGGCTGCGCGCGCCGGCCGACGTGGCACCGGGTTTGCAGCCGTTTCCAGGCCAACGGAAGGGCTGTCCCGAACCGCCTGTCCACACAGCGGTTCACCGGGCGCCGCTTTGGACATCGGCCGCAGAGGGGAAAGCAGGGAATTTTCATGGGGCAGAGTGGGGGTGAGCTTCACCACTACAAGTTCGAAGTCCCGGAGATCATCTTCGGGCGCGGCCTCCTCGGCCGGGTCGGCTCCTGTGCGAGCCGGCTTGGCGGCCGGAGGGTCTTCGTTGTAAGCGACGCTGGCCTCTTCGAGGCCGGGTGGGTGGACACGGTGCTGGGGAGCCTCCGGGACAGCGGACTCGAGGCCGTGTACTACGACAACGTGAGCCCCAACCCGAGGGATCGGCAGGTCGAAGACGGGGCCCGGGAGTATCTGAGGCTCGGCGCCGACGTGGTGGTCGGCCTCGGGGGCGGCAGCGCCATGGACGCGGCCAAGGGGATCGCACTTTTGGCCTCCAACGGCGGGAGAGTCCAGGACTACGAAGGTTCCAACCGGATCCACAAACCCCTCCCCCCTCTGGTGCTCTGCCCGACGACCTGCGGCACCGGCTCCGACGTCTCCCAGTTCGCGATCATCACGGACACGGTACGCCACTGCAAGATGACCATCATGAGCCGCACGGTCGCTCCGGACATCAGCCTCACCGACCCGGACACCCTGGAGACGCTGCCCGAGGAGTTCGTCTGCACGACGGCTGCGGACGCGCTGAGCCACGCCGTGGAAGCCTTCTTCTCCATCGCGGCAACAAGCCTCACGGACGTTCACGCCGTCAAGGCGGTGCGCCTGCTCTCCACGAGTCTCGTGGCCGCCGTGCGTGCGAGGGACGCGAAAGCGCTCGAGAACCTCTCCCGGGCGAGCCTGCACGCGGGTATGGCGTTCTCCAACTCGCTCCTGGGCATCGTCCACGCGCTGGCCCACCCCATTGGCGGCCTCTACGACACGGCCCACGGCTGCGTGAACGCGATCCTCCTGCCCGAGGTGATCCGCTACAACCTCCCCGCCGTGGAGGACAAACTCCCGGAGCTCGCCTGGGGGCTGGGACACCGCACCGATGGCGATCCCGATGAAGCCGCGAGCATCATTTGCGATGCGGTCGACGAGCTCCTCGAGGCCACAGGAGCCCCGCGCCACCTGAGCAGCCTGGGTGTTGCCCGCGACTCCCTGCCGGAGCTGGCCGAGAGGGCACTGAACGACGCCTGCATCCTCACCTCGCCCCGAAAAGCCGCGGTGAGCGATCTCCTCTCGATCCTGGAGAGGGCCTACTGAGGGACGCGACGTGCTGCGAGCGCTGACCCGAAGACCGGAAATCCCGCACGGGCCTCACAGCTCCGGCGTCTTGGCCGGCGGCGCGTCGGCGCAGGAGATCGAGCACACTCACATCGACGAGGATCATCTCGAGGCCCTCCTGGGCCTCGACACCTCGAAGATCGGCTTCTACGCCGACGTCAAACAGAAGATCCAGGAGCTCGGAGCCGCCAACCTGGACCTCGAAGCGAAGACCAAGGAGCTCCAGGCCGTCTTCGACTCCATCGGGGACGGGATCGCGATCTTCGGCCCGGACCGAGTCGTCCACTACCGCAACGACATGTGCCCCCGGGTCGCCCCTGGGGAGGAACTGATCGGGGCGACGTGTGCGGACCTCTTCCATCCCGGGAGCGAGTCCTCTCCGAACACCTGTCCCGTCGAAGCGGCACTCCGGGGAGAGCGGCGCTCCGTGTCGTTCACGGCCCTCGAAGAGGAGAGTACGCGGTACTACGATGCGTCCGCGACGCCGATCGACGGCCCCCCCGGCCGTCCGAGACGGGTGCTGGTGCTGCTTCGGGACGTCACGGAACGCCGCCTCCGGGAACTGCAGCTCCTCCAAGCCGAGAAGATGTCGAGCATCGGCGTCCTGGCCGCGGGCGTGGCCCATGAGATCAACAACCCCCTGACCTCCGTGGCCGGCTACGCGGAAGCGCTCCTGCGGCGACGGCGCGACGACCCGGAGTTCCGGGACGACGACAAGCTCCTCGTCTTCTGGGACTACCTCGCGGTGATCATGCGCGAGGCCCATCGTTGCAAGGGGATCATCGACAGCCTCCTGACCTTCAGCCGGAAGTCCGAGGGGGTCATGGTCGCAGTGGACCTCAACCCTCTCGTCGACGAGGTCTTGGACCTTCTCGGCTTCGACACCCGGTCGGAAAATGTGCAGATCGTGAGGCGTCTCGCCCGGGATCTGCGGCCCGTCAGCGGCGACCCTGCAAGCCTCCGGCAGGTGATTCTGAACCTGGCGCTCAACGCCGTGCAGGCGATCGAACACCGGGGCCGAGTGAGCATCGTGACCCGTAACGCGGCCGACAGGGTCGCCGTGGAGGTGCGGGACAACGGCTGCGGGATCGCTCCCGAGCACCTGGAGCAGATCTGGAGCCCCTTCTTCACGACGAAACCCGTGGGCCGTGGGCTGGGGCTCGGCCTCTCGGTGAGCTACAACATCGTGCGCAAACACGGGGGTGAGGTCTCGGTGGTCAGCCAGAAGGACCAAGGTAGCACGTTCACCGTGCTCCTTCCGGTCTTGAAGGAGCCTTGATGGCAGATCAGATCAAGCTCCTCGTGGTGGACGACGAGCAGCCCTTGCGCGAGCTCCTGCGCTCCGAGCTGGTCCGCAGCGGCTACGTCGTCCAGGCCGCCGCCGATGGGGCCGAGGGCCTTGCCTTGTTCCGGGAGGAGATCTTCAACGTCGTGCTGCTGGACATCCGCATGCCCGGAAGCGACGGCCTGCAGGTTCTCCGCCAGATGCGCGCCGAGTCGACGGTGCCCGAGATCATCATGCTCACCGGCCACGGGACAATCGAGTCGGCGGTGGAGTGCCTCAAGCAGGGAGCCTCGGACTACCTCACAAAGCCGGTCAAGCTCGACGAGCTCGAGCTCGCGATTCGGAAGGCGAACGAGAAGCACCGCTTGCACGTCGAAAACATGTCTCTGAAGCTGGAGGTCAAGAAGTTCGAGAACAATCAGGTTGTCGGCAAGAGCGCCGCGATCCGAAAGGTGTTGCAGCTCGTCTCGCGCATCGGCGCCACGGGTGAGCACGTCCTCGTCCACGGAGAGAGCGGAACGGGCAAAGAGCTCGTCGCCCGTGCGGTCCACGACGCAAGCCCCAGGGCCGGCCAGAACTTCATCGCCGTGAACTGCGGGCGCCTGAACGTCCACACTTCCGAGAGTGAGCTCTTCGGCCACACCCAGGGAGCGTACACCGGCGCTTCCAAGAGCCGCGCCGGGGTGTTCGAGCTGGCGAATGGGGGCACGATCTTCATGGATGAGATTTCGGAGATGCCCCTCGACGTCCAGGTGAAGCTCCTGCGAATCCTGGAGACGCAGACCTTCCGGCGCTTGGGCGGAAACCACGACATCACCGTCGACGTCCGCTTCGTGTTCGCCTCCAACAAGGACCTGGCGCTCTGCAGCGAAAGGGGCACCTTCCGGGAGGATCTCTACCACCGCATCAGCCTCCTTCCCATCGCCCTGCCGCCCCTGCGGGAACGGCGGGAAGACATCCCGCTGCTCACCCAGTTCTTTTTGGAGACCGATCCCCACCGCACCGCGGGCGACTGGTCGGTCACCCCTGCTGCCATGAGCGCCCTGTGCTCCCACCACTGGCCAGGCAACGTCCGTGAGCTGAAGAATGCCCTCCGGCGGGCGTGCATCCTCGCGCCCGACCCTCGGATCACCCCCGACCTCCTTCCTTTCGTCCCGCCCGCGGCCGGATGCCTCGCTCCGGCGCAGGCCGCAAACGGACCCCTACTCCCCCTTTGGGAGGTGGAGAAGGACCACATCCTTCGGGTGCTCGCGGCCACGGGCCGCAACAAGAGCCGAGCCGCGGAGGTCCTGGAGATCGATCGGAAGACGCTGTACGCGAAGATCGAGCGCTACCAGTTGCCGCACTGAGGCACCCATGACCTTCGGTCACCCCGACGAAAGAAACGGGAGCGGTCGGATGCCCCAGAGCGGAGCGGGACGCGGTTTTGGCGGGTTGCTTGCGACGGCGCGGCGGCGATGGCCTCTTCGTTCGGCCGAGAGATGCCCCAGACGCCCAGGGATTGTCCCGTGCAGCGGCGGGACGTCCGGCCGCTCTTGGAGCACGGGAGTTTTTTTGGGACACGGGGGGAGAGAAAGGGCGGGGCCCCGGAAGCCGGGCGGCTCCGGGGCCCTGGCACCGTGGATTCGCCGGAGGCGTTACCCTTCAGCGGTGGTCGGGTCGATGGTGGTTCGAATGCGTGACACCCGGTTCGCGGGGAAGCCGCCCTGCTTCGCGTGCTCCTTTACTTCGGCTTCGCTCGGGGCGATGTAGACGCAGTACACCTTGTCGTCGGTCACGAAGCTCTCGACCCACTGGATCTTCGTCCCCATGCCGGCGAGCACCCCGCAGGACTTCTGCGAGATGGCGTGGAGGTCCTCCTTGGAGAGGTTGCCGGCTCCGGGAATTTCGCGCTCGATCAGGAATTTGGGCATGGTCGGCTCCTTGAGCTGAGGGGTGGACTTCGAAGCCCGAGAAGAATGCAACACTCGTGCCGGTTGGCGCTGGATCAGACCGGCGGGTCCCCCCGTTCCTTCCGAACCGCTGTCCGGCGCTGTCGTCCTCCGGGAATGGAACGACCGCCCGAGGCAGCATTCCTCGATCCGGCGAAAGGCCTTCCCTTCGATCGCCTGCTCCTTCAGGGGCCGGTTCGAACCGCACTGCGACGTCGGCCTGGGGTTCCGCGCAAAGCTCCAACAAGTTCCGCGAAGACCCCCCGCAAAGATCGGAGAACACCCGCGCCGAAGCGGAGGCGGCCGCTTGACAGCGCCCCCTTTTTCGGGCTATGAGAAACGCTGTTCGTTTCCTGTGCGATGGATGTCAAGAGCGACTGATGTTTCGGATCTTCCGTCGTTTTCCGCAGGGGGGAAGAGCGATAGCGGTGACCGTGCCGACATCCACTGAACCGTGAAGCCTACTCCCTCTAAAACGCAGCCTCGGCCCTTGGGACCAGGGTCTGAGGCGAATCGACACCCTGGCTTCGTCTCCCAGAGATGTAACGGGTGCTTTCGGTTTTCGAATGGACCCTTCATCGGAAGTGGGGACTGGCGAGCGTCTTCAAGACGATGGAAGTTGTGCGGGCGAGAACGGAAAGGAGAGTTGTTCGACCCGCACCACAGTTGAACCGAGGACACACCGCACGCACACGTTCCAGAAAGGAGAGTCCATGAAGGTCAAGGCAGCCGTTCTGCGCGAGTTCAAACAGCCCATGGCGATCGAGGAACTGGAACTGGCAGACCCAAAGGCCAACGAAGTCCTCGTACGGTACGTCGCCACGGGGTTTTGTCACTCGGATCTCCACGTGATGCTTGGTGAAATTCCGGTGCCCTTGCCGATGGTCTTGGGGCACGAGTCCGCCGGGGTTGTCGAGAAGGTGGGGCCCGGCGTCACAAAGGTCAAACCCGGCGACCACGTGGTGAGCACGTGGATGGTTCCCTGCGGCGGGTGCTTCCAGTGCCAACAAGGCAAGGGAAACATCTGTGAAGGCAACTTCGGCGCCTTTCTCCAGGGCCATCTCCTCGACGGAAGTTCTCGCCTCACGGACAAGAAGGGCAACCCTATCGGCCACGGGTTCTTCGTAACGGGGTTTTCCAATTACAGCGTCGTGCCCGAGGCGGGTGTCTTCCCGCTTCCCAAGGAACTGCCCCTGGAGCACGGTTGCTTCCTCGGGTGCTGCGTACCCACCGGGTGGGGGTCCGTCGTGAACGTGGGAAAGATCGTCGCCGGCACTACGGTCGCCGTCTACGGCTGCGGTCCGATCGGCCTGAACACGATTCTGGCGGCCAAGCTGCGTCATGCGCACCCGATCATCGCCGTGGATTTGGAGGGGAGCCGGGAGGGCATTGCCAGAGAGTTCGGAGCCACTCACTTCATCAATTCGAGCAAGGAAGACCCCGTCTCGAAGATCCAAGAACTGACCGGAGGAGCGGGGGTTGAGGTAGTGTTCGAGGCCATCGGTGACCCGGGCGCCATCATTCAGGCATGGTGGTCGCTGCGTATGGGCGGGAAGCTAGTCTTGGCCGGCATCACGCCCGCCGAGGCCACCACGAACCTGCCGCTGATGCTGATGCCCCTGCACGCGAAGTCGCTTCTCGGAACCCTGTACGGAGACATCAAGACCGACACGGACATCCCGAGGTTGGCCCGAATGGCCACGACCGGCGTGTTCAAACTCGATAAGTTGCTGACGAAGAAGATCAAGCTGGAGAACGTCATGGAGGCGGCCGAGTCCATGATGAATCGCAAGACGGAAGGTCGCTGGGCCATCATGTACGAGTGACCGATTCGCGAGGGTAGGAAGGAACCGGGGGAATTGGTCATAGAATGCGCGAAGGGGTTGGGCCGCTGAGCCTAACCCCTTGGTCTTGCTGGCGCGTCGCGCGACGACGAAATCCGTAGGCAGTAGGCTGGGGGTCGGCTTAGTACCACGGCGACACATCAGACCCAATGCGGATGATCCACAGATTTCTCAGATTACGCAGATGGACAGAAGTGCATTCCGTTATTTCTTTGTTCAAATCCGTGAAATCAGTGAATCTGCGGATGCGTCGCTGTAGCACTAGGCCTTCTTCCGTTGCATCAGTCCGGCGATTCACCCTCGAACCCGTAGACGGCCTTCCGAAGGCCGCACCGGTCCTCGCACGCGAGCAGGGTCCCTTCGGCCATGTGCGCCCGTCCCATGCACCCGCCCCCACAGTGTCCACGCCCCGGACAGCTCCGGCAGGCTGTCAGCGCCTCCGGCCTGGTCTCGCTCCGGCGCTGGAGCTCTCCCCATCGCTCCGCCGTTTGGGCGAGAAGCGTCGCGAGGGGTACGTCCCAGGCGGCCTCGGCAGCGAACTCGGGCGCGTGGAGGAGTGGGCAGGGGTAGAGCCGGCCGTCGGTGCTGAGGTAGGGGTTCTGGAGGAGCGAGCAGACCGATCCCCCGGCGAATTCCCGCCCCTTCCACCACTGGAGCGCCGTCACCTGACCCCTCTCGCAACAGCGGCGGCGAAACGCCGCGTCGTCCCGATAGCGCATGAGGAGCTCCCGGTACTGGTGCGGCTCGGGCGGAAGAATTCGGGGAGAACCGGACGCCCGCCCGTGGGGAGTCACGGACGCGCTCGTCACCCGCCCGACCCCGAGGCGCTCGAGCCATTCGAAGAGCGCCGGCAACTGGTCGAGGTTGTGTCTCATCTCGGTGAACGCTACCGCGGTCTGGCCCGCGAGCCCCGCCTCGGCGAGCGCGGCGAGCCCGCGAGACGCGGCCGCAAAGCGACCGGGGCCGCGGACGAGGTCGTGCGCCTCGGCGGTCGCCCCCTCGAGGCTGACCTGGACGACGAGTTGGGGACACCGGAGCGCGGCGAGACCCCGAGCCTCCGCGGGACCGAGCAGGGTGGCGTTTGTCTGGAGGGTGACCTGTTCGCACCCCGGAAGCGAGCCGGCGAAGGCCACGACCTCGAGCCAGTCGGGCCGCAGGAGGGGCTCGCCGCCGGTCAGACAGAACTCGCTTCCCCCCACTTCGGCGAACTCCGAAAGCAAGCGCCGGACCGCGTCGAGGGGTGGGCTCGCGCCGGCTGACGTCCCACCCTCGACGTAGCAGTGGTCGCAGCTCAGGTTGCACGCGCACTCCACGGCCGCGGTGAGACGTCGAGGGGGCCGCAGGCCTGCCCGACGCAGCGCCGCCAGAGCCTCATCGGCGGTCGGACCGCTGGCGCGACTCACGCTCGCCCCCCGTCGCCAACGGCGCCGAAGCCCCCGACCTTCCACGCACCGCGCCGAAACCGCGCCGCCATCGTCACTCCCTGGAGCACCATCGACACGACCATCGCCGCCCACACTCCGAGCATTCCCCAGGGGCGAGCCAACGTCAACGCCAGCGGAATCCTCAGGCCCCAGAGGCACCCCAGCACGATCTTCATCGTCCCTCTCGTGTCCCCCGCCCCCTGCAGTCCCCCGCCGAGGCAGATCGAGAGAGCCATGAACGGCTGGCTCACCATGTTGAACCGCAGGTAAAAGTGCGTGGCCTCCCGAACCGCCGGGTCGGGCGTCAAGAGCCCTGCCAGTTCCCGGGAGAAGAGGAACCCCGGCAGCGCGAGGCTGCTCAGCACCGCGGTCGCGGCACCCGCGACCCGCCACCCTGAGCGCTCGGCCGCCGCCGGGTCGCCCGCCCCCAGCGCCTGCCCCACGACGACCGCCGTGACCATGTTGAGCGCGAAGGCCGGCAGGTACAGCAGCGCCTCGATCCGAAGCCCGTTGGTGAGCGCCGCGGTCGCGGCAACCGCTCCATGGGCGAGGCTGCCCAGGATGGCATAGAGGGCGAGGCTGCCGAGGTTCCACCCCACCTGCAGCAGGCCGGCCGGCCAGCTCAGGGACCAGAGGCGCCGCGCCAGGGCGGCGTCCGGCCGAAGGGCGCCGGGAGGCCGGCGCACCCGGAAGCCACGCCACACGAGGGCCGCGGCGATCGCCGCCCCCGCAGCAGAGCTCGCCGCCGTGGCCGCAGCGATCCCCCGCGGCCCGAGGGCCGGCAAGCCGCCCCAGCCAAAGGCCAGGGCGAACACCCACCACAGGTTGAGGGCCGCGGCCGCTCCCCAGGTTACCAGAACCAGGCTCGTTCGGCCGCGCGCACGAAAGACCGCGGCTGCGGTGTTCAGCACGGCCTGGGGCGCGAGCGACGCCGCGTACAGGGGCAACAGGGCGCGGGCGCGCTCCGCCACGGCCACGGGCAGGAACGCCAGCTCGCCGACCGTCGGCCGCCAGAGCACCCCGGCAACAGATAGCGGGACGGTGAGCAGGACAGCGAAGAGAAGCCCCTGGCGGGCCACGTGGTCGACCGCGGCGGCGTCACCCGCCCCTTCGGCCCGGGAGACGACGGCCACGAGCCCCACTCCCATGGCGGTTCCCAGCACGTTGAACAGGAAGAGCACCTGGCCCGCGAACCCGACCGCGCCCTGCACGTCGGCGCCGAAGCGCCCCGCGATCCAGGCGTCGGTGAGGCCCACCGAGAACTGGAGGAACATGGCGACGACCAGCGGCCACGCGAGCCGCCACAGGTTCAGCCACGGGTGTCTTTCGGGCACCAAGTCCTCCTGCTCTCGCTTGGGCGTGAAACCACGGCCTACCCCAGGCCCAACGGAACCGGCGGCGGCGCCCCCTCCCTTGCAACCGCCGGGCGAATGTGGTTTACTCTGCGCCTCTTCCCGGGCGAGTAGCTCAGCTGGATAGAGCGCAGGTCTCCGGAACCTGAGGCCGTGGGTTCGAATCCCGCCTCGCCCACCATTTGACCGTCCGAGCAAGTCCAAAGAGAGCCGGAACACCTTGAGAAATCAACGGTTTCCGGCTCTTTTTGCGTCCGCGACCGTCCAGGGTGGTCCGTTGACATCCTTCTGGGAGTCTGGGTAACCTCACGGGTAATGCCCCTCTGAGCACAGGAGGTTACCCGCATGGCGCTGACCGACACGACCGTCCGACAAGCCAAGCCCCGCCCCAAGGCCTTCAAGCTAGCAGATTCACGCGGGCTCTGTCTCGAGGTAACGCCGACCGGCGCGAAGCGCTGGCGCCTGCGGTATCGGTTCGAGGGTAAGGAAAAGCTCATATCCCTCGGACTCTACCCTGATGTGGGGCTGAAGGACGCCCGGGAGCGACGCGACGAGGCGCGAAAGGTCCTCGCCAACGGCATTGACCCGAGCGCGGCCCGCAAGGCAGCGAAGGCAGCGAAGGCGGACACCTTCGAGGCCGTGGCCCTGGACTGGTACGCCAGACAGAAATCGACGTGGTCCGTCAAGCACGCGGCCGTCGTGCTCGGCCGTCTGAGCCACGACATCTTCCCCGCCCTCGGTGCGCGGCCCATTGCCGAGATATCGGCCCCGGAGCTTCTCGCGATTCTTCGCCGAATCGAAGCGCGCGGCGCCGTGGAAACAGCGCACCGGCTCAAGCAGAGTTGCGGGCAGGTGTTCCGGTTCGCCATTGCCGAGGGGAAGGCGGTACGCGACCCGTCCGCCGACCTGCGCGACGCCCTCACACCAACCGGCAAGGACAAGCACCACGCCAGCGTGAAGGAGCCGAAGAAGATCGGGGCGCTGCTGCGCGCCATCGAAGGCTACGACGGCGCCTTTGTGACCCTGTGCGCCCTTCGCCTCGCCCCTCTCGTGTTCGTCCGCCCGGGTGAGCTACGCCGCGCCGAGTGGGCCGAATTCGACCTCGACAGCGCCGAGTGGAGAATTCCCGGGCCGAAGATGAAGATGGGCGGACCCCATATCGTTCCCCTCTCCCGTCAAGCTCTCGTCGCTCTGCGCGGGCTCCACCCGCTCACGGGCGCCGGCCGCTACCTGTTCCCCGGAGCGCGGTCCGCCGACCGACCCATGAGTGAGAACACCGTCAACGCGGCTCTGCGGCGGATGGGGTACGGCCAAGACGAAATGACCGGGCACGGTTTCCGCAGCATGGCAAGCACCCTCTTGAATGAACAGGGCTGGCACCGTGACGCCATTGAGCGCCAGCTGGCCCACGGCGAACGGAGCAAGGTCCGCGCCGCCTACAACTACGCCGAGCACCTGCCCGAGCGGCGCCGCATGATGCAAAGCTGGGCCGACTACTTGGACAGGCTGAGGGAGGGGGACGAGGTGGTCGCGTTCCCGGGGAAGGCAGCACAGTGACCCGGGTAGAGTTCCGCATCGAGGCGTGCCGGCCACGGGTCCGCTTAGAGGATTACCCGCTGCTCGCCTTCAGTCTTTCTGAAGACTCACGGGCCCGAATCGGGGCTCTCCTGGGCGACACGAGAGAAACCCACGCCCTTATGGACACCGCGGAACATATCATCCACTGGCATGAGAACATCCGATACAAAGACGATCGGGACGGCCCAAGAACCGTGCTCCTCGAGCGCGCCGAGGCCATCCGGCGCGCAGCAGACCGTCTGTTGAAAGTGGCACGGAAGGCACCCGACCGGGTATGGATGATGATGTCGTCAGCGTCCGTCAGGCTGGACCCGGTCCCGTCAACCACAGACTGGGAGAATGCCGCGTCTGATAGGCACAACGTCTTGAACACCTTGGCCGCGATGGTGAAACTGGCGGCTCGTGTTCCAAAGGCGTTTCCAAGTCCGGGACGAGGGGACAGAGGGACTCAACGGAAGTGGATTCTGCTAGACCTCATGCGCGAGTTTGAGCGGTATTTCCCGGGGCGTAAGATCAGCGCGAGCCCGCGAAGTTACTTCGCTCGCTTTGTCGTATTGGTCTGGGAGGCCGCCCATTTCATTGAATGGAGCGACCCCCCGGACCTCGAAGGAAGGGCGGAAAGTCTCAAGAGCATGGTAAGGGAGGTGATGAAGGAGCGGTCCACCCTGGAGGAACGGTCTATCGAAAAGTTTGGAGGGCCCTGAAAGGGTGAAGAAATCGTAATCCGCGCCCTGCAAGACGAAAGATACCGCATGGTAAACAGCCCTCATCGTCCGAGAACGAACGAGGAGGGCAAGCAATGGCCGCCAGTATCCAGCAACTCCCCGAAACCGGGTTCCTCAGGTTGCGCCAGATCATCGGCGCCCCACACGCGGTCCCGCCGATTCCCCCGCTGTACCCCGTCAGCCGCTCGTCATGGTGGCAAGGCGTTCGAGAGGGACGGTATCCAGCCCCCGTCAAGCTCGGGCCGCGAACGACCGCCTGGACGGTGGAGAGTATCCGGGCGCTGATCGCGGCGACTGGCCGATGAACCCCGCCCCTATCCTCCGGTTTGCCAGGTACACCCATCCCCCCCTACCTCTACACGTGCGAAGATACGGCACATACGGCACGACGGGAGCGCGTTCTGGAAAAATAGGCATGATTCCGAGTGGTTGCGCTCGTTGCCGTCTCGGGCCCCGTCTCGACCGCGATACGGCACGCCGACCGCGCGGTATCGGCAGTTTTGCCCGTAGCGGCGCGGTTTCAGGCGCTCCGCGCTCCTCAGGCGCGGCCTCTCGGCACGAACGGCACGCTTGCCGTACCGACAGATCAGGGGGGGCGGGGGGAAATTCGTGAATAACGACCGCACGACCCCGAGGCCGCGGGCCCCTCGCAAGGGGACCCCGGGCGCGAAAGCAGCTCGGGAGCTCCCGCCCCTGTGGAGCGAGGAGGCCGAGCGCGCCACCCTAGGCGCCGCACTCCTGGACAATCGATTGTGGTCCCGGGAGTCACAGACCCCCACCCAAGGTGGGGGCTTGATAACCGGGAGCCGCCTTGCGCATGAGTGCCGACCGGAACCGAGACCCTGTCGGGTGTCAGCCTTTTTCGGCACCCCCGAGAGCCAAGGCGCGCTCCCGGAACCGTCAAACTTCGGGGGTCCCCCGCCAAAGGCGGGGGGTTACCCGTTGTACTTAGACGAGAAGACTTTCTGGGACCTTACGCACCGCAAGGTCGCCGCCGGGATTCACCAACTCGTGGGCGCCGGGCAACCCGCCGACCTCGTGAGCGTCTCGGCGGTCGTGAAGTCCCAGGGCGTAGCGGCATCGTTCGTGAACTCCCTCACCGATTCAGCAATTCCTGACGCCGCCCGAGTGGCCCACTACGTGGGAACCCTGCGGACCTTTGAAGCGCGGCGCGCCCTGCAACTCGCCATGCGGAAACTGGAACCGGCCCTAGCGGACCTCCGCGCGGAGCTCGACCTTGCGGAGCTCTTACAGGCAGCGCAAGCCGTCGCACGGCCCCGCGGCGGGACAGCCGTGCTCCTAGACGGCTCCCCGGCAATCATCCGGCGCCCCTTGTCGCTTCTCGGCGGCTTGTCCTACGGTGCTGCGTGGCCCTATGTGCGGGACCCCCAGGGGGCGGAGCGCCAAGCCCTCGTGATCGTGCGCCGAGACGGGCGGCTCTTCTCTGACGCGGGCCTGAATGGCGCCGAGCCCCTCACTGCCCTCGGCGTGGGCGTGGACCTCCCGGAAACGCCCCCGGACCTTCGAACATGGAGCGGCGCGGGAGTGGCGCGCTACGTGGCCGGCGAGCGGCCCGACCCCGCCGACGTGTTCCGGCGGATCGGCGCCGTTCTCGGCCATTTCATGGACTTCAACCGAAGTTTCGGCTCCCAAGCGGACGTTACCGACCTCCTCGCGTGCTACGCGTTGGCAACCTACTTTTTGCCCGCGTTCGAGGTGATCGGCTACCTTCAGAGCTCGGGAGAGCGCGGCTCCGGCAAAACTCACTTGTTGGCACTCCTTGCAGAGGTTTCCTACCTCGGCACCTTGATTCTGAGCTCGTCTTCGAGCGCAACCCTCCGTGACCTCGCGGCCTACGGCGCCTTCCTGGCCTTCGACGACGCCGAGGCCGTCATGGATCCCCGAAAGTCTGATCCCCTCAAGCGTGAGCTCCTTCTGGCCGGCAACCGAGCCGGCGTGACCATCGCCATGAAGGAACCCTCCGCGGCCCGGGACGGCACTTGGCTTACCCGTTACATCGCCGCCTTTGCCTCCCGCGCCTTCTCGGCGATTCGACTTCCCGACATCGTGCTTGGGAGCCGAACAATCGTCGTTCCGCTCATCCGGTCCGACGACCCGGAGCGGACGTGCCGAAACCCCCAGGACCCAGACGCTTGGCCCCACGAACGGCGCCGCCTCGTTGACGACCTTTGGGCCGCAGCACTCGCACACCTGCCGACGGTGCGTGCCTACAACGCCGAGGTGCCCCGGGTGGCGACGTTGAGGGGCCGGGACCTCGACACCTGGCGCGCCCCCTTGGCCGTCGCCCTGTGGTTGGATCGGGAACACGGCGTCACTGGACTCTTCGAGCGGCTCGAAGCCCTGTCGGTCCGCTACCAGCGGGAGCGGGACGACACCGAGGCGGACGACCTCACACGCCTGGCGCTTCTCGCCCTGGCCGAGCTCGTCCCTGAGGGGCGCGAGGCTCCGGTCGTCTTCGAGCCGAGCGAGCTTGTAGAGGTGGTCAAGCGGCTCGCGCTGCAAGAGGGCATCCCCGAAAGCGAGGCCTCGGGCCGCTACAACGCGCGCAAGCTCGGCCGCCTCCTCTTGCGACTCCGATTCGATCGGGCCCCGCGCACCAACCGTGCCAAACGCTGGCAGACGACGCGGGGCGAGGTGGAGGCGCGTTGCCGATCCTACGGCGTGCCGTGTGTGCCGAGTTTGCTTGAGGGGCCCTCCGAAGAGGAAACGGCACAGGACACAGAAGGCCGAGAGACCGTAACATTATGAAATATCAGACTCTTTACAGTTTCAGCGACGATACTCCGGGGGCCTTGTGCCGAGTAGTGCCGGATGTGCCGTTTGTATGGGAGACACCCCCCATGGTGACACCGTGACCGACACCGCTAACGACCTCCTGACCGAGCTCCGAGCGGTGGGCGTGCGGGCGTTTCTCGGCGCCGACGGCGCGCTCAACCTGGACGCGCCCAAGGGCGCGCTGACCCCTGACCTCCTCGCCCGTGTGCAAGCCGAACGGGAGGGCATCTGCCAAGCGCTCCGGGGGCCGGAGGTGGTCCTTTGGCCTGGCACGCCGCCCCGCATTTGGCCCCGGTGGCGCCAGGAGGTCGCGGGCTGGCCCCTCGAACGACGCCGGGCGTGGGCGAGTCTGTCGGCCGCCTACCAGCGGGACGGCTTCCCGCGGGCCGCGGCGGATTTTCAGGCAGCAATGGAGGTGACGACGTGAAGGCATGCCGAAAGTGCGACCGACTCATCCCGAAGGGGCAGAATCGCCGCGGGCTCTGCCCGAAGTGTTACGCCCGAGCCTGGCTTATCACGGTGTGCATTGGCTGCGCTGAAGTCCGCCGGATACGCAAGGCGGGACTGTGCCACACGTGCGCGCGGAAGGCGGGCCTCCTGACGGGGTGGGCCTACTCAATCTCCAAGCCCCGCGCTGCGACGTGCCCGACGTGCGGGACCCGGTTCATGGGCAAGGGCGCGCGGTACTGCGGCCCCGCTTGCCAGCCGGCTCGGAAGCCGAGAGAGCGCACCGCCGAGGAGATCGCCCAAGCCCAACACCGCGAGACGCTCGCGCAGCGTGTGGCGTACGTTCGCCTCCGCACCCGCGTTGTGGCGGGGCTCCGAAGGTGGAGGCGTCAGGACCCGGCGCTCAAGGCCGAATACAAGCGTCGGCATCGCGCGAGGCATCCGGAGCGGTTGCGCGCGGAGCGCGAGCTACGCAAAGCCCTTGCGGCCGGACTGGTCACGCGCGAGCCGTGCGGGCTCTGCGGAGCGGAGCACGTGGAGGCGCATCACCTGGACTACGGGCGCCCTCTTGCCGTGGTGTGGCTCTGCAAGGCGTGCCACTGGCAGCACCACAGATCAACTCGGCTGGCCGCGCGAGCGCTCCGCACGTCTCCCCCCGCGCCCCCCGCTCAGGGCAACCACGAGCCGGAAAGGCGCGACACGGCATGACGTTTCGTTTCGGGTCCTGGGAAGCAGGCCCCAGGCTACGGTTACGCCGAGCCCGGTTCTCGTCTACGGGTGAACCTGTTTTGCACCGCACCACGGCACCAAGAATCAAGAGGCGACCCCATGACGACAGCCGAGCGAATCCTTCAGCTCAACGAGGAGACGGCTACCTGCGCGCCGTGACCAGAGTGCTGGCCGAGCTGTCCATTTCACAGGAGGCCGACCCTCGGCACGTCGCCGTGCTCTTGAGCCTCTACAGCCTTCGCGTCCTGGTCCTTCTGGACCCTGAGGATGTGGCGGCTCGGGCGAAGTGGGACCGGCTCTTGGCAGCCCTCACTGGCCACGACGGCCCCAGCCCGGAGCCGCTCCATTGACCGGGCGGGCGGCAGCAACACGTCGTCGGGTACGTGCTCGGCGACTCGCTGCTCGGCGCCGGGTGTCGGCAGCGATTCGACGGTTCGCGCAGAAGCTCGCGGAACTGGAGCGTGAGATCGAACAGGCGAAGGCGAGCGACTCGTGAGTGCCAGGGCTCCACAATGTTAAAGGTGCCAGCAAAATGGCCTTGGGTCCTTTCTCCGCCAAGAACAACGGGGCCGAATGACCCCCGGTTCTTGTTTAGCGAGACCACCCCCTTAGGAGCCAAGAAAGCTTTCCCCCCGTATCCCTTGCCCATGGCGGATTTCAATGGTCGTCAAAGGCGACACGCAACGAGATGATGCGCAGCTCCCCGGTCTTCGGATCAGGGGCTTTCTTCTTGCGGACCTCGAGTGTTGACCACGGCATGCCGCCGGTTAGAGTACACCCGCGGAACCGTAGTGGGGTGCAGTGCACGCGGAAGGGAGGGCTCCCATGGCATGGGTGACTTGTGAGGACTGCGGGAAACCTCGCTCCGACCGGGCACCGACCTGCCCAAACTGCGAGAAGATCGACGCCTTCCGTGCGGCGGAGGCGGAGAAAGAGAGGCGCCGGGCACTCCCCTCGTCGGGCTGGAAGCGGGGACTCTGGATTGTGCTCGGATTCGTCGGCATCTATGCCGTCGGCGCCTTCCGGCAGGGCGGAAGCTCACTCCTCCCCGACCACATCCCGGAGCATGGCGCCCTCGGGATCTTCTGGGTCGCCGGCGCCCTCTGCCTCTATATGTTCCCCGCTGGAATCGCTCACCAACGCCACCACCACCAGCTTGGAGCGATTGCCGCGCTCAACCTACTCCTCGGCTGGACGGTCCTGGGATGGATTGGGGCCCTCGTTTGGGCGTTCACGGCGGTTCAACAGCCCTCGAAAGTCGAAGCGCCCGAGGCCCGGTAGATAGCGTGCCCCACAGCGGGGGCGTTCTTCTCGAGGGGGGCCTTGCCGTGTTTCGCTTGGCTTGTCGCACGCCTGAACTCTTCCGAAACCCTCCCCTGTCCGCTACACTGCCCCTCCATGTATTTTCAGCCCCCCGTGTTACTGAAACGGGCTACGACGAGCGCTCGATGGATGAGGCACTCGCCGCATTGAGACGGTGGGCGTGATGCTGCACAACGAAACGCTGCACAGCGGACTGGCTCCGGCGCTGACGCGTTTCCGCCAGCCGGTGAGTGCCGCGTTGGCGTGACCTTGTTCAGTCGAGACAGGATCAAGGCGGAGATGTGGAATGACTGACGCCGAGAAGAAGCCTGCAGTGAGGGTTTCTCTCGCGAAGAAGCACCTCGCGACAGAGACGGGTGCAGCGCTGCTCACACTGCTTCGAGAAGTTGTCGAGGACGGTCGTCTGAGCGACGACGAGATCAGAGACCTTGCCGCCTGGCTTGATCGAGTCGAATCCGATTGCGCGATTCCGGGCGTTCACTTTCTTCGGGAGGAACTCGCTAGTATCTTGGCGGACCGTGTAATATCCGACTCGGAACGCGCGCTGCTGCAAGCCGCTGTTCTTCGCGTACTCCCTCCGGCAGAACGGGAGCCGGTCAAGGCGAAATATGTCGCCATACTCGCGCAGGAGAGGCAACGTAGGATTCCCACAGAGAGCCTGGCAACGGAAAGGCAACGGGAGTTCATCCGCGATCTCGGCGGGAAATGCCCGGACGACGCCACGAAGGAGACGGCGTCTAGATTGATCGACGGGCTCCTTGCCCAGCGGCCGACTGTGCGACAGCGGATGGTTCTCCGCTTTTGGGACAAACTGGACCTCATGTCCAAGGGTGTAGAGGCGGTCTCCTCTTGGATGGACCGATGGTACGCCGAGGATCCTGCTCGACTCGCAGCTTGGGAACTGTGGAAGTCGGAATCGGGTGACGGCGGAGGTCGCTCACCCGATTCAGTCGACCGTGTCCCGATCGGCATAGGTCGGCAGTACCTTGCTCGCGTGAAGGCAGAGCGCCCGGTGCCCTCCTTCGCGCGGGGCCAGCGCCCACCGCAGAAAACAGGTCGCGGTGGATGCTTGGGCCAGATCATTTTTGGCGGTCTCTTGCTCGCTCTACTTTTCTCTGCCTGGACGATGAAGTCCTCGGTGAACAAGATCTTTGACTCACCCGCCAATAAGCGCGTGCGCCTGCAAGCCGCTTCGTGGCTGCAGGTGACGCCCGGCGTTACACAGCCCTGACAGAGAGCATCACGCGATCTTCCCACGTGCCCACTTTCGCACTGTCCGGCTCACTATGCGGGAATGGCACGCGCGGTCAACCGGCGCCGCTCTCCCCCCGGAGGTGCGCCTACTCCCCCCTGGCTACGGCCGCGGGGGGCGGTTTTTCGTTCGGGGGGGCCCGGATAATGGCCGGAAACGGGCCTATTGTGGTGTGGGTAAGGCTACGGGTAACAAAAAAAGTTGATCGGCTCGGATATTGAATTACGGGGCTTTTCTGGCCGAATGTGGATGCCGCCTCGCCACCAGAACATCGGGGCCGGTCCCTTCGGGGGCCGGCCCTTCTTGCGTGGCACGGCGACGACGGATACCGCAGTGCTCACCGAAGGAGAGTCCGTGCAATCCCTCAAGCCTTCCGACGAAGCGAGGATCCGCCGCCTGTTCTTTCAGGCGCCCTTCATCTGCGCCCTGGAAATCCGGCTCGACCGTCTGGGACCGGGGTGGTGCGAGACCTCAATGCACGCTGCGGCGACCCACCGTCAGCAGGACGGGTTCATCCACGCCGGCGTGGTCTCGACCCTCGCCGATCACACCGGCGGCGGCGCGGGCTGGACCCGCACCGTCGAAGGGCAGACGGTGCTTTCGGTGGAGTTCAAGATCAGCCTTCTCCGGCCGGCGAGGGCCGATCGACTCCGCTGCCGGGCAGAGGTCGTGCGGGCGGGAAGGACCCTGATCTTCACCGAGGCGACCGTCTACGCCGGGGAGCCGGGGGACGAAAAGGCCGTGGCCCGACTCTCCCAGACCCTCGCCGTCGTGGACGCGGCCGTGGGAGCAGCGACGCCGATCCCTTAGTGGGGCGGGGTCGAGGGCGCGGCCGGACCGTCGAGCAACGCCCCGACGTGCGCGGCCGCGCAGGCCCCGAGGTGCCGCAGATCGTATCCGCCTTCCAGGACGCTCACGATCCTCCCTCCGCACAGGCGGCGGGCCACGCCGACCAACTCGTCCGTAAGCCACCCGAAGGACGCGGCCTCCAGGTTCACGTGTGCGTGCTCCTCGGTGCAGTGGGCGTCGAAGCCGGCCGAGAGGACCAGGAACTCGGGGACGAAGCGTTCGAGGGCCGGCAGCACCCGGCGCGCCAGTGCCGCCCGGTACTGGGACTCCCCGCCGCCGTGCGGCACACAGGCGTTGACCGTGTACCCTTTCCCTGCGCCGCGCCCCTCGTCGCCGGGCCACCCGGTGCCCGGGTACTTCAGGGAGAGCGGGTGCTCGTGGAGCGAAACGAAGAGCACGTCGGCCCGCTCCTCGAAGATCTCGGCCGTGCCGTTTCCGTGGTGGACGTCGAAGTCCACGACGGCCACGCGCGAGAAGCCGCGGCGGCGAATCAGGTGCTCCGCCGCGAGCGTGGCATGGTTGAAGAGGCAGAACCCTCCGGCGCGGTCGCGGCCCGCATGGTGTCCCGGCGGGCGCACGACGCAAAAAACGCGGTCGACCTCGCCCGCCAGGACCGCGTCGCAAGCCGAGAGCACCCCGCCCGCGGCCGCAGAGGCCACTTCAAAGCTCCGGGCACAAAGCCGCGTCTCGTAGTCGCCGATGAACTCGAACCCCTGCTCGCAGGCCAGCCGGACGAGCTCGACATACGCCGGCTCGTGCACGAGGTGCAGATCGTCCGGCGACGCCGCGGTAAAGGGGAGGCGCACGAGCCGTGCGAGGAGCCCCGCGGCCCGAAGGCCCTCCAGCACGGCACCGACCCGGGCCGGCTGCTCGGGGTGGTCGGGACCGGTGAGGTGCAGCCGGAAGGACTCCCGCGCCACCAGCCCCACGCGCGGGGCGCGAGCTCGAGATGCGCTACCCATGCAGCCTCGTGCGGATCTCCCGCACCACCCGGCCCTTGTCGTACCGGGGTGCCAGCAGCGCCGTCGGCGCAGTGTCGCCGACGAGCCGGTGGAGCACCGTGGTCGCGGGCAGCGCCCCGACGAACGCCACCGCCCGGAGCACGTACTCCGGCTCGTCGAGGGTGACCACCTGACCCTCCCGCCACTCTCGCTCGAGCGAGGTCCCGGCCACGACCGCGAGCTGGTGGAGCTTGACGCCGTCCGTTCCGCTCGCCGCGACGAACGCCGCCGTGGCCGCCTCGTCGGCCGGCCCCTCGCCCGGGAGCCCGAGGATCAAGTGAGCGCACACTCGCAGACCCCGCCCGTGCGCCCGGCCCGCCGCGTCGGCGAAGTCCGAGGCCCGGTGGCACCGCCGGAGCCGCTGCAGGGTGTCGTCGCGGGCCGAGGGGAGCCCGAGCTCGAGCCAGACGTCGAGCCTGTCCGGGAAGCGGGCCAGGAGGTCGAGCACAGGGTCGGGCACGCAGTCCGGGCGCGTGCCCACGCACAGTGCCACAACCTCGGGGACACGCGAGATCTGGTCCCAGAGCCGTTCCAGGGTCTCGGGGGCCGCGTAGGTGTTGGTGTGCGGCTGGAAGTAGGCGGCGAAGCGCCGGGCGCCCCGTGAGCGCCGCAGCCGCGCCATCCCGTCGGCGAGCTGCTCGGACACGGGCCGGGGGTCGCCCGCCGACGGGGCAAAGGAGGCCGGGTCGCAGAACGTGCACCCCCCCTTCCCGAGGGTACCGTCGCGGTTAGGGCAGGAGAGGCCGGCGTCGAGGCTCACGCGCCACACCGGTTCGCCGAAGAGGTGGCGCCAGTACAGGCCGAGAGAGGGGTACGGCCCGAGCGTCCCCGGGGCCTGCTCGCTCGGCACGGAATGCCCTGGATCAGCCCGGCGTGGTTTCTGCGCCCGCCGGACGCGGCGGCCCGCCGGGCTGCGCCCCGCGGCACGTGAGCCCCAGCTCTCCGTCGGACCGGTCCACGACGACCGTGCCCCCGTGCTGCAGCGCGCCGAAGAGGAGCTCGTCGGCGACCCGCCGGCGGATCGCCCGATCGATCAGCCGCCCCATGGGCCGCGCGCCGTTGGCGCGATCGTAGCCGTTCTGGGCCAGCCACTCCCGCGCCTCGGGAGTCAGCGTCAGCGTCACGCGGCGGGCCGTGAGCTGCGCCGAGAGCTCCCCCACGAGCTTGTCCACGACGAGCCGGATGACCTCGGGGGAGAGCGCCCCGAAGGTGATCCAGGCGTCGAGGCGGTTTCGGAACTCGGGGCTGAAGGTCCGCTCGATGGCCGCCCGGTCGGCCCCCTCGCGCATCCCGCCCCCAAAGCCGATGGCCGCGGTCGCGATCTCCTCGGCGCCGGCGTTCGTGGTCAAGATCAGGACCACGTTTCGGAAGTCCGCCTTGCGGCCGTTGTTGTCGGTCAGGGTTGCGTGATCCATGACCTGGAGGAGCAGGTTGAAGAGGTCGGGGTGCGCCTTCTCGATCTCGTCCAGGACGAGCACCGCGTGGGGGTTCTTGAGGATCGCGTCGGTCAGGAGCCCCCCCTGATCGAACCCCACGTAGCCCGGCGGCGCCCCGATCAGGCGGCTCACCGTGTGCCGCTCCTGGTACTCGCTCATGTCGAACCGCACGAGCTCAACGCCCATCACCCGCGCGAGCTGGCGCGCGAGCTCGGTCTTTCCGACGCCGGTCGGTCCGGAGAAGAGGAACGAGCCCACGGGCCGCTCCGGGCTTCCGAGTCCGGCGCGCGAGAGCTTGATCGCAGACACGAGGCTCTCGATGGCCGGGTTCTGGCCGAAGATCACCTCTTTCAGCTCTCCCTCCAGGGCCGCAAGGCGCTCGCGGTCCGACTTCACCACCGTGGCCGGCGGGATGCGCGCCATGCGCGCCACCACGACCTCGACGTCGCGGGCCCGGATCGTCTTGCTGCGCCGCGCGGCCGGCGCCAGCCGCGCCGCGGCTCCGACCTCGTCCAGCACATCGATCGCCTTGTCGGGCAGGTGCCGGTCGGTGATGTACTTGGCCGACAGCTCGGCCGCGGTCTCCAGCGCGCGGGCCGTGTAGCGCACCCCGTGGTGCTCCTCGTAGCGGGCCTTGAGGCCCTGCAGGATCTTCACGGTCTCGGCGACGCTCGGCTCCTTGATCTCGATCTTCTGGAACCGGCGGGCCAGGGCCCGGTCGCGCTCGAAGACGCCCTGAAACTCCTTGTACGTCGTAGAGCCGATGCACCGGAGCTCGCCGGTCGCGAGTGAGGGTTTCAGCAGGTTCGCCGCGTCCATGGTGCCCCCGCTCACCGCCCCGGCGCCCACCACCGTGTGGATCTCGTCGATGAAGAGGATGGCGTTGGGCCGGCGTCGGATGGCCTCGATCACGTCCTTTAGGCGCTGCTCGAAGTCGCCCCGGAACTTCGTGCCCGCGATCAGCGCGCCCATGTCCAGGGCGAAGACCTCGGCGCCCCGCAGGGGCTCCTCCACCTCGCCGCTCCAGATCGCGAGAGCGAGGCCCTCGGCGACCGCGGTCTTTCCCACGCCCGCCTCGCCCACGTACACGGGGTTGTTCTTCCGCCGCCGGCACAGCACCTGCACAGTGCGCCGGAGTTCCTCGACCCGCCCGATCAAGGGGTCGATGAGGCCTTGGGCCGCCCGCTCGACCAGGTTCACCGTGAACCGCTGCAAGGGGTCGTGCTTGCCTCCGCCCTCCTTCTCGGCCGGCTCGTCGCCCGCCCCCGAGCGCTCCGGCTCGGTCTCGCCCGCCCGGCCGCCGTGGGAGATCACCTCGAGGAGCGACAGCCGCGTCACACCCTGCTGCTCGAGCAGGAAGACGGCACGGGAGTCCCTCTCCCCGAACAGGGCGGCGAGCACATCGCCCGCGTCCATCTCGCGCTTCCCCGCCGACTCCACGTGGGCCGCCGCGCGCTGGAGCACGCGCGTGAGGGCCACGGTCTGCTCGAGCTCGACCCGTTCGTCGCCGGGCACCTTGGGCAGACTCTCCAGGTACTGCTCCAGGTCGGACTCCAAGACCTTCAGATCCACGTCGCACGCCTCCAGCAACTCGGCGGCGTAGGTGTCCTTGAGCAACGCCAGGAGCAGGTGCTCCAGGCACACCAGGTCGTTGCGGCGGCGGCGCGCGTCCTCCACCGCCCGGTGAAATCCTCGTTCCAGTTCCTTCCCAATGACCATCAGGCCGGCTCCATCGTGCACTTCAAGGGGAACTCATGATCGCGCGCCAGCCGCGTCACCTGCACGACACGCGTCTCCGCGACCTCGCGGCTGTATATCCCCGCCACGCCCACGCCCTTCTTGTGGACGTGGAGCATGATCGCGAGAGCATCGTTCTCGGTGTGTCGGAACACGGTGCGCAGCACCCAGATCACGAACTCCATGGTCGTGTAGTCGTCGTTGTGGAGGAGCACCCGGTAGAGACGAGGGGTCTTGACCTTCCGCTCGGTCGCAGCGGCTGCGGACTCGCCGCCCTCGGACCCCGTCTCTCTCACGCGCTTCGCCATTCTGCTCGTCCTGCCCGCGGCCGGGCGCCGCTTGCCCGATTGCGCACACGCGGAGATGAGTTCTCGAATCGCCGCGGGGGGTCGGGTGGGGTGGGGACACGGGAGGACTTCACGGTAGCAGAAGCCGTCGGGGCGCGCAATCGGCCGCGCAGAGGCGGCATCCGCAATACTCCCCCCCGGAGAGCGTCACGCGAATCGCCCCCTCTGAGCCTCTGGACCCGTCTGTCGAGGAAGCGTACAAAAGGAACGAGGGCCGGGAGCCGTGAAGGCCGGGCCTCTCCCGCCCATAAGGAACAGACCAGCGCAGAAGGGGCCCAGGGATGCCGACGCGAGGAACGCCGACCCGGGGGAGAGGCCAGCGCTCGCCCGCCCGCACCAGGGCGAAGGGGGCCGCAGCGCGTTCGGCCGACGAGTCGTCGAAGGATGTGCGGATCCGCCAGCTGGAGGAGCAGCTTCGCGCCACCCGCGAAGAACTGCGGACCACGGTCGAGCAGCTCGCCAAGGCCAACGAGGGGCTCACCGCCACAAACGAAGAGCTCGTCTCCCTGAACGAGGAGTGCCAGTCCGCGAGCGAGGAGCTGAAGTCTTCCCGGGAGGAGCTCCAGACCCTCAACGAGGAACTGGTCACGGTCAACGCCGAGCTCGAGCGCAAGGTCGAGGCCCTCGACGAGGCCGCGAGCGTCATGGAGAACCTCCTGAAGAGCTCTGAGAACGCAACCCTCTTCCTCGACCGAGGGCTTCGGGTGAAACGCTTCACCCCGGCCGCGGCCGAGCTCTTCCACCTGATCGCCTCCGACGTGGGCCGTCCGCTCGGGCACCTGGCCAGCGAGATCGACTACGCCAACCTTGCCCGCGACGCCGAGGCGGTGCTCGTGGCCGAGACAGCGGTCGAGCGGGAGATCGCATGCCGGAAGGGAACGCGGCACTACCTGATGCGGGTGCTCCCCTACCGTACCGCCGAGGGCACCGTCGACGGGATCGTCGTGACCTTCGTCGACCTCACCGAGCGCAAGCGGGCGGAGCAGGAAGTCCGAACCACCGCCCTCTTCCCCGAGGAGAACCCCCACCCCATCCTCCGCGTCGGCCGAGGTGGGACCCTGCTCTACGCCAACCGCTCCTCCGCAGGGCTCCTCACCGAGTGGGGGTGCGCCCCGGGCCATTGCGTACCCGAGATCGTTCGACAGACGGCCGCCGCCGCGCTCGACAACGGCTCGCCCCGAGAGTTCGAGACCCAGAGCCAGGACCGCGACCTCTCCTTCCTGCTCGTCCCGCTCGTTGACCACGGCTACGTCAACCTCTACGGCCGCGACGTGACCGAACGTCGGCGCGCCGAGCAGGCGCGCAAGGCGAGCGACGAGCGGTTCCGGACGATCTTCGACACCATGTGCGAAGGGTTCGCACTCCACGAGGTGCTCTGCGACGAGGGAGGAGAGCCCGTCGACTACCGGTTCCTGGAGATCAACCCGGCCTTCGAGCGCCAGACGGGGCTCAAGGCCCGTGACCTCTTGGGGCGCACGGCGCGTGACGTCCTCCCGCGCCTCGAGGCGATCTGGCTCGAGCGCTTCGGCCGGGTGGCGCTCACGGGCGTTCCGGACCACTTCGAGTCATACAGCGGGGATCTGAAGCGCTGGTTCGACGTGCACGCCTACCGGACCGAGCCGGGCGGCCGGTTCGCGGTGGTCTTCTCCGACGTCACCGCACGCAAGGAGTCCGAGGAGGTCCTGCATCGTTACGAGCTCCTGGCCGCCCAGAGCCGCGACATCATCCTCTTCCTGCGGTTCGGCGACGGCCACATCCTGGAGGCCAACGCCGCCGCGGCCACCGCGTACGGGTACACCCGGGAGGAGCTGCTGAATCGGACGATCCAGGAGCTGCGGGCGCCGGACACCCAGAGCCTGACTGCCACTCAGATGGCCCAGGCCGAGGCCGAGGGGATCCTCTTCGAGACCGTCCACGTGCGAAGAGACGGTACCGCCTTCCCGGTGGAGGTGAGCTCCCGCGGGACGACCGTCGGAGATACGCGGATGCTCGTCAGCGTGGTGCGCGACATCTCCGAGCGAAGGCGGATGGAGCAGGCCCTGACGGACAGCGAGCGACTCTACCGTACCATCGGGGAGTCGATCGACTTCGGAGTCTGGGTCTGCGACCCCGAGGGGCGAAACACCTACGCCAGCGAGTCTTTCCTGAAGCTCGTCGGCCTCACCCCGGAGGAGTGCGCGAACTTTGGCTGGGGCGACGTGCTCCACCCCGACGACGCGGACCGGACGATCGCCGCCTGGAAGGAGTGTGCCCGAACCGGGGGGCGCTGGGACGTCGAGCACCGCTTCCGCGGCGTCGACGGCCAATGGCACACCGTGCTCGCCCGCGGGCTTCCGGTGCGAAACGAGCACGGGGAGATCGTCTGCTGGGCCGGGATCAACCTGGACATCGACCGCCTCAAGCAGGCCGAGCACCGGCTCGATCTGCTCGCGCAGACCGCGGGAGAGCTCCTCGCCACCGACACCCCGCAGGCCGTGATCGAGCGCCTGTGCCGCAGCGTGATGTCCTTTCTGGAGTGCGACGCGTTCTTCCATTACCTCGTGGACGAGTCGGCCGGCGGCCTTCGCCTCAGCGCTTGCGCCGGCGTTCCCGAGGAGGCGGCGCGAGACCTCGAGTGGCTCGACTTCGGCGCAGGCATGTCCGGCACCTCGGCGCAGGAGGGCCGGCGGATCGTGGCCGAGGACATCGGGGAGGTGTCCGATCCGCGGACCCACCTCGCGAGGTCACTGGGCATCCGGGCGTACGCCTGCCACCCGCTGATCGCGCGAGACCAGGTAGTCGGAACGCTCTCCTTCGGCACGCGGCGCCGGCCACGCTTCAGCGGCGAGGATCTCGCCCTGATGAAGGCCGTCGCCGACCAGGTCGCGGTGGCCGTTGAACACTGGCGTTCCGAGGCGGCGCTGCGCGAGAACGAGCAGCGCCTGCGCTTTCACGTAGAGAACTCCCCGGTGGCCGTCGTGGAGTGGGACGCCGACTTCACGGTTCGCCGCTGGGCGGGGGAAGCGGAGAAGATATTCGGCTGGCGCGCCTCCGAGACCATCGGCCGGCCGATCGCCGACCTGAACCTGATCTACGAGGACGACCTTCCGATCGTGGAACGGGTGATGACCCGCCTGACCGACGGCGTGACGCGACAGGTGGTCTCGGCCAACCGAAACATCTCCAAGGACGGGCGGGTGATCCACTGCGAGTGGTACAACTCCGTGCTCCTGGGACCCGAGGGCACCCTGGATTCGGTTCTCTCTCTCGTGCTCGACGTGACCCGACGCGAGCGCTACGAGCAGGAGCTCCTCGAGGCCCGTGAGGCGGCGGAAGAGGCGAGCCGCGCGAAGAGCGAGTTCCTCGCGCGGATGAGCCACGAGATCCGCACCCCCATGAACGGCGTCCTCGGCATGACCGAGCTCGCGCTCTTGGAGGACGTGGGCCCCAAGGTGGAAGGCTACCTCCGGCTCGCGCAGCAGTCGGCGAAGCACCTGCTCGACATCATCAACGACATCCTGGACGTGGCCCGGATCGAGGCCGGGCGGGTCGAGCTCACCGCGGCTCCCTTCCAACCCGCGCGGCTGGTCGAGTCAGTGGTCTCGACCCTGGGCGTGGGCGCGCACCGAAAGGGACTCACGCTCCGCCACCGGGTGGACCCGTCCGTTCCGGCCGTCGTGTCGGGGGATGAGGGCCGGCTGCGCCAGGTGCTCATCAACCTCGTGGGCAACGCCGTGAAGTTCACCGAGCGCGGTGGGGTTACGCTGACGATGCGCCTCGACCCGGCGCCGACGGCACGCCCGGGCCGCGTGTGTCTGTGCTTCGAGGTCCGGGATACGGGTATCGGCATCCCGCCGGAGAACCTCAGCTCGGTCTTCGAGAGCTTCTCCCGCGCGACCCGGTCCACCCATGTAAAATATGGCGGCACCGGTCTCGGCCTCGCCATCAGCAAGCATCTTGCAGCGCTGATGGGAGGCGAGGTCTGGATCGAGAGCGAGCCGGGCAAAGGAACCCTGGTTTCCTTCACCGCAGAGCTCGATCGTTCGGAGGCATCCGCACCGATGGGCTACGCGCCCGCCGAGCCGGTACCGCGATCGACCGACGACCCCCTTCGCGTGCTGTTGGCCGAGGACAACCCGGTGAATCAGCTTTTCGCCCAGGCGCTTCTGGAGGGCCAGGGCCATACGGTGGTGGTCGTGTCGGACGGTCGGCAGGCCCTGGACGCCCTGTCCCGCGAGCCCTTTGACGTCGTGCTGATGGACGTCCAGATGCCCGAGCTCGACGGCGTGGACGCCGCCCGCCTCATCCGGCAGGGGTCGGTGCCGGGCGTCCGCCCGGACATCCCCATCGTGGCGCTCACCGCCCACGCCCTCCAGGGGGACCGGGAGCGGTTCCTCGCGGCGAGCATGGACGACTACCTGGCCAAGCCCGTCGACCCGTCCGAGCTCTGCGAGGTCCTGCATCGCGTCACGGCGGGGCGGAGCCGGTGAGTCCGCGGAAACCCGTTGAACGGGTCTGGCCACCGAGGGCCCATGACGGCTCCCGACGGCCGGGGGGTGTTGCTCTCCCGGGCCTGAGACGGTACCCTGCCGTCCCCCCCTCCGCTCGAAGGGGACCAGCCCCGACACCGCCCCACTTCGCCGTCTGAGACGCATGACCGAGCACACCGTCCCCTTCCGGCGCCGCCCGTCTCCCGGCCTCTCGACCCGCCTCGCCCTCTGGGCGGTGGTTGCCGGCATTCTGGGCTGCGTGCTGGCGTCCCTGCCGTCGCCGCTGTTCGACCTGGACCGCCACGCGGTGCCCAAAGAGCTCGTCCTGCACCTCACCGCCACGGCGGCCGGCACCCTGTGCCTCCTGACCGGGCGCAAGCTCCAGGTTTCCCGCATCGACCTCTTCCTCGCCGGCTGGCTCCTTCTGGGCGCCCTGTCGTGCCTGTTTGCCCCGAACCCCTGGCTTGCGGCCCGGGCGCTGGCGATCGCGTTCTCGGGCGCGGTCCTCTTCTGGGTTTCCCGCCGGCTCGCCGCCGCCGGGCTCGGACCGCCCCTCGTCGCGGCCGCCGGCGCGGGCGTGGTCCTGGCCGCGGCCACGGCCCTCGCCCAGGCCTACGGGCTCGAGGTCCCCTTCGCCGCGGACGCCCGCGCCCCGGGCGGGACCTTCGGCAACCGAAACTTCATGGCCCACCTCGTGGCGATCGGCTTGCCCGCCCTCGCGCTCTCGGCTCTGCGCGCGCAGAGCCGGCGCCGCTGCGTCCTCGCGGCCTGCGGCGTCGGCCTCGTGGCGGCCGCGCTCCTGCTGTCCCGGACCCGGGCCGCCTGGTTGGCCGTCGGACTCGCCGGTGGAGTCGGCGTCGCCGCGTTTGCGGTATCGAAGGTGCTTCGGCTCACGCCGCGTATCGGCCGCCGGGCCCTGGGGCTCCTTATCGCGGGCGGGTTGGGCGTCGCGCTCGCAGCGGCGCTCCCCAATGAGCTCGACTGGCGGTCGCGCAACCCCTATCTGGAGACGGCCCGCGATGTGGTCAACTACCGCGAGGGGAGCGGGCGCGGGCGCCTGATCCAGTACCGCAACACCCTCGGAATGGCGCTGGATCGCCCCATCCTCGGGGTTGGCCCTGGCAACTGGGCGGTCGTCTACCCCCTCTATGCCTCTCGGGGCGACCCCTCGCTCAGCCGGCGCGGACTGATGCCGGCGAATCCGTGGCCCAGCAGCGACTGGGTCGGGTTCCTGGTCGAGTGGGGGCCGCCGGCGTTCGGCGCGCTGCTCCTGGTGGCGGTGAGTCTGGGGGCCGGGGGATGGCGGGCACTGCGGGGAGTCGCCGGGCCGACGACACCGCTTGACGGCCTGGCCCTCCTGGCGACGCTCACGGCGACGGGGGTCGTGGGGGCTTTCGACGCCGTGCTGCACCTGGCGACGCCGACCGCCGCCGCCTGGATCGTGGCCGGGGCCCTCCTGCCCGCGCCGCCGCCGGTGCTCACGATCGACTTCACCCGGCCGCGGCGGTGGGCCGCGGTCGCTGTGGTCCTGCTGCTGTGCGGCGGCGCCCTGGTGCGCAGCGGGAGCCAGGCCGCCGCGATCCTGGTCGCCGGCGCCGGCTGGCGAATTCCGGATCTGGAGCAGGCGGCTGCGCTCGATCCTGCGAATTACCGCATCCGCCTTCTCCTCGCCCAGACGTGGCTCCGACGAGGGCGCTGCGACCGGGCTCGGCCCCACGCGCAAGCGGCGGCCGAGCTGTTCCCCTACCTGTCCGAGCCCCGCCGGCTGGCCGCCGCCTGCGGCGTCCCGTCTCCGCAGTAACGGGGGGCGGGGCGGTCCCGCTCCGTCAGCGCGGGAGGAGGATCGCGACCGCCTGCAGGAGCTCGGCGCGCTGGAAGGGCTTGCGGAGCGTGAGCACCCCCGGGAACGTCTTCGCCGTCGCCAGGAAGTTGAGCCGGCCGTCGCGGCCGCCGCCGGAGATCGCGATGATGCGGGCCGACGGAAACTCCTTCCGGAGCTCTGAGATGGCGACGAGCCCGCCCGTGCGCGGCATGAGGATGTCGGTGATGACGAGATCCGCCGGCTGCGCCCGGTAGAGGGCGAGCCCCTCGTCCCCGCACGCAGCCTCGACCACCTCGTGCCCCTCCCGCTCCAGCATCTGCCGCAGCATGACCCGGACCGGCTCCTCGTCGTCGATGATCAAGATGCGAGCCATCGCCGTGCCTCCTCGTCACTGCCCTGCTCGTACCCCCCGTCGCGGGCCAGGGCTCGTCCCACAGCCGCCGCAAGGGTCCCGAGGCTAAAGGGTTTCGTCACCACTTCCCGAAGGTCGACGAGCTCCGCGCCCTCTGGGAACGCGGCGAGCCCCCCGCCCGTGCAGAGGATCACCGGCAGGTCGGGTCGAATGGAACGCACGGCCCGGGTCAGATCTCCCCCACTGAGGCCGGGCATCGCCTGATCGGTCACCAGCAGGTCAAAAACAGAGGGATCTTCTCGGAACCGCTCCAACGCGGCCCGGCTGTCGGACAGGGCCGTGACCTGGTACCCGAGGTTACCCAGGGACTGGGCGGCGAGCTCGACGAGGGCTTCTTCGTCATCCACGAAGAGGAGGCGGCCCTGTCCCGCGGCCGCGGCTGGACTCTCCTGCCCCCCCGGCTCGGGCCCGGGCTCCACCGCCGGCAGGCGCACGCGAAAGGTCGCGCCGTGGCCCGGCCTGCTTTCGAGGTCGATGGTACCGCCGTGGCTTGTTGCGATGCCGTGCGCCACAGAGAGCCCCATGCCGGTCCCCTCGCCCACGTCTTTGGTCGTAAAGAAAGGCTCGAAGATGCGGTCTCGGATCTCGCGCGGGACTCCGGGGCCCGTGTCGCTGACGCTCAGCTCGACCCAACGCCTCGGTCCCTCGCCCCCTCCCTCCCCCTCCGGTTGGGCCTCGACCTCATCCAGGGTCACGGTCAGGGTACCGCCCTTGGCCCCCATGGCGTGCCCCGCATTGGCGCAGAGGTTGAGCAGAACCTGGTGGAGCTGGGTCTCGTCCGCGACCACCGCGGCCTGCGGCGACCGGAGCTCCTGGCGAATCTCGATGGTGGGAGGAAGGCTTCCCCGGAGCAGGGTCGCGGTTTCCTCCACGAGCGGGGCCACCCGGATGGGCTCGCGCTGTTCCGCACTGGGCCGGCTGAAGGCGAGGATCTGTCGGACCAGGTCCCGGGCCCGCACGGCGGCGGCGACCACCCGGTCGAGGTTGTCGCGGTCCCGGCTCCCTGCGGGCAGGTCATCCCGCGTCATCTCCGTGAAGCCGAGAATCGCCGCGAGGATGTTATTGAAGTCGTGGGCAATGCCGCCGGACAGGGTGCCGAGAGCCTCGAGCTTCTGGGACTGGCTGAGCCGCCGCTGCAGCTCCACTTCATGGGTCACGTCGCGCGTCACCGCCACGTAGTTGACGATCTGGCCGCCGGCGTCGCGCACCGGCGAGACCGTGGTCTCCTCCTCGTAGGGGGTGCCGTCCTTGCGGCGGTTGAGCCGGTGCGATTTCCACACTTCCCCTGCGGTGAGGCTCCCGGTCATCGGCCCCGAGGAACCCTCCGATCCGCCCCCGCCGCGGAGCATCGGGTGGGACCGGCCGCACACTTCGTCTCGCCCGTATCCGGTGATCTGCTCGAAGGCCGGGTTCACGTACTGCACCGTGCCGTCGGCGTCGGCGACTACGATCGCCTCGGCCGTCTGCTCCACGGCCGCGGCCAGGCGGGCCAGCTCCTGGCGTGCCCGCTCCCGGCCGGTCACGTCCCGAAAGCTCCAGACGCGGCCGACCGCCGCCCCGTCGAGCCGCTGCGGAATCGAGTAGCGCTCGATCACCCGCCCGTCCGAGGCCTCGACCACATCGAAGCCTTCGGCCTCCGGCTCTTCGGAGAGGGCCGCGGCACTCTGCAGGAACGCATCGGGGGCCCGGAGGTGCGAGGAGACGGTCCGCAGCAGGCCCGGCCCACCCTCGCTCGCGAGCGGAACATCGGGGAGACCCCACATCGCGCGAAACCGCTGGTTCCACAGAACTACGCGACCGCTGCGATCCACGACCAGGACGCCCTCGGCCGTGGACTCGAGGGTCGAGCGCAGCAGGGATAGGGAGTGGCGCGCCGCCTCCTCGGCCCGCTTTCGGCCCGAGAGGTCCTGTAGCGTCTCCACCGCGGCGACGAGCGCGCCCCCCTGGTCGTAGAGCGGGGCCGCGTCGAAGGCGATGTAGCGGTCCCTCCCGCCGAGGCGCGGGTACCACCCCTCGGCCCGCAGACCGTTGGGCGCGAGGACCGAGCGGCCCGACTCGGGGTAGTGGTTCGCCGCCTCGGCGTGGCGGCCATCGATCACCAAGTCCGCGAGGCACGGTCGCTCGGAGGCGTAGAAGGCGCTCCAATGCCGGCACGTGCCGATCACCTCCGAGGCCGGCAGGCCGGTGAGCTCCTCGCACGCCCGGTTCCAGAAGAGGACCCGATGCCCCACGTCCAGGACGAACATCGCGACCGGGCTGTTCCCCACGAGGCTCTCGGAGAACTCCTTCGCTGCCCGCAAGGCGTCCTCGATCCGTTTTCGCTCCGTGACGTCCCGAAAGGCGAGCAGGTGCCCTCCGCCGGGGAGCCGCGTCTGGAACCCCTCCATGACGACGCCGTCCGCCCGGGGCGTCTCGATCGCCCTGCGGTCCTCCGGGCCCTCCAACGCGCGCGAACGGCCGGCCACGAGCTCTTCCTCGCGATCCGGGGGGTAGAGACCATGGCGGCACGCCCACCGCAGCAGATCTTCGAGGCTGGCGCCGCTGTCGAGGAGCTCACGGGGCGTCCCGAAGCTCCGCACGTACTGCTCGTTGTAGAAGACGACCCGGTGTGCCGCGTCCAGCGCCAGAAGGCCGTTGTCGGTGTTGTCGAGGACGGCCCGCAGCAGGCCCCGCTGGGCCTCGAGGTCCTGGGCCGCCCGCCGCCGTTCGGTGACGTCGCGCACAAAGGCGAGGACGCATCGGCGCCCTCCGTACTCGAGGAACGTACCCGTCGAGTCGACGTAGAAGTCCTCGCCGTCGCTCCGCCTCAGCCGATCCTCGCCGAAGGGAAACGACGAGATGTGGGCCCCCAGTGCCCGCGCCCCAAGCGCCGCGGCCAGGGTCCGGCGGGTGACAGGAGTGCCCAGAAGCTCGTCAGGGGTGCGGCCCAGCATCGCGCCCAGGACCGGGTTGACGAGGAGGATCTCGCCCGTCGCCGCGTCGAACACGACGACGCCGTCGGGCGCGCTCTCGAACAGGGACCGGAGCCTCTCCTCCGACGCGGAGCCGGCGACCCTCTCCACCCTCTTTCGCTCCGACACGATGAGCGCCAGGCATACGAGGCTGCACACGAGTGCGGTCGCCAGAAGCCCCACGGCCCGGTACTCGCCCAGGGCGGCGCCCTGGGGGGGAAGCTCGTCCAGAGCGAGGTTCTCCAGTGCTCGGGTAAATGCCCCCCCTGCAGCGACGACGACGAGCAGGAGGGTCGGCATCCAGCCGGGAAAGCCGGGATCGGCCGCGCTCCCGGCAGCCCGGGATCGCGTCTGACCATACGCCCAAAGGCCCAGGAAGGTGACCAGCGCGAGCCCGGCCCCGGCCGCCCCACTCGGCACGACCGCGCCCGCCACGGCGGCCACGCCGGCAAGGCCGAGCCATGGGTGCCCGGGTCCCCGCGTCGCGGTAGCCATCGTCGACCAGAGGAATGGGAGAACCAGGGCGGCGGAGCCCAGCCCCAAGGCCCGCGACGCCGCAGGCCAGGGCGCGGCCAAGAGCGCGGCCGCCTGGGCCCCGGCGCCGGCGACGATCCAAACCCACCGGGGTTCGCGGCGCTCCGCCCCGGCGAGGACGCCGGCCGTACCCGCGGCCGCCACCAGGGCCAGACCGCGGCAGAACACGAGGTACTCGGCTCCCCAAAGCACGGTCATGGGCCCGTTCGCGGCCCGCGCCGGCTCGACTCGCGCATTGACATCCGGTCCCAATCCCTGGCTGCTGCGGTCCGACAGGCGAAGAGGCTGTCCTAGAGATCGACCCCTGTCGAGAATTTCTTGAGCGGCAGATCAAATACAATTCCCCTCTCGCGACAGCGCGAAGTACGAGGCCACGAGGTCGGACGACACCTCTGGCAGGGTCGGCGGCTGCCAGCGCGGGCGGTGATCCTGGTCTTCCAGCGCGGCCCGCACCCCCTCGCAGAAGTCGTGGGAGACGACGAAGCGCTGGCTGAGCCGGACCTCCACAGCCAGGGCGTCGTCGAGCTCGAGAGCCGCGCCGCGCCGAAGCGCCTCGTGGACGACTTTCAGGCTCGTCGGGGACTTCTTGCCCAGCGTCTCCAGGGTCTCCCGGGCCCAGGCCGATCTCTCCCCCTCGAGCCTGCGCACGATCTCCTCGACGGAATCGGCCGAGAAGCACCGGTCGATCGCCTCGCGGTGGACCGAGAGGGGCGCCGCACCGGCCGGCTCGGCGAACGCCCCGAGCACCGCCTCGGCGGTCTCCCTCCCGTCCCCGGACCACGGCGCCCGCACCAACGCCTCTTCCAGTTCCCCCAGCCGGCCGCTCGGCACGAAGTGGGTCGCAAGCCCCAGCTCCACCGCATCGGCCGGGCCGACACGCGACCCGGTCAGCGCGAGGTACATCCCGCTCTGGCCCGGCAGACGCGGCAGGAGCCACGTGGCGCCCACATCGCAGAAGAACCCGATCCCGGTCTCGGGCATGGCGAACAACGTCCGCTCCGTGGCGACTCGGTGGGACCCGAAGACCGAGAGCCCCACACCGCCGCCCATGGTGATCCCGTTCCAGAGCGCCACGTGGGCCTTGGGAAAGCGGGCGACCGCGCCGTCCAGGGCATACTCTTCCCGGAAGAAGACGTCGGTCTCGTCCTCCGGCCCGCCCCGGGTCCGGCACACCGCTCGGATGTCCCCTCCCGCGCAGAAGGCGCGGTCACCGGCGCCGCGCAGGACCACCGCGGCCACGGCCGGGTCTCGCGCCCACGCGGCCAGCCGTTCGGCGTACGGTCGGATCACGCCGAGAGTCAACGCGTTGAGGGCCTCGGGCCGGTTGAGCGTTACAAACGCTACCGGGCCGCGCAGATCGAACAGGACGTCGGAAGACATGGGCACCTCCTCGGGCTCACCCGCCCGCCGCGCGGCCTCCGTCTAGAGCAGTCCCCTCACCCCGAGCTCCAACCCCTCGAGGGTCAGCGGGAACATGGGGAAGAGCCCGCCGACGGTCGCGACGGTGTCGTAGTAGCCCCACGACGACTCCTGGAGGGGGTTCATCCAGGCCCTCTTCGGAAAGGCGTCGGCCAGCAGCCGCAACCAGTCGATGCCCTTGACCGTGCACGTCCGGCGTCGCTCGAGCGTGCCGTTGGCGATCAGGAGCTCGTAGGGCGCCATGGCCGCGTCGCCCACCACGATGAGCCGGTAGGTCTTACCGCACTCGCGGATCACCTCCGCCGTGGTCACGAACTCGTCGGTGTCGAGGTTCGTGTACAGGTTCTCGTAGACGCAGTTGTGGAAGTAGAAGGCCCGGAAGTCCTTGAAGTGGTTCAGGCCGTGGGCCGCGGAGAAGAGCCGCTCGGAGAGCTCCCGGAAGGGCTCCATGGAGCCCCCCGAGTCCATGACCAGGAGCACGCGGACCTGGTTCTCCCGCTCCCGCCCGAAGATGAGGTCGATCTCGCCGGCATTCTTGCAGGTCTTGTCGATCGTGGCCTCCAGGTCGAGCCACTCCTCCGCGCCCACGTCGCGCAGGTCGCGGAGGCGCTTCAGCGCCACGCCGATCTGGCGCACGTCGAGGGTGAGGTCGTTTCGCAGATTCCGGTACTTGCGGGCGAAGGCCTGGAGCACCGCCCTGCCGCCTCCACCGTCCGGGTCGAAGGAGATGCCGGAGACGTGGCTCCCCTTGGCACCGAAGGGACTCGTGCCACCGGTGCCCACCCAGTGGTGGCCACCGTGGTGGGGCCCCTCCTGCTTGCGCAGCCGGTCCTCGAGCTCCCGCAGGAGCTCGTCCAGGGTCAGCGCCTCCATCCGCGCGAGCGCCTCCTGCGAGAGTTGAAGCGGGGAGAGAGGGTCCTTGAGCCACTCGAGGATCTTGTCCTTCGTGGCGAGATCGTCGGGCAGCGCGGCGTCCCGGAAGCAGTAGGCGAAGGCCTGGTCGAAGGCGTCGAAGTGGGCGACGTCCTTGACCAGCAGACTGCGGGCCAGGCGGTAGAAGTCGTCGAGGCTGTCGCGGTGAAGTCCCTTGGAGAGCGCTTCCAGAAGGGTGAGCCACTCGGTGAGGCTCACCGGCACCCCCAGGGCGCGCAGCGAGTGGAAGAACGCCGGGAACATCAGCGAAAGAAGTGGCGCCCGGCGGTGCGGGCGTCCGCCGGCCGGCTGGCGTGGCGGGCCAGCGCGTCCGCGTCCTCCCGCATCTTCACCAATGCCCCGAGATACGGGACGGTTTCGAGAGTCGGTGTCTCCTCCTCGGGCAGGCCAACACCGCTCGCCAGGAGCGCGCGCAGCCAGTCCAGGAGCTCCGAGGTGGAGGGGCGCTTCCGGAGTCCCGGCACCTCCCGAAGCCCGTAGAAGACGCGAAGCGCCCGCCGCAGCAGCTCTTCGGCGAGCCCCGGGAAATGGACGTCCACGATGGCCCGCATCTGGCCCTCGTCCGGGAAGTCGATGTAGTGGAACACGCACCGACGCAGAAAAGCGTCGGGCAGCTCCTTCTCGGAGTTCGACGTGACGAGCACCGCCGGCCGGTGCGCCGCCGTCACCCACTCGTCCGTCTCGAGGACGTGGAAGCGCATCTCGTCGAGCTCGAACAGGAGGTCGTTCGGGAACTCGATGTCGGCCTTGTCCACCTCGTCGATCAGGAGCACCACCCGCTCAACGCTGGCGAAGGCCCGGCCCAGGGGCCCGAGCTTGATGTAGCGCCGGATGTCGCGCACGTCGCCGTCGCCGAAGCGTGCGTCGTTCAGGCGCTGGACCGTGTCGTAGGTGTAGAGGCCGTCGCGCGCCTTGGTCGTGGACTTCACGTTCCAGAGGATGAGCTCCATCCCGAGGGCCCCGGCGATGTGGTGGGCCAGGAGCGTCTTGCCCGTGCCCGGCTCGCCCTTGAGCAGGAGCGGCCGTTCCAGGCTCAGGGCCACGTTGACGGCGTCCTGGAGCGCCCGGGAGGCCACGTAGCCCTCCGTACCGTGAAACTGATGAAACGCGTCGTTCGTCATGGGTCGTTGGTCCGCCGTCTGTTGTTGGTTATGGGTTATAGGTTATTGGTTGCTAGCTTCCTAGCTTCCCAGCCTCCCAGCCGTCACAGCGCCCTCGCCCACTCAGGGCGAAGCGCCACCCGGCCCTCCAGCGCGGCGTCGAGGAGCGCGAGCCCTGCCGCCTTCTCCGCCGGCATGCGCAGCTTCAGGGGCAGGTAGTTGGAGGCATGGTTCGCCATGAAGAGGCCGCGGGTGAGCTCGGTGGCGGCGAGCATCTCGCGCAACTCGCCCAGGTACTCCTCGGGGCTCGGGATCCGGTGCTCGCCGCGCGCGACCCGGTCGGCGAGCTCCGTGCCCTCGCACAGGATCACCGACAGGGCGCCCACGTAGTTCGGGTCCATGGCCGTGAGCACGCGTCCGGTCTCCCGAGCATGCTCCCGGCTCCGGCCCGGCGGCGCGATGCCCAGGAGCACCGTCACCGAGACCTTGATGCCGGCGGCCCGCAGCCTGCGGCCGGCCTCGACCAACTGCTCCGCCGTAGAGTCCTTGCGCACGAAACGAAGCGTCTCGTCGTCCCCGCTCTCCACGCCCAGGTAGGCGATCGCGAGGCCGTTGTCGCGCAGCCACGTGAGCTCCTCGTCGGTCTTCTTCCGCACCGAACGGCCCGTGGCGTAGGCTCCGACACGGTTGATCGCGGGAAGGTTCTCCCGGATCGCGGGCAGGAGCCAGCGCCAGCGGTCCATGGGGAGGATCAGGGCGTCGCCGTCCGCCACGAAGAGCCGATGGGCGTCCGGATAGAGCCGAGCGGCCTTATTGAGGTCCGCCTCGACCACCGCGCGGTCCTTGATCCGAAAGCGCTTCTCCTTGTAGCTGGGGCAAAACGTGCACCGGCCGTGGGAACAGCCCACGGTGGCCTGCAGGATGATCGACCGCGCCTCGCTCGGGGGCCGGAAGATGGCGCCTTCGTAGTCCAGAGAGTCGGATGACCACACGGGGATGCCTCGCGAGCGGGTGAGAATGACCTTCCTGTAGTAGCACAGGCGGACCGGACCGGACAAGGACGCGCCGTCTCTCCCGTCAGGGTCCGGAGCACGGTGCTTCCCGTAAGGGCCGCCGCCGGTGCGCCAGGAGCCATTCGTAGAGCTCGGGGTTGGCGTAGGTCTCGGTCCAGCAGTCGTGACCGGCGTCCGGATAGATCGTCAGCCGGGCGTCGCCGCCGCACCGAAGGAGCGCCTCGACCATCCGCCGCGACGCCGATACGGGAACCACCGGGTCCTTCGCGCCGTGAAACGCCCACACCGGCACCCGGCGAAGCCTCCCGACGCGCCGCGGGTCGCCGCCGCCGCACACCGGCGCTGCCGCCGCGAACCGCCACGGCTGCTCTCCCGCGAGGCTCCAGGTGGCGTACCCGCCCATGCTTAGCCCGGTCACGTACACACGGTCCGCGTCGATCCGCCCGCTCGAGTTCACCTCATCCAGGAGCCGGATCAGCAGGGCATTGTCCCAGAAGCGACCGGCCGGGC
The DNA here is from genome assembly GCA_016214985.1 of Deltaproteobacteria bacterium. GTDB lineage: Bacteria > Desulfobacterota > Deferrisomatia > Deferrisomatales > JACRMM01 > JACRMM01. Next base: position 14,114 of record JACRMM010000005.1, on the reverse strand, counting down.
ACTGGGGCGAAACGACTACGAAGGGAAGAGCCACCCCCTCTTCGATCTGCTTCGGGACGCCGTGGACCGCGACCTTCTCCAGCTCGTTCCCCCGCTCCCCCACGCCGTGGAGGAAGAGGAGTAGCGGCCACGAGCCTTCGCCGCCGCACTCTTCCGGTACGTAGAGGAGGTACGAGTAGCCCTCGGCGCGCAGGACCGAGGTCAGACGAGGCTTCGGGAGTTCGCCCACGGAGGCTCCGGGTGGAGTCGAAGGACGGGCACCACTGTAGCGGTCCGCGTCGCGCCGGTCAAAACCGGCAACCGCCCGGCGCTCGCGCGACTCCGGGAGATCCGCCGGCGTCGGAGGCCGATACGGCCTCCTCTGCTCCGTCGGTTTGCGGCTTGACAGCTCTCCGGGACGGCGGTTCAATTGGCGTACCAACTATATGCCTGCGGATCTTTGGTCGCCCAACCCCAACGCGAGTGCCGCCATGCTCTTCCAGGACTGCCTGTGCTTCGCCCTCACCCGCGCCTCGCGGCGCGTGGCCAAGGTGTACCGGGAGAAGCTGGACCCCTACGGCCTCACGCAACCCCAGTTCTTCCTCCTCATCGCCCTCTACGAGGAAGACGGCCTCCCGATCACCGCGCTCGCCGAGAAGGTGGCCCTCGACAAGTCCACCCTCACGGGGCTCCTCGACCGGGTGGAGCGCGACGGGCTCGTGGAGCGAGTCCCGACCCCGGAGGATCGGCGCGCCCTGCAGATCCGCCTCACTCCCAAGGCCGAGGCGCTTCGGCAGAGACTCACGGCCATCTACGACGAGACGAACGCCTGGTTCCTCTCCCAGCTCACAGCAGAGGAGCGGGAGACCTTCGACCGGGCGATCGCCAAGCTTGAGTCGGTGAGCGCGGACGAGGCCTGAGAAGCAACGCGGATGAAGTGCGCCGACGGGAGGAGAAGACGATGGGAGACATCCGAAGCGCGGCGGTGATCGGGGCGGGCCTCATGGGCTCGCAGATCGCGGAGCTCCTGGCCCGGGTCGCGACGGTGCGCGTGACCCTCGTGGACGCGAGCGAGGAGCTCGCCGAGCAGGGAGTCTCGGGCATCGCCCGGCGGCTGGAGGCGTTCTTCGTGGCCAAGGGGAAGATGACGCCCGAGGAGCACCGGCAGGTCCTGGGGCGGATCGCCGCGACCGCAGACCTCGAACGGGCGGCCTCCGAGATTGACGTCGCCGTCGAGGCCGTCACCGAGAACCTGGCCGTCAAGCAGGCGCTCTTCGCGCGGCTCGACCGGGCAGCCCAGCCCCACAGCGTCCTCGCGTCCAACACCTCCTACCTGAGGATCCGCGACCTCGCCTCGGCCACAGCGCGGCCGGACCGGGTCGTGGGCCTCCACTTCTTCAACCCGGTCGCCCTGATGAAGCTGGTCGAGGTCGTGCGGGGCCCGGACACGTCGGAGGCCACGGTGGATGTCGCCTGCGGCCTGGCGCGGCGCCTCGGGAAGGAGCCGGTGGTGTGCTCGGACGCAAGCTTCGGGTTCCTGGCGAATCGGGCCTATTTCGCGCTGCGGCTCGAAGCGGTCCAGATGGTCTGGGAGCGGGTGGCCGCCCCCGAGGACATCGACCGGGCCCTGAAACTCGGGCACAACCTGCCGGTCGGCCCCCTGGAGCTCGGAGACCTGGGCGGCTCCTGGGGGATCTACGCGAGCTCAGAGGGGGACCGGATCCGCGCCCTGGGACCGGTCCAGGGCCGCCTGCATCCGCTGGTCCGCCTCATGGTCGACGCGGGGTATACGGGAGGACCGGGCCGCAAGGGGATCTACGACTACTACCGAGAGGTCTTTTCAAAGACCGGCGAAGGAGTCAGCCGTGCGTGACGCCGTGGTGATCAGTGCCGTGCGGACCCCGGTGGGAAAGTACCTGGGCGCGCTTCGCGAGATGCCGGCCCGTGAGCTCGGGGCCCTGGTCCTCGACGAGGCGGCGCGGCGCGCCGGGGTCGACCCGGCCGAGGTGGACGACGTGATCTTCGCCCAGTCCTACCAGAACGGGGAGTCCGTCAACACGGCCCGCATGGCGCTGCTGAAGGCGGGCTGGCCCGAGAGCGTGCCGGGTCTGACGATCGACCGACGCTGCTGTGGCGGGCTCGACGCGGTCTGTCAGGCCGCGCTGCGCGTGCAGGCCGGCAGCGCAGAGATGGTCGTCGCCGGCGGCGTGGAGAGCATGAGCAACGCCGAGTTCTACCTGCCCGGCAGCGTCAAGTGGGGGATCGGCGGCAGCGGGGGCCGGCCCAAGGGTCACGGAGACCTCGCGCTCTGGGGCATCCCGCTCTACGACCGGATCCAACGGGCCCGCGTCATGTCCCAGCCCGAGGAGCGCTACGGGGTGCTGCCGAGCATGATGTCCTGGGCCGAGGAGGCGGCTCGCGCGCAGGGCGTCACCCGCGAGGCGTGCGACGGGTGGGCGGTGCGCAGCCACCTCCACGCCTGCCGGGCCTGGGAGGAGGGGCGCTTCAGCGACGAGGTGGTCGCCGTGACGGTGGACGACGGCAGGGGCGCGACGCTCTCCCTCGACCGGGACGAGGGTCCCCGTGCGGACACGAGCCTCGAGCGACTGGCCCGCCTCAAGCCCGTGCTCGGCGGGGTGTGCACCGCCGGGAACTCCTCCTCCGAAAACGACGGCGCCGCCGCCCTGGTCGTGACCACGCGGCAGAGGGCCGAAGCACTCGGTGTGCGTCCCCTCGGCCGGTTCGTCACCTCCTCGGTCGTCGGCGTCGATCCCCGGAAGACCTGGACGTCGGTGCCCGCGGCCGTCTCCCGGGCCCTCGCCCAGGCCGGCCTCGGCCTCGACGACCTGGACCTCGTCGAGGTGCAGGAGGCCTTCGCGGCGCAGACGCTGGCCGATCTGAAAGAGCTCGGCCTCACCGAGGCGGACCACGGCCGCGTCAACGTGAACGGCTCGGGCATCTCGCTCGGCCACCCCATCGGCTGCACCGGCGCGCGCGTCCTCGTGACCCTGCTCCACGAGATGCGCCGGCGGGGCGCGCGGCACGGCCTCGAGGCGATCTGCGGGGGCGGAGGGCTGGGCATCGCCGCGGTCTTTGCAGGCGAGACCTGAAGGATACTGCAACGGCACGTCCACAGATTTCGCAGATGGCATAGATCCTGGTGACACAAGATCAGGAGCTCAACGAAACACACGGCAGCTCTCGCCGTGCGATGTCATTCCCGATCAGCGTACTCTGTGTCATCTGCGGATCACGCTCTCGTGGTAACAAGAACGACACCTTTCCACAGAGGAGGACTCCCATGGCCGACACTGTTCTTCGGAAGTGCGACGGACCAATCGCCACGCTCACCCTGAACCGCCCCGACCGGTTCAATGCCCTGACCCTGGAACTCGTCCGAGAGCTGACGGGCGCCTTCTGGGAGCTCGAGGCCGACCCCGACGTTCGGGTGATCCTCCTCAAGGGGGCCGGGAAGGCCTGGTGCGCCGGCGGAGACCTGGACGAGCTCCTGGCGCTGACCCGGGGCACCGCGTCCCAGCGGCGCGGCTACCTGACGTCGTTCAAGGCCATGATCGAGGCGGTGCGCGGGGTCTCGAAGCCCATCATCGCCTCGGTCCAGGGCGTGTGCGTCGGGGGCGGCAACGAGCTCAACGTGGCCTGCGACCTCACCCTCGCCTCGGAAACGGCCCGGTTCGGCCAGGCGGGTCCCCGGGTCGGCTCGGTGCCGGTCTTCGGCATCCCCCAGGACTTCCAGCTCCTGGTCGGCGAGAAGAAGTCCAAGGAGGTCACCTACCTCTGCCGCCTGTACTCCGCCCAGGAGGCCGAGGCCATGGGCTGGATCAATCGCGCCGTGCCCGCCGGAGACCTGGACCGGGTGACCGGGGAGTGGGCCCGTGAGATCGCGGAGAAAAGCCCCACCGCGCTCGCCCTGGCGAAGAGACTCCACAATCTCCACCACAACCTCTCCTCCCAGGCGGTGGATGACGGCATCGAGCTCCTCACCTTCTTCTGGGGCACGGAGGAGGCACGGGAGGGGTTGACGGCGTTTCGGGAGAAGAGAAAGCCCGAGTTCCACAACGCCTGACGATCGCGGCGGCCGGCGGCAACGCAACGGCCCGCAACCTATTGCGAAGAGAGGGCTGTCATGGAGATCCGGAACGTCACGGTCGTCGGCCTGGGCACCATGGGGAGCCAGATCGCGGTGGTCTGTGCGCGGGCAGGGTTTCGCACCGACGCCGTGGAGGCGACGCAGGAGCGCGCCGACGCGGGCTGGAAGGCGATCGGGAAGTTCCTGGAGGGCCAGGTGCAGAAGGGAAAGCTGGAGGGCTTGGCCCGCGACGAGATCGCTTCTCGGATCACACTCTGGACCGACCTCGCGCCAGGATGCCGTGACGCGGACCTCGTGATCGAGGCCATCCCCGAGGCGATCGCCCTCAAGAGAGACCTCTTCGGGATGCTCGACCGGCTCTGCCCGCCCCACGCCATCCTCGCCAGCAACACCTCCACGCTCTGGATCTCCGAGATCGCCGCAGCCACGCGGCGGCCCGAGCAGTGCATCGGCACGCACTTCCTGATTCCCGCGGCCTCGACCCCGCTGGTGGAGGTGGTACGGGGTGCCCGCACGTCGGACGAGACCCATCGCGCGGCCCTGGACTTCCTGGCGCGCTGCGGCAAGGAGACGGTTACGGTCGCCGACGCGCCGGGGTTCGTCATCAACCGGCTCTACCTGCCGCTCGTGAACGAGGCCTTCTTCGTCCTGGAGAGCGGCCTGGCGAGCGCAGAGGAGATCGACCGGAGCTGCCTCAAGGGCCTCGGCTTCCCCCTCGGACCCCTGGCCGCAGCCGATGCCTTCGGGCTCGACGTGCTGCTGGCCTGCCTCGAAACCCTCCACCGGGAGCTCGGGGACAAGTACCGGCCCTGCCCTCTCCTCGTCCGGCTCGTGCGAGCCGGGTGCCTCGGCCGGAAGACGGGACAGGGGGTGTTCGCATACGCCTGACCGTTCCTCGGAGGGCGCGGAGGCCGGGCCGGGCCGTGCACCCGGCTGGGTCCCCGTGCCATTGACCTACGCATCCAGCGCGCTCCAACCCTTGACACCGGCGCGCTCTCCGGGCACTAAGGAGCTTCTCCCAAACCCGGAGGTGCCCATGGCTCCGCACTCCCCCGATCTCCGCCTCTCGCCCCTCTTCGCGGGCCTCGACCCGGCCCAGCTCGCCAAGGTCGAGCACATCGGCCGGCGCGTGGACGCCCGGCGGCACGAGGTGCTCTTCCGGGAGGGAGATCCCGCCGAAGGCCTCTACGTGCTGCTCGCGGGCGGAGTGAAGATTTACAAGCTGTCGGCCGACGGCAAGGAGCACATCCTCCACGTAGTCCGGCCCGGCCAGGCCTTCGCCGAGGCAGCGATCTTCATGCCGCGAGGCTACCCGGCCTACGCCGAGGCGCTCCAGAAGTCCACCGCCCTGTTCCTCCCCAAGGCCGCGTTCCTGAACCTCCTGCGCGAGGAGCCCGACGTCAGCCTCAACATCATCGCGACCCTCTCGCGCTACCTCAAGCAGTTCGCCGATCGGATCGAGGACCTCTCCCTGAAGGACGTGTCCGCCCGGCTCGCGCGCTGGCTCCTCCAGTCCGCAGACGAGAAGGGGCGCGATTTCTGGGACCTGGAGATCACCAAGGGGGAGCTTGCGAGTCAGCTCGGCACCGTGAGCGAAACCCTGTCGCGCACCCTGAGGAAGTTCCAGGACAGCGGCTGGCTGCAGGTGCGGGGCCGGTTCCTGAAGATCCTGGATCGGCCGGCCCTGCACGAACTGGCGGCGCCGGGCGGCGAAACCGAACCCGTTTGACCTCCATCAAAGCTGTGAGGCGAGGGGGCGGCTAGACTCGGCACGAGAGGTAAGGTCAACCCGTCCGCGAGGGCGGACCGCCGAATGCCGCGAGGAGGTTCCCATGTCCAAGTGCCCCGGACAAGACAGTCAGCAGTGGGGCTTCGACGCCATCTTCGACGTGCCGTGCCCCAAGTGCCAGGCGCCGCTCGAGTTCTTCAAAGACGAGGTGAAGCACCGCTGCAAGAGCTGCGGCGAGGTGGTGTTCAACGAGAGGATGGACCTCGGATGCGCCAAGTGGTGCCCCTCCGCCGCCACGTGCGTCGGGCCGGACAACGTAAAGGCGCTCGAGCTCTCCGAGCAGCGCAAAGCCCGCCGCGAGGATCTCCGGCTGCTCCTCGAGGGAGTACCCGAGGTGGACGAGCCCGTGCGGGAGCTTTTCAAGGCACTGTACTCCGAGTATCCGGGGGAAGACCGGCTCTTTGACACGAACCGACTGTATTCCGTGCAGGAGCGGGACCCGGCGCTGTTCGAAGCGGCGACCCAGATCTTCCGGGCCTTCCGCGAGGAGAAGGCGGCCGTTCAGGAGCGAGAAGCCCTGGCGCGCTCGCGCACCGAGGAGATGCTGCGCCACGACCAGCGGCGGAAGCCCTCCCGCTCTGCTGCGGGGGTGGAAAATCTGACTTGACAGGCTCCCGAATCCTGAGACATCCTCCGCCGAAATCTGGGACGCCGTGTCCCGCCATCTCCTGAGGAGGAAGACAAACATGGCATACGTCATCACGGACAAGTGCGAGAAGTGCGGCGACTGCGTCGAGGAGTGCCCGGTCGAGGCCATCAGCGAAGGCGCCGACAAGTACGTGGTTGACCCCGACACCTGTGTGGACTGCGGTACCTGCGCGGAGGTCTGCTCGGTGGGCGCCGCGGTGCCCGAGGACGAGGCCTGAACGCCGCCGTTCGAACGCCGTGAGAGAGCCGGGGTAGGAACGCCCCGGCTCTCTCTTTCTCGGCGCCCAGCGCTCCCGTGACGCGCCGGCGGTTTCTCGTCCAGGGGATCGTCCAGGGTGTCGGGTTCCGGCCCTTCGTGGCCCGCTTGGCTCGCGGCGCCGGGCTGACCGGACACGTGGAGAACACGACCCGGGGCGTGGAGGTCGAAGTCCAGGGCTCCCGAAGTGCGGTCGATGCCTTCGGCGACGACCTTCGGCGCCGGGCGCCGGCGATTGCGGAGATCCAGTCGGTCGACGTCAGTGAAGCCGCGACCGAGCCCCGAGAGACCGGCTTCGAAATCCGTGCCTCCCGCATCGACCCCGTCTCGTCGGCCATCATCCCCCCCGACATCGCCACCTGCCCCGCCTGCCGCGCCGAGCTCCTGGACCCGGGAAACCGCCGCTTCCGCTACCCCTTCATCAACTGCACCGACTGCGGCCCCCGGTACACGGTGATCGCCTCCCTGCCCTACGACCGCGCCAGCACGAGCCTGGCCTCCTTTTCGCTGTGCGCCGACTGTGCCCGGGAGTATGCGGACGCCGAGAGCCGGCGCTTCCACGCCCAGCCCAACGCCTGCCCCGCCTGCGGGCCCCGCCTCAGGCTCCTGGGGGCCGCAGGCGAGGTGCTCGACCAGGACCCGATCAACGGCGCCCTCGAGACGCTTCGGGCGGGCGGGGTCATCGCGCTCATGGGCCTCGGCGGCTTTCACCTGGCCTGCGATGCCTCGCAGGAGGGCGCGGTCGCCGCGCTTCGCCGCCGAAAACAACGGCCGGCCAAACCCTTTGCGGTCATGGTCGCGGACCTCGAGACCGCCCGGCACCTCGCGGAGCTCAGCCCGGACGACGAGGCACTCCTCGCAGGCGCACGCGCGCCGATCCTTCTGGCGCCGGCCCGCCCCGCTTCGCCGCTCGCCCCCTCCGTGGCTCCCGGCCAGGACCGGCTGGGACTCTTCCTGCCCTACACGCCTCTGCATCACCTGCTCTTCGCGAGCGGCGGGTGCCCGGCGCTGGTCATGACGAGCGGCAACCGAAGCGACGAGCCCTTACTCGCCACCGCCGAGGAGGCGCTCGCCCGACTCACCGGCGTCGCGGACCGCTTCGTCGTCCACGACCGCCCGATCCTGCACCGGGCCGACGACAGCGTGGTCAAGAGCCTGAAGACCGGACCGGTCGTGCTTCGCCGCGCCCGCGGGTATGCACCCGCACCCGCTCCCCTGGCAAACCCCTCCGGTCGTGTGGTCCTGGCCCTCGGGGCCGAGCTCGCGAGCGCCGTGTGCGTGGTTCGCGGCGACCGCGCCTACCTCGGCCCCCACGTCGGAGACTTGAAGAACCTCGACGTGGAGGAGGCGTTCCGGGCCGGTATCGAGCACCTTCTGGCCCTGCTCCGGGTCGTCCCGGACCTCGTGGTGTGCGACCTCCACCCCGCGTACCGCTCGAGCGCCCACGCCGCCGCGTGGGAAGCCCGCGGCGTCCCACTCGTGCGGGTCCAGCACCACGAGGCCCACGCCGCCTCGTGCATGGCCGAGCACGGTTTCGAGGGCGACGCCCTCGCCTTGGCCCTGGATGGTCTGGGCTACGGACCGGACGGGACGATCTGGGGTGGCGAGCTCCTGGGGGGGCGGCCCGGCCGGTTCGAGCGCCTGGGCCACCTCGTTCCCGTGCCTCAGCCCGGCGGCGACCGGGCCGCGGTGGAGCCGTGGCGGATGGCAGCGAGCCATCTGCGCCGCTTGGTCGGGGCCGACTGGGCCTCGCTGCCCCTGCCCGCCTTCGCGGACCGTGGGGAGCGCGACCGCGAGACCCTGGACCGGATGATCACCACGGGCCTCCAGTCGCCCCTCACCTCCTCCTGCGGCCGGCTGTTCGACGCCGCGGCAGCGGTGCTCGGGTTTGCGGGCCGCCTGCGGTACTCGGCCCAGGCGGCGATGGAGCTCGAGGCGCTCGCCGCCTCGTGCCGCGCTCCGGTGGAGCCGTACCCAGCGGGGGAAGTGGCGGGTTCTCGCGCGGGGCCCCTCGCACTCGACCCGGGCCCGCTTCTGGGGGCGCTGCTCGACGACGTCCTGGCGGGCCGGGATCCCGGGGCGTGCGCGCTGGCCTTTCACCGCGGTCTCGCCGGGCTCTTCGCCTCGGCGGCCGCCGAGGCGTCTCGACCGACCGGCCTTCGGGACGTGTTCCTGTCCGGGGGGTGTACCCAGAACGCGGTGTTCCTGGCAGCGCTCGTCCGAGAGCTCCGCGGCCGGGGCCTTCGGCCCCACCTCCACCGGCAGATCCCCCCGAACGACGGCGGCGTGTGCTTCGGCCAGGCGGCCTGGGCGCTGGGGTCGCTCCGCCTCACCGAGCCGGGGTAGGGCCGGGCGCCTTCGACGACGCCGTGGCGACCTGCACGCGGCCGGCCGGACCCACCTCCAGCGCGGGCGCGGCCAGGATCCGAACCCACTCCAGGAGTGGCCCCGCCCGCGCCAGAGCACGGTCCACGCGCTCGCGCACGGGAAGCTCCGCGACGTTGAGCCGATCGACCGGCGGGATGGCCAGCCGAACGCCCTTGACGTCCAGCTCTCCGGCCAGGGACAGGTTGCCCCGGCGAATCCCCACCGTCACCCAGCGCGGCGTCGCCGTCTGGAGCAGCCGCCGCTGTTTGGCAAGCGACTCGTTGCCGCCCGTGGGGTCGAGCGCGTAGAGGAGCCGGTCGAGGGCGCGGCGGCCGATACGCGTCAGATCGACCCGCAGATCCACCTCCGAGAGGAGGCCTTCCGCGCCCCGGGACAGCGGCGCCTCGACGACCGCCCGAGCGGTCACTGCTCCTTCGGCCGACGCCGAGCCGGCGAGCTCCGGCACGAGCCTGCCGGGGTCCAGGCCCGACACTGCGAGGCGGACGCGCAGCGGGAACCCCTCGCCCTCCGGCCCCAGGCTCACCGAGCCGGTCGCGCTCCCCCCAAGGAGATCGAGCTGCAGCCGGTCGAGCACGGGCCGCCCGTCGACGAGGCGAAGATCCATCGAGCCGCGCTCGAGCTCGATCCGCCGCGCCCCCGAACGGAAGGAGACCCGGTCGAAGGCGAGCGACGGAGCCCCCCGGAACTGGCGCGCGAGCTCCTCGGAGAGCGGCCGGAGGTGTCCCTCGTCCCCCCCGCGCCCCGCCGTCTCGGCCTCCGGGGGCTCGAGCACGGTCTGGGAGAGGAACCGGGGCGCTGGCGGGACCGTGCCCCGCTCGTCGGTGGCGGCGAGGGTGTAGCGCTTCTCCAGGAGCAGATGGCTTCGCAGGCCGCGCACGGCGAGAAGGTCGCCCACCCGGGCGTCGAGCCCGGTGCTGTCCACCGCGACCCGCGCCTCCACGTCGCGTTCCCGTCGCAGCCGCACCTCCGCGGAGGCGGCCAGAGGGCCGTCCCAGGAGAGATCCCGCCCCAGGCGCACCGCACCGACGTTCTTTCCTGCCTGGAGCCCCACCCGCACCACGCCGTCGAGGTTCTTCAGCCATAGGGGGGTGGGCCGCAGGAGCCCCCGGCGAAGAGCCCGGTCGAGTCCGGCCACATCCGCGACAAGCGTCTGCCGAAGACCCAGCAGGTCCACTTCGAGGGTCTCCGAGACCTTCACACCCCGCTGGCCCTCCTGCTCTGCCGTGAGCTCGAGAGACGCCCGCGGCGGAAGGTCAAAGGGAGCGAGCCCCGGCACCTCCTCGACCACTTCGGCCACGAGGGCACCGTCCAGCCGCGCCCGAGCGCCGCCCGGGCCGACCGAGACCCGCAGGGGGCGCCGCGTCGACACTCCGGCCAGGGAGAGGCTCTGCCCCTTCTCGAGCGGCGCGTGGACCGAGACACCCGCCAGGGTCAGAGCCGCGTCGGCGCGGCCGGCGAACGCCAGGGGAAAGGGGAGGGACTCCGCCTCCTGCTGCACGGTCCTCAGGGCACCGGTCTCGGCCTCGGTCGGAAGACGGCCCGCCACGTCCCATGTAAAGCCGACCACGCCTCCCACGCGAAGCCCCGCCCGCGCGAGCTCCGCGAGCCGGGGTGGCAGGCGGGAGAGGTCCGCATCGAGGCGCCCCGAGGTGACCAGGCTCGCCCGCCCGAGGTCCTCCAGGCTGGACGTGAGGTCCACGTTGATGAGGGGGCCGGCGCCGAGGCGCAGTCGCGCCCCCCGGACGTCGGCCCGAAGCGGCGCGGTGCCGCGAAGCGTGAGTCCATCGGCGGCAGCGTCCAGGTGAAGCGGCAGGCTCCGGCGCCCCGCCTGCGGGTCGTCGATAGTCACCGCCTCCGCGTCGAGGCGGAACCGCCGCAACTGCGCGTGGGGCTGCGCACCCAACCGCCCGTCGACGTCAAGCTCTTGGCGCACGGCACGCGCCTCTCCGCTCCCCGCCACCCAGACGCCGTCGAGGCTCAGAGCCTGCCGAAGAGCGAGCCGGCCCGACACGCCCAGGGGAGCCTCCGGGGACCGGACGAGGTCGCTCCCCGCCACGCTGGCCCTCGAGAGCGCGAGCCCCGAGACCCGCAGCCGTCGGGCCCCCTCCACTTGGGCGGCGCCGAGGTCCAGGCTCGCCGAGAGGCCGAGGCTCTCCGGGAACCCCTGCCGCAGCACGCACACCGCGTCCCGTACCGTCAGGCGAAGCCCCCGCGCGGAGAACGGGCTCGCTCCCCCCGACGCCGCGACCACCGGAAGGACGACCTCGAGGCGCTCGGCGCCGACCGGATTGATCCCTCCCCGAAGGGGCCCTGAGAACCGCGCGCCCGCGAGCCGAAGCGCCGCGGCCTGACCGCGACCCTTGCCCCCGCCACCCAGGGTCACCGTGCGACCCCGGTCCCGGTAGGTCGCCGATGCGGCCGCCGCGTCGAGGCGCGTCACCTGGACGTTCACGCTCCGGCCCGGCTGTAAGACCACAGCCGCCTTGAGCGCGTGGCGAAGCCCGGCCACGGACGCCCCCGGCCCGGCCGCGGCACGCGCCAGGGAGAGCGACTCCTCCAGGGAGACCCGGCCGGTCAGGCCGAAGGCGCCGTCGGGTCGGCGGGCAAGGCCGCGGGCCTCGGCTCGGAGCCCCGAGAGCTCCAGCCCCTCCGCAGAGAACCCGCCCGGTCCCGAGACCCGGAGCGAGCCCAAGCGCAAGGAGGCCTTTACGTCGGCGCTCGTCGGAACACCGCGCTCCAGGCGAGCGGCGAGCCGAGGAACGTCGACGGCGAGACGACTCCCCCGCACCGTACGGTCGCCACCCCGGTGCCCCAGCGACGAGACCCGAAGGTGCAACCCCTGCACCTCCACCGGGCTCGGCCCCCCGGCCGACCCGCCGGCCCAGGCGATCCGCTCGGCCCCGAGCGTGGCCCCGCCGAGCTCGAGCGGACGAAGCGCAGCCGCGACTGGCTTCGACAGGGCGAGGAGTTCCCCCAGGTCCAGGGCCACCGGAGCGGCCTCGGCCGCGAGGCGCGTCCCCGCTCGCCCCCCCCAATACGTCGCCGTCCACCCCAGCCGCGACCGTTCCTGGACCCGAACCTCCCCCGCCTCCACGGTCACGCGCGGCACCGCCGGCTCTGCCCGCCCGCGCGCCTCGAGCGCCAGACGGAGGGGGCCGACCGCATCGGCTCCCAGCGCGCCTCCCGACGCGCGGACGCCGTTGCCCGAGAGGATTACGTGAAACCCAAGCGACTGCTTGGGATCCCCCTGCGCGTCCGCGGCGAGCGACAGGGTCCCAGACGCCGCCGCCGGACTCGCGGCCGAGGGCAGGAAGGGGCCGAAGGCTTCGACGAAGGGCCCGAGGTCTACGTCGAACCGCGCAGTCACGACCCCCGTCGGGAGGTCGGCCGTGAGCCCGAGGCGAGCACCGGGCAGCCCGGCGCTCGCCCGCGCGGACGCGGCCAGGGGCGCGAGCACGCCTCGGCCGTCGAACGCGTGGGCAACCTCGGCGGTGACCGACAGAGGCGACAACGGCCGGCCGTCGGCCTCGGCGCGTCCCGCTACGCTCAGAGTCACCGGAGCGGAACGAAGCGACGGCACGCCCAGAGCGACCGTGCCCCCATGCACCGCGGCCCGCCGGCCGGACCGGCGGTCGTCCGCCGAGAGTTCGATCCCCGAGACGCGAAGGCGCGCCGTCACCTCGATGGGAAGCGTTACCGGCCCCTCGCGGGGTGGCTTCGGCGGAGAGGGAGGGAGGTTCTGGAGAAAAGCACCCCAGTTCGTGGCGCCGGTGGTCGTGCGGACGTAGCCGGCCCAGAGGCCCTCGGCCGTCAGCTCCACCGCGAGGGTCCGTTCCAGGAGCCGGCGCCACCCGACCCTCAGCTCGACCCGCTGCAGCGCCGCCAGGGGCTCCGGCGAGAACGCGGGCTCGTCGTCGAGCCGAAGCCCCTCCACGACGAGCCCGGTGCGCCAGCGCCAGTGAACGCGGCCCACGTGCACCGGCCGGCGGAGGGATTGGGAGGCGGCCTTCTCCAGCACCCGGCGAGCGGCGTCGGTAGAAGCGAGCGTGGGGAGGAAGGAGATCAGCGCCGCCGACCCGAGCCCCGCCGCCAGCAAGGCGGCGCCCAGCAGGCGCAGCCGGCGTCGGCGCGGGCGGGGGGGCGGGACGGCGTCGGGCATCGTGCTCTCGCAGCAAGCAGACGCCCGGACGGGACTGGGCGCGGTTGCCAGTGTATCACGGGACCCTCGACGGGTCAGGGCGCCGTCAAGGTCGCCGGCCCGATGAGGTTTGGCGGGCCGGTTGCGGCGAGCGACGCCCGTTCAACACCAGGGTGGACCCTGGGGACCGGCCCGAGGCCGTGACGAGGCGGGAATCAAGGTACCTTCCTCTTGCGCCTTTCGCCTTGAACGACGCGAACGGCTCACAGAAACGAGCAGAATGCCGCGACTCCTCCTGGCGTTGCAAATCCCGGTCGACCTCGGTTCGCCACCCGAGGACGTTCGCCCGAGACGAGTGGTGTATTGACCGATGCAACCTGTGCGGTAGCCAATTTTGATCGAGCCGCACCATCGGCGTCACAGCGAGAAGGAGGTGCTCCATGTCCAAGTACCTGTTGCAGGCATCCTACCCTGCCGAAGGGACGAAGGGTCTCCTCAAAGAGGGCGGAACCGCGCGGAGAAAGGCGATCCAGCAAGCAGTGGAGGGCCTGGGGGGGAAGCTCGAAGCCTTCTACTACGCGTTCGGTGAAACGGATGTGTTCGGAATTGCCGAAATGCCCGACAAGGTGTCCGCCGCTGCCTTTTCCCTCTTGGTGGCTGCGTGCGGCCCCACTTTGACAGTTCCACGAGCTTGTGAAGGCTCCCAGGGAGGCAGAAAGGCTGGAAAATCAAGCTTTCTGCTTTCTGGGGTCTCGGTTTTGGGCCCAAGAACCTAGATACATGGATCGTCTTCACAAAGTTGATCGAT
>JACRMM010000012.1 GCA_016214985.1 Deltaproteobacteria bacterium | reverse complement strand
CGCACCTCCTTATCGTGTAAGGATATGCGAAAATTCGCGCCCACCTACTAACGGCTATGTCAATGTTAAAATACACCGCAGGGCGAAATAGTTTGGCTTTATCGGTGCACCATGCAACTACCTAACCGGACAACGCTGTCTGACCCTCGGATAACACCCTCTCTTCGATACGTCGAACCAAGGCCTCTTCCCTGACCATAGAAGCAGAGTCGACAGGCTCGAAGGAGAGACCGTTTTGATCGGGCAATCTGCTCACGTGGCCCTCCGCCTGGGTATCGCGTTTCGCGCAGGGTACTCCGGAAGGAAAGGCTGTCCAGAAGGGGCGACGGCAACGTGAGCGAAGGGCACAGGAGGATGGATTGGGAGGAGGATTCGAGACAGGCACGGCAGCGTCCTCTCTCGCAACAGCGCAGAGGCCGCGAAGAAGCCCTCCAAGAAACCGTTCTCAGCGCACTCCGCGGCGCGGCGCGGAGAGGGTCCTGGTCCCGGTCGTGTCTCCACGGGCTGACGCGGTGGGTCCTGACCTTTCGTTGACCCCCGCGCTCGGAAACGGTATTTTAAAACCCCTGAAACGAACTTTCCCGTCATGTCCCGCCACAGGGAGACCTCGACCGGGGGCCCGGAGCCGGGATGTTCTCCGACGCCCGCCCCCTCCGGCACAGACGGGGTCTCCCATGAGTGCCGGAGGGCTTCTGCGGGGCGTTCGACCAGAGGTTTCGTGGGTACGGGAGGGAAGTGAGGGGATCCTCTTCGCTACCGTGAGGCGCCGACCGTGCGAGCTCCGAAGGCGGCAGGGCCAGAACGTTCGGCCTCTTCCCTGAAGTTCACGCATCGATCGACGGTGGTAAACCCGATGGAAGAACTCACTGACCTGAACACGAAAGAGATGAAGGGTCTTCTGGACCTCAGCTATTCCATTTCCTCTGGGTGCAGCCTCGACGATTTCCGGACCAATGCGCTCCAGTTTCTTATGGACTCGTTGGCTTCTCCAGCCGGAAACTTTTTTATTGCTGAAAACGATGCAAAGACATTGAGCATTGCCAACGTGCTCACACACAACGTCGACATGGCTGCTTTCGTGCCTTATGCAGAATATTATCAATACCTCGATCCATTTCTCCAGAGACCGTTGAACAGCATGGGGGCAAGCGTCGTCGACGATTTCGTAGATTTCGATCGATTTCTTCGGGGCGAGTACTACAACGACTTCATCAAGCCGCAAGGCATCTTTCATCAAATGGGAATGTCGTTGACAGCGCACGGGCGCTGCGTGGGTGTCGTTGCACTCTTCCGGCCCGAAAGCGATGCGAAGTTCACGGCGGCCGAGAAAGCGAAGGCTTCTCTGATGCTCCCCTATCTGGCGAGCGGCCTGGAGCGGGTGCTGCTTGCAGAGTATGGACGCCAGAAGAAGTGGATTCTGGAGTCGTCGCTTCAGGGGCTCGGAGGGCACGGGATCGTCGTGCTCGGGGCCGACCTGAACGTCGTCTTTGCGAACGAGGAGGCTCAACTCCAATTGGCCGGCGGGAAGACCGGGGGGGGGTCGCAGGGTCACTCCATGGGAGGCGGGAACCTCTCGTTTCCGGAAGAGCTCTCTGCTCTATGCACGAGGACCGCGCGACAGCTCCCGCTCACCGCGGCGGTACCGGAAGGGCTGCTGGAGACGACCTGGACGGACGCGGAGGGGCACCGGCGACACGCGCGCGTTCAGGTGATCTCCGGGTACTTCTTCGGGGAGAAGGCGCACTTCCTGGTGGTCCATCTGGGAACGAACCCTGCGATTCGGGCACTGGGCCTCGGCCTGCCCGAGAGCGTTCAGCTGACCGCCCGAGAAAACGAAATCGCAGAGGAAGTGATCAAGGGGGCGAGCAACGCACAGGTCGCGGAGGCGCTGTTCATCAGCGTCTACACCGTCGAGAATCACCTCAAGAAGATCTTCCGGAAGACCGGCGTCCGCAGCCGGGCGGAGCTCTGCAGCAGGTTCCTCGCCGCCGCGCAAGGGTCGTCGCCGCGGCAGCCGAGTCACGCCGCCTTGTCTCCCGGGTCGAGTCCGAACATCGCCGAACGAGCGACAGCACCCCAAGGGGCGGTCAACCGCGGGGGCGCGGTATCTCGCTAGGCGTCGTCGGCGTCGGCCCTCGCAGCGAGGAAAGCCCCCGGCCCAGACAGTCTTCGCTTCGTCCACACAATCTGCAGGCAGACCCGCCTCCGGGACGCAGGTCAACGTCTTGGGCCAGCGCACCCCTTGATCGCCGGGAAAGAAGGAAGGCCTGTGATCCGAATCGATGCCGAGACGTGCACCCGCTGCGACTCTTGTGTTCGCGCCTGCCCGGCCGCGATCATCGCAGAGGGCCCAGCAATCCGGGAGGACATCCACGGATACTGCGTCAGCTGCGGACACTGCGCCGGAGCCTGCCCTTCGGGCTCCATCACGGTGGAGGGTTACGGGGACGTCGATCTGCCCCCCTACCACCAGGACGCCCCGATCTCGTCGTCGGCCCTGGCGACCCTGCTCCGCAGAAGGCGCAGCGTCCGGCACTACCGACCGGGACCCGTGTCCAGGGAGCACCTGGAGAGAATCCTGGAAGCGGCGTCCCTGGTCCCCACCGCGCACAACTGGCGGGCCTTCAAGGCCTACGTTTGTACAGACAAAGGGGTGCTTTCAGCGCTCCACGACGGGCTAACGAGCCACTACACGCACGTACTCGAGACGATCCGGATGCCGGTGGAAGGCATGCCGGACGCCCTCCGTGAGGAACTCGTCTTTGCCTTCGACCGTCTGGTGGTGACTCCGTTTGGGGGGCAGGACCGGCTCCTGTGGGGCGCCGGAACCGTCCTTGTCTTCACCACCCGGATCCTTCATCCCCTCTGCATCGGCGACGCCTGGACCGCCTCGTTCGCCGCCGTTGCCTACGCCGAGACGATACCGGTGGGCACTTGCTACAACGGGTTCCTCATCATGGGGCTCAATGAGGCACCGCCGTTGAAGAGTCTTCTGCGGATTCCGGAGGATGAATTGGTCGTAGCCGGGCTCACTCTCGGTTACCCGGACGAAGAATACTTCCGGTTTCCCCCTCGGAGGACGATGGAAACGACATGGATTCTCGAGCGGCCACCCGACCGATAAACCCTTTCTGCAAAGGAAGGCTCTGGGTTTGCCGGAGGCACTGACCTCTAGAAGAACCAGCTACAGCGTTCTGATCAAGAAGAGTGACCCAGAATCAGGCCATCGCTGCCTTGCTCTGACTACGCAGTGCAGCACACAACGGGCGCAACCGGTCGAGCGCGCCTAGCCGGCCGGGGGGATCCCCGGAGGCCGCCGCAGGCGGCATTGGCACTCCGCTCTCGAAGGCAGGATGCCGGGGACCCCTCGCTTGACCGTCAGCGAGAGCCGGGAATTCCAGGGATCCTGCGGCGCCGGAGGGGACCCCGCGGCCGGCCGGTTACGCCCGCAAACAACCTCACATCGGGATGCCCTCGGGAACGGGATTGCCCGCAACGCTTGCCGCGGCATTGTCTGGACGCCGGATCTGATCCGGCGTCCTCGGCGAAGGGGAGTGCAACGTGGAGAACACAGGAGCGTTCGCCACGCCTTGCCGGTAGATCTCCTCCAGCGGCAGGCCGGCCTCGGAGAACTCCCGGAGCATCTTCAGGAAGCAGAACATCCCGAAAGACCCGTGCTCCCGAACCCGCCTCACCTCGTCAAAGGAGATGCGAAGGACGGTGAAGGCCTCGCTTTCGCCGAGCGTCTCGATCGTCCGCCCCTCCGGATCCACGGCGAGGGTGCGCCCCATCCCGACGGGCGTCGGCTGGTTCACGCTGACCAGGTAGAGCTGGTTTTCCACGGCCCGGGTGACCGCGATGTCGTCGTGGTTGCGGGCCCCGCCGATCCAGTGGGGCTGAAGGGTGGGTTTGAGGATCAACTCCGCGCCGTTGAGCGCCAGGGAGCGGGCAACCTCCGGCCAGTGCCCGTCGGAGCAGATCATCATCCCGATCTTCCCCTTCCCGGGGATCTCGAAGACAGGGAAGCCCTCTCCCGGCGAGGACGGCTCAAGGGGGTAGGGGACACAGACCTTGCGGTACTTCATCTCGATCTCCCCGTCCGGGGAGACCAGGATCGCGGTGTTGTAGATCTTCCCATTGCGACCGAGCTCCAAGAGCGTACCCGGGACGAGCCAGACCCCGGCCCGCCGGGCCTTGTCGCAGATCCGCTCCGTGAGCGGCCCGGGAATGCTCTCGGCAAGGGCGGCAAAGTTGACCGGGTCGGCCCCGGGGATGCAGAGCTCGGGGAACGCGACGAGCTCCACCGTGGGGTTCAGGCCAGCGATGGCGTCGATGTATCCTTCGACCCTGGCCAGGTTCTCCGACTTTCGCGCCTCGAGATCCCGATGCGTGCTGAGCGAAGCGAGCTGCACCGCGGCAAGAGTCAGGTCGGCCATGGTTCATCCCCCTTGGGCTTCGCCTCGTGTCCGCCGGTCGCCTCCAGGAACTCCAACAGCCGGCGGTTGAACCGTGGGGCCGCCTCGAGCTGGGGACAGTGGCCGGACTCCTCTGCGATCCAGAGCTCTGCGCGGGGTGCAGCGGCAGCGGCTGCCTGGGCCTGGCTCACGGGCAGGACTGCGTCCTTCCCCCCCCAGGCGAGCAGGACCGGCATGGGGAGCTCCGCCAACCTCTCCGCGAGGTTCTCTTCCTGCCGGCTCCCCTGTGCCACGGCGGCCACCGCCGCGGCCACGGCCCTCGACGCTCCGGGCTGCTCCAGCATCTCCAGGGTGGCCTCGATCATCGACCGGGAGGCCAGGCCCGTATCCTCGAAGAGACCTCGGAGCATGGCTTCGACTGCCTCCCGGGTCACGCCTGCCAGGAGGGCCTGGAGGAAGCCGAGGCGGATCTCGGGCCCCAGACCGCCCGAGTCGACCAGCACGAGCCCGGCGACGCGTCCGGGGTCTCGGAGCGCAAGCCTCAAGCAGAGGTGGCCGCCCAACGAGTGCCCGACGAGGGCCACGGCCGGAAGCTCGAGCGCGTCGAGGAACCCTGCGAGGGCGCCGGCAAGGAAGTCCAGGTCGTAGGCGGCCTCGGGTTTGTCCGAACGCCCGTGGCCCGGGAGGTCCAAGGCGACGACGCGCCGCCAGGCCGCCGGTGCGGTGATGTTCGCCTGCCAGAGGATCGCGCTCCCGGCGATGCCGTGCACAAACACCACCGGGGGCTCCTTCACGCGAAGCCCGGTCGCGGCCCCACCGGCCGCGACGTAGTGGAGCCGCATCCCGGCAACGTCGGCGAACCCCTCTTCCACGGACCGGGCGACCGCGTCGACGACCGCTCGCTCCACGTCCTCCCGGCTGATGCTTCCTTCGGGCCCGGTTCCGGCCAGGTCGGCCAGATCGACGCCGTGGTCTTCGGCGAGCCGGCGCGCGGCGGGGGAGGCGCGGACCCGGCCGCGGCCGGTGCGCGTCGCCGGCCGCGCCTCGCGCTTCTCCCGCACCGACGCGGCAGCCTTCCCAGACGTCGGGCTCGCTTCGCGCAAGACGTCCACGTCAAAGACCTCGTCGGGCTCCGCGATCACGGCCACGAGTGCCCCCACCGACGCGGCCTCGCCCTCGGCGAAGAGGATCACGCGCAGGACGCCGTCTCCCGGCGCCTCCACCACGTTGACCATCTTCTCGGTCTCCAGCTCCAGGAGCTCCTGCCCCTTCGTCACCCGCTCGCCTTCCTCCGCGAGCCAGGCCACGACGGTGGCCTTCTCCATGGTGACCCCCCAGCGCGGCACATAGACCGCGGTCACCATGGGACGCCCGCCCCCGCGCGACCCCGGAAGGCCGCCGCCCCGGGGCGCCGCGCGCTACAGAACCGCCTGGATCGCATCGCGGATCGCGTCCGGCCCGGGGAGGTAACAGGCCTGCTCGAGGAACGCGCTTCCAGGCACCGGAATGGGAGGGGCCCCCACGCGCTTGATCGGGGCATCGAGGTCGAAGAACGCCTCTTCGCAGACCAGGGCCGAGACCTCCGCACCGACGCCCCCGGCTCGCCGCCCTTCTTCCGCCGTGACCAGCCGCCCCGTCTTCCGCACCGAGGTGAGGATCGTCTCCCGATCCAGGGGAGAGATGCAGACGGGGTCGATGACCTCCACCGACACGCCTTCTCCCTCCAGGGCGGCGGCGACCGCGAGGGCATGGTGAAGCATCATGTGGTGCGCGACGACCGTGACGTCGCGTCCCTCGCGGACGATTCGAGCCTGGGTGAGGGGAAGGGTGTAGTCCTCGTCCGGCACGTCGCCGGCCTGCCCCAGGAGGGCCTTGTGGCCGAAGAAGAGCACCGGGTCTTCGCACCGGATGGCTGCCTTGAGGAGCCCCTTCGCCGAGTAGGCGTCGGAGGCCGCCACGACGGTCAGCCCCGGGATGCCCTGGAAGACCGCCTCCGTGCAGCCGGAGTGGTTGTAGCCCATCCCCATGCCGCCCCCGTCGAGGGTGTAGATGACCATGGGCGCCTTGAACTGGCCCCCCGTCATGTACCGCCAGCTCCCCACCTGGGCCGCGATCTGGTCCATCGCGACGTAGGCAAAGTCGCTGAACATGATCTCGGCGCAGGGCCTCATCCCCGTCAGGGCAGCCCCGAGAGCCGCCCCGACGATCCCGGACTCGCAGATCGGGGTGTTGCGCACGCGCTCGGGCCCGAACTGCCCCACCAGGTTGGCGGTCAGGCCGAAGACGGCCCGCTGCACGTCGATGCCGAGGACGAACACCCGCTCGTCGCGGACCATCTCCTCGGCAAACGCTTCCTGGATGGCCTGGACGTATAGGATCTTGCGGCTCATCGCACCACCTCCCGGCTCCCGCAGACGTCGGAGTACGCCTCGTCCACCGAGGGCGGCGGGCTCTCCAGAACAAACCTCATGGTTCCCCGCACCTCCTCGTCGACCGTCTCCTCGAGCGCGGCGAGCTCCGCCTCGGTCAGCGCCCCGTCGGCCAGCAGGCGGGCGCGGCATCGGGCGATGGGATCGCGGCCCTTCCAGTCGGCCACCTCGTCCGGCGGCATATAGGCGCCCGAATCCCCGGTGAAGTGGGAGGCGACGCGATAGGTCTTGATCTCCAGCATGCTCGGCCCGTCTCCGTTCCGGGCCCGCGCCACCGCTTCGGTCATGGCGTCGCACACGGCCGCCACGTCGTTTCCGTCCGCCACCATGATGGCGTTCATGTGGTAGCCGCGGGCCAGATCCAGGAGATCCTCGATGGGAACCACCTCCCGGTAGTGGTGGAGCTCCACGTACTGGTTGTTCGCGCAGGCGAAGATGACCGGGAGATTCCACAGCTTGGCCATCTCCATGGCGGGGTGGAAATCCGCCTGGGTGGCGGTTCCTTCCCCGAAGTAGACGCACGACACCTGGTCGGTTCCCCGCATCTTCGCCGACAGGGCAGCCCCCACGGCGATGGGAAAGTCGGAGCCGAGGCTTCCGACGAGACCCACGATCCCGTGCTCCGCGCTAGAGATGTGGAGACCGCCTTTACCCTTGGCGCATCCCGTCCCCTTCCCGGCGAACTCCGCGACGATGCTCGCGGGCGACATCCCCTTTCCGATGTATTCGGGCCAGGCCCGGTGCGTGGGAAAGAGGTAGTCATCCTGGCGAAGGGACGCTCCCACGCCCACGCCCGCCGCCTCCTGCCCGGTGGACCAGTGGCCCATCGTGCGGATCTTCCCGTCCTTGAACAGCTGGTCGGTCGCCTCTTCCGTCCGCCGGGTGAGCAGCATGAGACGGTACAAGCGAACGAGCTCCTCGTTGGTCGGCTGCATCGAATACCACCCTTTCTCGAAGGAATCCCTAGGGCCTCACCGCGATCTTCACGTCGTCCCTCGAGAAAAGGAGCCTTCGAAAGCCCTTTTCTTCGATGTCTGCCAGGTCGATCGTGTCGGACACCATGACCTTGGTGTCGATCTTCTTCTGCCGCAGGAATTCGATCACGTAGTCGAACTCGTCGTAGTAGCCGAGAATCCCCTTGAGCTCCACCTCCCCCAGTGCAATGGGGAACGGCTGGATGCTCACCTCCTTGTCGTTGATGCCGATCAGCAGCACCTGGCCGCCGCTCTTCACCAGGGTGTAGCTGGCCTGAAGCGCCTGGGGCACTCCGGCACACTCATAGACGAGGTCCGCCCCGTACCCGCCGGTATGACGAAAGACGGTCTCTCGAAGTTTCTCTCCCTCCTCCGCTGGGTTCAGGACCACGGCGGCGCCCAGGCTGCGGGCGAGCTCCCTCTTCTTCTCGGAGACCTCCAGGACGATCACCTTCCCGGCGCCCCCGATCTTGAGAAACTGGAGCACCCCGAGACCGATCGTCCCGGCGCCGATGACCACGGCCGTGTCGCCGGCTCGAAACCGGGACATCCGCACGCCGTGGAGAGAGGTGGCGAGAGGCTCGACGACGACCGCCTCTTCGAAAGAGATCTCCCCCGGCAGCCGAAAGAG
The DNA here is from genome assembly GCA_016214985.1 of Deltaproteobacteria bacterium. Classification (GTDB taxonomy): domain Bacteria; phylum Desulfobacterota; class Deferrisomatia; order Deferrisomatales; family JACRMM01; genus JACRMM01. Next base: position 161,004 of record JACRMM010000012.1, on the reverse strand, counting down.
CATCGCCTTCGGATGCTCGATCTTCACGAAACGGGCGAATGCGCCGTCGTGTTCAGGGGAGATCCCGATCGCCCTGGGGAAGGCGGCCGTGCACAGGGAGAATTGGCCCTTTCGGCAGTAGGGGCACTCGCCGCACTCGGGGATGGGCTTCACGACGACGCGTTCTCCAACCCGCCAGTCGCCGACCCCCGCTCCGACCTCTGCCACCGTCCCCACGGCCTCGTGGCCCATCACGGTCCCCAGGGGGATCATGATGCCGTTCAAGTACCCGTGGACGTCGGACCCACAGATTCCGCACAGGGCCACCTCGACCAGCACCTCGCCGGGTCCCGGAGCGGGCCTCGGCCGGTCTTGAAACTCGAGCGTTTGCAGATCGGTAAACACCGGCACTCTCATGGGTCCTCCTTCGAAGCGGCCCCGTGCGGGCCGTTTCCTCAGCCCGGGTAGACGTCCGCGTAGGCCGTGATGTCGTCGTCGGCCCCAAGCTTGAGCGCGATCCCTCCGTCGACCCGCATGACGACGCCCGTGATGAAGTCGGAGGCCGGATTGACGAAGAACTTCACGACGTTCGCCACGTCGGCCGGCTCTCCAACCCTCTGGACCGGCGTTCCCTTGGCGTACTTCTCCTCCCCGGCGTTGAGGAGGATCGCCGTCATGTCGGACCGGATCACGCCGGGCTGCATGGCGTTCACCGTGATGCCGTAGGGCCCCAACTCCTTGGCGGCCGTGAGCGTCATCCCGATGACCGCGAACTTCGCTGCGGCGTAGTTCATCTGGGAACAGAAGCCGTGCACCGCGGCGATGGAGGAGAGGTTCACGATCCTCCCGTACCTGCGCTCCTTCATCACCCGGGCCGCCGCCTTGAGGCCATAGAACGTGCCGTTCACGTGGGTATCGATCACCGAGAGCCAGTCCCGCTCGCTCATGTCCCAGCACCATGCCGGATGCGTGGTGTTGCCGGCGTTGTTGATCAGGATGTCGAGGCGCCCGAAGGTCTTCACCGTGTCGGCCACCACCCCTTCGACCTGGTCACACCGGGTCACGTCCACGGCGTGGGAGGCAGCGCCCACGCCCCGGGCCGCGATCTCCGCCGCGGTTTCGCTCCCCTTGTCCGCCAGGAGGTCGGCGATCACAACGCTGGCACCTTCGTCCGCCAGTGCGAGGGCGATGCCCCTTCCCAACCCCCGGGCGCCACCCGTGACGATCGCGACCTGATCCTTCAGGAATCCCATGGTATCTCCTTCGCGGTATGGGTCCCGCGCCCGACCCCTCGGTCGGACGCGGGCAACCTCAAAATGGCTTTATCTCGATGACCTCCACGAGGGTCCCCAGAAGCTCCAGGGTGTCGAGGTAGGCGCCTCGAACATGGCCCATGCCGGCCACATCGGTCTCCGCCCACATGAGCACCTCGACACCCATCGCGCTCGCCCTCGCCAGCGCCCCGTCGTAGTCCTCGCTCAGGTATCCCAGGTGCTGCACCCCTTCGCCATGGGCCTCCAGGAAGTCCTTGTGGTACGGTTCCCCGGCCACCACCTCGATCAGCTCGAGGGACAGCTCCGGGGTAAGCTGGGCGACGCCGATCTTCAGGTCGATCCCTGGGCTTCGCCCTCTCACGAAGCCCTTTTCCGGCCGGAAGTCGAACGTCAGGAACGGACCGACACCGAGGACCCGCTCGTAGTTTGCGATCGACGTCTCGAGGCTCCGGACGACGCAGCCGATCTGGGCGATCTTGCCGAGGTTCAGTGCTGTGGCGAGCTCCGCTGCATCCATGGCGCGCTCCCTCACTTTCCCTTCGAGCTCATGCTCTGCACGCTCAGGTCGGCACGTCCCCAGAAGGCCGGCACTTGGTAGGGCTGCTGGGCTCCGGAGTGGAGATCGATGTGATCCCTCATCAGGTTCAACATCCCGGCCCACGCGAAGATGCCCATGTCCGGGAACCAGCCGTAGTTCCCATCCCAGGTCCGGTAGAGCTTGCCCTTCTGATTGTAGTTTTCGATATGGTAGAAATTGAACGTCTCCGCATCGATGTAGAAGATCCGGTGGCCGTAGACGTAATTTGAATCCAGCTCCGTCAGCTTCACGACGTAGATCGGCCGGCGCTCCATCCTCACGTTTCGGAACTCTGCTCCTTTAGAACTGATGTACTCCGCCCCGTCAATCGTCGGCGCAGGCACCAGGTATTCACGCTCTTCCAGCACCTCGTACTTGTACGGGTAGCGCGTCGGCGAAAGCTTCTGCATCCACCCCTCGTTGTCGTCGTAGATCTGGTCCTGCCCCATGACGGGGTCTTGGGTGTCTGTCGCGGACAGTTTGCGAACCCGCCGCATCGACGGGATGTACAGCATGAGTTGATCTGCGCTGCTCGGATCCAGGTAGTAGAGCGCCTGCTGGTAGGTACCGGCCACGTCGCGCGGCGACAGGAACCCGAAGAGGAAGGTCTTGTATTCTTCGCGCTCCTTCGCCCTCTTGTCGAACCAGCCGTAGGGCTCCATCAGGGTGCGCCCGGCGAGCCGGGCGTGGCTGACCTCGTACACACTGTCGAAGTCCGAGCTCAGGCTCTTGGTGTATCCCATGAGCCGGCTGATGATGTAGAAGGACTGCTCCCACGCCAGGGGGCGTTTCTCCACGTTGGCCATGATCTCCTGGGCTTTGAACGTTCCGGACGGCTTCGGGAAGGGGAGCCCCGCCACCCACGTCTCCGGGATGAGGTAGCCCTTGGCATCCAGTTTCGTCTTCCCCAGGTTCTTCTTCATCGCCTCCGAGATCGGCAACGCATAGTAGTATTGCCGGGTCGGGATGATTTCGAACTCGGGGATGTTTCCGGCGTGGGGCGGCCCCCCCGGCCGGATCCGGTTGTAGAGGTCCGGCCACATGAGCTTCTTGAGGCCGGGGTGTTTTTCCAGATCCTTGTAGGTGTACTTGCCGGGCTGAACCTCCGGCGCGACCTTCCCCACCTTGTCCGGGGCCTTGAAGCCCACCAGGTCCGCCCAGGCACTCTTCATGGCATCGACGTCGTACGAGAGCTCGGCGTAGAGGCTCTTGGGGAGAACCTGTTTCGGCCCGAAGGTGGTCAGATACGGCCTCGGGTCGTCGAAACGCGCCTTGTGCTTTTCGACTTCCGTGATGGTGGGGATGTAGGTCTTCGGATCAGGAGCCTCCGCGGCGCAGGTGAGCGCCCGACCAAGCAGCGGGGGGATCAGGAACGCTCCGGCAGTCCACAGCAACAGCCGTGTTACTTTCTTCATAGTATTGTCTCCTCTGCTCAATGTCATGATATGATCTTAGAATCTGTACTTGATTGTAGCGAACACCTGATCTTTCTTCTTCAGAGGCTCGAACCCCTTCGCCTCTTCGTTGCCGTCCAGAAGCAGAGCCCCAAGAATATAGTGCCACCTATCGCTCTGGTCATACGTCAACTGGAATTTGTACATATTTCCGTTCAACGAAATATCTCTCAACCAGAAGAACGACGGCGTGAGCTTGTTATGAAAGTACGTGGTATTGACCGCCAGCGATGTTGCGTAGTTGTTTTCCCTTACGTTTCCAAGGAAGTCCTTCAAGTCCTGCCCTGCCGGCGTGTCGGAGTCGAAGTCCAGGATCTTGCGGTGGTAGAACTGTCCCGAAAGGAAGAAGTAGGCCTTCGGGTTCAGGAAGGAGGCCTTCACCTTCCAGTCCACGCCCACGATGTAGCGCACTTCGTCGCGCTGGACGTACTTGGAGAACCCGTCGTCGGTGCCGAACGTATTCTGGAAGCCGTAGAACCCCTCGAGCCGCAGCACCGGAGCGACGCCCCCGAGGAAGCTCGCCGTGAGGGAGGGGAAGTCGCCCGTGAACGTCGCCCCGGCCATCCGAAAGCGCGGGTAGCGATACTGCATGGGCAGGTGCAGGAGGGGCTTGCCGTCGGGTGCCAACGTCAGGTCCGGCGGCCCGGCGATCCGAAGCTGCGCGTCGTTGGACAGGCCGTTGAAGTAGTTCAACGTGACGATCGTGTCGCTCACCACCGCCTTGAGCCGGGCCCCGAACTCGAACCCGGAGGGATCCCAGGCGTCGGGTTCCTCCTTGTGCTTATGAAACGATCCGAGCTGTCCCGGGGCAAAGGCGGTGGGAACCGGCGTGTCGGGAACTCCGTCGTCATTCGTGTCCACCAGGGTGAACTCTGTCGGCAGGGGCCCTACCCCTACGTTCGGTGCCCAGATCCCCGAGTCGTCGTTGCCGAGATCGATCGGTCGATTGGCCTGGAACTCGGCATTGGGGTTGAATACCGTCTCGAGGCCGATGTCTTGAAGCCAGCCCACTTGGGGCTGTATGTAGTAGTCGACCCGCAGGAGCCAGAGCGGGATGATCGTGTTCTCGAACTCCACGTCCCCGAGCCCTCGGCGCTGGTCCACGGGATTGATCTGATCCATCAGCCGGAAGCCGTCCGTCTCTCCCCAGCTGACGATCTGTTTGCCCGCGCGCACGAAGATACCGCCCGGTGCCCACGTGACATGAGCCTCGTGGAGCATCTTGTTCCAACCCGTGTCGAGGTAGATCTCGTCTCGGCTCTCGTCGAACTCCTTGTCCTTCCACTCGTCGTTGCCGGCGAGGAGGGGGTAGGCCCAGTCGGCCGTAATCTTGCCGGCCCCGTAGAACTTGAGGTCCCGGTTGGGCCGGTAGTCGCCCTCGAGCAGCGCACTGAAGACCGCGGAGTTGAAGCCCTTCTTGTTGTTGAAGTCGTCCTTGTCGATCCCGTAGGTCACCCCCTGGTTGACATACCCCATCAGCGACGCGGGACTGCCTCCGATCGTGAACTCCGTAGCGCCGCTCACTCCCCCCAAGACCGCCCACGCGACGCCAAACCCGACGAACCGCCACAACCAACCTTTCATCGCCTCTTCCCCTTTCGTTCCCCCGCTCGGTTTCTTTGCTCTTCGTCGCTCCTGGGACTCGATATCGAGTCCCAGGAGCGCATTCTCGCGACTCCGTGCCGCACCTTCGGGGTCAAGAGCCGACCACCCTCTGTGCGTCCGTAGCTCCTTCGCCCGGGACCTCTTGAGACGCGAGGACGTTTCGCGCCATGAACCGTGGTCGGACGATCGAGATCAGCAGCGGGTGCAGCGTGAAGGCCGATACCATGTTGATGAACAGGAGGATCGAGAGGAAGAACCCCATCTGCGCCTGGAACTTCAGATCCGAGATGAAATACCAGGAGAGGATCGGGACGATCAGCGTGAAGCCGGTAAAGACGATGCCCCGGCCGCACGTGCGCACCGAGGCAAGGACGGCGTCGTTCCAGTCTCGGTGGACGGGGAACTCCTCGATGCACCGACTGTATAGGTAGATCGCGAAGTCCACCCCCACGCCGACGCCTACGGCTGCGCAGGGAAGCGTGTTGGTCGAGAGGCCGATGTTCATGAGCACCATGTACGCGGCCGCCAGCAGGTTCGAAAGGACCAGCGGCAGCGTCAGCATGAGGCCCGCCACGATGGACCGGAACGTAAGGGAGCACATGAGGAAGATGGCGCCCAGCACCCAGGCGTCCATCAGCACGTGGGAGCGCTGCATCTCCTCGTTCAGAGCGATCTCCATCCCGATCGCCCCCCCCGCCAGGTAGAACTGCCCCCTCGCGGTCTTCTGGGGGTGGGTCTTGAAGAAGTCGTAGGCCGCCTTGCGGATGCGCAGCATGTTGTCGGAGGTGTGGTCGGCGAAGTAGAGGGTGACCTGTGATCGCTCCAGAGTCGAATCCATGAACCTTCCCAGCGTGCCCCGGTCGACCGTGTTGCGGATGTAGCCGAGGAGACCCGTCAGCATCTCGGCGTTCCGCGGCAGCTGGTACCAGATCAGGTCTCCGTCGTGAAAGGTGACGTTGAGCAGCTTCGCCATGTTTGCGATCGACCCGGACGACTTGTAGATGTCCGGCAGCCGATCGGCCATGTATCGGGAAAAAGCCTCGAAGGTGTAGAGCACCGCTGGGTCGTAGACCGACTCCGGCGCGCCCTCGTAGAAGAGCATGAAGTTCTCCGACGAGGCGTCGAAGGTCTGGTTGATCGCGGCCTGATCCAGGTTGTAGGGGTGGTTGGGCCACAGGATCGGAGACCCCGGCGTGGGGTCCCCCACCTTGAGCTTCGACGTCTGCCACAGTCCCACACCCAGGATGACCGCGACGCCGGCCAGCACGAGGTACCTGCCCGCCCCGATGGAGAAGGCCGCGACTGCCGCATTCAGTCGGCCGAGCCAGTGCTCGCGCTCCTCCTCTTCGTCGGCGGCCCTCCGCTTCAAGGGCAGGACACTGCAGAGGAGGGGCACGAGCACGCCGGACAGCACGATCGTCGCCATCCAGAAGCTCATCATCGCGGCGAGCTGCTGCATGAGTACGATCTTGGCAAACGCGAGGACGGAGAACCCGACCACGTCGGTCGCCACAGCGGCCAGATTGGGCATGGCCATGGCCCGCATCGTCTGATACGTGGCCTCCGTCTTGCTCCCGCTCTGGTGGAACTCCTCGATGTACCGGTGTGTGATCTGCACGGAGTTCGAAATCATCCGTGCGCCGATCAGAAATGCCAGCACGTAGAGGAGGGGACTGAAGTTGATCCCCGTCCACCCGATGAAGCCGAGCCCCAACCCGGTGCAGATCGCGGCCATCGCGAGCGGGGCGACGAGTCCTACGACGCTCCGGAAGATCGAGAACAGGATGAGCACCATGAAGACGACACTGATCCCGAATACCCAGTACATTTGCGCCTTGTAGCTGTAGATCCACCCCATCAACATCGGGTAGCCCACGATGTGAACCGAGGTCTCACTGTCCGTGTACTGCTGGGAGATCTTCCGAAGGAGCTGGAAGGCCCTCTCGTAGGAGATGTTCTCCTTGAACTGCGTCAGGATCAGCGCGGCTGTGCCATCTCGAGAGACCAGGGTCCCGCTGTACACCGGGTTCGAAAAGACGTGCTTCTTCAGGAGCTCCATCTGCTCGGGCGTCTGGGGGACATCCGGAAACATCAGGGGCTCGATCGAAATCTCTCCCTTGCCCAACGTCTTGACGACCTTCGTCGAGTGGCTTGCGATCGAGACCGTGAGCACTCGGTAGGCCTCGTCCCAAAGCACAATCTCGTCGGTGATCTTCTTGACTTTGCCCAGAGTCTTCTCGTTGAAGATGTCTCCGTGCTTGGCTTGGATCGCGATGGCCACGCCGGAGCCGCCGCCCCCGAACACCTGGGAGAACCGGGCGTTCAGCTTCAGGTAAGGATGATCGTAGGGAACCATGTGCTGCAGGATCACCTCGGTGCGGATCCGCGCTGCCCCGAGCGAGAACGTTCCCACCACCACCAAGACGCCCAGGAGCACCCCCACCCGGTGCCGGCAGACCCATGCGTACATCCGTTCGATTCTTGTCTGCGTCGTCATAGCACGCTCACTCCCTTCCGATTCACTTTCCCGCCAGCTGCCAGGTACGGGCCTGGGCATCCGCCCGGTAGATCCACCCCGCTTGGCCGACGGCGACGTACCCTTCCTTCCCCCGACTCCTCACGCGGTAGAGCCAGCCGTACTTGATGGTCGGCTCCACCGACACGTCCTGCCAGGTAGCCCCCCCGTCCACGGTCCGAAGCAGCGTCGCATCCCCCGCGATGAGCACCCCCTGTCCCCCGGCCGTGACGCCGAAGAGGTGGGTCTTCGGCACCCCGGTCATCTGCTTCTGCCAGGTCTTGCCTCCGTCGACCGTCTTCACCACGTAGCCTTCGATCCCCACGGCCCAGGCTGTCTTCGGGTTCACGGCCGAGACGTCGAAGAGGATGCTGCCACCCACCACGTCCCCGGTCTCTTCGGAGAACCCGAACTCTCCCGCCTGGTGCACCCACGTCTTACCGCCGTCCGAGGTGTGGTAGATGTACCCGTACTCGCCCACCGCCCACCCGTTCTGGTCGTCGCAGAACGAGAGCGCCTTCAGGATGAAGTCCTGGTCCTGGAACTGGACGCCCCACGTCTTCCCGCCGTCTTCGGTGTGCAGGATGTGGGTGCGCTCAGTGACGATCCAACCCTTGTCCTTCGTGACGAACTGAACCCCCATCAGGAAATAGGGCACGGGGCTCTTCTGTCTCTCCCAGGTCCTGCCTCCGTCGGAGGTGTGGAGGATCGTTCCCTCGTCGCCGACGGCCCAGCCGTTCGTCGCGTCGACGAAGCTCACGGACGACAGGGTGTAATCCACCCCCGTCTTCTGTTTCTCCCACGTCGTTCCGCCGTCGGCCGTGTGGAGCACGGTTCCCCACCGCCCAGACGCCCAGCCCGCGCGCTCATCGGCGAAGTCCACCGCGAAGAGATCGTCTCCCGGGCGCTGACCCGCTGCCGTGAGGGCCGGCGCCAAGACGAGCGCAAGAAGCGCAAGGGCGTGCACGGTGTGCCTGCAGTTCATCCTCGACCTCCCGGGCGGACCTCCGCCCCAACTTCGCGTCGTGAAACTGCGTTCTATTGCCGGTCGGCCGCAAAAAAAAGGTGCCGAGCGCGACACGTATCCACTATCCCAGCTCTTGCGCTTCGTTGGAATCCCTGGAACCGGTCAATTCGATACACTGTCTCGGCCCGGTCCGTAGCTGGAAACAGCTAGGCTGCCGGCGATCGCAGGGCCCCGTGGAGGACGAACGACAAGATCTCCTCGCACACCTCGTCGAGGGACAATTGGCCGTCTTCCCGATACCATCGCAACATCCAGTTCATTACTGCCAGGATGTTGAAGGCCAGCACGGTGATTCGCTGGGTGCGAAGAAAGCCCTTTTCATCCAGATCTTTCAGCAAGGTTACGTAGAGATTCAGGATTTCTCGCTGGATGTCCTGACTGATTTGATGGGACGCCTTTGAGATTTGCTCCTCGTCCAGCGTATAGATCTTGGCTTCGTTCCGGTAGTCTCCAACAAACTTCAAGTGAGTACGAACCAATAGCTCGAATTTCTCCAACGGTGGCATGTCCCTTTGGGCGACGTCTCGGAGTGTTCCAAGCAAGCGTCCCGACGAGTTCTTGAATATCTCCATCAAGAGCCCGTCCTTGCTCCCGAAATAGTGGTAGATGTTGAAGATGCTCATCCCCATCGCATTGGCGATGTCTCGGATGGAGGTGCCGCTGAACCCCCTGGCTGCGAAGAGGTCCACGGCCGCTTCCAAGAGCTTCTCCTTGGTTTCGGGCTCACTCATGTCGTCCTTCGCACCTCGGGAGCGCGCGGCCGGCTTTGTCGGACTTCGACGCTCCGCTTTCATGCGGACAGGACCAGAACCGTGCAGGACTTCGTGTCCGCCGCCTTGTCCCCTCCCATGCAGTGGGCGAGCCCCACCCGGGCTCCCTCCACCTGCCGCGAGCCTGCTTCCCCTCGAAGCTGGGTCACGACCTCGAACACCTGCGCTAGCCCCGTAGCTCCCGGTGGGTGGCCTCGGCTCAGGAGCCCGCCGGAAGGGTTCACGGGGACCCGACCGCCGAGCTGTGTGGCACCCTCGTCGACGAGCCGGCCCCCGTCGCCGGGGCCACAGAGCCCGAGGGCTTCGTAGTGCAGAATCTCCGAGATCGTGAACGCGTCGTGGCACTCCACCAGGTCCAGGTCTTCCGGGCCGATGCCAGCTCGTTCGTAGGCGAGGCGACACCCTCGATAGTCCGTGCCCCAGCGCGCCAAGTCCTGCGGGCTCTCATAGTCGCCGCTGCAGAGTGCGGCCGCCTCGACCTTCACGGCCGCGCGGGGGAGCGTCCGGGCCACCCTCTCCGAGCAGACGATGGCGGCGGCGGCGCCGTCCGCGTTGGGACAACACTGGAGGCGGGTCAGGGGGTCCACGATCATCGGAGAGCCGAGGACCTCCTCGAGCGACATGGGATTTCGGAACTGAGCCAAGGGGTTTCGGGCCGCGTGGAGCCGGTTCTTCACGGCCACCTGGGCGAGCTGCGCCCGAGTGGTCCCGAACTCCGCCATGTGACGCACGGCCCGAAGCCCGAAGCTCGCGGGAGCCACCAAGCCGAGCTGCGTATCGAGCTCGGTCTCCCCCGAGTTGATGAGGCCCACGTCGGGTACGAAGAGCTTTTCCGAGCCAACGGCGATGGCCACGTCCACCTGGCCGGCGGCCACCGCGTCGCAGGCGAGGACGAACGCCGTGGAGCCGGACGTGCAGGCGTTCTCGACGTTGACGATCGGAATCCGGTGGATGCCCACGTCCCAGAGCGCGTTCTGTCCGATCGTGGCATCGCCGAAGAGACGGCCGGCGAGCACGTTGCCGAAAAACCCCATCCCGACGTGCTGCGGTGAGATCCCGGCGTCCCTGAGGGCGAGGCGCGCCGCGTCCGCCCCCATGCCGGCCACGGTCATCTCGGGGTGCCTTCCAAAGGGGATCATCCCCACGCCGACCACGACCACCGCGCTCATTGGGGGCCCTCTTCCTCTTGCCCAACGGGCGTAAAGTAGGGACGGAGGCGCGGGGCGCCGCGGCCGTCGTGACCCAGGACGTCCACCGCCAGGCGCACGGGGAGTCCGATCCGATAGCGCTCGATGGCATCGGGATCGAGCAGGCAGAAGATCCGGAGGCCACTGCCCGCCAGATCGACGTACCCGACGCCGTAGGGCTGGGGCAGGCCCAACGGCGGCCGGGTTCGCACCACGGTGTAGCTGTAGAGGGTGCCGCGAGATCCGAGGCCCTCTTCCGACGCGGGCTCAAGGCATACCGGGCAGTACTTCGGCCGCGGGAAGAAGCGACGGTCGCACGCGGCGCAATAGCCCCCGAGGAGGTTCGGCTCCCCCTGGCCCGGCGGCAGCGAAAAGAGGCCCGGGGCGATCGGCGGTATCTCGGTCTCTCGATTCATGGCTTCTCATCTCGTGGTTGCGTGGGGTGCACGCCGCCGTGAAGTGCACAGCGGCTCAGGGCTTCAGCACCACCTTGAGGCACTCGTCCTTGTGATTCTCGAAGAGGTCGTAGGCTTCGAGCGCCTGATCCAGAGGAAACACGTGAGTGGCCAGGGGAGCGAGGTCCACTCGTCCGGACTCGACGAGGGCCATGAGCTGGCCCATGCGGGAGAGGTTCGCGAGGCCCATGCTCACCGTCACCCCGTAGAAGACCAGTTCGTGGAGGGGCAGCTCCACCGGGCCCGGGAAGAGCCCGACCACCGAAAGCGTCCCGCCCCTTCGGACGGCTTTCAGGGACTGGGAGAAGGTAACCGGGTTGCCGATGGCCTCGATGACCACGTCGGCCCCCTGCCCACCCGTCGCCTCCCGGATCCGCTCGAGGACTCTCCCCTCCCGGGCGTCCAAGACCGTTGCGCCGTAGCGCCGCGCCAGGGCCAATCGGTTGTCGAGCATGTCCACCGCGAGGACCTCCCTGGGCCCGAACTGCCAGGCCGAGAGAAGGGCGCCCAGACCGATGGGGCCGCACCCGAAGATCACCACGGTGTCGCCGGTGCGGATCCTCCCCTCGTAGGCCGCATGGTAGCCGGTGCCGAACACGTCCCCGACAAACACGGCGTGCTCGTCGGCCACGTGGTCGGCGATCCGCGTGAGGCAGTTGTCGGCATACGGCACGCGGATGTACTCGGTCTGCGCGCCCGAGAGCCCTTTGCCGAAGTGCTCGCCCCCGGCCCACACGCCGCCGTTCGGGCAGTGCTGGACCTCACCCCGTCGGCAGGCCGGACACACGCCGCACCACGTGGTCGCGGCGGCGGCGACCCGGTCGCCCCGTTGGAAGCCCATCACCTCCGACCCCACGTCCTCGACCACTCCCACGAACTCGTGGCCGATGACCGTTCCCGGCGGTATCCCCGGAATCTGACCGTGCCGGATGTGGACGTCGGAGCCGCAGATCGTGGTGGCAGTGACCCGCACGATGACGTCGCCGTGCCTTTGAATCCTCGGCTCGGGCACGTCCTCCACCGCCAGCCGACCGCCTTCTTTCAGCACCACGGCCCTCATGGATCTCTCCTCGTTGCGCGCATCAGCGTTTCACCTGGTAGCCGGCCGCCTCGCGATCCCACGTTCCGGGCGCCACTGCGGCGGCCCTGAGCTCTGCCTTCTGCACCTTCTGCGTCGCTGTCTTGGGGAGCTCCTCCAGGAACCGCACGTATCGGGGAACCATGAAGTAGGCCATCCGTTCCTGGCAGTAGTCGAGGAGCGCTTCGGGCGAGAGACTCTGGCCCGGACGCAGGGTCACGCAGATCAGGACCTCGTCCTCCGACAGCTCGGACTTCACGGCCACGGCCGCGGACTCGAGGACCGCCGGGTGCAGGTTGACGATCTTCTCCACTTCGTAGGAGCTGATGTTCTCGCCGCGGCGCCGCAGAGCGTCCTTCTTCCGGTCCACGAAACGAAAGTAGCCGTCTTCGTCTTTCACTCCGAAGTCGCCGGTGTGGAACCAGAGATCCCGCCAGGCCTCCACGGTCTTCTCGGGCATCTTGTAGTACTCGAGCAGCATCGTGTGGGGCTCCTCGGTCCGCACCCACATCTCCCCCACGACTCCGGGGCCCACCTCTACGCCTTCGTCGTCGACGATCTTGACGCGACACCCGTAGGCGGGCTTGCCGATCGTGCCCTTCTTTCGGGATCGGAAGGTGTTGAGCAGGGGCAGGCCAATCTCGCTCATCCCGTAGCCCTCCAGGAGCGTCACGCCGAACCGGCGCTCCACCTCGTCGAAGAGGTCCGGCGGACAGCCCCCCCCGAACAGGAGGCGCAGCGGGTTGTCCGCGTCGTCGAGCTTGGGTTCGGCCTTCAGCAGGATGGGGATGATGCCGCCGATGTAGTTGAACTCGGTGCAGCCGTGGTTCCTTATGTCGGGCCAGAAGCGGCTCGCAGAGAACCGCTCGGCCAGGACCATCCGGGCCCCGCTCATCAGCGCGGGCATGGCCGATAGCAGCTGGGCGTTGCCGTGGAAGAGGGGAAGGGTGTTGTACAGGCAGTCCGTCTCGAGGTACCCACCCGACTCGACGATGATCTGCCCCATGAAGAGCGCGTAGTTGTGGGGCATCAGCGCCCCTTTGCTTGGGCCGGTGGTGCCGGAGGTGAACAGGATGGCAAAGGGGTCGGACCAGAGCACCTCCGGCGCCTGAAACTCCCCGGAGTTGTCGACCACGGCCCCGTAATCCGACACCGGCTTCCCCGCGCTGGGAATGGGCTCTCCGGGCTCACCCAGGACGACGAGCCCCTCCAAGGCCGGAAGACCGGGGAGCAGGGGGCCCAAGCGGTCCACGTACGGGGCCTCGACCACGACCAGGCGACAGTCGGCCTGGGCGAACATGTAGGAGAGGATGTCGCCCCGGTGGGCGGTGTTGATGGGCACCTCAACCGCGCCGAGCTTGCACAGCCCGAACCAGAGGAAGAGGAACTCGGGTCGGTTGCCCATGAGGATGGCCACCTTGTCGCCCTTCCCGATCCCCAGGGCCTGGAGCCCTGCCGCGACTCGATCGGACTCGCGCTCCAGGTCCCGGTAGCTATAGCCCCTGTCCTGGAAGTGGAAGAAGATCCGCTCTCCCCACTGTTCTGCCTTCTGCCGCAGCACCCCGTGGATCGTCCGCTCCCTCGCCGTGTCTGCCGTCGCCATGTCCGTTCTCCTGATGTCGGTTCAAGAGGCGCCCGCCCCGGCGGGTCGGCTCGGGTGGGGGTACGCGCCGTAGTAGGTGAGTACCGCGTCCGGGGGTCGAAGCTTCGCCCACTCCGCCTCGAACTCGTCGTAGGGCTTGCCTCGCGCCTTTCGTTCCTCCCGCACCCGCTCCCTGGCCGCCCGGGTCCGATCCGGATCGAGGCGAAGCGTCTCTTCGTCGTAGACCACGTAGTACACGTTCTTCGCCGCCCAGGGGGTGGCGAGGCCCTCCCGAAGGTCTTTGACCACCGCCTCCGGGTCCCGCTCCAGGGAGTCCCCGTATCCGGCGCCGCCCCCAACGGGCACGTAGAAGGTGTCCCCCTGCGCGTAAGGGCGCACCGAGCAGGTGATGTGGTGCAGCTCCCGCCCCCCTGTCTCGGGGTTGCCTTCCTGGTACGTCCCATCCAGGGTCGTGGGCAGCGAGACGTCGGCCTGGCCGAGGAGCGTGGCGACGTTGCTTCCGCGCACCGTCTGGATGAAGACCGGAGGCGTCGCATACCCGCCGAAGATGCCCATGGTGGAGGGGAACTTGGAGCCGTAGCCGAACGCACCCAGCGCAAGCCAGGGCACGTTGTGGATCATCAGGCCGAAGCCTACGCCCGCTCCGCCCCGGTACCTGCCGTGCCCGTACGAATTTCGGAAGTAGTTGCGGTACAGGTACAGGAACGGCCGGTCCGCCTCGGTCGTCTCCACGTCGGAGCAGTCGCTCATGGTGGCGAAGTAGGACCCCGCTCCGTCGACGCCGTCCAGGTCCGATCGTGCCCCGGCGCCCGTCGCGTTGAGCTCGGGGGTGATGTCCGCGATCGGCTCTCCCCACTGGTTCATCCCGCCGAAGATGGGGACGCCGAAGCCCTGGTACCAGGCCGCGACCGCCCGCAGCGGGTCCAGGTGATAGGTCATCCGGGCGCCGCAGAGAAAGATGCCGTGGGCGTGGGCGGTCTGGGGGAACGGGGCCAGGGAGGTGGGAGCGTCGCCCTTGGCGTTGACCAGCGCATCCTCCGGGAAGTCCCATTCGAGAACGTCCAGGAGGCCGTTGTTCGCCGGGAGGTCGTGAAAGAACCAGCCGCAGAGGTACACCATGGTGAGGCCGATGATGCCCTGGAAGTACGTGTTGAGGGGCTTGTCCGGGAGCATGGGTGAGGTGTCGTGGAACGCGAGCTTCAGGCGGTCACCCTTCTTGGTCAGGGTGATGTTGATCTTCGTGAGACCCGCCTCCGGGCCCACGGTGTCCAGGAACCGCGGCTGGCGGAACGTGCCGTCGTGCAGCAGGCGCACCTTCTTGCGTGCCGCCTCGGCCGTGACGGCGAGGATTTTCCGAAGGGCCCCGAGAAAGAACTCCCGCCCGCTCTGTCCCGCCCCGCCTTTTCGGTCGATGAGCTCCAGGATCCGCCGCTGGGCGATCCGGGACGCCGCGAGCCTCGCCTTGATGTCCAGGATCATGGTGCGGGGATCCCGCACCATGGAGGCGAACAGGGTCAGCACGTCTTCCTTGAGGGCGAAGTTCTCCCCGATCTTCAAGGGCGGGACCTTGAGGCCCTCGTCGTACTTGGATCGGGCGTTGTTGCTCATCCCGCCCGGGTCGGTGCCGCCGCTCTCCCCCGTGTGCACGACCGCGCCGACGAAGCACACGAGCTCCCCGCCGTGGAACACGGGCACCACGAGCCCCATGTCGGCCGGATGAACGCCGCAGTAAAAGGGATCGTTGAAGAAGAAGGAGTCCCCTTCCCGGACGGCGACGGTAGGGTCGTCCACCCAGTGTTTGACGATGTACTTGACCGGGATCTGACCGAGCACCGCGTGGAACCAGATGCCGGTGGCCACCACCGCGAGGTCTCCCTGGGCCGTGTAGATTCCGAACGCCACGTCGCCCCAGCGCATCCCCGCCGACGCGCCGAGCTTCATGGTCGTCTCTTTTCCCTCCTGGGCGATCATGTCCATCTTGTGGCGAAAGATCTCGAAGTCGATCTCGTCGATCTCCGCCTGGGCCGCAGCTTCTGCGGCGGTCATCGGCTCGGGTCGGAGCCGCTGGACGACTTCTGTGTCCCTGCCATAGGCCATGCTGCTCATGTTTCCTCCTCTCGCATCCTGCGGCTGCGCGCCTACTTCTGCTCCAGGACGCCGTTTCGATACCGGTCCAGGGTGAAGCGCCAGCCGGGGCCGACGACGTAGGTGGTATCGCGGGCCTCCACCAGGACGGGCCCTTCCAGGGTATTGCCGGGGTTCAAGGCCTCGAAGGCATAGACCGGCGTCTGCCGGAAGCCTCCCAGGGACGGCCAGTAGGCATTGCGGCTCTCCCTGCGCGCGGTCGCGGCCGGCTCGGGCCCCGTCTCGGGCTCGGCCGGGGGCTCGAACTCGGCCTTTTCCACCGACGCCGTGAGGTAGAAGCACTCCACGTTGATCCCGCCCACCGGGAAGGTGGCCTCGGGGGAGTAGGTGGCCGAGTACTGCGCCGTGAAGCGGTCGCAGACCTCGCGGAAGTCCGAGGGGCTTTGGGCGTTGAGGCGGGGGGAGACGATCTTGGTCAGGTTGTACTGCATGCCGTAGCGCATCTCGAGCTCCAACTCGAACCGGATCTGGTCCGGGCGGTACCCCTCGAGCCACAGATCCCGGAGCGCCAGGTCCTTGAGCTCGTCGACGACCGAGTTGAACCCCTCCAGGTCCTCGGAGTAGGCCTGGTCGGCCCAGCGGAAGACCTTGAGCGTCTTCGACCTCTCCCACACCTGCTGGATCTTCACCGTCGAGGCGCCGAAGGCCCCGAAGACCGGGGAAAACGGCGAGGCGACGACCTTCCTGACCCCGAGGTAGGGGGCGAAGTCGCAGGCGTGGGTGGGCCCGGCGCCGCCGCAGGCGAAGAGGACGAAGTCCCGCGGATCGTGGCCCTTGAGCGCCACCTCGTTGAAGACCTCTTGCCCCATCCGGGCGTCGACGATCCGCCGGATGCGCACCGCCGCCTCCACTGCGTCGATCCCCAGAGGGCCGGCGATCTTCTTCTGGATCACCTGGGCGCTCAGCTCCGGGTCGAGCAGCATCTTCCCGCCCAGGTAGTTGTCGGGGTTGATGTAGCCGAGCACGAGATCCGCGTCGGTGACCGTGGGCTCCTGCCCCCCCTTGTCGTAGCACGCGGGACCGGGCATGGAGCCCGCGGACTGGGGCCCGACCTCGAGGCTGCCGCCCAGGAGCGCGTTGACCCAAGCGATGGAGCCGCCGCCCGCGCCGATGGACTTCACCTCGATGGCCGGGATGTTCGTTCGCCAGCGGTCGATTACGGGGACGAAGTCGTAGGTGCGCATCCGCCCTCCGGTGATCACCCCGATGTCGAAGGACGTTCCGCCCATGTCGGTGAAGATCACGTCGTCGTACCCGTAGCGCCGGCCCAGGGTGAGCGCCCCGTGGAGCCCGGCCACCGGGCCCGCGTTGTGGGTGAGGACCGCGCGAGTGCGCGAGACCTTCTTTCTCCCGCCGGTGTTGTGCACGAGGATCAGGGGCTTTCGATAGCCGCCGTCTCGCAGCTCGTGGGTGAGCTTTGCTAGCTGTTCGGCCATGACCCCGTGGATGTAGGCGTTGACCGTAGCGGTCGTGAAGCGGGTGTATTCCCCCGACTTGGGGGAGACGTCGCTCGACAGGGTCACGGGCATGGAGCCCAGGTAATCCTCCGGGTACTCCTCCTCGATGATCTCCTTGACCATCCGCTCGTGGGCCGGGCTGGCAAAAGACCACAGGAGGCACACCACGAACCCCATGGCGCCCCGGTCCACCAGGGTCTGGAGCTTCTCCAGCACCTCGTCCCGGGAGAGAGGGCAGACGACCTTGCCGAAGCAGTCGATGCGCTCCCGAAGGCCGACCACCATGTCCCGCGAGATCAGGGGCTCCGGCTTCCGAATCCGAGAGAGGTCCCGGTTTTCCTGGCTCGAGGCCCCGTCGGCCCAGCTGCGAGCCCGCCCGAGGAAGAGGGCATCTTCGAACCCCGCTGTGGTAATGAACCCGAGCTTGGGGCCGGTGCGCTCGATCAAGGCGTTCGTGCCCACCGTCGTGCAGTAGTGGACGGCCTCGGTCTCGGACAGGAACTCCCCCAGGTTCCGGCCGTAGCCGCGGGCGAGCTCCTGGAGCCCCTTCATGAACCCCACCGAGAGGTCGTAGTGGGTCGAAGGGGTCTTGGTGACCTGGACCGCCCCGCCGTCGGCCATGGAAAAGAAGTCGGTGAACGTGCCGCCGATGTCGATGTTGACGCTGTATCCCATCCCATCTCTCCTTCGCACTTGGCCGTCACCGGCGCAGTTCGCGAATCCTTCGAACCACCACGTGCGCCGTCTCCAGGTCCACCTCCCGCCCCGGCGGATCGAAGCCCGCCGCGAACCATCCTCGGAGCTGGGACCCGATCTCCTGCCCCAGGCGCGCCCACTCGTCGACGGCGGTGACATCGTCCAGGGCCAGGCACGGGCCCAGCCCCTGGGCCTCGGCCGTCAGGTGCAGGAGGTCACCGGGGGCCGGGTCGCGGTTGCCCGGGGCTGGGCCCAACAGATAGACGTCGGCCCGCAACGCTGCGAGGGAGGCGAGGGTTGGGGGGTCGTAGTCCTCCAGATACAGGACCAGGGGAATGTTGTAGTAGGAGGCGACATTCTTCAGCGTGCTGTAGACCCGCCGGTGGGCAGGGGTCGGGCCCTCCGGCCCCCACTCCCCTCGCTCCAGCAGACAGAGCATGTCCGGCCGCTCCCGGCAGATCGCCTCCGCCACTCGCACCGTGAGCAGCTTGGCGTCGGCGAGCCGCCCCGAAGCCTCCTCGGGGCCGAAGAGCTGGTGCGCGAGCGTGACCGGTCCGGTCAGGGCTGCGACACAGCCTCGGCGCGGGCGGCACACGGCGAAGACCCGCCGGGCCGCCTCCAGCGCCGTGGCCAGCCGCCCCACGCTCTCCGGCGCGTCCGAAAGGCTCCGGGTTGGCCCCTCCACCCTGGGGCGGTCACCGTCCCATCCGATGCGCGCCCCGCAGCCTTCGGCGAGGAGGGTCCAGTCAAATCCCACGACCACCCCGTCGGCGTCCAGGAGGTCGGCGGCCTTCAGAAGGCTTGCCGCCCAGGCGCCCGGGTCGGATGTCATGCGCTCGAGGGTCGTACCCCCGACCCTGGCGGCGAGGGTCGAGAGGAACGGGAGGAAGGCCGCCCGTGGCACTCGATCGCCGCGAAGGAAGCGGTCAAAGAGCTCTCGACCCGTCTCCATCTCACACCCCGTACCGGGTCTTCAGGGCGTCGATGTCGAGTTCGATGTCGTGGGTCATCGGATGCCCGGGCGGGAGGTACTCGTTCTCCAGAAGCGTCCCGCACGTCGGACAGTAGAACTCCAGGAGTCGGCAATAGTCCGGGTCGGGGCAGAAGCTGAAGGACTGTCCCTCCACCAAGGGCGGGTGCACCTCGGCGAGCGGCCGCTCGGCGACCAGACAACCCCTCTTGTAGCTCTGCCGGGCCCCGGTCAGGGCTTGCCCGCATCGCTGGCAGCACCACTGCTCATTGGTGAGGTCGACTTCCAGGTATTCCGTGATGCGCACTCTCATCGGGACACCTCTTCCAGGACGCAGTTTCGGTAGCCGTCCACCGTGAGCCGCCAGCCGGACTGGACGAGGAGCGTGGTCGTGGGGGACTCCACCACGGCCGGGCCGCGCAGGGTATGGCCCGGTCCGAGTCTCTCCAGGTCATAGACCGGAAGCGTCTCCCAGCCCCGGGCGAGGTCGAGGAACACCGGGCGAGCCCCCTTTTGTGCCGCCGCCGGGTCGCCCGGAGCCGGCGGAACCTCGGCGATCGTGTAGTGGGGCACCGGCGCGCGGACTGTCAGGCTCACCGTGCTCACCGTGAGCCCGTCGACGGCCCCGGCCCCGGCCGCAGCGAGCGCGTCCTGCGCGCTGCGGGTCACTGCCTCCACGGCGCTCGGGCTCTGGAGGAAGTCGCGGTCCGCGGTGATCTTGACCTCGGTGGTCGCACTGGAGGGCCGAACGAAGAGCTCGAGCTCGGAGGAGACGGAGTCGGGCGCAAACCCCTCGCCCCGAAGATCGCGCGCCGCCTCCTTCTCCATGGCGCCGATCGCGCGAGCGAGCGCGCCGAGATCGGCGCCGGCGGCCAGTGGGGCTTCGATCCGGCGGTAGTAGGCATGCCCCACGTCCATGGTCGACGAGCCGAAGGCCGAGAACACTGCCGAGAAGGGCGTAATGACGATCTTCCGGAGACCGGCGATCCGAGCCACGTCGCAGCAGTGGGCGGGCCCGGCCCCACCGTAGACGACGAGGATCGGGTCGGCGAAAGCAGCCAGCTCCTCTTTGACTCGCCGTGTCTCTCTCCCCATGGTCTCGTCGACGGTCTTCCTGACCCGGAGGGCCGCTTCTTCCACCGAGACGCTCAGGGGCTGCGCGAGTCTCTCCTCCAGGACCGTCACCGCTCGCGCTCGGTTGAGCTTCATCGCGCCACCCAGGAAGCAGTCGGCGTCGAGGATCCCGAGGGCGAGGTTGGCATCGGTCACCGTGGGCTCGGCCCCGCCCAGGTCGAAGCAGGCCGGCCCCGGCAAGGCGCCGGCCGACCGGGGGCCCACCCGCAACTCCCCACCCCCGATCGAGGCGATGGAGCCCCCTCCGGCCCCGATCGCCCGGATCGACAACATGGGCAGGTTCACCGGAAAACCCTCCACGTCCGGCCGAAGCGTGTAGCTGGGCTCACCCCGACGCACGTAACCGAGGTCGAAGGAGGTCCCGCCCATGTCCGCCGAGATCAGGCACTGCACACCGTAGAGGTCTCCGATCAGCCGAGCACCCAGGAGCCCCCCTGCGGGGCCGGAGTTGTACGTGTGGATGGCGCGTGTCTTGGCTACCCGGGCCACCGCGCCGTTGTTGTGGCCGATGAAGAGGTTCTTCCGGTAGAGCCGCCGGCGCAGGTCCTCGCCGGCTTTGTAGAGAAGCCGGGTGAGCCTCGCGTGGATGTAGGCGTTGATCACGGCCGTGTTGATCCGCTCGGCCTCCCCGGCGCGGGGCGAAATATTGGACGAGAGGAAGACCGGGACCGACCCCAGGTAGTCGCGCGGGTACTCCCGCTTGATCGCCTTCTGCGCCAGGCGCTCGTTGGCGGCGTTGATGTCGGAATTGGAAAACGCCACGACCAGGCAACGCGCTCCCCGATCCACCAGCGCCTGGGCGGCCGCCAGGACGTCCGGCTCGGCCGGCGCCTTCAACACGGCCCCGGTCACCGAAACCGCCTCGTCCACCCCGAGGGTCATGTCCGGGGCCACGAGAGGCGGCCTGCCTTCTCGGTCGCTCGTCGGCGCGAGGGCCTCGCGCCCCTTGGTGACGAGGAGCCCCACCTTGCTGCCATCTCGCTGAATGAGGGTGTTGGTACCGATCGTGTTGGAAAACCGAATGATCTCGGCGTCGTAGAGAAGGTCCTCCACGGGCACCCCGAACCGCTCGGCCCCGGCCTGGACGCACTCGAGAAAGCAGACCGTCAGGTCGTGGGGCGTGGTGGGAACCTTGACCGCCTCGACCCGATCGCCCTTAGCGAAGAAACCGTCCGTAAAGGTTCCGCCCGTGTCGATGTCGACCGTGTACCCCATTTCCTCTCCCTCCATGACGTGCTGCCGACACTACATATCGATTGCTATATATCAAATGCTATGTAAGTTCCGGGCCCGTGTCAAACGGAAAAAAGAACGATGTTTTGCTGATCCGGAAAGATGGGGCGACCCGTCCCCGATCAGATCAGGGCGTCGCCGAGGAGGGCAGGCTGGGGGATGTTTCCTGCTGGCGGCGAGATCTCCGCTGTCCGTGGCTCTCTCGTCGGCCCGGTTCGCCGCCGGGTCCGTGCATCACTCCGCGCCATCCGGGGCGCGGAGGGCTTGCCAGGAAACGGCGATTGGAAACAGGTGCTCGCGCGACGATCGTCGCGCGGAGCCTCGATGCGGGCGTACGAGCGGTCGTGCAACCTCAGGTGAGCGCGGCCGGGGGGCGAGGTTCGAGAACCGCTGCCCTCAACCCTCACGGCGATCGTTCCGAGGAAGTCTTCGGGCCCGGCGTGGCCTCGGTGGGCTCGACCGTTACCGGAGACCGTTCCTCCTCCGGTAGAGGTACAGCGCAAAGCCCCACCAACTGAGGACGAACAAGGCGTTGCTCACGATCGCCACGCGGAAGAGAAGGTCCGAGGGCACGGCCTGAAGGAGGTCCGCGTAACCCCCGAGCTGGGACCGGAGAGAGACCTCGAAGGCGTCCCGATCCCACAGGGAGAGGAGCTTGTCGACGGTGTAGACGAGGCCTCCCGCATAGAACGCGCGAGCTCCCCACCGTCTCGCTCCCCAGAGTCCCGCGCCGATCACCGCGAAGAGGGCCGTGTAGGCGAGATGGTAGACAGCGGCCGCTGCCCCGGCGCGCTCGGCGCCCAGCAGGGTGACGGGTGAGCCGACCGAGACGAGCTCGAGGAGCGCCGAGAGCAGGAAGAGCCCCCCGGTGGTTCGGATCGTGATGCTCGGCTTCCCCTCGGCAGACACTTCCGTCTCCGCCGTCAGTCGTCCCGGCGTCCCAGGAGCCCGGACCGGAGGAGGAAGTAGAGGAGCTGGAGCACGGCCGCGACGGCGGCCGCCACGTAGGTCAGGGCGGCCGCCGAGAGCACCCGGCGCGCCCCGGGCATCTCGTCCGGCGAGAGGATTCCCACCTCCCCCAGCGCCACGAGCGCGCGGCGGCTCGAGTTGAACTCCACGGGCAGGGTGACGATCTGGAAAAGCACGGCCGCGGCGAAGATCAGGACGCCCAGTTTCACCAGGGCCATGGCGTGGAGGAGCATCCCCACGAAGAGGAGCGGAAGGGCCAGGTTGGACCCGATCTGAGCGACCGGGACCAGGGCCGCGCGGGCCTTCATGGGCGCGTAGCCGGCCTTGTCCTGGAGAGCGTGCCCCGCTTCGTGCGCCGCGACCCCCACAGCGGCCAGGCTGGCCTTCGCGTAGACATCCGGCGACAGCCGAAGGACGCGCGACCGCGGGTCGTAGTGGTCTCCGAGGAACCCCTGCGTCACCTCGACCCCCACGTCGGCCAAGCCTACTCGGCGCAGGATCGCGCGGGCCGCATCCGCGCCGGTAATTCCGCGGCGGTTGGCGATCTGCCCGTATCGGGCGAAGGCCGACTTGACCCAGAGCTGAGCCACGACGGAGAGCAAGAGGCCGGGGGCCAGGAGCATCAGGTAGAGCGGGTCGAAGTAGAACATCTCGGTCCTCCTCGCGTGTGTCGACGCCACACCATCAGGCCTCCCCGGCGCGTCGTCAAGTCACGCGCAGCTCCCCGCCCGCGTGCTCACCGCTTTCTCACGCGGGGCTCATCCCTCTCTCAGCCGCCGCGTCGACGGCGCCGCGGCCGTTTGACAGGGAGGACGCGACGCGTATCGTAGGGCGTCAACCGAAGGCGGCGAGTTGCACGTAGCCAATCCGGACGAGGGCCCAAGGGGGGCGCCTCGCCGAACCGATTGGAGGTGGAGGATGAACCAGCAGAGACTCGGAACCTGGATGGCGGCGGGCTTGATCCTTCTGGCCGCCGGCTGTGCCTCGACGGGCGGTGCCAAGATCCCCGTCGACAGAAGCTCGTCCCTGCCCGGGACGACCGTGGCGCTCAAAGGGGAGACGCATCGGCTCACGGGGTCCCCCCTGCAGGTCGCACGCCCTCTGCCCGCGACCGACCTCGTGGACGCGTTCTCCATGGAGACAGTCGACCTCTCGCAGCGGAAGGGGAAGGTCTTGTTTCTGAGCATCGTGCCGTCCATCGACACCAAGGTCTGTGAGGCCCAGACCCACTCCCTCGGCGAACAGGGCGCCGGGCTCCCGCCGGACGTGGAGCGCATCACCATCAGCCGCGACACTCCCTTCGCGCAGAAGCGCTTTGCCGAGGAGGCGAAGCTCACCGCCCTCACGTATCTGTCGGACTACAAGGAGGGGGCATTCGGGCGGGCCACCGGGCTCCTCGTGGAGGACTCGCGGCTCCTCGCGAGGGCCGTCGTGCTCGTGGACAGGGCAGGGATCGTCCGCTATGTCCAAGTGGTGCCGGAGCTCACGCACCTGCCGGACATGGAGGCGGCCTTTGCCAGGGCGGCCGCTCTGGCCGGCGAGAAATAGGGCGGCAAACCGGAGGATCGGCGGCTCACCGGTGTGTTAGATCCCGCTCCATGTACACGGTGCCGGGAACGGGGCTGTCGTAGTACGGCTGGATCTCGCAAAACCCGAGCGAACGGTAGAGGGTCTGCGCAGCCTGCATCACGGGAAGGGTGTCGAGCCGCATGGTTCGGTACCCGGCGCGCCGGGCGGCGGCGAGAATCGCGGAGACCAGCCGCCGGCCGAGGCCCGATCCGCGGCGCGCCGGCCGCACGTAGAGGCGCTTCATCTCGCAGACTCCGAGGTCGAGCCGGCGAAAGCCCACGCACCCGTCCAGGACCCCGGCGACTTCCGCGACGAGAAGGCCCCCGTGGGGAGGCGCGTAGCACCCCGGAAGGTCGCGGAGCTCCTCCTCGAAGTTCTGGAAGCCGAGGTCCACTCCCAGCCACTCGGGGTCCGCGAGCCAGGCCGCATACTCCCGCAGGAGAACCCGGACCGCCGGGATGTCGTGCTGCGTGGCCTCCCGGATCCGGAGTACCGCAGAGTCAACCGCACCACGCCCTGGGCTGGAGCCTTCGGGGGCTCGACGACCCGGCCCCACGCCTACAGTGCCTCTCGCAGGATCCGGTCCGCGATGGCCGTATAGTTGCCGCCGAAGTGGTGCGCCCCCGGAAGCACCTGGACGTCCGCCAGACCGGCCGGGAGCCGAGGGCAGACGCTGTCCTTCTCCTCGTCGCCGTAAACGCACAGGACCCGCAGGCCCTTGAGCTTCTGCACCTCGGGCAGAACGGGCAGGGACGCCGCCGAGGGGCCGCCTCCCAGCCAGTAGCCGACGTGGAACTCGAAGTCGGCCGTCGTGCTCGGCCCGAGGAGCGCCACCGACCGCACCGCACCGCGGAGCTCCGCGGGCAGGCGGGTGACGAGGAACGGCAGCACCTCAGCGCCCAGGGAGTAGCCGACCAGGAGCGCGCGCTTCTTGCCCCATGCCGCGAGGTAGTGGCGGAGCAGGCGGCCGAGGTCGGCCGCCGCCGTCTCGGGCGTTCGGGCGGTCCAGAAGTACTGGAGCGAGTTGAGGCCCACGACCGGAACCCCTCGGCCCGCGAGCGCTTCGCCGAGCGAGCGGTCGATGCCGGCCCACCCGCCGTCGCCGCTCACGATCACCGCCAGGGTGTCGGTCTCGGGCCCTGACGCGGGCACCTCGACCAGGGGGAGTCCCCGGACGTCGGCGGCGTCGGCCACCCGGGTCTCCTGGGGCCTCGCCACGAGACGTCGAAACGCGTCTCGAAACTGCGGCATCCAGTTCCTCGGCACTGAGAAGCCGTGGCCCACGTGGGGCAGGACCACGATCTCCCCGCCCTTGACCCGCTGCACGTACGCCTCGGTCGCCGCGGGGTCGCAGACCTGGTCGATCGTACCCTGGAACGCCACCCAGGGCGCGCTCAGGTGGGAAGCCGGCTGGAACACGACCCCCTTCCCCTTGGGCCCGGGCGCCCACTCGAGGCCGCTCCCGCGGCACAGGGGCTTCGTGAGCGGAAGATCCGGGCAGAAGCCGAGGCTCAGGGCGCCCCGGAAGGTGTTCGGCGGAGACTGAACCAGCACCGCGTACACGAGCGTGGCCCCGGAGGAGTATCCCACGAGGACCGGAGGAGAGTAGCTCGGCAGAGCCATCTTCTTCTGCACGAACTGGCTCAGGTCTTCGAAGTCCGACGCGGGATAGGAGCACTTCTCCGGCCCCTTGGCGAGCTCCCTGAGGTAGTGCGTGATGTCGATCCCCACGACCAGGGCATCGAGCCCAGCGAGCTCCCGCGCCATGTCCACGACGCCGAGGTTCCAGCCGCCGTCGCCCGAGACGAAGAGGACGACCTGGGCCGGCCTCTCCGAGGGCCGGTACACGGTCACCGTGCCGAACCGACCGAAAGTAAACTTTTCTTCCCCGGCCCGGGCGTCGCCGGCCGCCGGGCCGAGCAACGCGAGCCCGACGAGCACGCCGGCCACACACCCGATCGCGAGGATCGTCGAAGGAGATCTCACTTTCCGACCACTCCTTTCAGCCCACCCGAGATCAGGGCCGCCACGTTGGCGAGGACCCGGGGAAGGGCGAGCCCCCCCGGCGACGCCAGGTACCGGGGCTCCCACACCGGATCGAACTTCTCCTTGTACTCGCGCACCCCCTGGAAGTTGTAGAAGTGCTCCCCGTGGCGCCAGAGGAACGCCCCGACCCGGGTCCACAGGGGCGCCAGGGCGCGGCTCTCGAGCCCCGAGAAGGGTGCCATCCCGAGGTTGAACCAACCGTACCCCTGTTCCTTTCCCCACGCCATGAGCTCGGAGAAGAGGTAGTCCATGACACCTCCGGGAGCGTCGGGGCGGTGCCGCATGAGGTCGACGGAGAGCTCCTCGCGGCCGGCCGTGTCGGGCCAGAGGTTCGCGAACGCAACGATCTTCCCCTCTTGGCGCACGATCGCCATGGGGAAACGACACAGGTACGCCGGCTCGAAGAACCCGAGCGAGAAGCCCTTCTCCCGGGTGCGCTTCGAGGCGAGCCAGGCGTCGGAGACGGCCTGCAGCTCGGGGAGGAGGACCCGCACCTCCTCGGGCTCGGCGACCTCGAGCCGGCACCCCTCCCGTTCGACCCGGTTTCGAGTGCTCCGGAGCCCCTTTCGGGCGTTGCCGGCCAGCGAGAAAGACGCGAGCGGCACCCGCGCCTCTTCCCCGAGCTTGAGCAGCGTGAGCCCCAGGTCGAGGTACAGGGGCAGGTGGGTCCGGCCCACCTCGTAGAAGGCCGTCCACCCGCCGTGGCGATCGGATAGCTCCCGAAACCGCCACGCGAGGTCCGCCACCTCTTCCTCGGGCCCCACCGGATCCCCCAGGGCGACCCAGCTGCGCCCCTCCACGCCGAACATCACGAAGGCCGTTCGATCGGCGTTGAAGAGCAGCTCCTTGTCTCCCAGGAGCGCCAGGTGGGCCGAGGCGTCCCGGCAGCCGGCGACGATCGCCGCCACGGCCTCCAGGTCCCCGGCGCCCGGGAGAGACGGATCGGGAGGAGCCGGCCGCAAGAGTCTCGCCAGCCCCACGATCGCCGCCAAGCCCATGGCTCCCACCGTCGCCCGGAGCGCGCGGGAGGCCTGCCCGTGAAGGGCGAAGTGCCACCAGAGGTCGTTGGAGTACTCCACGTGCCGGTGAGAGAACACGCCGAGCCACGTCGTCCCCAGGAGCACCAGCACCACCGCCGTCACCCACTCGGGGGTGAACCGCTCCTCCAGGAGCGACGCCTTCCGGTAGAAGTGGTGGCGGCAGGGCACCAGGGCGGCGAGGAGCCCCGCGAGGATCAGCGCCTCCTCGTAGTCGAGCCCCTTGACGAGCGACAGGACCACCCCGGCCGCCAGAAGCGCGACCGAAAGCTGGTACGCCGCATCGAGGCGGCGCTGGAGCCCCCACGCCAAGAGCAGAAGCGCCACTCCCACCGAGCTTCCGAGCAGGTGCGACACCTCCACCACCGGCAGGGGAACGAGCCCCTGGAGCCAGTCGAGGCGCCAGCGAACCGCTGGGGTCGCTCCGGAGAGGAGCAGGATCGCGCCGGCGGCGAACGCCGCCAGGGCGAAGATCTGCGGAAGCACAGCCGGCGTCCAGCGGCCGAAGGCGCCGGCGACCCGGACCACGCGCTGAGGGGTCCGCACGAGCTCGTGCCCTCCCAAGAGCAGGGCGGCGAGCGAGAGCGGCAGCAGATAGTAGACGCCCCGGTAGGCGAGCAGCGCTGCCAACACCGTCCCCGCGGGCAGGGGCTGGAGCAGCAGCAGCAGGGCACCCTCGAACACGCCCAGCCCTCCGGGTACTTGACTCGCCACTCCGGCTACCTGGGCGAGGAGGAACATCCCCAGAAAGGCCGGGTAGGAGGGCGCCGACGCCGGGAGGAGCGAGTAGAGGACCCCGGCCGCCAGGGCCCAGTCGGCGCTCGCCACGGCCAGCTGGGCCAGGGCAAGGCGCCCCGTGGGGAGCGAGAGGTCCCAGTCGCCCACGCGGACCTGTTTCGCGGCGCGCAGGCTCAGGGCGAGGTAGGCGGCCGCAAGGCCGAGCAGGAGCGCGCCCAGGAGGCGGGCGGAGAGCCAGGGCAGATGCAGGGAGGCGGGAAGCACCAGGGGCTCGAGCACGAAGGCCGCGCCGCCCATGGCCGCGAACCCCAACCAGAAGGTCGCGGCGCCGAAGACCACGACCTGGGTAACCTCCACGGCCGAGAGGCCCCACGCGGTGTAGAGACGAAACCGGACCGGCGCACCCGTGAAGAGGGTGAACCCGAGGCTGTGGCTGAAGGCGTAGGCCACGAACGAGGCCAGGGCCGTGCGGCGGTACGCCAGGGGTTTTCCGACGTAGCGCAGGGCCAGAACGTCATAGCCCGTCAAGGTCAGGTAGTCGAGCACCGTGAACGCCAGGGCCGCGGCGAGGTCGAGCCCCGGAATCGAAGAGAGGCTGCGCAGCACGTCCCGGTAGTGGTACTGGGCGAGCTGCCGGTGGAGCGCCCACAGGGCCGCCGTGAACAGGGCCACCCCGAACATAGGTCCGAGGTATGGCCGCAGCCGGCCCAGGACGCGTCGCAGGAGGGCGCGGCGGTCCCCGGTCATGACCGCAGCCCGGTACACCGACCGACGTTCGCTCCCCCACCGCGTCTGGTATTGACCCCGGTCGCCATCGGATCTCCGTTCGCGCTCCCCGGCTCAGGAATGCCCGCCGGGGCCGCCATTGTGCCTGACTCCCCCCCCGGGTCAAGGTTCCACCAGCGGCAGGTCGTGCGCAATTTCACTCCCGCCTCCCACGCGTCGGGTATAGAATTCTGGCGCGGCACGTTCCGAGCGGCCAGGGGCCGGCGGATCGACGGCGGACCACTCCCAAGAGGAGGCAACCATGAGACCGGCCATTCCGTCCCGACTGCGCTCGCTGGCGACCCTCGCTGGCTTGGCCGGCCTGCTCGCGGGCGCGTGCGGCACGGCGCTCGGCGCGGACCCCGAGATTCTCCGCGTCAGCGGCTGCGGCACCGACCTGGCCACGTTTCGGCTCCTGGGCGAGGCGTTCCGGAAGGTTCATCCGGACACCCGCGTGGAGGTGCTCCCGAGCCTCGGCAGCGCAGGCGGCATCAAGGCCGTGGCAGCCGGCGCCCTGGATCTGGGGCTGAGCACCCGCCCGCTCACCGGAGAGGAAGGGCGGCAGGGCGTGACCGCGGTCCCCTACGCCCGTACCCCCCTCGTCGTCGCCGTCCCGCGGCGCAGCCGGACCACCGACGTCACGACGCGCCAGCTCGCCGACCTTTACGCCGGCGTCACGCGGACGTGGGCCGACGGCACCCCGGTGCGCCTCGTCCTGCGGCCCGCGACCGACACCGATACGTCCCTGCTCATGACCCTCTCCCCCGAGGTCAGCGCCGCCGTGGCGCGGGCCCTGGCGCGCGAGGGCCTCGTGGTGGCCGCCACCGACCAGGAGGCGGCCGACACCCTGGAGAAGGTCCCCGGAGCGCTCGGGAGCACGACGCTCGCCTTGATCCGGGCAGAAGGCCGGCGGCTGACCCCGCTGCGCCTCAACGGCGTCACCCCCTCGCCCGAGGCGGTCGGGAGCGGCCGCTACCCGCTGGCGAAGACCCTGTACCTTGTCCTCGGCCCTTCGCCGGCCGGCCGCCGGTTCCTGGCCTTTCTAGGATCGCCCGAGGCCCGGCGGATCCTGGAGGAGACCGGGCACGTGCCCCTGCCCCTCGGTTCCGCCGACACCGGGAAAGGGCCATGACCAGCGAGGCCAGGCTCGCCGCCTTGACGGGCAGGATCGCGGCCCTGCTGGCCGCCCTGGTCGCCGTCGCCTTCCCGGTGAGCTACGCCGCGCTGTCCTATCAATACCAGGTCGCGAGCCTCGAGACCGAGGCGGCGATCTACGCCCGCATGGTCACCGACGTCATCAACCGCAATCCGGAGTTGTGGCGCTTTCAGGTGCACGGCCTGGAAGAGATCCTCCAGCGCCGGCTGCCGGGCGCGCCCGCCGAGGCCAAGCAGATCGTCGGCGGGGCCGGAGAAGCCGTGGCCGAGACGCAGGCCGACCTCGCCGCGCCACGGTTGACGCGGTCGCGAACCTTGCTCGACGCCGGGTTCCCCGTGGGCACCCTCTCGATCTCGCGATCGCTTCGCCCGGTCGCTCTCGGCACAGCGGCGGCCGCCGCCTTCGGGGTGCTCTTGGGAACCGCCGCCTACTTCACGCTGCGCATCTTCCCCATGGGCGCCCTGCGGCGGGCGCTGCACTCCCTGTACGCGGAGAAGGAGCGGGCGCACGTGACGTTGCGCTCCATCGCCGACGGGGTGATCGCCACGGATCCGGACCACCGCGTGGTCCTCGTAAACGCCGTGGCCCAGGCCCTCACGGGATGGCCGGAGGACCTGGCCCGCGGGAAACTACTCGAAGAGGTGTACCGGGTGGAATCCTCGGCTCCGGTCGACCTTGGCTTTCCGCGCCCGACGCCACCCGTGCACCTGGTGGCTCGGGACGGTTCCACGAAGCTCGTGGCGCAGAGCGAAGCCGCCATCCGCGACGAAGAGGGCGCGATGGCCGGCGTGGTGGTGGTCTTCCGCGATGTGACCGAGCAGCAGCGCCTGGAGGAGGAGCTCACGCGCGCCCAGAAGCTCGAGTCCGTGGGGCTGCTCGCGGGCGGGATCGCCCACGACTTCAACAACGTGCTGACGGCCATCCTGGGAAACATCACCCTGGCCAAGCGGCACGCCGCGTCGCCCGACGCGGTGACGCGACGGCTTTCGGCCGCCGAGATGGCGGTCCAGCGAGCGTCGAGCCTGACCCACCAGCTCCTGACGTTCTCCAAGGGGGGCGCGCCGGTGACGCAGGCGGTGGCGCTGCCGGAGTTCCTCCAGGACGCCGTGGGCTTCGCGCTCACGGGCTCGCGCGTGCGCTGCCGTTTCGTCCTCCCTCCGGACCTCTGGCCGGTGGAGGTGGACGAGGGCCAGATGGCGCAGGTGGTCAACAACCTCGTGATCAACGCCGACCAGGCCATGCCGGAGGGCGGCTGGCTGACGGTGAGCGCCTACAACCTGACCGTGTCCGGCCGAGACCCGCTGCCCCTGCCGCGCGGACGCTTCGTCAAGGTCACGTTTGCGGACCAGGGCGTGGGGATTTCCAGCGACAACCTCAAACGGATCTTCGACCCCTTCTTCACGACGAAGAAGAACGGCACGGGCCTGGGGCTCGCGAGCACGTACTCCATCGTGAAGCGCCACGGAGGCCACATCGCGGTGCGGTCAGAGCCGGGGGAGGGATCCACCTTCGACATCTACCTGTCGGCCTCCGACCGCGCGCCGCCTGCACCCCCGCGAGCCCCGACAGCTTCTCCCCAGGGTCGGGGCCGGGTTCTCGTGATGGACGACGAGGCCCCGATCCGAGAGATCGCCCTGGAGATCCTCTCGGAGCTGGGGTACGAGGCAGAGGCGGTCTCCGACGGCGCCCTGGCCGTCGAGCGGTACCTGACCGCGCTGGCGGCCGGCACCCCCTTCGACGTCGTCATCACGGATCTCACGGTGCCCGGCGGAATGGGCGGGGAACAGACGGTGAAGCACCTGCGGGAGATCGATCCCCGGGTCCGGACGATCGTGTCGAGCGGGTACAACACCGACCCGATCCTCTCCGACTTCCGGTCCTACGGCTTCGCGGGGGTCCTGCCCAAACCGTTCAAGGTCCACGAGCTCGCCGCTGTGCTCGAGCAACTGCTCGGGCACCGGGAGGAGTAGGCCATGGCGACCGTCGACTTCTTCGAGGCTCGCGGCTCGCGCTGGGAGGAGGCGCTGTGCCGACAGCTCGAGGCGGAGCACGCGGCCGGGCGGCGGGCCTACGTCTGGGCCTCCTCCGAGGCCCACGCCCGGGCCCTCGACGACCTCATCTGGACGTTCCGCGACGACGCCTTCGTGCCCCACGGCCTGTGGCAGGGCGAGGCCACAGCCGACGAGGCGATCACGATCGGGTGGAAGGCCGGGAACCCCAACGCCGCCGACTGCCTGGTGCTCGTCCGAGATGCCCAGCCCGGAGAGCTCACCGGCTATGCCCGGGTGATCGACTTCGCCCCCGTAGATCACCCCGCCCTGCGCGAGGCGGCGCGCCGGCGCTTCCGCACCTTCCGCGAGGCCGGCCTCACCGTGTCCTTCCATCCCGCGCCGTGAGCGTATTCTAATTTCCGTCTAACGGGCACCTTATCTTTGCGTGACATCGTGGCGTTCCTCGCGCCCGCCAGGTCGGGCGTGCGACATCCGCTTTCTTGCATCAGCCTGCCAAGGCCAGGCGGCGGATCGCTGACAGCCGTTCTCCGGGAGGCGAGCATGATTCGGACGGAGGGCCTGAGCAAGCGCTACGGCGACGCGCTGGCCTTGGACGGGGTCTCGTTTCACGTGGAGCAGGGGGAGATCGTGGGGCTCCTGGGACCCAACGGGGCCGGCAAGACGACCACGATGAAGATCCTGACCTGCTTTCTCGCCCCCTCGGCGGGCCGGGCCCAGGTCGCTGGGTACGACATCTTCGACGAGCCCCTGGCGGTGAAGCGGTGCGTCGGCTACCTGCCGGAGGATCCTCCCGTCTACAACGAGCTCACCGTGGAGGAGTACCTGACCTACGTGGGACGACTGAAGGGCCTCGCCGGGTCGGACCTCCGTGCCG
This sequence comes from Deltaproteobacteria bacterium, assembly GCA_016214985.1. GTDB lineage: Bacteria > Desulfobacterota > Deferrisomatia > Deferrisomatales > JACRMM01 > JACRMM01. Next base: position 128,679 of record JACRMM010000012.1, on the reverse strand, counting down.
CCCGCGGGCGGGCTCTGGAGAAGTGCGGTCTCTCGGATGTCGCGGGCCGCCTCATCGGGAACCTGTCCAAGGGCTATCGGCAGCGGGTGGGACTCGGGCAGGCCCTCCTGCACAATCCCGCCGTGCTCATCCTGGACGAGCCGACCATCGGCCTGGACCCGGTCCAGATCAAAGAGATCCGAAGCCTCATCAAGGGCCTGGCCCCGGACCACACCGTCATCCTCTCGACCCACATCCTCCCGGAAGTGACCGCCACCTGCCAACGGGTCATCATCATCAACGAGGGCAGGATCGTGGCGGTCGACTCCTACGAAAACCTCTCCCAGCAGATGGGGACGAGCCGCCGGATCGCCGTCCGCGTGCGCCGCCCCGGCCCCGAGCTCGTGGACCGGCTGATGGCGCTGGCAGGAGTGGTCGACGTGGAGCCCGAGCCCGGGCAGGTCGGGAGCTACCGCGTCGAGTCCCGCCTCGATCAGGACCTGCGCGAGGAGGTAGCACGAGCGGTCGTGGAGAGCGGGGCCGGCCTGCTGGAGCTCGCCGGAACAGCGGTAAGCCTCGAGGAGGTGTTCTTGCGCCTCACGACCGACGAGAGGGAGGTAACCGCGTGAGCCGGGTCCTGGCCGTGGCGGGACGAGAGCTGCGGTCGTACCTCGTGTCGCCCGTGGCATGGGTGGTAGCCACCGTGTTCCTCCTCGTCACCGGCCTTCTCTTCTACAACGTCGTGGCCTGGTACAGCCTTCAGAGCCTCCAGATGATGCAGGTCCCCGAGGCGGCGGGCCAGATCAACGTCAACCGCATGGTCTTCGCTCCGACCTTCCAGAACGTCGCGGTCACCCTGCTCTTGCTGGTCCCCCTGGTGACCATGCGGCTGCTCGCCGAGGAGAAGCGAAACCGCACTGCCCAGCTCCTGCTCACATCACCGGTGCGGCTGGGAGAGATCGTCGCGGGCAAGTTCGCGGCGGCCCTGCTCCTGCTCACCGCGATCCTGCTCCTGACGCTCTACATGCCTCTCCTGGTCCGGGCCTACGGATCCCTCGACTGGGGCCCCATCCTAACCGGGTACCTCGGCCTGATCCTCCTGATCTCCGCCTTCACCGCGATCGGCCTCTTTGCGTCGAGCCTCACGGAGAATCAGGTCGTGGCGGCCGTGCTGACCTTCGGGATCCTGCTGGGCTTCTGGATCCTGGGCTGGGCGTCTCAGCAGGGGGGCGACTTCGGCGCGGTGTGCGAGAATCTGTCGATCGTCACCCACCTGGACGGCTTCCTCCAGGGCACGGTGGAGCTCAAGGACGTGGTGTACTACCTGTCGGTGACCGCCCTCGGCCTGTTCCTCACCCACCGCGTCCTGGACTCGAACCGCTGGAGATGATGCATGGCGACCCCTGATTCCGGCCGCCGCACGATGCGGCCGACGAGCGTGGCGGTCGGAGTGCTGGGCGCCGCCTTCGGCCTGGGCGCGCTGTTCGTCGCCACCTACTATCCGGGGCTTCCGGTCGTCGTGTGGTCGCTGGGAGGGGCCGGTGCCGCCGGTCTCCTGTTCTTCGTCGCCTCGGAACGACGCGTCCTTGGCCGAGTGCCCGGGACGAGGGCCGCGCGCTACGGGGCCAACTCCACCGCCATGACCGCGGCCTTCCTGGGCATCCTCGTCGTGCTCAACGTGCTCGCCGTGCGCCACAACGAGAAGTGGGACGCCACCGCCGAAAAGGCGTTCACGCTCTCGGAGCAGACGCGAAAGGTCCTGCGAAACCTCAAACGAGAGGTGGCGGTCACCGCCTTCTACCAGGACGGCGCCGAAGGGCGCGACACCATGCGGCGCCTGCTGCAGGGGTACCGGGACCAGTCGGCGCAGCTCAAAGTATCGTTCGTGGACCCGGACAAGAGCCCGGAGCTGGCCAGGAAGTACGGGATCCGCGCCTATGGCACGACCGTCTTCGAGAGCGGTGCCCAGACCTCCCCGGTGACGGAGCCCACCGAGGAGGCCGTCACCAACGCGCTCGTGCGGGTCACGCGCGAGACGCGGAAGACCCTGTACTTCCTGACGGGGCACGACGAGCACTCGATCCAGGACACCCAGCGGACCGGCTACTTCAAGGCGAAGACCGCCCTTGAAGGACAGGGCTACGCGACTCGGGAGCTTCCGGTGATTCCGCGGGAGGGCGTGCCTCGGGACTGCGACGTGCTCCTCGTTCCGGGCCCCCTCAAGCCGCTGCTCGACAGCGAGATCGAGGCGGTGCGGACGTTTCTGAGCGGGGGGGGTCGGGTGCTCTTGATGCTCGAACCCGGCAGCACCCAGGGTCTGGACCCGGTGCTCTCCGACTGGGGCGTAGTGCTGCAGGGCGATCAGATCATCGATGCCATGAGCCCGCTCAGCGGCACCTCCTATCTGACTCTCCTGCTGACCCGGTACGTGAGCCACGAGATCACCCGCGACTTCCGACAGCCCTGCGTCATTCCCGGCGCCCGAAGCGTGGCGAAGGCGGACCCGCTCCCCAAGGGCATTACCTTCACGCCTCTCGTCCAGACCGACCCGCAATCCTCCTGGGGCGAGACCGATCCGCGCTCGATCGCTCCTCTGCTCAAGGGGGAGAAGACCCCTGAGGATCTTTTCGACCGAAAAACAGACGTTCCCGGTCCTCTCACCGTGATTGCGCTCTTCGAGAAGAAGGAGGTCTTCGTCGCCGGAGCGCCGAAGGTGAACGGCCAACTGCTGGTGGCCGGGGACTCGGACTTCGCCGACAACGCCTACTTCCATTTCCTCGGCAACGGCGACCTGTTCCAGAACCTGGTGAACTACCTGGCGCGCGACGAGGATCTGCTGTCGATCCGGCCGAAGGATGCGCGCCCGTCGCCGCTGACCCTTACCCGGGCCCAGGGGGCCACCCTCTTCTACAGTACGGTCGTCCTCGGCCCCCTCGCGTTGGCGCTCTCGGGGCTCGCGATCTGGTGGAAGAGGAAGAACCTGTAGCCGTCGGCACTCAGCGGTCCGCGGCCAGCCAGGAACTGACCGTCCATCGGACCGTGTGCTCTGGCCGACCCGACCGCGGACCGCCGCCCTCTCGAAGGATCCCGATGAAGTTCAAGGCCACCTGGATGCTGCTCGCCGTCTTCGCCGCTCTGGGCTCCTACCTCGTCTTCGTCGAGGAACCGAGGCATAGGGCGGGGTTGGAGGCCGCGCAGAAGGAAGGTCTGCTGCTGCCCGGGTTCCAGCCGGACCGCGTCACCGAGGTCTCCCTGGAGGGGAACCGGGGCAGCGGCCGGCTCGCGAAGAGCGCGGATGGTCGATGGGAGCTCGTGTCTCCGGTCCAGGACCGGGCGAACGACGGCCGCGTGAGGGGAGTCCTGGAGGACCTGAAAGCCCTCAAGGCGGAGCGTGAGGTCGCTCCTGCGGGCGCAGACCTGACGCGCTACGGTCTCACCTCGCCGATGGTCCGGATCCGGACCGTGGGCTCGGCGGCCGACGTCGCGATTGGAGCCGAGAATCCTGCGGCCGACGGCCGCTACCTGAGGGTTGGAGGCGGCCCGGTCCAGGTCGTGAAGGCGTACCTCGTGTCCGGGCTCCTGCAGGGACCCAAGGACCTGCGCAGCAAGGAGGTGCTCCCGACCTTCCCCTGGAACCGGCTTCAGTCGGTGTCCGTAGCCGCTCCGGGGACCTCGGAGCTGCGCCTGGTCAAGGTGGGTACCCGATGGCGGCTCGCGGCGCCCGTGCAGGCCGAGGCCGACCCCGACGCCGCCGAGCGCCTGGCCGAGAAGCTCCGCTGGTCCAAGATTGCGACCTTCCTCGACACGAGCGCCGAGGCGGCGGCGCCCCGGCTGGCGCCGGGCGTGACCGTGACCTTCACGGCCGAGGGAGAACCCGTGCCCTCGGCCGTTCGCCTCGCTGAGGTCGGCAAGGAGATATGGGTTGCAGCAGGAAATCGGCGCGGGCTCTTCACGTTGCCGCGGGACGCGTTCGACGCGTTCCGGGTCGCGCCGGCCTCCCTGGAGCGGACCCGGCCCATCCTGACCAAGACCTGGAGCGCTCAGGGCCTGGAGCTGACGGCCGGCGGTGGCCACGTTTCCTACACCCGGCAGGACGGTACCTGGCGCCGCGGCGGCCAGGTCGTGAGGGGAGAGGAGAGCTCGCGGCTCCAGGAGGTCCTCGAGGCGCTCGAGAGCACCGCGGCCCGCCGACTCGATCGCAGCCCAGGGCCGCCCGCCCGGTACGGGCTCGACGCTCCGAGCGCGACGGTGACCCTCTCCGACTCCCAACAGGGACGACAGACTCTCACCGTGGGAGAGAAGGCGGGTACCGTCTACGCGCGAAGCGAGACCACGGGGCCCGTCTACGAGGTGCCGGCCGAGTACCTCACCCGGCTCGAAGCACTCGGACGAGCAGCGGCCACGGCCGCTGCCCCCTCTCCCCCTGCCGGGAAGACGCCGTGAGCGGGGGCGACGACGAAGCGATCGTCGGTCTCCTCTCCGACACCCACGGACTGCTCCGCCCCGAGGCCCTCGCCGCGCTGAAGGGCGCCGCCCACCTCGTGCACGCGGGCGACGTGGGGACGCCGGAGTTGTTGGCGGCCCTTCGCGCCCTCGCACCGGTGACCGCGGTGCGCGGCAACACCGACGCGGCGCCCTGGGCCCGGGACCTCCCCACGGAGACCCTGGTGGAGGTGCGAGGCGTCTGGATCGCGGTCGTCCACGACCTTTCCACCCTGCGCCTCGACCCCAGGGCCGCTGGCGCCTCGGCCGTCGTGTTCGGACACTCGCACCGGCCCCTCGTGGAAGACCGGGGAGGCATCCTCTACGTCAACCCCGGCGCCGCCGGGCCCCGGCGATTCGGCTTCCCGGTATCCGTGGGGCGACTTCGAATCGCCGGTGGAAGGGCCGTCGGGGAGATCGCACCCCTGGCGGTGTGAGGGGCGTTCCCCCTACCCTTTCACCGGCACCTGCGCTATCGTCCGCGGGCGAGCCCCCACCGCCCACGGAGACGCCCATGGCCGCCCGAACCTCGCTCCTCTGCCCGCGCTGCCGCCGCCTCGTGAGCGCCGACGAGGCGGTGTGCCCTTACTGCGGCCTGCGCAGCCCGGGGTCGTGGTGGCGCCGAATCGGCATCGGCGGGGCCGAGGGGGTCCTGGCCTGGATCCTCTATGCGAATGTGATTCTCTACGGACTGTCGTTGATCCTCGGCGCGAGCCGCGGCGGATCCGGGGGACTCTTCTCGTTTCTCTCGCCGTCCGACCAGAGCCTCTTCCTCCTGGGCGCCACCGGCACCCTTCCCCTGAGGCTGCACCGGTGGTGGTCGCTCCTCGCCGCCAACTACCTGCACGGAGGGCTCCTCCACATCCTGTTCAACATGATGGCGCTGCGCCAGGTCGGGCCCCTCGCGCTGCGGGAGTATGGTCCCAGCCGCTTCGTGGTCGTCTACACCCTGGGGGGAGTGCTGGGGTTCTGGATCTCCGCCCTGGCCGGAGTGCCCTTCACGATCGGGGCCTCGGCCGCGATCTGCGCCGTGATCGGCGCCATGCTCTACTACGGAAAGAGCCGAGGGGGCTCCTACGGCCAGGCCCTGTACCGCCAACTCGGCGGGTGGGTCGTGAGCCTCGCGATCTTCGGGTTCCTGGTGCCCGGCATCAACAACTGGGGTCACGGCGGTGGTCTCGCCGCGGGCGCGGCTCTGGGCTGGCTGTTGGGCTACCAGGAGCAGCGCCGGGAGGCTCCACTCCACCGGACGCTGGCCGCCGCCTGCGTCGCGCTTACCCTCGTAGCCCTCGCCTGGGGCGTGGGGTCTGCGGTGTACCTCCGGCTCGGCACGCAGGGCTAAGAGCGGTTCCCAGTTCCCGGTTCCGAGTTCCACGTCGAACCGAGAACTCGGAACTGGGAACTCGGTTCACTTCGGCTCCAGCGCCTTCACCAGCCCGCGCAGCGTGCGGTTGTAAGGCGTGGAAATCCCTGCCTGCTCGCCGTAGTCCACGATCTTCCCGTTGATGAAGTCCACCTCGGTGCGCCGCTTCATCTCGATGTCGATGAGCATCGAGGGCTTGTGGTCTCCGGCCGTGCGCAGGTACCCCATGCAGTAGGGGTAGTAGTCCCAGCCGAGCGAGATCTCGTTGGCGCGCGCCACGGCCACGCCCTCCTTGATGAGCTGGTCGACGAGCTGGGAGATGTAGAGGTCGCGCATGGCCTGGGCCATGGTCATGCCGGTGACCGCACACACCGGGTTCATGCACGCGTTCATGATGGACTTGCGCCACACCATGTTGACGATCTGTCCCGTGTGCTCGGTGGGGAGGCCGGACGAGGTGAGGGCCTGCACCACCCCCTCGGCCGCAGCGCGGGAGGCCGGATCGAGCTCCTGGAGGAAGTGGGGCGGGTGATGGAAGGCCATGTGGACGTGGCCGGGCTCGACGAGGTTGCACCCAAAGTTCACCACCGCCCGCAGGACCGCCGTCCTGCCCAGGGACTCCGCGAGCACGAGCTCCGTGTCGATCCCGTTTTGCCAGCTCACCGCGTACATCCCCTCCCGCCAGAAGCTCTGCAGGGCCGAGGCGATGAGGGGAAGGGCCGTGGCCTTCACCGTGATGAAGACGACCTGGGGCGGGTCTGCGGCCAGGTCATCGATGCTCGTCAGGGTCCTCGGGATCACCTGGTGCAGGCTCTCGGCGCCGTCGATGCGCACGCCGGGGTCGCGGGCCGCTCCCACCAGGGCGGGCACCACGTCGCACAGGGTCACGTCGTGGCCACCGCGGGTCAGGAACGCGGCCACGATGCACCCCACCGGGCCCGCGCCGATGACGGCGAACTTGGTCGGACGAAACTCGCTCTCCTGGCTCATGCCTTCGTCTCCTCTCCGACCCGCCTAGCGGGTCGCCTCCAGCATGCCGAACGCCTTGGCGTCCAGCAGCCGCACCCCGTGGCCGCGCAGGAGCTGGACGGCCCGGTCGTTGTCGCTGAACCGGAACACCATCACCGCGCTCTCCGACGAGAACCCCGTGAACGCGTACATGTACTCCACGTTGAGCTTGGCCTCGAGCAGGGGCTTGAGGGTCTGGGCCAGGCTGTCGGGCCGGTCGGGAATCTCGGCCGCCACAACTTCGTCCACGCGCGCGGGGATGTGCCGCTCCATCATGATGCGGCGCGCCGTGGGCACGTCGGACACGAGCAGGCGAAGGACGCCGTAGCCCGCGGTGTCCACCAGGCTCAGGGCGCGCAGATTGATCCCCGCTTCTCCGAGCGCGTGGGTGGCCTCGTAGAGGCGACCCGGGGAGTTCTCGATGAACACCGAGATCTGCTGGAGCTTCATGACGTCCTCCTCCTCCTCTGGAGAGTCCGCGGCGGCGGCGAAAACTCCGCGGTCTGCGGTGGAATTTGAAGCCGCGCTGCTGCCAAACGGCCGGTTGACAGGGCTTCGGCACGTTGGGGTCATCGGTAAGCAAGGGCCGTACCCGCTCCGGCCCTTGGATGTGGTCGCGGGCGCGGTCCTTGGCGTCGTCAGCAGTTGTTTGCTCACGGAGCCCTATGATGGCTGGCGCGTTCAGGTGGGGGCGGACGGGCAGCGGTACAACGTGACCGTGAGCCGCCGGTTCTGAGAGCTCCGGAAGAGCGAGGCGGGCGCGTCGTCAGAGCGGACGCGTATTGCGGCCCTGTTCCAGCTCTACCCCGGGCACAGCTCCGCGGCCAGCGCGCCGAGCACGGCTACCGCCGCCTCGGTCCTCGCCGACCACTGGCCGGCGTTGAGGCGCACGAAGTTGCGGTACCGCTGCTTCGGAGAGAAGAGTGGCCCCGGGGCGATCGTGATCCCCGCGCGCAGCGCCCGGTCGTAGAGGACGAGAGCATCGCTCCCGGCCGGCAACTCGACCCACAGCCCGAGGCCCCCCTGCGGCCTCGTCATCCTCGTCCCCTGCGGAAAGTGCCGAACCACGGCCTCGGCCAGCTGCCCCATCTGCCGGGCTGCGGTCTTGCGGAGCCGGCGGAGGTGCCGATCGTACCCGCTGTTGGCGAGAAACTCCGCGACCGCCAGCTGCGGCAGCGTGGGTGACGCGAGGTTGTGGACCGCCTTCCGGTGCTCCACGCGCCCCTGGAATCGGCCCGCCGCTATCCAACCCACCCGGTACCCCGGCGCCAGGGTCTTCGAGACCGAGGAGCACAGGAGCACCAGGCCCCTGCGGTCGAACGCCTTCGCCACCTTCGGCCGTTCGTCACCGAAGACGAGCTCGCCGTGGATGTCGTCCTCGATCAGCGGGACGTCGCGCTTGGCCAGGAGCTCCACGAGCTCGCGCTTTCGCTCGTCCGGCATGCAGCCCCCCAGGGGGTTGTTGACGTTGGGGATCGCGAGGCAGGCCGCGATGGGGGTCTGGTCGAGGGCGTAGCGAAGAGCCTCGAGGGAGAGGCCGTCCCGGGGATGGGTCGGAATCTCCAGGGCGCGCAGGCCCAGGACTTCGATGGCCTGAAGGAAGTTGTAGTAGGTTGGCGACTCGACAGCCACCGTGTCGCCGGGCTGACAGGTCACCTGCAGGGCGAGGGTGATGGCTTCCTGGCAGCCGTTGGTCGTAACGATCTCGTCGGGTACCAACGCGCAGCCCGCCTCCAGGGCCCGCCGCGCGAGCTGGACCCGGAGCGCTTCGCAGCCGGGGGGCATGGCGTAGGAGCTGCCGAGGGCACCCTTGCGGCGGGCCACGGCGGCCAGGACGCGGTTGAGCCGATCGGTGGGCAGGAGCTCGGGGCCGGGAATCGTCGCGCCGAGGGGTACGAGGTTCGGGTTGCCCGCGTCGCGCAGCACCATCATCACCAGGTCGCTCACGCTCACGCGGGTGGGGCTCATGGCCGGCGCCGAGATGTCCGGTTCCCCGGGCCGTCCCTGGGGGCGGCGGCGCACGTAGTACCCGGATTGGGGGCGGGCCTCGACGCACCCCCGGTCCTCCAGAAGCCCGTATGCTTCGATCACGGTCGCGATGCTCACGCCGAGCTGCCGGCTCAGCGCCCGGACCGACGGGATCCGTTGGCCGGGGAGGAAGGCGCCCTGATCGATCAGCCGCGCCACGTCCGCAGCCACGCTCTCGTAGAGGCAGATCCCTCCGGTCTTCGCCACCACGCCGCTTCGCATGGCCCCATTCAACCCCGACCGGTACACCCGCGGCAAGGCACAGTTTCCCCTCTTTCCGACCGGCACAGTCGGCCGCCGGATCCCGCTGTGCCGGCCGGGATTGTGCTCCGCTGCCTCTGCCCGCCGGCGCCGCATCGCCGCATACTGGGGGCGTCCCCTACGACCCGATTCGGAGACGCCCCATGCGCACCCTGTTTCGCCGCCGCCACGCCACCGCGCACCTCCGCGCCCGGCAGACTCTTTCCTTCGCCCGCGGCCGTGGGGTGACTCTGCGCTGTCTGGAGGGGGTGTGCTGGGTTACCCGGGAAGGCGACGAACGAGACCACGTGCTGAGGCCCGGGGACTCCTTTCGGTCCGACAGTCCGGGGCGGATCGTCGTCTGGGCCGTTACGGACGCTCGCCTGCGGATCGAGCCACCGGGCGGGGAGCCGCTGCTCGCGGTTCCCGAAACCGCGTTCCTGCCGTCCTCTCTCCCCGAAGCGTGACGCGAAGCCGGCTACCGTTTCGCGGGCCGCTCGATTCGGGCCGGGACCTCCCGAAGATCGCACACGCGCGCGGGTCCGGAGGGCAGGCGACCGCAGGTCCGGTCCAGCAGGAGGGCGTCCATTCCCGCGGAGACCGCACCCTCCAGGTCCTCGCGGACCAGGTCTCCCACGTGGACGACCTCCTCCGGGCGAAGGCCCAGCCGCAGCGCGGCCTCCCGGAAGATCGAAGGATCGGGCTTTTCGGCCCCGAACTCGGCCGACGTCAGCACGCAGTCAAAACGGCGGGCCAGCCCCAGCCCCCCCAAGACCGCGTGGAGCCGGCTGTCCCAGTTCGACACCACACCGAGGCGCAGGCCACCCGCGGCCAGGGTATCGAGGCAAGGCTCCACATCCGGGAACACCTCCCACACCTCCGGCCGCTCGAAGGTCTCGTAGAGCTCGCGGAAGAACTCCTCGAACACTCCCTCGAACGCCTCCCAGGCGCCGGCCGCGCGAAACACCGCCTCGACGAGCCCGCCCCACCAGGCGCGTTCCCGAGCCGCCGAGTGCGGGCGGGACACGTCGCGCACGAAATCGCTCCGACGCCGCCGGAACTCCGCCTGGAAGAGGGGGTCGAGGGCGGCCCCGTCGATCGTGACGCCGTGGCGCGCCGCGACGGCGGCGTAAACGTTTCCAACGCCGGGGCGAACGCGGATCAGGGTGTTTCCCGCGTCGAAGAGCACGCCTCGAATCTTCACGGAAGCTCCTTGCACAGCCGATGGGTGCGGGGTAGGTTGCCTGCGCTTGTCAGAGTACCATCCCGGACCCAGGGGAGACCATGCGCTACGTGATCATCGGGGCCAGCGCAGCGGGCATGGCCGGCGCGCAGGCAGTCCTGGAGCTCGACCCCGCCGCCGAGGTCGTCATCCTCTCCGAGGAGGTTGACGCCCCCTACTGCCGGCCCCTGCTCTCCTACTGGCTCGCCGGAGAGACCGCCGAGGACCTGTTTGCCCTGGCGGCTCCCGCCCTCACCCGGGTGGACCTTCGCCTCGGCGCCCGGGCTCAGGCCATCGAGCCCGGCGCGAAGCGCCTTCGGCTCGCCTCGGGCGAAGCTCTCACCTATGACCGGCTCCTCCTGGCGACCGGCGCCGCATCCGCGACCCTGGAGGTGCCAGGAGAAGAGCTGCCCAACGTCCGGGGGTTCCGAACCCGCTCGGATGCGGCGACGCTGGACGAGGCCTTGCGGGCGGGGGCCCACCAGGCCCTCGTCCTCGGCGGAGGCCTCGTGGGCATCAAGGCCGCCCACGCGCTGGCCGCCCGGGGCGCCTCAGTGACCCTGTGCGTCGCGTCGTCCCACCCTTTATCCCAGGCCGTGGACCGTGAGGCGGGAGCCCTCGTGGCCGATGCTCTCCGCGAGGAGGGGATCGAGGTACGGCCCGGCCTCGCGCCGTCGGGGATCGAGGAGGCGTGCGGCCGTGCGGCCGCGGTCACCTTCGCCGGCGCCTGGCGCGCGCCCTGTGACCTCGTGGTCGTGGGCAAGGGCGTGACGCCGCGCACCGAGCTCCTCGCAGACCTCGGGTTTGCCGTCTCGGGAGGCGTCCCAGTGGACGCAGGACTGCGAACCCCGCTGCCCGACGTCTGGGCCGCCGGCGACGTCGCGCTGGCGACCGACACGGCCTGGGGCCGCCCGCGAGTGAACGCTGTCTGGCCCATGGCCGTGGAGCAGGGCGCTCTGGCGGGCCGCAACATGGCCGGTGCGGGCGAGACCTACGCCGGAAGCCTGGGGATGAACTCGATCCGCGTGGGACGCCTGGAGCTGATCAGCGCGGGCATCACCCGCGCCCCCGACCCCACCTACGAAGAGAGGGCCGCCTTGGACCGGCGTGCGCGCCTGTACCGCAAGGTCGTGCTCAAGGACGGGCGTATCGTCGGCACGATCTTCGCGGGCGCTGCGGACCAGGCCGGCCTCGTGGTCTCGGCGATCCGCCGGGGAGCGCGGTTCGACGAGCTTCCCTTCGACCCCCTCGAGCCACGGATCCACTGGGGGAGGTATGCGTTCACGGCTGGGACGCTAGGACGAAGAAGCCTTTCAGCATCCCAGCCACCAAGCATCCTGGCATCCTAGCGTTTCAGGAGGAAACCCATGAAGACCGTCGTCGTCCACCCGGAACGGTGCGTCGGATGCCTGCAGTGCATGGCGGGCTGCGCCACGGCCCACTCGCGCTCGAAGTCGCTCTACGCGGCGATCGCCGAGGAGCCCCGGCCCAGCCCGCGCATCCACGTCGGCCCGGGGCCCGGAACCTTCGCCTTCCCCAACAAGTGCCGCCACTGCGACCCGGCGCCGTGCCAGACCGCCTGTATGCCGGCCGCCATCCACCGCGAGGCCGCGACCGGCATCGTGCTGGTGGACTCGTCGCGCTGCATCAACTGCGGCATGTGCGCCATGGCGTGCCCCTTCGGCGTGATTCGCTACCGGCCCGACAACACCGCGCCGGCCAGGCCGGCCGTGGCGGTCAAGTGCGACAACTGCATCGGGAGGCAGCGCGAAGGGCAGATCCCGGCCTGCGTAGAGACCTGCCTGGTGAAGGCCCTGGAGTTTGGAGACCCGAACGAGCTCCTGAGGGAGGAGACGCGCCGGCTGGCCCGCCGCATGTCGCTGGGGCTGCGCGAGGGGGCGCCGGAGAGAGCCGAGACCGAGGCCGTCACGCTCTGGCGGACGCTGGGCGAGAAGCAGTCAGCCGCAAGCGGTCAGCCGTCAGCTTGAGGCGCAACCAAAACTAATGACCCGTTCTTGTTCTTGGCTGAAGGCTGACAGCTGAACGCTGACAGCCTCTCCGAAGGAGAACACTCATGACCACGCTCACCGACAAACTCGCCGCCTGCTCGATCACCACCGACGCCTTGGCCATGCTGGAGAAAGCGCACAGTGACGGCGTCTCCACGGTCTGGGACCGCCACGAGGCGCAGGAGCCGCGCTGCGGCTACTGTGATCTCGGCCTCTCGTGCCGCATCTGCGCCATGGGCCCCTGTCGCATCGACCCCTTCGGCGAGGGTCCCCAACGGGGCGTCTGCGGCGCCGACGCCGACATCATGGTCGCCCGAAACCTGGGGCGCATGATCGCGGCGGGGTCGGCGAGCCACTCGGACCACGGCCGCGACCTGGCCGAGACCCTGCTCGCCGTGAGCGAGGGCCGGGCCCCCGGGTACGGCATCGCCGACGAGGGGAAGCTCCGGGCGCTCGCCGGCGAGTACGGGATCGCGGAGGCCGGCGTGCCGGCCCTGGAGGTGGCAAAGCAGCTGGCCGAGGCCATGCTCGACGAGTACGGAATGCGCAAGGGCCGGCTCCAGTTCGTGGGCCGGATGCCTCCCCAGCGCGTCGAGGCCTGGGGCAAACTCGGGGTGCTCCCGCGGGGGATCGACCGCGAGGTCACGGAGATGATGCACCGCACCCACATGGGGGTGGACAACGATTACGTGAACATCCTGCTCCACGGATTCCGCACGGCACTCTCCGACGGCCTCGGCGGCTCCATGATCGGCACCGAGGTCTCCGACGTTCTCTTCGGCGTGCCCAAGCCCACGATGTCCACCGCAAACCTGGGGGTCTTGGATAAGGGCGCGGTCAACATTCTCCTGCACGGCCACAACCCGATTGTCTCCGAGATGATCGCCCAGGCCGTCGCTGACCCCGAGGTCCAGGCCGCCGCCCGGAAGGTCGGGGCGACCGGCCTCAACCTGGCGGGCCTGTGCTGCACCGGCAGCGAGCTCCTCATGCGCCGGGGCATCCCCATCGCAGGCAACCACCTCATGACCGAGCTCGTCCTCGTCACCGGCGCGGTGGAGATGATGATCGTCGACTATCAGTGCATCATGCCCGCCCTGACCGAGATCGCCGGCTGCTACCACACGAAGGTGGTGAGCACGAGCCCCAAGGCCAAGTTCATCGGCGCCGAGCACCGGGAGTTCACGCCCGAGAACGCCAGGACCCTGGCCAAAGAGGTCGTGCTCGCAGCCGTTGCGAACTTCCCGCACCGCAAACCCGGCGCCGTGAACATCCCGGGCACGCCGGTCAGTCAGATGAGCGGCTTCTCGGTCGAGGCCGTGCTCGGCGCCCTGGGAGGGACCCCCCAACCCCTGATCGACGCCATCGTGGCCGGAAAGATCCGCGGCGCCGTGGGGGTCGTGGGGTGCAACAACCCCAAGGTCAAGCACGACCACGGCCACGTGACGCTCACCCGGCGGCTGATCGAGAACGACGTCCTCGTGCTCGACACGGGCTGTGCCGCTGTCGCGAACGCCAAGGCCGGCCTCAAGGTGCCCGAGGCCGCCGAGCTCGCCGGCCCGGGACTTCGGGAGGTGTGCAAGGCCCTGGGCATCCCGCCGGTGCTCCACACCGGCTCCTGCGTGGACAATACCCGGATCCTGCACCTGGCGGGGGCGTTGGCCAAGGCGCTGAACGTGGACACGGCCCAGCTCCCGCTCGCCGGCGCCGCACCCGAGTGGTACTCGGAGAAAGCCGTGGCCATCGCCTTCTACGTCGTGGCCGCTGGCATCACGACCTTCCTCGGCGTCGTTCCCCCGATCCTCGGTTCCCCGAACATCGTCAAGCTCGCCACCGAGGGCCTGAAGGGTGTCGTCGGCGCCTCCTTCGTCGTGGAACCGGACCCCACGAAGTGCGCCGATGCGATCATCGGCCACCTCAACGAGAAGAGGCGGGGGCTGGGGCTGACGGTCTGATCCTCCGGCGCGTCGGCCGCCGCCCCGCGACCGGAACCTGGGCGGCGGCCGCGTTCTCCCGACGCTACTTCAGCCCCCGACTCACGAGGAGCTGCAGATCCTCCTGCAGGGCCTGGAGGTCCTCCTCGTGCTGGACTTCCTGCTCGAGGATCGTCATGACCATGTTGTAGGTGACGATGTCCTTGCCCGCCACCTTCTTGAGCAGGGCATCGTAGGTGCTGATGGCACAGCGCTCGCCCTCGATGTTCTGCTCGAGGACCACCTTGACGTACTCGTCGTTGGGCGGCAGGTACCCGCACCCCGACCACTCGTACCAGAGCTTCGGCTCGGTCAACGGCTTTGCCCCCAGCTGGATGATGCGGTTGGCCACCAGGTCCGCGTGGGTGAGCTCTTCGGTGGCGTGCTGCAAGAGTTCGGCGATGACGGCGTCCTTCATGGGTCCCTTCACCACCTTGGCGCCAAGCCAGTACTGGTAGTAGGCGAACCATTCATCCGCGAACGCCTTCTGGAGCAGTGTGAGAAGCTCTTCCACGTCCAGTCCGACGATCTCCCTCGCTTTGGTTCCCATCGCTCCCTCCTTCTGCGTCGTCGCCTCGGTTCCACGATGCAGGCCAACATACCCCCACGCTCGCCGATGGCCAAGGAGGTCTGCCGGCGCGCTGTCAGCGTGCTTGACACCCCCCCCTCGTCCCTCTACCGTAGCGTTCTTCGACCCCCAACCCCCCGCCCCCCCGAGAGCATGGACATCCTCGAACACTCCCTCCTCTCGCCCGGTCAGGTCACCCGCTCGGTCATCACGATCGGGAACTTCGACGGCGTTCACCTCGGCCACCGAGCGCTCCTGGCCCGCGTGCGCGAGCGCGCCCGCTCCCTGGGCGCGGCATCGATCGTCTACACCTTTCACCCGCATCCCTTGAAGGTCCTCAACCCGTCCTTCTGCCCGCCCCAGCTCACGTGCTTCGAGGACCGGGCCGCATTGATCGGCGCCGAAGGGATCGACGTGCTGGTGTGGGCCCGGTTCGATCGGGAGTACGCGGCGCAGGAGCCCGAGATCTTCGCGCGGGAGACGCTGACCGAGCGCTTGGGCGCGGCAGAGGTGTGGGTCGGCCCCGATTTCGCTTTCGGCCGGGCGCGCCGCGGCTCCCTGGAAGTGCTCCGACGCCTGGGATCCGCGCTGGGCTTCGACCTCTGCATCCTCGAGCCCTTCACCCTCGACGGGGAGGTCGTCTCCTCCACCCGGATCCGCCAGGCCGTGGCGGAGGCCGACTTCTCCACCGCGCGACGCCTCCTGGGGCGCTCCTACTCCCTGCGGGGACCCGTCGTGCACGGCGCAGCGAGGGGCCAGAGCCTCGGCTTTCCCACGGCCAACGTCCTCCCGAGAGAGGAGTGTCTCCCCATGCCCGGCGTCTACGCGGCCTGGGCGGTGACGGACGGAACGCGGCACGCGGCGGCCGTGAACGTCGGCGCCAACCCCACCTTCGGCGCGACCGAGCTCACCGTGGAAGCGTACCTGCTCGACTATGCGGGTGACCTCTACGGCGCCGAGCTCGAGATCGTCTTCGTCGCGGCCGTGCGGGGGGAGATCGCCTTCCGCAGCCCGGACGACCTGATCCACCAGATCCACAGGGATGTGGATGCCATTCGCGCGGTGCTCGCGGCGCAGGAGGCGCATCTGCCCACGGAAGGACCATGAGGGAGACACCGCCCGCACCCGTCCCGACCGCTGCCACCCGCCTGTTCGGCCTCCTGGGCCATCCCGTGTCGCACAGCCTCTCCCCGGCCATGCACAACGCCGCCTTTCGAGCTCTCGGCCTCGACGCCTGCTACCTGGCCTTCGACGTCCCGCCCGAGCGGCTGGTCGACGCCCTGCGCGGCGCCCGAGCCCTGGGCGCCGGCGGGCTCAATGTGACGGTGCCGCACAAGGAGCAGGCCCTGCGCCTGGCCGAAGAGGTAGACGAAGGCGCCGCGCTGGTCGGGGCGGCCAACACCCTCGTCCCCACGTCCGGCGGGTGGAAGGCCTTCAACACCGACGTCGAGGGCTTCCTGCGGGCCCTGGAGGAAGACGTGGGGTTTCAGGCCGCCGGTCGCAAGGCCGTCGTCCTCGGGGCCGGCGGCGCCGCACGGGCGGCGATCGTGGGCCTCCTGCGATCCGGCATTCAAGGAATCGTCGTTCTGAACCGAAACGAGGAGCGTGCTGAGAAACTCGTCTCCACTGTCCGACGCACGGTGGGCGGAAATCGGATCACCTCCGCCCGTTTGGACCCGGACGAAGCACCGGGGCTGGGTCCCGGCGACCTGGTGGTGAGCGCGACTCCCTTGGGGCTTCAGGGGGACGCCCGGTGGCCGTGGCCCCTGTCGACGATCTCAGCCGGCGTCGTCTTCTACGACATGGCCTACGGGCCGGGGGAGACGTCGCTCGTGAACGCCGCGAGGCAGGAGGGGTTCCTGGCCGCCTCGGGCCGTCGGATGCTGCTCCACCAGGGGGCCGCCGCGTTCTCGCTGTGGACCGGGCAAGCGGCGCCGATGCTCGTGATGGAAGAGGCCCTGCGGGGCCAGTAGGAGAGGATTGGCTTTCCCGGCGTAGGGCGGCGCTCGCCCCGCCGAACCGAACGCAGGGTGGGGCAACGCGCCCTACGAGTGCTCCAGCATCCTTCCGGCTTTCCAACGCTCTAGAGGTTTTCATGTCCAAGAAACTCGGGGAACTGCTGATCCGCGAGAACTACGTGACTCTGGCCGATCTTGAGCGGGCCAAGGAGGATCAGCGAAAGAACGGCGGGAGGCTCGGCGAGTCCCTCGTTCGTCTGAAGCTCCTGCGGGAGCAGGACCTCGTGTCGCTGCTCTCCAAGCAGTACGGCGTTCCCGCGATGAACCTCGAGAACTTCGATGTCGATTCCGAGGTCGTAAAGCTGGTTCCCGTGGACCTCGTCCAGAAGTACCGCCTCATCCCGGTCAACCGGGTGGGATCGACGCTCATCGTCGCGGTCGAAGACCCCTCGAACATGTTCGCCGTGGACGACATCAAGTTCATCACGGGGTACAACGTCGAAGTGGTCGTCGCAGCATCGAGTGCCATCAAGGCCTCGATCGACAAGTACTACGACTCGTCCGCCACGCTGCTTGACGTCATGAGCAACTTCTCCCTGGACGATCTGGAAGTCGTCAACGACGCGGACGACGTGAACGTGGCCGACCTGCAGCGGTCCACGGAGGACGCGCCCGTCGTCAAGCTCGTGAACCTCATCCTGACCGACGCCATCCGGAAAGGCGCGAGCGACATCCACATCGAGCCCTACGAGAAGGCCTTCCGGGTCCGCTACCGAATCGACGGCATCCTCTACGAGGAGATGAAGCCGCCGATGAAGCTCAAGAACGCCATCACGAGCCGGCTGAAGATCATGGCCAATCTGGACATCGCGGAGCGCCGGCTGCCCCAGGACGGCCGGATCAAGATGAAGCTCTCCAAGGACAAGGACATGGACTTCCGTGTCTCGGTCCTGCCGACGTTGTTCGGGGAGAAGATCGTCCTGCGGCTCTTGGACAAGTCGAATCTTCAGCTCGACATGACGAAGCTGGGGTTCGACGAGAGGCCCCTGAAGGATTTCAAGGAGGCGATCAACAAGCCCTACGGGATGGTCCTCGTGACCGGGCCCACGGGCTCCGGGAAGACCACGACCCTCTACTCCGCGCTGGCGGAGCTCAACAAGGAGGACACGAACATCTCGACGGCAGAGGATCCGGTGGAGTTCAACCTGGCGGGCATCAACCAGGTCCAGATGCACGAGGAGATCGGGCTGAACTTCGCGGCGTCCCTGCGGAGCTTCCTGCGCCAGGATCCGGACATCATCATGGTGGGCGAGATCCGGGACTTCGAGACCGCCGAGATCGGCATCAAGGCCGCGCTGACCGGTCACCTCGTGCTCTCGACCCTCCACACCAACGACGCGCCGAGCACCATCAACCGGCTTCTGAACATGGGGGTCGAGCCATTCCTCGTGGCGTCGGCGACCAACCTCATCCTCGCCCAGCGCCTCGCGCGCCGTATCTGCCCAAACTGCAAGGAAAAGGCGAGCGTGCCGGCGCAGGCGCTGCTCGACATCGGCATGACGCAGGACGAGGCGGGGACCTTCCAGTACTACAAGGGCGTCGGCTGCGCGAACTGCGCAGACACGGGCTATCGGGGCCGCGTCGCCATGTACGAGGTGCTGCCGATCACCGACGAGATCAAGGAGCTCATCTTGAACGGTGCTTCGACCATGGAGATCAAGGCGGAGGCCGTGCGTCAGGGCATGAAGACGCTCCGAATGGCCGGAATCGCGAAGATCAAGGAAGGCGTCACGACCGTCGAAGAAGTCGTGCGCTGCTCGGTCAAGGACTAGAAACCAGCGAGGTTCTCATGGACGACCGACCGATGGTCAGCCTGCACCAACTGCTCAAGACGATGATCGAGAAGGGAGCGTCGGACCTCCACATTACGACCGGATCGGCGCCACAGATCCGCGTGGACGGCCGCCTGATTCCCCTGGACCTGCCGGGCCTGGGGCCTCCGGAGACCAAGCGGCTGTGCTACTCCGTGCTGACCGAGGTCCAGAAGCACCGCTTCGAGGAGGAGAACGAGCTCGATCTCTCCTTCGGAGTGAAAGATCTCTCGCGGTTTCGAGCGAACATCTTCATGCAGCGGGGCTCGGTCGCCGGGGCCTTCCGGGCGATCCCCTTCAAGATCTTCACCTTCGAGGACCTCGGTCTGCCGCAAGTGCTGCACGAGATCTCCTCGAAGCCCCGCGGGCTGGTGCTCGTGACCGGCCCGACCGGATCGGGGAAGTCCACGACGCTCGCGGCCGTGATCGACAAGATCAACACCGAGCGCCACGAGCACATCGTCACGATCGAGGACCCGATCGAGTACCTGCACCCGCACAAGAACTGCGTCGTCAACCAGCGGGAGGTCACCGCCGACACCGAGAGCTTCAAGAAGGCGCTCAAGTACATCCTGCGCCAGGACCCCGACGTCGTGCTCATCGGCGAGATGCGCGACCTGGAGACCGTGGAGGCGGCCCTCACGGTGGCCGAGACGGGCCACCTGTGCTTCGCGACACTCCACACCAACTCCGCGGTGCAGACGATCAACCGGATCGTCGACGTCTTCCCGGCACACCAGCAGCCGCAGGTGCGCGCCCAGCTCTCCTTCGTGCTCGAGGGGATCCTGTCCCAGCAGCTGATCCCGAAGCTGAGCGGCCGGGGGCGGGCCATGGCGTGCGAGGTCATGGTCCCGAACCCGGCCATCCGGAACCTCATCCGGGAGGACAAGGTCCACCAGCTGTACTCGCAGATGCAGGTGGGGCAGGGAAAGTTCTCCATGCAGACGATGAACCAGTCGCTGTACCATCTCTACACGAAGAAGCAGATCAGTCTCGACAGCGCCTTGGGGGCCAGCTCCGACCCCGAGGAGTTGCGGCTGATGATGACGAGGGGCCTGCCCGAGAGCAGCCAGGGCCAGCGTCCCAGGGCCATGTAGTCAAGCATCGTTGGTGACGGGTCATCGGTCTTGAACCGTTAACCACGACCCGTCCACTGTCTTACAGAGGACTCTCGCCATGCCGATGTACGCCTGGGAAGGAAGGACGAAGGACGGAACCGTCAAGAAGGGCACGCTCGATGCCCCCAACGAGGCGGTCGTCACCGCACAGCTCCGCGCCCAGAAGATCATGCCCACCAAGGTGAAGAAGAGCCTCGGGGCGATCGAGATCAAGATCCCGGGGTTCAAGCCTCGCGTGTCGACCAAGGACCTCGTGGTCTTCACCCGCCAGTTCGCCACGATGATCGACGCCGGGCTCCCCCTCGTGCAGTGCCTCGACATCCTCTCCAGCCAGCAGGAGAACCCCACCTTCAAGGAGGTCCTTCTCAAGATCAAGGAAGACGTGGAGGCCGGCAACACCTTCGCCGATGCCCTGTCCAAGCACCCCAAGGTCTTCGACCGACTCTACGTAAACCTCGTGGCGGCCGGAGAGGTAGGCGGCATCCTCGACACCATCCTCAACCGGCTCGCGGCCTACATCGAGAAGGCCATGAACCTGAAGAAGAAGGTCAAGGGGGCGATGGTCTACCCCACCACGGTCATCGCCGTGGCGGTTCTCGTCGTGGCGGTCATCCTCATCTTCGTGATCCCGGTCTTCCAGAAGCTCTTCTCCGGCGTCGGAAAGTCGCTTCCGGGGCCGACCCTCCTCGTCATCGCCATGTCGGAGTTCCTCAAGAAGTACATCCTCTTCATCCTCATCGCCATCGCGCTCCTGGTCTTCGCGTTCAAGCGGGTCTACCGGACCGAGAAGGGCAACCTGTTCTTCGACCGCCTCTTCCTCCGCCTCCCCATCTTCGGAACCCTGATCCGGAAGGTCGCGGTCGCGAAGTTCACGCGCACCCTCGGGACCCTGATCTCCTCCGGAGTGCCGATCCTGGAGGGCCTGGACGTCGTCTCGCGCACCGCCGGCAATCGCGTCGTGGAGCTGGCGATCCTCAAGACGCGCGAGTCCATCTCCGAGGGCCGCACGATCGCCGAGCCCCTCAAGGAGACCAAGGTCTTCCCGCCCATGGTCGTGCAGATGATCGGGGTGGGGGAGGCGACCGGTGCCCTCGACCAGATGCTGAGCAAGATCGCCGACTTCTACGACACCGAGGTCGACGAGGCCGTGGGCGCCCTCACCTCGGCCCTGGAGCCTCTCCTGATGGTGTTCCTGGGAGGGACGATCGGCGGTCTGATCATCGCCATGTACCTGCCCGTGTTCCAGATGGCGGGCGCCGTCGGGGGGGGTTGACGGCGCGGTGGCCGCCGCGGCGCCCCGGCGCCTTCAAGGGTACCTCCTGGGCAGAGCGGTCGTCCTGGTCGCCCTGCTCGCGCTCGCGGCCTGGGCGGAGCAGCAGGGGTGGATCTCGGTGGCGTTCGCCGGCCTCCCGATGGCGACCGCCGCCTCCTTCGCGGTCACCCTGGTTTCGGCACTGGCGTCGCGGTCCGGCCTCTGGCCAGGAGCCCTCGCCCGGCTGCAGCCGACCTGGGACGCAGCCTACGTCACGGCCCTGGTGTACCTCTCGGGCGGCGCGTTCTCTCCCTTCGCCACCCTCTACCCGCTGGCCATCATCGGCGGGGCCATCCTCCTCTACCGCCGCGGCGCGCTCGTCACGGCGACGACCTCGAGCCTCGCCTATGGGCTGCTCGTCGACCTTCAGGTGTACGGCCTCCTCCGCCCGCCCGGCGCGGCGTCCCTGTCGCCGGAGCTCGGGGCCCAGCTCCTACCGCACCTCGGCTCGAACGTCGCGGCGTTCTATGCGCTCGCGCTCCTGGCCGGGCACCTCGCCGAGGAGCTCCGGCGCATCGGTCAGAGGCTCGAGGCCGCGCAGGCCGAGGTTCTCGACCTGGAGCTCCTCCAAGACTCGATCCTGCGCAGCCTCGGCTCGGGCCTGGTCGCCGTGGACTCGGGTGGCCGGGCGCTGTTTCACAACCGCGCCGCCGAGGAGCTC
Organism: Deltaproteobacteria bacterium; assembly: GCA_016214985.1. GTDB lineage: Bacteria > Desulfobacterota > Deferrisomatia > Deferrisomatales > JACRMM01 > JACRMM01. Next base: position 106,890 of record JACRMM010000012.1, on the reverse strand, counting down.
CTGGGACGCGCCGGGCTAGCGCTCCGAGCCGGGAGCGTCCTCGGGGAGATCTTCGACCTGTCGGGCGCGGAGCGCCGCGAAGTGGCCTTCGCGGACGGAGCGACCGTCCTGGGGTACTCCTCCTTGCCGCTCTTCGACCGAGAGGGCCGCGGCCGCGGCAGCATCCTGATCTTTCAGGACGTCACACAGATCAAGCGGCTGGAGGAGGACCTCAACCGGGCGGACCGGCTCGCAGCCGTGGGACGCCTCGCCGCAGGCCTCGCCCACGAGATCCGAAACCCCCTGGCGAGCCTCGCCGGCGCGGTCGAGGTGCTCCGCGAGAGCCTCTCGCCCGGCGAGGAGGAGAAACAGCTCTTCGCGATCGTGCTGCGGGAGACGGAGCGCCTGAACCGCCTGGTGACGAACTTCCTGCACTACGCGCGGCCGGGCCGGGCGCAGCAGGCGACCTTCGATCTGCGGACCCTGGTCGAAGAGACCGGCTTCTTCTTTACGCAGGGGGAAGGCCGGAACGGCTTCCACCTCTCCTGCCGGATCCCGGACGACCTGACGCTGCACGGCGACCGGGATCAGATGGCCCAGCTCTTCCTCAACCTCCTCCGAAACAGCCGCGAGGCATCACCCGAAGACGTGGCGGTGGAGGTGGAGGCCGCGCGGGACCAGGGTGGGGTCACCGTCACGATCCGGGACGACGGCCCCGGCATGGCTCCGGACGTGGCGGCGCGGGCCTTCGAGCCGTTCTTCTCCTGCCGAGAAGGGGGCACAGGACTCGGGCTGGCCACGGTGCACCGCATCGTGGAGAATCACGGCGGCACCGTGGAATTGGACACCGCGCCGGACCGAGGGACGACGTTTCGGCTTCAGCTTCCGGTGGGTGAGCGGTTGGCGTTCGGCGGTCAGGTCGAGGTGGACAGAGGGACCTTGTCGTAGATTTCGCGGAGGGACAGCTCGCAGCCAACGGAGCCCGGGTCACACGGGGGCCCGGTCACTGCAGGCCAGGAATCCCCGGGAGCACCCATGGCGAACATCCTCGTCGTCGACGACGAACAGAGCATGCGGGAGTTTCTGTCGATCTTCCTCCGGAAGGAGGGCTATGGCGTCGCGTCCCGCGCGGACGCCGCGAGTGCGTTGGAAGCGATGGCCGGCGGGGACCTGGACCTCGTTATCACGGACCTAAGGATTCCGGGCGGCTCGGGCCTCGACGTGCTGCGCGCCGCGCGGTCGTTGCCCGATCCGCCCGAGGTGGTCGTGATCACAGCCTTCGGCACGGCCGAGACGGCCGTCGAGGCGATGAAGCAGGGGGCCTACGACTACGTCACCAAGCCCTTCAAGGTCGACGAGATCAAGCTCACGGTGCGCAAGGCCCTGGAGAAGACGGCGCTGTCTCGGGAGAACCGGGAGCTCCGGCGCCGCCTCGAGATCGCGGGCGCAGGGGGCGAGATCCTGGGCCGAAGCCCTCGGATGCAGGAGGTCTTCCGGCTGCTCGAGCGGGTGGCACCCACGGGGGTCACGGTGCTCGTCTGGGGCGAGAGCGGCACGGGAAAGGAGCTCGTTGCGCGCCGCCTCCACACCCTGTCGGGCCGCAAGGGACCCTTCGTCGCGGTCAACTGCTCGGCTATCCCCGAGGGGCTCATGGAGAGCGAGCTCTTCGGCCACGTGAAGGGGAGCTTCACCGGGGCGGCCTCCGACAAGCCGGGCCTGTTTGAGGAAGCGCAGAGCGGCACCCTCTTCCTCGACGAGGTGGGAGAGCTCCCCTTGCACCTCCAGCCGAAGCTCCTGCGCGCTCTCCAGGAAGGGAAGGTCAAGCGGGTCGGGGGAAACCGCGAAATCGCGGTCGACGTGCGGATCGTGTCGGCCACGAACAAGGATCTCGGCGCCGAGGTCCGCGAGGGGCGGTTCCGGGAGGATCTGTACTACCGCCTCAACGTCGTCGCCCTGGAGATCCCGCCCCTTCGGATTCGCTGCGAGGACATTCCGTTCCTCGCCCACCATTTCTTGAAGAAGTACGCCCAGGCCTTCGGGCGGCCCCTCGAAGGCATCGCGCCCGACACCCTCGAGGCGCTCGAGGGGCACGACTACCCGGGCAACGTGCGCGAGCTCGAGAATCTGATCGAGCGTGCCGTCGCCTTGGAGACCGGAGGGCAACTCTCGGCCGACAGTCTGCCGGCGAACCTGAGGGGTGGGGGGGCGGCCGGGTCGCGACACCACGCGTCGATTCCCCCCGGAGGCCTGGACCTGGAGGGAGTGCTGCGCTCCCTCGAGCGGGACTACGTGGACGAGGCCCTGCGGCGCACCGGGGGAAACAAGACCGAGGCGGCGAGGCTCCTGGGTCTGAGCTTCCGGGTGCTGCGCTACCGCCTCGAAAAGCTGGGAATCGGGTGAGTCCGAGCGCACCTCGGACAAGCGCGGGCGGCGGGGCTCGACGCTCAAGCTTTCTCCGCCCTCGGTCGAACAGAGCCGGGTGCTCAGGGGGGGAGGGCCGGCGACCGGTGCCGGGGCTGTGGTGGCCCGCAACGTTCCCGCCCAGGCATTGGTCGTCGGCAACCCGGCCCGCCAGTTGGGGTGGGTGTGCCGCTGCGGCGTCCGGTTGCCCGACAGCCTCTCGTGCGGGGCTTGTGGAGCACGATTTCGGTCAGAGGGCACCGGCCTCGCCCCTCTCGAAGAGGTGTACCCGTGATCATCCCGTTTACCGACCTCGCCGCGCAGTACGACGCACTCCGTGCCGTCATCGACGCTCGAATCCGTGGCGTGCTCGGCCACGGCCAGTTCATCATGGGCCCCGAAGTGGGAGAGCTCGAGCGCACCCTCGGCAGCTACGTCGGCACCAAGCACGCCATCGGCTGCGCGTCAGACACGGACGGCCTCCTCCTGGCGCTGATGGCCCTGGGCGTCGGCCCTGGGGACGCCGTGCTGACGACCCCCTTCACCTTCATCGCCACAGCCGAGGTCATCGCCCTGCTCGGCGCGACCCCGGTCTTCGTCGACATCGACCCCGACACGTACAACCTCGACCCCGGGAGGGTAGAGGCCGCGCTCCTAGCCCTCGCCGAACGGGACCGACGCGTTCACCCACTGCCCTCGGCGCCCGCCACCCTCACGCCGAAGGGCGTCATCGCCGTCGACCTCTACGGCCTGCCCGCGGACTACGACTCCCTGCGGAGCCTATGCGCAACCCACGGGCTCTTCCTCCTCGAAGATGCGGCGCAGTCGTTCGGAGGCAGGCTCCATGGTCGACGCGCGTGCTCGTTCGGCGACGCGGCCGTCACGAGTTTCTTCCCGGCCAAGCCCCTGGGCGGTTACGGTGACGGAGGGATGGTGTTCACCGACGACGACGCCCTCGCTGACGCGATGCGGTCGATCCGGATCCACGGGAAGGGTCGCGACAAGTACGACAACGTGAGGATCGGGTTGAACGCCCGGCTCGACACCCTTCAGGCGGCGATCGTCCTCGCGAAGTTCGAGGCCTTCCCCGAGGAGCTCGCGAAACGCCAGGCAGCAGCGCAGCTTTACGGGGAGCTGCTCGGGGCAGAGCCCTCGCTCTGCGTCCCGACCGTGCCCGGAGGGTACAGCTCCGCCTGGGCCCAATACACGGTGCGCGTCGGGGGCGGCCGGCGCGACGTTCTCCAGGGGCAGCTCCGGGCCGCGGACATCCCCAGCGCCGTCTACTACCCCATGCCGCTTCACCTACAGGGGGCCTTTCGCCATCTGGGCTACAGCCGAGGCGACTTCCCCCTCGCAGAGCTAGCCAGTGCGGAGGTGCTCAGCCTCCCGTTTGGCCCCTACCTTTCGGAGGGGGACTTGGCCGCCTGCGCGCTGGGCGCGCTCCGAGCGCTGGAGTCCCCGTGACCCGTTGCCGGTGGCTCGCGGGCGCTCTCGCCCTGACCGCCGGACTCGCCGCCACGACCGGGCGCCGGGAGCTCTATCGCGCATACTCCCTGGCTCCACCGGTGGTCGCGGCCAACGCCGCGGCGCTGCAAGAGAAGGCGCCGCGGCTCACCGGCCGTGTCCGGCGGCAGGGGGGAATCGCCCTCCTCGCCGGCCCTTGGGGCGCCCCCCTGAGGCTCGCGGACCCGCTCGGGCAGCTGCGCTCCGTCGCGGACGGCAAGGAAGTCGTCCTTGAGGCCGTGGTTGCCCGGAGCGAGGTGCGGGTGACGGCCGTGCACCACTACCGCGGCCTGACGCGCGGCAGGGTCCTGTGGTCGCTGGCCACGGTTCCCATCATCGCCGGCCTGTTCCTCGCGGAGTTTCGGCTCCGCGGGCGAACCTTCGCCGCGAGGTGACCGTTGACCTGGATCGAGCACAGCGCCGCCGGCGGCTGCCTGCACCTCCTGTCCAGGGCCACCCGCCGCCCTCTACCCCTCTCTCTCCTGCTCCTCGGCTCGACGCTGCTCCCGGACCTGGACCACCTTTGGTCCCGCGCCCTGGGCCGTCCGCTCCTGGCGGCCGTCCCTTCCGTGGAGCTCGGTTTCTGGCTCTCCTCGGGGACCTGGACCCACAGCCTCGTCGGCTCGGCCGGCGCCGCCTGGCTGGCCTCCCTGCTCTTCGCCGACCGCCGCCTTGCCTTCCACGCGTTCCTCTGGGCGGGTCTCCTGCACCTGGTCGGAGACTGGGCCTACCGGCAGGTCCTGTTCTACCAGGGGATCCTCTGGCTCTGGCCCCTGAGCAGCCGTCTGTACTGACCATGCGGGCTCCCCTCGAGGTACCCGCATCGCATCACTTCTGCAGGAAGACGAGCAGGTGCCAGCCGATCAGCTTGGACAGGGGCCGGTAGAGGAAGGCGGGGGTCCAGTCGAAGAGCCGGCCGTACCCAACGCCGTAGAGGTACTCCGTGTCGACCCGCACGGAGGAAAAACAGCGCGTCATCCTCCGCACCTCAGCCCGCGAGAACCGCTGGGTCACGGGGGCGTCCGCGGCGACCGCGCGCGACCCCTTCGGGTTCTCGAATGACACGCGGAGCAGGGCGTGCACCAAGTTGTTCAGGGAGTCCCGGTGGTAGAGCATGACGAACGCGCGCCCGCCGGGCTTCAGGACGCGGTGCACCTCGCGCAGGGCCTTCTCGGTGTTCGGGGTGTGGTGCAGCACGCCGAAGGAGTACACGCGGTCGAAAATCGCCTCCTCGAAGTCGAGGGCCTCGGCGTTGCCGAGCCGCAGGTGCGCCGCCCTCCCGTAAGTCTCGAAGCAGGCTCGGGCTAGCTCGATATGTTCCCCCGCAAGGTCGACCCCCGTGACGTCGTAGCCGAGCTCCGCGAACTTTAGGAGATCCGTGCCCATGCCACAGCCTACCTCCAGGAGGGTCCGGCCCGAGCCGTCCCGGCCGAGAAACGCGGTGACGGCGTCGAAGTAGTAGAGGTACTTGTCGCGCGCCGCGCGGATGATGTCGAAGTACTCCCGGGAGCCCCGCGCGACGCCCGGGTAGCCGGCCAGGTAGATCTCGTTGTTGAGCTGATCGCTCCAGTACGCGGAGATCCGGTCGTAGATCTCGTCCTTCTCCATTCCCTGCCCTCCGCCTTTCCAACCTCGGCGCTCTAACTGCGGATCCTCACCACCCGGGCGGGCACGCCGGCGACGACTGCGAAGGGCGGTACATCGCGGGTCACGACCGCTCCGGCAGCCACGATCGCCCCCTCGCCGACCGTGACGCCCGGGAGCACCACCGCCTGCGCCGCCACCCAGGAATCGTCGCCGATGGTCACCTTCCCGTAGACCAAGCCCGCGAAGCGCATGGGCGCTCTCCCCTCCGGGATCCGGTGGCCCGCCGAGATGAGCTTGCTCCCGTGGCCCACCATGGCGCGGTGGCCGATCTGGACCCCGCCGCCGCAGACCAGGATCGCGTCCTTTCCCACGGTCACGTCGTCCCCGATCCACAGGCGGTCGAACCGGTCCATCCAGACCCCGCTCCAGAGCTTCGCGCGCCGGCCCACGCGGGCACCGCGGACGGCCAGGAGCGCCGCCTTCAGCTCGTTCGCGCCGGGCCCGTGGGGCAGCAGGCCGACGGCCGCCGTCACCACCTGGTCGAGGACGCGGGCGGCGAAGCCCGGCGCCTCCTCAGTCGCTCGAGCGGACCGCTGCGTCACGGCTCCTCCCCTCCGGCAGAAAGAGAGCGACGAGGGCCCAGACTACGTCCTCCAGGATGGTGAGAAGCCTCGCGCCGACCACCGCGACCGCGATCACCGGGCCGGCCGCGAGGCCTTCGAGGAGCCAGGCCAGCATCCCCTCCCGCACGCCCAAGCCGGACGGGGCCCAAGGCGCGAGGAAACCGGCGCTCCAGGCCGCGGCCGCGGCCGACGTGACGAACAGCGCGCGGCTCCCGGGGACGGCAGGGTCGAGCCCTTTGAGCAGCGCCAGCAGGCTGAGCCCCGAGCAGGCCCAGACGCCGACGCTCGCGAGCCAGACGCTGGCCGCCCAGCGCGCCGGGACCGCGGCCAGGTCCCGGGGGCGTCGGAGCAGTCGCAGGAGCGTCCGGGCGGCCCAGGAGGCCGCCCGGGGGTAGAGGGGCACCGCGGACAGGGCGGCGGCGGTGGCCAGCACACCGGCGCCGCCGCCGGGGGAGGCCCCAATCTTCAGCGCCAGGCAGTAGGCGCTCAGCAGCAGGCCCGTCCAGACCAGGAGGCCCATCTCGTAGGCGATGGCGGCGGAGCTGTGGAGGGCGGTCATCCCGGTGGCGCGGCTCAGGTGGATCCGGCTCGGGATGTACCAGACGCTCCCCGGCACGTAGGCCGCGAGGTTGGATAGGAAGTAGGCCCGCAGGAACGGGAGGCTCTCGCCCGGGGCGGCCGGGCCGCGGCCGAAGCGCGCGAGCAGCATCCACCGCAGCGCCCCCAGCAATCGGCGAAGGAGCGAGAGAACCAGGGCCAGCGCCAGCCAGCTGGCGCCCACGCGCCAGGGCTGCGCCCGGAACTCCGCCCACCGGGTCGCCGCGAAGTGGCCCGCGTATACCACCACCGCGACGAACCACGCGGCCTGGGCCGCGCGGAGCGCCCAGCGCAGGCGACCGCTCCCCGGGCCGCTCACGCGGCGAGCCTCCCCAGGATGCAGGCCAGCCGCTCCGCGCCGTTGGCGGGCAGGGCCGCCGGGAGCCGGGGGCGTCCGTCGGGCCGCCAGGCCAGGGCGAAGAGGTCCGTCACCAGGAACAGGCGGGTCGGCAGGCGGCAGGCCAGGCGATACAGGGCGCCCCACCGGGGGTCCAGCAGGCGGCGGTAGAGGGCCGAGAGCTCCGGCGCCCCCTCCAGCCGGTGCACCGCCAGGAACCTCGCCTGGGGGAGCGTCAGGTCCTCGAGCCAGATCCGCGACGCGAAGCCTCCCCGGGCCAGGGACCGGGCGAGGCTCGGCGGCGATTGCTCGTTGACGTGGAAAAGGTCGCGTTTGTCGGGCGGGCTCGCGGGGAGGCTCGGCACCGCGAGGCGCGCGAGCCGGTAGCCGTAGTCCATGGCCCAGCGGTTCGGGAGGGTGTGCACGAGGGCGAAGCCGTCGTGCCGGAGCACCCGGCGGACCTCGGACCAGACCTCCTGCAGTTCCCACTCATGGAGGTGCTCGACTACATCGAGCAGGAACACCCGGTCGAAGGCCTCGTCCCGGAAGGGAAGCCTCTTGGCGTCGGCCCCGGCCAGGCCCCAGGGCCCTGCCGAGCCATCGGCGCCGGCCAGCGCCTGCAGGTTGTCCCGGGCGCTCCCGAGGGACGCCGCCGCGTAGTCGACGCCCACCGCGACCGACGCGCCGGCGCTGCAGGCCCGGAAGACGACCTCGCCGCGACCGCAGCCGATGTCCAGGACCGTCAGGCCGGGTCGGAGGTCCGCGAGGGCCAGGGCACGCGCGAGGCGCGGCCGCAACACGCGGCCCGCGCTCTCTCGGAAGGCCCGATTGCTCCCTCCTCCCCCCATCTCCTCCACCCAGGCCGCGTCGTAGACCTCCGGCCGAACGGCGGCCGGGCGGTCGGCCCTGGGCGTCCGGAGCCCGCTCACGGCAGCCCGATCGCCCGGCGGTCGATCTTGCGGACCGCGCCCTGCCCCAGGGACACGACCGCCTCCAGTGTGGCGAGCGTCGACAGGGCGAGGGACTCGAAGGAGATCGCGGGCGTGCCGGTCCGCAGGGCTTCCGCCAGGGCCGCGAGCTGCCCCGCGTGGCCCCGGTCCTGGCTGAACCGCCGTCGGGTCCGCCGGCGGCGAGCGCCGCGCGCGCACGTCAGGTCCCGGAAGTCCTCCAGCACAGCGGACGCGTCGTCCCCGAACACCTCCACGCGCTCCCGCGACAGGGAGGGGTCTCCGTTCGACGCGTAGATGACCGTCGCGAGCGAGCCGTCCGCGAACCCCAGGCTCAGGTGGAACGTGTCTTCTTCAATCAGCCCGGTGCCGCCCCCGCCCACCCGGCGGGCGAAGACCTCGACGGGCTCCGCTCCCACGAGCCAATGGCAGAAGTCCACGAAGTGGACGGCCTCCCCGAGGAGCACGCCGCCCCCCTGGACCGGGTCGTGGAGCCAGTGGTTCGGCGGCCGGTACCCGACGTTCGCCCGGTAGGTGATGGAGAGCGGCTGGGCGCGACGCCCGAAGAAGTCCCGGAGCGCCAGGGCCAGGGGCGCGAAGCGTCGGTTGAAGCCAACCTGGACGGTCCCTCTGCTCCGCGCCTGGGCCTCCACGACCCGGCGCAGACCGTCGAGGTCCAGCGCCAGGGGCTTCTCCACGAAGACGTGCTTGCCCGCGTCCAGGGCCGCCGCAGCCAGGGACGCGTGGGTGTCGTGGCGGGTGAGGATGGCGACGCAGTCCGTGTCCTCGTCGCCGAGGATCGCCGCGGCGTCCGAAGCGCAGAAGGTGAAGCCGTGCTTCGCGGCGAGCGTTCTGGCGCGCACGCCCCCGGCCGAGGCGATCCCTCGCCTCGCCAGGCCCGGCGTCTGGGCGAGGTGCGGTACCCACACGTTGGTGGCGAAGCTGCCGGCCCCGATCACGCTGACCCGCCCCGCGGCGGCCGGGGCCCCCGCGGCGGCGGGGAGGTCGACCCGCCGGACCGGGCCCGCGCCCGACTCGGCCCGATCGTAACGCAGGAGCACAGCCACGGCCTGCTCCGAACCCCCAGCCACCAGGTCGAAGCCCCGGGCGGCCTCGGCAATGGGGAACTCGTGGGAGATCAGCGGCTCGACCCGCAGGCGGCCCGCCGCGAGCAGGCCGAGAAAGGCCTGCATGTTCCGGTTCTCGGTCCAGCGGACGTAGCCGATCGGGTAGTCGACCCCGCGCTCCTCGTAGGAGGGGTCTCCGGTGCCGGGCCCGTAGGCGAGGGAGGTGCAGAGCTCCAGCTCCTTGAAGAGGTAGGTCTCCCGCGGGGCGTTCATCTCGGTCCGCCCCACGACCACGACCCGGGCCTTGGGCCGCGCGAGTTCCCCTGCCAGGGCCACCGGGTCGTTGTCGGGCGCGGCCGCAGCCACGAGGACCGCATCCACCCCGAAGCCCCCCGAGAGCGCCTTCACGCGCTCCACGAGGTTGCCAGCGCCCCTCACCGAGGCCTCGCAAAATCCCTGCTCCTCGGCGAAGCGGACCCGCGCGGGGCTCACGTCCACCCCGAACACCCGGCAGCCCGCGGCCTTCAGGAGCTCCACAACCAGCAGGCCCACGAGGCCGAGGCCGATGACGACCGCGGTCTCCCCGAGGTGGACGCCCGCCACCCGCACCCCCTGCATCGCAATGGACCCCAGGGTGGTGAAGGCGGCGAGCCGCGGCGGAACCCCGTCAGGCACTGTCGCGACCAAGTTTCGGGGCACGCACACCACCTCCGCGTGCTTGGCGTACCCTCCGCCGCCGCAGGCGACCAATTGCCCCGGGCGTAGGCCCGGCACGCCCTCCCCCACCTCCAGCACCTCGCCGGCGCAGCAGTATCCGAGCTCGATAGGGATCTCGAGGCTCCGGGACACGGCCTGGTACGCCGCGAGCACGCCGTCAGTCCGGACCACGCCGAGCACCTTCTTCACCTGTTCGGGCCGCGCGCGCGCCTTCTGGAGCCAGTTCATCCGCCCGAGGCGGACTGTGCCCCCCTCGGTTCCGGAGCTGATCAATGAGAACCGATTCGCCACCAGGACCGAGCCGATGCGCACGGCGGGCGCCGGGATCTCCCCCACGGTCAGCGCACCGCTCCGAAAATCCTGCAAGACCTGTTTCACGCCGTTCCTTCCTTTGGCCGGGGCCGCGCCAGGACCAGGAAGCCCTTGGTCAACAGCTCGTCATCCGTGTACTCCGCAAGCTCCTCCCGGAGCCGGGGCGTCAGGAGGGCCTCCCCTTCCCGGCCCAGGGGGAGCCACTCCGAGATCTCGAAGTGCCGTTCGAAGGCCGCGCGGTAGTCGCGCTCCCGGAGGCGGTTCACCCAGGATGGGATCTCGGGGAACCGATTCTCCCGCAGGTGGTCCCAGGGCGGCACCAGGGTCGACGGCTCGGAGTCGGGGTACTTCCAGGCGATATGGTGGCCGCCGGAGAGGCTCGCGAAGTTGTGAACGTAGATACACGCCGTGGCGGCCGGCTTCAAGACCCGGCGCAGCTCGGCGAGCGCCCCAGGCACGTCCGGGAGGTGCTCGAACACCTCGTGGGACACGGCGAGATCGAAGGTGGCGTCGGCGAAAGGGAGCTCAGTCACGGAGGCGTTCCGGAGGTCGACCCGGTCCGAGGGAAGGGGCGCTCCGGACGCCCGCTCCAGGGCCCGGTAGTAGGGGCGCGCATAGAGGAGCTCCCAGGCGAGGGTGCGCGCGGCCCGCTCCAGCCCGTTGGACCGGGCCAACCCCAGGTACTTCCCGACGCCCAGCCCCGGGAGCACCACCTCGGTGTCCACCCCCGTGACCAGGGCCCCGCGGCCCTGGAGCAGGAGCGACAGCCAGAAGGACTTGCCACAGCCGACGTCCAGGGCTCGCAGGCCCGCCACGGCGACGTGCTGCAGCCGGAGCCGCTCCAGGAGCTCGCGGAAGAAGGCCCAGTGCTCGCGGGCGAAGTCCTCGTTGTGCACGTTCCCGTACCGGACCATGTCGAGGTAGAGGCGCAGGCGGGACATCAGAAGTAGGCCTCCAGCTCGAGGGGCGGCGCGCCGCGGTCCCCTTCCAGGAACTGGCGCGCCCAGATCTCGAGGCCCAGGGCGAGCCAGAGGAAGAAGTAGTGCCAGCGCAGCCGCGGGTGGGCCGGGTGATCGAGGATGGCGCGGAGGTAGCGGTAGTTGAACCAGCCCCGCTCCTCGACCCGCCGGCGCGTGAGCACCCGTTCGGCCACCCAGCGCAGGTCCTTCTGAAACTGCCAGTACGGGTTGAAGCTGAAACCCCACTTCTTCTTGTGCAGCGCGCGGGCCGGGAGGATCCCCTCCATGGCCTTCCGGAAGATGTACTTGGTCTGCCCGTGGGCGAGCTTCAGGTCGCCGGGGATGCCCAGGGCGAAGCGGACGAGGTCTCGGTCGAGGAAGGGCACCCGGACCTCGAGCCCGTTGGCCATGGAGGTCCGGTCCTCGTTCAGGAGGAAGTCGTCCACGAGCTTGGTGCGGAGCTCCGCCCACAGAGCCTGCTCGAGGAAGGTTTGGCCCGTCTGCCGGAAGTAGCCCTCGAAGGCGGTGCGCGTGGGCTCGAGGCGCCGGCCCTCCCACGCGGGCCCGTACAGGAGGGGAAAGGCTCCCGAGTCGTAGTCCCAGGCATTGCGCAGGATCAGGTAGTAGCGGCGCGGGTCGCCGAGAGCGAGCATGAGCTGAGCCCCCCGGCGGTACTCGTCGAACCGCAGGCAGCCCGCCGCGGTCTCCGCCCGGTACAGGGCACCGCTCAAGGGCTCGAGAACCCTGGTCCGCAGGGACGCGGGGACCCGGCCGTGCCAGGGGGAGGCCGCGCCGAGGAAGCGGTTGTTGATGTACCCGGCGAAGAGCTCGTCCCCCCCGAGGCCGCCCAGGACGACCTTGACGTGGGGCCGCACGAAGCGGGCCAAGAGGTAGCCCTGGAGGATGTTCTCCTTCGGCTCCTCCGTGGCCCAGATGACCTCCGGGTATTGCCGGAGGGGCTCCGGGTCGAGCGCGATCTCGTGGTGGCGGGTTCCAAAGTGGCGCGCCACGCTGCGGGCGTCGTCGAGCTCGTCCGTGGGCTCGTTGAACCCCATGGCGAAGGTCTGGAGCGGCTCCCCTCCGGCCTCGGTCATGAGCGCGACGAGCGAGCTGGAATCGAGCCCCCCGGACAGGGTCACGCCCAGTGGGACGTCGCTCACCCGCTGCTTGAGGACTGCGGCGCGGAGGTAATGGCGGATGCCCTCGCAGTAGTACCCCTCGCTGCGCCGCGGCTCCGCGGTCGGTGCCAGTTCGGCGAAGACCTCATCGCGCGGCGCCCCGCCCTCGAAGGTCAAACTGTGGCCGGGCGCGAGCCGCCGGATCCCCTCGAAGAGGGTCCGCTCCCCCGGGACGTAGCGGAGGTTCAGGAACCAGTGGAGGGCCTGGTGGTCGACAGCCCGGGGGACGGCGCCGTCCCGCAGGAGCGCCTTGATCTCGGAGGCGAATCGGAGCGTGGCGCCGTCGAAGTGGTAGTGGAGCGGCTTGATCCCGAAGGTGTCCCGCGCCAGCACGAGCCTCCGGCGGCGCGCGTCGTACACAGCGAAGGCGAACATGCCGTCGAGCCGGGGGAACAGGCCCGCGCCCCAGGCCGCATAGCCGTGCACGAGGACCTCCGTGTCGGAGCGCGTGCGGAAGGCGTAGCCCTCCTGCTGGAGCTCCGCGCGAAGGTCGGCGAAGTTGTAGATCTCGCCGTTGAACACAACCCGGACCGAGCCGTCGGCGTTCGCCATGGGCTGCGAGCCGGTGGCGAGGTCGATGATGCTCAGGCGGGTGTGGCAGAGGTAGAGCTCTCCCTCGCCCCAGAGCCCCCGCTCGTCGGGGCCCCGGTGGGCGAGGCTCTCAACCATGGCCTCGGCAGCCTCGCGGGTGGCCCCCGGGCCGGCCAGGCCTGCGATGCCGCACATCAGCGGCGCCCTTCGCCCGCGGCCGGCCCGAGGCGGGACTCGGCCAAGAGCAGGCTCGAAAGCGCGCAGGCCATCCAGGCGTTGCACCACCGCATCAAGGTGTAGCGCTTGGTCCAGAAGCGGCCCCGCTGGTAGTAGAAGCGGCCCGAGGGGTCCTGGAGGTGGTCCACGGCCCAACGGGCGACCTTCCGCGCCTCCGCCAGGTACGCCGGGTCGAACTCCAGGGAGGCCTTGGCGAAGGTCACCACGGCCTGGGCCGCACTGTGGACGTCCGCCGGGTACACCCGGTCGCTTCGCCACTTCGGGGTCCCGTCGGCGAGGAACAGGTGGTCCCGGTAGTACTCGAGCCCCCTGCCGAAGCTCTCCCGGAAGGAGCTGTCGCCGGTGAGGGTCGTGTAGTCGAGGATCCAGTCGAGCACGTTGCCCGTGTGGTAGTTGTCGTGCTTCACGCCCGAGGTGCGGGCCGGCCACGCGTAGTGCCACGCGCCGTAGTCGGTCTGCTTGTCGACCAGGAACGCAATCAGCCGGCGGGCCTCGCGCGCCAGGCGAGCGTCCCCGGTGTGACGGGCCGTCCTCGCGAAGAGCGAGGCCGCGAGACCGTTGATGTTGAGCACGCCCCACTGGCTCCCGGGCACGTAGCCGATGCTCCGCATCTCGGGCGTATCGACCGGCGCCGCCAGGTCCTCCAGCAGGAACGACACGGCGCTCCGCGCAGTCTCCAGGTAGCCGACCTCGCCCGTGTCCTCGAAGGCCTCCAGAAAGGCGTGCGTCACGTTGCCCGTCACCACGATGTTCGGCCCGTGCCGCGGCACCGAGAAATGGGGCGTCACCCACGGGTAATCATAGCCCCAGCACTTCCGCTCCCAGCCCGGGGAGGGGTGCTCGTCTAGCCAGGCCAGGAGGCGCCGGGCCTCCGCGAGGTCGCTCTCTGGCCCGCCCGAGCGCCGGCGCCGCAGGTAGGCGACGGCGAAGAGGGCGATGCCCTTGGGGTTCCGGGAGGGCCGCAGGCCCGCGAGCCGCCGCAAGTCCAGCGGGCTACGCGCCCAGAGGGCCGCGAGGACGGCGGCCACCCGACGGCTCGGCCGGCGCAGAGGCTCGAGGAACGGGGAGTTGTAGAGATCGAACTTCCCGAAGCCCGCATAGTCTTGCGCCGCGGACCACCGGAGCACGGCGCCGAGGGCGGCCGGAAGGTCTCGGGTCCGCGCCCGGGGGTCAGCGGAGGCGAGCATGGGACTCCACAACGTCGACGACGTAGTCCGTCACGTCCGTCATGTCGGCGAGCATGCGCTGTCGCTTCTCCTCCCAGAGCGCCCCAGCCCGGGGATCGGACAGGATCTCCTCGGCCTTCTCGAGGGCCTGACGCTGCCCCTCCCGCGGGTCGCTGAAGGTATAGGTGAGGCCGTAGCGCTGCTCCTGCTCGTTGGTGTAGCCGCGCACCGACGTGGACACGAAGAGGGCCGGGGTGCCGAGGGTGGCGCTCTCGCTCGCCATGGTGGCGCTCTCGCCGATGAAGAGCCGCGCGAAGGCCAGGAGGTGGTGCATCAGGTGGGGCTTCGCCGCGGCCCGCAGGGGCTCCAGGACAGGCGGGAGGCGCCGCTCCGAGCTGATCACGACCCGCCCGTAGGCCGACAGGCGCTTCACCGCGCCGGCCACCTCGGTGAAGCCGTGGTCGCTCACGTCGTGGGCCGCGCCCCAGGAGACGAGCCGCAGGACGAGGAAGGGCTCGGCCGGCCGGAGGCCGAAGGCGGCCAGCGCCGAAGGGTCCGGCGTGAAGCGGCGCGGAGTGGTATAGGCCAGCTCGTGGTAGCCAGCGTAGGTACGGTGCTTCGCCCGCGGCACCGGCGCCTCGTAGCAGCGGGGCGTGCACACGGCCGTGCAAAACGGGAAGGTCAGCCGGTTCGAGAGGGTCGCGTTCTCCGTGTCCGTGAAGACCACCGAGGGGACTCCGGTCAGCCAGCCGACCTGAGCGATGAAGATGCCGCCGATAGCCGTCAGGACGTCGGGTCGGACCTCCCGGACCACTTTCCCCAGGCGCCAGTTCCTCACCAAGAGCTCCCGGGCCAGCCCCGGGAGCCCGGCCCGCGCCGGCCCCAGGTCTCGGTGCCCGATCCCATAGTCCTTCAACAGCTCGAGCGCGATATCCTTGCCCCGGGCCGTGACGACCACGTCGTGGCCGCGGCCCCGCCACTCGTCCAACGCGTTCCGGAAGAAGTGAACGTGGGCCGGGTGCGTGATATCGACTAGGATCCGCATCGGGTCTCCCTGGCGCGGGTCACCGGAGGGTCTTGTTGTAGTCCATGTCGAACCACATCGCGAAGAAGAGAGACTGAAGCCCGGAGATGAACAGGAAGGAGGCAAAGAGAGCGCTCGTAACCGCTACGGCATTTGCAATAAAGAGTCGGAGCAACACAAGATACAAGCCGAAGACCGTACCGATCGGCAGCAGTACAGCTGCGAGCATATAGAAGAAGACCAGTGGGTGGAAGTCAAGAATCACGTATTTCCATAGCATTCGCCTGAGGAAGCCGGCAAAGAGGATGGAAGGAATCGTGAATACCACCTTGCGCAGGCGGATGCCTGACCTTTCTCCTACTCCGTAGACAGGTCGAACACTCACGTCGCGGACAACGAAGTTGTGAATGTTGAGCTTGATGAGGACGTCGTTCGGCATCCCATAGCGCGGGTAGATCTTGCTCGGCTCGATCCGCTCGATGGCAACCCTGGAAATCGCCGTGTAGCCGCACTGACTGTCCGCCACGTGCCAATAGCCCGAAGCGATCTTGGTGAGGAGGGAGAGGAATGAGTTGCCAAAATACCGGATCTTCGGGATCATGGCCCAGGACTCCCCGCGAAACAGCCGGTTCCCCTTGACATAGTCCGCCTCACCGCGGCACACGGGCCCCACCACCCGGTTAAGGTCTGCCGGGTCCATCTGGGCATCGCCGGCCATGACGGCCACGACGTCCATCTCCTCCTCGAGGGCTGCCGTGTATCCCGTCGCAATGGCGGCGCCGACGCCGCCGTTGGCCTCTCGGCAGATGAGCCGGATCTGGTGTGGGTTCCTGTCAACGAAGCGTTGTGCGACCTCAGGGGTACCGTCGGAACTCTGGTCGTCCACGACGAACACCCGGTCGACGAACGATGGCATCGTCTCCAACACCACGGGGAGAAGTCGTGCAACATTGTACGCCGGCACCACGACGGCCACCGTCTTGCCCTCGTACATCAGCTCCTGTCTCTCCGACCGTTCTCGGGTCTGTCTTGGGTTGTAGTGGCTTCGGCCATCCGCATTTGCCCCAGGGCCACCGGCGGGAGGTCTTTGACGCCGAAATCCCCTTAATACCATGCCCCCAGGAGGTTTGACCGTGAACTTCGATTCGCCCCCCGGAACCAGCGAGAATCCATCAACGCATTGGTGGGTCCCCGTCTTCTGCGCAGTGCTCCTCGGCTGCCTTTGGACCATGCACCGGGCTGCCTTCGACGCTCCGTTCTACTTCGACAGTGTGTACCACATCGTCATGAAGCCGAGCTACCACTTGACGGAGCTTTCACCGGAGGCCCTGACCAGGGCCGTTTGGGGGTCGGACACCGCTCACTTCCCTTATCGGCCCCTCGCCGGGCTCACCTTCGCCTTCACCCACTATTTCGGCGGTCTGGAGCCCCGATGGTATCGCGCCGGCAACGTACTGATCCACTGGCTCGCCTCCCTGGCGCTGCTGTGGTTCCTGCTCGAGTTGCTCTCGGCCCGACGAATCATCCGCTCTCTGGGGCTCGGGGCCCGAGCCCGGCTCGCCGTGGCTTTGGTGGCGACGGCTCTGTGGAGCCTCCATCCGGTCCAGACCAACGTCATATCCTACGTGGTCCAGAGGATGGCGTCCCTCTCCGGCCTCTTCTGCCTTCTCTCCTGCGCAGCCTACCTTCGGGCCCGCAATCGTCCCTCGGGGTGGAGCTGGCTCTGGGTCGCTGGGGCTCTTGCCTCCTGGGGGCTCGGATTGGCCAGCAAAGAGAACGCTGTGCTCGTGCCCCTCTACTTCTTGCTCCTCGAGGCTTTTGCGCTCGAGCCGTCCGAGCGCCGCCGCGAACGCTTCGTTCTCCGCGCGATCTTCGGGACGGCATTTCTGGCCCTGGGAGCCATACTCGCCTTCAAAAGCGCGTTCCTGCTGAGGAAACTTGCCGAAATGTACCTCCAGAGGCCCTTCACGATCGGCGAGCGCCTCCTGACGGAGATGGTCATTCAGGCCCGGTACCTCACCCTGCTGCTGATCCCGGACCCCCGGCTCCTCACAGTTGACGCGGAAATCCCGATCTCCAAGAGCCTCCTCTCCCCGCCGACGACCCTTCTGTGCGCCGTGGGAATCGGCCTGGCCGTGGTCCTCGCGGTGCGCCTGCGCCGGCGGAAGCCTCTGCTCGGTTTCGCGATCGGCTGGTTCCTGGCCACGCAGCTCGTCGAGGCGACCGTCACTCCCCTGGAGCTGTACTTCGAGCACCGGCTCTACCTGCCCAGTGCCGCCGTCTTCCTGGTGCTGAGCTTTGCGGCCGTGTCTCTGGGCGCGAGAAGCCGCCGGGCTGCCGTAGTTTCCGTTTGCTTCGTGGCCCTGTTCCTAGGGACCGAGGCCTTCGGTACTGCCTATCGGACTCGGTTCTGGGCCAACCCCATCCTGCTCTACGACGACCTCGTGGCCAAGGCTCCCCACAACGTGCGGGCCTACGCCAACCTGAGCTACCACCTTCTGGAGTACAACCGCCTGGACGAGGCCGAGGACGCCCTGGATCGAGCCGAGCGGATGGTCCCAGACCTTCGCTCGTCCCCCTTCTACGAGAACGTGCTCTACAACCGAGGGCTCATCGCTATCGAACGAGGAGCCACCTCCGAGGCGGTCGATTATCTGAAGAAGACCGCTGCCCTCGGCGGCGTGTCGGCCTGGCGGGCGCTCCGGACCCTCGCCGGCCTGTACCTCGATGAGGGTGACCTCGCCGCCGCGCAGGAGAATGTGCAGAAGGCGTTTCGCTTGAAGCCGGACGATTCGTGGCTCTTCTTCCTACGCGCGAGGATTGAGCTCGCCAAGGCCGACCCGGCCGCGGCCCAGCAGAGCCTCTCGGCGGCCGTTCGCCTCGACCCCCTCAACGGCGCCGCTTGGGCGACGCTCGGCTTGATCGCCCGCGCGAAGGGGAAAGAGGAGGCCGCCGAGGCCTTCCTGCGAAAGGCCAACCAGTGCGGGTACGTGCTGAGGATCGGCACAGGAACGGAGACGCGTTTGGCGCCGGCCCGAACCGGTGCGCGGCTGCCTGGGGGTCCGTGATCCCGGGGTGGCCGCGGATACGCCGCGCTCCGGGGGCGCGGACGAAGTCTTGTCAGCGAAACCCGGCGGTGCCCCGTCAACCTCTTGGTTTACCAGTTCTTATCGTTCTGCTCGTTGATCGTGAATTTGACCGTCGCATCCGTCTTCAAGGTTGCCGTAGCCGTGAACGTGGTGGCGATACCAGCCGCTCCGGGCTCGACCTTATACGTGTAGTAGAGCTTGTGGAAAGGGTCTGCCGCCCACGCCGGATCCGTGTCCTTTCCCGGCTCGAAGCCCGGCAGTTTCGCGGCCACGTCTGCAGTGCCGAGTGCCGGGTCGGTCTCAACGTATGTCTTCTGGTCGGCGTAGAACTGCTCCTCGAGAAGCCTGATGGTTTCCAGGTTCGCCTTGGCCTCGGCCGTCCTGGCGTTGCTCACGTAATGTTGGTAGGCGGGGATCGCAATCGCCCCCAAGACGCCCAGGATTGCGATGACGATCATCAGTTCGACAAGGGTAAACCCCCGGTCTCGGGACATGGGGACCAGCCTCCTTTCGATCGGCGACGCCTTGAAGCGAGAGCTCGACAATGCGACGAGAGGGCACCTCGCGGCGCCCTCTCGTCCGGTCTCTTCGGGGTTCGACTTACTGGAAGGTCAGGGTGACCGAATCGGTCCCTGCGGCGGCCGCCTTGGGCAGCCACACGCCGATCGTTGCGGTGTTTGCGCCTGCAACGAGCGTGATGGTGCTAAAGTCCGTCACGCTGAGCGCTACCTCGCCGCGCTGAGTCGGAGCGGCCGCCGTCGTATAGGCGGGCTGGCTCGGGTCGAAGGGGTTCCTGTTCTTGCCGTTGTCGTTGAGGACGGCCACGACGTTCGTCGTCGCAGGATTGTTCGCCGTCTTGTTCGCGAACTCGGCCTTGACCGTCCGGACCGCTGCCTCGTAGTTCGTTCGGGAGACGCGCATCTTCGAGTTCTCGATGTACTGGTTGTAGTACGGGATGGCGACCGCCGCCAGGACGCCCAGGATCGCGATGACGATCATGAGCTCGATCAGGGTGAAGCCCTTGGGGTCTTTCACTTTGGCGCGAAGCTTCGTCAACATGGCCGATACCTCCTGTGAGATGGGTTGGCTCCTATCGCATGCCAAATTCGGGGTCTGCTCTCGCCCACTCGGGTTGGTGTCTTTGGTTCCGCGGCCCTCCCTGCCCCCCTGTGCCTTGGTTTCCGACGCCGTGACGAGGCTTATCGGCCGGTGGCGTTCGGCCCTTTAGGGAGCAAGGGCCGTGCCATCGCGTTTTTTTCGATCCTGCCGGGGCACCTCCTGTATCTTGTATCCCCTGTCCGGCGGGCCACGAAGGGTAGTGGTCTGCCTTTCGCTCCGACGAGATCGGCTCCGGCTCTGTGACGGATCTCGTCAGCCTCGGTGACGAGATCCGTCACAGAGCCGCCTCGGCCTTTGCCCTTCCCGACGGGCTCCGCTAGAATCCCGGCCCCACCCCGACACTCGGAGGAGAGAGCCCTTGCCCACGTCGCCCCCCGCAAGCCCGCCGCCCAAGCCGGAGCTCCTCGCCCCTGCCGGCTCCTGGGAGAGCGCCCTGGCAGCGCTGGAGGCGGGCGCGGACGCCCTGTACCTCGGGCTCCCGGAGTGGAGCGCCCGGAACCGGGCTACGAACTTCTCGCTGGAAGACCTGCGCCGGCTCGTTCCCCTGGCCCACGGCGAGGGCCGGAAGATCTACGTGGCCTTGAACACGCTGCTCAAGGAAGACGAGGTGCCCCGGGTGGCCGAGACCGTCTGGGCGCTCGCCTGCCAGGGTGTCGACGCCCTGATCATCCAAGACCTCGGCCTGTGGCACCTGTGCCGGTCAATCTTCCCCGAGGTGGTACTGCACGCCTCGACCCAGATGGCGGTGCACAGCTCCGCCGGGGTGCGCCAGCTCGACGCCATGGGATTTCGCCGAGCGATCCTCGCCCGCGAGTGCACCATCCCCGAGATCCAGGAGATCCACCGGAAGGCCTCGCTCCCCCTGGAGGTGTTCGTGCACGGCGCCCTGTGCTTCTCGGTGTCCGGGCTGTGCCGGGCGTCAGGCGCGCTCCTCGGGCGAAGCGCGAACCGGGGGCTGTGCGCCCAGGTGTGTCGGTGGGGCTTTCGGGGCGCTCCCGGAAAGCCGGAGAGGCACCCCTTCTCCACCTCGGACCTGAGCCTCTTGGAGCGAGTTTGGGATCTCACTCGGGCGGGCGTGTCGTCACTCAAGATCGAGGGGCGGCTCAAGGGCGCGGACTACGTGCACGGGGTCGTGCGGGCCTACCGCAAGGTCCTCGACGCCCCGGACGCGGACCGGGAGGGCGCGCTGGGGGCCGCGCGGGAGATCCTCCGGGCCGTGCCCGGCCGCCGCGCCACCGAAGGGTACGCCTTCCACCCTCGGCCGAGGGAGGTGCTGGAGAAGGGCTCCGACCCGGCTTTTGGGGCCCTCGTGGGCCGGGTGGTGCGCTGGAAGGACAACACCCTGACCCTGCAGGTCAGCTCCCCCGTCGGCCGGGGCGATCGCTTGCGGATTCAGGGCGAGGGAGGGGGCCAGGGCACCGCGCTGGTGCTGCGGGCCTTCCGGCGCGAGACCGTGCCGGGCGGGTACCGGCTCTCGATCCCGTGCACGGACAAGGCGACGCGGGGCGATCGCGTCTACCGAGCCAAGTCGGCCAAGGGCGAGGAGCTGGAGCAGGCTCTCACCAAGCGCCTGAAGTCTCTCTCCGGTCCCGCGGGGCTGCCCCTGGAGCTCGCGGTCGGCGTGGAGGACGACGCGCTCACCGTGTCCGCCCGCGTGGGCCCCCTGGAGATCCGCCACGCCTTCCCGATGGACCTCTACCCGGCCCAAGCCCACCCGCTGGACAAGGGCGTGCTGGAGCGGCACCTCAGCCGCCTCGGCTCCACGTCGTACTACCTTGCGAAGCTGACGGTGGAGGGCCGGCTCCCGCCCGTGGTGATCCCGCCCTCGGCGTTCAAGGCCGTCCGTGCCGCGCTCCTGAACCGGGTGGACGCCGCGCTCGCCGCCGAGGGGCAGCGGCGGCTCGAGGCGGTGCGCGGGCTTCGCCGTGCGCCCGATCCGGAGCCCGCGCGAAGCGCCCACCTCTGGGTGCGGGCCGAGAGCTCTCGCACCCTGAAGGGGGCGGCCCGGCTGCCGCTCAGCGGCGCCGTGGCGGCCCTGAACCGGGACTGCCTCGGGGCGCGAGACCGGCTCGCCGAGGCCCTGGGGTCCCGCGAGAAGCTCGCCTGGGAGCTGCCGGCGTGGACGGCAGAGGGCGATCTCGAGACTGCCCGCCGCGAGTTGGAGGTCCTCGCCCGCGAGGGATACCGCGACCTCTGGGTCACCAACCTCGCGCACCTCGAGCTCGCCCGGGGCCTGCCGTTTCGCCTGCACGGCGGCTGGGAGCTCAACGTGCTCAACGGCTGGGCGGCCGCGGCCCTGCGGGCGCTCGACCTGCGCACCTTCGTTCCGAGCCCCGAGGCCGACCGCGAGAGTCTCGGAGCGATCGGACGGGCCGGCTGGCCGCTCCGCCCCATCGGCTACGCCTGCGGCAACCTCCCTCTCTTCGTCAGCCGGCTCGAGCCGGGAAGACAGGGAGCCGACAGCGCCGAGAGCGCGGACGGGCGACGCCTGTGGTGGTCCGAGGCGCCCAAGCCGTTGGGTCGTGGGTGGACGCGCGTGTACTCGGCGGAGCCGTTCTCCTGGACCGGAAGGGTCGGGGAGCTCAAGGCCCTCGGCATCGGCGACTACCTCGCCGACTTCCAGGGGCGGCCCTATCCGGAGGCCGAGGTGAAGGCGGCTCTGCGGGCGATCGAACGATCCGAGCCGCTGCCCGACACGACCGAGGAAAACTACGCCCGAGGCTTGCACTGACGGTCCGAGGCGGCATCTAGAGACTGAGCCCGTCTCGCGTCCCACCTCTTCGCTGGAGGAGGCCCCATGAAGGAAGCCCCGCAGGTCGGCGACAGCTGCACCTACGTCCTCAAGACGACGGAAGAGATGAGCGCAAGCCGCTTTCAGGATTCCTCCCCGCCAGTCTTCGCGACCCCTTTTCTGCTCGGTGCGGTAGAGGCGAGCGCCGCCCGCCTGATGGAGCGTTGGCTCGAGCCGGGGGAGATGACCGTGGGGGGCGGGGTGGAGCTCCGACACACGGCGGCGACCCCGCTGGGTTGGGACGTTCGGGCCGTGGCCCGGCTGGTGGAGAGCAAGGGAAAGAAGTTCGTCTTCGCGGTGGAGTGCTTCGACGACCTGGAGAAGATCGGCGAAGCGCGTCACACGCGCTTCGTGATCGACGCCGCGGCCTTCCTGGAGCAGGTGAAGGCCAAGGAGCAGAGGAGGCAGGGACAGCCATGACGCTCGACGTGCAGAAGAAGATTGAAACCGCGCGCCTCTCCCTTCCGGACGGGCGACTCGTGGAGCGAGTCGTCGAAGTCCGCACCCACCCCCTCACCGGAGAGACCGGGCGGGTGCTCACCGCGCCCTTCCGGACCCTGAAGATCCCAGACCTGAGGGAGCAGTACGCCCACACCCAGGCGGGGTGCCCCTTCTGCCCCGGCGCCGTAGACGAGAAGACACCGCGTTTCAGCCCGGGCGAGTTCGACGAGCCGCGCTACTCGATCGGGCAGGCCCGGGTCTTCCCGAACCTGCTGGCCTACTCCGGAGTGTGTGCCCTGACGGTGCTCACTGCCGACCACTTTGTCGGAATCGAGGAGCTCACCGAGACGGCCCTGGTCGACGGGTTCCGGGCGGGGCGGGCGTTCCTCGATCTCTGCCGGGACAAGCGAAAGGACCTTCCCTATCGCCTCCTCCACTGGAACTACATGCCGCCTGCGGGCTCGAGCATGGTCCACCCGCACCAGCAGCTCATGGCCACGGCGTCGCTCCCGAACCGGCTTCGCCGCCTCGCCGACGGTTCGCGACGGTACACCGACGCGACCTGGAAGAACGCCTGGGACGCCACGGCGCTCTCCGCGAAGACGACCGGCGAGCGGTGGGTGGGGGAGCGAGGTCCCTGGTCCTGGGTGATGGACCCGGTGCCCCAGGGGAGGTACTTCGAGCTCGTAGGGATCCACCGCACGAAATCGGACGTGACCGAGCTCTCCGACGAGGACTTCAGCCCCCTGGCCGCGAGCCTCGTGCAGGCCTGCCACTGCCTCGCATCCCAGGGCTTCTGGAGCTTCAACGCCGCGCTCCTCGGCCTGCCCGACGCGAAGGACCACTTCCGCTGCCAGCTTCGGCTCGTGCCGCGGGCCTTCTTTCCGCCCGCCGGGTGCTCCGACGTCCACTTCGACGTCATCGAAACGGAGTCCATGACGCTGCGCGCGCCCGAGGAGGCGGCCCAGGAGGTGAGGGCGTTCTTCGGCTGATGGGGAGACCGAGGGGCGCCGCGCGAGAATCTGCGGATCCATCGGACGGCAACGGCAGAGGGCGCCCTTGGGGCGCCCTCTGCCGGTTCGTAGGTCGGTGGAAGCCCGGTCTATCGGCGCCGGCTCGCCACCTGAATGTGGTTCATGGCTCTCTCGAGCTTCGCCTGGGCCTCCAAGTACTCCTTGGAGTCGTGGGAAAGGCCGGCGATCTCCTTCTCGGCCTCGGCCTTCGCGGCCTCGGCCTCCTGGACGTCGATCTCGTGCGGGAACTCCGCCTCTTCGGCGAGGATCGTCGCCTTGTCGTGCGTAACTTCGGCGAAGCCGTGGCACATGGCGATGTACTGAACGGCCGTGCCCTTGCGGTACATCAGCTCGCCAACGCCCAACGCGGTAAGGAACGGTGTGTGACCGGGCAGGACGCCGAACTCGCCCTCGACCCCGGGCGCCGTCACCTCCTCCACCTCGTCGCTGACGAGCAGACGCGAGGGCGTCACGACATCAAGCTTGAACTTCTCTGCCATCGTTGGTACCTCTCCGGGTCGCCGCCGGGCGTCTTCGCCTCCCAGCGCGTCCTAGCATCCCAGCGTCTTCGCCGCCTCTACGCCGCCTCGAGCTTCTTGGCCTTCTCGTAGACCTCCTCGATCCCGCCGCACATGTAGAACGCCTGCTCCGGGAGCTCGTCCATCTCGCCGTCGGCGATCATCTTGAAGCCGCGGATCGTGTCGGCCAGCTTGACGTACTTGCCCTCGACGCCCGTGAAGGCCTGGGCGACCGCGAAGGGCTGCGAGAGGAACCGCTGGATCTTCCGGGCGCGGGACACGGCCAGCTTGTCCTCCTCGGAGAGCTCGTCCATGCCCAGGATCGCGATGATGTCCTGGAGGTCCTTGTAGCGCTGGAGCACCTCCTGCACCTGGCGCGCGACCGCGTAGTGCTCCTCGCCCACGACGCGGGGGTCGAGGATCCGGCTCGTGGAGTCCAGCGGGTCCACCGCGGGGTAAATCCCGAGCTCGGCGATCTGACGAGAGAGAACCGTGGTGGCGTCCAGATGGGCAAACGCAGTGGCCGGCGCCGGGTCGGTCAGGTCGTCGGCGGGCACGTAGATCGCCTGCACCGAGGTAATCGAGCCTTTCGAGGTCGTGGTAATCCTCTCCTGCAGCTCGCCCATTTCCGTGGCGAGAGTGGGCTGGTATCCCACGGCCGAGGGGATCCGGCCCAGGAGCGCCGACACCTCCGAGCCCGCCTGGGTGAACCGGAAGATGTTGTCGATGAAGAGCAGCACGTCCTGCCCCTCTTCGTCGCGGAAGTACTCGGCCACGGTCAGCGCGGACAGGGCGACCCGGGCGCGGGCCCCCGGGGGCTCGTTCATCTGGCCGTAGATCAGCGCCGTCTTGTCGATGACGCCGGACTCCTTCATCTCGACCCAGAGGTCGTTGCCCTCGCGGGTGCGCTCCCCCACGCCGCCGAAGACCGAAAACCCGCCGTGCTGCTTGGCGATGTTGTTGATGAGCTCCATGATGAGGACGGTCTTGCCCACGCCGGCGCCGCCGAAGAGGCCGATCTTGCCGCCTCGGGCGTAGGGAGCCAGGAGGTCGACGACCTTGATGCCCGTCTCGAACGACTGGACCTCGGTCGACATCTCCACGAACTCAGGGGCCTGCCGGTGGATCGGGCTTCTCTTCTTGGCCTGCACCGGGCCCATCTCGTCCACGGGTTGCCCGATGACGTTCAGGATGCGGCCGAGCACCTCGCGGCCCACGGGAAGGCTGATCATCTCCCCCGTGTCCAGCGCCGGAGCCCCGCGCACGAGGCCCTCGGTCGAGTCCATCGCGATGCAGCGCACCGTCTTCTCGCCCAGGTGTTGGGCCACCTCAACCACCAGGTTCCACTCCTCGTCACTGATGGCGGGGTTGGTGAGCTTGAGGGCCGTGTAGATCTCGGGCAGATTTCCCTCGAAACTGACGTCGACGACGGCGCCGATGACCTGTGCGATCTTCCCCATTTCGCTCATGGGCTGCTGGCCTCCTGATAGGGTCCTTACGAAAGCGGTCAGCTGTCAGCGTTCGGCTTCCAGCTCTGTCTCTTCTGATTCGAGCTGACAGCTGACCGCTGACAGCTTGCCTTCCTACCGCATCGACTCCACGCCGTTGACGATGTCCATCAGCTCGCGCGTGATCGAATCCTGCCGAGCCCGGTTGTACTTCAGGGTCAGGCGGCCGATCATGTCGGCCGCGTTGTTCGTCGCCGAGTCCATGGCGGTCATCCGCGCCCCGTGCTCGCTGGCCGTGCTCTCCAACAGAGCGCGGAACAGCCGCACGTCCACGTACCGCGGCAGCACCCAGTCGAGCATGTACTTCTCGCCGGGCTCGTAGAGGTACTCGGCGATCGCGGCGTCGGGGCCCGAGGCGGCCGGCTCCACCGGCAGGAGCCGGTCGTACACCACCTGCTGGGAGAGCGCCGACCGGAACTCGTTGTACACCATGTAGACGAGGTCGACCTCCCGGTTGGTGTACTTCTCCACGATCTCCTGCCCGATCTCCTGCGCCACGGGGTAGGAGACCTTGCCGAAGAGCTCCACCTTCTCGCCCGCGATCTCCACGTGCTTGGTCCGGAAGAACTCCCGCCCTTTCTTGCCCACCAGGTACAGGAAGATGGAGTCGTAGTCGCCCTTCTTCTCCTTCAGGAACCGATCGATGCTGCGGATGATGCTGCCGTTGAACGACCCGCACAGACCCCGGTCCGAGGTGAACACGACGAGCATCACGCTCTTCGGGTCCCGGCGCTCCAGGAGCGGATGGGCCGCGGCCTCGGTGCGCAGCGCCAGGCTCGAAAGCACTTCGAGGATCTTGTCGGAGTACGGTCGGTTCTGGACGATGCCTTCCTCCGCCTTCCGGAACTTCGCGGCGGAGACCATCTTCATGGCCTTCGTGATCTGCTGCGTGCTCTTGACGCTCGCAATCCGGTTCTTGATATCCTTGAGATTCGGCATCCCTCGCCTCCCGGCTTATGCCGCGGCAAAGACCTGGTCGAACTCCTCCAGGGCCTTGTTGACCTTGGCGGTCAGGTCGTCGTCGAGGACCTTCTTCTCGCGGATCTGCTGGAGGAGCTCGGGCTTCTTGCCGTCGAAGAACGTGTAGAGCTCGCGCTCGTACTTGGCGAGTTGTCCGACCTCGTACTTGTCCACGTAACCCTTCGTCGCGGCATAGATGATCAGGACCTGCTTCTCGACCGGGATCGGCTCGTACTGACCCTGCTTCAGGATCTCGACCAAGCGCCCTCCGCGGGCCAGCTGACGCTGGGTGGCTTTGTCGAGGTCCGAGCCGAATTGGGCGAACGCTTCGAGCTCGCGGAACTGGGCGAGGTCGAGGCGCAGCGTGCCGGCGACGCTCTTCATGGCCTTGATCTGGGCCGAGCCGCCCACCCGAGAGACCGACAGGCCGACGTTGATGGCCGGCCGGACGCCGGAGTAGAAGAGATCGGACTCCAGGAAGATCTGCCCGTCGGTGATCGAGATCACGTTCGTCGGGATGTAGGCCGACACGTCGCCGGCCTGCGTCTCGATGACCGGCAGGGCCGTGAGGCTGCCCCCGCCCTCCGCGGCCGAGAGCTTCGCGGCGCGCTCCAGGAGCCGGCTGTGGAGGTAGAAAACGTCGCCGGGGTACGCTTCGCGGCCCGGCGGGCGCCGCAGGAGCAGAGAGAGCTGCCGGTAGGCGACGGCCTGCTTGGAGAGGTCGTCGTAGATGATGAGCGCGTGCTGGCCGTTGTCGCGGAAGTACTCGCCCATGGTCGCCCCGGCGAAGGGCGCGATGTACTGGAGCGGAGCCGGGTCCGAGGCGGTCGCGGCCACGACGATGGTGTAGTCCATGGCGCCGTGGCTCTTGAGCTTCGCCACCACCTGCGCCACCGTCGAGCGCTTCTGGCCGACCGCGACGTAGATGCAGGTGACGTCGCCGCCCCTTTGGTTGATGATCGTGTCGATGGCGACCGCGGTCTTGCCGGTCTGCCGGTCGCCGATGATCAGCTCTCGCTGGCCGCGGCCGATCGGCACCATGGAGTCGATGGCCTTCAGGCCCGTCTGGAGAGGCTCCTTGACCGATTGACGCTTGACGATGCCCGGGGCCTTGATGTCGATCGTCTTGCGCTCGCTCGTCACGATCTCGCCGAGGCCGTCGATGGGCTGGCCGAGCGGGTCCACGACGCGGCCGCGCAGGGCGGCACCCACCGGAACCGAAACGATCGCGCCCGTGCGCTTGACCGTGTCGCCTTCCTTGATGTGGATGTCCTCGCCGAGGATCGCGGCGCCCACATTGTCCTCTTCGAGGTTGAGCGCCATGCCCATGATGCCGCCGGTGAACTCCAGCAGCTCGCCGGCCATGCACTTCTCCAGCCCGTGGATGCGCGCGATGCCGTCACCCACGTTGAGGACGAGGCCGGTCTCGGCCACGTCGAGCTTGACCTGGAAGTTCTGGATCTTGGACTTGATGATCTGGCTGATTTCCTCGGCGCGGATCTGCATCGTTCGTTTACCCCTTGATCAAGGTTTCTCTCATCCGCTGCAGCTGGGTTCGCAGGCTGCCGTCGAAGACCAGGTTGCCCACGCGGGCGACCAGCCCGCCTCGAAGCGTCGGGTCGAGCTGGGCCTCGAGGAGCACCTCTTTCTTCACGGCCTTCGACAGGGCCTCGGCGAGGGCGCGAACGTCCTCGTCCTCGAGCGCCATGGGTGCCACGGCAACTCCCCGGATGCGCCCCGACGCCTCGTCGGCCAGCTCACGGTAGGCGGCAGCGATGTCGGGCACGAAGGGGAGCTTTCGGGCGTCGAGGAGGATGCGCAGGAAGTTGCCCACGAGCGGGTCGAACCCCCCTGCGTCGATGACCGCGTCGAGCACCTGGGACTTGGCGTCCCGGGTGAGGACCGGACTGAGGAGCGCATCGCGCAGCGCATCGTCCGAGGCCAGGAGCCCCTCGACCACGGCCAGGTCCTGGCCAATCGCTGCGATCTTTCCAGCGTCGGCCGCGAGCTCGAAGAGGGCGCGAGTGTAGCGCTTGGTGATTCGCGTCCGTATCAATGGATCCTCTCGACGTTCTGGATGGTTTGTGCCACGGCCTTCTTCTGGTCTTCCGCGGTGTAGGTCTTGGTCAGGATCTCCTCGGCGAGCCGCACCGAAAGGTCGGCGAGCTCCAACCGGAGCTCGTCCTTGGCGCGCTTCACTTCGTTGGCACCGGCGGCCTCGGCCTGCCGCGACACTGCGGCGGCCGCCTCCTGCGCTTCCCGCAAGATCCGCTCCTTCTGGCGCTCGCCCTCGGCGCGGAAGTCCTCGCGCAGCTGCTTGATCTCATCCTCCAGGCGGGATACGCGCTCCTTGTACTCCCGGTACTTCGTCTCGGCGGCGTCCTTCGCCTCGCGCGCCTCCTGCAGCTCCCGGCGCACCCCCTCTGCCCGGTCCGAGAGGCCCTGCGTGACCGGCTTCTTGAGCGCCTTGAAGAGGATGGCCAGCAGGATGAGGAAGTTGACGGTCTTGAACGCGAGTCCCTTCCAGGGGCTACCGCCCTCGTGCGCGCCGCCTTCCTCCGCCGCCGCGGCCAGAAGCGGCGCAATCGTGAGGCACGCAGCGGCCAAGGCGACCCGGGTTCGTCGGATCCGTGCTCTCATTCAGACACTCCTTCCGAGGATGGCCTGGGCAGCGGTGGTGGCGAGCGCCCGGGCCTCGACCTCGAGGATCTTGCGTGCCTCCAGAACCTCGGCCCGAACCTGCGCACGCACCTCAGCGACCGTCTTCTCCGCCTGGGCTGCGGCGGCGTCGACGACCCTCTGACGCTCCGCGTCTCCTTGGCGGATGAGCTCGGACTTCACGCGATCCGCGTCGGCGCGCGCCTCCTGCAGGCGCTTCTGGTACTCGGCCCAGATCGCCTCGGCCTCGCCGGCCGCCTCCGCCGCGGCCTTCCGCCGCCCCTCGGTCCACGCCTTGCGGTTCTCCAGGACCCGAACCATGGGTTTGAACAGGATCTGGTTGAGCAGGATCATCAACGTGAGGAAGATGGCGATCTGAATCAAGAGCGTGATATTCAGGCTGATCACGGCGGCACTCCTTCGTCTCCCGGGCCGAAAGCGCGCGGATCATACATGAAGCTTCCGCGGGAATCAAACGCCTTTCACAAGGGGATGAATTCGGAGCGCCGTCTCCGCCTCCGAAACGATACGGGATGGGAATCACCACACAGCGCGCGGGTTTTCTGGGCGGCGCGAGGCCCGTCCCGGTGGGAGACCTGCCGCACAGCGCTCCGCGCGACGGTCGGCGCGCTCGCTACGACCCTCCACGCAATGGACGTGGCGGCTACCGGGGCGCCGCCGCGCGGCGCCGATGCGGGATTCTGAGGTTCGGTCGATGCCGTGCCGCGCTTCGTCGCCCCTTTCCCCCCGCCGCCGGTGGGCTTCCTCTTCCGGGAGTCGACGAGAAGGGGTCGGGCCGCGCCCGGTTCCGAGAGAACGAACAGACTATCTTCCCCAGTACTTTCGGTAACATGTGATCAGTTTAGGGTCCCGGGCCGTGGGACGGGAGGTGCCGCGGCAACGGTCAGGACGTCGGTGCTCGGTTCGCGACGTCCACGCCCTGGGGCCGCCGCGTGCCGCACCCTACCGGGCGGTCCCCAGAAGAGCCAGCAGTCGGTCCAGATCGTCGAGGCTTCGGTAGGGAATCGCGATGTGCCCGGCCCCCTTCCGCTTCGCTGGTTTGAGCACCACCTTGGTCCCCAGGTCTTTGGAGAGCCGGTCTTCCAGCGCCTTCAAGTCCGGATCGCGACGCCGGTGCGGAACGTCCCGCCCGCGGGCCCGCCGCTTTGCGAGAGCCTCGGCCTGCCGCACCGAAAGGCCGCGCCGCAGCACCTCGTCGAGCACCTCCAGGCGCTCCTTCTCGCCCTCCACGGCCAAGACCGCGCGGGCGTGGCCCGCGGTCAACGAGCCGGATCGCAGCGCGTCGAGGGCCGCCGGGGGCAGGGTCAGAAGGCGAAGGGCATTCGCGACCGCGGCACGGGACTTCCCGATCCGCTGGGCCAGCTCCTCCTGGGAAAGATCCGTCCGGTCGAGCAGCAGCCGGTAGCCGCGGGCCTCGTCGGCGGGGTTGAGATCCTCGCGCTGGAGGTTCTCGATGAGCGCCAGCTCGAGCACCTCCTCCTCGCTCGCCTCCCGGACGATCGCAGGGATCTCGCGCAATCCCGCCCGTTGAGCCGCCCGCCAGCGCCGTTCACCCGCGATCAGCTCATACCCTTCGGTGTCTCGCTTTCGAAGCACCACGGGCTGAATCAAGCCCTTCTCCCGGATGCTCTGTGCGAGTTCCTCCAGGGTCTCGGGATCGAACTCCTGACGCGGCTGGCTCGGGCTCGGGTGGACCTCCTCCACCGGGCAGAGGAAGAACTCGCCCTCGAGCCTATCAGGCAGCAGAGCGTCGAGCCCCATCCCGAGGGCGGGGCGTTTGGACTTGGCGGCTGCGTTCATGGGGTCTCCGGCCTTCAGCGGTCACAGCTTTCAGCGGTCAGCCAAAAGCGATACGAGCAACGAATTCGGCTGCAAGCTGACAGCGGATCGCTGACAGCGGTTTCTACCCCGCCACTTCCCTCGCCATCTTGAGGTAGCTCAGCGCGCCCGAAGACTTCGCGTCGTAGAGCATCGCCGGCTTGCCGTGGCTGGGTGCTTCGGAAAGCCGCACATTCCGGGGAATCACCGAATCGAACACGCGGTCCTTGAAGTGGCGCTTCACCTCCGCCGCCACCTGGCGACTCAGGTTGTTGCGCGCATCGAACATGGTAAGAAGGATCCCCTGAACTTCGAGGCGCTGGTTGAACCCCCGCTTCACGGTCTTGACGGTGTGCAGAAGCTGGGTCAGTCCCTCGAGGGCATAGTATTCGCACTGGAGCGGGATGATGACCGAGTCTGCAGCCACCAGCGCGTTGAGCGTCAGAAACCCGAGGCTCGGCGGACAGTCGACCACGACGTACTCGTAGGAGGCCCGCACCGGCTCCAGCGCCGACCGCAGCCGGTACTCGCGCCGGTCCGCGCCCACGAGCTCGACTTCGGCCCCTGCGAGGTCGCGGCTCGCTGGAACCAACCAAAGTCCTTCGACCTCTGTGGCCCGGACAGCCTCCGCCGCGGGCGCATCTCCGGAGATCACCTGGTAGGTCGTCAGGTCGTCCGCACCGACCCGCACTCCGAGGCCGCAGGAGGCATTCGCCTGAGGGTCCATGTCGACCAGGAGCGTCTTCCGCCCGGAAGCCGCGAGCGATGCAGCTAAATTCACGGCAGTCGTGGTTTTTCCGACGCCGCCCTTCTGATTCGCAACACACAGGATCCGACCCATGGGTACCTCCGAGGGGGGGACTCTACCACAGGTGCCACGGGGGGGAGAAGGGGTTGCGTCGCGCCGCGTTTCACGTGAAACACAATCGAAATTATCGTGGCAGGGCAAGGCGTTCCGGTGTTTTCATCCCTTTCCAGGCTCTTTCGCCCGCCCCGTGACGACGTCTCGCCCCTAGCCCGCTTTCGTCGTCGCCTCTACTCTGACGTAGACGAACCGGCGGCGCTCCCCCACGCCGACGGGCCCCTCGTACGCACCCTCGTCCAGCAGTTGCCAACCGGGGACTTCCGGCGCTTGCTCCCGACCTCGGAGAAGGACGACGCGCCCGGCCGCCGAGAGAAATGGTGCCCCGAGCGCAAGGACCACCGCGGGGTCCGCCACCGCCCTCGCCGTAACCATAGCGAAGGCAGCCCTCAACTCCGGCTGCTCGCCGACCGCTTGCTCGGCCTTGCCGCCGGCGATCCGAACGTTGCCGAGGCGCAGGTGCCGGACCGCGTGACGGAGGAAGCTTACCCGCTTCGCCAGGGGCTCCAGACACACGACGCGACCCTCCGGATACGCGACCGCGATCGGGATCCCGGGCAACCCTGCTCCGCTGCCTATGTCGAGCAGCGGGAACGCGGGAGAGAACAGCAGAAACGGGAGTACAGCGTCCACGACCTGGACGCGGATCCCAGGCAGATCCTTTGGCCCCACTAGGCGGATCGCCCGATTCCAGCGCTCGATCTCCCGAGCGTAGGACTCCAGCCGGTCGCCGTCGACATCGGCCCGTACCGCCCGAAGCGCCGCCCAGGGATCCGGGCGGCTCACGCCCGGATCCCCTTCCGAAGGTGGACGAGGAGCGCGCTCCCCGCAGCCGGCGTGACCCCAGGGGTCCGCAGTGCCTGCCCCAGGGAGGCCGGCTTCCCGGTCTTGAGGACCTCGCGCACCTCCCGGGTCAGGCCGCAGACCTCGTCGTACTTCAGATCCTGGGGCAACCGGACCGAGTCCATCTTCTCCAGGCGGGCGACCGCTTCCAGGTCCCGTCCCACGTAGCCTTCGTACTTGATCTCGACCTCGGCCGTCTCCTCCGTTCGGCGGTCGGCCTCCGGCCATCCGTCGACGAGCCCCTTCAGGAACTCCAGGGTGACCTCAGGCCGTTTGAGGAGCTCGGCGAGCCGAAGGCACTCGGCCGGGGGGCGGCACCCTCTGTCCTGGAACGCGGCCGAGACCGTCGGCGACGGCCGAAGGCGCACCGTATTTAGGAACATCCGAACCTCCGTCAGGCTCCGCTGGCGGGCCTCGAAGGCGCGCGCCCGGGTCGCGCCGACCAGACCGACCCGAATCCCCAGAGGAGTCAGGCGGAGGTCCGCGTTGTCCTCCCGCAGCAGCAACCGGAACTCGGCACGGCTCGTAAACATCCGATACGGTTCCCGGGTGCCTCGCGTCACCAGGTCGTCCACGAGGACCCCGAGGTATCCTTCTTGCCGCCCAATGGCGACACCCGACGCTCCGCCCGCCTTCCGCGCCGCATTGATCCCGGCCAAGATCCCCTGCGAGGCCGCCTCCTCGTAGCCGGACGTGCCGTTGATCTGACCCGCCAGAAAGAGGCCCTCGACCCGCTTCGACTCGAGAGTCGGCATCAGGTCCTTGGGATCCACGAAGTCGTACTCCACCGCATACCCGGGCCGCAGGATCTCCGCCTCTTCCAGCCCAGGGATGGAGCGGACCATCTGCCGCTGTGCATCGAGAGGAAGGCTGGTGGAGATGCCGTTCGGGTACACCTCGTGGGTGCCTCGCCCCACCGGCTCCAGGAACACCTTGTGGCGTTCCCGCTCGGCGAACCGGACCACCTTGTCTTCGATACTGGGGCAGTACCGGGGCCCGACTCCTCGAATCACACCCGTGTACAGGGGGGACCGATCCAGGGCGGACCGGACGATTGCGTGCGTGTCAAGCGTCGTATAGGTGAGGCGGCAAGACACCTGGGGCCGGTCCCGCAGGGGAGCCTCCGTATCCCAGGAGAACGGCGTGGGATCCGAGTCTCCCGGCTGTTCTTCCAGAGCGTCCCACCGGATGGTCCGCCCGTTGAGGCGGGCCGGCGTGCCGGTCTTCAGGCGCCCCCGAGGGAAGCCGATCTCGGCGAGGCTTTCGGCCAGGAGTTGGGCCGCGGGCTCGCCCGCCCGCCCGGCGGGAAAGTGCTCCAGGCCAATGTGAATCAGCCCGTTCAAGAACGTGCCGGGGCACAACACCACGCAAGCCGCCCGAAAGGCTGCCCCGGCTCGCGTCCGCACCCCCGCGAGCCGCCCGGCCTCGAGCCACAGCCCCACGACTTCCGCCTGCAGCAGAGAGAGGTTCTCCTGCCCCTCCAAGACTCGCTTCATTCGGGCGGCGTAGGCCGCCCGGTCGGCCTGCACCCGGGACGCCCACACTGCAGGTCCCTTCCTGGTGTTCAGCCGCCGGAACTGGATTGCCGCCTCATCCGCGGCGCGACCCATTTCGCCCCCCAGAGCGTCCACCTCCTTGACGAGGTGGCCCTTGGCGAGTCCGCCGATGGCGGGGTTGCACGACATTTGACCGCAGCCGTCCAGGGTCATGGTCAGAAGCAGCGTGCGTGCCCCCATCCGAGCTGCCGCGAGCGCCGCCTCGATACCTGCGTGCCCAGCGCCCACAACCGCAACCTCAAAGTGGGTCGGCCACTCCATCGCTACCGTCCCCGCAAGCGTGTTTCACGTGAAACACCCACAGCAAGTTGCCGTAATGTAACAACTTTAGGCTGGTCACTTCCCAATGCAGAACTCAGAGAAGATCGCCTCCAAGACGTCCTCCGGGGTCCCCCAACCCAAGAGCCCCGACAGCCGGCGCCTCGCCTCGTGCAGTCGACTCGCCACGACCTCCACGAAGATTCCTTTCCGAAGCCCGTCCATCGCCTCCGTCACGCAAGACAGTGCCGACTGGACCGCCGTCCGATGGCGCTGGCGGGTAAGCGCGCCTCCGATCCCTGGGCCGCCGCTGCCCCACGCCGCCTCCCGGAGCGCCCCGAGCACCTCGGCCACCCCCTCACCGGTCAGAACCGATACCCCGAGGGGCACTGTCCCGAAGAGGGCCGCGAGCGCCGCCTCCGGACGCCGCCCCAGATCCACCTTGCTCACGACCGGGAGGACCTTGCCCCCCGCCATCAGGCTCCGGGTCTCCCCGACCTCTCCCTCCGAGAGCTCTCGCCCCCCGTCACAGAGAAGCACGATCAGGTCCGACTCCGCCGCCGCCTTCCGGGCCCTTCGCACCCCTTCTTCTTCGATCGGATCCCCTGGGGACCGAAGGCCCGCCGTGTCCACCAGCCGCACCGGCACTCCGCCGGCGTTCACCCTCACCTCCATCGCATCCCGCGTCGTGCCCGCGATCGGGCTTACGATGGCGTGATCGTCCTCAGCCAGGCAGTTCAGCAAGGAGGACTTCCCCGCGTTGGGGCTGCCCAGGAGCGCGACGCGAAACCCCTCGCGCGACGTGCGTCCCCAGGCGTAGGTTCCGAGCTTCTCCCCCATGGCCGCCGCGACGTCCTCGAGCTCCCCCAGGACCTCCTCAGGCGCCCATTCGCCCAGTTCCTCCTCCGCGAAGTCCAACTCTGCCTCCACTCGAGCCAACACCCGGCCGAGCACCTGTTGCCAGCGAGCAACCTCTTGCGAGAGCCTCCCCCCCAGGAGCTCCTCGTGAACCTCTAGCGCCTCGGCTGTCTGGGCTTGAATCGTGTCCAGCACCGCCTCTGCCTGAACGAGGTCGATCCGCCCCCGCAGGTACGCGCGCAGAGTGAACTCGCCCGGCTCCGCGATCCGAACGCCCTCGCCCAGGACGAGCTCCAATATCCGCCGGCCAGCGATCTGACCGCCGTGGCACTGGATCTCCAAGACATCTTCCCGCGTATAGGAGGCGGGGCCAGGCATCCACAGCGCCAACACCTCGTCCACCGTGCGCTCCGACCCCGGCTCCCTCACTCGCGCAAAGGCGACCCCGCGGGCCTGCAGGGCGACCGGCTCTCCTCCCCCTCCTCGAAGCAACCTCGACGCTACAGCCCCCGCCTCCGAACCGCTCACCCGCACGACGGCGATCCCGCCCTCTCCGGGAGCCGTCGCTACGGCCGCGATGGTGTCGTCGAGCGGGCCCATGGTCTCCTCATCTTCGCCGACCGCCGCATCCCTCTTCGACACCGCGCAGTCCGCAGCCCCGGATGCAGAGCGGGGCGGCCAAGGCCGCCCCGCTCACCGTCTCAGCCCGCCGCGGCCTTCGATTGCCGCATCATCATGCCCTGCTGGGCAATGCTCAGGATGTTGTTCACGAGCCAGTAGACGACGAGCCCCGCGGGGAAGTTCAGGAACATGAACGTGAAGATCGCGGGCATCCCGTACTGCATCATCTTCGCCTGCACCGGATCCGTGCCGGTGGCCGGTGTGAGCTTCTGCTGAATGAACATCGTCACGCCCATGACGAGCGGCGTCACGTAGTACGGGTCCTTCACGGAGAGGTCCGTGATCCACAGCAGAAACGGCGCGTGCCGGAGCTCGATCGACGACAGCAGCACCCGGTAGAGCGCGAAGAACACCGGAATCTGGAGCAGCATCGGCAAGCATCCCCCCAGGGGGTTCACCTTATGCGTCTTGTAGAGCTGCATCACTTCCGTGTTGAGCCGCTCCCGATCGTTTCCGTACCGCTCCTTGAGCTTCGCCATCTTCGGCTGAAGGTCCTTCATCTTCTGCATCGAGCGGAAGCTTTTCGCCGAGAGGGGCCAGAAGGCAGCTTTCACAAGGGTAGTGAGCACGATGATGGCCAGGCCGTAGTTCCCCGTCACCCGGTAGATCGCCTTCAAGAACGCCAGAAGCGGCCGCGCGATCACCGTAAACCAGCCATAGTCGATCACCCGTGTCAGGTTGGCGCCCAGCGGCGTCAGTGCCTCGCCCAGTTTCGGCCCCACATACAGCCGGTACGCCACGGTCGTCTCCGTGCCGGGCGCAAGATCGAAGGCCTTCCCCGCGAGAACGACCTCCAGCACCTTGTCGCGCCCTTCCCGCCGGTCCACCCGCACGGTGCTGCCCGCCTCCCGGGGAATCGCGGCCACCAGGAAGTACTTCTCCAGCAGCGCGGCCCAGGAGATCGCTCCCGAGTCCTCCTTCGGCCCCTTCTTGAGGTCCTTGACCTTCACCTGTACGAGATCCTCGCCCCGCAGGTACGTCGGCCCCGTGAAGATGTACTTGTCCTCCTCGGCCGAGTAGTCGAGTGCGAGGCCGAGACCGAGTTGATCCTTCACCGCCGCGGGCGTCCCATTGCGCACCCGCACTGAGAGCGCGACGTCATAGTGGCCCGGTTCCAAGGAGTACACCTTCTCCACGCGGGCCCCTGCCGGGGAGTCCCACGCATACACTACGCGGGAGGGTGCCCGCTCGACCTCGCGAAACGCAGCGTCGGGCGCCAACCCGAACGCCGCGAGCCGCGTCTCACCGGCCACGTCCCTGCCGCTGGCTGCTCCGAGGACGACCGCCGGATTTCCCCCCTTCCCTGCGCGATCCCGGTACTCCTTGAGCCGTGCCCCCACAATCGCGCCGCCGCGGCTCGACAGCTCCAACGACACCTTGTCGTTCTCCAGCGCCGCCGTCGTCACGGGTATCCCCACCGTTCCGGCAGGCACCAGGGTCTCCCCACCGGCGGCAGGCCCGGCAGGAGAAACCGCGGGCGCTGCCGCGGGAGCCATTGGGGCGCTCTCTGCTCCGCTGACCATCGCCTTCCCCGCCACAGGCGTCGTCTTCTTCGGTGCGAGGTATTGGAACACCAGCAGCACGCCCATGGAGAGCGCCACGGCGAGGACCATCCGTTTGGTTTCCATCGTCTCTTCTTTCTAGTCCGAGGGCTCGCCCCGGGATGCCAGGAACCGGCCAGCGGGATGCGGCAGGGGATCATACCCACCGGGATGAAAGGGGTGGCAGCGCAGCAGCCGAAACACCGTGAGCCGCGTCGCTTTCCAGAACCCATACACGCGATACCCCTCCATGGCGTAGGCGCTGCACGAGGGGTAGAAGCGGCAGGCGGGGGGATGAAGAGGAGACAGGAACGTTCGGTAGAAAATCAGCGCCCCGACGGCGAAGCGCCCCACCAGGGAGCGAGGCCCTCCTCCAATTCCTGGAAGAGCACCCCCGTGTCGAGCTCCGCCGCTCCCTTCTTCGCCACCACGACCAGATCCACGGGAACCGCGAAGGCGTGACGGCGCGTCCGAAAATATTCCCGCAACCGCCTCTTCACCCGGTTGCGAGCCCAGGCCTTGCCAACCTTCCGGGACACAACCAGCCCGAGCCGCCCCACTCCCTCTGCCGCCGGCGCGACCACGAGCCGAAAATGGGGCGTGTATACGCTCCGACCCGAGCGAAAGGCCCGATCGTATTCCGCGCGCGTCCGGATCCGACATGTCTTGGGGAACGAAGCCCCGGGCCGCGGGGCCCGCTCTACTTCTTCGGAATCGAGACCGCCAGACGCGCCCGGCCCTTCCTGCGCCGGCGAGCCAGGACCTTGCGTCCGTTGGCAGACGCCATCCGGGACAGGAACCCGTGGGTGCGCTTGCGGCGAAGACGGCTCGGCTGAAACGTGTGCTGCTGCATGGGTCTTCCTCCTCACGAGTCGCCTCCCGGGGACACGACTCCGCATGATCGAAAAGGCGTGAGGTTAGGGGACTCAGGGCCCGATTGTCAACTTGAATCTCTCGGGCAAAGCCTTGCCGACGACGACCATGCCCCCTAAAATCGCGCGCATGCCGTTCTCAGTCTACGTCCACGTCCCGTTCTGCCGCACCCGCTGCCACTACTGCGCCTTCTACAGCGGCGAACCGCTCGAGGCGGCCGCCGAGTACCCCTCGTGGGTGGCCGCCGAGGTCTTGTGCAGAGCGCAACGGGCCCCGACACCTTCCCCCGCGATCTCCACCGTGTACCTGGGCGGCGGCACCCCCTCCCTGCTCGGAGCCTCCAGGGTCGCTGCGATTCTGGAGACGATCCACCGAACCTGGGGCCTCCTCTCAGAGGCCGAGGTTACGATCGAGGTCAACCCGGCGACCGACCTCGACTTCTCCGGACTCAGAACCGCGGGCATCACTCGTTTATCCCTCGGGGTCCAGTGCCTCGACGACGCCCTCCTGTCCCTCCTCGGGCGCCCCCACACCGCCCACCGCGCCCTCAGCGCCCTGGAGGCCGCAGCCCGCTCGGGATCCGAGAGCGTCTCCGTCGACCTCCTCCTCGGCCTCCCCGGCGCGCGCCCGGACGCCCTCGCCCGCTGGGTCCGCACGGTCACCGACGCGGGGGCACGGCACGTCTCCGCGTACAGTCTCGAGGTTCACCCAGGAACCGCTCTGGCCCGTGCCGCCGACGGCGGCTCCGTTGCCCTCCCGTCTCCCGACGAGGAGGAGGAGCAGTGGGAAGCGGTCGACGAGGCTCTCGCCTCGTGCGGACACGGCGCGTACGAGGTCTCCAATTACTGCGCGCCGGGCCACGAGTGCCGACACAACCTCGCGTACTGGGACCGATCCCCCTACGTCGGTCTCGGACCCGGCGCCCACTCCTTCGACCCGGCCGCGGGCGCCTGGGGCCGTCGCTCTTGGAACGACGCCGACCTCGCCGCCTACAGCCGCCACCTCACCGCCGGAGGGCTGCCGCCGGGAGGGTCCGAACACCTCACGGCCCCGGAGTCCCTCCTCGAGTGCCTCTTCCTGGCCCTTCGCCGTCCAGTCCCCGTCGATCTCGACCACCTGGCGGCCCGCCACCACCGGCCTCCTGAGATCATCACGTCACGCATCCGGCAGGCCGCCGCCGCCGGCCTCCTCCGCGCCGACGGGTCATCGGGCCATCGCCGGTGGCGCCCCACCCGCGAGGGCCTCCGCCGCGCGGACGGACTCGCGCTCTGGCTCTCCGAAGGGTTTCCGGCTCCACCGACCTGAGCCCCCTCAGGCGGCACGGGCGTTCTCCCCGCCACCCAAACGCCTTGACTCCCCCATGGGGCGTTGCTACCGTACGAGCTTAGCACTCGGCCACGGAGAGTGCTAAGCAAGGGAGGAGCCGGTGGAGCAACTCGGAGAAAGGGACCAGAAAGTACTGGGCGCGATCGTGGAGGAGTTCGTACAGACCGCGGAGCCGGTGGGGTCACGCTACCTGATGAAGAAGCGTCGCTTCGCCTTTTCACCGGCGACGATCCGCAACGTCATGGCGGACTTGGAGGATCTCGGGTACCTCGCGCAACCCCACACCTCGGCGGGCCGACAGCCGACGGACAAGGGCTACCGGTACTACGTGGACCACCTCATGGCCGCCGAGCCGCCCCTGGTGCAGGACCGGCGCCGGATTCGCCGTCAGATGTCCGCGCTCGAGCACCCGGATGTCGACGGCCTCCTCGACTCGGCGTCCCGGGTCCTTTCGGCCACCGCGCACCAACTGGGCGTGGTCATCGCGCCACGGTTCGAGACCAGCGTCTTCCGGCGCATCGAATTCGTGCTGCTGAGGGAAGGACGGGTCCTCGTCATTCTCGTGTCCCAGTCCGGGGTTGTGCACCACCGTCCGGTCGAGGCGGCCGAGATCGGCTCCCAGGATGAGTTGGACCAGATGGCCAACTACCTCAATAGCCTCCTCCAAGACCTGCCGTTGCAGGCAGTCAAGGAGAAGATCCTGGCCGAGATGGCCACGGAAAAAGCTCTCTACGACTCGCTGCTCCAGCGGGCATTGAAGCTCGGCAACCGCATCCTGGAGGACGCGCCGACGACCGACGGCGTGTTCCTCGGCGACCCCTCGACGCTGCTCGGCCACCCCGAGTTCGCCAACGCGACGAAGATGCGGAGCATCTTCGAGGCCTTCGAGAAGAAGGGCCTGCTCCTGCGCCTGCTGGAACGCGCCTCCCGCGCCTCCGGCATCCAGGTCCTCATCGGGCAGGAGAATGCCCTGACCGATCTCAGCGACTGCGCCGTCGTATCCGCGTCCTACGGGAAGCCCGGGCGCGCACAGGGGTCCCTCGGCGTCATCGGTCCCACCCGGATGGACTACGCCCGAGTGATGGGCCTGGTCGATTTCACCGCCCGGCTGCTCGGCGAGCTCCTCGAAGCCCTCTAGCCTCTCAGCGGGCCCAGGCCCACCACATCTGATCAGCCCTCGCCTTCGGAGAAGAGCGACATGACCGACGAACCTCTCGACGCACCCACCGAGCCGATTGCGCCCCAGACGGAGTCGCCTGCTGCCTCGCCGGAGTCACTCCTAGAGGCGAAGGACGCGGAGATCGCGGACCTCAAGAGTCAGCTCCTGTACCAGCGCGCCGAGCTCGACAACTTTCGCAAGCGCACAGAGAAACGCTACCGGGAGGCGTTGGAGTACGCGAGCGAGCCCCTGCTCAAGGATCTCCTTCCGGTGCTCGACGACCTGGAGCGCGCCATCGCCCACGCCCGGGAGACGGGGTCTGATGGCCACCCCGCACTTCTCGAGGGCCTCGATCACGTAGCCCTGAAGCTCCACGACGCCCTGGGGCGCCACGGCGTGGAGGCCGTCGCACCCGACGGCGAGCGTTTCGACCCGAACGTGCACGAATCCCTTTGCCAGCTCCCCGGAGAGGAAGACAACCGGGTCGCCCAGGTGTTCCAGAAGGGCTACCTGCTCAAGGGACGGCTCCTGCGGCCTGCCCGTGTCGCCGTATCCAAGGTTGCCACCCGTGACGGCGATGGTTAACCTTCGACGCGTTTCGCAAACCTGAGGCCGCGCAGGGCGGTCCTGAACGATTGAGGAGACAGCACATGGGCAAGATCATCGGCATCGACCTGGGCACCACGAACAGCGTGGTGGCAGTCGTCGAGGGAGGGGAACCCGTCGTCATCCCCAACGCCGAGGGGACCCGAACGACCCCCAGCATGGTGGCCATTACGCCGGAAGGAGAGCGTTTGGTGGGGCAGGCCGCGAAGCGGCAGGCGATCACCAACCCCGAGAACACCGTGTTCGCCATCAAGCGGCTCATTGGCCGCAAGTACCGCGACCCGGAGGTGGAGAAGGACAAGAACATGGTCTCCTACAAGATCGTCGAGGGGACCAACGGCGACGCCTGGGTCGAGGTGCGAGGGAAGAAGTACAGCCCCGCCGAGATCTCCGCCTGGATTCTCCAGAAGATGAAGCAGACGGCCGAGGACTACCTGGGCCACGAGGTGACGGAGGCCGTAATCACGGTTCCGGCCTACTTCAACGACAGCCAGCGCCAGGCGACGAAGGACGCGGGACGCATCGCCGGGCTCGAGGTCAAGCGGATCATCAACGA
Organism: Deltaproteobacteria bacterium; assembly: GCA_016214985.1. Lineage (GTDB taxonomy): Bacteria > Desulfobacterota > Deferrisomatia > Deferrisomatales > JACRMM01 > JACRMM01. Next base: position 64,671 of record JACRMM010000012.1, on the reverse strand, counting down.
GCCCACTGCTTCGGCGCTCGCCTACGGCCTCGACAAGGAAGGGGAGAAGAAGATCGCGGTCTACGACCTCGGCGGCGGCACTTTCGACATCTCGATCCTGGAGATGGGTGACAAGGTCTTCGAGGTCAAGAGCACCAACGGCGACACCTTCCTCGGCGGCGAGGACTTCGACAAGCGCGTCATCGACTACCTCGCCGACGAGTTCAAGAAGGAGCAGGGCGTCGACCTCCGCAACGACTCCATGGCCCTCCAGCGGTTGAAAGAGGGGGCGGAGAAGGCGAAGATGGAGCTCTCCTCGTCCATGGAGACCACGATCAACCTGCCCTTCATCTCGGCCGACCAAAACGGCCCGAAGCACCTCAACCTCCGCCTCACGCGCGCGAAGCTCGAGCAGCTCACCGGCGACCTGGTCGACAAGACCGAAGGCCCTTGCCGGCAAGCCCTCAAGGACTCCGGCCTCTCCACCGGTCAGGTCGAAGAGGCAATCCTCGTCGGTGGGATGACGCGAATGCCGCGGGTCCAGGAGAAGGTCGAAAAGATCTTCAACCGCAAGCCCCACAAAGGCGTCAATCCGGACGAGGCCGTCGCCATCGGGGCCGCCATCCAGGCCGCCGTGCTCTCCGGGGACGTGAAGGACGTGCTGTTGCTCGACGTCACGCCCCTCTCCCTGGGCATCGAAACCCTGGGCGGCGTGTTCACGCGGCTGATCGAGCGCAACACGACCATCCCCTGCAAGAAGACGCAGATCTTCTCCACTGCCGACGAAAGCCAGACGGCCGTGTCGATCCACGTCCTCCAGGGCGAGCGCGACCTGGCCCGAGACAACAAGACGATCGGCCGGTTCGAGCTCATGGGCATCCCGCCGGCGCCGCGGGGCGTCCCCCAGATCGAAGTCACCTTCGACATCGACGCCAACGGCATCCTGCACGTATCGGCCAAGGACCTCGGCACCGGCAAGGAGCAGTCGATCCAGATCAAGGCGTCGTCCGGGCTCTCCGAGGACGAGATCAAGCGGATGGTACGCGACGCGGAGGCCCACGCGGAGGAGGACCGCAAGCGCCGAGAGGTCATCGAGGAGCGCAACAAGCTCGACGGGCTCATCTACTCCACGGAGAAGAGCCTCAAGGAGTTCGGCGACAAGGTCGACGCCGCAACCCGCGCCACCATCGAATCGGCCCTTGGCGACGCCAAGGCCGCCCTCGACTCGGAGGACGCCCCGCGCCTCACCGGGGCCTTCGAAGCTCTTACTCAGGCCTCTCATAAGTTGGCGGAGGAGATGTACAAGAAAGCGGGCGAGTCCCAGGCCGGGGCGGCGGGGCCCGATCAGCCCGGCGGGGGCGGGGCGAATGAAGGCGTCGTCGACGCCGACTTCGAAGAAGTGAAGTAGCCCTTCTCCGCTCTCGGCAGAGACCGGAGAGCAGCGTCACCACAAGGGCACGGAGAACACGAAGGACGTGTCTGTCCTCGTGTTCTCCGTGCTTTTGTGGTGAACGTGTTTTCAGGAGCCCTTGTGGCCAAACGCGACTACTACGACGTCCTCGAGGTCCACCGCAACGCCAGCGACGCCGAGATCAAGAAGGCGTATCGCAAGCTGGCCCTGCGGCACCATCCAGACAAGAACCCCGGCCAGGTCGAGGCGGAGACCCGGTTCAAGGAGGTCGCTGAGGCCCACGAGGTCCTCTCCGACCCGTCTCGGCGGGCCCGGTACGACCAGTTCGGGCACCCCGAGGAGGGCGGCGTCGGCAATTACGGAGGCGGCGGCTTCGACTTTCACTCCCACGTCGACGACCTCTTCAGCGAGATCTTCGGAGATATGTTCGGACACCGCCGGCCCCGCGGCCCTCGCCCGGAGCGCGGAGAAGACCTGCGGTACAACCTGACCATCGATTTCCGCGAGGCGGTCTTCGGCGCGGCCAAAGAGATCCAGATCCCTCTCTTGCGCCCGTGCGACACGTGCCGTGGCACCGGCGCCCGACGGGGAACCGCAGCATCCACGTGCCCCGAGTGCAAAGGCAGGGGTCGGCACCGAGTGCAGCAGGGCTTCTTCACGATCGAGAGGGAGTGCCCCCGGTGTGAAGGATCCGGGAGGGTCGTGTCTGACCCTTGCCCCGAGTGTGGCGGCCAGGGAGAAGTGCAGAAGCTTCGTTCCCTGAGCCTCACCATTCCGCCGGGCGTCGACAGCGGCAACCGGCTGCGTCTCCAAGGGGAAGGAGGGCTCGGGCGCCACGGCGGCCCGGCGGGCGACCTCTACGTGGTCCTGACCGTGAGCGAGCACCCGTTGTTCACGCGCCACGGAGCCGACGTCGTGTGTGAGGTTCCGGTCTCTTTCACGCAGGCAGCGATGGGAGCAGAGATCGACGTACCCACGCTCGAGGGCTCAGCCCGGCTCCCGATCCCTCCGGGCACCCAGCATGGCACCGTGCTCACCCTCAAGGGCAGAGGGGGTCCCCGGGGCCGGCTCTCCGGCCGCGGGGACCAGAAGATCGTCATCGCGGTCGAGGTGCCCCGGCACCTCACGCCGCGACAGATCGACCTCCTTCGGGAGTTCCAGAGCCTTCAGGAAGAGGGCGCCGAGCCCGTGGTCGCCGGATTCTGGGAGAAGGTGAAGAAGCTGTTGGGCTAGGAGGCCGGCCGGTTCGGCGGTACTGACCACGCACCGAAAGGACCGAAGCATGCCGCTCGAACCACACCGTCTCGTCCGCTATCCCAACGGCTTTGAGCTCCTCCTGGTCCCCAGCCGGACCGCACCGGTCCTGGCCCTCGATCTGTGGGTTCGCGCCGGTAGCGCCTGCGAGCGCAACCACGAAGCGGGCATCGCTCACTTCGTGGAGCACATGCTCTTCAAGGGTACGGCCCGGCGCCCGCCGGGCGCGCTCGCCCGCGAGGTGGAGGGCGTCGGCGGGGAGATCAACGCATACACCAGCTCCGACCACACCGTGTACAGCCTCGCGGTCGCGTCCCGCTTCGCCGATCTGGCCGTCGACCTCCTCTCCGACGCGGTCCTCCAGCCGAGCTTCGACCCCTCTGAGCTCGAGCGCGAGAAGAGCGTTGTTCTCGAGGAGATCAAGCGCAGCCTCGACCTCCCGCAGCACTACCTCTCGCAGCTCCTGTTCGCCCAAGCCTACCGAGTTCACCCGTACGGCCTTCCGGTGATCGGCAACGAGGACACGGTCGCGTCGTTTTCCCGGACAGACTGCGTCTCCTTTACGGCGCGCTGGTACCGGCCCGGGGCCATGACGCTCGTGGCCGCGGGTGACGCAGACCTCGATCGGCTCGAGCGCCTGGTCGGGGAGTCCTTCGGCCGCGCCCCGCGGGCGCTTTCGCCGCCGCGCTCCCGCCGGCGGCGGGAGCCCTTGCCTTCGAGCTTCCGCGTCGAGGTCGAGCCGCGCGACGTCCAGGAGGTGTACTTCGATCTTGCCTTTCCCGGCCCGGCTGCCTCCGACCCGGACGTGGCAGCGGTGGACGTGCTGATGGCCCTTCTCGGTCAGGGAGAGGCCTCCCGTCTCCAGCACCGCGTCAAGCTCGACCGAAACCTCGTCCGAGCCGTCGGCGCCGGCGCCTATACCCCGGTCGACCCCGGTCTCCTCTCGATCGGAGCCGTGGTCGATCCTCCGCTCTTCGCCGAGGCATATCGGGCCATCTGCGACGAGACCTTCCGCCTGTGCGTGGAGCCGGTGGGTGTGCGGGAGCTCGAGCGCGCCAAGGACAACCTGGAGGCCGACTTCATCTACCAGAAGGAGACCGTGCAGGGGCAGGCCCAGAAGGCAGGTTTCTTTCACGTCGTCTTGGGCGACGCGGGCCGGGAACGAGACTACGTCGAAGCGGTGCGCCGCGTCGACGCCGAAGCCGTCCGGGCGGCGGCCGGCCGACACCTCCAGGTGCGGCGCGGCGTGCTGGCTGCCCTCCACCCGCGCGGCCGGCCGCTGGGCTGGTCCGCGGAAGAGCTCGCCTCGCTCACCGCCGAAACCCAGGCGGACGCCCGCCACGACCACCGTCCGCCGCGCCGCTCAGGGCGCGCCCGGCGACCGCGCCTCACCCGGTTGCCCAACGGGGTCCGGCTCCTGGTCAAGATCAACCCCGACGTCCCCGTCGTGGCCCTCCGGGCGGCCCTCCTCGGAGGATCCCGCCGGGAGGACCGACGGTTGTCGGGCCTCTTTCACCTGACGGCCGAGGCCCTGGTCCACGGGACCCGCTCGCGCAACGTCTTCGAGATCGCCCATGAAGCCGACGACCTGGCCGGCCAGCTCGATCCGTTCTCCGGGCGCAACTCCTTCGGGCTTAAGGCCGAGCTCCTCGCCAAGTATCTCGAAGATGGCCTCGACCTCTTCGCCGACGTGCTGTGCCACCCCACGTTTCCCGCGGACGAGGTGGACAAAGTCCGCGAGGACACCCTCGGAGCCCTGCGCCTCCGGGCGGACAACCCCGCGGCCCAGGCCTTTCGACTCTTCGAGGAGACCCTCTACCTCGACCACCCGTACGGCCGCGACGTCCTCGGGACACCTGAAACGGTGGGCAGGATCTCCCCCGCCGACCTTCGCCGCACCCACGCCGCGTTCACCCGGCCTGAGCATCTGGTTGTCGCGGTCGCGGGCGACGTCGACCCTGACCTCGTCGCGGACTTCTTCGCTCACGCGCTTGGCCACCTGGCTCCCGGCGCTTCGCTGCCCCCGGAACCGCCTCCCCCGCGCCGCGTCGCAGAGCCGCGGCGGGCGAGCTCGTTCGCTCCCACCGAGCAGGCCCACGTGGTCGCCGGCTTCCTCGGTGCGTCGCTTCGCAGCGTCGACCGCTTTGGCCTTCGTGTCGCCAACGCCGTGCTGGCCGGCCAAGGGGGCCGCCTGTTTCGCCGGTTGCGCGACGAACGCGGCCTCGCATACTCCGTGAGCAGCTCGACCCTCGAGGGGCTCGACCGGGGCTACGTCGCCGGGTACATCGCCACCAACCCCGCCCAGGCGGAGGCCGCCCGGGAGGGGCTCCTGGCCGAGTTTCAGAGCCTCGCCCGCGGAGAGGTCACGGCGGAAGAGATCGAGGAGGCCAAGCGCAAGCTCGTGGGAGGTTTCGAGATCGCGTTGCAGGAAAACGTCTTCCAGGCGGCCCAGATGGCGATGGACGAGGTCTACGGCCTCGGAGGCCAGGGTTTCGCCTCCCACGCGCGGCAGGTCTTCGCCGTGTCGACGGCCGACGTCGTTGCCGCCGCCCGTCGCTACTTCGATCCGTCGGGGCTGGTGAGCGTGTTCGTAGGCCCCGAGCCCCCGACGTCGTAGCGAGCGGAAGACGATGGGTAGAAACGCGAGAAGGGGCCGCATAACGCGGCCCCTTCTCGATGGAAAGGGAGGAAGATACCGAAGGAGGTCGCCGGCCAGGAGGAGGGGGGGAGGGTGGCCTGCGTGTCTCCCTCGGTACGAGGCCCATCCTACCCGCTCGCAATGAGAACTCCGTTAGCTACCAGTGAAAAGAACATGAGCCGGATCACCGGGAAGCGCGTTCCTTCTCGAAGAGGTAGCGCCGCGGGTTGACGTACTTCCGCGCCAGCTTGACTCCGTAGTGCAGGTGGGGGCCGGTGCTCCGCCACCCGCTGCTCCCGAGCGCGCCCAACCGCTGCCCGCGCACGACCTCCTGTCCCACGGCCACGGACACCTCGTCCAGGTGTCCATAAAGAGTCTCCATGCCGTTCCCGTGATTCAGGACCACAACTCGCCCCGACGCGTCGTCCTGGAGCACCCGCTCGACCACTCCGTCCGCGGGCGCCACGATCGGCGTTCCCCGCGGCCCGGCGAGATCGATCCCGCCGTGGAACTCCCGCCGCCCCGTGAACGGGCTCGCCCGCCACCCGAAGCCCGACGTGAGCCAGCTCGTCCCGTTGACGGGCGAATAGGCGGGGATCGTCCGCCACATCTGACGGAGCTCCTCGGCCAGCTCGCCCAGGTCGCGCCGGCCACCGTCCTCGGTTGTGAGCTCCGGCGGGAGCGCACCCCCCGCAGGCGCCCGATCGTCGGCCCGCTGTTCTCGCTCGTCCGGAGCCACCTCATCGAGGTGGACCGCCTCCAGGTTGCCCACGCCGCGCGCCGTATTCGGCGATACGTGCACCGCCACCACCAGCGCCGCTAGGGCGAAGCCCGCGACCAAGATCCAAGCCCCTTTTCTCATGAATCCTTCCGCTCCGTCTCCCGCCTCCCCTCCCTTGTACCACCTGGCAGCGTCCATCGCCACTCCCCCCGGCCTCCCTCCGGTGGCGAGGCCGGCGCTACACCCCGTGCTTTCCAGGCTTTTGCGCAGAAAGCCGCCCAGTATATTTCCACCTCAACCGCACCCCTTCGGGCGGGCCTCGCCAAGAGACGATGGAGGAGATTGCCCGCTACCCCTGCACCGGCGTGTAGTCCTCCCGGGGCAACGCGCGGTTTCGAAGGCCACAGCGGGGGGGAGGTCCTCGCCCACTTTCGCCGCAGAGTGCGGCAGGCGGGGGCCCGGATACCGCGAGTTCGTCGCAGGGGACCTCGGGCGAGGCCCCAGGGAAGACCTGGTCGTGGGAGGCCCTCGGCGCAGTTTGGCTGCCCTGGAGGAGGAAGATGTGACTCGTTTCCCTCTTGCGCGAGAGCGCCCCTATGCCCTCCCCTGGACGCTGTTTGACTTCAGTCAGCGACCGGTGATAAGTGTCCCCCGGTTTCAAGGCAACGGTGCAGCGCGCTCCACCGTCGCCAAGTCCTCTCCGTCCTCCTCGCCGAGGATACGCCATGGAGCTCATGCAGGAGAGGACCCAGAGCCTCTGCCCCGTCTGCTTCGAGGTGATCGACGCCTCCGTCGTGGAGAGGGGCGGTGCCATCTATCTCACCAAGGCATGCCCGACCCACGACCCCTTCGAGGCCAGGAACGAAACTGACGCGGCCTTTTACGGGAGCCTGGCGGTCGCCGGAGCCTCCCAGGGGACCGCCCCCCCAGACAACGTGATGATCACCGTCACCCGCGGATGCAACATGGAGTGCCCGATCTGCTAGCTGCCGGAGCGGAACGGTCCCGACCTGGACCTCCGCCAGATCGAGGAGACCTGTAGATCCTTCTCGGGTTCGTGGATCCGCCTGTCCGGAGGTGAGCCGACTCTTCGCGACGATCTGCCCGAGATCGTGGCTCTGTGCGCGCGGTACGGCAAGCGCGCCGTTCTGCTCACCAACGGACTGAGGTTGGCCGACCGCCGCTACCTGAGGATCCTGAAGGAGGCTGTCCTCCGAGGGGTACACTTCGCTTTCAATGGGTTCCGCGACCGAGAGTGAGGGGAGGCGACGCAAAGAGATCTCCTCTCTCCGAAGCTGCAGGCCCTCCGAAATCTGGCCAAGCTTCGGGTTCCCACGGCCATCTCCATGGTGTTGACATGAGGCGTCAACGAAGACCCTCGCGTCCGTCCTGGCCTTCTTCGAGGGGGCTCTCCGAGAGGACCCGGCCCTGTGGAAGGCGCTCCTAAGCTTTGCCCATGCGCGCGACCTGCCGCCTCGCCTCGGGATGAGGCGCTTCCTCCATGTCAGGCCGAAGCGGGGCCAAGGTGAAGTAATCCAAGGGGAAGCTCAGGCTCTGGGAGACAGGCCGATCATCTCGCGGACGTGATAGCGGACGACCGGTGACGGGGGCCGGCGGCGCCCGGTGGTGGAGGCTCGGCGGGCGCTTGCGCAAGTGGCCGTGGAGGAACTGCGGCACCAGGGCGTTGCCAATGGTCCGATATCTGGGCGTTGTGACATCTCCTACAAGAGGCCCCTACACGTCCAGGTTCCCCACCTCCAGCGCGTGCTCCCGGATGAACTCCTTCCGGGGTTCCACGTTGTCGCCCATGAGCACGTTGAAGATCTCCTCGGCCGCCACGGCGTCGTCGAGCCTCACCTGCATCATGACCCGCTTCTCGGGGTCCATGGTGGTCTCCCACAGCTGGGACGGGTTCATCTCGCCCAGGCCCTTGTAGCGCTGGATGGAGAGCGATTTTCGGCCCTCCTCCAGGAGGAGTTGGAGGAGCTCCTCCTTCGTCGCCGCGGAGATACCGGCGGCTTCTCCGCTCTGGCCCTCTTTGAGGATCGTGAAGGGGCCGAGGTGGAACTCCTCCATCGTGTCGTTGATCCGGTGCAGGCTTCGAAAGTCCGCAGACTCGATGAGCTCCAACGAGATCGAGGTGCTGAAGGCGCGCCCCTCGATGCGCTGCACGGCCCGGAACGCGAAGACGTTGTGCTCCACGTCCAGCGCTTCGGTCTCGACCTCGTACCCCATCTTCGCGAGACGCTCCCGGACAGGGCGAAACGTCTCCACGGTCTCCAGGGCCGACCGGTCCCGAACCCGCTCCTCGACCAGGGCGGTGAGGAGGCGCCGATCGTAGCCCCGCCTCTCCAGGCGGTCCATGTAGAACTTGTAGTTGATCACCCGCAGGAGGAGGTCGCGGAGGTGCTCTCCGGAGAAGGCGGCGCCCGTGGACTCGACTCGCACGAAGTGATCGGCGACCGCCTCTTCGAGTAGGAAGCGGTTGAGGTCCTGGTCGTTCTGGAGGTAGCGCTCCTGCTTGCTCTTGACGACCCGGTACAGGGGAGGCTGCGCGAGGTACAGGTACCCGTTCTCGATGACCTGGGGCATCATCCGGTAGAAGAACGTGAGGAGCAGCGTACGGATGTGGCTGCCGTCCACGTCGGCGTCGGTCATGATGATGATGTTTCGGTAGCGCAGCTTCTCCACGTCGAACTCGGTATGGATTCCTGCGCCGAGCGCAGTGACGAGCGTGGCGATCTCCTTGTTGGCGAGCATCTTCTCGGGGCGCGCTTTCTCCACGTTCAGGATCTTGCCCTTCAAGGGTAGGATCGCCTGGTTGCGGCGGTCCCGGCCCTGCTTCGCCGAGCCCCCGGCGCTGTCGCCCTCGACGAGGTAGATCTCGCTCTTGTCGGGGTCGCGCTCCTGGCAGTCGGCGAGCTTGCCCGGGAGGCTCGCGCTGTCGAGGACGCTCTTGCGGCGGGTGAGGTCCTTGGCCTTGCGCGCCGCTTCTCGTGCGCGCGCCTCCTGGATGCACTTGGCCACGATGGCCCGCGCCACCGAAGGGTTCTCTTCCAGGAAGCTCGAGAGCTTGTCGTACACGATGTTGTCGACCAAGCCGCGGACCTCGGAGTTTCCGAGTTTGGTCTTCGTCTGTCCCTCGAACTGGGGGTCCGGGATCTTTACCGAGATCACGGCCGTGAGACCGGGCTTCACGTCGTCGCCCGAGAGCCCCTCCTTGAGGTCCTTCAGCAGGTTCTGAACTCGTGCGTAGGTGTTCAGACACCGCGTGAGTGCGCTCCGGAACCCCGTAAGGTGCATCCCTCCCTCTCGGGTATTGATGTTGTTGGCAAAGCTGAAGACCTTTTCGCTGAACCCGTCGTTGTACTGGATCGCGACCTCGATGAACGTACCGGCATTCTCACCGGACACGTAGATCGGGGGGTGCAGCGGATCGGCATTCTTGTTCAGGTGCTCGACGAAGGAGCGGATGCCGCCCTCGTAACAGAACTCCTGGCGTTTGTCGGTGCGCTCGTCGGTGAGTGTAATCTTCACGCCGCTGTTCAGGAACGACAGTTCCCGCAGCCGTGTGGCGAGGATGTCATAGGAAAACTCGGTCTCGGTGAAGATCTGTGTGTCCGGCTTGAACCGGATCTTGGTCCCCCTGCGAGTCGTGGTGCCGGTCTCGTTCAGGGGAGCTACGGGGGTTCCCCTCTCGTAGGACTGGTTGTACACCTTCCCGTCCCGCCGGATCTCCAACTCGAGCGTTTCGGAGAGGGCGTTCACGACCGAGACACCGACGCCGTGAAGGCCGCCCGAGACCTTGTAGGTCTTGTTGTCGAACTTCCCCCCTGCGTGGAGAACGGTCAACACGACCTCGGCAGCCGAGGTTCCGGTCTCGCTGTGGATATCCGTGGGAATGCCCCGGCCGTTATCGACGACCGTGACGCTGTCGTCCACGTGGATCGTCACAGAGATTTCGTCACAGTACCCGGCGAGGGCTTCGTCAATGGAGTTATCGACGATTTCATAGACCAGGTGGTGCAACCCCGCCGCAGAGGTAGAGCCGATGTACATGGCGGGCCGCTTCCGGACCGCCTCGAGGCCCCCGAGGACCTTGATCGTATCGGCCGTGTACTGCTGTGCGTCGATGTCCTGGTTCTCCATCATGATGCTTTGTCTCCCAATCCAAACGAGATCATGAGATCCGAATCCGCCCCGACTCCACCCGGTACAAGGCGACGTCCGCGGATGAGGAGAACGGTACGATGGACGCGTCGGTGCACGTGAGAAGCACCTGCCCGGGCCACTCGGAGAGGGTCGTGGCCAGGTACGCGAGCCGCGGCGGATCGAGCTCGGGCGCCGGATCATCCACGAGAAAGGCAGGCGCCTCACCCGCTTGGTCCGCAGACCACCTCAGGAGCGCCAGCTTGAACGTCAGGGCGGCCGTGCGATGCTGCCCGCGGGAACCGTGATGGCGCACTTCGTGGCCGTTCACCTCGATGCTCAAACGGTCGCGGTGCGGACCCTGGGTGGTGAAGCCAAGCTCCCGGTCGCGCGGCCGGCTTCGCGCCAGGCTCTCGAGGAACTCCTCGCGAAGCGATCTCCCGTCGGACGCCCGCGCCTCTGGAGTCCACGAGACCTCCAGTCGGTCCCTTCCACCGGAAATCTCCTCATGCAGTGACACCAAGTGGGGGCGAAGCCCTTCGAGAGCCGCCTGTCTCGCCTGGCGGATCCGTGCGCCGGCCTCAGCGAGTTGTTCGTCCCAAATCGTCAGATCCGCGCCCGGCCGACGCAGCAAGGCGTTTCGCTGCTTGAGGGCCCGCCCATATTCCCGCATGCGGCCCAGGTGGTTGGGGCTCCAGAGAAACGCGGCTCGGTCTGCATACGCCCGACGCAGGTCCTGGTCCCCCTCGGAGAGATCCAGATCCCCCGGTCCGAAGAAGACCGAGGGAAAGCTCAGCAGATACTCGGCCGCGCTCGCGGGAGTGCTTCCCTGGCGCAAGGCCCTTCTCCCAAGATTCGTCACCATGACCGCGAGATCAACGGGCCCTGAACTGCCGTCCACCCGTCCCTCCAAGCGCGCTGCCTCCTCATTGGGCCCCAGAAGGTCGCCCACCCGTCGGGTCCGGAAGCTCCGGAGGTTGGAGAGCACATGGACCGCCTCGAGAAAGTTCGTCTTCCCCTGGGCGTTGTTTCCAATGAGCACAGCTACTCGTGCTGGGAAGCAGAGCTCCGAATCCTCCAGGTTCCGGAATCCGCGAGCCCGAAACCTCGTCAGGGTCATCTCACTCGATACGCATCGGCATGATGACCGAGAGGTAGCGCGCGTCCTGCGCGTCGCGGACCACGCACGGCGCGAGGCCATCGGTGATCCCCAGGCTGATGTCCTCACCGTCCATTACCCGCAGGATCTCCAGGAAGTAGCCCGCATTGAACGCAATCCGCACAGGGGACTGGCGGTACTCGACCTCCAACTCTTCCCTGGCGTCTCCGAATCGCGGATTGTCCGACGTCAGTACCACCGAGTCCTCGGTCGCCTCCATCACCACCGTGCGCGTCTCCTCGTCGCTCAACAGAGAAACGCGTCTCAAGGCGTTCAGGAGCGATACGCGGTTGATCCTCACCCAAGTCTTCACTTCTGACGGGATGACCTGCTCGTAGTTCGGGAACGAGGAATCGATCAAGGTCACCGACAGACAGGTATTCGCCACTCTCGCGTACAATCGTCCCTCGGACGCTGCCAGCTCAAAGTCTCCGTCCAGCGGCTCCAAGAGCGTCCGGAACTCTCCGAGACCCTTCTTGGGGATGATGACGCCCACCTGAAAAACCCCTGGCGTCACGGGAAGTGGGCGATCCACCATGGCGAGCCGGTGACCGTCGGTCGAAACCATCCGCAAGAACGCCTCGTTCTTCTCATCGACCCACTCCTTGAGGAACACGCCGGTGAGAAAGATCCGAGACTCGTCGTTGGAGGCTGCGAACAGGGTCTTCTCTATCATCCTCCGGAAGACGATCGACGGGAATGACAAGAACGTATCGGGCAACGGCGGCATCGACGGGTAGTCTTCGGCCGGCATGCCGGGAAGGTGGAAGGTGATCTTCCCGCACCGCACGGTCACCCACTGGTTCTCCTTGACCTCAACGGAAACCTCGGCCTTGGGGAGCTCTCTCACGACCTCGTGGAGCTTGCGGGCCGACACCGCGACAGCGCCGGGTGTACCGACGAGACAAGGGGTCTCCTGCGTGAGCGCGATTCGGAGGTCCGTCGCCGAGATGCGGATCGAGCCGTCATAGGCTTCCAGGAGGATGTTCTCCAAGATGGCGCGAGTGCTCTTCCTCTCGATCACGGACTGCGCCCGCCCGAGAAGAGCTGAGAAGGTTTCCTGGGCGATACGGATCTCCATGGGTCACTCCTACGGTTTTTGATCTTAGATATTTAAGAAATTCAATAGTAGTAAGGGTTGTGAGTACTGAGGATAACCGGACCGCGACGCGGAAGGACGCCTTGTACCTCTGTGGAAAAGACTGTGGAAAGGTGACGTCTTTTCCACATGGGCCGAGAGCTCAGTTTCTCTCCTCATCTTATCCGCACCGTTGTCGACAGGTTGCAGACAGAGTTATCGGTTGAGGAGAGAGCGCAGCGCCTGGACCTCATCCTGAAGGGACCGATCCCCCTTCAGAGCTTCCGCGATCTTCGTGCAGGCGTACATGATTGTGGAGTGATCGCGACCGCCGATCTTCTGGCCGATTTCTGGAAATGAGCAGGCAGTTGTTTCCCGGCACAGGAACATGGCCACCTGTCTCGGATAGGCGATGGCCTTGGTGCGGCGCTTCCCTTTCAGATCCCCGAGGTTCACGTGGTAGTACTCGGCTACGATCTTGAGAATGGAGTCGATGCTGAACTCTCGGCTGGAATCCTTGATGAAGTCCCTCAAGACTTCCTTTGCGAGCTCGATGGTGATCTCGGTGTGAGTGAGGCTTGCGAATGCCGCGATCCTCACGAGGGAACCCTCGAGCTCTCGAATGTTGGAGGAAAAGTTGGAGGCCAGAAAGACGGAGACTTCATAGGGGAGAGGAATAGCCTCGATCTCTGCCTTCTTCTGGAGGATTGCTACCTTGGTCTCCAGATCGGGGGCCTGGATATCGGCAATCAGCCCCCACTCAAAGCGCGACCTCAACCGGTCCTCCAGACCGGGAATTTCTTTTGGAAACTTATCGCTGGTCACCACGATGTTGCGGTGACTCTCGTAGAGGGTATTGAAAGTGTGAAAGAATTCCTCCTGAGTTCTCTCTTTTCCGGCGATGAATTGGATGTCATCAATGAGGAGGATATCCATCCTTCTGTATTTATCTCGAAACTCCGGCATCTTCTTGGATGCCAGCGCCTGGATGAGCTCATTCATGAAATTTTCGCTGTGTATATAACAGACTTTCGCGTTCGGATACGTAAATATCTTATGGTTCCCAATGGCATTGAGAAGATGCGTCTTTCCGAGGCCGACACCGCCGTAGATGAAGAGAGGATTGTAGGTACGAGGGGATTTTTCAGCGACGGCAAGACTCGCAGCATGGGCAAATTGGTTGGAAGATCCGACGACGAACGAATCGAACGTATATTTTGCATTCAAGCCGATCTTGCGGGCCTTCTCTGCCAGATCCTGGGTCCTATCGGCCTTGTCGGGTCGCTCGGGCGCGGACGCGTCCCTCATGTGAGCCTTGGGGCTCTTTTCGACCTGGAAGCCGACCGAGAGAGGACCGGAGGCGGCCGAGCTCAGGGAGGCCTCGATCGTCGCGGTGAGGCCCTGGTCTTGGAGCCAGTCCACGAAGAACTTGTTGGGAACTTCGACGGTGAGGGTATCCGCAGTACGGGCCACGGGGCGCAGGGGTAGGATCCAGGTGGAGAAGGTCTGGGGAGGCAGGGATTTCTGAAGATCTGTCAGCACTGCCTTCCATAGGTCATTCATGGCGAGAACCCCGAGACGGACTGACGTTATCCACAGGATTTTCCACACCTGTGGATATTCACGGTTTGTGCCTTTGCGGATAGGGTTCGGAGGCGCGCAACAGAAGACCGGAGTTCGGACGAACGTCCGCTTGGGTGAGCGGAGACTAGCAGAGGGGGGGAGGCGAAGGCAAGGGGTAATGGACGCCTGTCTGACCGGCGTCTCGGCAGGAGGGCAGTTGACCGATACGGGTCGCCGAGACTATCGTGGCGGCCTCTTCACGAAGAGCCTCAGAAGAACCTCCACAGGAAGGACGCCATGGCGAGAGAGGCCAGACAGGAGCAGAGGGCGGCGCTCAAACGAAGGAAGCGGGAGAAAGAGGTACGCGAAGCCAGGGCTCGACAGAAGGCGAAGCAGGTAGAGGAAGGGGGAAAGAAGATCCTCGGGAAGACTCCCGACCTGCCCGTCGTCGACTGCGTCATCAGCAAGGGTTGGCAAGAGCGAGGCCTCGCGCATGTGCTCCTGGCACGACGACTGCCGACGGGACGGCTCCTGGCCGGTGGCTACTATGTCGATACTCTGTGCGTGGGTCTGAAGAACACGGCGGTTCTTCCGAATCTGGACCCCGACGAGTACGAGCGCACCGTGAAGCCCAATGTATTCAACGACCCGGTAGAGTTCGAGCCGTGCGAGCCGTCCCTTGCGCGGGCCGTGGTGGAGGGCGCGATCGAGTTTGCGGCGAGGTTTGGCTTCCGACCCAACAAGCGGTGGGAGGAATCGAGGCGGCTCTTGGAGGGGGTGGAGGCAGCGGAGGGACTCACGTTCGGCCGCGCCGGAAAGCCCTGCCTGGTGGTTCGGCCCGGCGACACCGCGGCCGGGCCCCTGGCGCGCCTCGAGCGGACGGTCGGCCCCGGCAACTATCTGGTGGAGAAGTCACCTTCGTAGAGAGGCTTTCGGACGAGCGCCTCTGCGGCGGGTGAAGAAGCGCCGGGGGCGGGATGAAAGACAGGCCACAGGAGAGCTACCTGTGGCCTGTTTGTGTTTCTGGTGCCCAGGGACGGAATCGAACCGCCGACACGAGAATTTTCAGTCCTCTGCTCTACCAGCTGAGCTACCTGGGCAGGCGATTTTCCCGTCTCGTCAAGCGGAAGGGCCTGAGAGACAGGGTCGCATTTCTACCCCAGGCAGCGCGGGCGTGTCAAGGCGCTACGCCTCTCCACGGTCGCCGCGCGATGTGGGTCGCGCTTCCGGAAATCGGCAGCCCTCCTTGACGTCGACGGATGCTGCTGTTTTTTGGTAGGGGTAGTCACCTCGGGAGCGGCCCCGGGTTGTGGCGCGACATCCAACGGCCGCGAAAGGAGAGCAGCATGGGCAGCGTCGTCCACACGTCTCGCATCAGCATCACGCGGGTCAAGGGGCCGGTCCGCAAGGCCGTCATCGAGGGGCTCAACGAGCCCGTGTACTACGGCATCCACGGGGGCATCCAGAAATTCTACGGGGTCGACCCCGGGGAGGAGCATGCGGCAACCCTCGACCACATCGTGGGAGCGGTCGCCGGCTGAATGATGGGCACCCTGGCCGGCGTGCTGGCCACGAAGAAGATCCGCACCCACACCGACCGATTCCTCTGCCGCGCCGAAGGAGACATCGAAGACGTGGGCGGACTCCTCAAGATCACCCGGATCCGCGTCCACCACACACTGAAGGTCTCGCCGGAGGAGGAAGAGGATGCCCGTTGGGCCTTCGGGCACTACCTCGAGCGGTGCCCGGCCGCTCAGAGCGTTATCGGATGCATCCAGATCGACCACGACCTGGCCCTCGAACGCGCCTGACCGCTGGTCTCGAATCGGCCGGGGCGACCCGTTTCCCCTTCACAAGGAGCCACTTTCATGCCCCTGCTCTACACCCGCAACTGGCACGTCACGGTGCGCTGGCCCGGGCGGCAGGGAGACCTGCTCGTCGAGACGAGCTTCGCCGACACCTCCTGCGAACGGTCCTCCCTGCTCCGAGTCGCCCCGGACACGCTCGAGATCCGCCACGCCCAGTGGCAGGAGCACCGCTCCCAGACCGGCAGACCCGACCCCGAGGTTCACGTGCCGGAGCGGCTCGTGGGCGTCGTCGCGTACTTCAACTGCGGCAAGGAGATCAACGCGGCGCTGCCCGACGACCCTGGGGGGGATGTCGGGGACCTCTTCAAGGAGGCCGTCAAGGTCCTGATCCAGGCCGAGCCCCTCTTCCTGCGGCAGAGGGGATTCCCCGACGTGGAGCGGTACGTGGAGCACCTCCTACCCACGTTCGTGTACGGAGGCTGCTTCTTCGGGAGCCACGCGGAGCGCACCCCGTACATCGCGCGCGACAAGTTCCTCTTTCACCACCGCAAGGAAGATCTCTTCACGCGGTACCGGTTCCTGTCGGTCCAAGAGGACGATGGACAGTACGGCATCACGGGGACCATCTGCGAT
Organism: Deltaproteobacteria bacterium; assembly: GCA_016214985.1. GTDB lineage: Bacteria > Desulfobacterota > Deferrisomatia > Deferrisomatales > JACRMM01 > JACRMM01. The sequence goes on along the minus strand of JACRMM010000012.1, from coordinate 48,278 downwards.
TCCTACCACGAGATGCAGATGCGGCTCAGGGTAGGTCGCACGGATGGAATCATTGCCCGTGCGGAGGCCGACCTCATTCGTGGGCCGGAGCAGGTGTGCCCCGGGGCCACGGCGGTATTCGGCCGCCTCGTAGGGATGTCCCTGACCCCAGCGGGAAAACGCGACTTGTTGAAGGCCGTCGGATCCGGGGACGGCTGCTCCCATCTCGCTGACCTCGTGGGCGAGGCCGTCAAGGCGGTCTGCTCCCCCTGGATTCAGGGCCGCGCCGGCCGCGCCTGGCCCCCGCGGGGCGGCATGGCCGGCCGCGAGCCACTGTAACCCCATCACCCGCCTCCAAGGAGGACTCCATGAGCCAGAAACTCGTCGCCTTCTTCAACAAGCAGCCGCGGCTCGGCAGCCTGAGCACGGCCGGAAAGGACGGGCGGGTCAACGCCGGCACCTTCGGCTCGATCCGGATGATCGACGACAAGACGGCCACGATCGCTCTCGGGAAAAACCGCACCTTCACCAACCTCCAGGAGAACCCCAACGCCGTGTTTCTGATCATGGAGCCGGGCCCCACGCCACCGGAGTGGAAGGGGGTCCGGGTCTACCTGAAGATGACTGGGTGCCACACCTCGGGCCCGGAGCTCGAGAGCCGGCGCGCCGAGGTCGCGAAGGCCGTGGGGGAAGAGATGGCGAGGAAGATGATCCACGCCTCCGTCACCTTCGAGGTCCAGGAGGTCCGTCCGCTCCTGGACATGGGGCAAGGCTGGGAGAAGGCGATCGGCGGGTAGGCCGTGGAGGGCCCCATCCTGATCGTCGAGGACGATCGGAACACGGCCGCCTTGGTCGCCGCCTACCTCGAGCGCGAGGGGTTCGACACGGTGCGTGCCCACGACGGGCGGGAAGGGCTCCGGCTGGCCCTGGAGCGGGAGCCGTCGTTCGTGATCCTCGACCTCATGCTCCCGGGGCTCGACGGAATGGAAGTGTGCCGGGAGCTCCGGCGGCGTTCCGACGTGCCGATCCTCCTCCTCACGGCCCGGGGCGAGGAGATCGATCGCGTGGTGGGCTTTACGCTGGGGGCGGACGACTACGTGGTCAAGCCGTTCAGCCCGCGCGAACTGGTGGAGCGGGTCAAGGCGATTCGGCGCCGGACCCGCGCGGCCGGCACGCCGCCGGGCACGGTGCTCGCCCATGGGGCGCTCGTGCTCGACCGCGAGAGGGGCAAGGTGACGCGGGACGGCCAGCCGGTCACGCTGACGCGATCGGAGTTCCGGCTCCTCGAGGCCCTCATGGCCGCACCGGGCCGGGTGCTGACACGCGGGCAGCTCCTTCGCCGCCTCCACGACCGCGGTGAAGTCGTCGTCGACCGGGTCATCGACGTGCATGTCGGCAATCTGCGTCAGAAGATCGAGCCCGATCCGGCGAGCCCCCGCTACATCCTCACCGCCCGAGGCCTCGGCTACCGGTTTGCCGACGCCGAGGGCGACTGACGCGACCGCTGGCTGTGCGGCCGCGCCTGCTCTGGAAGCTCCTGGGCGTCAACCTCCCGGTGCTCGCCGTGGTGGGGCTCGGGATCTGGATCGCGATCGACACCCTTGCCGCCGGGTACTTCTCGGCCCTGATGCTTCGCTACGGCATCTCGCCGGTCGAGTCCAATCGAATGTTTCTCGAGGCGGTCCACCGCTACCTCCTGTGGGCGACGCTCGCTGCGGCGGGTGTGGCGGTGGGACTGAGCTTCCTCTTGACCCGGCGGGTTCTGGGGCCCCTCTCGCAGATGACGGAGGTGGCGGGCCGGCTCGCGGCGGGCGACTTTTCGTCGCGTGTCACGGAGACCTCCGTCGACGAGGTGGGCGCGCTCGGCGCGGCCTTCAACCGGATGGCCGAGAGCCTGGCGCGGCTGGAGAGCCTGCGGAAGAGCATGGTCGCCGACGTGGCCCACGAGCTGCGCACGCCGCTCACCAACGTGCGCGGCTACCTCGAGGCGCTGGCCGACGGGGTGGTGCCGCCGAGCCGGGAGACGTTTGAGCTGCTCCTCGGAGAGACCCAGCGCCTGGCGAGCCTCGTAGAGGGGCTGCTCGAGCTGGCCAAGGCCGATGCGGCGCGGGCGTTTCTGGAGAGACGCCCCGTGTCGCTGCACGAACTCCTGGGACAGCAGCTCGAGATCCACCGGCCCCGGTTCCAGGCCCGCGCGCTTCGCCTGGCCGCGCGCCTCGCGCCCGACGCGGACGCGGTGACCGCGGACCGGGACCGGCTCTCGCAGGTGCTCGGCAACCTCCTCGACAACGCGCTGCGGTACGCAACACCCGGGAGCGAGGTGGAGGTCACGGCCGAGAGGGTGCCCGAAGGGGTCCGGGTCACCGTGTCGAACACCGGAGAGGAAATCGACGAGCGCGACCTTCCGCTCCTGTTCGAGCGGTTCTTCCGCGTCGACCGGTCACGGTCGCGCGAGGCGGGCGGCGCCGGGCTCGGCCTCGCGATCGCGCGCGAGCTCGTGGAGGCCCACGGCGGCCGCGCCGGCGCGTCGAGCGCTGCCGGGCGCACGTCGGTCTGGTTCACGCTGCCGGGCTGACGATGCTGGGGGGGCGGCGAGGGTGGCTCGGACCACGGCGTCGATGGCCTCGCGGTCCTCGGGGGCGATGTTTACGAACTCCATGTGCACGCTACGGGCCGGTTCGCCGTCGCGGATGGTGAGGACCTTGCCGTAGATATCGCCGGTCTCCACCCCGAGCTTGCCGAGACGCAGCCGGAACCGGACGTTGAGGTGGGGCTGCACCACGGCTTCGGTGGCGGCCTGCAGGCCGCCGATGCTGATGTTTCGGACCGTGCCATGCTCGAAACCGTCGATGACGAGCTTTCCTTCGCACACCTGAAACGAGAACGGGATATGGACGCTGGCTCGGGGGCTGCGTCGCACGTCGCGCTCCGGCGCCTCCAGGTTCCAGGGCGGCCCCAGGGAAACGACTTCGTACACGCGGACCGGATCTCGCTTTCCCTTGACCGACAAGGGTATCGGGTCGCGCACGCGGAGCAGGCCCGGCGCCGAACGGCGCAAGGTGTTCTCACCGATCAGGATCTGCCCCCGCAGGCAGCACGATTCGATCCTCGACGCCAGGTTGACCTCGTTGCCGATGACGGTGTCCTCACTGTGGAGCTCCGATCCCACGCGGCCGACCAGGACCTCACCGGTGTTGATCCCGATCCCCATATGGAGAGCGGGCAGCCCGAGACGCTCGTTGGCCCGGTTGAACCCCTCCATCTCGCGCTGCATCGCGATCGCGCAAGCGATCGCACTCTCCGCGGCGTCCTTGCGGCACACCGGCGTGCCGAAGAGCGCCATGATCGAGTCGCCCATGAACTTGTCGACCGTACCGCCGTAGCGGTAGATGACGTCGCACATGGTGGAGAAGTGCCGGTTGAGCGCCTCTGCCACCCGAGGAAGGGGGTGGGTCTCTGCGACGCTTGTGAAGCCGCGAATGTCGGAGAGCAGCACGGTGACCTCCCGCGCCTGGCTCGGCGCCGAGGCAGACGCGCCGCCGTCGATGGCCGCGTTCACGAGCGCCTGAAGGTCTCGACGGAACGTGCCGTCGCCGCCGCGGCGGCCGAGGTAGCCTTCGACCGCGCCCACGATGCGTTCGGTCAGCTTGTGGGGTTCGAACGCAGGAAGGGCGGTTCCACCATCGGGGGTTGGCGCGTTCATGGGCACTCTCCGCGGTTCGCAGGACGAAAGCTACCGACCTCTTATCGGCGAGCCAAAGAAAGTGCATAGGGGTATTTGAAAGAAAGTTGCAAGTCCGGAGCGGCGCTGGCTGTGACGGGCGGCCGTTCTTTACCGTTTCTTGATCTCCCGCTCGTCCTCCCTTGATGTGGGGCGGTTATGTTGACGTATGGAACGCGCCCTTGAGAGCCGAGGGCGGCCGCAGACGCATCCAAGGAGACAGGCCATGGGGAAGTGCGGAACCGGAACAGCAGTGTGGAGGGCGCTGGGCGTGGGGGCCGCCGCCTCGGCAGCCCTCGTGTGGGCCGGCACCGATACGGGGCCGGCGGGACGTCAGGGGACCCGGGGGGTCAGGCCGCCTACCTGCGAGGTAGCCCCGGTCAGGCCGGGGCCGAAGGAGACCAGGATGGAGAGCGCACGAAGACCGATCGCGAAGCAACCCCTGCCGCCGATCGACGCGGCCGCGCCCGTGAGGACGGAGACCGCAACCTTCGCCTTGGGGTGATTCTGGGGACCCGACTCCCGGTTCGGGAGCATCCCCGGAGTGGTGCGCACCCGCGTGGGCTACGCGGGTGGCACGAGCAGAAACCCGACCTACCACGCGCTCGGCGACCACTCCGAGACGGTGGAGATCGACTACGATCCCTCGAGGGTGTCGTACGAGCAACTCCTGCGAGTCTTCTGGGCGAGCCACGACCCCGGGTCGCAGCCGTGGTCCCGCCAGTACCGGGCGGCGGTGTTCGTGCACGGGGAAGAACAGCGGCGGCTCGCAGAGAAGACCCGCGACGAGGTGGCCGCGGGGGGCCGGGCCCCGGTGCGTACCGCGATCGTCACTGCGGGCACCTTCTATCCCGCGGAGGAGTACCACCAGAAGTACTACCTGCGGAGCGAACGGGAGCTCTTCCGGGAGCTCGCGGCCCCGTACCCGGAGCCCGGCGCGCTGACGGCCTCTACCGCCGTGGCGCGGGTGAACGGGTATCTGGGCGGCAACGGCACCCTGGAGCAGCTGAAGCAGGAGCTCCCCAGCCTCGGGCTCACGCCCCGCGCGGGCGAGCGGCTCATGGAACGGATTTCGGCCCGGCACCGCTGACCCGAGCGGGTGCCGAGCAGCGCAAACCCGAAAGGAGACAACGATGAACAGGCGCTATTTCTTGCTGGGGGCGCTCGCCCTCGGCCTCCCGCCGGCCCTTCGACGGCCGGGCGGCGGGCTGGCGTGGGCGGCGTCACTCCCGGCCGGCGGCGTGCCGGCTGCGGGAACCAAGATCCGAGTCTACTTGGCCCGGGAAAAGGGGTATGGGATGGTCGACCGCGTGGTGAAATCCGACGAGGAGTGGCGCAAGCAGCTCACCCCCGAGCAGTACGAGGTGACGCGAAAGAAAGGCACGGAGCGGGCCTTCTCGGGCGCGTACTGGAACCTCCACGACAAGGGGGTCTATCGGTGCGTGTGCTGTGGCAACGACCTGTTCCTCTCCGACACGAAGTTCGAGTCCGGAACGGGCTGGCCGAGCTTCTGGCAGCCGATCGCGCCGGAGAACATCCGAACCGCCGTGGACAAGAGCTGGTTCACGACCCGCACCGAAGTGCTCTGCGCCCGGTGCGACGCGCACCTGGGACACGTGTTCGAGGACGGCCCGCCGCCCACGGGCCTCCGCTACTGCCTGAACTCGGCGGCGCTCACCTTCGCGAAGGCGGAGTGAAGCGCGGAAGGGAGAGGACGCATGACCGCAACCGTTCCGATCTTGACGCTGTTGACCGTGTTCGCCCTCGGCGCTGCCGCCTGGGGGACCCAAGGACCGCCGGCGGGCACGTTGGAGAAGGCGACCTTCGCGGGCGGCTGTTTCTGGTGCATGGAGCCGCCCTTCGAGAAGCTCGACGGGGTCGTCTCGGTGACCTCGGGATACACCGGCGGTCAGAAGAAGGACCCGACCTACGAGGAGGTGTCTGCGGGCGCGACCGGGCACGCGGAGTCGGTGGAGATCGTCTTCGATCCCCGCAAGGTGAGCTACGCAACGCTCCTCGACGTCTTCTGGCACAACGTGGACCCCACGGTGCGCGACCGGCAGTTCTGTGATGTCGGGAGCCAGTACCGCACGGCGATCTTCTACAACGGTGAGGAGCAGAAGCGCCTGGCCGAGGAGTCGAAGCGCGCGCTGGAGGCCTCGAAGCGCTTTTCAAGCCCCATCGCGACCGAGATCTCGGCGGCGTCGACCTTCTACCCGGCCGAGGAGTACCACCAGGACTACTATCGAAAGAACCCCCTCCGGTACAAGATCTACCGGTTTGGCTGCGGCCGCGACCAACGCCTGGAGGAGCTATGGGGCCGCAAGGAGTGAGCGCCCGCGCCCGCCGCCGCGACTCGAGCAGCCGGAGTGGCCCCCCGTGGGCGCCCCGGCTGCTCGATTCTTTACGCACGGATCAGATTTTTACGCCGCAGGGCGATGCTCCCCGGGCGCTGCTCGTCTCTCTCCGCCCGGAAAGCGCTCTACAGCCCAAGCCGATCTCGCCCCCCCTTCCCGCGCGAGCGCTGGCACGCGTCCTGCAAAACCAGGTTTGAGAAAGCGGCGGCCGCGTGGTGAGCCACGTGTCGGGCGCGAATCGGCCGCCGGAGAAGAAGACCCCAGCAACCGTTGTTCGACAGCCGCCGGGCATCGACTCCCGCGTCGCCTGGTTCCCGAAACCCGAGCACCCCACCGAAGTCACACCCAACCGAAGGAGGGTACCCCGTGAAACGAGCCATCCTGTTCCTCGCCTGCGTCGGAGTGTCCCTGTCCCCGCTCCTGGCCGGCCCCGCGGCCGCCAAGACCCTCAAGATCGGCATCATCGACACGTACAGCGGTCCGCCCAGCGCGTACACCAACGACGTCCGCGACGCCTTCAACCTGGCCGTAGACAAGATCAACGCCGCGGGCGGAATCCTGGGAGACAAGGTCGAGGTCGTCACGCGCGACGACAAGTACAAGGTGGACATCGCCCTGGGACAGGCGAAAGAGCTGATCATGAAGGAGGAGGTCGACCTCCTCATGGGCTCGATCAACAGCGCCGTCGCCCTTGCCATCTCCGACCTCTGCAAGAAGGAGAAGGTGCCCTACCTCGTGACCTTCTCGAAGAGTGACAACATCACCGGGTCCAAGGGCCACCGCTATGTCTTCGCCATCACCGAGAATACCGCCATGGTGGGCAAGGCCGCGGCGGTCGGCCTGGCCAAGAAGCCCTACACCAAGTACTGGATTGCCGGCGACGACTACGAGTACGGCCACGCCGTCGCCGACGAGGTGTGGAGCAACCTTCAGAAGCTCAAGCCCGGCGTGAAGCTGTTGGGGCAGACCTGGTGGAAGCTCGGCGAGCCGGACTTCACGCCGTACATCACGGCCATCCAGGGCGCAAAGCCCGATGCGGTCATCGTGGCGACCGGGGGCGCCGGCTGCATCCCGTTCCTCAAGGCCGCGAAGGCCACCGGGTTCGCGGGCAAGTTCCCGATCTACATGCACACGGCCACCGAGCTCTCGACCCTGAAGGCCCTGGGGCCCGACGCCCCCGAAGGTGTTCTGGGCACGGCGAACTACTACTACTACTACCCCGACACGCCGGCCAACAAGGCGTTCGTCAAGGAGTTCAAGGACCGCTACAAGAGAGAGCCCGCGGTCGGCGCTTTCTACGGCTACCTCACGGCCCACTTCGTCGAGCAGGCGTACCAGAAGGCGGGGAAGATCGACAAGGAGAAGTTCATCGATGCGCTCGAGGGGATGACCGTGAAGAGCCCGTTGGGCGACGTGACCATGCGCGCCTTCGACCACCAGGCGGTGCTGCCCATGTTCATGGGCGTGACCAAGAAGTCCGCGGACGTTCCGTACCTCGTGGCCTCGGAGATCGTCACCATCCCCGGCGCCGAGGCGATGCCGTCCGTGGACGACGTGAAGAAGGCGCGGGCGAAGTAGATCACAGCCGTCGGCTGTCAGCGGTCAGCGGTCCGCTCTCCTGGAGGGGAGCTCCGCCTGAAGGCTGACAGCGGACGGCGGACCGCTGAGAGGGTCCCATCTCATGCACATCACGCTGACGGCCCTGGCCCAGCAGATCCTCGTGGGCCTGAGCAAGACGACCATCCTGTTCATCGTCTCCTCGGGCCTGAGCCTCGTGCTCGGGGTCCTGCGGATCCCGAACGTGTTCCACGGATCCCTGTACATGGTCGGGGCGTTCCTGGCCTTCACGATCGCCAAGGCCTTCGGGGGCGGCACGGCCGGGTTCTTCCTGGCGCTCCTCCTGGCGCCCGTGGCCGTGGCCCTGATCAGTCTCGTGGCGGAGAGGGCGCTCCTGTGCCACCTCTACGAGCGCGAGCACATGATGCTCCTGCTCTTCACGTTCTCCCTGGCGCTGGTCTTCGGTGACCTGGTGAAGCTCGTCTGGGGCTCGGAGTACCGCTCCCTTTCGGTGCCCCCGGTGTTCCAGGGGTCCTTCACGGTGATCGGGCTACCCCTGCCCCGCTACAGCGTATTCCTCCTGGCCGTGGGGCCGCTCGTGGCCCTGGGCCTGTGGTTCCTCACCAACAAGACGAAGATCGGCAAGATCGCGAGGGCCGCGGCAGTGCACCGGGAGATGGTGGGCGCGGTCGGGATCAACGTCAGCTGGGTCTTCGCGTCGGTCTTCATGATCGGCTGCTTCCTGGGGGGGCTGGGCGGCGCGCTCGTGGCTCCCATGCAGAACATCAGCCAGGGGATGGATCACACGATCATCATCGAGGCCTTCCTGATCGTGATCATGGGCGGGCTGGGTAACATCTGGGGCGCACTCCTCGGCGCCCTGATCTTCGGGCTGACCGACTCGATCGGGGTCCTGGTCTGGCCCCAGTTCGCGATCGTCTTTCCGTACGTCGCCGTGATCGTGGTCCTGACACTTCGCCCGTCGGGGCTGCTCAAGGCCACCTGGTGAGAGGAGGGGAGAACGTGGGTCCATCGAAGTGGCGATCGGCCGCGCTCGCGGTCGCGGGTTTGGCCGTGCTGGCGGCCCTGCCGTGGGTGTTGTCGAGGTTCTACCTCTACTTCCTCGGCTCGATCCTGGTCATGGGACTCCTGGCGACGAGCCTGAACCTGGTGCTCGGCTACGGCGGGATGTACCAGTTCCACCACGCCGTGTTCTACGGGACCGGAGCCTACGCCTTCGCCCTGGCGATCACGAAGGGGAACGCACCCGTGTGGGTCGCACTCGCGGCGGCGCCCGTGGCCGCGGCAGCGCTGGGCCTCGTCATGGGCCTCATCTGCGTGCGCCTCTCGAAGCTCTACTTCGGGATGCTCCAGATCTCTCTCGGCTCGCTCGTCTGGGCGATCGTGTTCCGCTGGTACTCCTTCACCGGCGGCGACGACGGCATCCACGGGGTGGCGCTGCCCGACCTGATCTCCTCCTCGAAGGGCGCGTACTACTTCGTGCTCGCGGCCGTCGCTTTGTGCCTGTGGTTCATGAACCGGATCGTCAACTCCCCCTTCGGCAAGATCTTCCAGGCCATCCGCGACAACCCGGAGCGCAGCGAGGCGATCGGGGTCGACGTGCAGCGACACCAGCTGCTGGGTCTCGTGCTCGCGGCCCTGTTCGCCGGCATCGCGGGCTCGCTCTTCGTGGTCGTGGAGGGGTCGGTCGTGCCGGACCTCCTGTTCTGGACGCTCTCCATGGAGATCCTGATCATGTGCCTACTGGGCGGGTGGTTCACCTTCCTCGGCCCGATGTTCGGCGCCGCCGCGATGATGGGCCTTCGCACCTTCGCCGGCATGTACACCGAGTACTGGACGCTCATCCTGGGCCTGCTCCTGATGGTCCTCATCTTTTTCCTGCCCGAGGGGCTCTTCGGGTTCTTCCTGAAGAGGGCCGGGGAACACGAGCGACCCGCGGCCGGCCGCGGCGAAGCGAAGCGGGTACCTGGGTTCGCTGGGGCAGCCGCGTCGCCGGTGCGCCGCACGGCGGCGGCCCTGGCGGAGGAGAAATAAGATGCTTCGGGTAGAGAACGTCCAGAGGGCGTACGGCCGCTTCATGGCCCTGTCCGACGCCAACCTCACCGTGGAGAAGGGCAAGATCGTGGCGGTGATCGGCCCCAACGGCGCGGGCAAGTCCACGCTCTTCAAGCTCATCACCGGACACGTCCGGCCCGACGGGGGACAGATCCTGTTCAAGGGCCAGGACCTGATCGGGCTCAGCCCCCACGAGATCTGCCGCCGGGGCATCAGCCTCGCCTTCCAGATCGTCAACATCTTCAGCCGGATGACGGTGTTCGAGAACGTGCAGGCCGCGGTGCTCGCCCACCAGGGGCGGTCTTGGAGCCTCCTTCGCCCGGCGCGCACGCTGGCCGTGGCCGAGACCATGGAGATCCTCGAGAGCGTGGGCCTGGCCTCCAAGGCCCACCGGGTGAGCGGAACGCTCTCCCACGGCGACCAGAAGGTGCTCGAGATGGCGATCGCCTTGAGCACCGAACCGGAGCTCCTCATCCTGGATGAGCCGACCGCGGGCATGTCGCCCGAGGAGACGGAGGTGTCGATCGAGCTCGTCAAGCGGCTGTCGGCCGAGCGGGGCCTCACGATCCTGTTCTGCGAGCACGACATCGAGCTCGTCTTCTCCATCTCGGACGAGATCATGGTGCTCCGGGCCGGAGAGACGATCGTCCAGGGCCTGCCCGAAGCCGTGCGCACCAATGCGGCCGTGCAGGAGGCGTATCTAGGAGGAGGGGCGTGATGCTCACGGTGGACGGGATCGACACCTACTACGGCCTGAGCCACATACTCTCCGGAGTCTCCCTCACCGTAGCACCGGGCGAGGTAGTGTGCCTGCTGGGACGAAACGGCGCCGGGAAGACCACGACCATGCGCAGCATCATGGGGCTCACGCCGGCGCGGCGGGGAAGTATCCGGTTCAAGGGCCAGGAGATCGCCCGCAAGAAGCCCTACCAGATCGCACGGCTGGGCGTAGGCTTCGTGCCGGACGACCGGGTCGTGTTCGCCGACCTTACCGTGGACGAGAATCTGGAGATCTCGCAGCGGCCGCCGCGCAGCGGATCGCAGTGGGACCGCCGCGCGGTGTGCGAGTTCTTTCCGCCGCTCGGGGCCATCGGCTCCCGCCGCGCCGGGTTCCTGTCGGGGGGCGAGCAGCAGATGCTCACGATCGCCCGGGCCCTGGTGACCAACCCCGAGTTCCTGCTCCTCGACGAGCCCACCGAGGGCCTCGCGCCCCTGATCGTGGGCATGCTCGAAGAGAACATCGGTGAGCTCAAGGCGCGGGGGCTCACGATCCTGCTCGCCGAGCAGAACCAGAAGGTTGCCCTGGGCCTGAGCGACCGGGCGTACGTGATCGACAACGGCACGATCCGATTCCACGGCACGATCCCGGAGCTCCAGGCGAGCGAGGACGTGCGCCGGAAGTACCTGCTTGTGTGAGCGGCCCGTCCCGCCCGCGGAGGCGCCGGCGCCGAACGTCGCGCTGCCCTGCGGCCGGGAGACGGTAACCGTCTGCCTGCCCCGGGCGGCGGCGGGCCGGGCGACGGTGCTCGCGAGCCGGCCCTGCCCTCCTCTGCAGGACCCCGACGCTTCCCTGGCCCGCGCCCTGGCGGAGCCGATCGGGACGCTCTCTCTCGCTTCCGTCGCCCGGGGCCGCCGCTCGGCGTGCGTCGTAGTCTCCGACGCCACCCGACCCGTGCCCAACCGGGTGCTCCTGCCCCCGATCCTTCGCACGCTCGAGGCCGCCGGGGTTCCCCGGGACGCCGTCACCGTGCTCATCGCCACGGGCATGCACCGCCCGACCGAGGGCCGGGAGCTCCTCGAGCTCGTGGGCCCGGAGATCGCCGGCCGCTACCGGATCGTGAACCACGACTGCCGCGACCGCTCCGCGCTTGCGCGGGTGACGGAGATCGAGGGGGCTCCGGTCGAGCTCAACCGCGGGTACCTGGAGGCGGAGCTCAAGGTCCTGACCGGGCTGATCGAGCCCCACCGGTACGCCGGCTTCTCAGGCGGGGGAAAGTCGGTGCTGCCGGGACTCGCGAGCTTCGAGACCATGACCTTCCTGCACTCCTTCGCGCTCCCGGACCGGCCCGAGGTGGCGCTCGGCCGGGTGGAGGGCAACCCCTTCCGGGACCACGTGGACGCGGTGTGTGCCGCGGCCGGGGTCGACTTCCTCGTCAACGCGGTCCTGGATCGCGGCCGGCGGATCACCGGTCTCTTCGCCGGCGACGTGCGAGAGGCGTTTCGCGCCGGGTGCCGGGTCGCCGCGGCGCACCAGCTCCTCTCGGCTGAGCGAGCGGCCGACCTGGTCCTCACGACCGGCGGCGGCCACCCCCTGGACCAGACCCTGTACCAGGCCACGAAGGGCCTCTCGGCCGTGGAAGCCGTGCTGCGCCCGGGCGGGACCCTGGTGCTCGTGGCCGGTTGCGGCGAGGGCCTGGGGGGCCCGGGGTTCTGCGAGGTCGTCCGGCGCTCGGGGACGCCCGCGGGGTTTCGCGCCCGGTACGGGGACCCCGCGGCCTTCACGATCGACCAGTGGGCCGCCCAGGCGTTCTTCCGCAGCCTTGAGCACGCAGGCCGGGTGCTGTTGTTTGCGCCGGCCCTGTCGTGCGAAGAGGTGGCGTCCGTCGGGCTGACGAAGATCGACGACCTGGACGCCGTGGTGACCGGCGCCCTGAACGCCGGCGAGACGGTGTACCTCGTCCCCGAGGGCCCGTACGTGAGCGCCGGGCTCGGGCGGGGAAACGAAGTTCCGGAGCGGTTGGCGACGCCTGACGAGGGAGAAGGGACGCGATGAGCGCGCAGGGAGTCCAGAAGATCCGCACCACGAGCTGGTCCGCCGGCCCCGGCTGCCACGGGGGCTGCGGCGTGATCGCCCACGTAAAGGACGGCAGGCTCGTCAAGATCGAGGGCGACCCCGAGCACCCGTGGAACCAGGGGCGCTTGTGTGCCCGGGCCCTCGCCATGACCCAATACGTCCACCACCCCGAGCGTCTCCGAAGGCCCCTGAAGCGGGTGGGCGAGCGGGGCGAGGGGAAGTGGGAGGAGATCTCCTGGGACGAGGCCTACGACCTGATCGAGGCGCGGATGAAGGCGATCCGCGACGAGTACGGGCCCGAGAGTTTCCTCTTCACGATCGGCACCGGCCGCGACATCTACCCCTGGATCTCGCTCCTCGCCTACACCTACGGCAGCCCCAACATCGTCTTCGGGCTCTCGGGCAACGCCTGCTACGCCACACGGATTTCGGCGTGCAAGATGGTGCAGGGCGACTACATGGTCTTCGACGCGAGCCAGTGGTCGCCCGAGCGCTACGACGACCCCCGCTACCGGGTGCCGGAGTGCCTGGTGATCTGGGGCTACAACATCCCGGCGTCCTGCCCGGACAACCTCTTCGGCCACTGGATCGTGGACCTGATGAAGCGGGGCACGAAGCTCATCACGCTCGACCCGCGGCTGTCGTGGTTCGCCTCACGCTCCCAGCACTGGCTCCAGCTCCGGCCCGGCACCGACGCGGCCATGGCCCTGGGCTTCCTGAACGTCATCGTGAACGAGGGACTCTATGACCGGGCGTTCGTGGAACAGTGGACGAACGCGAACCACCTGCTGCGCACCGACACCGGCACGCTGCTGCGGGAGAGCGACGTCGCGGCAGGGGAATCGGCCGAGAACCTCGTCGCGTGGGACGCGGCCGCCGGGGCCCCGGTGGTCTGGGACGTGACCGCCCAGGCCTACCGGCGCGAGGGCGCCGAGCCCCGCCTGGAAGGCACGTGCGAGGTCGTCCTCGCCGACGGGACGACCGTGGCCTGCGAGACCGTGTGGACGGCGTTTCGCCGGGTGATCGACGAGCACCCCCTCGAGCGGGTGGCCGAGATCACGCTCGTGCCCGCGGAGCAGATCCGAGAGGCGGCGCGCTTCTATGCGAGGGCGAAACCGGCCGCCATCCACTGGGGCGTGCCCATCGACATGACCCCCAATATGACGCCCACGGCCCACGCCCTGGCGGCCCTGTGGTGCATCACCGGCAATCTCGAGGTCCCGGGCGGCAACGTCATCGCGCGCTTCGCGCTGAACGCCGTGGCCTACGCCCTGCCCGGCACCCAGAGTGTCTTCGCCCCCTCGGCGGAGGCCGAGGCGAAGCGCATCGGCACCGACCGGTACGGCATCTTCAAGAAGTTCAGCCTGCGGGCCCAGACCGACGTGACCCTGGAGCAGATCTTCAGCGGCGAGCCCTACCCCATCAAGGGCATGTGGATGGCCGCGTCGAACCTCGTGGCCGGCCTCGGCATGGACCCGAAGCGCTGGGTGGAGGCCCTGAAGACGCTCGACTTCGTCGTGGCGGTGGACCTCTTCCACACGCCGAGCACCCAGCTCGCCGACGTGGTGCTCCCGGCCGCGAGCTTCCTCGAGAAGGACGGGGTGCGCTCCTGGTGGGTGCCGCTCCAGACCATCAACAAGGCCCTGACCGTCGACGAGTGCCGGCCCGACGCCCAGATCGGCTTCGACCTGGCGAAGCGCTTCGACCCTTCGTTCCAGTGGGAGAGCCTGCACGATCTCTTCGACGACATCCTGAAGCCCTCGGGCATGACCTTCGAGGAGCTGCAGGCGAAGGGCTGGGCATTCCCGCCCGAGGGGCACTCCACGGCGCCCTACCACCGGCACGAGAAGGGGCTGCTCCGGCCCGACGGGACGCCGGGCTTCTGCACGCCCTCGGGCCGGGTGGAGCTCTACGCGAGCCTGCGCGAGGAGTGGGGCCTCCCGGCCTTCCCCTCGCACGAGGAGCCGCCCCTGAGCCCCGTCAGCCAGCCCGAACGGTTCAAGGAGTACCCGCTGATCCTCTCCACCGGCCGGCGCTCGCCGGTGCTCTACCACACCGAGCACCGACAGATCCCGTGGCTGCGAGCCCTGGATCCGGACCCGCTCGTGGAGATCCACCCCGACACTGCGGCCGGCCAGGGGATCGGCAACGGGGAGTGGGTGTGGGTGGAGAACTGGTTCGGGAAGTGCCTCATGAAGGCCAAGGTCACCCTGGAGGTGCCACGGTGGATGGTCATGGCCGCCCACGGCTGGTGGTTCCCGGAGCGAGACGGCGCCGAGCCGTCGCTCCACGGCGGACTGCGCTCCAACATCAACCAGCTGATCCCCATGGGGTACCAGGGGAAGGACGGCCAGGGGGCGCCCATCAAGCACGGCCTGTGCAAGGTGTACAAGGCGACGCCGGAGGAGGTGGTCCATGCGTGAGGTGAAGCCGCGAAACGGCCTCCTCATCGACTACGAGTACTGCACCGGCTGCAAGGCCTGCGTGGTCGCCTGCGCCCAGGAGTACGGGTGGGGGCCCGGAATGGGCGGGATGCGGGTGATGGAGGTGATCCAGCCGCTCCCCAAAGACAAGGCATACCTGGGGTTTCTCCCCTTCCCCACGGAGTCCTGCGTCCTCTGTGCGGGGCGGACCCGCAAGGGGCTGAAGACCGCCTGCGAGCAGCACTGCCTGGCGAACGTGATCCGCCACGGGCCGGTGCAGGAGCTGGCCAAGGCGCTGGAGGCGAAGCCCCGGCAGGTGCTCTGGGCACCGAGGTAGCGCGGCGGGTGCCGCGGCCGCGGACGGGGTCCTCGGGATGCGCCGCAGGCAGGTTTGGCGCGACGCCTCCGGACAGAGGAGAGGGCCGACCCCACCTCGACCCCGCGGGACCACCAAGACATCCAGGGATCCTGCGGCGCGCCGGAGAGGACCCCGGCAGCTGGACGCCGCCGATTCCGACTTCACCCCCTGGAAACCAACGAGGTGACCGTGTACTACGAGCCCGAGAAGAACGACCACGGCCTGGCCCACAACCCGTTCAAGTCATGCGTGGTTCCCCGGCCGATCGGGTGGATCTCCACGGTGAGCCCGACCGGCGCGCACAACCTCGCGCCCTACAGCCAGTTCCAGAACCTGACCTTCGACCCGCCGTACGTGATGCTGGCCGCGAACCAGACCACACGGGGGAGCCGCAAGGACACGGTCGTCAACCTCGAGGCCACGGGAGAGTTCGTCTACAACATGGCCACCTACGACCTCCGGGAGGCGGTGAACCGCTCGGCCCAGGAGGTGGGACCGGAGGTGGACGAGTTCGAGCTGGCCGGGGTCACGAAGGCGCCCTCCCGCCGGGT
Source organism: Deltaproteobacteria bacterium (assembly GCA_016214985.1). GTDB lineage: Bacteria > Desulfobacterota > Deferrisomatia > Deferrisomatales > JACRMM01 > JACRMM01. Next base: position 32,462 of record JACRMM010000012.1, on the reverse strand, counting down.
CAGGCCGTGCCGGGTCGCGGAGTCGCCGGTCCAGTTCGAGTGCGTCTACCACCAGACGCTGCGACTGCCCGGCACCGGGCCCATGGGCACCGTGGACGTGGTGATCGGCCGGGTCGTGGGAGTGCACATCCGCGACGACGCCCTCGGCCCGGACGGACGGCTCGACGTCCTGAAGATCCGCCCCCTGGCCCGGCTCGGCTACTACGACTACTGCACCGTGGAGTCCCGGTTCGAGATGGTCATCCCCGGCACGAACGACGACCTCCTGAAGGGCCTCGAGGGAGCGGCGAGACGGTGACACTCGGGCGACGGTCCGGGCGCGCGCGGACGCGGCCCTGGCGCTCACCCCTCGGGTTCCCCTCCGCCCAGGCCCTCGTACCGCTTGAGCTTTCGAAAGAGCGTGGCGACCCCGATCCCGAGCTCCGCGGCCGCGCGGGTCTTGTTCCCGTTGGCGGCTCGGAGCGCCGCCAGGATGTGCTCCCGTTCGACGTCTCCGAGGCGCCGGATGCCGGCAGCGACCGTTCCCCTCGGAAGGGCCGTCCGCAGATCCTCCGGGAGGTCCTGGAGGTCGACGCGATGGCCGGCGCACAGGGCGACCGCGTGCTCCACGGCGTTCTGAAGCTCGCGTACGTTGCCCGGCCACCCGTGGCGCAGGAGTTGGTCCGCCGCGCGCGGCGTGAAGCCCGTGACCTTGCGGCCCAGGCGGCGGGTGGTTTCGTTCAGGAACACGCGTGCCAGGGGCAGGATGTCTTCGGGGCGCTCCCGCAGCGCCGGAACGCGAAGCTCAATGACGCGAAGCCGGTAGAAGAGATCCTGGCGAAAGCGGCCGGCTGCGACGTCTTCCGCGAGGTTTCGGTTCGTGGCGGCGACGACGCGGACGTCGGCGGGGCGCGGCGTATTCTCCCCGATGCGCCGTACCTCCCTCTCCTGCAGCGCGCGCAGGAGCTTCACCTGCATGGACGGCGAGACCTCGCCGACCTCGTCGAGGAAGAGCGTCCCGCCGCTCGCGGCTTCGAACAGGCCCAGGCGCTCGCGGTCGGCCCCGGTGAAGGCGCCCTTCGCGTGGCCGAAGAGCTCGCTCTCGAGGAGCGAGTCGGTCACCGCGCCGCAGTTCACCGCGATGAACGGCCGCCCCGCGCGGCCCGATTCGTCGTGGATCAGCCGGGCGATGCGCTCCTTTCCGACGCCGCTCTCGCCTGTCACCACGGCCGTCGACTCGACCTTCGCGATGCGCCGCGCCAGATCGAGGACGCGCCGCATCCCGTCGCTGCGGGCCACGATCCCCGACGGATCGTCGCGGATGCCCGTGAGCCGGGCGATCTCCTGCCGGCGGGCCTTCAGCCGCTTTTCCGTGCGCCGCAGGGCTTCGGTCAGGTCGTTGAGCACCCCGTCCACGGACTCCTTGCGGTAGAAGGGCAGCTCGGGCTCGATCTCGGGGCCCCACTCCTCCTTGAAGCGAGCCACGAGGTGGCAGTCTGCGTCTCCTTTTCCCCGGCACCGGTCTTCCATGCAGTAGACTTCCCGGCTGCTGCAAAACGAGAGGTACCCGCTCGCGAAGCCCGTGAGGGTCCAGCACACCGGCTCCTCTGCTACACCGAGGTGGAGCAGGTGCTGCTCGGCCTCGTAGGATTCCTGCCAGATGGTCTCCGCAAAGAGGGACGGCTCGCCGCCGCCGCGCTCCGGCGCCCTGAGGACGAGCATCCCGTGGAGCATGTGGAGGCGGCCCCCTGCCCACTGCCACTCCCGCTCGCTCTCCCACGGGAACTCCGATCGGAGATTTTCCGCCGTCCGCCGCCCGTGCGCGTACCCGAAGCGCGTCAGGACACCGCGGGCGGCCGAGGTCCCCAGCGTCTCGATGAGCTCCTTGCGGAGCAGCCCCAGCGCCACCGCGTCGAGCAGGAGCACGCGCTGGCCCGCGAACTTCATGACGCCGCCCTTGGGCTCGAAAGCGAAGAGCTCTCTCAGATCCAGGTCCCGGGCCCGCATCCCGCCTCCTTCTCACAATGAGCGGGAACTCTATCAAAATGATCCTGTATCGCCAAGTCCCGGGGCTTCGAAACCTGCACTGAGTTGCCCATGACCTTCGGTCACCCCGACGGATGAAACGGGAGCGGTCGGATGCCCCAGAGCGGAGTGGGACGCGGTCTTGGCCGGTTGCTTGCGACGGCGCAGCGGCGATGGCCCCTTCGTTCGGCCGAGAGATGCCCCAGACGCCCAGGGATCGTCTCGTGGAGCGGCGGGGCGTCCGGCCGCTCTTAGAGCATGGGAGTTTCTTTATGGGCCCGGTCTCGCGCGCACTCGGCTGCGGCTCTTCTCTTGCATGTTCGGCGGGAGGCCAGCGGGGCGTGGGCGAGCTCGAGACACCGTCCCGGGATTGGCGCGCACTCCCCCTAGGTAACCCAGAGGAGGCCCATCCATGCATCTTCCCCCATTCTCCCATTATCAGCCCGCAAGCATCGAGGGCGCTGTCCGGGCGCTCGCCGAGCACCAGGGCGCCAAGGTTCTGGCCGGGGGGACCGATCTCCTGGTCAACATGAAGCACCGGGTAGAGCTGCCGTCCGCCCTCGTGAGCCTGTCGCGCATCGCCGAGCTCAAGGGGGTCCGCCGCGAGGGGGAGGCCACGGTCATCGGCGCGGGCACGACGCTCAAGGAGATCCAGCGAGAGGAGGAGCTCGGGAGGAAGTTCCCGGCCCTCGTCCAGGCCGCGAGGGCGGTGGGTTCGTACCGCCACCAGACCATGGGAACGCTGGCCGGCAATCTGTGCCAGAACACCCGGTGCCGCTTCTTCAACCAGTCCTGGCAGTGGCGCCAGGCGCGCAGCCTCTGCTTCAAGGCGGGGGGCGAGGACTGCCATGTGATCGGCCGCAAGAACGTCTGCTTCTGCACTTACTCCGGGGACGTGGCGCCGGCCCTCCTCGTCTTGGAGGGCGCGGTTCGGGTGCAGGGGCCCCAGGGCATCCGCCAGATTCCCCTGGCGGAGCTCTACTCCGGCCAGGGAAAGAGCCCGCTCGCCCTGGGACCATCGGAGGTCGTGACCGCAGTGGTGATTCCGGAGGCGTCCGCCGGCCGCTCCCACTACGAGAAGTTCGCCCTGCGCGGTTCCATCGACTTTCCGGTCGTGGGTGCGGCGGTCTGGCGGGGCGACGCAGGCGTGCGGATTGCCTTCACCGCCGTGGATCGTGCACCGGTGCGGGCCCTGGACCTGGAAGAGGCGCTGCGCGGGCAGGAACTGACCGATGCGGCCATCGAGACCGCGGCTGCGCTCGCGGGGAAGGTGGCCAAGGTCGCCCCCACGACGGTTCATCCGGTCGCCTTCAAGCGAGAGCTCATGGCCCGTCTGTTCGCCAAAGGCCTTCGGGCCCTCCGGTAGAGAGTCTCGTTGAGAGGGGAACGCAATCATGGGAAAGGTGGAGTGATGGACGAGAAACGGATCCTTCAGCTGACGGTCAACGGCGACGTCTACGACATCGCATGTGCTCCCAATACGACGCTCCTGGAAGCCCTGCGGGAAAAGGCATTTCTGACCGGGACCAAGCGCGGCTGCGACCTCGGGGCCTGCGGAGCCTGCACGGTCCTGATGGATGGGGAAGCGGTGCTCTCCTGCGTCCTGCTCGCCGTCGAGGCCGTGGGCCGGAAGATCCGGACGATCGAGGGGATCGCGGAGCAGGGAGAGCTCTCGCCGCTGCAGAGGGCGTTCGTGAAGCAGGGGGCGCTGCAGTGCGGCTTCTGCTCGCCGGGGTTCATCATGAGCGCGACCGAGCTGCTGGCGGACAATCCCAAACCCAGTCGGCCGGAGATCCAGCGCGCGCTCGCGGGAAACCTGTGCCGGTGCACCGGCTATGTAAAGATCGTCGAGGCGGTCGAGATCGCGGCGGAAGAGCTCGCGGGAGGTGCGTCATGAAGGTGCTCAACGTCGTGGGGCAACGAGTGCCCATGCACGATGCGGCGGCCAAGATCACGGGCCAGGCGCAGTTCACCGACGATCTGGTGCTTCCGGGCATGCTCTTCGGCAAACTCGTGCGGTCGACCATCCCCCACGGCCGCATCGTGAGCATCGATGTCTCGAAGGCGAAGGCCCTGCCGGGCGTGAAGGGCGTGATCACGGGCAAGGACATTCCGGACCGGGTCTACGGCATTGTGCCCAAGGCCAAGGACGAGCACGCGCTGGCCCGCGACAAGGTCCGCTACATCGGCGACGAGGTGGCGGCGGTCGTCGCCGTCAGTCAGGAGATCGCCGAGGAGGCGGTTCGGCTCGTCGAGGTGGAGTATGAGGCGCTCCCCGCCGTCTTTGATCCCCTGGAGGCCATCCAGGAGGGAGCCCCCCTCGTCCACGAGAACCTGGCGACCAACGCGAGCGCCTCGATCCACAAGGAGTTCGGCGACGTGGCGAAGGGCTTCGCCGAGTCGGACTTCGTCTTCGAGGACTCGTTCTACTCCCAGGCCGTCAACCACGCCCCCATGGAGCCCCACGCAGCGCTCGCGAGCTACGACGCGTTGAACGGGGATCTCACCATCTGGTCTTCGACCCAGATCCCGTACTTCCTCAAGCGAAACCTTGCGACGACCCTGCTCGTGCCCGAGAACAAGGTCCGGGTGATCAAGCCCAAGGTGGGCGGTGGGTTCGGCCAGAAGATCGACATGTTCGCCAAGGACTTCTGCGCCTGCTGGTTCGCGAAGGAGCTGGGCAGGCCCGTGAAGTTCCTCTACGACCGGGAAGAGGCGTTCCAGAACACCCGGCAGCGCCACCCCATGTACCTGACGGTGAAGACCGGGGTGAACAAAGAGGGGAAGATCCTGGCGCAGAAGATCACGGCGCACGCCGACGGGGGCGCCTACAACTCCACGGCCCCCCTGATGATCACCCTGTCGTGCTTCTTCATCATGATCCCCTACCGGATCGAGAACCTCCTCTACGAGGGGTACCACGTCTACACGAACAAGCCCGTGGGCGGCGCCATGCGGGGTCACGGAATCCCCCAGGCCCGCTTCGCGATCGAGCGCCAGATCGACTTGATCGCCCAACGCATCGGCGTCGACGCCGTGGACATGCGCGTCAAGAACGCCATTCATGCCCACGAGCCGCATCCCGCCGGCTTCATCATCAACACCTGCGGGTTCGCCGAAAGCGTGACCGAAGCTGCCAAGGCCATCGGCTGGGCGGAGAAGCGGGGCAAGCTCCCCTTCGGCCGCGGCGTGGGCCTCGCGGGCGCGTCGTTTCCCTCCGGCGTCGCCAACATGGCCCATCTGGCGTCGGGCGCCGTGGTCCAGCTCTCCCGTGAGGGTCGGGTGAACATCCTCTCCGGCGCGGCCGACATCGGCCAGGGGGCCGAGACCGTCATCTGCCAGATGGTGGCCGAGCAACTCGGGGTTCCCATGGAGGACGTCCACATTACCGCGGCCGACACCGGCACCTGCCCCCTCGACGCGGGGACGTTCGGGTCCGGGGTGACCGTGCGGGCCGGCAACGCGGCGCTGCTGGCCGCCAACGACGTGCGAAAGGAGCTCTTCGGGTTTGTGGCCGACCGGCTGGAGTGCGCCGTCGAAGATCTCACGGCCGCGAACCGGCGCATCTGGGTCAAGGGGAGCCCGGACCGCGGGTTGAGCCTCTCCGACGCGCTCCACGGATACCAGTATTCGGACAAGCCGCTTCCCATCGTGGGCCGGGGCGGCTGGATTCCGCCGGCCGAGCAGCCGACCTCGCTCCTGACCAAGAACGGGAACTTTAGCCCCAACTACTCCTTCATGACCCAGGCGGCCGAGGTGGAGGTGGATACGGAAACGGGGAAGGTAACGGTCCTGAAGATGGTCACGGCGCACGACTGCGGGCAGCCGATCAATCCCATGCTCGTGGAGGGGCAACTGGAGGGCAGCATCCTGGGAGGGATGGGCCAGGCGCTCTACGAGGACTCGACCTGCATCGACGGTCAGCAGCACAACCCGTCGTTTTGCGACTACGGCTTCCCGACGATGATGGAGATGCCGGAGATGGAGGGCCTCCACGTCGACACCGATGACCCCGAGGGCCCCTTCGGTGCCAAGGAGGCCGGGGAGGGGACGCAGCTGGCGCCCGCGCCCGCCATCGTCAATGCCATCGCCGATGCCATCGGGGTGGAGTTCGACCGCCTTCCGGTGACGCCCGCGATGGTGCTGGAGGCGCTTCGGAAGAAGAAAGGGTAGGGCGCGCCGAGCTGCCGTTCCCTCCGCCGAAAGCCTGGGGAAGAAGGCCACTGCTGGTGGTGAAACGAAGAGGGCCGGATGAACGCAGACGAAATTCGAGCGACCTACGACCGACTGAGCCGGCTCACCGTGTGGCAGGGGCTGCACCAAACCGCGCGGCGCGTGCCGGACAAGGTCGCCGTGGTGTGCGGGGAGCGCCGCCTCACCTTCGCCGACGTGGTGCGTGAGGCGGAGGCGCTGGCGGCCGGCCTGGCGGCGGCAGGGCTTCGCCAGGGGGACGTGGCCGCCGTCTACCTGCCGAACTCGGCGGAGCTGGTGACCGTGTTCTACGCGCTCCAGCGGCTCGGGGTCGTCGTGGCGTGGCTCAACCCGAGCTACCGGGAGACGGAGGCGCGCTTCATCCTGGAGAACTCCGGGGCCAAGGCGGTCTTCCTGTTCGAGGAGTGGCAGGGCTTCGACTTCCTCGCAGCGGTCGCTGGGCTGGACGATCTGCCCGCGCTGCAGGCGATTGTGGCCGTGACGGATCGTCCGGACTTCGTCTCGCCCGACCCCCGGGTTCGTCGCCTGGCCGACCTGTCGGGCCGGCCGGCCGACCTCGCGAGGGCTGCCGAGGTCGGGCCCGACGAGCTCTCCATGATCATCTACACGTCGGGGACCACGGGGCGGTCCAAGGGGGCCGTGATCCTCCAATCCCAGGTCGTGCGCGCGGGGTGGTCGTACTCGCTGGGCGTGGACGCCACGCAGGAGGACGTGTTCATCGGCCTGCTGCCCATGGCGCACTCCTACGGCTGCGGCTCCCTTCTGGTGCAGCCCTTCCTGCTGGGGGCGACGCTCGTCGTCCTCGATCACTTCTCGGCCGAGCGGGCCTTCGCGCTGATGGAACGGGAGCGGGTGACCCTGCAGCTCGCCGCTCCGGCCCATTACTTGATGGAGCTCGCGCACCCGAAGCGCCGGGAGTACGACCTTTCGAGTGTCCGGGCCGGGCTGATCGCCGGCCAGATCGCGCCGGCTCAGCTGATCACGCGGGTCCAGGACGAGATGGGCATCTACATCTCTTCGTTCCTCGGGTCCTCGGAGGTCGGCCCGGGCCTCTCCATCATCCTTCCGTACCGCTCACCGCTGGAGGTGCGGGAGGTCTACATCGGGTATCCCCTGGAGGGAACGGCTGCCAAGGTCGCCGACCCGGTGACGGGCGCCGAAAAGAAGCCCCGGGAGCCCGGGGAGCTCCTCCTGTGGGGCTGGCACGTCACCGAAGGGTACTGGAAGAACCCGGAGGAGACGGGTCTGCAGATCCGGGACGGGTGGCTTCGAACCGGGGACTTGGTCGCCCGGGACGAGAACGGCTGCTTTCGGATCCTGGGCCGCCTGAAAGAGTGGATCAACCGCGGGGGCCTGAAGATCATCCCTTCGGAGCTCGAGTCGCTTCTCGTGGCGCATCCGAAGGTGGCCGAGGTGTGCGTGGTGGGGACCCCGAACCCGATTCTCGGCGAGTCCATCTGCGCGTGCGTGAAGCTCGTGGACGAGGAGGAGCCCCTCACGCTCGCCGAGGCCCGCGCCTTCGTGGAGGGGAAGGTGGCGCCCTACAAGCGTTTCGACGAGCTGCTCCTCCTCAAAGAGTTTCCCCGCATGCCCGGTGGGCTGAAGGTCAACCGATTCGGGCGCGGCGGGGTCGTCGAGCTCGCGAAGGAGTCCCCGGACAAGCAGGTTCTCCCCCGGGAAACGGCGCGGTGAACGGGTAATCCACGGAGTACTCCGATTGCGTAGATCCGCAGAAGCGCTCTCTGCCGTGGTCTTGCTTTGTCGAAATCTGTGGAATCCGCGAAATCTGTGGAGGTGTCGGTGCTGCGCTAAGCCCCCGGCCCCAGCTCGAAGCGCGACAGGCGTTCCCGCACCCGATCTGCCTGATCGGACAGGGCGCCGACCGAGGAGTTCAGGGAGCCGATCCGCTCCCGATTCTCGCCGAGCACGCGCCCGATCACGTCGACTGCTTCGGAGAGCACCGACGCAGCGCGGGTCGTCTGCTCGGCGCTGTGCAGGAGCCGGTCGGCCGCGTCGGCCGTGCCCTGCACCTTGCCCGTCACGGAGAGGAGGCGTGCGGCCTGGTCCTGGGCCGCGTCCCTCACGCTCTGCGCGCCTTCGCCCATCTTCTGGGTGACGACGAGGATCTGGCCGGCCGTGGCCTCCTGCTCCTGCGTCGCCGCCGCGAGCTGCTGGCCCATGGAGGCGAGGTTCAGGATCGACGACGCGACCTCCGAGCTGCTCTCGGCCTGGTGATCCGTCTCGGCCGCGATCCGTTCTGCCAGGTCCCGGGCCGACGCCGCATCGGCCAGGATGCTGTCGAGCGCCTGCGCCACCTGCGCGACGGCGTCGGAGCTCTCGGTGACGGCTGCGGTCCCCCGGTCCGCCTCCTCGACCGCCCGGCCGATCTCCCGCTGGATCCCCTGAATCAAGCCCGCGATGGCTCTCGTCGACGCGTTTGTCCGGTCGGAGAGCTCCCGGATGTTCGCCGCGACGACCGAGAACCCGAGGCCCTGCTCGCCGGCCTGAGCCGCCAGGATCGCGGCGTTCAGGGCGAGCAGCTTTGTCCGCCCTGCCACCTCGGAGATCAGGGTGACGATCTGGCCGATTTCCGTCGATCGGGTGCCCACGGTCTGAACGGTAGCGCCCAACGTCTCCACGAGGGTTCGGGCCGCGGCCATTCGGGCCGCGGCCGTGTCCATGGCCGACCGGCCGCGCTGATCGGCTTCAGTGGCCAGCGACCGCGCGACCTCTCGGCTTCGGGCTGTGAGCTCGCGCACCTGGGAGATCGAGGCGTCGATCTGGCCCATGGCCGTCGCGCTTCGGCCGAGGAGATCGGAGAGGGAGGAGACGTTCGTGGCGGTCTCGGACACCGAGGACGACATCTCCTGGACCGCGAGCTCCGTCTCGCCGGAAGCGTCGACGAGGTCTGCGGAGTGGGCCGCTGACTCGTCCACCGATCGGGAGAGGTCGCGGAGCGCCTCGAGGTTCTCGGCCGCGGCGGTTTGGAGCTCCCGGGCCTCGGAGCCGACGACGTCCACCACCCCGGAGAGCTGGCGCGCGGTGCGGTCCAGGGAACCGAGGACCGTCGCCTCGCTCGCCGCCCCCTCCGCCAGGTGGCCTGCGGCAGCCCGAACCGACTCGGCGACCTCCTCGACCTGCCGAAAGGCTTGCGTGACCCCAGCCAGGAGGTCCCGGAGTCCGAGGACCGTCTCATTGATGCCCGACGAGAGCATCTCGAGCTCGTCCCGCGTGCGGACGTCGCACACGCCGGCCAGGTCCCCTCCGGCCACGGCGCGCATGTGCTCGAGCAGCACGGGGACGGGCCGGAGCGAGCGGCGGACCGTGATCGTCAGGAGCGCCGAGAACGCGAGCAGCGCCAGCAGGCCCGCGACAAACACGCTGACTTGGATCTGGTCGGCGCGCCGGAGGAAGTCGGAGACCGGCACCGAGATGCCGAGGGCCAGCGGTGCGCCGGCCCCCTGCACCGGGAGCCGCCGGTAGGCGGAGGCGAAGGTGCGGCCTGCCGAGGTCTCGAGGAGCGAGACCGTCTTGGCTCCTCGCTGCAGGCCCTCGGGCACTTCGGCCGGCGCGGCCTGATCTGTGGCGGGCCCGCCGCGGGGTCCCGGGAGGGTCGTGGCCACGCGGGTCGGCCCGTGAAGCAGAGTCACATCGGCGCCGACGATCGTGCCGATCTCGCGCACCAGGGCCTGGTCGCCGTTGAGGAGCCGACAGCCCAGGAGAAGACCCAGGGGTTCTCCGAAGTCGTCGGTCAGGGGGGTTCCGATCATGACCCCCACGGCGCTGCCGCCCGGTCCGCGACAGCGGGTTTCCGCGAGGCCCTGGAAGGCGAGCGCTTCGGTCGGCAGGTTGACCAGGGAGATCGATCCCTCGCGCCGCGCCAGCGCTGCCTGGGCCACGGCGTGGAGAGAACCGGGCTCGTCCTTCGAGGAGAGCTCACCTGACGAGGCCAGCAGGGCCCCCGTCGGGTCGTAGAGGTTGACGAAGCTTACCCGGCTGGCCGCCGGAAGCGTTCGCAGCGCCCTCTCGAGGGCGTCGATGTTGCCCGCCTGGATCAGGGGCAAGAGACGCTGCTGGAGGGCCGGGTTTCCCAGGAGCTCGGCCGAGAGGGCCCACTCCGCTTCCAGCCGGGCGCGCGCGGCCGCATCCACGCTGACCGCGTGCTCCTCGGCCTGCTGGAGGAACACGCTGCGGCTCAGGTGGGAGACCCAGAAACCGAGCGCGGCGGTGAAGGCGACGAAGAGGAGCACGACCGGAACGACGAGCCGCCCCGCCAGCCCCCACTTCTGGCTCACCTCTGCCCAGGTAAGGCGCACTGGATCCTTCCTACCGACGCAGGGGGTCCGCGCCGTGCCCCTGGATGATCTTGGCCGCGGCGGGGGTGAAGAGGAAGTCGACGAACTCCTTGGCCGCGCCCTGGAGTTTCTCGGGCTTGTAGACGAGGCCGAACACCATCTGCACCGGGTACGCCGCGTTCGTGGCCGTGAGGCCGTCCAGGGTAAAGACCGTCAGGCCCTTCTTCGCGGCCAGGTCGAAGACGGAGTACCCCGCCCCACCGTCTGTGGCTGCGAGGACGTCGGCGTTCTCCCCGTCGGTGTCGGTGGCCTTGGACAGCGGTGTGACCTTGAGGTCGGCCCACTCCTTGAGGTTGGCGCGAAGTGCGTCGAGCGTGCTGTCTCCCTCCGCCCGGGTGACGACCCGGATCTTCTTGTCGGGCCCGCCGAGCTCCTTCCAGCTCGTCACCTGGCCGGTGAAGATCGCCGCGGACTGGGCGGCCGTGAGACCCTTGAGCTTCACCGACGGGTGCGCCGCGAACACCACCGGCACCCGCGCGAAGGGCAGATAGGTGAGGCCGAGCCCCTTCTCTTTCTCCTTGATCTTCCGCGCCACGCGGCCGAGCTCGGCCTTCCCCTCCCCGACCGCCTTGATTCCGCCTCCGGAGCCGGTGCTGTCGGGGACGTCGACCTTGAGGTCCGGCCGCTGCTTGGAGAACGCCTCCCCCAGGGCCCGCAGCATCACCTGGCTGGCACCGGTGCCGGGAATGGTCAGGGTCTGCTCGGCTCGGGCCGGGACTGTGCATAAGGACAGGACGGCGAGGCCGAGCCCGACGACGAGAGCGGTGCGCATGGGCCGTTCCTTTCGATCGCGGAGGGCGGTGGACAGATGCGTTGCTCTTTTCGGCTCGTTCGGGGAGTGGCTTGAGGGTTCGCGCCCGGATCCGGAAACGAGAACGGGGCACGCGTTCGGCGTGCCCCGTGGGATGCCCGGTGCCAACGCGCCCGGGGGCGCGCTAGTCCACCGCGATGCCTTCGGACGCCCGCTCGGCCATGAGCCGGGCCACGGCCTTGGCGAAGGCTACCGGATCCTTGGGTCGGCCGCCCTCGAGGAGCAGCGCCTGGTCGAAGAGGAGTTGGCTGTACTCGCCGAGCAACGGGTCGTCGCGGTTCCGCTCGAAGCGAGCGCTCATGGCTTTCAGGAGCGCGTGGTCGGGGTTGATCTCCAAGGCTCGCTTGCGCGCCGGCACCTCCTGCCCCAGGGCCTTGAGCATCTTCTCCATCTGCGGGTCCATGTCGCCCTCGGCCCGCACGAGGCACACGGCCGAGTCCTTGAGCCGCCCCGAGACGCGCACCTCCGCCACCTCGTTGCCGAGGCGGTCCTTGATCAGGTCGAGGAGCTTCCCGTAGGCCTCCTTCTGCTCGCTGCGCTTCTCCCCGCCGAGGTCGAGGTCCCCCTTGAGCACCGACTGGAAGGGTTTCTCCCGGTACTGCCCGAGATTCGAGACCAGGAGGTCGTCGATCTCGTCGGTCATGAGGAGCACCTCGTAGCCCATGTCGCGAAACGCCTCGAGGTACGGCGAGGCGGCGGCCTCGGCCAGGGACGCGCCGGTGAGGTAGTAGATCTCCTTCTGGGCCTCGGGCATGCGGCCCACGTAGTCGGCCAGCGTGGTGGTCTTGCCCTCCTCGGTGGCGGTCGACGCGAAGAGCAGCAGGTCGGCGATCTGCTCGCGACGCTCGAAATCGAAGTGGAGGCCCTCCTTCAGGACCCGGCCGAACTGCCGGTAGAACTCTCCGTACGCGTCGGGATCGTCGGTCTTCATCTCGGCCAGGGCGTCGAGCACCTTCTTCGTGGCGCTCTTGCGGATGACCTCGACCATCTTGTTGTTCTGGAGGATCTCGCGCGACACGTTCAGGGGCAGGTCCGAGGACTCCACCACGCCCTTGATGAACCGCAGGTAGGGCGGCAGCAGGTCCTCGCAGTGGTCGGTGATCTGCACCCGCCGCACGTAGAGCATCGGGCCGACCTTGAAGTCCTTGTAGAAGAGGTTCCACGGCGCGGTCTTGGGCACGTAGAGAAGCGAGGAGAACTCGGTCGTGCCCTCGGCGCGGTAGTGGATCACCTTGGCGAAGTCGCCGAAATCGTGGGAGACGTGCCGGTAGAACTCGCGGTACTCCTCCTCGGTGACCTCGGCCTTGGGTTTCAGCCACAAAGCCTTGCGGGAGTTCAGGGTCTCCTCCGTGGTCACCTCGATGCCCTTCTTGTCGCCGTCGGTGCCCGGCTGCGTGCGGGTGACGGCCATGGCCACCGGGTACTCAATGAAGTCCGAGTACTTCTTCACGATGTTCCGAAGCTCCCACTCGTCCAGGTAGGCGCGCTCGTCCTGCTTGAGGGTGAGGATGACGTCGGTGCCCTTGGTGTCCTTCACCGCGTCCTCGACGGTGAAGGTTCCGTCGGCCGTGGACTGCCACCGGACCGCAGCTCCCGGGTCCGAGCCAGCCCGGCGGCTGAGCACTGTGACCTCGTCGGCCACCATGAAGGAGGAGTAAAAGCCCACGCCGAACTGCCCGATCAGCTCCGGGTTGTCCTTGGCCTGGCGGCTCTCCAGGAGCTTCAGGAACTCCTTGGTGCCCGAGTGGGCGATGGTGCCCAGGGCCTCGACGATCTCCTCGCGGGTCATCCCGATCCCGTTGTCCCGCACCGTGAGCGTGCCGGCTTCTTTGTCCGGGATCAGCTGGATCTTCCCCTCGCCCTCCCCCTCGTGGAGCGCCTCGTCAGTGAGCGCCTCGTACCGGCCCTTGTCGAGGGCGTCGGAGGCGTTGGAGATCAGCTCCCGCAGGAAGATCTCCTTGTGGGAGTAAAGGGAGTGGATCATGAGCTCGAGGAGCTTGTTCACTTCGGTCTTGAACTGCCGGGTCTCCGTGGTCATGGCGGGTTCCTCTGTCAGCGAGTGGCCTTCTCGGGAGATGTGCGGGCGGCAAAGATAAGCTGGCCTCGGGGTTGAGGCAACCCGGTGCGCGTCACTTTTCGCGGGGAGACGGCGAGAGGGAGCGCTCCATCCCCACGGTCGCGGGGGAACAGCCGGTCTCGTGGAGGACGAATCGCCTACTTCAGGGGAACGGCGAGGAGGCGCTTGAGGGTCTTGTTCGCCGGGTCCACCACGATGCCGACCGATTCCAGAGCGGTCACCCCCAGCAGCGGCTCAATCCTGAATGTGTCGAGGCCTCCCCCGTTGCGGTCACGTGCAGTCTGACTCACCCCCATCAACGCAGAACTCCTCCACCTGCCATTCGTTAGCCGAAGCGGGGTTCTGACGACCCCGAGATCGTGGCGGAGGATCGGGAGTGATCCTCTACCTCGACTCGTCCGCCATCGTGAAACTCTACGTGGACGAGCCGTATGCCGGCATCGTTCGCGCGGCGGTGGCCGAGGCGGCGGCTTGTTGCTCTCCTCTCATCGCGTATGCCGAGTCCGGGCAGCGCTGGCGAAGGCTCTTCGAGTGAAGCGCGAGACCCCCGAGGGTCTGGCGCTCCACAAAGAAGAGTTCGAGGAAGCCTGGGAGCGGTTTCGTGTGGTCGAGGTAACCGAGATGCCGGTCCGCCGCGCTGCCGACCTGGCCGAGCGTTTCGGCCTTCGAGGCTACGACAGTATCCACCTTGCTGCCGCCGAGGCTGTCCGGGAGGGCGTCGGCTCCCGCGCGAGCTTCCGCTTCCTGGGGTTCGATGATCAGCAGACGAAGGCGGCCCTTGCCCTCGGCATACAGGTCCTGACGGGCTGAGTCACTCACGCCCACTTCCCCTCTCGCCCCGCCCTTCCCCGGCCTCCGAACCGTCCTGCGCACCCCCGTCTCGCCCCGAACTCTGAGGACATCGACCTCGTCCAAGTGACGGCCGGGCAGATTGGCCCGCTTCTCGATGCCTTGCGAGTGCCCCTGGACTCCTGGCTTGGTGTGCCCAAGCGGAAACAGACCTTCTGGTGGAGCTGCGTCTAGATTCTCATGAGAGGTGCGAGGGGAGGGAAGTTCAGCGGTTCGGAGAGTCGCCGGCAGAGTGCTCTGCCCTGGCGATGTGCGAGAACCCAAGGAAGAGGAGTCGGCCATGCCGAGTGTTTGTGGGCCGGCGAGTGCTCACCTGGGGAGAGCTGCCTCGCCGGCCCTTACGTCTGCCAGTCTTCGAGGGCGAGCCCCGGAATCCGCGTGAACTCCCGGGTGTTGTGCGTAACCACGGGGCGCCGGGGGTGCCGGACGGGCCCGGGGCTGCGACCGAGAACCCGGTTGGTGAAGAACCCACTCGTTCCTTCCGACTGGGCGATGAGCCCTCACCGGAGGAAGGCGGCCCACCCCTCCACGCGGTCAAGATCTTTGCCCAGGGTGGTGAATTGTGTGTTGACGCGTGGGCGCTCCGGGTTTACAAAGAACCGTCTGATCAATCAAACCACGGTTGGAGGGGTAATATGCTCGGAGAGCAGCTCAAGGCCATCCGGAAGGACCGGGGCCACAGTCTCGAGGATCTGGCGAAGTTGAGTGGGTTTTCCAAAAGCTTTTTGTCGCAGATCGAGAACGGGAAGAACTCCCCGTCGATCGCGAGCCTGAAGAAGATCACGGCCGCCCTGGGCGTCAGCATCGGCGAGCTCTTCGACGAGGACCGCGGGGAACAGGTCTATATCCAGAGGAAGGCCGAGCGCCGCCCCCTGGAGGGAATCAAGGACAAGGTCATCTTCGAGTTCGTCTCCTCCCGGGTGGCGAACCGCAAGATGGAGCCCCTCTTCTTCTCGTTGCTTCCAGGCGGCGAGAGCGAAGGGGAGTATGCCCACGAGGGGGAGGAGTTCGGCACGGTCCTGGAGGGAACGCTCCACTTCCAGATCGCGGGCAAGGAACACGTGCTGGAGGCCGGGGACTGCATCTACTTCAGTTCGTCGCTCCCACACCGCTGGCGAAACCTGGGAACCGGCACCATGAGGGCCCTCTGGGTCATCACCCCTCCGTCGTTCTGACCCGCCATGGACATCTTTCAGCGCAGCGTGCACTCGAATGTCAAGAAGATCGACGACGACCACATCGTCGTGACGAGCTCTCTCCTGGACCTGGAGCACTCGCTTCACCTGGAGCTTCGGATCCGCGTCACCGACCGCACCATCGAGTTGGCCAAGGGGTCCATGAGCAAGGTGCCGCTGAGCCGTTGCCTCAAAGGCGTCGACGCGATCCCCTCCCTGGCCGGTGTGCCCATCGATCGCGGCGTCATGAAGGAGATCCAGCGGCGGGTCGGCGGCCCGCGGGGCTGCGCCCACATGGTCGAGCTGCTGGCCGACGCGATCCGGCTCGTGTCGATGATCCTGATCGGGAACTCGCTCGACTACTGGGGTGAGCTCAAGGAGCGCCTGACCGAGGAGGAGATCGTGGCCGAGGGCCGGGAGAAGCTGCGGAACACGTGCCTGGTGTTTGCGGACGAGTAGCCTCGCTGGGAGGCTACCCCCCGAGCCTTTGCTCGATCGCCTTCTTGTAGAAGAGGTAGTGGCCTGTGGTGACGAACGGGCCGCAGTGCTCGGCGACGAAGCGCTCGTCGAGAAACAGCCGGGTGACGAAGATCCCGTAGTCCAGCCCGGAGACGCGTTCTTCGCGGATCCGCTGCCGCAGTTCCTCCAGGGGGTTGTCCACGTCCCCGCTCCGGAGCGTCTGCCCCCCCCAGGTGACCACGTACCCGCTGGTTCGTCCGGACAGGCGCTCGATCGTCAAGCCCTTCGGGTTGAGGCCCAGGGAGCGGGCGCGGTGGATCTGCTCGAACGTCGAGGTGAGGGCGCGGCAGGTCCCATCGAAGATCAGGGTGTGGATCCGCACGGCGTCGTCCAGGGTGGGGGCAGCGAGTGGTGTTCCGGTCTGGTGCGCCACGTCGGGCAGGGTCCGCTCTAGGAAGAGCAGAAGCTTGGCCAGCGCGTAGGGCGGCCCCTCCAGCGGGTGGACGAAGTAGGAGAGGTTGCCGATCTCGTCGACCACGAAGAGGGTTTCGCGCTCCGTCTCCCGAAGCACGAAGACATCCACGAGTCCTTCGGTCGCCACCTCGGTCACGGTCTTGAGGATGGCCAGATCGCCGGGGTGGCTCTCGACGCGGGTCTCGACCCGCCGGTACGGGCCCACCCCGGAGAGGTAACGCAGGAGCGGTTCTCGCCCGCGAAGTCCCTTGTACACCGCGGACGCGCCGCCGGACCGGTCGAGGACGAAGTATGCCCCCACGGCCGGTCCCACCTGGCGGCGCCTCAGGTCTTCAGGAAAGTCGCCGCTCCCCAGGTACGATACCAGGGCGGGGATCTCCCGCTGCAGCCGGGAGTGGGGGCCACGGGGGCTCCCCATCCGACGTGCCGGAACCCAGACCTGCACTCGACTGGGATCCGGACTCTCGCGGAGGTAGGGGAGCAGGAGGTCCTCCGTGAAGCTTCGAAACGTCTCGACCCCCTCCCACCGGCGGTAGAACGTCTCGCCCCAGGTTGTGGTCCAAACCGCGCCCAGGCTCGCGATCTCCTCGTCGTCCTGGCCGAGGTTCGGGACGATCAGCAGTCGCGTGGGCCGGGGCTTCTCCAGCAGGGCGTCCAGGTGGGGCGGCTCCCGCTGGTTCTGGGTCACGTGGGCCGCCAGCAGCTGGGCGGCGCCCTCAAGGTCGGCCGACGGGATGTCCTGCTCCGCGCCCTTGGACGCGACCCGCGTCTGAAGGCCGAAGATCCCGTTCTGCGCGGCCCACACGAGCAGTTCCAGGGGATCCGGTGAAGATCGGAGAAGGTCGCCCCTCCTCTCCTCGACGTTGAAGACGCTCACAACCCCCCGGAAGAGCGACCACGGTGCCTCGCCCGTGGGCAGTACCTCCTGGAACAGCGTCAAGGTCGCCTCGGCCACGCCCCGGCCGACCAAGTGGAGCGTCTCCACCTTGTGCGGTGCGCGCCGGTAGGCGGTCTGGAGCTTTCGGCCAAGGATCGTGAGGTCTCGGTCCGTGATGCGCTGACTCTCGCCGCTCGCGTCCAGGGCGGCCCGGATCCTCTGATAGGTGCGCAGGAAGTACCGGTCGATCTCCTTGGCGAGCGCCTGCACCCACTCGAACTTCCACTCGGCGAACTGGTTGAGGTGGCGGACCCGCCGGGGGCCCCATCCCCAGGATCGCACGTACTCGCTCAGCACCGCCTCGTCGCTGCCCCCGGAGACGGGCGTGCCCACGGATTCGGAGTCGAGCCGAAGGCCGGTCTTGAGGTAGAAGCAGCGCGCCAGCAGGTCCTCGGTCTCGGCGTCGCCGTGGTCCCGGTAGTAGGCGAGCACCTCGTCGAAGAGAAGACGGTACGGGTCGGGCCGAGCACCGTCGTGAACCCGGCTCTTGAGGATCTCGCAGAGAGGGTCGGCCGCGTCGCCCGTCCGCACGGCCTTTTCCAGGAGCCCCATCTTGAGCGCTGACTTGAACGGCGACTTCCAGCTCTTGACGATCTGCCAGATGGCGGCACCGAAGAGCTCGCCCAGCGGCACGCGGGCCACGGGCCCCAGGTCCACGCAGGCGCCACTGGCCAGCTCCGATCCCGCTCCAGCCAGTGCCCGCCGCCGGTCGTACCCTTCGGGCCCCGAACCGGCGGAGACGAGCCACCAGAGGGGGATCCTCCCGGCGAGCAGGATGCCAGTGCGGTAGAACTCCTCCTTGAGGAGTGCCCCCATGGCCGAGCCGCACCCCTCGAGATCGGCTTCGCCGAAGTCGTTGGCCCGGATGCGCCCCGCCTCCTGGAGGAACAGGTGCACCTCCTGCCCGGACCAGGCGTTCATCCACGCCTCGATCGCTGACACCTTTTCTCGGAACAGCGCTACCCCCGAGGCCGAACGGCGCCCGTGGCAGACCCAGATGTCGAGGTCCGACTCGCCCGAGAACCCGATGGTCCCTACGCTGCCCATGACGGCGACGAGCTCCACGAAGGGCCGAAGGATCCCGACGCGGCGGGGCGCGGCCTTGGGGAACAGGCGCCGAGCCAGGGCGAGGTCGCCATGGCCCGGCGAGTAGTCGGGGATCCCCACCGGGCACGCGGCGTCGTCCACGTATCCGGGAAGGCCGGGCTGGTTGAGGTGGAGCAGGAAGGGAAGCAACCGAAGGGCCTCCCGGCCTTTCTCGCCGGCCTGGGCCTCGAGCCGGAGACGCCGGTGCCGATTGTAGGCGGCGAACGCCTCCTCCGGGCTCCGGGAAGGGCCGGCCGTCGTTCGGTCCGAGGTGGTGGGGTCGGGGTCGCTCGTCACGTCGTTGCTCCGGTCGTGGCCTGCTGCCCACGGATCGGCAGATTGCGCCGGGAAATTGAGCGGTGGGCAATTCCCTTGTGCTGGACGCGGCCCCCGGTTAGCTTGGTCTCAGGAAGCGCCGCGCGGGCGGCGCCGAGATGCTGGGAGGCTCCCGTGAGGACTACGCTGCTCCCGCTCGTGCTGGTTCCCTTTCTGGCGTGCGCCGCCCGGGTTCCGGCTCCGCCGAGGGGCGACGCCGCGGTGTCCGCGGCGCCTGTCGCCGACCGAAACTCGCTGGAGCTCATCGCCGACGCCCTGCAGAAGGGGGAGATCGACGAAGACACGGCGACCCTCTACCGGGTGTTCGCGGTCGTCGGCGACGAGCAACTCCCGCCGCAGTTCCGCGGAGCGCTCCCGATCCGAGACGGCACGACCATCCTGCGGTCGGCGCGCGACCGGTACCGGACGCTGCGGCCCGAGACCCGCGCCGCCCTTCGGCCCTACCTCTATCCCAAGGGTGAACAACCATGAGAACTCTTCTCCGCGGCGCTTGCCTCGTCGCGCTCGCGCTGCTCCTGGGTGCCTCCCCGGTCACCTTCCGACCGGCTCCGGCGCCGGACTTCGACGCCCGGCTCGCCACGGCGCTGGACGAAGGCCGGATCAACGCGGCCCACGCCGCGCTCTACCGGCTCTTCGCCCTGAAGGCGCCCGACCGCCTTCCCGCGGAGTTTCGCGCGGACCGGCCGGAGGGGGCGGCGGGCCGCGTCGAGGCCGGGGCGGCGGAGCCCTGGCGCCAGCGGTGCGGCACGACCGTGCTGAGGGGGCTGCGGGCGGACCTGGCGGAGCTCCCCGAAGCGGACCGGGCGGAGGTCGAGGAACTGCTGTCGGTTCTCCGGCCGGCGGCGCGGGCCGAGCGCGCGGCGGGGAAGACCGTCACCCATCAGCTGCCGAACTGGATCCTCACAAAGAACTTCTCGATCGAGTGGGGAGCAGACCTCACCGACGTCAACGGCAGCAACCCGGGCCACCCCACCGACGCAGACGGCAACGGCGTCCCGGACGTCGTGGACCAGTGGGCGCGCTACTTCGAGGCCTCCTACCAGGCGGAGGTGGTCGACCGGGGTTACACGGTGACCGCCCTCGCGGGGCAGTACATCCCGGTGTACCTCGGCAACTCGGCCGCCGGCACCGCGGTGGACGACATAGGCCCAGACTTCTACGCAATCACCTACGACGGTCCCGTCACCGTGGTCGTGAACAACGACCTGAGCTTCGTCCCGCCCAACGAAGACCCGGACGGGAAGATCCCCGGCGCCATGAAGGTGACCGCGGCCCACGAGTTCCACCACGTCCTGCAGTTCCTAATGCCGCTACCCACTGCCTGGAGCTCGCCCCAGGACGACTGGTGGCTCGAGGCCAGCGCGACGTGGATGGAGGACGAGGTCTTCGACCGGGTGAACGACTACTACCAGTACTTCCCGGGTCTCCGGGGCTGGGCGAGCCTCGCGGCTACGGGCCTCGCTACGCTGAACCTCCCGGGCAATAGCGATTACACCTCAAAGGCGTATGGGAACGTGATCTTCGCTAAGTACCTCTCCGAGCACCTGGGAGGCGCGGCGCGGCTGAAGGACGTGTGGAACCTCATCGCGGGCGGCCGGCGCATCCTCTTCGATGGCTCGGTGGGGCCGGGCGTGAGCGGCGGGGCCCTGAATCGCTTCGCGGTGGATAGCGGGTTCTCTGGCGTGGGCAACATGTACCTGGGTTTCGCCGGGGCCAACGCCACGATGGACTACCGGGAGGGCGCGGCCTACGGGGCCGTTCCGATCCGGGCGACCTCCCTGACGACCGCGGCCTCGAGCCCGTCCGTGCCTCTCTACCTGGGAGCCCAGTACCTGGCGAGCACGGCCGGGACCGGGGCTGGCGTGACCGTGAACCTGGCGGGCGCCCCGGCCACTTCCTGGGGCCTCTCCTTCGCCGTGCAGCGGCCGGCCGGCTACACGGTGGTGCTGGGGGAGGAGAGCCCGGTCGGCGCGCCCTCGCTGGCCTTGGCGGCCTTCGAGGCCGGCGCGACCTTGTGGGTCGCTCCGTCCTATCTGACGCCGCAGCTGCCGCCCGCCGGCCTGGCGCCGCCACCTCCCCCCCCGAACGGGTACACCACGGCCGTTGCGTCCGGACCCGCGCAGGACCCACCCGGGGCCGTGGGGGACCTCTCGGTGACGAGGCCCCTCGCCGCCGGCGGGCTCGACGTGGCGTGGTCGGCACCGACCTCGGGAGGGCCCGCGGCCGGCACCGTCGTCCGGTGGAAGAGACAGACCGATGCCGTCTTCGACTCCCGCACCCTCTTCGGTCCGATCACCCGTGCCGAGCTTCGAGGCCTCGAGGGGAACGCCACGTACGACGTCGAGGTCTTCGCCTACGGCTCCGCCGGGGAAGAGGGCCCCGCCTCGTCCGCGTCGGGCATCGCGAAGGCTGCGGTGTCGACGCCGACGCCGCCGGCTGAGCCCTACGCCGAAAAGCACCTCTCCTCATCCGGAGGAGGGGGCGGTGGCGGGGGCGGCGGGGGCTGCTTCGTGCGCGCGTTGGGTTGGTAGGCCGAGACCGACGTGGCGCGGCTCGTGGCCGTGATGGTTCGTCCGCGGCAGAGGGAGGTTGTCGGCACGCTACCGTTCTTGAATCGCCCCTAGGGCTTCCGGTACAGTACGCGCGCTTGCCCCCGGGGTCTCGCGTCGGTCCGAAGCCGCGCGGGGGGACCCGAGGGCACGGACGGAGGCCCGATGGTTTCCCGCATGACGACCGTGCTCGCTGCGCTCACGCTCCTGGGGCTCGTCGCCTGCCGCTGCCGGGTCGCAGCGGCCGACGAGGTCATCTGGATCTACCCGCCCCCCAACTCGCTCGTCACCGAGTCGCCGGTACCCCTGTACGGCTACGTGACCGGTTCGCCTCGAACCTCGCTCGAGGCGAAGGTGATGGGGGTCGATGGCTCGGCCCAGCCCCAGCGCGAGCCGCTCTTCCTGTTCCGAGGGAAGATCTTCTCCGGCTCCCTCACGCTGACCCCCGGGCGAAACAACGTCGTGGTCTCCAACACAGTGCTGCCGCTGCTCTACCGCCCGGGGGCCGTCGAGACCCGAGACGGCGTATTTCGCCGGCCGCTGCCCCACGGCAAGAAGGTCGAGTCGTGCAGTCAGTGCCATACCTTCGCTCGAGGCGAGGTCGTCCTGAAGCAGAAGGTGCCCGAGTTGTGCCTGTCGTGCCACCGCGTCGGCACCGAGGCGGACCGCGCGGTCATCAAGAAGAACAAGCACACCGAGTCCGTGACGCCCGCATGCCTGCGCTGCCACGAGGCCCACGCCTCCTTCGAGGGAAAGCTCCTGCGCTCCTCCGGAGCGTCCTGCACGCCGTGCCACCAGGAGGCGGGCTATAAGGGGTACACCCACGACAAGGGTGCCTCGCCCGAATCCTGCACGATCTGCCATGACGCGCACGGCTCGGCCTTCCCCCAGATGATGCGGGGTGAACGGATCGACCCCTGCAAGAGATGCCACAAGGACGTCGCTTCGCCCGAGCGCTACCCTCGCTCGTTCCATGCGCCCGTGGAAGAGCAGCGCTGCTTCGACTGCCACGCCCCGCATCCCCAGGGCGGCCAGCCCCGGCTCCTCAAGGCGGCGGTTCCCTCGCTGTGCGTCGCGTGCCACAAGTCGGCGAAGGAAGGGCTGCACCAGGGGAAGCTCGACGAGTGTCTGGGCTGTCACGAGCCCCACGCGTCGACCCGTCCCAGGCTCCTCACGGCCGGCGCGACCGAGCGCTGCCTCGGCTGCCACCCCGAGCGGCGCCGAGCGACCGGGGGGACGCACGACGCCCTGAAAGAGGGGTGCACTGCCTGCCACAACCCCCACAACCCTCGGGCCAAGCGGGAGAGCCAGAAGGTCTGCGGGGCGTGCCACCGCTTCGGCGACACCGACTTCCAGTCTGCCCACGGCGGGCTCCTGATGCCCGACGCCGCGCAGTGCGTCCTGTGCCACGACCCCCACAGCTCCACCTACCCGTCGATGCTCCGGGGCACGGTGCACTACCCCCTGAAGAACGGGGGGTGCGCCTCGTGCCACGTGGAGAAGGACGGCAAGCTCGACCTCCGGTACGGAGGGAGCGAGAACTGCCTGCGCTGCCACGGGCAGATCACGGGCACCTCCGTGATCAAGGAGACCGACAAGGTCCACAAACCCGTCTCCCAGATCGACTGTATCGCCTGCCACAACCCGCATCTCGGAGCCCGGCCCCGCCTGCTCCTGGAGGAGCCCGTGACGCTCTGCGGCTGGTGTCACGGCACGCTCCTTCGGGGTGTCGACAACGTCCACGGCGTCTTCAAGGAGGGGGGGACCTGTTACACCTGCCACCTGCCGCACATCAGCGACTTCAAGCCGCTCCTCAAACGGCCGGAGGAGGAGCTGTGCCTGCGTTGCCACGTCAAGACGATCCCCCAGGACGCCGGGGGCCGCCGCCTGCTCCACGGCGCGGTGGAGCAGAGCCGGTGCACCGGGTGCCACAACCCCCACGGCACGAATACCGAGAAGCTCCTGCGTGGCACGCGAGACGCTCTGTGCCTTGCCTGCCACCAGAAGGCGGTGAGGTCGGCGGAGGGTAAGCCCTGGAAGTACCTTCATGGCCCGGTGGGCACGGGCAACTGCACCGCGTGCCACACGCTCGGGCACGCCCACGCGAGCGCCGGGGACCGCTTCCTCAAGACCAAGGGGAGCCGGGTGTGCGCCCTCTGCCACGAGACCAAGCCGGATCACGTGAAGGAGAACTACCGCGCCAAGATGCGCGAGGTCCAAAACGACTGCCTCGTGTGCCATCAGCCCCACGGTGGCTCGGACAAGTTTCTGATGCGCTCCGACCGCTGAGGATGCAAAGAGGAGGGCCCCTCTCTTCCGGGAGGGGCCCTCTTACGTCGGGGGGCGAAGCGAAGCTGCGGCTACCCGGCCGGCGGCGACTCCTCCAGCGTCCGCTCGCGCTGCTCGAGCTCGGCGACCCGCTTCTCCAGGATTCGGACCTGCTCCTGCAGTGCGTGCAGGTCCTTGCGGGGCACGAGGTCCATCTTGCGGAACCCCTCCTGGACCATGTCCCGCACGCGCGTCTCCCACTCCGCGCGCGAGGTGTCCATCCGGGAGAGCATGTCCTTCATCAGCCCTTCCCCCTCCTCCCGGCTCATCCGGCCCTGCTCCACGAGCTCGTCGACGAGCCTGCGGGCTCTTTCTTCGGTCAGGGTCAGGGCTCCTATGCCGGCCAGTGCCGCCTTGCGGATGAAGTCGATCATGGTGTGCCTCCTCAGGAGGGATCGGATGAGTGCCAGCGTACCGGCTGTGGACGCGGCGTCAATCCTCAGAGTCTGTGAATCAATCCCCGGACCGAGCCAGACGGTCGAGATGCGAGCCGAGCAAGGAGGAAACCCGAAGGCGTAGTTCGGCCTCCGGCGAGGGTTTCCGACGAAGCTCGGCGAAGCATATCGGCCGTCGCGGCGATGGGAGGGGATCGGTTCACCGGCTCTCAGACCAGGGCTGTCTCGACGGTCTCGTAGAAGGCCCCCAGCGCGGCGTCGAGCTTCGAGGGGTCGGCGCCTCCGGCCTGGGCGAGCTCGGGTTTGCCGCCGCCGCGGCCCCCCACCGCCTCGGCAAGGGGTCGGATGAGGTCGCCCGCCCTGAGGCGACCGAGGAGGTCGGGGCTGACCGCGACGAGGAGCAGCGCCTTGCCGTCGGCCTCGGCGCCGAGGCCGAGCACACCCGAGCCCATGCGGTCGCGCAGGCCGTCGGCGAACTCCCTCAGGGCCTTGGGGTCCTGGGCCGGCACCCGAGCGGCCAGGACCCTCACGCCCCGGACCTGCCGCGCCTCGGCGAGCACGTCGCGGGCCTGGCCGCTCGCAAGCTGGCCCCGGAGCGACGAAACCTCGCGCTCGAGCTCCCGGACCCGCTCGAGCAGTCTGCGGACGCGCTCGGGCGCCTCCTCGGCGTTGCCCTTGGTGAGGTCCGCCACCTGGAGCAGGCGGTCCTCGACGGCCTGGGCGTGGGCTGCGGCTCGCAGCCCGGTGGCTGCCTCGATGCGGCGGACGCCGGCGGCTACGCCGCCCTCGGAGAGGATCTTGAAGAAGCCGACGTCTCCGGTGCGGGCCGCGTGGGTGCCGCCGCAGAGCTCGGCGGAGACGTCACCCATCCGGACCACCCGGACCGTGTCGCCGTACTTCTCTCCGAACAGCGCCGTCACGCCCTGGGTGCGGGCCGCCTCCAGGGATTCCTCGGTCACTGCGATCGCCTCGTTCTCCTGGACCCACCGGTTGACGAGCGACTCCACCCGGCGGAGCTCTTCGGCGGTCAGCGGGGCATAGTGGGTGAAGTCGAAGCGCAGCCGGTCCGGCGAGACGAGCGAACCGGCCTGCTTGACGTGGTCGCCCAGCACGTCTCGGAGCGCGGCCTGCAGGAGGTGGGTGGCCGAGTGGTTCTGGGCCGTGGCGAAACGGGCACCGGCCTCGACTCGCGCCTCGGCCGCGTCGCCCGACCGCAGGGTGCCCCGGGCCACGGTGCCGCGCAGCACGATCAGATCGGAGAACGGCCGGACGGCCGTCTCCACGTGAACGTGGAAGCCGTCGCCCGAGAGGCTGCCCGCGTCGCCCTGTTGCCCGCCGCTCGCGCCGTAGAAGGGGGTCTCGCGGAGCACGACCTCGACCGGAACCCCCTCCGGTGCCTCGTCCACCGGCTTCCCGTCGCGGAGCAGGGCCAACACCGGCGAGTGCGTGGTCAGCGTCTCGTAGCCGGCGAACACCGTGGTCACGCCCGCGTCGCGCAGCTTCCGGTAGGTGTCGGACACCGCCTCCTCGCCCGACCCCTTCCAGGCCTGCCGGGCCTTGTCCCGCTGGGCCTCCATCTCGGTCTCGAAGCCCGCCTCGTCCAGGGCGATGCCCCGGTCGCGCACGATGTCGGCGGTGAGGTCCACCGGGAACCCGAAGGTGTCGTAGAGCCGGAAGATCGCCGGGCCCGGAAGGATGTGCCCCTTGGCCGCCGTAACCTTCGCCACCTCGTCCTCTAGGATCTGGAGCCCCCGGTCCAGGGTCCGGAGGAACCGCTCCTCCTCGTGGAGGATCACCCGCGAGAGGTAGGCCCGCTTGTCCGCGAGCTCGGGGTAGCTGGGCTCCATGATGGCGACCACCACGTCCGACACCTTGTGGAAGAACGGATCGGTGAAGCCCAGGAGCTTTCCGTGGCGCATGGCCCGCCGCATCACCCGCCGCAGCACGTAGCCGCGCCCCTCGTTGGAGGGCAGCACGCCGTCGGCGATGAGGAAGACCGCGGCGCGGATGTGATCGCCGATCACGCGCAGGCTCACGTCGCTCTCCGGGGCGGCGCCGTATCGCACGCCCGCCAAGTCGGCGGTGAAGCGCAGGAGCGGCAGGATGAGATCGGTCTCGAAGTTGGAGTGGACCGCCTGCACCACGGCCGTCACGCGCTCCAGGCCCATGCCCGTGTCGATGGAGGGCTTGGGAAGCGGCGTCAGCACCCCGCCCGGGGCGCGGTCGTACTGCATGAACACCAGGTTCCAGAGCTCCAGGAACCGGTCGCAGTCGCACTGGGGCCCGCAGTGCTCCGGGTCGGGACAGGGGTAGAGGCCGGGCCCGTGATCCAGGTGGATCTCGCTGCAGGGCCCGCAGGGGCCCGTCTCGCCCATGGACCAGAAGTTGTCCTTCTCGCCGCACCGCACGATCCGCTCGGCGGGCACCGGGGTCTCGGCGAGCCACAGGTCGCGGGCCTCGTCGTCCTTCTCGTAGATCGTCACCCACAGCCGGTCCGCGGGCAGGCCGAGCTCGCCGGTGAGGAACTCCCAGCCGTAGCGGATGGCGTCGCGTTTGAAGTAGTCGCCGAAAGAGAAGTTCCCGAGCATCTCGAAGAAGGTGTGGTGGCGGGCGGTGCGCCCCACGTTCTCGAGGTCGTTGTGCTTGCCGGAGACCCGCAGACACTTCTGGCAGGTGGCGGCGCGCGTGTACTCCCGCCGCTCCTTGCCGGTGAACACGTCTTTGAACTGATTCATGCCGGCGTTCGTGAACAGCAGCGAGGGGTCGTTGTGCGGGATGAGCGGTGAGCTCGCCACCACCCGGTGGCCCTTCGAGGCGAAGTAGTCCAGGAAGCGCTTGCGGATCTCGGTGCCGGTCATGGAGACTCCTTACGGTCAGCTTTCAGCGGTCAGCTGTCAGCTTGAATCAAAGGCAAGAGCGCCTGGCGACGTTGTTGACTTCAAGCTGATCGCTGACAGCTGACGGCGCCTTCAGAACCTCTCGATCTTCCCGTCGACCTCGTCCTTGCCCTTCTCGAAGTCGTTCCACCGGGTGTCGCTCGTGGAGCTGATGCCCGAGATCTTCAGGGCGAAGTCGTCGGGGTTCGACGACTGCCGGAGCGCTTCCTTGTACGTGATGAGGTTCTTCTTCAACAGGCCCATGAGGGACTGGTCGAAGGTCTGCATGCCGTAGGTCGTGAAGCCCTCGGAAATGGCCGTCCGGATCTCTTTGGTCTTCTCGGGAATCTCGATGCACTCGCGGATGCGTGCGGTCGCGACCATGACCTCGACGGCCGGCACCCGGCCCTTGCCGTCGGCCTTCGGAACGAGCCGCTGGGACACGATGCCCTTGAGGATGCTGGCCAGCTGCAAGCGGACCTGCTTCTGCTGGTAGGGCGGGAAGACAGAGATGATCCGGTGGACGGTCTCGGCGGCGTCGACGGTGTGGAGGGTCGACAGCACGAGGTGCCCCGTCTCCGCGGCCACCAGCGCAGTCTCGATGGTCTCGAAGTCGCGCATCTCGCCCACGAGGATCACGTCCGGGTCCTGGCGAAGCGCACTCTTGAGCGCGCCAGCGAAGCTCAGGGTGTCGAAACCGACCTCGCGCTGGTTGATGATCGACTTCTTGTCCCGGTGCAGGAACTCGATCGGGTCCTCGATGGTCACGATGTGGCAGGTCTTCCGCTGGTTCACCGCATCGATCATCGACGCCAAGGTCGTGGACTTCCCGGATCCCGTGGTCCCGGTCACCAGGAGCAGCCCCCGCGGCTCCATGGCGATCTCCTCGACCACGCGCGGGAGGTTGAGGTCGGCGATCCCCTTGATCTCCATGGGGATCACCCGGAAGACCATGCCCACCGTGCCCCTCTGTTGGAATACGTTGAGCCGGAACCGCCCGAGGCCCGGAACCCCGTAGCCCATGTCGATCTCACGGTCCCGCTCGAAGGTCTCCTGCTGGGCCGGCGTCATGATCTCCCGGGCGATCTGGGTCAGCGCGTCAGGTGACAGCCGGCCGGCCTCCTTGAGGGGAAGCAGCTGGTCGTCCCGCCGGAAGATCGGCGGCAGGCCGGCCTTCAGGTGGATGTCGGAGGCCTGGGTCTTGGTGGCGGCTTTGAGGATCTCGTTGAGGTCCATGGCGCGCTCGTTTGGCTTCATGGGGCCGGACTCGCCGGCCCCGGCGTCCCGAGGCCGCAGGCTTGGAGCACCCGGGCCTCGATCTCGCCGAGTAGATCCCGGTTCTCCTTGAGGAAGTTGCGGACGTTCTCCCGGCCCTGGCCCATGCGGGTTTCGCCGTAGAGGTACCAGGCGCCCCGCTTGTCCACGATGTTCTTCTCCACAGCCAGGTCAAGCACGTCGCCCACCCGGCTGATCCCTTCGCCGTAGAGGATGTCGAACTCGGCCTTGCGGAAGGGCGGCGCGACCTTGTTCTTCACGACCGTGACCCTGGTGCGGTTGCCGACGTTCTCGTCCCCCTCCTTGAGGGCCCCCACGCGCCGGATGTCCAAGCGGACCGAGGAGTAGAACTTCAGGGCGTTGCCGCCCGTGGTGGTCTCGGGGTTGCCGAACATGACCCCGATCTTCATCCGAATCTGGTTGATGAAGATCACGAGCGTTCGCGACTTGGAGATCGTCGCCGTGAGCTTGCGGAGAGCCTGGCTCATGAGCCGGGCCTGGAGGCCCACGTGGCTGTCGCCCATCTCGCCCTCGATCTCGGCTCGGGGAACGAGCGCGGCGACCGAGTCGACGATCACCACGTCCACGGCGCCGCTGCGCACGAGGATCTCGGTGATCTCCAGCGCCTGCTCGCCGGTGTCGGGTTGAGAGACCAGCAGGTCCTCGATCCGGACGCCGAGCTTCCGGGCGTAGCTCACGTCGAGGGCATGCTCGGCGTCGACGAACGCGGCCACGCCCCCTGCCTTCTGGGCCTCGGCCGCGGCGTGCAGGGCTAGGGTGGTCTTGCCCGACGACTCGGGCCCGAAGATCTCGATCACGCGGCCCCGGGGGAAGCCGCCGATGCCGAGGGCGATGTCGAGGGAGAGGGCGCCGGTGGACAGGAACTCGATCCCGGGGGCAACGTTGCCCTCGCCCAGGCGCATGATGGCGCCCTTGCCGAACTGCTTCTCGATCTGGACGATGGCCAGATCCACTGCCTGGTCGCGATCCGTAGCCATGGACGTTCGCCTCCTGGGCGTCAGGTCAGGGGTAAGGTCTTGCGTGGGATGTATAGGGTGCCCTCGGGTCTCAGCCGGCTCTCGTAGAGCACGATCTCCGAGATCGAGAAGGCCGGGCCGGCGTAGCCCTCTTCGGCCGCCAGCGCGTCGGCCAGGCCAGGGGCGCCGCCCGGGCTCTTCGCCCGCCCCAGGGTCAGGTGCGGCCGAAAGGGGCGCGCCTCGCGGGGCACTCCCGCCGCCTCGGCTCTCGCCTCCAGGGTCAGCGCAACGCGCGCCAGCGCGGCCACGTCGCCCTCGAGTCCCACCCAAAGCACCCGGGCCCGCCGGGGCGTCGGGAACGCGCTGAGCCCCCGCGGCGCGAGCCTCAGCGGCCCCCCCGTATCGAGGGGAGGGTCCAGGGCCGTGGCCACGGCGTCGAAGGTCTCGGGCGAGAGCTCTCCCAGAAACTTGAGCGTCAGGTGCATGGACCCCGGCGCGACCCATCGGAGATCCACCCGCCGCGAGGCGAGGCGAAGCCGGAGCCTCGCCAGGTCGCCCTTCACCTCCTCGGGGAGGTCGGCGGCCAGGAAGCAGCGGATCGCGCTCACCGGTCCTCCGCCGCCACGGCCAGTCGCTCCAGCGCGGCCTGGGCCGACGCCTGCTTGACGTCGGAGCGGCTCCCCGGGAACCACAGGTGCT
The DNA here is from genome assembly GCA_016214985.1 of Deltaproteobacteria bacterium. Classification (GTDB taxonomy): domain Bacteria; phylum Desulfobacterota; class Deferrisomatia; order Deferrisomatales; family JACRMM01; genus JACRMM01. The sequence continues at coordinate 2,588 of JACRMM010000012.1, read as the reverse complement.
CGACCCGGCGGCGGTCGCGGGAACCCCAGGCCAGCCAGACGGTGCCGACCGGCTTCTCCGGGCTGCCCCCGGTCGGGCCGGCGATGCCCGTCACCGCCGCGGCCAGCCGAGCCGGGGTTACGGCGAAGAGACCCTCCAGCATGGCGCGGGCGCAGGCCTCGGACACGGCGCCGTGCGCGGCGAGGAGCTCCTCGGGAACGCCCAGGAGCTCTACCTTGGCCCGGTTGGAGTAGACGACGACGCCGCGGTCGAAGTACGCCGAGCTCCCCGGAACCTCGGTGATGCGGTGGGCGATCAGCCCGCCGGTGCACGACTCGGCGACGGCCACAAGCCGGTCTCCTCCCGACAGGGCCTTCGCGAGCCGCTCCTCCGGGGGGATCACGGTTCGCCTCCGGGGCGCGAAGACCGCCGAGGAGCTCGCCGCACGGGTCGCGCCGGACAAGCCGTCCGGCACCCCTGGCCGAGAGTGTCCATCGCCGTCCGTATCCTGAAATGCTGTGGCCTTGGGGGCCTTGTGAGGAGACCCGCCTACAGGGCGCCGAGCTGACCCAGCAAGGCCAGCGCAAGCGCGGTGTAAAGGCCGGCGAAGACATCGTCGAGGAGAATCCCCCAGCCCCCGGAAAGCCGGCGGTCGATGCCCCCGGCGGGCGGAGGCTTGATGATATCAAACAGGCGGAACAAAAGGAAGGCGGCCAGGTAGGTGGCCGGCCCGGCGGGCACGAACGCCGTGGAGACGAGAAAGCCGAGGATCTCGTCCAGGACCACCCAACCGGGGTCCTTGTCCCTGTCCTGGAGGGCCGCCGCGCCGCACACCCAGGCGCCGAAGGGCAGGGCGGCCAGGAGGAGGCCGAGGCGCACCCACACCGGAGCCGCGCTCAGAGCCCAGGCCAGGGGGATGGCTACCAGAGTTCCGGTGGTGCCCGGGGCCACCGGGGAGAAGCCGGCACCGAGCCCGGAGGCGAGGCGGCGCACCGCCCCGGGGCTCACGGGGCGTGTCCGCCCAGGTCGGAGATCTGGAGAAAGGCCTCCACGCAGCAAGGGTCGAACTGGCTCCCGGAACACCGGTGGAGCTCGTCGATCGCCGCCTCGTGGGGCAGCCCCTTGCGGTACGCCCGGTCGGAGGTCATGGCGTCGTAGGTGTCGGCGACCTGCATGATCCGAGCGGCCAGTGGAATCACGTCTCCCGCCAGGCCCTCGGGGTAGCCCTGGCCGTCCCAGCGTTCATGGTGGTGGTAGACCACGGGCACGACGTCCCTCAGGAAGGAGATGGGCTCCAGGATGCGGCGGCCCATGCGCGGGTGGTCCCGAATGATCCCGAACTCCTCGGCCGTCAGGCGGCCCGGCTTGTTCAGGATGCTGCTCGAGATGCCGATCTTGCCGATGTCGTGGAGGATGCCGGCTTGCCGGATGAGGCCACAGAACGCTTCGTCGAGCCCCATGACGCGCGCGGTGGCCTCGCAGAGCCGCGTCACGTTCTCGGAGTGGCCGTGGGTGTACGAGTCCTTGGTGTCGAGGGCGAGCGCGAGCCCCTGGATCGTCTGGCGGAAGCTGTTCTCCATGTCGGAGTAAAGGAGCGCGTGCTCGAGGCTCGTGGCCGCGCGGTCCCCGAGCACGAACAGGGCCTTCTCCTCGCGGGGGAGGAACCCCTGGTGGGGGCGTTGGGAGTAGGCGTTGAGCACCCCGAGGGTCTCGGCGCCGCGCCGGAGCGGAACGCTCAGCATGCACCGGATGCCGTTGTTGCCGTGCGGATCCAGGAACGGTGAGAGCGCGGCCCCCCGGAACTGCAGGTGCGATACGTCGCGCAGGCAGGCCTCCAGCCGTGCGGTATCCGCGAGGGTCGGCGGCCACGGCCCCTGGGCACCCACGCCGAGGCGGCGGCTGAACTCCGCGGAACCGGGGGGCCGGAAGAGCAGCTCCACGCCGTCGGCGTCCACCTCCTTCATGGCCGCCTCCACCACCAGGGAGAGCACCTCGTCCAGGGAGAGGCTCGAGGCCACGGCTTCACTGAGCTTGAGCAGGCTGATCTGCTCCTTGAGCTGGAGGTTCTCGGCCTGGAGCCGCAGCCGCTCGAAGGCGCGCTCGACGATCTGGAGGAGCTCCCCCACCTTGAACGGCTTCAAGATGTAGTCGAAGGCTCCGATCTTGAGGGCTTCGATCGCGGTCTCCACGGTGGCGAAGCCGGTCATGATGATCACGAGGGTCGAGCGGCCCGCCTCCTGGATGCGGCGCAGCAGCTCGAGCCCGCCGACCTCGGGCATCTTGAGGTCCGTGACGACCAGATCGAAGGTCTCGACCGAGAACTTGTCCCAGGCGGCCTTCCCGTCGTCGGCGGTCTCTACGTCGTACCCCTGTTCGGCGAGGATGTCGGCGAGCACAGCCGTGATGTCGGCTTCGTCGTCGACGACCAGGATGCGGTTGGGCCGTGCCCCGGATTCGATGGTCATGGGGTTCCTAGGAGCCTGTCGGACTTTCGGAAGCACCTACTCTGGAGGCACCCGAGAATACCATGGGAATGATCCGGAGGGCGTCTTCTTGTGTCCGAAGTAAAGTCACTATTCTTGGCTATTGCCTTTTGTTTCTAGTGCTAT
>JACRMM010000032.1 GCA_016214985.1 Deltaproteobacteria bacterium | reverse complement strand
GGTCAACGCCGCGCTGACCGCGTTCGTATCGTGGCAGAAGAGGCAGCGCATGGTGGGCGACACCTGGGTGATGCCCAGATCGGTCGTCCGCTGGGAGGCCCGGATCAGGTGCGTCCCGGGCACCATCTTCAGCTTGCTGATCGCGTGGCAGTCGTAGCAGAGGGAGCCGTCGGGGAAGTGGGTGGCCTGTGCCGCCAGCGGCACCACCAGCGCCGAGATCACCAGGACGACCCGCCGGATCAACGACTTCGCAAGCATGGAGCCTCCGCACGGCGGCGGGCGTGTTGCGCCCGTTCTGAAACGTCGACAGTAACGGATCGGTCCCTGCGCCCGTTTTCATGAGGCCCGGCGAGGCTCGAGAAGGTGGACCCCGAGGTCTCCCGCCCGGGGAGGTACGGCGGATGCGTCTCGGGCGGCGGAGGCTCTGGTGCGCCATAGATACGGCGCCGGCTCGAACGGGTTACAGGAGGGGAAGGAGAAGCCTTCCCGCGTGCAGGAGCGAGGCTCCCGCCTCGGGCAGGACGGCCTCGAAAGCGCGGTGCTGGAGCGGTCCAAAGAGGTGGGGACCAGCGGAGGGGAAACCCGCGCACCGGGATCGGCTCGCTCGGCCACAGGGGAGCGGCGCTCGCCTTCGACACGCGGTCAGCGTACCCTCCTCCCGGCCCGCCGGTACAGGGGTTTCGTGCCGAGGACCCGGTCACGAGCCCTCACTCCAGGACCTCGAGGATCTCGTACTCGGTGGTCTTGCCCGGGGCCTGCACCACGACGTCGTCCCCGGGCCCCTTGCCCAGCATGGCCCGCGCCAGCGGCGAGGTGATGGAGATGCGAGCCTGATCGATGTCGGACTCGTAGGGGCCGACGATCTGGTAGATCTTCACGTCCCCGCTGTCCAGTTCCTCGAGCTTGACCCTCGCGCCGAAGCAGACCTTTTCCTTCGGGCCCTTGGGTACCTCCATGATCTCCGAGCTGGCGAGGCGGGTCTCGAGGTCGCGGATCTTGGCCTCGATCCACCCCTGCTTCTCCCGCGCCGCGTGGTACTCGGCGTTCTCCGAGATGTCGCCGTGGGAGCGGGCCGCCGAGATCTCCTTGATCACGTGGACGCGGTCCTCGCGCTTGAGTCGCTCGAGCTCTTCTCGGATGCGGGAAAACCCTTCGCGTGTGATCGGCGAACGGCTCATGGGACCTCCTTGGAAGCGATTGGCTGTCGGTGAGCAGCGACGAGCGATCAGCTGTCAGCGATCAGCTACAGCAAGAGCGAAAGGCACAACCCCAGGGCAATCGGCGACATGGGCGAGGCTCCGCGGTCTTGCCTTGGCTGACAGCTGACCGCTGACCGCCGCCCCTACCCCACCTCGTTGTACTCCCGAACCCGAAACCGTGCACCGAGGCTTTCAGCCACCCGGCGGCACGCCTCCACGTCGAGCCCCGGGACGGCGACCACGGACGCCGTCACCTCCGGCAGGCGCGCCACGGCGGAGCGGACGAACGCGAGCACGCCCTCGTACGCCCCGGAAACGGAGGGGCGGCACAGCCGGTCGTAGGTGGCCGCATCGGGAGCGTTCAGGCTCACGGAAACGGCGTCCACACAGCCCGCGAGCTCGGCCGCGACGTCGCGCTCGTGGACGAGATTCGCCAAGCCGTCGGTGTTGACCCGGATCCGACGCGCGCCCCGGCGCCGGAGCTCGCGCGCCAGGGCCGTCACGTCGTCGAGCCGAAGGAGCGGCTCGCCGAAGCCGCAGAACACGACCTCTTCCCAGGCCGCGGGCCCGCCCTCGGCCTCCACCGCTGCCAACACCTCGTCGATGCCCGGCTCCCGCTCGAGCGTCAGGTCGTGGCCCTTGACCTCCGGCGACCGCCCCTTGGCGCAGAAGGCGCAGCGGTTCGTGCACCGGCTGGTCACGTTGAGGTAGAGGCTCCGGCGGATCGGGTAGGCGATCCTGGCCCCCCCCACCTCGCCCACTCCGAAGAGCGTTCGGCTCGCCCGCGTCGTGACCCGGGCCACGTCCGACACCGCGAGGCCCCGCACCTCCGCGACGGCCTGCGCCGTGTGGACGATGAGGCTCGGCTCGTTTCGCTGGCCCCGCCGCGGCTGGGGCGCCAGGTACGGGCAGTCGGTCTCCAGGAGGCAGCGCTCCAGGGGCACCGACGCCACCACGCGGCGCAGCTCGTCGTTCTTCGGGTAGGTGACCGTGCCCGGGATCGAGAGGTAGAACCCCAGGGCCAGCACCTCCCGGGCGAAGGACAGGTCGCCCGAGAAGCAGTGGAACACGCCCCGCAGTTCGCCGCCCGCTTCGGCCTTCAGGATCGCGAGGGTGTCGGCGTGGGCCTCCCGGTCGTGCACGACCACCGGCAGCCCCAGCTCCCGCGCGCGGACCACTTGCGCTCGAAACCAGCGCCGCTGCTCGTCCCGCGGCGAACGGTCCCGGAAGTAGTCGAGGCCGATCTCCCCCCACGCCACGACCTTGGGCGACCCTGCCAGGGCCGCCAGATCGTCGAGCGCCGCCTCGGTGAGCCCGGCGGCGTCGTGGGGGTGGACGCCGACCGTGGCCCACACGCCTTCGGTCCGCTGCGCCAGCCGCACCGCCGCGCGGCTGTCCACGAGATCGGTGCCGACGGTGACGATCGCCCCTACTCCGGCGTCCCTCGCCCTGGCGACCACCGCGTCGAGCTCGCGCCGGAGCTCGGCAGCGGTGAGGTGGGCGTGGGTGTCGACGATCACGCCGCCTCGATCCGCGGGAAGAGGCTTTGGCCTCGGTCCGTCTGGAGGCCCGGCGGCAGGCCTCCCCAGGTGCGGAGCTCGTCGAGCCGTCCGTCGTCGGCGGGCCGGGCGAGGCCCAGGCGCCGCCAGATCTCCCGTCCCGTGTTCGGCAGGAAGGGGAAGACGAGGAGCCCGATCGCCCGCAACGCCTCGCAGGCGTTGTAGAGGACCTGGTCGAGGCGGCTGGCCAGGGCCGGATCCTTGGCCAGGGCCCAGGGCCCGGTGGAGTCGACGTAGCGGTTGAGGAGCCCCACGTAGCCCCACACGGCGGTCAGCGCCCGGTGAAACGACAGCTCGTCCATGGCGCGGTCCACCGCGGGCAGGAGATCGGCGAGGCCCTGGCGCAGCTGCGCGTCGAGGTCGTCGCCGCCGGACGGGTCGGCCTGCGGCACCACTCCCTGACGGTACTTGCCCACCATGGCGAGCACCCGCGACACGAGGTTGCCGAGGTCGTTGGCCAGGTCGGAGTTGATCCGGTGGATCAGGGCATCGCGGCTGAAGTCGCCGTCGAGGCCGAAGGGGACCTCCCGCAGGATGAAGTAGCGGAACGCGTCGACCCCGTACTCGGAGGCCATGGACCCGGGATCGATGACGTTGCCCAGGCTCTTGGACATCTTCTTGCCCTCCACGGTCCACCAACCGTGGGCGAAGACCTTCTTGGGCAGCGCGATCCCGGCGGCCAGCAGGAACGTCGGCCAGTACACCGAGTGAAACCGGAGGATGTCTTTTCCGATCACGTGGACGTCCGCCGGCCAGTACCTCTCGAAGGACGCCGGGTCGTCGGGGAAGCCGGCGCCGGTGACGTAGTTGGTGAGCGCATCGAACCACACATAGATGACGTGCTTCGGGTCGCCCGGCACGGGAATACCCCAGGAGAAGCTCGTCCGCGACACCGACAGGTCCCGCAGCCCCTCGCGCACGAAGGCGAGGATCTCGTTGCGCCGGCTCACGGGCTGGATGAACTCGGGGTTCGCCTCGATGTGACGGAGCAGCGCGTCCTGGTACGCGGACATCCGGAAGAAGTAGCTCGGCTCCTTGAGCTTCTCCGTAGGCCGGTTGCAGTCGGGGCAGTTGCCCTCGATCAGCTGGGTCTCCGGCCAGAACGTCTCGCAGGGGGTGCAGTACCAGTCCTCGTACTCCCCGAGGTAGATGTCTCCCTTGGCCAGGAGCCGCCCGAAGATCTCCTGCACCGCGCGCCGGTGAGCCGGCTCGGTCGTGCGCACGAAGCGGCTGTACGAGCAGTCGAGCACGCGCCAGAGGTCCTGGAAGCGCGTGACGACGCGGTCGGCCAGGTCCAGCGGCTTCTCCCCCCGCTCCGCCGCCGCCTTCTCCACCTTCTGGCCGTGCTCGTCGGTGCCTGTGAGGAAGAAGACGTCGTACCCGGCCGCCCGCCGGTAGCGGGCCAGGGCGTCGCAGGCGACCGTCGTGTAGGCGTGCCCGATGTGGGGCACGTCGTTGACGTAGTAGATGGGGGTCGTGACGTAGAAGCTCTCAGCCATCGCTGCTCCTCTCCCCTGGCGGGCCACCCGTGCTCGCTCCCCCCCCTCCGCCCCGGCGTCGACGCCGGCGCCGGCGGGAGGCAGCACCGGGCGCCGGGCCTCCGGCCCCTTCGGTCGCCCCTTCGGTCGCCCCTTCGGTGGCGGGTTCGATCGCCGCTTCGGCGGGCGGCGCCTCCTCGCGGGGGCGAGGCGGGCGCGGCGGGCGCGGCGGGGGTGCCGTCTCCGGCCGTGCGCCCTCCGGCGCCGCGGGGACTGCGGACGCTTCGGCCGGGGCCTCGGCCCCTCGGCGCCACTGCTCCAGCGTGAGCTCGAGCTCCTTGCCCTCGATCACCACCGAGAACGTTCCTTCCAAAACGTTTCGGCGGATGACCTTGCCTTCGCCCCGGGGCGTCTGGACCCGCTTGCCCAGCTTCGGCATGTCCCGGGCCAGGTCCTCGTACATCTTGTGCTCGTATCCGAGGCAACACATGAGGCGGCCGCAGATGCCCGAGATCTTCACGGGGTTCAGGGAGACGTTCTGGTCCTTCGCCATCCGCACGCTGATGGGTGCGAAGTCGGTGAGGAAGGTGGCGCAGCACAGCTCGCGGCCGCAGCAACCGACCCCTCCCACCATCTTCGCCTCGTCGCGAACCCCGATCTGGCGCATCTCGATGCGGGTGTGGAACTGGCGCGCCAGATCGCGGACCAGCTCGCGGAAGTCGACGCGGCCCTCCGAAGCAAAGTAGAAGATCGCCTTCGACCCGTCGAAGAGGTACTCCACGTCCACGAGCTTCATCGGGAGGTTCTTCTGCCGGATCAGCTCGGAGCAGAATTCGTGGGCGTACCCCTCCATCTCGCAGTTCTGCTCGTAACGCAGGATGTCTCGCTCCTCGGCCCGGCGGAGCACCCGCTTGAGAGGGTAGGCCGGCGGCGACGAGAGCTCCCGGGGCGGCCCCGCGACCGCCCCGAGCGCCATGCCGCGCTCGGTCTCCACCACGACCCAGTCCCCGGGTTCGCACGGCGTGTCCCCGGGGTCGAAGGTGTAAATCCGATTGGCCTTTCGAAATCGAACTCCGACGCTTCTCACCTAGAGTTGTCCCGATCCTCGCCGAGCAGTCCCAGAAAGAGGGCGTCCAGGGCGAGCTGCGCGTTGACGTTTTGCTCCAGGAGCCGGCGGGCCGCGAAGAGCCCGTGGAGCTCCCCAAGGCCGTCGCCACCCCCTCGGAGCGCCGATTCCCGAACCCTTCGCCGGACAAGCCGCTCCAGCGCGTCGAGCCGGCGCCCCAGCCGGTCCTTGTCCCCGGCCCAGCGCCCAGACAGCGCAAAGCGCGCCGCCGCCCCCATTTCCTGGAGACCGCGCCACGCCTCGCTGACCTCGTCCTCCAGGGCGGCCAACTCCTCCGGCTCCTCGGCGAGCACCGCGCCGGGGCAGCCGCCCGAGCACGACACCAACGACTCGGCCCGGCCGGCGTCGATGCCCCGCTCTTCCAGGAGGCGGCGGACCAACGCCTCCGGCAGGGGATCGAACCGGAGCACCTGACACCGAGACACCAGCGTCGGCAGGAGTTGGCTTCTGTGGTGAGCGAGGAGGACGATGTGGGTTCCGGCGGGAGGCTCCTCCAGAGTCTTGAGAAGGGCGTTGGACGCCTCCCGGGTCATCCGAAACGCGTCGCGGATTATAGCAACCTTGCGTCCTCTTTCAAAGGCCTGGTAGCCGAGCGTCTCCTGAAGCGCCCGGATCTCCTGGATCGTCACGGACGCTCCGGCCGCGGCGACGAGGTGCAGGTCCGCGTGCTCTCCGGCCGCGACCCGCCGGCACGAGGGACAGCCGCCGCAGGGCTCCGCGCGGGCGCCGGCGTCGGTGCAGAGCAGGGTCCGCGCCACCTCCCGGGCAACGAGCTCCTTGCCCACGCCGTCCGGGCCCCAGAACAGGTAGGCCTGAGGCACGCGGCCCGAAGCCAGGGCCCGGCGCAAGACCCGCAAGGGGCGTTCGTGCCCGAGGATTGAGGAGACGCTCATGCGCCGCCCGCGGTCCGCTCGGGGAACAGATCTCGAACCGCGCCCCACACCCGCTCCGCCACCTCCTCCTGCCGCCCCGACGCGTCAAGCACCCTCACCCGCTCCGGCTCCTGCTCGGCGATCGCGAGGTACCCCCGCCGAACCCGCTCGTGGAAGGAGGCGGCCTCGACCTCGAAGCGCTCCTCCCGGGCCGCGCCTGTGGGGACCGCGCGCCCCAGCGCCCGGGCGACGCCCAGCCGGGGCTCCAGATCGAGCAGCAGGGTCCGGTCGGGCCGAAGACCCGCGGTGGCCAGGGCGTTAGAGGCCCGGATCACGTCCAGGGGCAGCCCGCGGCCGTGGCCCTGGTACGCCTCGGTGGCGTCCGCGTAACGGTCGCACAGCACGACCCGGCCCGCCTCGAGCGCCGGCCGGACCACGGTCTCCACGTGGTGGGCCCGGTCGGCCGCGTACAGGAAGAGCTCGGCGAGCGGGGTCGGCGAATCCTCGCTCGAGCGCACGAGGAGCTCGCGGATCGTCCGCCCCAGGGCCGTGCCGCCCGGCTCCCGCGTTCGAGTCACCGGGCGCCCCAGGGCCTCCAGGCGTGCGGCGAGGCGCTCGATCTGGGTCGTCTTCCCGGTGCCCTCGCCCCCCTCGAAGGTGAGGAAGACGCCGGTCACGGAGGTGTCTCCAAGTCCCAGAACTCCCTCCGCGAAGGCCGGCTCATGAGGTCCTCCACGGCGCGCCGGGGGTCCTTGCCGTCGTGCAGGACGGTCCACACCTGGGCCGCGATGGGCATCTCGACGCCGAGGCGCTCGGACAGGGCCACGGCCGCCTCGCAGGTCTTCACCCCTTCGGCGACGGCCGTCATCGAGGCGAGGATCGCGGGCAGCTTCTCCCCGCGGCCCAAGCGCAGCCCCACGGTGCGGTTGCGGGAGAGGTCTCCGGTGCAGGTGAGCACCAGGTCCCCGAGGCCGGCGAGCCCGAGGAAGGTCAGGGGCTTGGCGCCGAGCGCCACCCCGAGCCGGCTGATCTCGGCGAGCCCGCGCGTGATGAGGGCGGCGCGGCTGTTGTGGCCGAAGCCGAGCCCGTCGGAGATGCCGGCCGCCAGGGCGACCACGTTCTTGAGCGCTCCGGCCACCTCGACCCCGGCCACGTCGTCGAGCGTGTAGACGCGAAACGAAGGCGAGGAGAAGAGCTGCTGCAACCGCCGGGCCGCCTCCGGGTCTTCGCAGGCGAGGCTCACCGCCGTGGGCACTCCCCGGGCCACTTCGGCGGCGAAGGAGGGTCCCGAGAGCGCGGCGATCCGCCCGGCCCCGTGCCCCGGCAAGGCCTCGTTCAGGACCTGGTGCAAGAGCAGCAGGGACCCGTTCTCGATGCCCTTCGAGGCGCTGACGACCAGGGCGTCGCTCGCGAGCCAGGCCGACGCTCGGGACATGACCGCCCGGACCACCTGGGAGGGGCTCACGCTGACCACCACCGAAGCGCCGGTGACCACGGCCTGGAGATCCGAGGAAGGGAGGACGCCCGGGTGGACGCGGTGACCCGGCAGGTAGACGGTGTTCTCCCCGGTCGCCGCCAGGGTCGCGGCGACCTCCGGCTCGAAGACCCACAAGCGGACGTCGAGCCCCTTTCCGGCGAGGGTGTGGGCCAGGGCAGTCCCCCAGGCCCCGCCCCCCACCACCGCGACCGTCTCGGCGCTCACGACTGCGCCCGCACCGCGGGGTGGGCCGGGCTCGACTCCGGGGTGTCGGCCGGCAGCTCGACCCGCGGAGCGTCGAACCACAGCCCTTCCAGGTCGTAGTAGCCGCGCAGTTCCTCGTAGAAGACGTGGAGCACCCAGTCCCCGTAGTCCACGAGGGCCCACCGTCCCTCGGCGATCCCTTCCACGCCGAGGGGCCGCACCCCCCGCTCCCCCAGGGCCTCGAGCACGCCCTCGGCGATGGCCTGCACCCGGCGGTCCGAGGACCCGCTCACGATCACGTAGTAGTCGGTCACCCCCGACAAGCGCCGCACGTCCAGCACGACCGGCTGGGCTCCCCGCCGGTCCACGGCGGCGCGCACGCCCGCCAGCACGTTCGAGAGGGTTTGGTCTTCAGTCATTGTCTCCATCCTGTAACGGTCCCGCGCCGGGGCACGGCCGGAGCCGGGCCCGCACTGCGTCGGGGACCAGGTAGCGGACCGAGCGCCCCTCCGCGAGGGAGCGCCGGATCTGGGTCGAGGAGATGTCGAGGAGCGTCACGGGAACGAACCGGACCTCGTGGCCCGAGTCGTGGCGGTAGCCGCCGTCGGTTGCGGTGAGCGCTCCGGCCATCCCCGGCGGAGGCGGCAGATGCCCGAGGTCCGGCGGCCTGCGCATGACGGCCAAGTCGGCGACCCGGAAGATCTCGCGGTACCGGTGCCAGGTATGTATGTCCCGGAAGGAGTCGGCCCCGAGCAGGAACCACAGCTGGTCGCCGTGGCCGAGACCGGACCGGAGCGCCTCCAGGGTGTCCACCGAGTAGCTCGGCCCCTCGCGCCGCAGCTCCAGGTCCGAGACCTCGAAACCGGGGTTGCCGGCCACGGCGTCGCGCACCATGGCGAGCCGCTCGGCCGGCGACGCCACCTCGACGGAACGCTTGTGGGGCGGAAGCCGCGCCGGGACGAACAGAACGCGGTCCAGGCGCACGGCCTCCCGGACCTCCTCGGCCACGCGGAGGTGCGCCAGGTGCACGGGGTTGAACGTGCCCCCGAACACGCCCAGGTTCAAAGGCCCGCTACTCCCGGACCTGCCCCTGGCCGTAGATCACGAACTTGGTGGTCGTGAGGTCCTCGGCGCCCATGGGGCCGAAGCTGTGGATCTTGGACGTCGAGATCCCGATCTCGGCGCCCAGGCCGAGCTGCTGTCCGTCGCTGAACCGCGTGGAGGCGTTGACCGCCACCACCGAGGAGTTCACCTCGTCGAGAAACCGCTGGGCGTTGGCGTAGTCGGCCGTGACGATGGACTCGGTGTGGAGGCTTCCGTGGCGCTCGATGTGCTCGATGGCCGGGTCCAGCCCGTCCACCACGCGCACGGAGAGGATCAGGTCCACGTACTCGGCGCCCCAGTCCTCGTTGGTAGCCGGCAGGGCCCAGGGCACGAGGCGGCGGGTCTCGTCGCAGCCTCGCAGCTCCACGCCCGCCCGCCGCAAGCGTTCCGCGATGCGCGGGAGGATCACCGGAGCCGCGGCGCGGTGGACGAGCAGGGTCTCCACGGCGTTGCACGCGCTCGGCCGCTGCACCTTGGCGTTGAACACGATCTCCTCGGCCATGGCCGGGTCGGCGGAGGCGTCCACGAAGACGTGGCACACGCCCTTGTAGTGCTTGATGACCGGGATCCGGGAGTGGTCGGTGACGAATCGGATGAGGCCTTCGCCGCCCCGGGGGATGATGAGGTCGATGTGGTCCTCGAGGCGCAAGAGCTCCAGGACCGCCTCCCGGTCGGTGACACCCAGCACCTGGATCGCACCCTCGGGCACGCCGGCGGCGGCTGAGGCTTCGCCCAGGACCCGCGCGATGGCCCGGTTGGACGCGATGGCCTCGCTGCCGCCCCGCAGGATCACCGCGTTGCCGGCCTTCAGGCACAAGCCCGCGGCGTCCGCCGTGACGTTGGGACGGGCCTCGTAGATGATGCCGATGACGCCGAGGGGGATGCGCTTCTTCCCGACCATCAGGCCGTTGGGGCGCTTCCACATGCGCACGACCTCGCCGACCGGGTCGGGCTGGGCAGCCACCTCCCGCAGGCCCTGGGCCATGGAGGCGACGACCGCGTCGGAGAGCGAGAGGCGGTCGAGCAGGGCCCGGGACAGTCCCGCCGCCTCGGCCGCCGCCAGGTCGGCGCGGTTCGCCTCGAGGAGCTCGGGCCGGGCGGCCTCGAGACCATCGGCCATGGCGCGCAGGGCCGCATCCTTCACAGGGCTCGGCAGTCGGGCCAGGAGCCGACTGGCCCGTCGGGCTCGCTCGCCCACGGCGAGCAGGTCGTCGCGCAGCGCCATCGATCCTCCTGAGGGTCAGCCGTCGGTCGGTGTCTTGGATGCGAAGCCGTTGGAAGACAAGAGAACGACGAGGTCGTCGCGGTGGACCACCTCGTCGCCCCAGTCGTAGCCGAGTCTATCAGCGATCTCCCAGGTTGCCAACCCGGCGATCCGTCGGGTCTCTTCGGCGCTGTAGTTGACCAGGCCGCGCGCGATCTCGGTGCCGGCCGGGTCGGTGAGGCTCACGGCGTCGCCGCGGTCGAAGTCGCCGTCGACCCGGCGGATGCCGCTCGGCAAGAGGCTCTTTCCCCGGCCCAGGATCGCCTGGACCGCGCCCCGGTCGATCACGAGCCTCCCGAGGGTCTTGACCGTGTACGCGATCCAGTGCTTGCGCCGGGTCAGCGGATCGTCGGTCGGCGGGAAGAACGTGCCCACCTCCTCGCCGTCGAAGACCCGGAGCAGGTTGTGGGGCACCTTGCCCGAGGCGATCACCACCGCGGCGCCGCCGTGGGTCGCGCGTTTGGCCGCCAGGAGCTTGGTCCCCATGCCCCCGGTCCCGGCGTGCGACTTCGAGGCGCCGACGAACGCCTCCACGGTCTCGTCCACGGCATCGACCCGGGGGAGGAGCCGAGCGCCCGGGTCCGACTTGGGGTCCCGGTCGTAGAGCCCCTCGATGTCGGACAGGATGACGAGGCAGTCGGCCTCCACGAGGTTCGTCACCAGGGCCGAGAGGTTGTCGTTGTCGCCGAACTTGATCTCCTCGACCATGACCGTGTCGTTCTCGTTGATGACCGGTACGATCCCCATGCGAAAGAGCGTCTGGAGCGTGCTCTTCGCGTTCTGGTAGCGTCGGCGGTTCTCCAGGTCGTCCCGCGTCAGGAGCACCTGGCCCACCGCGAGCCCCCGGGTGCCGAACACCTCCTTGTAGAGCCAGAGCACGTTGAGCTGCCCGACCGCCGCCACCGCCTGTTTCTCGGGGATGGTCTTGGGTTTCTCCGTCAAGCCCAGCCGGCCGATGCCCGCGGCCACCGCGCCCGACGTCACGATGGCCACCTCGATCCCGCGGCGCCGCAGCTCCACCACGTCGTCGGCCAGAGCCTCGAAGACGTCGCGCTCGAGCTGGAAGTCGGCCGTGGTGAGCACCTGGCTTCCCACCTTCACCACGGCGCGGCGAATCGTGGGCAGGCTCCTGCCGGCCTCAGCCATCGTCTCGGTCCTCGTCGAACCCATCCTGTCCTCCTGCCTTGAGCTCTTCCACCTGCCGGCCTGTCTCACGCACCAGCTCGGCGAGGCCCTCGCCCGTAGCGGCCGAGATGGCCCGGACCTCGACCCCCCGCCAACCGAACGCCTCGCGCAGCCCCGGCAGCCGATCGCGGGCCTCGGTCAGGTCGAGCTTGGTGATCACCACGCGCTCCGGGCGCGCCGCCAGGGCCGGGTCGAAGGCCTCGAGCTCGCGGCGCAGCGCGTCGTACTTCTCCAGGGGGTCGCGTCCGTCGACCGGGTCGATCAGGTGGAGCAGGAGCCGGGTGCGCTCCACGTGCTTCAGGAAGCGGATCCCCAGGCCCACGCCCTCGTGGGCGCCCTCCACCAGGCCCGGGATGTCGGCCACGACGAAGGCCTTCTCCTCGGCCCAGGTTACGACCCCCAGGTTCGGGACCAGCGTGGTGAAGGGGTAGTCGGCGATCTTGGGACGAGCCGCCGAGATGCGCGACACGAGCGTGGACTTGCCGGCGTTGGGGAAGCCGAGGAGCCCGACGTCGGCCAGGAGCTTCAGCTCGAGGCGCACCCTGCGCTCCACGCCCGGCAGGCCGGGCTGGGCGTACCGCGGCGCGCGGTTGGTGGACGTAGCAAAGTGCACGTTGCCCCGGCCCCCGCGGCCGCCGGGCAGCAGCACGACCTCCTGGCCGGGTTCGGCCAGGTCGGCCAGCACGTCGCCCGTCTCCGCCTCGAGCACCAGGGTGCCCACCGGCAGGCGTAGGGGGAGGTCCTCGCCGCGGCGGCCGTTCTTTCGCGCCCCCTGCCCCGGCCTCCCGTTCTCGGCCCGCAGGACCCGCCGCTGCCTCAAATCCAGCAGGGTGCCGAGCTGGGGGTCGGCCCGGAGCACGACGCTGCCTCCATCGCCCCCGTCCCCCCCGTCGGGCCCGCCGAGCGGAACGTACTTCTCCCGCCGGAACGAGGAGCACCCCGCGCCGCCCTTGCCGGACACCAGCACCAGTTCCACTTCGTCGACGAACTTCATGTCTTGAGCCTTCCGCGGTCAGTGGCCCCCGCTGTGCTGGCGGACCCTAAACGCACAAAGGCCCGGAGGGCTGTGCGCCTCGTCCGGGCCGATCGGCGTGGGTCTCTTTCCCGGCGGAGGGCGAACCCTAACTCGCGGCTGCCTCGGCGACCGGGTACACGCTCACGTACTGCCGACGCTCCCGCCCCTTGTTCTCGAACGTGACGACCCCGTCGACCAGGGCAAACAGCGTGAAGTCCCTGCCGATCCCGACGTTCTTGCCGGGGTTGAAGCTCGACCCCACCTGCCGCACCAGGATGTTCCCGGCTCGCACCTGTTCGCCGCCGAACTTCTTCACCCCTCGCCGCTGGCCGCGGCTGTCGCGACCGTTTCGGGAACTGCCGCCTGCCTTCTTGTGAGCCATGACCCCAACCTCCTCCGGAGGAAATCAGACCTCGATGGACGTGACCTTGA
This sequence comes from Deltaproteobacteria bacterium, assembly GCA_016214985.1. Classification (GTDB taxonomy): domain Bacteria; phylum Desulfobacterota; class Deferrisomatia; order Deferrisomatales; family JACRMM01; genus JACRMM01. Next base: position 11,407 of record JACRMM010000032.1, on the reverse strand, counting down.
CGCCGGTGTAAGGCTGCCGGTGCCCCTGCTTCTTCCGGTATCCCTTTCGCCGCTTCATCTTGAAGACGATGATCTTCTTGTCGCGACCCTGCTCGACGATCGTGCCGGTTACGCGCGCGCCGTCCAGCCGGGGCCGCCCCACCTTCACCTCGCCCTCCCCTGACACCAGCAGCACGTCGTCGAAGACGATCGGCTCGCCAACCTCGCCGGAGAGCTTCTCCACCTTGAGGAACTCCTGCTCGGAAACCAGGTACTGCTTACCGCCCGTGCGAACCACTGCGTACATCTCGAACCCTCCATCCACGCCAGAGGCGGCGCGCCAGCCTCAAGGGAAAAGCGGAATATAGAGAAACCGCCTCGACCCTGTCAAGGGGCTCTCGATGGATTTTCGGTCGGGCGTGCGGCTCCGAGGAGGGAAACGGGCGGACACTTCGTGGAAGATCTTTTCCACGAGAGGTGTCCGAAGGGCGAAAATCCTGCGATTCTGCGCGCGGCACGCCTTCTGCAGACACCAGATCGGACGGTGCCACGGAGGGAGCAACCATGTGCCCACGCCCGATCTTATTCCTCTATCGACTGGTCCTCGCGCGCCACGAGCACTGGCGTCGCCAGGGGGATGCGTACCTGCACCAGTGGACGGCGAACTGGCAGGCGTCTAGCCCGCGAGCCGCAGGAGCCGGGCCGCCGCCTCCAGGTCGGCCGGCCGGTTGATGTTGACGAAGGAGTGCAGGTCCGGGTCGAAGCGTCGCAGCTCACCCTCGCCCACCTCCCGGCAGCGAAGCCCCCGGTACGCGTCGCGAAACCGCAAGTTGCCCGATCGGATCGCCGCCTCGAACGCCGGCAGGCACGCCGCGCGGTAGACCGCGCAGAGCGGTTCGTAGCCCGCCGAAGTCCGGGGCACGACCACGTCCGCGTGCGCGGCCCGTTCGGCCAGATGGGCGACCAGCGACGGCTCCAGGAACGGCATGTCGCAGGCAGTGCAGAAGACCAGGCCGTCGGCCCCGATCGCCTCCGACACCCACGCGAGCGCCGTGGCGACCCCGCCGAGCGAGTCGGCCCCAGGGTACCGGTCGGCGATCGTCTCGACGCCCCGGTGCTCCAGCCTCGGCTCCCCCCCCACGACGATCACCCGCGCCGCGAGGGGCGCCAGGCGCGCCCACACCCGCTCGATCAGCGACGTCCCTTCCAGGGTCACGAGGACCTTGTCGGCTCCCATGCGGCGCCCACGGCCACCCGCCAGGATCGCCGCGCACGGGAGCAGGGTCACAGAACGTCCTCGAGCCCGATCTCGTCCAGGGTCTCGGTGACGAAGTTGCGCACCCGCGCCGCGCCCACCATCATCGCCATCGCGAGGACCTGGCGGACCTCGGCCAGGGTCGCTCCCTCTTTCTTCGCGCCCGCGAAGTGGCGGCGCGTTCAGTGCGAACACCCCCCGGCCGCCGCGGCGGCCAGGGCGCAGAGCTCGCGCGTCTTCGGGTCGAGGACCTCGGCATACTCGAACTGGAGAAAGCTCTGTCGCTTCATGGATCGCTCCCCTTCCTGCCGGTGGACGGACCGGTAGCTTACCGAAACGCCCCCGCAGCGCTCAACCCCCACGCTCGCTCGGGAATCGCCCGCGGCCCCCTCCCCCGACGCCTCAGCCCCGAAGCGGTTGAGTTCCGCCGCTGCCTGCCGATCAGTATAGGCACGTCGAGTCACCGACCCGGACACCGGAGATGAGGTGGGTCCATGCACAGGCTCGCCAAGCTGTTTCGCCGATCGGAGGAGGCGCCCCCGCCGGAGCCCCCCCCCGCCTGGTCCCCCTCGGCTGTCGCCGAGCTGCTGCGCCAGTTTCCCGTGGGCTCGCGGGTGCTCTACTACCCGGAGCTCAAGCGCGAGCTCCGCCTCGAGTCGATCGTCCTCGCCTGCAGCCTCAACAACCGGCACGTCGTCTACTCTCCCCAGGAGCTCACGCTCCGGAAGAACGGCGGGGAACCCGAGCTCTGCCTGGTCCAGGGCGCCGAGCGCGCTCCCCTCGCCGAGATTCGAAGCTTCCACCTCCTGATCCCCCACCAGAACCGCCTCGAGATCGACTACCGCCCCCAGGACCGCGACGAGGCGCCGTCCCGCTTCACCCAGAGCACGATCAACGACTTCGAGCGCCACAGCGTGATCACCCTGGTTTCTTACAGCCCCTATGGTCGAGTACCCCACCTCCAGACGCTGGTAAAGGGCACGTCCGTGCTGACCACCGGGTACTACGCCAACCAGAAGGTCGTGGTCCTGGACCCGCTTCCCCACGGCCTGTCCTACCTGGACAAGCGTCGGCACCAGCGCGTTCGCACCTCCATCCCCGTGACGCTGCGCTCCGGGGCCGACGGCCCGACCCACACGTGCACGCTCGACGATTTCTCGGAGCGGTTCCTGCGCCTCCGCACCGCTCCCCCGTCGGCCTCCGACCAGCCGTTGACCGTGGGCTGCCGAGTCGCGATCCGCCTGGATCTCTCCCCCCACGGCCGGTCCTTCCTGCTCCAGGGCAGCATCTTCCGCCAGGCCGGCGGCGCGCTCGTCGTGGAGCTGCAGGGCATTCTCCGCGACGGACGCTTCGACGCGCTCCACCTCGTCGACGAGCTGGACCTGAAGGCGAGCCTCCTCCAGCATCCGGCGACCCGCCAACTCCAGAGCGCGCACACCGTCGACTGACGCGCTGCGAGCCCGGCCGGTTCAGGGCTTGTCGACGGCGACGGCCATCGCGTCGATCCGAAGAAGGACCCTCTCTCCGACCCGGAGCTCCAGGTCGTCGACCGCCCGGGTCGTGACCACGGCGGCCATGAGACCCACGGTCGTCTCGACGTCGACCTCTGAGAGCACGGGTCCCCGGAGGATCCCCGTGACCGTTGCCTCGATCTGATTTCGGATGCTGAGCGCCATGGGCCCTCCTTCGAAGCGATCTCCGAACTCCGCGGCCCCGCGGTGACCGCCGGGCGCTCCCCGTGCGCAGTGCGAGCGCCGTGCCAGGCGCTCCGGGCGCTCCACAGGCCGCCTCAGGGGCCCAAAATCGTCTTCTGGAGGGTCCGCGGCCGACAATCTCGTCTCGTCGTCGACGGCCCTTTGTGGGCTCGGCCGCGCCCCCCAACCGTCCGCGGGCAACATCCGCAGCTTCGAAGCGATCTCCCGGCCACCGGGTGTCCCCCTCCGGTCAGCCGCTCTCCATGCCAGCAGCTCTCGATGCGGGCAGCTTTTGATTGACAGCCGCGCGACAGGATGCTATCTACCCACGCTCCCGGTGCGCCGGGACATTTTACGACGGGAGGAGGTGTATTTCCCTTGGTCAGAGAACGCACGGACGAGCGGAGGGATGACTTCCGCCGAGACCGAGACGACCGCCGCGGAGACAGGGAACCCGATCCGCGAAGGGACTTCGAGCGCGAATTCCGCAAGCTCAAGAAGGACTTTCAGAAGAACGTGCTTCCCGCCGTGAAACGCCACTCGTTCTATGTGAGCAAGAGCGAGATGCGGCGCATCAAGGAGCGGAAGGCCGCGCGGCGCCGACGCCGGCAGCTGCGCAAGTTCGGCAAAGAGTGATCGCCCTCCCCTCACCCCTCCGCCTCTCGGCGGAGGGGTGAGCCTTTCCTTGATTTCGCCCCGCCCTTTCCGATACCTTTCATCGGGTTGAACCTCCTCTGCCCCGTTCGGTTCCTAAGGACCTCATGCCCAAGACCGCGCTGGGAATCCTGCTGACGCCCGGAGAACTCTTGGCGGTGCGCGTGCGGACCGGCTGGCGGGGCTCCGTCGTCGATCTCGTGACGCGCCGCGAGGTGCCGGCGCCCGACGGCGGCGAGGCCGACTCCACCCTGGCCGAGGCGCTGGGCCGGGCCGATCCGGTGGTAGCGGCGCTCCGCACCGACGAGGTCTTCTATCGGGAGGTCGAGCTCCCCTTCGGCGATCTTCGCCGGCTCACGCTGGCGGCCCCCCTGGAGGCCGAGGAGTCGCTTCCGCTGCCGCTGGAGGAGCTGGTATGCGACGTGTACCCCCTCGAGCGGTCGGCACGGCACTCCCGGGTGCTCGTGGCCGCCGCGCCGACGGGCCGCGTGGGCCGCCTCCTCACCGCGCTTCGCCCGCTGGGCCTGATTCCGCAGATCGTGGACGTCGAGGCGCTCGCCCTGGCGACCGTGGCGCGCCTGTCCCTGCCCCCGGGAGAGACGGCCCTGATCCTCGACGCCTCGACGCACCTCGCGCAGGTCGTGGTCGTTCGCGACGGCCTGGCCTGGAGCTTTCACGCGTTTTCGGCGCGAACCGGCGACCCGGAGCTCGTGCAAGAGGTGCGGAGCGTCCTGGAAGGCATCGTCGCCACCGGCACGCAGCCCACGCACCTGTACCTTTCGGGGACCGCGGCCTCGACGCTCGACGAGGAGGCGTGGTCCCAGGACCTCGGCCTCCCGGTCCGACGCCTGCCCTTCCCCCGTGCCGGAGTGCAGACGAGCGCCCGCGCCGGGTTGACGTGGCCCCAGTGGGCGATCCCCCTGGGTCTGGCACTTCGTGGCGCCCGCGCCAAGGGCGCCTCGCCGGTGAACCTGCTCAAGGGCCCGTTCGCACCGCCACGGGCCGCCGCCCCCTGGCGACAGACGGCCGTGGCGGCGGGGCTCTACGCCGCGGTCCTGGTCGCGCTCTGGGGCGCCACGGCCTGGACCGAGGCCTCCAACCGCCGCGAGCATCTACGCGCGCTCGACGCGGCGATCCGGCAAACGTTCCAGGCCGCCGTACCCGAGGTCCGCAACGTCGTGAGCGAGGTCGATCAGCTGCGGACCAAGGTCACGGAACTGGAGACGAGAGACCGGAACCTGACTTCGTTGAGCAACGAGGAGACGTCACCGGTCCGGATCCTGCGGCAGCTCTCCGCGTCGATCCCACGGGACATCGACGTGGAGTTCCGAGATCTCTCCATCGATCCCGAGCGGGTGCGCATCGAGGGGTCGACCACGAGCTTTCGCGAGAGCGAGCGGATCAAGGCCGCCATCATCGCCGCGGACCCCCGGTTCGCTTCGGTCACGAGCGACGCCAAGGACGGCGCGAAGCCGGGAGAGGTCCTCTTCACGCTCACCATCAACCTGGCCGAGAAGAGGTAGCCGGTGAGGATGTCGTCCCGGGAGCGAATGGCGCTGGGGCTCGGCGCGGCGGCGGTGGCCGCCCTCGGCTTCTGGCTCTGGGTCTACGACCCGGTGCAGGCGCACCTGGAAACGCTCGACCGCAAGGTACAGGCCCGGCAGACCCAGTACCGCGAGCTCCTGGAGCTCGCCCGGCGGTACCGGACGCTGAGCGCGAGCACCCAACAGACCGAAGAGCGCCTGCGTCGCGCGAGGGGCTTCTCGATCCTCTCGTACCTGGAGAAGCTCGCGGTAGAGTTGAATCTCCGCAAGAAGATCCCGCAGATGCGGGCCAAGGGTGGACAGTCGAGCACCCATTACCGCGAGAACGCGATCGAGGTCAAGATGGCCGGGGTGCGCCTGCCCGAGATGGTGCGCTTCCTGTACTACATCGAGCATCCCCGACAAGAGGATGCCGTTCCCAATCCACTCCGGATCCGCGAGCTGCGCGTCCGAACCAACCCCGAGTCGAGGGAGTTCCTCGACGTGACCTTCCAGGTGTCCGGCTATGAGCTATTGGAAACTGGTTGACTGGCGCCGCAGGGCGGCCGACAGGCGCTGGCTGTGGCCCGCGCTCGGGACGGTGGCGTTCGCGGCCGTCGTGTTCCTGGTCGCCCTGCGCTACCTCTTCCCTTACGCAGACGTCGCCCGCTGGATGGAGGCGAAGCTGCGAACCGCCGGCTTCGAGGCCAGGGTGGAGGGCCTCGGGCCCGGCTCCCTCATCGGCGCCGAGGCGCGCAGCATCGTCCTGTCTCCCGGGGGCGTGACCGACCGCAGGACCGAGCTGCGCGACGTGTCGCTGCGCCTCTCCCTCCTGAGCCTGCTCCAGCTGCGCCCCAAGGCGGTGTTGGAAGCGCAGGGCATCGGCGGCACGGTTCAGGCGCTCATTACGCTGCGCGAACCCATGGAGGTGGACGCCCAGTGGGAGAACCTGGACCTCAGCCGCGCGCCGCTCCCCCCCGAGATCTACTCCCTGGGCCTCGGCGGCCGCTTCACCGGCACCCTTCGGGCGACGCTGTTCCGGTCCACGAACGGTGCCGAGGACGTGACGGGTACCCTGGACGGCCGGGTCGCGAGCGCCAAGCTGGGTCCCGGCAACCTCCACGGCCTGCCGCTGCCGGGCGTGTCGCTCGGCACGGGGCAACTGCAGCTGAGGGCGGCCCAGGGCCGGATCCAGGTCCAGACCGTCCGCTTCGAGGGCGGCAACCTCGACGTCTCCCTCAACGGGCGGATCGACCTGCCCCAGGGCGCGCGCCAGGGCGCCGTGCAGGGGCTGCTCTCGCTTCGGCCGAGAGGCCGTACCGAGGAGGACCTGGGATTCCTCCTCGCGTTCTTCCCCGGACCGCGCGCCTCGGACGGGACCTACACCGCCCAGCTGGGCGGCAACCTCGGAGCCCTCGTCCTCTCTCCGGCGACGGCCACCCGGTAGACGCCCGCGACTCCGCCGCGCCCCGCACCCCTGAAACCGCTCGAACCCTACGCCGCAGGATGAGGGAACCGTGGACGTGCTCGACTTCGAGAAAGGGGGAGGACTCCTCCCCGCCATCGTGCAGGACTGGGAGACCCGTGAAGTGCTCATGCTCGCGTACATGAACGCCGAGGCGTACCGCCGCACGGTCGAGACGGGACGTGCGTGGTTCTATAGCCGGTCCCGAGACGCCTTCTGGATGAAGGGAGAGTCCTCCGGCCACGTCCAGGAGGTCCGTGAGATCCGCATCGACTGCGACGCCGACGCCGTCGTGCTCCTGGTCCACCAAATCGGCGGGGCGGCGTGCCACACCGGGCACCGCAGCTGCTTCTTCCGGCGCGTCGAGGGAGAACGCTGGGTAACCGAGGGCGAGCCCCTCTTCGATCCGAAGGAGGTGTACCGGAAATGAGCGCTCTCAAGCTTGGCATCCCCAAAGGGAGCCTGGAGGAGGCCACGGTCGAACTGTTTCGCAGAGCGGGCTGGAAGATCCGCACGAGCTCGCGCAACTACTTCCCCTCCGTCGACGACCCGGAGCTTCGCCTGTCGCTCGCGCGCGCCCAGGAGATGAGCCGCTACGTGGAGGACGGCGTCTTGGACGTGGGTTTGACGGGCAAGGACTGGATCCTCGAAAACGGGTCCGACGTCGCAGAGGTGTGCGACCTCGTCTACTCGAAGGCATCCGCCACCCCGGCCCGGTGGGTGCTCGTGGTCCCCGCCGACAGTCCGGTTCGTTCGGCTTCGGACCTCGCCGGAAAGAAGATCGCGACCGAGCTCGTGAGCTTCACGGAGCGGTATTTCCGAGAGAGGGGCATCGAAGTGGAGGTGGAGTTCTCCTGGGGCGCCACCGAAGCGAAGGTGGTCGAGGGCCTGTGCGACGCGATCGTGGAGGTGACCGAGACGGGTTCGACGATCAAGGCCCACGGCCTGCGGATCGTCGAGACCCTCCTGGTCACGAACACCAAGCTCATTGCCAACCGCTCGGCCTGGCAGGACCCGTGGAAGCGACAGAAGATCGAGCAGATTGCCCTGCTCCTCCAGGGGGCGCTGAAGGCCGAAGGGATGGTCGGTCTCAAGATGAACGTGCCGGCGGCCCGGATCAAGGAGGTCATCGACCTGCTGCCGAGCCTCCAGGCGCCCACGGTGGCGCACCTGTACGACTCCGACTGGCTCAGCCTGGAAACGTGCGTGATGGAGTCGGTGGTCCGGGAGATCATCCCCCAACTGCTGCGCGCGGGTGCCACCGGCATCCTCGAGTACCCCTTGAATAAGGTTTTGTGAAGCAGGTACTATCTTCCACATTGTGGGTCTCAACGGCACGGTGCCGGGACGACGCGTGACGGGGCGGGTGCGTCGACCGATGGAAGGGACCCGGAAACCCGCCACTCGGAGGATTCGCGTGAACATGGATGAACGGGCCCAGGGATCGTCCCTGGAGGAGAGACTGTACTCGATCAAGGAAGCCAGCGAGTTGACGGACGTTCCGCCTCACACGCTGCGGTTCTGGGAGCGCAAGATCCCGGGTTTTCTCCGGCCTGACCGCACCGACGGAGGCCAGCGCCGATACAGTGGCACGTGCCTGGCCAAGATCCGCAAGCTCGACTACTACGTGAACCACAAGGGGATGAGCCTCGTGGGCGCCCGCCGGATGATCGAAGAGGGGGTCGAGCCCGACTCGGTGGAGAGGGAGCTCAAGGACCGGATCCTCGCCGACAAGCGCGTCCGCCAGGCCGTCGACGAAATCGTGGAGCTGATCCGGAAGAAGATCCTCGAGGAGGCGTGAGGCCTGTGCGGCCGTGACCCGGCCCGGGGTCTCCAGGGGCCCCGGGCCGTTTTCGTGCCCCCACCCCGACTCGGCGCCGCAGCGCCCGCCGCTCCGGAGCCCTTCGTGACTCGACGGCCCGGGACCCACGCCATGTTCGCGGCGCTTGCCGCGATGTACTGCCTGTCGCAGTTCTTCCGGTCGTCCACGGCGCTGATCGCGGTCGACCTGTCTCGGGAGTTCCACCTGGGGCCCGAGCGCCTGTCGCTGCTCGGAGCGGCCTTCTTCTATGCGTTTGCCCTCGCGCAGATCCCCCTGGGCCCGGCCCTGGACCGGTTCGGCGCCCGGAGGATCCTCCTCGGCGCCGCCGCGGTGGGCGCTGTCGGTTCGGCTCTATTCGGGCTCGCCACGGGCTGGCCTGCGCTGGTCGCAGGTCGCGTCCTGATGGGTCTGGGCATGGCACCGGTTCTCATGGGCACGCTAAAGCTCGCGGCCCAGTGGCTGCCCGCCCACCGGTTCGGCACGGCGTCGGGCACGATCCTGGCCGTCGGCACCCTCGGATCTCTTCTCGCCGCGTCGCCGCTGGCCGCACTGGCCGGAGCCATCGGCTGGCGAGCCTCCTTCGGTCTCTTCACCGCCGCGACCGCCGTAGGCGCCGGAGCGCTCGCCTGGCTCGTGCGAGATCCCCCGACCACCGACACCTCCCCGCAACCCGTGGCGCCGGTCCCGGGCAGCGGCCTCTTCCGGGTGGTCCGCCAGGGGAACTTCTGGGCCATGGCTCCCCTCGCCGCCGCGGGCTACGCCTCGATCGCGAGCCTCCAGAGTCTATGGGCCGGCCCGTTCCTCATGGAGTCCCTGCGGTACGCCCGATCCGAGGCCGGGGCGATCCTCCTCGCGCTGGGGCTCGCCTCCGCGCTCGGCACGGCGGTGAGCGGCCACCTCTCCGACCGGGTGCTGCGCTCCCGCAAGTGGGTCGTCATCCTCGGCAACACGGCCGCGGTCGTGCTGCTGCTTCCGCTCCTCGGCGTCGGCGCGCCGAGGTCGGCGCTGGGCTGGGGCATCGTCTTCTCCCTGCTCGGGTTCTTCGCCGCCTTCCGGACCCTCGTGTACACTCACGTCAAGGAGACCGTACCGTTGGAGCTTGCCGGAACCGCGGTGACGGCGGTCAACTTTTTCATCATGATGGGCCCGGCGCTCGTCCAGCAAGGGATGGGCGCCGTGCTCGGGGCATACCCGGGCCAGTACCGCCTGGCATTCTGGATCCCCTTCGCCGCGCTCGCCGTGGCCGACGCCGCATACCTGTTCACCCGAGACACCCACCCGAGCCGGCTTCCATACCGCCAGCCTTGAACCGCCCGGGGGGCCTGGAGTACCTTCTACCGGACGCTCACCCCAGGACACCGGACGGCCCATGTTCGCACCGCCCATCGCCCGGCTCATCCGGGAACTGCAGAGGCTGCCCGGAGTGGGGGAGAAGACCGCGACGCGGTTCGCCCTCCATGTGCTCAAAGCGCCCTCCAACGAGGCCCAGGCCCTGGCCAACGCCCTCGTGGAGGTCAAGGAGAAGATCCGCCCGTGCTCCGCGTGCTTCCAGCTGACCGAAGCGGACCCGTGCGAGCTGTGTCGGTCGCCGAGGAGAGACCACCGCGCGGTGTGCGTGGTCGAGGACCAGGCGAGCCTTCTGGCCGTCGAGAAGGCTCGCACGTACTTCGGCCTCTACCACGTGCTGGGGGGCCACCTGTCGCCCATGGATGGCGTGGGGCCCGAAGACCTGAAGATCCGAGAGCTCGTGGACCGGGTGCGGACCCAGGGTGTGGAAGAGGTCATCCTGGCCACCAACCCCGATGTGGAGGGCGAGGCCACGGCGCTCTATCTGAAGCGGGCCATCGAGCCCCTGGGCGTGCGCGTCACCCGCATCGCCCGCGGCGTGCCCGTGGGGGGCGACCTGGAGTTCGCCGACGCCCTGACTCTCGGCCGAGCCCTCGAGGGGCGCCGGGAGTACTGAAGGAACGGGGCACCAGCCGAGGGAGGCAGGCGCGACGATGGACGATCGGGCGTGGGTGGTGCAGCGGGAGCCCCTGGGTGGCGAGTACTTTCGGCTGAGGCTCCGGCCGGCGCGCCCCTTCGCGGCCGAGCCGGGGCAGTTCGTCATGGTGAAGACCGCAGACGGCATCGACCCCCTGCTGCGCCGCCCCTTCAGCATCCACCGGATGCTTGCCGGGAGCTCTGGGGAGTTCGAGGTGCTCTTCCGCGCCGTGGGTGCGGGCACACGACTGCTCGCCCGCACCCACGTGGGCGACCGCCTCGACGTGCTGGCTCCCCTCGGCCGCGGGTTTCGCCTCGGCGGCGCGCGGCCCCTGCTCGTCGGCGGGGGTGTGGGCGTCGCGCCCCTGCTGTTCCTTGCCGAAGCGTTCCTGGCCCAGGAGGTACGCCCCCGGCTTCTGCTCGGCGGCCGCCGGGACCGCGACATCCTCTGCCACGACGACTTCGGTTGCCTCGCGGTCCCCTGCGCCCTCGCCACCGAGGACGGCTCCTTGGGGGAGCCCGGGCTCGTCACGCGGCTCCTGGAGCGCGAGCTCTCTGCCCACGCGGAGGACGCCGCGGTCTACGCCTGCGGTCCCACACCCATGCTGGCGGCCGTGGCGCGGCTGTGCCGGCGCCGCAGCGTCCCCTGCCAGGTCTCCCTGGAGGCCCACATGGCCTGCGGGGTGGGAGCGTGCCTCGGGTGCGTGGTCGCCGGTACGCGCACCGCGTACCTCCGCGTCTGCAAGGAGGGGCCCGTGCTGGACGCGGAAGAGGTCCTCTGGCCCGAGCCGGAGCGGACTCTCGGAGCGTGACGGCGACACGCAACTCCGCCGATTCACCCGAGCCTTGAATCGTCGGCGGGGACGCACGAGAGGGTAAGGGCCAAAGAGCGCTCTAGGAGCCTGTCGGACTTTCGGAAGCACCTACTCTGGAGGCACCCGAGAATACCATGGGAATGATCCGGAGGGCGTCTTCTTGTGTCCGAAGTAAAGTCACTATTCTTGGCTATTGCCTTTTGTTTCTAGTGCTATC
>JACRMM010000031.1 GCA_016214985.1 Deltaproteobacteria bacterium | reverse complement strand
GGCCGAAGCAGGGAGAGTGTGTGGATATTGGTGGATAGGTCTACGGATAGGATAACGTCAGGCGTGGTGAGATGGTGGATTCTCGCAGGATTTCGGCGGGGCCACGTTAACCGGGCACCCCTCCGTGGGAATCCAGGCTAGTTGAGCAAGAGCCTCCCTCGGTGAGTACGCGACGGAAACGTGCGAGGGGTCATGAACGTCGATGCGCGTGTCGGACAAGACCACGGTCCGGATGGAACCGAGTTCAGGCCGCTTGAATTCGTCATGTGCGACCAAGATTTCGTATGTGCGCTTTCCGATGACCATGTTGCCGTGATCATTGACGAAGCGACTGAACATGCTCCATTCGATTTCGGAAATCCAAGTCGTGTCGTCGTCACGCTTGGCGATCATCCCGTTCGGTGTAATGGCAATGTAGATCGCTACAACACTGTCCTTTCCAGTTCTCATGTGAGTCCTCCTTGATTCGGCGTCGCGATTTCAACACTCGTATTCATTCAATCTGTTCTCAGTACGGCGCGCTTACGCTGTGCGGCATCGACGGTGGTAGTTTCGTAGTTACCGAGCAGCCTCCCCCGTCAGCGGAACGCCCTTCAGCAGTGCCCGCTGAACCGCGACGTGCGTGATCTTGCAGATCCTGTCAGCGCCGCAGCCGACAACCTCGCGTCTTCGTGCGCCCGTATCAGAAATTCACGCCGAGCTAAAGAGACACGTCGCTGACACGACGTCCTCACAATCTGCTCCGGGACGAGCCCCCACTTCTGCGCTACCTCCTGTAATACTTCCTCCCACCGACGACCCGTGGCGCCGGTTGTGCCAGCCGGCGTACCCCGTCATGCGCCGCCGCATGAGGTCTTTCAGCTTCATTTGGCGCGGCCGCAGGACCAAGCGATAGTGGTTCAGGATCAGGGCCCAGGCGAGCAACTGCGCCTTGCCGCTCACGACCACCTCCGCGAGTCGGCGCAAGAACGCCTCCCGGTCTCGGTCGTCGCGAAAGATCGGACGACCTTCGATCCCTCGGGCCATAGTGTGGTTGACGACACCTAGAACGTCGAGGCGGGCGCTGCGTGGCATGCCGGAAGGATAGTCGAGTGCGCCCAGAGCGGACCTACCTCTTGTGCCTTGTCACCGTCCCCAACCCTTTCCTGAGCCGTCGCATCAGGTCTTTCAGGTTCATTTGGCGCGGCCGCAGGACCAAGTTATAGTGGTTCGGGATCAGGGCCCAGGCGAGCAACTGCGCCTTGCCGCTGACGACCACCTCCGCGAGTCGGCGCAGGGACTCCTCCCGGTCTCGGTCGTCGCGGAAGATCGGACGACCCTCGATCCCTCGGGCCATCACGTGGTGGACGACACCCAGGACGTCGAGACGGGCGCTGCGTGGCATGCCGGAAGGATAGCGGAGTGAGCCCAGAGCGCAACTACCTTTTGTACCTTTGCAGCGTCCCCAAAGTTTGTCCAGAGCGCAACTACCTTTTGTACCTTTGCAGCGTCCCCAAAGTTTGTCTTTGCAGTCCCCAAAGTTTGTCCTAAGACTGCCAACTGCCCGTCTCGAGTCGCTTCGCTCTTCGCTCCCTCCCCGGTACCTTGCCTGCTTCGCTTCTTCGTGTCCCGCCCTCTCGCGGCTCGTCGGCTCGGTGCAAGCAACCCGCCGGCGCCAGGGCTCTTGGTCCTGCCGGTACCCCTTGTCTTCCGGCCCTGCTGGTCAAGGAGACAGCTGGCTCTCTCCAGTTCCCGAGCTACCCCTGTGAGTGCATGCCCCGCTCTCAGACCCCGGTGGTATCCTCCCGGGATCGGCCAGCTCGCTGTCTCAACCGGCGGCGGTTCCAGCGCAGGGCGTACCCTCTTCCCCGGAAACGAAGTCGGGCCCCGCCGCCCCCTCTTCGGCCGGCAGTTCCGCTCCTCCGGTCAGTACCTCCCACGCACGGGGGCGCTCGCGACGGGTCTTGGCGAGCACCTGGCGGATGACGCCCAGGTGGGGCTGCCGCCATCCGTGGCACTCGAAGGCCGGCCCCACAGGGTTGAAGCTCAGCCGGAGCACCCGGAGCAGCCGGTTGAGCTGAGGTTCCATGATCGCGTAGAGGTGCGTAACGGCATTCCTCGCGGACATCTCGAAGACCGCTTTGAGCAAGCCCAGGATCGGGTAGGGAAACAGGTCGGTCGCCGCTCCCCTGTTTGCCCCTCCCTGTGCCGCGCCTCCCGGTGTCGCGCCTCCAAACTGCCGGGCCACGAACAGACGAGAGATCTCCGCGACCCGTTCCCTCGGGACCCCATCCAGGGCCGTGGGGCAGAACCCCGCGTACCGAGTGCAGTAGGACTCGAGGGGAAATAGCGCGTTCGGGTCCTCCGCGTCCGCCAACACCAGCCGCACCGCTCCGGCGATCCCGTTTGTCGGGCGGTGGCGCAGGACACAATGCACGGACCTCGCGTCGTAGACGTCCGTCTCCTCGCCGGAGGGATACCGCCACGGCTCGAACCCCGGCAGCTCCATCTGGCAGCAGAACACCTGATACCGGAGCTGAAACAGTTCCCTGCGCAGCTCCGGCGTCGTTACGTGGACGACCTCAAACCTCTTCTCGAACTCTTCGGTGAGATCCTTCATCGGTGCCCTTTCCGAGCGCGGTCGAGGGGCATTCAGGTACATTCCGCGGTTCGTGACGTACCGCCACTGGACCTGCGCGTGCACAGCCGCCATGCACGATCAGGGCGCGCGGCGTGGTTCACGGTCCAAGTGCCGGGTTCAAGCTCGCGGCACAGGCGGCGTGAAGAACGGACGTCGGGTACAAGGGGAACGATCGGTGGGTTGTCGGAGGCCGAGCAGTGCCGGAAAAGGATCACGCACGGCCTCCACGAGCGGAGGCCACCCTGTGGGGGTGGCGACTGTCCAGGCAGTCCGTGCACGCTTCCGCATCCGTGGTCTGGACGTGTATCAAGGTTTCGGTCGAAAAATCAAGGACTTTGCGTACACCCTGTGGTCCCGCAGCGTGCGAGTTCAGCTGGAAACGGGACGCTGCGGATCGGTCCCTACGGGCGTTTTACCACGTCGCCCTTGGAGAAATCGTCCCCGGACAGGATCTTGGCGGCGGAGAGGTGGTCTCCGGAGATCTTGTGGACCACGATGCTTCCCACCGGTGTCTCGTCGCGGCCTAGCACCTCGTTGGTATCCGGGTCCCGGATCACTTCGGCGCGCACGACCTCGAACTTGTCGCCACCTTTGACGCCGTCGAGCCGACCCAGATTGATGAGCACGATGCCGTCCTTCAGCGCCACGACCTTGCCTTCCCCGCCCGTGGCCGCTTCTCCGAGGCTCTCCTTCATCCCTTCGATCTTGGCGACCATCTCTGCCGTGAGCTTCTCGACCGCGGGTTGGAAGACCTTTCGCGCAACGGTCTCATCCCACTCGGTCCCCCCGCCGGTGCCCAGAATGTCGAGGTTGAAGTTCGAAGTAGAGACGGTTTCCCCCTTGCTGAAGAGGATCTCGCCGGTCTGCACGCTGACCGCGCGCGCCGTCAGGTTGCCCTCAGAAGTGCGCATGGACCCGCTGCCCCAGATGTGGGGGACATTCTTGATCAGCCCCATGACGCCGGAGGTATGGAGCTCCTGCTCCTTCTGGGCAAAATTGACGTTGCCGAAGACGATCACCTGGACTCCGGCGACCTTGCCGACCTGCACCGCGGTCGCCGGGCTAACCTCGCCGCCCATCTGGAAGTGCTGCTCCGCCAGGAGCGCCTGAAGCTGCTGCCGCTCCAGCACCTTGAACTTCTGGGTGTTCACGAGGCTGTCCACGAACCAGGTCTCGGCGGCCCGCCCCACGTTCCCGGACCAGCCGCCCGCCCCCGTCTCCGTGAACTCGAGCACCGCCACCCGCGGCTTCGCAGCGCCACCGGGCGCGGTTCCATTCAGGGCGAGGACGCCGACCAGGACACCGACCGCGACGCCGATCTTCTTCATGGGACCCTCGGAGAAGGTAGAACGTGGTGGGACGGGCGGGCACGGGCAGCCGTGGCGCCCGGTGTCCGCCGCCCGGTCCCGAGAAACTAGCGGGGATGGGTCCGCGGTGCAACGGTTTTCCCGCTCCCCCAGCACGTCCGACATTCCGACCCCGCGCTTGACGAAGCCCAGGGGGCGAGCAAGAGTGGTTCGCCACCCTCACGCTCGCGCACGCCCCCCTTCGAGAAGGCACGAGGACCGAACCCATGCTCCCGATCGAAGAGTTTCACCCCGCCCTCGTGCACTTCCCCCTCGTGTTCCTTCTCACCGGTTTCGCGTTGGATGCCTGGCTCACGGTGCGCGGCCGAGACCTGGCCGAGGGGAGTTGCGGCGCCGACACGGCTCTGGCCACACTGCTCGTGGGCGTCCTGAGCGGAGGGCTCGCTGCGGTGTTCGGCGACATCGCGCTCGATCATGCGGTTCACGCGGGCTTCCCCGCCGCGCCGATCGAGGGGCACGAGGACTTCGCCTTGTCGGCCCTCGGGGTCTTCGCCATCGTCGCCGCCGTGCAGGCGCTCGCCCGATGGCGGCGTTGGCGCCTCGTAGGCGCGCGCGCATGGCTCCTGCTCGTCGTCGGAACCGTCGGGGTCGTCCTCCTGCTCACGGCCGCCTACCACGGCGGAGAACTCGTCTACCGGTTGGGCGTGAACGTACGGGCCGTCGGCCCGCGGTGATCCTGCCCATCGCCCATTGGCCCACCAAAGGAGGTCTCATGGACCGGCGATCGTTTCTTCAGACTGCGTCCTTCGGCTCCCTCGTCGTCGGCGCGCCCGGCCTCGTGCTGGCCGCAGAGGTGTACTTCCCCACGAAGGTCGACCCGTCTATCTTCGCGACGATCAACCGGGCCAAGGACCCGGCCCAGAAGACGGGGCTCGAGCTGTCGCACGCGCCCGTGATCACCTGCCCGGCGCAGGTGACCGCGGGGACTCCCTTTTCGGTCGAGGTGACGGTGGGGGAGAAGCTCCACCCCATGGGCCCGGCGCACTGGATCGAGTCCATCGAGCTCAGCGTCGGCAACGAGCCGGCCGGAAGGACCGACCTGCAGCCGAGGGGGTTTCTGAGCCCGAAGGTGACCTTCACCCTCGTCCTGACGAAGGAAGCCGCGCCCTCGGGCAAGGTGACCCTGATCGCCCGCCAGCGGTGCAACCTGCACGGGTACTGGGAGACAGGGGTCGACGTCACTGTTGCAGGGTAGAGGCGCCGCCGGCAGGCCCTGGCCGACGGACGGCGCGGAGCCGAGGCGGGGATCGAGCGGTCAGCCGGCCCGGTGACGGGTGAAGTTTCCGGCCCGGTACTCCGCGAAGGCGAGCTCCAGCTCCTCCTGGGTGTTCATCACGATCGGGCCGTACCAGGCGATCGGCTCGCCGAGCGGGCGGCCGGAGACGAGGAGGAAGCGAAGCGGGTCCGCCTCGGTGGAGGCGACGATGCGGCCGCCGTCGCCGAAGAGCACGAGGGTGCCGTCTCCGAGCCGCGGGTCCCGCTCCATGTCGAAGTAGTTCGCACCCTGTGCCTCGTAGGCGAAGGGCCGCCTTTCCTCGCAGAAGTATCCCCTGCCCCCGGTGACGTAGGCGAACACCGTGTGGCCCGCGGTCGTGGGATGAACATACGTCGAGCCGGGGGGCAGACTCACGTCCACGTACACGGGGTCGGTGACGATGTCGCGCACGGGTCCCTGTGCGTCCCCCACGCGTCCGCAGATCACCCGCACCTCCACCCCGCCGGACAGCGTCACCGTAGGGATCTGGTCGGCCCGCACATCCCGGTAGCGAGGGTCCATCATCTTCTGGCCGGCCGGCAGATTCGCCCAGAGCTGGAAGCCCCACATCGACCCCAACGGATCGCCCTTCGGCATCTCCTGGTGGATGATGCCGCTGCCGGCGGTCATCCACTGGACGTCGCCGGAGGTGATTACGCCGCGGTGCCCCAGGCTGTCGCCGTGCTCCACGTCCCCGCGCAGCACGTAGGTGATCGTCTCGATGCCCCGATGCGGGTGCCAGGGAAATCCGGGCCGGTAGCGGGCCGGGTCGTCGGAGCGAAAGTCGTCGAGGAGCAGGAAGGGGTCGAAGAGCGGGACTTCGCTGAACCCGAAGGCGCGCTTGAGGTGCACGCCGGCGCCTTCAATCGTCGGCCTGCTTCGGAACACCTTCCGGATCGCCCGCGCCGTCTCCATCGCCGCCTCCTTGGTTCGCAGTGTACCCTTGGCCAATCCAGGATCTCGCCAGGCCGCGGCTTGTCAACCGCGGCGCACTCAGGCCACCTCGCCGAGGCGCTTGAAGTGTGACGACCCGCGTGCAGCCGGTGTATAGGGTAATAGCGCGCCGCGCAGGTCGCCGCATTTCCCGGGGAGACGGCCCGGGCCCCCTACCACGACTCTCGTTCGGAGGTCCATCCGATGTTCAGCATGCCTGGCGGTTCCGAGTGGTTGATCATCCTCCTCGTGGTGATGGTCCTCTTCGGCGGCAAGAAGATCCCCGAGGTCATGGAGGGCCTGGGCAAGGGGATCCGGAGCTTCAAGAAGGCGATGAACGAGCCGGATTCTTCGCCCGCCGATCGGATTTCCTCCGACAAGCCGGCGACCGACAGACGCGAACCGGGAGCGTAGTCGAGGGCGCCCCTGCGCGTCGGAGGGGCCGGCTCCCCCGCGTGCACCACCGCTAGAAGTCGTACCCCCTCTCCTCGTGCAGGGCGATGTCGAGCCCCTGGATCTCCTGCTCCTCGCTCGCGCGAAGGCCCACCACCGCGTCCACGATCTTGAGGAGCACCAGCGTCACCACCGCCGTGTAGACGACCGTGGCCGCGACCCCGAGGGCCTGGACCCCTATCTGGCGCCCCAAGGTCGTGATGCCCGGGGCGAACCCGTTGCCGCTGAACACCCCCAGGCCCTTGGATGCGAAGACCCCAGCCGCCAGAGTGCCGAGCATCCCCCCCACACCGTGAACCGGGAACACGTCGAGGGAGTCGTCGATCTTGAACACCCGCTTCACCCTCAACGTTGCGGTGAAGCAGACCAGGCCCGCGACGATCCCGATCACCAGAGCGCCGCCCGGGCCCACGAAGCCCGAGGCCGGGGTGATCGTACCCAACCCCGCCACCATGCCGGTCACCACGCCCAGCACGCTCGGCTTGCCGTAGCGGCGCCACTCGACCATCATCCAGGTGAGCGCTCCGGCTGCGGCGGAGATGTGGGTCGCGAGCAGGGCCATTCCGGCACTTCCGTTGGCTGCGAGCGCACTTCCTGCGTTGAAGCCATACCATCCGACCCAGAGCATGCCGGCCCCGGCCACGGTCAAGGTCATGTTGTGAGGGGCCATGGCGACCTCGGGGAATCCGCGCCGGCTGCCGAGCACCAAGGCCGAGACCAGAGCCGCAACCCCGGCGGTGACGTGGACCACCGTGCCGCCGGCAAAGTCCAAGAGCCCGAGACGCCCGAGCCAGCCGCCCCCCCAGACCCAGTGGGCCACCGGCGCGTACACCGCGGTGAACCAGAGCCCGCTGAACAGGAGCATGGCCGAGAACTTCATCCGCTCGGCAAAGGCGCCGACGATGAGAGCCGGGGCGATGATCGCGAAGGTGAGCTGGTAGGTGGAGAAGACGGTCTCCGGGATGTCGCCCCGGAGCGTGTCGAGCCCCATCCCCGAGAGGAAGACCCGGTCCAGGGAGCCGATCACACCGCCCACATCCGGGCCGAAGGCCAGGCTATACCCGTATACGAGCCAGAGGATCGACACCAGGGCCGTGATGGCGAAGCACTGCATGAGCAGCGAGAGCACGTTCTTCGTCCGGACGAGCCCGCCGTAGAAGAGGGCGAGACCCGGCACGGTCATGAACAACACGAGCGCTGTGGACGTGAGCACCCAGGCCGTATTACCGGGGTTCAGAGCCACCGCCTCGGAGGCGAGGGCAGCGGTTGGAGCCGCCGCAAGAGACACGACACTCAGGAGGAGAGACCAGGGCTTGCTCATCGGGAGACACTCCTCGGTCGAAACATCGTTTACAGTACCTCGCTCCCCGTCTCGCCGGTTCGGATCCGGAGGACCTCCTCCAGGCTGTAGACGAAGATCTTTCCGTCCCCGATCTTCCCGGTCCTCGCGGCCGTTGCGATCGCCTGGACCACCGCGCCCGCCAGCTGAGCCGGAACCGCCACCTCGAGCTTCACCTTCGGGACGAAGTCCACGATGTACTCGGCGCCCCGGTAGTGCTCTTTGTGTCCCTTCTGCCTCCCGAAGCCCTTCACTTCGGTCACCGTCATGCCCTGCACGTCCATGGCGGACAGCGCCTGGCGGACGTCGTCGAGCTTGTAGGGTTGGATCATGGCCACGATCATCTTCATGAGGGGTCTCCTTCGCGCGGGAAAGGGGGACTGGGCTTCGCGCGGGCCCGTTTGCAGGAGCGGTGCCAGCGGTTGGCCGAGCCAACCCGAACAAGGGGAGTGGGGAGTCGCACGAGGAGTGATAGAGCCCGCCAGGGAGTGGAACAGGCGCTGCCCGGCGCGGCCGTGGGCGGCTTGTCGAGGCCAGAAAGGAGTGGCACGAGAAACGCAGAGGGGGGCTCGAAGCGAGGCGAAACCCAGGCGCGCCCGGAGCCCCGGGGCGCCACCGCTCCCCGGCCGCTCCAGGCACCGGCGGAACACATATGTCTCGGTTACGGCGTGGTCAGGCGCCGCAGAACGCCGCGGCGGGCGCGGGGCCTGGGCCGGTTTGCCTTACAAAATTGTAAGCCCGTGGGGCGCGAAACAACACATTTGCGCCGACCAGCGCTCCCCGAATCGCCTCTTCACGAGGTCTCGCGCCCCGTCCCGCGGCTTCCCGTGGATCACCTCTCTCCCGCCATTCACGCGCCCAGGGCCGTGCGCAGACCTCGCAGGAAGTCACGGGCGGCCTCGACGGCTGCCTCCGCCGAGAGCGCCCCGATCCTCCTCAGGAGCGCGCTCCCCACGATTACGCCGTCGGATACGGCCGCGAGCGACCGGGCCGCCTCCGGCCCTTCGACGCCGAACCCGACGAGGACCGGCAGGTCCGAGTGCCGGCGCACGCGGTCCACGAGGAGTGCGACCGCCTCGGCCAAAGGCTTCTTCTCCCCGGTGACCCCGGTGACCGATACGCAGTAGACGAACCCTCGGCCTTTCTCGAGCACGCGCGGGATGCGGCTCTCCGGCGTGGTGGGCGCGGCGAGGAAGATCGTGTCGAGGCCGGCCGCGACCGCAGCCGGGACGAACTCGTCCGCCTCCTCGGCCGGGACGTCGACCAGGAGCAGCCCGTCGGCGCCGGCGGCGGCCGCCTCACGGGCGAAGGTCTCCGGGCCGAAGGCCAGGACCGGGTTGGCGTAGGTCATGAGGACCACGGGCACCGAGAGCCCCCTCGCCCGGGCCTCGGCCAGAGCCGTCAGGACACCCCGCACCGAGGCGCCAGCGCGGAGCGCCTCGTGAGAGGTGCGTTGGATCACCGGGCCGTCGGCCGAGGGGTCGGAGAACGGCAGGCCGATCTCCACGGCGTCGGCGCCCTCGGCCTCCGCCGTCAGGAGCAGCCGGACGAAGGTCGCCGGATCGGGCCAGCATCCCGTAAAGAAGGGGACCAGGATCTTCCGGCCCCCGTCCCTCGCCGCTCGCAGCCTCGTCTCGAGCCGGTTCATGCGCCGCCTCCATTCTCTGCGGCCGCGAGTACCGTGGCCAGGTCCTTGTCGCCCCGCCCCGAGAGATTCACCACCACGAGGCCGTCGGCCGGAAACTCGCGGGCCACGTCCACGGCGCGCGCCAGCGCGTGCGAGCTCTCCAGGGCCGGCAGGATCCCCTCGGCGCGGGCCAGGCGGTGGAAGGCGGCCAGGGCCTCGGCATCGGTCGCCGACACGACCCGCGCCCGCCCGGTCTGCGCCAGGTACGCGACCTCCGGCCCGACCCCCGGGTAGTCGAGGCCGGCGGAGATGGAGTGGGCCTCCACGACCTGGCCGTCGTCGTCCTGGAGCAGGTAGGACTTCTGCCCGTGGAGCACCCCGATCCGGCCCGCGGCGATGCTCGCCGCGTGGCGGCCGGTCGCGACCCCCTCGCCCCCGGCCTCCACGGCCACGAGGGCGACCGGATCCTCCAGGAACGCGGTGAAGATCCCCATGGCGTTCGACCCGCCGCCAATGCAGGCCACCACGGCGTCCGGCAGGCGGCCCAGGGCGTCCCGGCACTGAAGTCTCGCCTCGTCGCCGATCACCCGCTGAAAGTCGCGCACCATCTTCGGATACGGGTGGGGCCCGGCCACCGTGCCGATCACGTAGAAGGTGGTCTCCACGTGGGTGACCCAGTGACGGATCGCCTCGTTCATGGCGTCCTTGAGCGTGCGGCTGCCCGAAGCGACGGGCACGACCTCGGCACCGAGCAGCTTCATCCGGGCCACGTTGGGCGCTTGCCGCCGCACGTCCTCCTCACCCATGAAGACCGTGCAGTCCATGCCGAAGAGCGCGGCCGCGGTGGCCGTGGCGACCCCGTGCTGCCCCGCGCCGGTCTCGGCGATCACCCGACGCTTGCCCATGCGGCGCGCCATGAGGGCCTGGCCCAGGGTGTTGTTCACCTTGTGGGCACCGGTGTGGCAGAGGTCCTCGCGTTTCAGGTAGATCCGGGCGCCGCCCACCACCTCGGTGAGCCGGCGGGCGAAGGTCAGCGGCGTGGGACGGCCCACGTAGTCACGAAGCAACCCGTGAAACTCCTCCCAGAAGGCGGGGTCGCCCTGGACCTGGTCCAGGGTCTCCTCCAGCTCTACCAGGGCCGGCATCAGGGTCTCGGCCACGTAGCGCCCCCCGAAGAGGCCGAAGTGGCCGTTGGCGTCGGGCAGGGAACAGGGATCAGCGGTCTGCATTCAGCTCTCAGCTCCTCTCGGAAACGTCATCCCTTCGTCCAGGGCAACCGGCCGGTCAACGTCTGCATCCGCCCTCCGCACGGCCCGCAGCAGCGCGGCGATCTTGGCGAGGTCCTTCACCCCTGGGGCGGCCTCGGTGCCGGAGGCGGCGTCGATGGCCCACGGACGGACCGCGCGGACCGCGGCGGCCGCGTTGCCGGGGTGCAGGCCGCCGGCGAGCACGATCCGGCCGAAGCGCCGGGCCTCGACCGCCCAGCTCCAGTCGAAGGCCCGCCCGGTGCCGCCCGATCCCGAGTCCAGGAGGTACCCGGAAAGGCCCGGGAAGGCGGCCAGGGACGCCACGTCCTCGGGGCCCTCCAGGCTCACGGCCTTCAAGACGCGGCACCCGAGGGCCCGAGCGTAGGCGAGGTCTTCCCGGCCGTGGAGCTGCGCCAGATGCAACCGGCACCGGTTGACCAGGGAGCGGACCTCGTCGAGGGACTGGTCCTGGAACACCCCCACCAGGGTCACGAAGGGAGGCACTTCCTCGGCGACCCGGGCCACGACCTCGGGATCCGCCCGCCGCCGGCTCTTCGGTGCGAACACGAAGCCCAGGGCGTCCGCGCCCAGGTCAGCCGCGGCCAGAGCGTCGTCGCGACGCGTCAACCCGCACACCTTGACGCGGGTCCGGCGCTCGCCGGGGGGCGGGCGAGTCACGGCGCTGCCCTCCGCACCAGCGTGGCCAGGGCTGCGCCGGGATCGTCCGCCGTGACCAGGCTCTCTCCCACGAGGAAGGCGCGGGCGCCCGAGCGCTCCAGGTCCTCCAGGTCCCCGGGCCCGCGGAGCCCGCTCTCCGCCACCCCGAAGACGCCTTCGGGCAATCGGGGAAGGAGCGCGCGGCTCACCGCCAGGTCCACGCGAAAGCTCTTGAGGTCACGGTTGTTGATGCCTACCAGCCGGGCGCCCGCTGCGAGGGCCGTGTCCAGCTCCGAGGCTTCGTGGATCTCGACCAGCGGCTCGACCCCCGCATCGCGGGCCAGCGTCACGAACTCGGCGGTCCGCTCGCCCAGGAGCGCCACGATGAGGAGCACCAGGTCCGCACCGGCGGCCCTCGCCTCCCACACCTGGTACGGGTCGGACACGAAGTCCTTGTACAGTAGCGGCACTTTCACCGCCGCCCGGACCGCCTCGAGGTCGGCGACGCTGCCGCCGAAATAGTCGGGCTCGGTCAGGACCGAGATCGCGAAGGCTCCGTTCGCCTCGTAGGCCCGGGCCAGGGCCGGCGCGTCGAGGTGAGGCGCGAGCGGCCCCTTGGAGGGGCTTCGGCGTTTGATCTCGGCGACCACGGCCCGCCGGCCGACCGGCCACGACGCCAGCCGCGCCAGGGCGTCCGCCGCCGGAGCGGTGCGCGCGCAGCGCGCCCGCAAGGCCGCGAGGGGCTCCCTGTCCTGGGCCTCCCCTACCCTGCGTCGCCGGGCGGCGGCGATCTCCTCCAGGAACGTCATCGGTTCGTCGCCTGGACGAGCTTCTCGAGCACCTCGAGCGCACGCCCCGAATCCAGGGATTCGGACGCGAGCCGCACGCCGGCCGAGAGATCCGCGGACACCCCCGCGACGACCAGGGCGGCCGCCGCGTTCATCAGCACGATGTCGCGCCGCGGCCCCTTGTCCCCGCGGAGCACGGCGCGCACGATCCGCGCGTTCTCCGCCGCGTCGCCGCCCCGGATCTCCTCGGCCGGCGCCCTCTTCAGACTGAAGTCCTCGGGCGCGAGGTCGTACTCCCGCACAGCACCGTCTCGCAGCTCCGCCACGCGGGTCGGCCCGGTGATCGTGATCTCGTCCAGACCGTCGGAGCCGTGCACCACGAAGGCCCTCTTGCTCCCGAGTCGCCCCAGCACGTTCGCCATCACCCCCGTGAGCTCCGCGCGGTAGACGCCGAGCACCTGGCACGAGGCCCGGGCCGGGTTCGACAACGGGCCGAGGATGTTGAAGACCGTGCGGATACCCATCTCCCGGCGGACCGGGGCCACGTGCTTCATGGCCGAGTGGAGCAGCGGCGCGTAGAGGAAACCGATGCCGATCTCCGCCAGGCACTCTTCCACGACCTCGGGCGTCACGTCCACGTTCACGCCCAGGGCCTCGAGCACGTCGGCGCTGCCACACTGGCTGGACACCGCGCGGTTGCCGTGTTTGGCCACCCGTACACCCGCGCCAGCGAGGACAAAGGCGGTGGTGGTCGAGATGTTGAACGTGTTCGTGCCTGACCCCCCGGTGCCGCAGGTGTCGACGATGGTCTCCGCCTCCACGTTGATCTCGTCGCGGTCGATCGACACCACCGGCTCGGCTCCGACCGCGACGGCACGGCGACGCGGCCGGATCGGGGTCGCGTGCTCGCGCATCACCCGCGCGGCACCCGTGATCTCGTCGACGGTCTCCCCCTTCATCCGGAGAGCCGTGAGAAACGCGGCGATCTGGGCGTGGGTGGCCTCACCGCCCATGATCGCCTCGACCGCGTCGACCATCTCTCCCTCGGTGAGATCCTGGCGTTCGACGAGCTTGCGAAGGAACACTTTCAGCATCATTGCCTCCTGGGCTGTGCGCTCGGACACTGAGTTTCCGAAGGCCGAGGGAGCCGTCTCCCGTTCCAGCCTTCCAGCCTTCCAGCCTTCCAGCCTTCCAGCTTTCCAGCCTTCCGGCTTTCCAGCCTCATCAACAGTTCAGGAAGTTTTGCAGGATGTCCATCCCGGCCGTCGTGAGGATCGACTCGGGGTGGTACTGGATCCCATAGAGCCGCGTCTCGTCGTCGGCGATGCCCATGATCTCGTCGTCTTCCACGGTCCAGGCCGTGACCCGAAACCGCGGCGGCAGGCTCGGTCCGCGGATGACCAGCGAGTGATACCGGGTCGCCTCGAAGGGATTGGCGATGCCCGCGTAGAGGCCCGTGCCCTCGTGGTGGACCTGGGACACCTTGCCGTGCATGACCCGCTTCGCGCGCACGATGTCGCCCCCGAAGGCGTAGCCGAGGGCCTGGTGACCGAGGCAAACGCCGAGGATCGGGATCCGGCCGGCCAGTCGCCGGATCAGCTCCACGCTCACGCCGGCGTCCGTGGGAGTGCCGGGGCCCGGAGAGATCACGAGCCGCTCGGCACCGAGAGCCTCGGCGCCCTCTGCCGTGATCTGGTCGTTGCGGACGACCCGGACCTCCTCGCCCAGGATCCCGAAGTACTGGACCAGGTTGTACGTGAAGGAGTCGTAGTTGTCGATCATCAGGAGCATGGGGCCGGTCCTTCTCTTCTAGAATTATAGCTGTCAGCGGTCGGCGGTCGGCCTTGCATCCCCGCGTCCCATCATCCCAGCCTCCTACCCTTCCGGCGCCAGCCCGGCCGCCGCCACCTCCAGGGCCCGGCGCAGCGCCCTCGCCTTGTGGAGGGTCTCCTCGTACTCCCGCGCCGGGTTCGAGTCGGCCACGATCCCGGCACCCGCCTGGACCGTGACGCATCCGCGGTGGAAGACGAGGGTCCGGATCGCGATACAGGTGTCGAGGTTGCCGTCGAACCCAAGGTAGCCCACCGCGCCCGAGTATACCCCCCGGGGCCGGCCCTCGAGCTCGGCGATGAGCTCCATGGCGCGCACCTTGGGGGCACCACTGACGGTACCCGCCGGGAAGGTCGCGGCGAGGACATCGAGGCCGTCGGCGCCCTCGCGCAGCTCCGCCGAGACCGTGGAGACGAGATGCATGACGTGGGAGTAGCGCTCCACGACAAAGGACTCCTCGAGCCGAACGGCGCCGGGACGAGCCACCCGCCCGAGGTCGTTTCGGCCGAGGTCCACGAGCATCACGTGCTCGGCCCGTTCCTTCTCGTCCGCCAGCAGCTCCTCCTCGAGGCGCGCGTCCTCCGCAGCGTTCTCCCCCCGGGGACGCGTGCCCGCGATCGGACGCAGCGTCGCCCTCCCCTCTTCCACGCGCACCATCACCTCGGGGCTGGCGCCCACGAGGGTCTCCTCACCAAAGGCGATGTGAAAGAGGTAGGGGCTCGGGTTCAGGGCCCGCAGCGCCCGGTAGGCCGTCAGAGGCTTGATGCCCGTCTCCCCCTCGAACGCCTGGGAGAGAACGATCTGAATCGCCTCCCCGGCGAAGATCGCCTCCCGGGCCTCCTCCACGATCGCCTCGAAGCGCTCTCGGGCCATGGTCGGCACCATCTCGGGCGCCGGGCAGCACGGGGGAAACACGTCGGACTCCGGCAGCGGCCACCGCAGCGCCGCGAGGACGCCGTCGATCTCCTCCATAGCGTGGTCGTACGCGGCTCCGGCATCAGCGCCGGGTCGGGCGAGGACGAGGACGTCGAGGGTCTTTCTTACGTTGTCGAACGCGAGGAGCTTGCGGGGCGCGAACAGCCGGATGTCCGGCAGGCCGGCGGGGTCAGGCCCCAGGTCGGGCAAGCGCTCGAAGAGGCCCGCTGCCCGGTACCCGATGTAGCCGACGAGCCCCCCCAGGAAGCGGGGCAGCTCGGGCAGCCGCGGCATCCGGTGGCATCGGAGGAACGACCGGATCTCGTCCAGAGGCGCTCCGACCCGCTCGGCGAAGCCTTCCTCGGTGACGCGGGCCTCGGTGCCGCTGATTTCGACCGTGGCAAACGGGTCCAACCCCACGATCGAGTAACGACCCCAGCGCGTGCCACCCTCCACGCTCTCAAGCAGAAAGGACCACGGCCGGTTGGCCACCTTCAGGTAGGTGCTCACCGGGGTCTCGGTGTCCGCGGGCACGCGACGGCCCACGGGGACCAGGGGAAACTCCCCGGCCAGCCGGACAAAGGTCTCTCGGTCGATGAGGATCATGGGAACTCCACTTTCGTTAGTGCGCGTCCGGTCGTCCGGGTTCGTGAACGGCGAAGGGGCCGCGGTTTCCCTCGCGGCCCCTTCGCCTCAGACGAAAAAGCCGCGGACGCCTCTGGGGCCGTCCGCGGCTCGATTGCCTCTCAGCAAACGGCGGCGCTCAGCCCACTCCCCAGGGCCACCGCCACCAGCAACAGATCTTTCCTGACGTCGTCGCGCGCATGAGGGTCAACCTATCGAAAAGCCGGGCTCCCGTCAATTGTGAATTCGGGGCGAAAGCTCACGCCTCGAGTTCGGTCGCACGTCCGCCGCTCCTTAGCTCCACACCACGAGCCCCATGTCCCAGGGGTCCACGAGGTTGGGGTGGTGAGGCAGCACGCGCACGGCGTACCCGTACTGTCCGCTCTTCTCGCAGGGGATCTCCCCCACGAACTCCTGGACACCGCGGTCCCGGGACGTCTCGTAGCGCATGGGCCGCCGCTTGGGGTCCGACAGGCCCCCGAAGGGGTCCAGGGGGCCGTAGTAGACCTCCACCTGGACATCGCGGGGGTCGAGCCCGTTGAGCTGGACCCGGGCACGCACCGGGAAGTCGGCCCCGACCTTTCGCTGGCCCGCCCCCTCGGCCAGGACCTCCACGATCTGGACCGCGCCCCACGCCTGGCGCACGCGCTCCTTCCAGCGAGACAGGGCCCGGGCGGCCTTGAAATCGGACTGGGAGAGGCGGGCCCAGTGGTGCAAGGCCGGCAGGTAGTATGCCTCCGCATACTCCTGCACCATGCGGTTGGTGTCGTAGACCGGGGTGAGGCCCTCGAGGGAGGCCTTCATCCGCGCGAGCCATCCCCGGGGCAGGCCGTCGTCGCCCCGGTTGTAGTAGAGGGGCACCACCTGCTGCTCCAGCAGGTCGTAGAGGGCGTGCGACTCTACGTCGTCCTGGGCACTGGGGTCGGTGTACTCCTCGCCTCGGCCGATCGCCCAGCCGTTCGTCCCGTCGTAGGCCTCGTCCCACCAGCCGTCGAGGATCGACAGGTGGAGTCCCCCGTTCGGGGGCACCTTCATCCCGCTCGTGCCGCACGCCTCCAGCGGGCGCCGCGGTGTGTTGAGCCACACGTCTGCGCCCTGCACCAGGTACCGAGCCACGTTGATATCGTAGTCTTCCAGGAACACCACCCTCTTGCGGAACTCGCGCCGGCGCGCGGCGTGGACGATCTCCTGGATGAACCGCTTGCCCTCCTGGTCGGCCGGGTGGGCCTTGCCCGCGAAGACGATCTGCACGGGCCGCTCCGGGTCGTTGAGGATCCGGGCGAGGCGCTCGGGGTCGCGCAGCAGAAGGGTCCCGCGCTTGTACGTCGCGAAGCGCCGAGCAAAACCGATCGTGAGGGCCTCCGGGTCCAGCACCTCCTCGGCCGCGTGGAGCTCGGCGCCCGAAATGCCCCGGCGCCTCATGTCCTCGGCGAGTTTGCGCCGGACGAACCCCACGAGCCGCCCCCGGAGCCGCTCGACCGCCCGCCACAGCTCGTTGTCCGGGATCTGGCGCACCCGCTCCCAGATATCGCGGTTGAGCGGCTCGTCCACCCACTGGGGGCCGAGGTAGCGGTCGAACAGACGCGCCATCTCGTCGGAGAGCCAGGAGCGCACGTGGACGCCGTTGGTCACGTGGCCGATGGGCACCTCCTCGGTAGGGATCCCGGGCCACACCCCGGCCCACATCTTTCGGGAGACGTGGCCGTGGAGCCGGCTCACGCCGTTGCGGTACCCGCAGAGGCGCAGGGCCAGCACGGCCATGGACAGGGACTCGTTGGGATCGGAAGGATTCTGCCGGCCCAGGGCGATCACGTCCTGCACCGAGACTCCCAGGCCCTTCACGAAGTCGGCGAGGTACGTCTGGATCAGGTCGCCGGGGAAGAGGTCGATCCCCGCGGCCACGGGGGTGTGCGTCGTGAAGATGCTGCCGGCGCGCACCGCCTCCAGCGCCTCCCAGAACGCCAACCCCGTCTTCTCCATCAGCAGGCGAATCCGCTCGAGCCCGAGGAACGCGGAGTGCCCCTCGTTCATGTGGCACACCGCCGGGTCGACGCCCAGGGCGTGCAGCACCCGGATCCCCCCGATCCCCAGCACGATCTCCTGGCGCACGCGCATTTCGAGCCCGGGAGCGTAGAGCTGGGAGGTGATCGCGCGCTCGCCCGGCCCGTTCTCCTCCAGGTTCGTGTCGAGGAGGTAGAGTGGGACCCGGCCCACCTGGGCCTTCCAGGCCTGGACCAGAAGGCGGCGGCCCTGAATCGTCAGCTCGACCCGCACGCGCTTGCCCTCGGGGTCGCGCACCGGGAGCACCGGCATGTTGTAGAAGTCGTTCTCGGGGTAGACCTCCTGCTGCCAGCCGTCGCTCGTCAGGTACTGGTGGAAGAAGCCCTGTCGGTAGAGCAGGCCGACCCCCACCACGGGCAGCCCGAGCTCGCTCGTGCTCTTGAAGTGGTCGCCCGCCAGGATCCCCAGCCCGCCCGAGTAGATCGGCAGGCACTCGTGGAGCCCGAACTCCATGGAGAAGTACGCCACCTGGTTGTCGCCGAACTCGGGGTGCACCTTCTCGGCCCAGGTGGGCATGGCCAGGTACCGCCCCAGTGCCTGGGAGACCCGATCCATGTGGGCGAGGAAGACGTCGTCGGTCTCGAGCTCGCGGAGCCGGTCCTGGTCGATCACGCCCAGCATCTTCACGGGGTTGTGGGACGTCGAGGACCACAGGTCGTGGTCCATCCGCCGGAAGAGATCCACGGCGACCGGGTTCCACGTCCACCACAGGTTGTTGGCGATCTCGAGCAGCGGCTCCAGCCGCTCGGGCAGCGAGGGAACGACCGTGAACGAGCGGAGCTGCTTCGTCATGACGAGACGCCTCCTTGGGGCGAACAGGGCCTGGGTCCGGGACGCCCTCTAGGTAACACTGCGCGGGGCACCGGCGCAACGCGCAAACCATTCCCGGCCCAGCCGGGTCACTCGCGCCGACCCTCGGGCGGTGTCGTCGTCCCTCCTCTCGGCGCCCCGCTTTCCCGGCGGAACGCGAGGTCCGACGGCACGGCGACGGAACTCGGCCCGGAACTGGAGGGCTCCCTTGTTTTCTCCCGCCGCCTTGCCCCATCTCCAGTCGTAGGGCGTGGCCTTGTCGGCCACGATAGACAGCCGGTCCCCGGCCCAAAGGGCCCCCCCGTCGTCTCTTCTCCTCCCTCGCACGCGGTGTCGTCCCCCGCGCGTCTTCTCTCGGCTTCTGTACGCGGGGTCGGACCGACCTCGTCGTGGCTGCCCTTTCGTCTGCGACCGAGCGGTGAATGCCCGGCCAGCCGCTCGCCGGCACGGCTCGGGCTTCTCATCGTGGCCGGGCGCCGCCAAGCGCCAAGCGAGGGCGGAGAGGGCTCCGACGGAGAGCACCGGACCGACGTTCCCGGCTTGACCTCTCTCTTCCCGGGGGAATCCTTGGGGTGACCGGTCACGCCTCGCGGTTCGGTCCAGCGTCCTCACCCCAGCGGCGCCCCAGGGCGCCCCAGCCCAGGAGCGCACGATGGCGGAACGGGTCGAACCGGAGAGCACCGAGGAGACGCAGCGGTGGCAGCGGCGCCTACTGCCCTTCATGATCGGGAGCATCCTCGCGATGGGGCTCTTCTTCTTCGCGGCCAGCTTCGTCCAGCTGTCCTCCCTGCGCACGCGCCTGGCGGCGGCTCCGGTCGACCTCGGCCCGGTCTTCGCGGAGTTCGAGCGGTCTTCCTCCGGCCGCGGCCTCCAAGGTAACTTCGAGTACCTGAGGTGGAAGACGCTCGTACGCCTCGAGCAGGAGGTGATCTCGCACCGGTACGATCAGAGCGCAAGCGCGGTGCTCACCCGCGTCTGGACCCGCTACCTCGGCTTCGTCACCGGGATGATCCTGGCCCTCACCGGCGCTGTCTTCATCCTCGGCAAGCTCCGGGAGGCACCGACCAAGCTCGAGACGAAGACCGAGCTCCTCCAGGCGTCCCTCTACACCTCCTCGCCGGGGATCGTCCTCGCCGTGCTCGGGACGGTCCTGATGTCGATCACGCTGACGGTCAAGTTCGAGCTCGAGACCCGCGACGTTCCCACCTATGTTCGCCCGGTGGGACAGCCGGCCGCTCCGCTGCCCCTGCCGGCGGCGTTCCCCGGCGAGGCCGAGGACCGCGAGCGGGCGCTCTTTCCTCCGGGGGACCAACCTCCGGCTCCGGCATCCTCGCAGCCGGCCGAAGCGCCCGGGCCGATCAACTCCGCTCCGAAGGGAGAGCAGGAGGAGAAGCGATGAACGCTCGACGCGGGCCCATGGGGTCCCTGTGCCTCTGGGGCGCGGCCTGGCTCGCCCTGTCCGCAGCCCCGGGGCGTGCGCTGGGCGACGCGGGGTACGACGAAGGCAAGCGCAGTTGGCTCGCGGGCCGCTACCAGGAGGCCTACGACCGCCTCCTCGAGTTTCGCAAGACCCCCTTCGGGCGCCGGGCCGAGGTCGACTACATGCTGGGCACAAGCGGCTGCCGCCTCGCCGGAAAACGTCGGTGGGGAGGCGATGTCCTGGACTGGATGCTCTATGCCTACGCGTTGTCCCGCGACGGCCGCCGCCTGGTGGTTCAGGAGAGGGACCTCTGCCGGACCGAGCTTCCCGCCCTGGAAGCCGCGGCCGGAAACGTCGGAGCCGTCGAAGACGTCTCGTCCATGGGTTCGGCCGGCATGTGGTTTCGAGGAAAAACGTTCTACTGGGTCGACCGGGACGTGCCGGTCGACAGCCACCCGGTCCGGAGGATCGGTCCCCTCGATCCCCAGGAGATCGAGGCTCGCCGCGTGGCACTCACCGACGAGGCCGGCGCGCGGCGGGTCGCGGAGCGTCTGGCGCCAGGCTTTCGCACCTCGGCCTCGGCGCGTCTCGTCCTCGCGACGAGAGGGGGACAGTCGGTGGAGGACCTTCGGACCATCGCCGCCCAGCTGGAGCAGTACCTGGACTTCCTCGGCCGGCGCTACGGCGTTGCCGCGCCCCGGCAGTACGTGTTCGTCTACCTCGTCCCGAGCGTCGAAGATCTTCGGGCCCTCGCCCAACGGATCCACCGTCTCGACGTGAGCCCCTCCACCATCGGCTACAGCTTTCGCGAAGACATGAGCGTCGTCGGAGTGATCCCGGGCACGGCCGCGGGAACGCTCTACCACGAACTGTTCCACCTGGCGGTCCGGGACAACTTCGGCGACATTCCCCTCTGGCTCGACGAGGCTCTCGCGTCGCTCTACGAAGTCTCCTCCGTCCGCGGCGGCGAGGTGCGCGGCGAACCCAACTGGCGCGGGAAGGTGCTCGAGGAGCTGTGGGGGTCGCGTCCCACCCTCTCCGAGCTCATCCGCAACCAGTGGCTGGCGGACGAGGAGCAGGCGCCCGGTGACGACCCCACCTACCAGTCGCCGTCCAGCCGGCGCCAAGCCGCGTCCATGGCCACGGCCCGCTACTTCGCGCTGTACCTCCAGGAGAACGGGAAGCTGGCCGACGTCTACCGGGCGTTCCAGGGCATCGACCTCCAGCAGATCGACCGCCCGCCGGCAAGCTACGCGGTGCGCCTCGTGGAGCAGGCGGTGGGCCAGCCGATCGACGCCCTCCAGGCGAGCTTCGAAGCGTGGTTTCGCGCCGTCGAGCGGCGCGGTCTCCCGGCCGAGCGATCGACGACCGGGGAGCCGGCACTCCCGTCCAACCGGTTCGTCCCCAACTCCGCCAACGCTCCCCCCACGGACTCGGTCCTTCCGACCTCCGAGCCCAGCCTCCAGCGGCAGACTCGGTGAGCGGGCGGCCCGGCAATGACCGGAACTCGAATCTCGCATCGCATCGCGCCGCGCCGGCCGGGCGTGCGTTGACCCGGGCCCCTCCCCGTGCTACAAGCGCGGTCACGCGAGCGACGCCGCGTCCGCTCGCCCCAGGCTCCCCGGTCCGCGGCGCTGATGGTGAAGGCCCAGCTGTTCCCCGCCACCCCCACAGGGAGGACACGACATGCACGTCCGACGCACCCTCGCCGCACTCCTCACCACGACGCTCCTCGCCGGTCCCGTCCTGGCCGAAGAGCTCACCGGAACGCTCCAGAAGGTCAAGGAGACGGGCACCATCACCATGGGCATCCGGGAGTCGTCCTTCCCCCTCTCCTACCTCAATGACCAGCAGCAGCCGATCGGGTACCACATCGACGTCTGCAACAAGATCGTCGAGGCGGTCAAAGCGGACCTGAAGATGCCCAACCTCAAGGTGCAGCACCAGGCGGTCACCTCCCAGAACCGCATCCCCCTGGTGCAAAACGGGACCGTCGATATCGAGTGCGGCTCCACGACGAACAATGAGAGCCGCCAGAAGCAGGTGTCGTTCGTCGACACCACTTATGTGACGAACGTGCGCATGGCCGTCAAGAAGAGCTCGGGCATCACCAGCCTCTCCCAGCTTGACGGAAAGCCCGTCGCGACCACGACCGGCACCACGTCGGTGCAGCTCATGCGCGCCAACGAGAAGGGAAAGAACATCAACTTCAAGGAGGTGTACGGCAAGGACCACGCCGACTCCTTCCTCCTGCTCGAGACCGATCGGGCCGTGGCCTTCGTGATGGACGACAACCTGCTCGCCGGCCTCATCGCGAGCGCGAAGAACCCCGGCGAGTACTCCATCGTGGGCGAGGTGCTCAACGTGGAGCCGATCGCCATCATGGTGCGCAAGGACGACGCGGCATTCAAGAAGCTCGCCGACGACACGGTGAAGGGCCTCATGAAGAGCGGCGAGCTGGAGAAGCTCTACAGCAAGTGGTTCCTGTCCCCGATCCCGCCCAAGGGCGTGAACATGAACTTCCCCATGAGTGAGAAGCTCAAGGAGGTCATCAAGAACCCCAACGACCTGCCGGCCGAGGCGTACAACAAGCGGTGAGCCGGTCCCGCGGAGCCGAGGGCAAGGGGCGCGCCCCCTTGCCCTCTCTTGCGCCCACGCCTCGGAGACACGGATGAACTACCACTGGAACTGGGGCATCTACCTCGAGCAGATCAAGTCCGGGGACGAGACCTACCTCGACTGGCTCATTACCGGGCTGGGCTGGACCGTGACCGTGTCCCTGAGCGCCTGGGTCATCGCCCTGGTGCTCGGCACGGCCATCGGCACGATCCGAACGGTGCCCAACAAATGGCTGGCCCGCCTGGGCAACGCCTACGTCGAGCTCTTCCGCAACATCCCGATCCTAGTGCAGATGCTCCTGTGGTTCTTCGTGGTGCCGGAGCTGCTGCCGAAGGACCTCTCCCGTTGGGTGAAGCAGGACATGCCGGCCGCGGCGTTCGTGACGGCCACGATCGCGCTGGGCCTCTTCACCTCGGCCCGCGTGGCCGAGCAGGTACGCGCCGGAATCCAGAGCCTCTCCGCGGGGCAGCGCGCCGCAGGGCTCGCGCTGGGGCTCACCCTGCCCCAGACCTACCGGCACGTGCTCCTCCCCATGGCCTTCCGCCTCATCCTGCCGCCGCTGACCTCAGAGTTCATGAACGTGTTCAAGAACTCCTCGGTGGCCTTCGCCATCGGGGTGCTGGAGCTCACGTTTCAAGCACGACAGATGCAGGAGGACTCGGAGCAGGGGATCGAGACCTTCCTGGCCGTGACGCTCCTCTACTTCCTGTGCGCGTTCCTGGCCAACCGGATCATGGCCGTCATCGAGGCACGCACCCGGGTACCCGGCTTCATGGGTGCGGCGAAGTAGGAGGAGGGGATGTTCTCGAACCTCGACCTCAGCGTGCTCGCCCCGAGCCTTCCTTTCCTCTGGACCGGGCTCCTCTTCAGCGCCGAGCTGACCGTGATCGCCATGAGCGGCGGGATCGTCTTCGGCACCCTGCTCGCCCTAGGCCGGCTCTCCCACCGGGGACCGCTGGCAGCCGTGTCCACCTGGTACGTCAACCTGATGCGCTCGGTGCCCCTCGTGATGGTGATCCTGTGGTTCTTCCTCGTGCTCCCATTGATCACCGGGAAGCCCATCGGCGCCGAGAAGTCGGCCATCATCACCTTCACCGCGTTCGAGGCGGCCTTTTACGGCGAAATCATGCGCGCCGGCATCCAGAGCGTGCCTCGGGGGCAGGCGTGGGCCGGCTACGCCCTGGGCCTGACCTACTGGCAGACCATGAGCCGGGTGGTGCTCCCCCAGGCCTTCCGCAACATGCTGCCGGTGCTGCTCACGCAGACGATCATCCTCTTTCAGGACACGTCGCTCGTCTACGCCATCGGCGCCAAGGACCTGCTGAAGGCAGCCGAAATCGCGGGAAAGAACTACAACCGCCCGGTGGAGATGTACCTGGTATCCGCGATCGTCTATTTCGGGATCTGCTTTACCCTGTCGTCCGTGGTGAAGCAGCTCCAGCGCCGAATCGCGATCGTACGGTAGCCATGCGGGAACGCGGGGAGGCCAGGACGCTGAGACGTTTGAAGGAGACGCCGCCCCGCGTCTCGCTCCCCCGTCGTACAGCATCCCAGCTTCCTGGCATCCCAGCTTTCTAGCTTTCTGGCGTCCCAGCCTTCCAGCCGCTTCTCGGAGTCACACCATGGCCATGATCGAGCTCAGGGGGGTCAGCAAGTGGTATGGGGAGTTCCAGGTGCTCCGGGACTGCTCCACCGACGTGGACAAGGGTGAGGTGGTCGTGGTCTGCGGACCTTCGGGCTCCGGCAAGTCGACGCTCATCAAGTGCGTCAACGCCCTCGAACCCTTTCAGAAGGGCGTCATCACGGTGGACGGCGTGGCCGTCGGCGACCCGAAGACCGACCTGCCCAAGCTTCGGGCCCGGGTGGGCATGGTGTTCCAGCACTTCGAGCTCTTCCCCCACATGAGCGTGACCGAGAATCTCACCATGGCCCAGATCCGGGTGCTCGGCCGCAGCCGGGAGGAGGCCTTGGAGAAGGGGCATGGACTCCTGGACCGGGTCGGTCTCACGACCCTGGCCGACAAGTTCCCCGGCCAGCTCTCGGGCGGCCAGCAGCAGCGGGTGGCCATCGCCCGGGCGCTCGCCATGGACCCGATCTGCATGCTCTTCGACGAACCCACCTCGGCCCTGGACCCGGAGATGATCAACGAAGTGCTCGACGTGATGGTCCAACTCGCGCACGAGGGGATGACGATGATGGTGGTCACTCACGAGATGGGCTTCGCGAGCAAGGTCGCGCACCGGGTGGTGTTCATGGACGAAGGGGCGATCGTGGAGGACGCCCGAACCGAGGAGTTCTTCGGGAGCCCGCGCTCGGAACGGGCCCAGCAGTTCCTGTCCAAGATCCTGCGCCACTGACCGGCCCTCCGGCCGCTCCCCTTAGGCCGAGTGGGCACGGCGGCTTCGGCATCCGATTCGAGGGGTCAGGCGTCCGAGCCGCTCCCGGCTGACCGAACGAGCACTGCCAGAGCTTGGATGAACGAGGGGCGAGTGTTGAGCGACGGTGCTCGGCGAAACGTCCTCAGCCCGACCTCGCGCGCGAGCGCGCTGTACTCGAGGTCGAGCTCGTGGAGCGTCTCAATGTGGTCCGAGACGAAGCTCACCGGGACCACGAGGACATCGCGGACACCTCGCGCCGCCAGGGCCCGGATGGCGTCGGGCGTCGACGGTTCGAGCCAGCGGATCGGGCCCGCCCGGCTCTGGAAGGCGAGCTCCCAGGGGACGTCCGGCAGACGCTCCGCGACCGCCGCCGCCGTGCCCTGAATCTGGTCGAGGTACGGGTCGCCCTCCTCGACGAGCTTCACCGGGAGGCCGTGGGCGCTGAAAAGGACCGTGGCGCCGGGAAGGTCGCGGAGCCCCTCGGCCACCACCTCGGCCAGGGCCTCGACGTACGCCGGCTCGTCGTGCCACGATCGGACGACCGTCTTGGGGCACGCCCCGAGCCCTTCCGCCTCGAGCGCCCGGTCCAGATCGGCGAGGCTCGAGCCGGTGGTGGCGCGGCTGTACTGGGGGTAGAGGGGCAGGACGACGAGCCGGTCGGGCCCCGCCGTCTTGACCGCCCGCGCCGCCTCCGAAGCCGTCGGGTTCCAGTAGCGCATGGCCACGTGGACGGAGAACCCTTCGCCGAGCTCGCGCTCGAGGGCTGCGGCCTGGGCCTCGGTGATCTCCCGAAGCGGGCTCCTGCCGCCGATCTCCCGGTACTTCTCCACCACCTTCAGGGCGCGCCGGGAGGCGATGAGCCGGGCCAGAGGCTTCTGAATGAGACCCGAAAGCGGGAACCGAAGGATCTCCGGATCGGAAAAGAGGTTCCGCAGGAACGGCTCCACCGCCTCCAGGGAGTCGGGGCCCCCCATGTTGAGCAGAACGACCGCGGTCTTCACGACCCGCCCTCGGCTTCGCAAGCCTCGCCCATCACCCACTGCAAGCGAAGCCCCCCGCTTCGAAACGGGAGCCGCTCGCCCCCCGGGAGCCCCAGCTCGCGCTCCGCGCGCCGATCCGCTCCGGCCGCAACCACGGCCCAGCGCCAGCCCGCGAAGGGCCCGCGCAGCGCGGTACCGAGAGACCGGAGCGCCGAACGCTCGCCGGCCAGCCGCAGGCCGTACGGCGGGTTCGCGACGAGAAGGCCGGAGCCGGCCGGCGCCTCCAGCTCCGTGACGTCGGCCACGGCCACCTGCACGTGGTCGGCGAGCCCGGCCCGGCGCGCCGAGCGAGCGGCCAGGGCCACCGCGCGCGGGTCTTGGTCCGAACCGAAGACCGGAGCAGGCAGCCCTGCGAGAACGCACCCCTCGGCTTCCGCCTGCGCCGCGCTCCACGCGTCTGCCTGGAATCCCGGCAATCGTTCAAATGCGAAGGCGCGCCCCCGGCCCGGCGGGATGCGCAGGGAAAGGAGCGCCGCCTCGATGGGAAACGTCCCCGAGCCGCAAAAGGGATCGAGGAGCGGCTCGGCAGCGTCCCATCGCGCACGGAGGAGGAGCCCGGCGGCCAGCGTCTCCCGAAGCGGCGCCGGCCCGGCCTCGACCCGGTACCCCCGGCGGTGGAGATGCGCACC
Source organism: Deltaproteobacteria bacterium (assembly GCA_016214985.1). GTDB lineage: Bacteria > Desulfobacterota > Deferrisomatia > Deferrisomatales > JACRMM01 > JACRMM01. The sequence goes on along the minus strand of JACRMM010000031.1, from coordinate 4,205 downwards.
CGAGGTGTCGAGGCTCACCGTCACCCGGGGCCCGTCGATCCGCAGCAGGAGACGGTGTGCGTCGGTCTCGTCCCCGGCCGGCCGGGCTCCGAGGACCTTCGCCAGAACGCCCAGGGCCACCTCGGCCACCTTGCCCGTGTGGTAGAGGCGCGTCCGGTGCTTTGCCGCGCGAAGGTCGACCGCGGCGCCGTGAGGCAGCCAGACGTCCCACGCGACGGCCGCGAGCCCCTTCTCCAGGGCCGGAAACGTCTCGGCCGGGAACTCCGCCACGCGCACGAGCACCCGGCTCGCCACGCGGCTCTGGAGGTTCACCCGATACACGTCCGGCCACGAGCCCGTGAACCCCACGCCCCCGGCCTCGCGGCGGGTACCGAGCCCCAGGCTCCGCAGCTCGGCCTCGACCAGGTCCTCGAAGCCCGGGGGGCTGACGGCAAAGACCGTAATTCCACGGTCCGCCTTCCGCGCTCTAACGCTCCGAAGCGGAACCTTGCGCCTGCCGCGGACCTTCTCCGAAGCCTCCCCGGTTGTTCTTGAAGCCGAGCGGTGATGCACCGGTGGGTCCGTTCCTTCCTCTGGCGCGTGCCATCCGTATTTTCCCCGTCGTCCCGTTGTCATGACGCCACTGCGACACGTGCCGCAGAGCCGGGGCCGGGACCTCCCCCACGCGCGGTCCGGCGGCCTTGGCGCCATGGTCCGACCGGTACCGCTGTCCTTCGGCGACGGTTCACGCCACATCTTCTTTCCGGAAAGAGAGAGACGATATAGTCTTGGTGAAGGTCACGACAAGTCAATTCGTAGTAAATACTTGTTGTGCACGTTCGTCAGCAAGATGAGCGCAGCAATTGCTCCTATCAAGCACCAAAACATATCGGTTTGCGTGTCCCAGATGTAACCCTGTGTTCCAAGAAAGGCTTCAGTATCGGTAGGATTTGTAAGAGAGGCCAACCATTCGACAATTTCATATATTGATGAAAAAGCTAGAGGTACAGCGACAGATAGAAAGCCAAGCCATTTGCCGCGTCGTAAAGGTGATGTTCTAGATAGGATCTCGCGCGTATAGATCGCCGGACCGAATCCTTGCATGAAGTGTCCGATCTTGTCGTAATTATTGCGAGTCCAGCCAAACCAATCCTCCATCCAAAAGCCAATCGGCACCTTGGCGTAAGAGTAATGGCCCCCCAACATTAAAATCATGGCATGGATTGCGATAAGAGCATAGGCCAAATTAGTCAGAGGAAATCTATTGTATGTAAGTAGCATGATCGGCAAGGCAATCATGAACGGAAAAGTCTCCAAGACCCACGTGAGGCGGGTATCGTGCGGACTCACTCCAGACCAAATCCAAAATGCCAATACTATGATCAATAGTAGTGCCGGAAGATGCGAACGAACGCTGGCAACCTTCGCGATGCTTGGCGCTTCACTCATGCTGTCGCTGCTCCCGCCGCGCCTGTTCCACAGCCTTTGCCACCGCCGCATGACTTCGTCCACAGAGGCGGCCCAACGGCGACGCCGAAGCCCCGCCCTCTTCCTGCGCGCCCACGGAGGACGCCCCACGCGCCCTGGCCACCGAGTCCCTATTCAATGGGGTTCTTCCCTCAAGGCGCGGCGCAGGAACTTCCCCGTGAGCGTTTTCGGAATCTCCGATATCAGGACCACCTTTCGAGGATACTTGTACGCGGCCATCTTGCTCTTGCAGAAAGAGATGATGTCTTCCGGCCGAACTTTGGTCTCCATTCCGTCCTTGAGGACCACAAACGCCTTGACCGTCTCTCCCCGATAAGGGTCCGGTTCTCCCACCACCGCCGCTTCTCTTACGGCTGGATGCTGGTAGATCACATCTTCGACGTCCCGTGGCCAGACTTTGTAGCCGGACGCCACAATCATGTCCTTCTTCCGATCCACCACGTAGAACCAACCGTCGGCATCCATCTTTCCAACGTCGCCCGTGAACAGCCAGCCGTTTCGGATTGTTTGAGAGGTTTCCAAAGGTTTCTCCCAGTACCCAGGTATCACGATGGGCCCGGAAATGACGATTTCACCCACGTCGCCGGGAGGCACTTCCTTCTGGCCGGTCTCCAGATCCATGATCTTGACCGTGCAACTGGGAACCGGGACGCCGACAGAGAGAGCGCCGCTCTCCGGATCGACCGGGGCCTTCTGCCGCCAGGGGACGATGTGAGAGGGCGAGTTCGTTTCCGTCAACCCGTACACGTTGTAGATATAGAGGCCGGTCAGTTCTTGAAATCGGTCGACGATTGCCTCCGAGACCGGGGCCCCCCCGCTGTATGCTTTGATGAAACTCGACAGAGATCTCTTCCGGATATCCGGGTGGTTCATCAACGCGATGTAGACTGTAATGGAAGCGACCGTTGAGGTGACCTTCCAGCGCTCGATGAGGCGTAACGTTTCTGCCGGGTCGAAGCGATAGAACAGGACCAGCGGGACTCCCGAAAGCGCCGCGGTTGCCAGATGCGCCACTTCCCCGGTGACATGAAACAGGGGCGCCACGCCGAGGAGAACGTCTCCCTCGTCGATCTGCAGTATCGCCCGGTAGACCCTGGCGTTGAAAGCGACGTTTTCGTGCGTGTTCATCGCCGCCTTCGGTTGTCCCGTAGTCCCCGAAGTATACGTGAGATAAGCCACGTCCTTCGGACTCACGTCTGGGGAGTCGATCGTCCTGCCCTTGTTCTTCTCCAGTAGAGCCGATAAGTTCAGGGCACCGGCTACAGACACTCGCCTGACGCGGCCCAGCACCGCCGGCAGTTCGCAATCCCCAGGGAGGAAGTCGAGGGCGGACGTCGTGATGATGTGCTCGACCGAGGTCTTTCTCAGAGCGTCCAGGTCGAGTGTCGATGCGACTTCGTCCAGGATGAGGGCCACCTTCGCCCCGGAATCCCTACAGGAGTAGTCCATCTCGCGGTCCTTGGACATGGGATTGACCGGGACCACGATCGCGCCGGCTTTCCATGCACCGTAGACCCCGATCAGGAACTGCGGCACATTCTGGAGATCGAGGAGGACGCGATCTCCTTTACAAATGCCAAGGTCCTTCAATGCGGCGGCGAAGGCGCTGGACCAGGCATCCACCTCGCCAAAGGAAATCGTGTGGTCGAAGTAGTGGACCGCTGGCTTCTCAGGATACCGGGACGCGGTAGTTATGAAGTCGTCGAGCGCGCTCTTGAGGGGCAGATCCAAATCAGGGGGTACGTGATCGGGGTAGATCCTAAGCCAGGGTCTCGTCTCATAAATCGAGTCCATCCTTGCTCCGCTCTTTGCTAGAGGGCTGAAGGAACTACCAGACGGTCCACCCCCCGTCGATGTAGATGACTTGACCGGTGATGAAATCTGAGGCCGGTGCGGCAAGAAAGATCACGATGCCTTCAAGTTCGGGGGGATACCCCCATCTTCCCATTGGGGTTCTTTCGTTGATGAAGTTGAACCGTTCCGGGTCGTTTCGAAGCTGCTTCACGAGATCCGTCTCGAAGTATGTAGGGCCGATCGCATTCACCCGGACGCCGAGCTTCGCCCATTCCAGTGCCATCACCTTCGTGATCTGGTTCACACCCCCCTTGGAAGCCGCATAAGCCACCTGGTTTGGCAGCCCGACCCCTCCCAGGATCGAGCTGATGTTGATCACCTTCCCATAGCCTCGCTCAATCATTTGGGGAACCACGGCCTGAGCGGTGAGGAAGTACCCCTTCAGGTTCGTATCGATGATCAAGTCCCACTTCTCTTCGGGGAAGTCCAGCACGGGGACCCGGTGATTGACGCCGGCGTTGTTGACCAGGATATCGATTCGCCCGAAACGCCTGAGGGCTCGTGCCACGCACTCTTCGATGCTTGCCTTGGAGGTCACGTCCAACAGAAGACCTTCCGAATCTCGTCCGATCTTCCTGATCTCGTCTGAAACCCGTTTCAGGTCCCCTGGGTTCCGGCCACACACCACCACGTCGGCTCCGGCTTTCGCCAGTGCCTTGGCAGCTACTTCGCCAAGCCCCCTCGTGCTGCCCGTGACCAGGGCGACGTTGCCGCGAAGGCCAAACAGTTCTTCCATCTGTGCACCTCTTCGGGCCAACCTACCTGGGGGACACCTCTGACTACTTGACGCCGTCTACTGCCGCCGTTCGCTCCTATTTCGAGGCCTGGCCGGTTTTCCCTTCGGCCCTGAATTCGACGATCCGGCGGATCAGGTCGTGGGCAGT
>JACRMM010000043.1 GCA_016214985.1 Deltaproteobacteria bacterium | reverse complement strand
TCCGCACCTCCTTATCGTGTAAGGATATGCGAAAATTCGCGCCCACCTACTAACGGCTATGTCAATGTTAAAATACACCGCAGGGCGAAATAGTTTGGCTTTATCGGTGCACCATGCAACTACCTAACCGGACAACGCTGGTTTCTAGTTAGACCAAAGGGACCGCGCAGCGGAGGTTCGCTGTGATCGGAGGAAGAGAGTCGGAGAATGGAACTTCAGGGCAGCCAGACGGAGAAGAACCTTTGGGCGGCCTTCGCCGCAGAGTCGCAGGCTCGCAACCGGTACGGGTACTTCGCTGATGCGGCGAGGGCGTCGGGGCGGCCCGACGTCGCGGATGTGTTTGAGCAATTGGCCGCCAACGAAGCCGAGCATGCGAAGAGGGAATTCGAACTGCTCGGGGGTGCCGGCGAGCTTCGAGGGAATCTTGAACGGGCGATTCAGGGGGAGCGCCTCGAGCACGAGGAGATCTATCCGCGCTTCGCCCACGTGGCTCGCGACGAGGGCTTCTTGGAGGTCGCGGATTTTTTTGAACGGATGTCGAAGGTGGAGGGGGCACACGAGCGGCTGTGCGGGGAGCTCTTGGATGCGGTGGACGGCAAGACGGAGTTTACGGGAAGGACGGTGCTGCGGTCCCTCACCCGCATGGCTCAAGTTACTCTTCCGGGTCAGGCGAACCCATCCGGCTTCGTCCATGGCGGCGAGCTCATGAAGATGGTGGATAACGCGGCCGGGGTGGCGGCGGTACGCCACAGTCAGCGGAGCGTCGTGCTTGCCAGGGTGGCCGACATCCAGTTCCATCGGCCCGTTCGGGTGGGTGACCTTGTCCTCCTGGAGGCCCGCGTCACCTTCGTCAGTCGCTCCTCGATGGAAGTCACTGTCGAGCTCGACAGCGAGTGGGGCGGGAGCGGACGAAGGAACCGGGCCGTGACCGCCACCCTGATCATGGTGGCCCAGGATAAGGAAGGGAACGCAGTAGAGGTTCCTCCCCTGATCAGCAGCACGGAAGAGCAGGAGAAACTCTATCAGGAAGGCAAGAAGCGGTACGAAGCGTACAAGACGGCCAAGAAGACCAACGAGTAGACGTGGCGCCCACGGGGGGCGCCGGCCAGGAGAAAGAGAATGCCGATGGGGAAGAACACCGTCGTCCTTTTTGAGCCGTATCCCTTTCAACTCGGACAGAAGATCCACATCAACGGGGGCCCTCGCGCCGGCGACTGGGAAGTAATCGGCCTTGACGAGAAGAAAGTGCGCTTCCGATGCCCGGTCTCCCAACGGGAGGTGGAATGGGACCGCTTCTGTTACTTCCGGGAAGAGAGGCACGACGTCGAGTGGCCACGGAGGGGCTAGTCCCCATTCCCCCCAGTGCTCGCCAGTGCGGCGGAAAGGAGATCACAGATGCTCGACCTGGTGATCAGGAATGCTCGAATCTGCGATGGGACGGGAAGACCGAGCTACATCGGGAGCCTCGGGGTGAAGGCGGGGCGCATTGCACAGGTGGGCCTGGAAGACGGGCTGGCCTCCCGCCGCACGATCGATGCCGAGGGTATGGCCCTCGCTCCGGGGTTCGTCGATCCCCATACCCACTACGATGCCCAGGTTGCCTGGGACCCGCTGCTCACCTGCTCGCCCTGGCATGGCGTTACGACGGTGGTCACGGGCAACTGCGGGGTCGGGGTGGCTCCTGTAAAGCCGGAAACCCGCGACGTGTTGCTCCACGACCTGGTGAACGTCGAGGCGATCCCCTACGACGTCATGAAGGCCGGAGTGCAGTGGGGATGGGAAAGGTTCGACGAGTATCTGGGCTGTCTGGACCGTCGAGGCCTAGGGATCAATGTCGCCGCTCTGGTGGCTCTTACGCCCCTGCGCCACTACGTCCTGGGAGAAGCAGCGTTCGAGCGCCCGGCGACCGACACGGAAACGGAGACGATGAGGGGGATCCTGTCCGACGCCGTCGCGAAGGGGGCGTTCGGCTTCTCGACGTCGAACGTTCGACGGCACGTCGGTCACGAGGGACGCCCACTGGCGTGCCGGAACGCGAGCCACCAGGAGCTCGCGGGGCTCTGTCACGTTCTGAGGGACGCCGGCCGGGGCGCCATCCAGATTGCGCTGCACTCCGGCGGCGGCGGTCTGATCAGCGACGAGGATCTGGAACTGCTTCGGTTGCTGACGACCGAGAGCCAGAGGCCGGTGACGTGGCTTGCGCTCTTCGCGCGAGCGGGCGACCCGGACTTTCACCGGCAGAACATCGACAAGTTGGGAACCCTTCTCGAGCGTGCCGTCCCGCAGGTCACCCCGCGGCCACTCATTCTGCAGGACGATCTCCGCAAACCCTTCCTCTTCGTCCTCTACCCCAGTTGGAAGCCGGCCCTGAATCGGTCCGCGGCCGAACAGATCCAATACTACCGTCAGACGGAGTTTCGCCAGGCGTTTCTGGAAGACATGAAGGGCCACGTGCGACACCACTTGTGGGGGCGTGTACGGGTGCTCGACGTCGGGAAATCAGAGCTCGAAAAATACCGCGGTCGCACCATTCTGGAGATCGCCGCCGACGAGAACCGTCGCCCCCTGGACGTCTACCTCGACATCGGGATCGCGGACGACCTGGCGACCCGGTACCAGGTAGAGGCGTTTAACTTCGATCCGGAGGGAGTCGAGCGGCTCATGGCCGACGATCGCTTCCTCGTGGGGCTTGGAGACGGAGGTGCCCACGTGGATATCCTCTGCGACGCCGGGTACTGCACGGCGCTGCTGGAAATCTGGGTGCGAGAGCGCAAGGTGTTGAGCCTCGAGAAGGCCGTGCAGAAGCTGACGTCTGTGCCGGCAGCCTTCTACGGCATCCCGGAAAGGGGGCTCCTGGCCCCGGGCAAGGTCGCTGACCTCGTCCTGTTCGACCCGGCCAAGGTTGCGTCGAAACCGCCGGAGTTTGTGAATGACTTCCCGCTGAACGGACGCAGGCTCGTCGCAAGGGCCGAGGGAATCGCGGCGACGTTTGTGGCAGGGGAGCAGTTGTACGAGAACGGCACCCACACGGGGGTGTTCCCGGGTCGCGTGCTGCGAAGCTTTGAGTAGCCGCAACAAGCCTGGCTGGAGGGGCGCGAAGCGCTACTTCCCCTGATCTCGGGGCACCGAGCGCAGGATTTCGTTGGGGGCCGGGCGACGGCGGCGTAAGCCGCCGTCCGGTCCCCTGGCGGCGGGGTTCACCTACCCTTCGCCCGGAAGAAGTCGGCGAAGGACTCGTCCTCGTAGAGCGTGTGGTTGGAGAGCCAGGTCATGACCCAGCCGTGGAGGTCCAGCGCCACCGCGCGCTCGGCCGGCGCGCCGGCGAAGGTGTTCGCCTGCTCGGCGAGGTCTCGGCGGAACTGCTCGTGGCGGGCCCGATGCTCGTCCGCCCCGGGGTAGCCGGCTTCGGCCATGAGCTTCTCTTCCAGGGCGAAGTGCTCGTCGGCGCAGCACCTCAGGAACGCCAGGAGGTCCGCGACCTTCTCCCGGCCCTCGCCTCTCCTCATCGCCTGTCCGAGTTCGTTGATCCGGCGGACCAGCTCCCGGTGGTCGTCGTCCACCTCTACGATTCCGGTTTTCATCAGGGGATGCCAGTCGGGCACGTGCTCTCCTCTTCGCGGGCCTCGCGTCGGTTGCTCGGGGCCGAACTCCTCAGCCGAGCCGGTCCGAGGCGAGGTACTCGGTGATCTTGGCCGCGATCGTGCGGAAGATGCCGGTGAACTCTTCTCGATTCGGCTCCAGGAGCGTGATCCGGAAGCCGCGCTCGGCCGTGCAGAAGGAGGACAGGGGTACCACGCAGATGCCCGCGGAAGCGAGCAGGTAGTACACGAAGCGCTTGTCCTCGGGGAGGTCGGGAGGCGCCACGAGCGTCTCCACGAGCTGGCGGACCTCGGGGTTCGCGATGGGAAGCGTCTGATGCGCGTTCAGGGCGCCCGGCTCGAAGGCCACGGCCATGTAGAAGGCGCCGTTCGTGCGGTTGACCTTTACCCCGGGCACGGCCCGGAGCAGGTCGAAGGCGATCTGGGAGTGCTTCTCGTACCGGGCCTTGCGCTCGTCGAGGTACGCGGGGTACTCGGGGTGGGTCAGGATCGCGGGGATCGCCTTCTGGGGCAGGGTCGTGGAGCACACCTCGACCATCTTCGAGTCCACGATGCTCTTCACGTAGCGCGCGAACACGGCGTCCCGGTCGGCGTTGTACACTTCGATCCAGCCGCAGCGGGCCCCGGGCCAGGGAAGCTCCTTGCTGATCCCTTTCAGGGCGATGGCCGGAACGCGACCGATGAGATCCGAGATCGGGCGGGTGGCCTGCCCGTTGTAAACGATGTTCCCGTAGACCTCGTCGGCGATCACGAAGAGGTCGTGTCGGCGGGCGATGTCGATCATCTCCTCCAGGATCGACTCGGGGTAGACCGCGCCGGTGGGGTTGTCGGGATTGATGATCAGGAGCCCGGAGATCGACGGATTGTACCGCACGGAGAGCCGCAGGTCCTCGAGGTTCGGGTACCAGTGGTTGTCCGGGTCGAGCAGGTACGACACGGGGGGCTGACCGGCGTGGGCCGCCTCTCCCGAGGAGTGGGTCGAGTAGGTGGGCGAGGGGCCGATCACCCGAGCCTCGCGGCGCAGCATGCCGTAAACCTTCTGGATGGCGTCGCCGAGGCCGTTGAAGAAGATGATGTCTTCCGGCGAGATCTGGGCGCCGCCACGGCGGTTCGTGCGCTCGGCGAGGAACTCGCGGGTCTCCAGGAGACCCTTGGTGGGGCAGTAGGCGTAGGAGCAATCCTGCAGAGCCAGGTCGGCCACGATGTTCTTCATCCAGAGGGGGATCCTCTCCCCCTTGGCCACCGGATCTCCGATGTTCTCCATGTTGACCTTGACGCCGAGCCGCTGGAGCTTCTCCGCGATCTCCACGATGGCCCGGATCTCGTAGGTGAGCTCGCCGGCTCCCATGTGGACGATGTTGTTTCGCATCGGTTGTCTGCCTCGAGCATGATGGGGGAAAAAGAAAGAGGCCATGGACGCTCCGCCCATGGCCTCTCGGTTCGTCGCGAAAGGGGGCGCCGTCTAGCCCTCGCCGGCGAGGCGATGAGCGTGGCCTCTCGCGGCAGCAGTGGCTGCCGCGTCCCTAGCTCGAGGGGACGGAGGCCTGTGGTGATCGGCACCTGCGGTCGGTCTCATCGCTTCTCCTCTGGTCTGTGTTGGTACCACGCCGGCGCGGTCCAAGTCAACCGACCCGGGGCAACGCGCCCGCCGCTCCTCGGCCGCGCCATCCCCGATACAGGGTGGCGACGCCGAGGGTGAGATCTCGATGGGTGACCTTGGAGAACCCCTGTGTCTCCATCATCGCCGCGAACTCCCCCCGGGGCGGAAACGCTGCGACGCTCGCCGGAAGGTAGCGGTAGGCGTCACGATGGCCGGAGATCAGGCCGCCGATCAGCGGCAGGAGCCGGCGGAAGTAGAGATCGTAGAGGATCCGCACCACCGGGTGGGGGGGAACCGAGAAGTCGAGGAGGAGAACCTGCCCGCCGGGGCGAAGCACGCGCAACATCTCGGCCAGGGCGCGCTCGCGCCCCACGACGTTTCGGATCCCGAACGCCAGGGTGACGGCGTCGAAGGTCCGGTCCCGGTAGGGCAGGTCTTCGGCCGCGGCATTCTGAAGGGTAATCCGCCCGCCCCACCCGGTGCCGGCGATCTTCGCCTGCGCGCCCCGGAGCATCCCGAGGGTGAAGTCTGCCCCCGCGATCCGGGCCTGGGGCCGAGCCCGGGCGATCTCCAGTGCTACGTCGCCGGTGCCGCAGGCGAGGTCGAGCACCTGCACCGGGCCGGCCGGCAGGTGCTCCACCAGCGTCCGCCTCCACCGGCGGTCCACTCCAAAGCTGAGCAGGCGGTTCAAAAGATCGTACGTCGGAGCGATGGCCGAGAACATCTCCCGGATCGACCGCGCCCGCCCGTCGGGGTCGGTCACGAGCGCTCCTCGACCCCGCAATCGAAAGCGGTCACCAGCGAAGGCATGTGGCGCCCCAGGTGAGCCCCCCGCCGAACACGGGCAAGAGGAGCCGACCCCTTCTCCCACTTGGCTGCGCGGTGCCGCTCCCGGCTGCACGCGCGCCGGACGATCCACTCGTCCGACCGGTCCATGCGGGCCTTAAGGCCGCAGCGGGACACGACGGTCTCGGGGCGCCGGAACCGGTGCCGAGGACGATGCTTCTCATGGGATCCTTTCGGAAAGTGGTGGAGGGAAGCCGGTCGGGATCCCCTTATACCGGGGATTCGCAGCGGGGGACAAGGGGCGCAGGATCGAACCGGTCCATCCGGGCTGACGTCACTGCTTGCGACGCGAGGTCCAGCGTGACAGACTGGTGGCGCTTCGGCCGCGCGGTGGCTCGGCCCAACTTTAGGGAGGTGTGAGATGACCGTGAAGGACATTCGAGACAAGGCCCGGACGCTCAAGGTGAAGAACTACGCCCGGCTCCCCAAGGAGCAGCTGATTCGGGCGATCCAGACGGCCGAGGGCAATGCGGACTGCTACGGGAAGATCGAGGACTGCGGGCAGATGGACTGCTGCTGGCGGGCCGACTGCCAGCCGTGATCGAGGAAGGAGACGGACCATGAAGAGGATCGCCGCGGTCGTTGCGGTCGCTGGGTGGATCGTCGCCGGATGCGCTGGTGGCCAGAGGGAGCAGGTCGGCACGGTCCTCGGGGGGGCCGCGGGCGGAATCCTGGGCTCCCAGGTCGGAGGCGGCCACGGCCGCACCGTGGGCATCATCGTGGGGACGCTGCTCGGTGCCATCGTGGGCCAGGACATCGGCCGCAGCCTGGACGAGGCCGACGAGCTGCGGGCCGCCCACGTGCTCGAGAAGAACAGGACCGGGCAGCCCTCGACCTGGGAAAATCCGGACAAGGGCACTGAGGTCACCGTGACCCCGGTCAAGACCTATCAGGCGCCCTCGGGCCAGTACTGCCGCGAGTACCAGACCGAGGTCACGGTGGGAGGCAAGGTCGAGCAGGCGTACGGCACCGCGTGCCGTCAGCCGGACGGCCAGTGGAAGATCGTCCGGTAGGTCAGCCCTCCACCGCGTCGCGCGCCCGCTCCCACAGCTGTCGGGCGTCGGGCGCGTCGGGGAGCTCCCCGCGCACCCGCTCCAGCATCTCTGCCGCGTCTGTCCTCCATCCGCGTGCGGCGTACGCGCGGGCGACCTGGATCAGGTAGTACCAGCCCCGATCCGGGTCTTCCCGGTAGCACCGCTTGAACACCTCGGCCGCCTTCTCGGCCGCGGCACCCCCGGTCTCGAGGAGGAGCTCGCCGAAGGGGACGAGGGCCTCGAGGGAGTCGGGCCGCCGCGCCAGCGCGGCCTGGAGCGCCCGAAGTGCGCCGTCGCGGTTTCCCTCCAACCGATGGGCCCTCGCGAGGATTAGGGAAGGGCGTACGTCACCCTCCTCGACGAGTCGTCGCGCCGCGTCCACCTCCTTGCGCGCGCCGGGCCCATCGCCGCCCTCGAGTCGGCACAGCGCCAGGAGGAGCCTGCCTTCGCCGTCGTCGCCATGGGCGTCGAGCCAGTCCCGGAGAAACCCGACGGCCTCTCCTGCACGGCCCTCTTCTCGCAGGACGTCGGCCAGGTGCCGGGCGGCGGGCGCGAACCCGGGTGAGATCGCCAGGGCGCGCCGAAACTGCTCCGCCGCCGCACCCGCCTCCCCTTCGAGGGCGCAGAGGAGGCCGAGGGCGTAGGCTGCCGCGCCCGCTTCGGGGGCCTCCCGTGCTGCCGCCTCGAGGGCGGGGCGAGCCGCGGCCAGGTCGCCCTGGTGGAGGCGGACGAACCCTTCGCGGAAGGTCGGGCCGAGCGCCTCGAACGCCTCCCTCTCGGCCGGATCGCACGCGTCGAGGTAGAAGGCGGCCAGGTCCTCCACGTCCATGTCCGCCGCTTCCTCCTCTGCCCCTTCGGGGACGTGGCAGGGAGCCGCGCAGGAGCAGGACGTCGCGAACAGGGGCGCCGGGGCGGACTCGGCGGTCGGCCGCCGTGGCTCGGCCCGCACCTTCAGGGACTCGAGCACGGTCCAGGACTGGCTCTGGAGGTCCGCTTCGGAACCGGCGAGCTCATGGGCGAGACGGGCGTGCTCCCGGGCTTTGTCGGAGTCCGAGGCCCGATAGGCCTCGGACTCCTCCAGGTTGAACGCCACGAGCCGCTCTCGGCAGCGGCGAAGGCCTGCTTTCGCGTCCTCCCCTCCAGGCGCCCGGTCCAGCGCGTCCTGATAGTAGGAGAGCGCCTCGGCCCAGCGGCCCTGCCCCTCGAGCTTCTGAGCCTTGACCAGCGCCTTGTCGCCCGCGTCCTTCCCCTTGGAGAACCACCCGAAGGCCATGTTCGACTCCCCTTGTGTCGTCGTCCGTCTCCTGGATCCTCCGATCCTCGGTTCCCGACCTCTCCCCCCCCCGTTATCGCACGAGCCATCGGTGCACCGTGGCGCCCGCGAGCCACAGGGCGGAGCTCGCCGCGAGGACGACGGGAAACGGCATCCGCCGCTGGAAGCACCAGAGCGCCGCCAGGAAGAAGGCGACGCTCGGCAGCATGCCCCAGAGCACGCCCTTCGTGTAGCCGACCATTGGAGCGTAGGACCCGGGTTGGTCGGCGTGGAGCCAGATCATCACGACGAGCGTCGTCAGCGGCATGGTCGCGGTCAGCCCTGCCAGGGACGGGGACCGCCGGCCGAGCTGGACGGACGTGACGATCAGGGCGTTGGCCAGCAGCAGCCTCCAGACGAAGCCCATCGGTCGCGGACGGGCCTCGCGAGGGTGCGGGTCACATCGGCCAGAAGCGGTTGTCGTTCCACACCGACTCGGTGACCTCGCGCTCCACGCGCGCGAGGAATTCCAGGTGTCCGGCCTCCCAGGTCGCGAGCCACTCGTAGAGCGCCCGCTCATCCGGGTCTGCGGTCGCTCGGGCCCGGTCACCGTACAGTCGGACCGCGTCGCGCTCCATCATCATGGCCGCTCCGATGGCGGCCGCCTCGAAATCCGCGGCCGAAATCTCGCGCCGAAGCCGATCGCTCAACACCGACGTGGCGAAGCCGGCCGAGGCCCCGTCAGGCGTGTCGAGCTCGAGGAATGCGCCCTGACGCAGGTAGGCGCGGTACTGGTCTGAGAGCGCGTCGATGTGACGACCCTCTTCGTCGGCCATCAGACCGAAGAAGTCCTTCACCGCCGGGCTCGAGGCCTGCTCGGCGACCTTGGCGTAAAACGCCTGGCCGCGGCGCTCGAGAAGGAGGGCGTTCTTCAGGATCTCCAGGGCCGCAGGGTCGGTCATCGAAGTGCTCCTCAGAAAGACGAAGATGGTGGGACGGCCCGCCGCGGAGCCGCCTTTCTACCCTTACCCGGAACCCGCGGTCAAGGCGTGGAAGGAAAGGGTCCTGCACCGCGCGGGATCCAGGCAGGCTCGAAGCTCTCACGGGCCCAGGCGAGCACAGCGGGGGCCGGGGCACCCTGCAGCTCGGTTGGCGGGGTCTGACCGAGGAAGCGCAGCGCGCCCAGGACGAGGTCCCCTCCGTCACAGGCCAGGTTGCGGCCGGCGGCCAGGGACACGGTATTCTCGCGCTTGCTCAGCTTCGTTCCCGCGGGGCCTGTGACGAGGGGGAGGTGGAAGTACCGGGGCATCGGGAGGCCGAGCAGGCGCTGGAGGTGGATCTGGCGGGGCGTGGAGGCGAGCAGGTCGGCGCCGCGGGCCACCTGGGTGACCCCAGAGGCGCCGTCGTCCACGACCACGGCGAGCTGATAGGCGAAGGGTCCGTCGGCCCGCTTGATCACGAAGTCGCCCGCGCACGTGGAGAGCCGCCGAGCCACGGGGCCCGCGACTCCGTCCTCGAAGGCGACCGGTTCGTCGTCCACCCGCACGCGCACCGCCCGCACCGCGCGGCTGGGGGGTAGCCCGTCCCGGCAGGTGCCCGGGTAGACAGGACCCTCGTCTCCTGCTTCTGGAGCGGAGGCGGCGCGGGCCACCTCGGCGCGGGTGCACCCGCAGGGGTACGCGTTCGCGCGGGCGAGAAGCCGGTCGAGGGCCTCCTCGTAAGCGGCGAGCCGCCGGCTCTGGAACACGACCTCCCCGTCCCAGTCGAGCCCCAACGCCTCGAGGGTTCGCAGGAAATCGTCCGTCGTGCCGGGAACGACCCGGGGCTCGTCCAGGTCTTCGATGCGCAGGAGCCAGCGCCCGCCGGCCCGCCGCGCGAGCAGGTAGCTGCCCACGGCGGCGACGAGCGAGCCCAGGTGGAGGGGGCCCGTGGGAGAGGGCGCGAAGCGGCCGACCACGGGGCGGCCCGTGGAGGGGTCCATTGCACACGGGCGAAACCGGCCGGCCACGGGGTCCCCTCCGGCGCCGCAGGATCCCTGGAGTTCACGCCGCCCGTCGCTGGGGGTCAAGCGAGGAGTTCCCCGGCGTTCTGCCCCCGGGAGGGGGAGTGCCAGAGCCGCCTGCGGCGGCCTCCGGGGATCCCCCCGGCCGGCCAGGCGCGTGCCCATTGCCCCCTCCGCGTTCGGCGCCGGCCCTAGGGCAGGAACGAGCAGCAGTAGTCGGAGAGCGAACGGACGCGCAGGGAGAACCGCGTCTGGGCCGGGACGGAGAAGGATTCACCGCCGCCCACCGTCTTCCACTCATCACTTCCCGGCAGCCGCACCTCGAGCACTCCGGAGAGGATCTCCATGAGCTCGGCTGCACCGGTGTCGAAGTCGTACTCGCCGGGGTTCAGGATGCCCAGCGTCTTCTTGGAGCCGTCGGCAAAGAGGATCGTGCGGCTGGTGACGCCGCCGCCAAAGTAGACGTTCGCTTCGCGGACCACGGTGACGTTTCGAAACTCGGACACGGAGGCGCTCCTGTCGGTGGGAGAAGGGCGATGGCCCGGACGGGACAAAGGTGCCCCGCGCCCGGGTGACTCTGCCCGAACTGGGCTCCGCGATCAAGCGGCTCGTTCGGCCCGGGCCCCGTCCGCGGCGTCGGGGCCAAAGAACACCTCCAGGAACGCTCCGTCCCGGGCTTCCTCGGCCAGGGGCTCTCCGGTTTCCTCCAGGTCGGTGCCGGGGCGAGTCTCGGTCATGGCGGCCTCCATTTGCGCGCGCTCCGTTTCGTCGTCCGATTCCAGATCGGCGGGAACGTCGAAGACCATGAGGACCCCGCGCGGTTCGGGGTCGCGTCCGGGGCGAGACGCGCTGATCAGGAGGGGTGTCAGGGCAACGAGCGAAGAGGAGGGTGGAGCGTGGAGGTCTCGTTGACGGGAGCGGGCTCTGCGGTGGTCGCGGCGATGGAGCTCCAACAGGAACACGCCGCTCAGCAGGCGGGCACGGTCCTTCTCCGGGAGAGCCTCGACGTTCAGGAGGAGCTCGCGGCCGAGCTCCTTCTGTCCCTCGGAATCGGCGGAAACGCGGATGTTCGGGCGTAAAGACGAGGGGACGGAGCGACCGGCGGCGTTGTTTGCGGCCGAACGGCGCCTCAGCCCTCGAAGAGCGGCGTCGAGAGGTAGCGCTCCCCCGAGTCGGGCAGGATCGTGACGATGACCTTCCCTTCGGACTCCGGGCGGGCCGCGACCTTGAGGGCCGCGGCCATCGCTGCGCCACAGGAGATGCCGGAGACGATGCCCTCCTCCCGCGCGAGGCGGCGGCTGAACTCGAAGGCCTCCTCATCGGTCACCAGCAGCACCTCATCCACAAGGCCCATGTCGAGCACGTCGGGCTTGAATCCGGCGCCGATGCCCTGGATCCGGTGGGGGCCCGGCGAGCCACCGGAGAGCACGGGGGAGTTGGCCGGCTCCACGGCGACCGACCGGATCGCCTTCTTCTGCTCGTTCTTCAGGTAGCGGCTCACGCCGGTGATCGTCCCTCCGGTGCCGACGCCGGCCACCAGCACGTCGACCGCTCCCGCCGTGTCGCTCCAGATCTCGGGGCCGGTGGTCCGGAAGTGGATCTCGGGGTTCGCGGGGTTTCGGAACTGATTCGGGAGGAAGTACCGCTCGGGTTCCCCGTCGGCCATCTCCTGGGCCCTGCGGATCGCGCCCTTCATACCCTCGCTTCCCGGCGTCAAGACGAGCTGCGCGCCGAAGGCCTGCAGCATTTTCCGACGCTCGAGGCTCATGGTCTCGGGCATGGTGAGGGTGAGAGGATAGCCGCGAGCTGCGCATACATACGCCAGGGCGATGCCCGTGTTGCCGCTCGTGGGCTCGACGACCGTAATCCCCGCCTTGAGGAGGCCTCGCTCCTCGGCATCCCAGATCATGGAGGCCCCGATCCGGCACTTGACCGAGTACGCCGGGTTGCGGCCCTCGATCTTGGCCAGCACTGTCGCTTTCAGGCCCTGGGCCATGCGGTTGATGCGGATCAGGGGGGTGCTCCCGATGCTCCGGCTGTTGTCCTCGTAGATCCTGGCCATCGATGACCTCCCGTGTGGGGCGCGGCAAGAGGAGAGGGAGGCAGCGTACCGCCGTGGCTCGGACGTGCAACCCGGTGCCGGGTTCGCGGGTCAGTAGTACTGGAGGAGGTTCTGTGGAACCTCGCGCGTCACGCGGATCGCACCGCGGCCGGGCAGGGGGCAGCGGTTCTCGCAGATTCCGCAGCCGACGCACCGGTCCTCGACCACGCGTGGGACCTTGACGCGCCGCGGCGCCCCGAGCGCGTCGGGGCGGGCTTCCTCGCGAAACACGATGGCCTTGGGGTTGGTGGGGCAGTGCTCCTCGCACACCATGCAGTCCTGCGCCTTGCGGTAGGGGAGGCACCGGTTGGCGTCGAAGTGGGCGATGCCGATGACCGCCTTCTCCTTCTGCCCTTCCTCCAGATACCCGATGGCCCCGGTGGGGCACACCTGGCCGCAGAGGCGGCAATGGTACTCGCAGTAGCCGATCCGTGGGACGAGCCGCGGGGTCCAGGCGCCTCCGAGACCGGCCTCCAAGAGTGCGGGGTGCAGGGCACCCCGCGGGCACACCCGCAGGCACGCCCCGCAGCGGATGCACCGCTTCCGAAACTCGTCCTCGGGCCGCGCGCCCGGCGGCCGCAGGAGCCCGAGCGGGAGCTCCCGCTCCTCGGCCCGGACCCGGGGCACCAGCGCGGCCAGGGCTCCGAGACCGACCGAGGTCAACAGCGCCCGTCGGACCGGCCGGGACGGGAGGGTAAGGGACGGCGCGCGCCCCCACCGGGCCCGGCGGGCGGCCTGGGGGCAGCGCTCTGCGCGCACGCGCCGCACTGGACGCACAGGGAGGCGTCGGCCGGGTCGTCGAGCGCGGCGCCCGTCGGACACGCCGCCTCGCAGGCCGAGCAGGCCCCGCACGCGAGGGACCGTCGGCGGCGCAGAGGGGAGAACCGGCTGACCAGGCCGAGGAGCGCGCCGAGGGGGCACAGGTGCGCGCACCAGAAGCGCGTCGCACGAAGCTCCAGGGCAACGACGCCCGCGAACGCGAGCCCCGTCAGCCCGGACAGGAGGAAGGCGGGCTTGCCGAAGGCCAGGAGGCGGGGCTTCACGAACTCGTAGAGCGCTTCGCCGGCGGGCGCGACGATTGGCAGGTGGGAACGGTCGAGGCCCGCGAACACTCCCTTGGCCGCGGCGTCGAAGAGCGGGTGCAGCGAGAGAGTGAGCGTGCGCAGGAGCACGCTCAAGGGGTCGAGGAGCCCGAGGAGCGGAAGCCCCAGGAGCGTCGCACTGGTGAGCGCAGCGAGCACGGCCGGCGCCGTCCAGGCCGGCAGAGACGCCTGGCGCTTCTTGCTCCCGAGCAGGCGCCGGAGGCCGCCGCCCAGGAGGTCGAGGGTCGTCCCGAGCGGGCAGGCCCAGCCGCAGAAGAAGCGGCCAAGGCCGGCGGTCAGGAGCAGGAGCAGGCCGGCGCCGAGCCATGCGGCGGTCAGGATCGAGGCGCCGCCGGCCAGCCACTGCGCCAGCGCGGCGAGGGGGTCGAGGCGAAACACCAGGTGGACGGGCCAGTCCAGCACGTCGCGGCCGCGATACGCGGTGCGCGCGAACAGGAGGAGGAAGCCCAGGAGGAGACCTCCCTGGACCCAGCGCCGGGCCGGCGGTGTCTGGCGCCCCCGTCTCACAGGATCGGCACTCGGGAGAGGTCGGCCACGCCCAGCCCGCGCTCGGCCCCGCGTCGGATCGTGGCGATCGAGAGGGGATCGACACCGAACTCCCGGGCCGCCCAGGCGTCCGCGGCGACCACGTCGGTCGTGGCCGCGAGTCGGTCGGCGATCCGGACGCCTTCGGTGCCCCCGCCCTGGGGACCATTCCGGAGCAGGATCCTCGTGGCGTCCACCACGACGAGGTGGGATCGCACGGCGAAGTTGGCGTCGACCAGGTTGTCTTCCACGCCTTGGTGGATCCGGCCCCGGTTGCCGCCCATCACTCCCATCAGGTTCTTCATAGACGCGGTGAGCCCTGTGAGACCGTGATGCTTGACCACGGGCACGTTGATCAAGACATCGGCCTCGAGGGCCGGCCGGTAGAGGGGCCACCGGGTGAGCTTCGTCGCGTTCTGCAGGGCGACGACCTCGAAGCGGTCCTCGTCGACGTACTCGAGCCGGACGCGGTCGGTGCCCAGCCCCTCGACGGCTGCCCGCGCGCCGCTCCGCTCGTAGGTGCGGCGGGCGTCGTTGCAGGTCCGGTCGAAGACGCGCACCGTTCGCGCGCCCGCCTCCAGCGCGAGGCGGCACACCTCGGCGAGGACGGCCGGGTGCGTGTTGGCCCCCTCTTCGGGTCGCCGGTCCCAGCCCAGGTTGGGTTTTACGACCACGGTCTGCCCGGGCCGGACGAAGCGGGCCATGCCCCCGAGCTTCCCCACGGCCTGTCGAACGAGCGCGGCCGGGTCCTTGCCCTTCGCGTCGGCCAGCGGGCGAGGGGTCGGCGCGGCGGCAGCCTCGGGGACGCGGAAGAGGGGGAGGGCCCCGGTCGCGGGACCGGCCATGACGAATCCCAGCCGGGCCAGGCGCAGGAGGAACCGGCGGCGGTCGAGGCGGACAGGGGTCACGGAACGGCTCCTCCCCGGGGTCAGATGAGCTTCTTGGCCTTCAGGAACTCCCGCGCCGCCCGGGCCGGGTCCGCGGAGGCGGTCAGACCCGCGAGCAGCCCGTCGGGAAGCACTCCCTCGGTCTTGGCCAGGAGGCGCGAGAGGGCGGGGAACTTCTTCAGCGTGTCCTTGCGTACCACGGTGGCCGCAGGGCTCTTCGCGTCGCCAGGGTCGGTGAACCCCAGCGGCTGGAGCCATGCCAGGTTGAGTCTCTCCTGGTAGGCGGCCCGGACGGCTCTTACCGCGTCGTCGGCGCTGTCCGGGGCGGCGAGGCCGAGCCGGGCGAGGCCCGGGGCGGCGTACTCCACCGCGATGTCCACGTCGCCGGCCGCCAGGCCCCGGTGGACCGCGTCGGCCGTCGGGAATTCGGTGATCTTGACCGTCGTGCCCGTGCGCTCGTTGATCAGGATGGCGATGACCTGCGCCACGAGACGGCCGCGGGCCGAGCGGTCCGCGCCGATGACCAGGGTCTTGCCGACACAGGCCAGGGTCGGCGTCGCGCAGAGCCAGAGGGCGAGGGTCAGGAGAGGCAATCGCTTCACGGCTTCCTCCACGGAGGTTCGACGGGGCCGGGGACGACCGGGGTCTGCGGCGCCCCGATGTTCAGTGTCACTCCATTCCCATCTCGGCGCAAAGGGTTTCCTCCCCGGAACGGCTCTCGGCAGCGCGGCGGCCGGCCCGCCTTCAAGGGCCGCGCTCCACCGCGTCGAGCGCGCGAAGGGTGCCGTCTCGGCTCCCGACGAAGACTCGGCTGCCCGCCACGGCCGGGCTGGAGAAGACGGCTGCGCCCGCGCGGATTGCATCCCGCTCGAGGCCAGTCGCCGCGTCGAGGAGATACACCTGCCCGCCGGCGGTGCCCACGGCGAGGAGTCCTTCGGCCGGCCAGGCGGGCCGCGACCGGATGCCGGAGCCCAGGGATCGGGACCAGAGCACGCGGCCGGTTGCAGCATCGACAGCCCAGAGGCGGCCCGCGTCGTCCCCCTGGAAGAGCGTGCCGCGGTGGAGGAGGGGAGGCGCATACCACACGGGCCCGGCCAGGGGCGCGGTCCAGAGCCCGCGGCCCGACGCCAGGTCCACGGCGTGGAGGACCCCGCCGCG
Source organism: Deltaproteobacteria bacterium (assembly GCA_016214985.1). GTDB lineage: Bacteria > Desulfobacterota > Deferrisomatia > Deferrisomatales > JACRMM01 > JACRMM01. The sequence continues at coordinate 47,994 of JACRMM010000043.1, read as the reverse complement.
GTCGGCCAGGTACGCCCGGGCGCTGTCCGAGGCCGCGGCGGAGAGGAGCGGGGCCCCCGCCGCATACTGCCAGAGGGGCCGGCCGTCGGCCTGCGACAGGGCGTAGAGCGTTCCGTCCTGACAGGGAGCCAGCACGGCCTCGCCGACCAGGGTTAGGTCGCCGCGGAAGGGGCTCCCGGCCTCGAACGACCAGAGGCGCTCGAGCCTTCCGGCCGACGTCCGATAGGCCTGGACCGAACCGGACCAGGTGCCGACGAAGAGGGTATCGCTGCGGAACACCGGCGACGCCTGGCGGTGATCGTCGGCCGGGGATGGGGGCTCGGCGGTTCGGTCGAGCACCTCGAGGCCCCCTCGGGTCAGCAGGTACAGCCCTCGGTCCCAGCAGGGCACGGCCAGAACGCCGGGGCCGGGCGCGAGGGAGGCGTCAACCGCATCGGGCAGCCGCCTGCGGGCGAGCACCGCGCCGTCCAGAAACCCCAGGCGCCGGAGGTCTCCGGACCACGACGCGGCGTAGACGCCTTCGTCGGTGACGACGGGCCCGGCGTCGATGAAGCCCCCCAGCGAAGCCGTCCAGGCGGGCCGCCACAGGGGCCAGGCGCGGGGTCCGGCGTCCGCGACGGTCACCTGGGAGGCCTCCAGAGTGGCGGCACCGGCCAGTTCCTCCGAAACGCGCGGCAGCGGCCCGCCCCAGTCGTTGTGCGGTGCCCGGACACGGCCCTGGAAGAAGTCGCCAAGCCGGAGCGAGGCCTCGTTGTCCTGCAGGACGTTGCCTTCGAAGGTTGACCCGTCGTCTCCGTCGAAGAGGAAGAGCGCGTCGCGGTTCTGGCGGAAGAGGTTTCCGCGCACGGAGTTGCGGCAGAGCCGCGCGTTGTATGCCTTGCCGGCGTTCAGGACGAAGAGGCAGTCGGTTACCTCGACGGCCGACTCGCCTAGGCGGGTGCCGTCCACGTTGCGCCGGAGGACGCAGTTGCGCAGGCGCCCGGCCGTGAAGTGTGCATGGATCCCCCGGGTGCTCCCCTCCAGAACCACGTGGTCGAGATCGAAGGCGCCGTAGTCGAGGCGGACCTCGCCCCACTGGCCCGGCTCGGCGGGCTGTGATTCGGAGGTGAAGACGATCGGCTCGTCCCTCGTGCCCTGGGCGACGAGCTCGCCCTGCACCGTGAGGCGGGTGTCGCCCCAGCCGTCCCCGTCGTCGTCCCGGAACGCGAAACGCACCACGGTCCCGGGCGCTACCACGAGGCGCGTGCCCCGAGCAATGGTGACGTCCTGGGTCACCGTCACCTGACCCTGCCAGCGGACCTCCGGAGGCTCCCCCCGAGTGGCCGGGCGAAGGGAGCAGGCCGCGACGGACAGGAGCAGGAGCGTACGCACGAGAAGAACCGGCTGGCGCATCACGGCACGGCCTGGAGCACGATGCGGGCATCCGATAGTCGAGAGCCGGGCGCGAGCTCCACGCGTCCGTTGCGTGCGTCTCGGTAGAACCCGACCCGCTCGCCCGAGGAGGGCGGCCCGCCGAGGCGCTCTCTCGCGCCGAGGTAGTAGGTGCCGGCCAGGGACACCTCCAGGGTAAACTGCCCGTCGGGGCCGGTGGGGTCCGACACGGCGGCGGGTTGGTTGATCATCTGGGCGTTGTCGTAGAGGCACACCCGAAACCCGGGCGCGGGCCGGCCGGTCGAGTCGACCACGACCCCGGTCATCCGGGCGAAGCGGCCCTGAAATCGCGCCATGCGCTCCCTCGCCGGCAGTTCCACGACCTCCAGGTCGAGGGTGACGGCCTCCCCGGCGCGCAGGACCAGCGGAAACTCGGGAGCCACGCCGAACCCATCGCCCGGCTGCAGGGGTCCGGTGTCCTTGCCGCCGGGGCGAAGTCGCGCCGCCACGAAGTAGGTGCCCGGCGGGAGCGGGAGGTGGAACGCCCCGTCCGCCCCTGCCGGTTCGGTCACCGCGTATCCTGGTCCCCGAAGCCCGTTGGCGAGGTCGAGGTAGGCGAACGCTCGGGCCCCTTCGACCGGCGTTTCCCCCCACAGGATCCGACCCTCGACGGCCTCGTCCCCCTGGGCCACGGATCGCCGCACGCTGGGGTGTGCGGCCAGGAGCGGGAGGTGGACGCCCGCTTGGGGCGAGAGGAGGTGGATCGGGTTTCGCCCGAAGAAGGCGAAGTGGTCCGGCGTGCGAGCGACGACGATGTACGTGCCGGCGGGTGCCTCCAGGCGAAACAGGCCCGAGCCGCCGGACGCGGTCTCCGCGAGGGGGCTCGTCGGCGCCGTTGGGTCCGTGGGGTAAAGGTACACCGCGGCCCCTTCGAGGCCGAGGCCTTCGTGGGAGACTCTTCCCTCCAACGATACCAACGATACGCCAGGAGGCCGCTGCGGCGGGGCGCCGGCGCAGCCGGCCGCGAAGACGCCGAGTGCCAGGCAGAGAAGGAGCCGACCGCAACGCCCGCCGCGCCCGGGCGCCGGGGCGCGGGGCGCGTCTGCCGCGCGCCCTGCGTCGAAGACCGGAAGGAGCCTCACGGGGACCGTCAGCCGAGGATCATCCGTGCGTACCCGAAGGCCACGGCGCCGAGAACACCGATCGCCACGTACACGGAGACGACCCGGGGCCGGAAGGTGGCGGCCAGGGCCACGATCGCGGGGAGGCTCGCCACGGGGCCAGCTACCAGGAGCGCGAGGTCGGGCCCCACGGCCAGGCCCCGGGCCTGGAGACCGGCAATCACCGGTACGGCGGCTACCTGGTTGAGGGGCAGCGGCAGGCCGACGAGGGCAGCGGCGAGGATGGATCCGGGGCCTCGCTGGCCCAGGAGCCAGGTGATCCAGCGGATGGGAACGAGCACCTGGATCAGCGCTCCCAGGAGGATGGCCAGACCCACCCATTGCCCCACGAAGAGGCCCACATCGCGAAAGCGGTCGAAGAAGAACCGGAGACGGCTCTCCCGGGGCACGACGGCCATGGTGCGGAGTCGGAACCCGTTGGCGCAGGCGATCTCGTGGGCCGGGGCCAGCACTCCCTGCGCCGCGTAGACCGGCTGGAGTCGCACCTGGTCCTCGCTCAGGTAGCCGACGCGCTCCAGCGCGAGCGTCACGAACCCTGCGGTAAGGCCGATGGTCACCGCGGCACCGAGCTTCCACCAGGCGAGCGCCTCGCCGAGGCCCCCCCACGTGAGGGCGAAGGAGGTCGGGTCCATGAGCGGGCTCGTGACCAGCAGGGCCATCAGCGGGGGGAGGGACACGCCGGAGAGCGCCATGGGGATCACGATCGGCAGGACGCCGCAGGAGCACAGCGGGCTCAGGGTCCCCACGGCCGTGGCCACCACGATGCCCCAGGGCCCCGCGCGGCCGACGTACCCGCGCACCTTGCGGTCGAGTTGATAGGTCTTGATGAGCGCGGCCACGGCGACGCCGAAGACGGTGAACCACGCCATCCGCAGGGCCTCGTGCCCCGCGACGGCCGCGATCTCGGTCAGGGTGTCCAAGGCAGTGCTCACGCCTCGACCGATTCGGTGGCCACGAGCGAGGGGGTGGGGGCCTCCTCCAATTCCCTCAGCAGTTCTTCCATCCGAGCCTCCCCGGCGGCGCGCTCCTGCGAACCCGGCGCCAGTGCGTCCCGGCGTCCCCGGAGCTCCGCATACCGGCGGCCCACCTCCAGGGCCTCGGCGGTGAGCCGGACGCGCGCCTGTTCGCGGGTCTCGGGGTCCCAGAGAAGCAGCCGGTGCTCCCCCTTGGCTTCGACCTGGAGGTTCCCGTTGCCGAGCGTGCAGCTCGTGGCGAGTTGGATGCCGTCGAGCGCGCACGTCTGATGAAGATAGCGGGCCGACAGCCGCCGGCCCGCCCGTTCGGGCCCCAGGACGTCGAGCGCCGCCAAGCCGAGGCGCGCGCCCAGGATCGACATCGGGCAGCGGTGGCCGTGCAGGCGCAAGAGCGCCTGCCAGAACGAGGGGTCAGAAGGCGTAGTGGTGGGGGCAATCATTGCGATGGATCTCCCAGTATCGGGCGGTCATGTCCGGCGTGAGCCACGGCGTCACCTGGCCCAGGGCCTGCTCGAAGTCCGCGCGTTCCACCGTGTCCCGTCCGGCCTTGAGGGCCTCGAGGGTGGCGCGCTTGCACAGGCTCTCCGCGTCCCAGCCCACGTAGCCCTCGGTGCGCAGCGCGAGTTCGCCGGCGTCCACCCCGGCGCCGAGGCGGGGCATCCGACGAAGGTAGATCTCGATCATCTCCCGCCGGTCCTCGGCTCGGGGCGGGTGCACGAACACCTTCCGGTTGAAGCGCTTCTTCTCCTTGATGAGCGCCTGATCCACGGTGTCGATGCGATAGCACGAGCCCACGAGCATCACGCCCTCGACGTGCTGGATCCGATCGACCTCCTCGATGAAGAGGCGCGTCAGGGTCGGGTCGGCGAAGGTCGGCGGGATCCCTCGGAAGTTGGCCGGGCCCCACTCGTAGGAGCAGCCCGCCCGGGGCGCCAACCACTCACAGTCCGAGACGAAGAGGACGCAGGGCGCCTCGTGTTCGGCGTCATGAAACGCGTCACGGATCTCTCGGGGCCTGCCGAGCATCTCCTGACCCGACACGTAGACGAACGTCGCGCCCGCCGCGGAAGCGGCGGCCTCGGCGAGCATGGTGATGCCTACGCCCAAAGGGCCCCAGAGCATCACACCGGCCGGCCGCTCCAGCCCGAGCGTTCGCATGAGCTCGGGCTTCTGGAGGGGAAGGCAGACCATCTCCGCGAGCGTCTCCTTGACCGCGGGAAACCCGCCGACGTCGGTCCAGGTGAGTCGCGGGGTTCGGACCTCGTAAAAGACCTTCTCGAGTTTGCGGTGCATCTCGCCCTGTCCTTCGTACGTTGCCGCGGCTTCGCGCCGTCGGTGGAAACCCGGCCCTGCGCCCGCTTGACACGGGTTCTCGTCTGCCCTAGGGTGAAGCCCGCCCGGCATCGCGGCGCCCCGCCGTCGGGCGCCCCGCACGAGAGGAGGAAGGGCCATGGGCCGCGGATCGGATGAAGCCTTTCGGGACTTGTTGGGCCTTCAGGAGAAGATGTGCCGGCTCTTCGATGAGCAGCTCACCCAGTCCCGGAGCGCCAAGGATCCGGTCTCGGCCCACTGGTCCCCGGCTGTGGACATCTACGAGACCGGCGACGACTTCGTCCTTGTGGCCGAGGTTCCCGGGATGACCCAGGAGGACATCCACCTGGAGATCACCGATGACGTCCTCGTGGTCCGTGGGGAGCGTCCTTCCGCCACGGGTGAGGCTTCCCATCGGTACCACCGGGTCGAGCGGCCCAACGGGCTGTTCCAGCGAGCGTTCCGCCTGCCCGCGGTCGTGGACCCAGGTGGAGTCACCGCGAGCTACCGAGACGGGATCCTGTGCGTCACGCTTCCCAAACGGGAGGCAGCGCGGTCCCGGCCGGTTTCGGTGCAGGTCGAGGGCTAGCCACCGGTCTCCTGAACGACGCGGAAAAGCTGACCTCGCGTCGACACCCCGAGCTTGTGGTAGGCCGACTTGAGGTGCGACTTGACGGTGTGGACGCTCAGTCTGAGGTCTTCCGCCATCTCCCTCGCGGACGTGCCCGTGTCGTAGGAGACCTGTAGGACCTGCCGCTCCCGTCGCGTGAGGCCGAAGCGTCGCGCCACCGCCTCCCAGTCGCACGTGCGCTCCACGCGGGCGTGGGGTTTCGACAGCGCCAGGGCGATGCGGTCCAGAAACTCCTCCACCTCGAAGGGCTTGATCAGGAAGTCGATTGCCCCCTTCCGGAGACAGTCCACGGCCGCCTCCAGGGTTGCGTACCCGGTGATGACGACCACACGGGTCGGCATCCCCTCCTCCCGCAGGCTCCCGATGAACGCCGGTCCGTCCAGGCCCGGCATCCGCAGGTCCGTCACCACGAGATCGTAACCGCACGCCCGCGCCCGCTCTAGACCCTGGGAACCGTTCGAAGCGGTCTCGACGGTGTACCCGCGTGCGCGCGCCGCCGAGGCGAGGCTCGAGAGGAGGGCCTCCTCGTCGTCGACCATGAGGATCCGGGCAGAAATGGTCGCCCTCCTTCCCTCTCGTGGTCGACCGCCGGTTCAGGGAGGGCTCGGGCGCTGGCCCCACGGGTGGTTGCCGCGCGCCTTCTCGTGGGGAGGACCGGGAGACCGATGGCACTGAAAGCACTGGATCCCGGTCTCTTCGTCACCCAGGGAGCCGGCCGGGGCAGCGGCGGCGTAGATCGCCAGCTTTCGAACCGGAACCTCGCTGTGGTACGGAACGGACTGGAGACCCCTCAGGAGGACGTCGCTCTCCGCGGGGACCCCACCCTCCTTTCCCAGAGCCACGGGAGCGACCGAAACTTCCCAGTTCGCGGCGATCTTCTGCCGGTGGCATTGGTCGCACCCGCCGGGGGGCGGGATCTCCATGGTCAAGTGAGTCGCAATACAGGCCGAGGTGACCAGGACGGCTGCTGCGACGGCGATGGCTTTCATGCGCGCCTCCGGTTCGTTTACGCAGGGTACACAGGCGCCCCAGCGCGTGTCAAAGGGTTAGGCGGCCGACGAGCGAGTGCGGGGCAGACTCTAAAGTCTAGACCGCGCCGCGCCGATCGAAAGGCGGTGACGACCAGCCACTGACCGCAGAGGAACTCCATGGGAACCGAAACCGCGGCGCGGGCCGCGCCGCAGCGACGCACCATCTTCATCGAGAAAGCGTTCCAGCTCCGGTTCATCGGAAAGGTGACCGCTGTCATCCTCCTGGGCACCGGACTCACGGGCGGCCTGCTGTACCTTCTCGCGGACAAGGAGTTCGGCCGCGCGTTCTACAGCGCGCACTATCAGGCGCGAAGCTCCTGGGAGCTCCTCCTGCCGGCGGTGCTCGTCGCGTCCTTCGTTTCGATGTGCGTCGTGGCACTGCTCGCCATCTTTCTCACCCTCTACGACAGCCACCGGATCGGGGGGCCTCTGTACCGGTTCAAGGCGAACCTGGAGCGGGTGGGCCGCGGCGACCTGACCCTGGTCACCCGGCTGCGCGACGGCGATGAACTCCAGTCGCTGACCGAGGCCATGAACGCCATGACTCGGGCCCTGGCGGACAAGGTGTCGGGGATCCGGGAGGCGGAGCAGGAGGTGCACCGGGCGCTCGAGGCGGCCCGCGGGGGCGCGGGCGACTCGTTCGACGCGCTGGAGAGGGCTGCCGAGGGGCTTCGGGAACGGATCCAGGAGTTCCAGGTAGAGGGATGAACCGACGGTGGTGCGTCGTGGGGGCCGCCCTTGTGACCCTGGCTGGGACGGCCGCGGCGCCGCGGGGCGCGCTGGATCCCCACGCCTTCCTATCGGACCGTCGCCACTGCATGGACTGTCACGCCGATCCTCCGCGCAAGGGGGTCCGGCCGCGGTTCAAGAAGGACGTGGTGGCCCTGTGCCTCGACTGCCACCGGGAGAAGGATCTCACCGCTCTCCACCCCGTGGACGTGCGGCCCGGATCCAAAGTTCCGAGAGATCTTCCACTGGACGAGCGGGGGGCAATCACCTGTGCGACTTGCCACAACCCGCACCAGGCGCTCGAGGCGGAGGTCCCCTACGTGGCACAGCCGCTCTACCAGCGACTGCTCTCGGTGCTGGGCCGCGGGCGGCGGTACCGCACGTTCTACCTGCGGCGCCGCAACGACGAGGGACAACTGTGTCTCGGTTGCCACCAGAAGGCCCTCATGGCTTCCGAAGCGTTTCACGTCAAGGAGGCGAGCGTTCTCGACCAGTATGTGGGATCGGACGCATGCCGCGACTGTCACGCCGAGGCCTATCGGGAGTGGAAGAAGACGGCGCACGCCCGGATGACCCGGGACGCGCGCCGGGCCCCGGGGAGCGTGGTACCGGACTTCGGACGGGGCGCGCCGTTCCCTCGGGACGACGTGGTCTACGTCCTCGGCTCCCACTGGACCCAGCGGTACGTCGTTCAGAAGGCCGGGCGGCTCCAAGTGAAGGGGGCCACGTGGTCTCTCTCGTTGAACAGTTGGGACACCTCCAGCTCGCTCGACAAGCCGTGGGCCGAGTACTGCCAGGGGTGCCACACGACCGGCTTCGAGATGCAGCAGGAACCCCGCTTCTCGGAGCTCGGCGTGGGGTGCGAAGCGTGCCACGGCCCCGGTCGCGGCCACGTCCGTGCCCAAGGCCGGGGGCCGATCGTGAACCCGGCCAAGCTCGACCAGGACCGCAGGGACATGATCTGCGAGAGCTGCCACACCAACGGGCACGACCGGTCGGGCCAGTTTCGGTTCCCCCTGGGTTTCCGGCCTGGCAAGGATCTCACCCGCTATTACAGGGGGCTCCTGCCGAAGGCGGGCCAGGACAACGCGTCCTTCACGGGAGACGAAAGCTATGAGGACCGCCACCGCCAGTGGCTCTTCTGGGTCGACAGCGTCCTCGACGTGCGCGACGTGCCCTGCGACGCCTGCGGGAACTTCCGGAACAAACGCGTCCAGGCCAAACCGAAACCCAAGATGACGGTCTCGGAGTACTGCCTGTCGTGCCACCGGGGCGATACACCCAAGGACGAGACCCATCGGCGCCATGCGGAGGCTGCGGTCCCGTGCCATCGGTGCCACGGTCCCCTGCGGTCGCGTGACGGCGCAGCCTATCGCGTGCACGACCATAAGTTTCTCTTCGGGACACCGGAGGCGGCCGCGACACCATCTCCGGCCGGCAATTGTACGCGCTGCCACTCGAAACGGGTGGCACGGGCGGGACGATAGACCTTGAAAGCGGGTAGCGCGTTCTTTAGAGTAACTCCACCCGAGAGACCAGCACGGTCCGGAGGTACGGCGATGAAGAGGTCATGGGTTGCGTTGGGTCTGGCGGTGGCGATCCTGGGCGGAGCCCTGGCGCTGCCCGGTCGGTCCCTGGCGTTGTGCCTCTCGACCGGGCAGAAGGCGCAGGATTTCCAGCTCGAAGACATCAACGGGAAGCCGGTGACGCTCTCGTCCTACAAGGGCAAGGTCGTCCTGCTCGCCTTCTGGGCGTCGTGGTGCCCGCGGTGCATGGAGGAGCTGGCGTTTCTCCAGGGGTTGTACACCGGCCACGAGAACGATCTCGTCGTCCTGGCCATCAACCAGGAGACCCAGAATCTCTCGGCGACGCATGTGGCCAAGCTCAGGGACGAGATCTCGAATCTCGGGATCCAGTATCCGATCCTCCTCGACAAGAACCTCGAAGTTTGGAAATCGTACTGCATCAACGCGTTGCCCACGAGCATCATCGTCGATCGGGAGGGGACCGCCCGTTTCGCGGAGCCCAACTACTACTGGGCCAGCCAGAAGAAGATCAAGGGGATCCTGTCGGAGCTCGGGGTCGTCCGGTAAGGGGCAGAACGCGCGGTCCCGGCAGACGGGGAGATGGCCCGGAGGGTGTCGGAAGGAGCTGACATGGGCACACGGATGGAGCGCGCAGGGATGCGCGCGTGGATGGCGGGTCTTCTTCTCTTGCTCGGTGGGGCGATCGCGGCGGCCGCACCCCTTCCGGGCCCGGGCGACCGGCTCCCGGACGTGGTGCTTCAAGACCTGACCGGAGGAGACCACGAGTTGGCAGCGGCCTTGGGCAAGGGGCCGGTGGTCGTGTTCTTCTGGTCGGTGTACTGTCCCAACTGCAAGGAGGCGATGCCGGGGCTCGTAGGGCTCCACCGGAAGTGGCGCGAGAGGGGGCTGACCGTCTGGGCGGTCAACGTGGATGGCGACCGCTTTAGTAACGCCGTTCGCGCCTACGTCAGCGATATGGAGTTGCCGTTCCCGGTGCTCTACGACCGGCTCGAGGGAGATCTCCTGGTCGCCGCGGACCCACTGGGAGTTTCCAAGACGCCGACGCTCTTCCTGGCGGACGGCGACGGCCGGATCCTGCTTCGCCAGACCGTCGAAGTCGACTACGAAGCCCTGGCCACCGCCGTGGCTTCCAGCCTGCACTGACAGAGGACTCCGACGGCACCGGGACCCAGGGGACGGGCGCCGCTGGGCTCTCCCCCGATCAAGGTAACGGATGCCCGGACTGCTCTCGGCCTTTCCGATGGCCCCCATGGCCGGGGTCACCGACGCACCGTTTCGCTGGCGCCTCCGCCGCAACGGCTGCCGCCTGCTGTTTACCGAGATGGTGTCGGCCGCGGCGCTGGCCCGAGGGAATCGCCGGACGCTCGAGTACCTGCAGCCCCCGGACCTGGGGCCGGACCTGGGTGTCCAGCTCTTCGGCGCTGAGCCCGAGGAGCTCGCCCTGGCCGCTCACGCTGCGCAGGGCGCAGGGTTCGCACACGTGGACCTGAACATGGGCTGCCCGGTGCGCAAGGTGGTTCGTTCCGGCGCAGGGGCCGCGCTTCTTCTGGACCTGGGGCGCGCCGAACGGTGCCTGCGGGCCATGCGGCGAGAGGTATCGGGGCTCCTCTCGGTAAAGATTCGCACAGGGTGGGACGCGGGCTCGGTGAACGCTCTCGAGGTGGGTCGCCTCGCGGTCGACTGCGGCGTGGACATCGTCGCGGTCCACGGGCGAACCCGGGCGCAGGGCTACGGAGGTCGCGCTGATTGGGACGTCATCGGGGAGCTCGCCGCCGCGCTCCCCGTTCCCGTGCTGGGCAACGGAGACATCGCCTCGGCGGACGACGCGGTCCAAAGGCTCCGCGGCTCCGGCGTCGCCGGTGTGATGATCGGGCGGGTGGCCCTGTCGTGTCCGTGGATCTTTCGGGATGCAGAGCGTCTTCTGAGGGGGGAGACGCCGCGGGGTGCGCCAGGACCGATGGAGATCGGGGACGATCTCCTGCGCCAGATCGATGATCTGGAGTCGGTCAAGGGGGCGAAGGTCGCCCTGTTGGAATCGCGGAAGTTCGTCGCCTGGGCGTCCCGCGGTTTCTCTGGCGCCACGGAGTTTCGGCGGCGCGTGCAGGAGATCCGGAATCTTTCGCAGTTCCGGCGGGACGTGGAAGGGTTCTTCTCGGAGGCGTATCCGCGAGAGGTCGCGGTGGAGGCGCGGGAGCCGACGAAAGGGGGAGAGTGGGATGAGCGCCAAGGGGAGCCAGCCTGAGAGAGTGCTGGTGGTGAGTTCCAGTCCGTTGCTCTGGCGGCGGCTCGAAGAGCCTCTGGCGGCGGCGGGGTACGGGACCGAGAGCCTGAGAGGGGTGGGGGAGTTGGTCCGGCTTCGGCGGCAACGACCGTATCTCTTGTGCTTTCTCGACGTGCGTGCGTGCAGCGCAGACGCGGTGTCCGACTGCCTGCGGGCTCGCCCGGGCGAGCGGTTCGTTCTGGTCCGAGGTTCCACCGGTGGCGCCGAAAGGGGCAACGGGAAGGACGTGCCGGGGCTGTTCGGGTATTTGAGAGAGCCGATTGCTCGTGACGAGGTGGCGAGCTGGTGCCGGAGAGCCGCGACCGAAGCCCGGCTGATGCAGGGAGACCGCTCCCTCGACGACATCCTGTACCCGAGATTTCGCGCGTTTCTCCAGAACCTTGGACCGTCGGCCATGTCGCGGCTTCACGAGCTCGTCTGGGAGAGGGTAGAGCGGCCCCTGCTCACGGCGGTGCTCGAGTGGACGGGGGGAAACCAGACCCGCGCCGCCCAGATCCTCGGCCTGCACCGAAACACCCTGCGTGCCAAGATCCGCGCGCTGGGAATCGGTGGATCGCGCCCGTCCGAGGGGGAGTTGTAGGCCCGTTGTTCCGACGCCGTGGCGAGCGCGCCTTCCCCCAGGCCGGTCGCCGCGGTCGCCGAAGGCGCGCATGACGACCGGCTGCTCGCGCGCTCCTCTTCCGCGCCCACGCGGCGGGGCGGGCGCAGAGCTTGCGACCCCGCCGACCAACCCCCCGGACGGCTGGAACTTTCCGCGATCCTCGTCACTCCAGACCGTTTCGGGTCCATCCGCGACGCCGCTGACTCGCTTCGGGCTCAGTCTGCGTGCGCCCGCATGGAGCTGGTGATCGTGGCCCCCTCGGCCGCCGGGCTCGGCCTGGACGGGTCGGTGCTCGCAGGATTTGGCGGGGTGCGGGTGGTGGAGGTCGGCCCGATCGCCTCGATCGGGGAGGCGCACGCCGCGGGGATCCGCGCCGCACGCGCGCCACTGGTCGCCCTCGTGGAAGAGCACGTCTGTCTGGAGCCGGCTTGGGCCGAGGCCTTGGTGGAGGCGCACAGGGGACCGTGGGACGTGGTGGGGCCCGCAGTGCGAAACGCCAACCCAGGAAGCCTGATCAGCTGGGCGGATTTGCTGATCGCTTACTCGGCGTGGCTCGATCCCTCGCGCGCAGGGCCGGTCCGGCACCTGCCCGGACACAACTCGTGCTACAAGCGAGAGGTGTTGCTGAACTACGGGGACGAACTGGGAGCGCGCCTGGACGCAGAAACCCTGCTGCACTGGGAGCTGAGGCAGCGCGGTGCTGGGGCGTATCTGGAGCCGAGGGCTGTAATTCGCCACCTCAATTTCGAGCGGGTGCCGGCCTGGGCACGGACCATGTTCTACGCCGGGCGGTCCTTTGCCGCTTCCCGGGGGCGCATGTGGCCGGTGGCCCGGCGCGCCCTGCACGCGGCCGGGGCCCCGTTGATCCCCCTGGTGCGCTTCGTGCGCGTAGTAGGTCACCTGGCGCGCCGGTGGCCGCTCGCCGGGCTGCCCGTGCTCTGCCTGCCCGCCGTGTGCTTCGGACTGGCCGTGAGTGCCGCCGGAGAGTGCTGCGGCTATGCCCTCGGTGCCGGTGACGCCCGGCGGAAGCTCGCGATCTACGAGTTCCATCGCCGGCACCACGTGCGGTCCCTCGCTCCATCCGGATCCGAAAACCACCGAGACTCGTGATGTGTCCAACCGGATCCGGTCCGCGGACCGGTCCGGCCCCTATCGACTCGAACGTCCTCGGGAGGATCTCGCCGGCGCGCGCGAGACGTGCGGTTCGTACCAGGGCTACGGACAGGAGACCTCCTCGCCCAGGTACGCCTTGATCACCACCGGGTTGTCGCGGATCTCCTGGGGAGTTCCCTCGGCGATCTTGCGGCCATAGTCCATCACGAAGATCCGGTCGGAGAGGCTCATCACGAGGCGCATGTCGTGCTCGATGAGCAGCAGAGAGACGCCGAGATCCGCCCGCAGACGCTGGATGAGGTCGTCGAGCTCCAGAGTCTCCTGAGGGTTCATGCCGGCCGCGGGCTCGTCGAGAAGGAGCAGGAACGGGTCGGTAGCCAGGGCGCGCGCGATCTCGAGCCGGCGCTGGGATCCGTAGGGAAGGTTCTTGGCCAGTTCGTTGACGCACCCTGCGAGACCCACCCGCTCGAGGAGTCGGTAGCTTCGCGCTGCGGTCTCCTGCTCTTCGTGCCGGGTGCTCGGCCCCCGGAGCACGGCGCCCAGGATGCCCGCCGACGTTCGGCAGTGGCGCCCGATCATCACGTTTTCGAGCGCCGTCATATTCTGGAAGAGGCGGATGTTCTGGAACGTGCGCGCGAGCCCCCGCTCCGTCACCTGGTTCGGTTTCAGGGCGTTGATGCGCTCAGAGCGCTTCCCGGGCGGGGCGATCAGCACGTCGCCGCCGGTCGGGTTGTAGAGACCGGTAACGCAGTTGAAGAAGGTGGTCTTGCCGGCGCCGTTGGGGCCGATGAGAGCCACGATCTCGCCTTGACGGATATCCAGGTCCACGCCGTCCACGGCCCGCAGACCGCCGAAGGTCATCGCCAGCTGTCGTACCTCGAGGATCCTCTCCATCGCGAAACCCTGGCTTCGTCTAGGCCGCGTCTTCGAGGCCGTGGAATTCGTAGCGCCGACGGACGTTGGCGATGATCCCCTGCGGCCGGAACACCATCATGAGCACCATGGTCGTCCCGAAGACGAGCATGCGGTACTCGGAGAAGGCCCGGAGGTACTCGGGCAAGAGGATCAACACCATCGCCGCGATGAAGACGCCGAGGATCGAGCCCATCCCCCCGAGCACTACGATCGAGAGGATCATCGCGGACTCGAGAAACGTGAAGCTCGCCGGGTTGATGAACGTCGTCTTCGCCGCGAAGATCACGCCGACCATTCCGGCCCAGGTCGCCCCCAGGGCGAAGGCGGCGAGCTTGGTCCGGGTCTTGTCGATGCCCATGGCCTGGCAGGCGATCTCGTCTTCGCGAAGGGCGAGCCACGACCGTCCGAGACGGGAGTTCTGGAGCCGGTTCACGACGAAGATCGTGAACAGCACGAACCCGATCATGAGGTAGTAGAGGTAGAACGTCGCCTGCTGCAGGTTCAGGTCCAGTCCGAACAGCGAGGGCCGAGGGATGTTTGCGATCCCGCTCGGCCCCTGAGAGAACTGGTTCCAGTTCTCCAAGATCAGCCGAATGATCTCGCCGAACCCCAGGGTTACGATCGCCAGATAGTCGCCGCGGAGCCGGAGCACCGGGAACCCGAGCAGCACCCCGAAGAGCGCTGCGAAGCCCATGCCCAGGGGAAGACACGCCCAGAACCCGAGTCCGAAGTGGCGGTTGAGGAGTGCGTACGTGTACGCGCCCACGGCGTAGAATGCCACGTACCCGAGGTCGAGGAGCCCTGCGAGCCCGACCACGATGTTGAGGCCGAGGCCCAGCACGACGTAGATCAGGGCCGTGGTCATGATGTTCACTTGATACGCGGAGAAGGCGAAGGGAAACGCGGCCGCAAACACGGCGGCGAGCGCGAGCAGGGGGCGGAACAGCTTCGGGTCCTCGAGAAGCCGGCGACGCAACGAGTCGGCCGGTGCCTGGGCCTCGCGGGCCTGGCTTCGCTCCTTGCGCCCCATCAGGTCGCGCCAGACGAAGGAGAGCACGAACACGCCCACCCCGAAGTAGAGCATGTTGCGCCAGCGCCACTCCACCGTGTCTTCGATCGTGTTGACGCGCACGACGAGCAGGGGGAACGTCAGGAACAGGAACCAGACCGTGATGCCCAGGGACCGAATCACGCTCTTCATGGGCGCCTCAGACCTTCTGGGCCTTGGCCCGGCCGAGCAGACCCTCCGGCCGGAAGATGAGGATCAGGACGAGCAGCGCAAAGGCAAACACGTCCTCGTAGTCGCTGGACACGTAGCCGGTGGCGAAGCTCTCGGTCAGGCCGAGGACCACGCCTCCGAGCGCGGCTCCCGGGACACTCCCGATCCCACCCAGGACCGCCGCGGTAAACGCCTTGATGCCGGCGATGAAGCCGATGGCGAAGTTGATCTGGCCGATGTGCGACGCGATCAAGACGCCGCCCACCGCGGCCAGGGCCGATCCGATCACGAACGTGGTCGAGATCACCCGGTTGACGTTGACTCCGACGAGCATGGCCATGGAGCGGTCCTGGGCGGTGGCTCGCATGGCCTTGCCCATCCGGGTGAACTTGATGAGCACGGTCAGCGCCACCATCAGCGCGGTGGTCGTCACGAGGATGACGAGCTCGCTGGAACCCATGATGTGGGAAAACGGCTCCATGAACGCGAATTCGGGGATCAGGCTCGGGAAGGGAAGAAAGTCCGGCGTCTGCACGAGGAGCACGTAGTTCTGGAGGAAGATCGACATGCCGATGGCGCTGATCAGCGGGGACAGGCGCGGCGCGTTGCGAAGCGGCTTGTAGGCGATCTTCTCGACCGTGAGGCCGTACGCCGCTGCGTAGACGACTGCCACGATGCAGGCCAGGATCAAGACCGCCGGCCCCTGGAGCCCCTTCATCGTCAGGATGCTCGCCGCGATCAACCCGGTGAAGGCTCCGATCATGTAGATCTCGCCGTGCGCGAAGTTGATCAGCTCGATGATGCCGTACACCATCGTGTAGCCCAGCGCGATGAGGGCGTAGATGCTTCCTCGGGTGAGGCCGCCGAGCAAGAGTTCCAGGAAGTATTCCATGCCTCACTCTGCCCGCGGTTGGTGGTGAGCGCTCGGCTGAGCGAAACCATCGGTGCCCCAGCGTACGGTCCGCGATGGACCACCTGCGACGAGTCGCTGACGGAAGACGAAACTCAGGGGAGGAGCCTTGCGCCCCTCCCCTGAGTGATGATTCACGGGAACGCCACCTACTTGGCCTGGACGACGACGTACTTGCCGTTCTTTACTTGGTACATCGAGAAGTCGACGCCGATGGCGTCGCCCCGCTGGTCGAACTTGATCTTGCCGAGCGGCGTGTCGACGAGCTTCGTGCGCAGCGCCTTCTCGACGGCGGAGTACTCGGTCGAGCCGGCCTCCTTGATCGCATTGAGGAGCGCGAGCGTCGCGGCGTAAGCTTGGGGGTAGAAGGCGCCCGGGTCGGCGCCGTACGCTTTCCGGTAGTCCTCGGTCGCCTTGATCGCGAGGGGCAGCTTCGAGGTGTCCTTGGGGCCCGAGGCGTACACGCCCTCGGCGAACTTCCCGGCCACCTTGATGAAGGTGTCGTCCTTGACGCCGTCGTCCGAGACAAAGGCCGTCTTCATCTTCTTCTTCTTCATCTGGGTGACGATCTTCGACGCCTCGGGGTGGTAGCCTCCGTAGATCACAACGTCGGCGCCCGACTGCTTGATCTTCTGCACAATCGCCGAGTAGTCCACGGCGCCGGGGGTGATCCCCTCGAACAGGACCGCCTGGCCCTTGCCCGAGGCGTCGATGAAGCTCTTGGCGAACTCGGCGTAGCCCTTTCCGTAGTCGCCCTTGTCGTGGATCACGGCGATCTTCTTGGCCTTCAGCGTGTTCAGAGCAAAGTCGACGCCCAGCTTGGCCTGGTTGTCGTCCGAGGCGATCGTCCGGAAGAAGTTCGGGTAGTCGCCGCTCTGGGTCAGGGCCGGGTTGGTGGCCGAGGGCGACATCGCAACGATCTTCGCGTCCTTGTAGATGCCCATGGCGGCCTTGGTCGCGCCGGAGCAAATGTGGCCGAGCACGACGTCGGCCTTCTCCGAAACGAGTTTCGTCGCGGTGTTGGTCGCGATCTCCGGTTTGCACACGTCGTCCTCGATGAGGAGCTCGATCTGCTTGCCCAGCACTCCGCCCTTGGCGTTCACCTCCTTGACGATGAGCTCTGCGGCGTTGCGGGACGGGATGCCGTAGGAGGCGAGGTCGCCGCTGTGCGGCCCGGCCACGCCGAACTTGATCGTGTCCGCGGCCAGGGCGAGCCCAGCGGCCAGGCAGGTGGTTGCCGTTACTGCGAAGAGAACGACTCGCTTCATGTTCGCCTCCTGCTCGGGAAGAGTGGCGGCCTCAAGAGGGGCCGATGGGGGGCGTGTGAGGAGCTGCGGTTTCCGGTGGCTGAGTTGTAACAGGGGGTACCAGGTCCGTCAACGGTGTTTTCCGGCGGGGTGCCGCGGGGCTAGAGGCCCAGGTACGCCTTCCGGACCCGGTCGTTGCTCAGCAGGGCCCGGGCTTCGTCGACCAGGGTGATGCAGCCGTTCTCCATCACGTATCCACGGTTGGCGATCTGGAGCGCGAGGTTCGCGTTCTGCTCCACCAGGAAGATGGTGGTGTTGCTCTCCTGGTTGATCCGCTTGACCACGTCGAAGATCAGCCGGACGACGATGGGGGCGAGGCCCAGGGACGGCTCGTCCAAGAGCAGCAACTGGGGCCTTGCCATGAGGGCCCGGGAGATGGCGAGCATCTGCTGCTCACCCCCGCTGAGCGTTCCCCCGGCCTGGTGGCGCCGCTCGGCCAGGATGGGAAAGAGAGAGAAGATGTAGTCCAGATCCTCCCGGATGCCGGCTTTGTCCCGACGCAGGAAGGCGCCCATGTCGAGGTTCTCCGTCACCGTCAAGTGGGGAAAGATGCGCCGCCCCTCGGGCACCTGTGAGATGCCCAGGGCCACGATCTGGTCCGGACTGAGGGCGTGGATCTCCCGATTGCGGAACAGCACCCGGCCTATGCGGGGCGGGGTGAGCCCGGAGATCGACATGAGCGTCGTGGTCTTGCCGGCGCCGTTGGCTCCGATCAGGGTGATCACCTCCCCCTCGGCCACCTCGATCGAAACGCCCCGGAGGGCGGGGATATTGCCGTAGAAGGTGTGGACGTCTTCGAGGCGAAGCATGCGGCGTCTCTCCTGGGGGGCGGCCGGTCGGCTTGGGTCGGCGCCGCGATGGGGGAGAGGAAGATAGTAGGGGGAAGGCTGCGGCAGGTCAAGACGCGAACCCCGCCCAAGGACTCGGGTTTGTTGACCGGTCTGCGACGGGGCCCGTATAATCCGCGCCGCCCCGGCGCACCCGGCCGGGGACTGCAGTCCCACGTTCCCCATGGGAGGAGAACGGCCATGGAGCAAGAGTCCCAAACGGTTCGAGAGCTCTCCGCACTCTACGAAGTGAGCCAGGCGGTGGCGTCGACGCTGGACCTCCAGGAGATCGTGGAGCGGATCCTCACCGCGCTGGCGGAGCGCCTGGGGATGCAGCGTGGCACTCTCGCCCTGCTGGATCCGGAGACGGGTGAGCTTGCCATCGAAGTGGCGCAAGGGCTCACGGAGGCCGAGCGCCGCCGGGGCCGCTATAAGGTTGGAGAGGGTGTGATGGGCCGCGTGCTCGAGACCGGCGAGCCGATGATCATCCCCAACATCGGGGCGGAGCCTCTCTTCCTGAACCGTACGCGGTCCCGGGGCGACATCCGCAAGGCGCAGATCTCGTTTCTGTGCGTGCCCGTGAAGCTCGGGTCCGAGACCGTCGGCGTGCTGTCGGCGGACCGCCTCTTTGACGATCGCGTCGACTTCGAAGAGGACCTGCGGCTTCTGACGATCGTGGCGGGGATCGTGGGTCAGGCGGTCGGGATGCGGGAGCGGATTCGAAGGGATAAAGCCACCCTGGCCGACGAGAACGCGGAGCTCCGCCGCGCTCTGCACGAGACCTACAGACTGGAGAACATGGTGGGCACGAGCTCCGCCATGCTCGCGGTCTACGAACAGGTCCACCTGGTGGCGCGCAGCCGCGCCACCGTGCTGCTCACCGGCGAGAGCGGAACGGGCAAAGAGCTCGTGGCAAAGGCGATCCACTACAACTCGGACCGGGCCGCGGGGCCGTTCGTGCGGCTGTCGTGCGCGAGTCTCCCGGAGACGCTCCTGGAGAGCGAGCTCTTCGGCCATGAGAAGGGCGCCTTCACCGGGGCCGTCGGGCGCAAGGAGGGCCGCTTCGAGCTTGCCGATGGTGGTTCGATCTTCCTCGACGAGGTCGGGGAGATCCCCCTCGGTCTCCAGGTCAAGCTCCTGAGGGTCCTGCAGGAGCGGGAGTTCGAGCGGCTCGGGGGGAAGGTGACGCTCAAGGTGGACGTGCGGGTCATCGCGGCCACCAATCGAAACCTTGCTCGCGAGGTGCGAGACGGGCGGTTCCGAGAGGATCTGTACTACCGCCTCAACGTGGTGCCGATCCATCTGCCTCCCCTCCGGGAGCGCCGAGAGGATATCGCACTGCTGGCCTATCACTTCCTGCGCCGGTTCTGCGCCGAGAACCAGAAGCCGATCCGCGGCTTCAACCGAGAGGTGTTGGCCGTGCTCACGCGGTACGGGTGGCCCGGCAACGTTCGGGAGCTCGAGAACGCGGTCGAGCGGATGGTCGTCATGGCCCGGGGCGATGCGATCGAGCCCGCCGATCTGCCACCGGAGCTCGCGGGCGCGCCGTCGGTGGCCCACGGCGGCGTGGCCGAGGAGCTCGAGGGCGCCGTAGCGCGGCTCGCGCAGGGCCTGTTCGAGAGCCCGCCGCCCGAAGGAGTGTTTCGAGCCGTTGTGGACCGGGTGGAGGGCGTGTTGGTTCGGGAGGCTCTGCAGAGGGTCGACGGTGTAAGGCTGCAGGCGGCCTCCCTGCTCGGGATCAACCGAAACACGCTGCACGCGAAGCTCGGGAAGGCCTAGGAGACGACGTGGCCGTCTCCTTCGCGCTTCTGCGCCGTGACGCCCGCACCCGCGCGCGGCACGGCCGCCTGGCCACACCCCACGGCACAGTCGAGACCCCGCTCTTCATGCCCGTGGGCACCCAGGCCGCGCTCAAGACCCTTCACCCCGATCTGGCGGCGGGCGCGGGCGCGCGCATCGTCCTGGCGAACACGTATCACCTCTTCCTGCAGCCGGGCACGGCCATCGTCAAACGCTGCGGTGGGCTGCACGCCTTCATGGGGTGGAACGGCCCGATCCTCACCGACTCCGGCGGCTTTCAGGTGTTCAGCCTTCCCGGTCGCGTCATTACCGAGGAGGGGGTGCAGTTTGCCTTCGAGAAGGGGGGCGCGCCGGCGTTTCTCGGTCCCGAGGTGTCGACCGCTGCGCAAAACGATCTCGGTGCCGACATCATCATGGCCTTCGACGAGTGCATCCCCTTCCCCGCGGAGCGCGGGTACACCGCCGAGTCGGTGGAACGGACGCTGCGGTGGGCCCGGCGCTGCGTCGACGCCCATCGCCGACCCCACGACCAGGCGCTCTTCGGGATCGTTCAGGGCTCGGTCTACCCCGACCTGCGCCAGCGATGCGCCGAGGCGCTCGCGGACCTGGATCTTCCCGGGTACGCGATCGGCGGGGTGAGCGTGGGCGAGGGTCATGACTTGATGAAGCGGGCCGTGGAGTACTCCGAGCCGTTCCTGCCGGAGGGAAGGCCCCGGTACCTCATGGGGGTGGGGCGTCCCGAGGACATCCTGGAGGCGGTCGAGCGAGGCATCGATCTGTTCGACTGTATCCTCCCGACCAAGCTCGCTCGCGGCGGGACCCTCTTCACGGGCACCGGCAAGCTTCGAATCCAGCGCAAGGAGTACCGCAAGGACCGGTATGCGGTGGACACTGCGTGCAGCTGTGCCACCTGCCGGACGTTCTCCCGCGCCTACCTGCACCACCTCTTCGAGGTGGACGAGCCCCTGGGAAAGACCTTGGCATCGATCCACAACGTCCACTTCTACATGACGCTCGTGGCTGAAGCCCGGGACGCCATTGCGGGCGACCGGTTTCCGGAGTTCAAAGCCGACTTCTACCGCCGGTATTTGGGCGCCGGGGTCGTGCCGGGGGAGCGCGGCCCCGGCGGACGCCGAGAACACCGCCCTGGGCCCGGAGAATCAAAATAGCAGAATATTATCATATTGTTACAGTAGCACAGAAGTTGTGCAAACTGGCCTCTGCCCGCCTGGGGAATCGGTAGATGGCGGCTCTCCACAGGATCGTCCACAAGTTATCCACACTCCCTGTGGACACCGGGCGGAAGATCGCCGGGTTCCCTCCGCCGTGGCTGCCCACGGCCGGGGCGGCGTTGACGCCGAGGGCAACTGTGCCTACGTTGCGTGCGTCACGGGCTCTCGGCGCTGGAAAAAGGAGGGCCGGGCAGGAGCGGGACAGAACGTTGGAACCCAGGAAGGGGGGGAAGGAGCGGGTACGATGACCAGCACGATGAAGAAGGGGGTTGTGGCATCAATAGTGGCCCTGGGGATCGGGGCGTTCGTGGCGAGCCCCGACGCGGCTCGAGGTGCCGAGGAGTATGGCCACATCGGGTCGTTCTACGGCTCGGGCGCCATGGAGCGCGTGAACCTGAACACGGCGGGCATTGAGCTGCTCTCGATGACGCCGGGTGTGGGACGGACTCTCGCGGTGGCCATTGTGACGTATCGCGACCAGAACGGGTCCTTCGCCTCGGTCGATGATCTTCTCAAGATCAGGGGCGTCGGGGAGAGGGAGCTCAAGGCACTGAGAAATCAGGTGACCGTGCAGTGATCCGGCGGGCGCAACGCGGAACCGCGAAGACCCCTCGCCCATCGGGAAAGGGGTCTTCGACGTTCATGAGGGAAGGATTTCTGGGAGCCCTCTCGACTCCCGTGGCCGCCCGAGGGGTAACGGGTCGGCTTGCGGCCGCAAGGAGGGCTCTGTTACGCTTGCGGCCCATGCGCCTCTCCTTCGCCCTTTCGCTTCTGGTCCTCGCCTGTGTCTCTGCTTCGGCCCGCGAGTTCTCTGATGACCTCTTTCCGCCCCAGTCGGCTTCGGAACGCGAGTTCCGGGCGGCGAGGGCCCTGGAGGAGAGAGGAGATAGGCGGGCCGAGGCGCGGTACCGGGCGCTGCTCAAGACCCCTCATTTCCCCTACCAGGATGCGGTCCACGCGGCGCTCGCGCGGTTGACGTCGCCCCGGGAGGCCGAGGTCCATTGGCGGGAGATTCTCGAACAGAGCCCGCCGAGCCCGTTCGCCGGAGAGGCGCTTCGGGGACTGACCCGCGCCGCGCTCGCCGAGGGGAGGTTTGCGGACGCGGAGCGACTCCTCAACGCCCGCCTGACCGCTGCCCGGGGCGACGAGGAGAAGGCCGCGACGCTGGGGCGGCTGCTCGCGGTGCTGGAACAAGAAGGGCGCGCCGAAGAGGTCGACCGGGTCGCGCGAGTGCTCTGGCTGCAGTACCCGCACCGGCCCGAGGCCCGCCTCGCGGACGTCGTTCTGCGGCGCCTGGTCCCGGACCCGGCGGTCCTGTTTCGTGACGACGAGCTCCTGAGCCGGGGACGACTGCTCTTGGACCGTGGAAGCCGCGAGGAGGCCGCTGCGGCCCTCTCCGCCCTGCGGGGCCGTGTGCCCGAGGACAGCCCCCTCGCCCCGCAGGTGGCGTTTTTCCTCGGCAAGACGCTCTTCCACTTGCGGCGGTACGGGGAGGCGGAGGCGTTCCTGGGCGAGGCACGCGCCGACCCGATGCTGTCGGAGGAGGCGCGGTACGATCAGGCCCGGTGCCTCTTCGGCGCGAATCGCGGCGACGAGGGCGCGCGCGACCTGACCCGGATGGCCCGGGCCGACCCCCGCGGCCGCCGGTCTGCCGACTACCTCTCCCAGGCCTCCCGAGTGCTGGCCGGCCGCAACCTCTGGCGCAGCGCGCGCCGCGCCGAGAACCTGGTGCTTCGGCGGTACCCGCGTTCGGCGGAGGCGCGCGAGGTGCGGTGGGCCCAGGGGTGGAGAGCCTATCGGGAGGGGCGGTACGCCGAGGCGGCGGAGCGCTTCTGGACGATCACGCAGACCGCGCCCCGCGACCTCGCCCGGGCCCAGTCGCTCTACTGGCTCGGCCGTTCGCTGGCGCAGGCCGACGAGGACGACCCGGCTCGCCGCGCGCTCGAGGGGCTCCTGGCCGAGTTTCCGCTCGGCTATTACGGACGGCTCGCCCGGGAATTCCTCGTTCGGGGCCGCGGGGACCTGCCGGTGGCCGACCCGCGGAGCAGCGCGTCCGCGGACCTCCCGGTCCTGGCACCGACAGCCGGGGACCTGGCGGTCGCGCGCGTCGATGAGGTGGGGCGTGCCGCGGGCTACCTGCGGCTCGGCCAGGTGGAGGCCGCGCGCGCGGTGCTGCGCTCGGCCGGCGGGGCCACCGAGGCGCGCGCGAGGCTCCAGTACTGGGCCGAGGACTTCTTCGGGGCCCTGGCCACCTCGGGCCGCAGCTGGCTCGACTGGCCCCCGACCGGAGAGCCGGGGCCGCTCGACCTGGCCGGTCTGGCGTACCCCATCGCCTATCCACGCTCTGCGTCACGGGCCGCACGGGACGCGGGCATCCACCCGCACCTGGTCCTCGCCATCGCGCACACCGAGAGTCACTTCGATCCGCGCACCCACTCATGGGCCGAGGCGCGGGGCCTGATGCAGTTCATCCCCTCGACCGGGAGACAGGTCGCCAAGGCGGCCGGGCTCAAAGGGTTCGAGATCGAGGACCTCTACGACCCCGTGATCGCGCTCCGACTCGGGGCTCGTCACCTGAGGGAGCTCCTCGATCGCTACGAAGGAGACGCCGTATTGGCTGCGGCGGCGTACAACGCGGGGGCCGCTGCCGTGGACCGCTGGCGTGCCCAGTACCCGGGTCTGGAGGGGAGCGCCTTCGTCGAATCGATCCCTTACAAGGAGACGCGCCGCTACGTGAAGAAGGTGCTCACCGCCCTTGACGCCTACGGAAGGCTCGACCCTCCGGGCCTGTGGCCACTGCCCGCGCCTCCCGACGAGCCGCGATGATCCTGTGCTCGGGGCCAGAGTGCCGTGCGGCCCCGAGCTCCCGCTTGACGATACGGGCCCGGACCCTCCCAGCCCGTGACTGACGCACGAGGAGAGAGCGCCGTGTTCGAGATCCTCGAGAAGAAGATTCTGAGTCCCGCCGTGCACCAGCTGGTCCTGCGGGCTCCCGAGATCGCGAGAAAGCACAAGGCCGGCAATTTCGTCATGCTGCGCATCGACGAGAAGGGTGAGCGGATCCCCTTGACGGTCGCCGACAAGGATTCGGGCGCGGGCACGATCACCCTGGTCTTCCAGTCCGTCGGCAAGACCACCACCCAGCTCGGGGAGCTCGTCGCGGGCGACGCGATCCTGGACCTCGCCGGTCCCATGGGAAGACCCACGCACATCGAGAGGTTCGCCGGAGTCACCGTCTGCGTCGGGGGCGGGATCGGCGTGGCGCCGGTACACCCGATCGCCCGCGCCCTCCGGGACGCGGGAAACCGGGTGGTTTCCATCATCGGGGCCCGCGCGAAAGAGCTCCTGATCCTGGAGGAGGAGATGGGCCGTGCGAGCGACGAGCTGCTCGTGGCCACCGACGACGGTTCCTACGGCCACCACGGGTTCGTCACCGACGTCCTGAAGCGGGTGATCGAGCGGGAGGGCAGGGAGAACGTCTCGCTGGTCGTGGCCATCGGCCCCGTTCCCATGATGCGGGCGCTCTGCAAGACGACCGAGCCCTACGAGGTCAAGACGATGGTGAGCTTGAACCCCATCATGGTCGACGCCACCGGAATGTGCGGGGCGTGCCGGGTGACCGTAGGCGGCGAGACGAAGTTTGCCTGCGTCGACGGGCCGGAGTTCGACGGCCACCAGGTCGACTTCGACGAGCTCACCCAGCGGCTGAGGGGCTACCTGGAGGACGAGAAGCGCTCCATGCAGATCTACAGCGAGCACCGCGGCGCCCACAGTTGCTACACGTGACGGCGGGAGCGTGCGCCGCCGGCACCAGGTTCCCCGATCGATTTGCTGACCGCGCCGCGTGGCGCAGCGGCTGAGCAGCCTGCGGAGGCCCCATGTCCCCCAAGAACGAGCGTCCCCCCCGACAGCCGATGCCCGAGCAGGACCCGAAGGTCCGCGCGCGAAACTTCGACGAGGTGCCCCTGGGATTCACGGCCGAGATGGCCCAGGCCGAGGCTTCGCGCTGCCTCCAGTGCAAGAAGCCGGCGTGCCGCAAGGGCTGCCCGGTCCAGGTACTGATCCCCGACTTCATCGCGCAGGTGTGCGAGGGCAACTACGCCAAGGCGGCCCAGGTTCTGAAGGAGAAGAACAGCCTGCCTGCAGTCTGCGGTCGGGTGTGCCCTCAGGAGAGCCAGTGCGAGGACTACTGCGTTGTCGGCAAGAAGGACGAGCCGGTCGGCATAGGCCGCCTCGAGCGCTTCGTCGCGGATTGGGAGCGCGACGTCGGCGGAGTGTCCGTCCCCTCCATCCCGCCCGCGACCGGCAAGCGGGTCGCCGTGGTCGGTTCCGGGCCCGCGGGCCTGACCGTGGCCGGTGACCTGATCCGCGAGGGGCACGCGGTGACCATCTTCGAGGCCCTGCACAAGCCCGGAGGGGTCCTGGTCTACGGAATCCCCGAGTTTCGGCTCCCGAAGGCGATCGTCCAGGCTGAGGTGGACTACTTGACGTCCATGGGCGTGAGGATCGAGACGAACGCCGTGATCGGCAGGATCCGGACGGTCGAGGAGTTGCTGGGCGACGACGGCTTCGACGCGGTGTTCATCGGCGCCGGTGCCGGTCTGCCGAACTTCCTCCACATCCCCGGCGAGAACCTGAACGGCGTGTACTCCGCCAACGAGTATCTCACGCGGTCCAATCTCATGAAGGCGTATCTCTTCCCCGAGTACGACACGCCGATCCTGCGCGGCCGGCGCGTGGCCGTTCTCGGGGGCGGGAACGTGGCCATGGACTCGGCGCGCACGGCGCTTCGGCTCGGCGCCGAGGCCTCCATCATCGTGTACCGGAGGGGCCGGGAGGAGATGCCCGCGCGCGTCGAGGAGGTCCATCACGCCGAGGAGGAGGGGGTCGAGTTGAGGCTCCTCACCAACCCGGTGGCCATCCACGGCGACGAGCGCGGGTGGGTAAAGGGGCTCGAGTGCGTGGCCATGGAACTGGGCGACCCCGACGACTCGGGCCGGCGAAGCCCTCGGCCGATTCCGGACTCCAACGTCGTGCTGAACGTGGACGCGGTGGTCGTCGCGATCGGGAACTCCCCGAACCCCCTGATCCCATTGAGCACGCCCGCGATCCAGACGACTCGCAAGGGGACGATCGTGGTCGACGAGACGACGGGCGCCACCACCATGAAAGGCGTGTATGCGGGCGGGGATGTGGTGACCGGCGCTGCTACGGTGATTCTCGCCATGGGGGCCGGCCGCACGGCCGCCGACGCGATCCACGAGTATGTGACGGGTCCCGGGTAGCCGCCGCACGGCGCCACCGGAACGACCGCGAGGGCGGCCCCAAGGGGCCGCCCTCGTTTCGTCGGGGACAGGAGGTGCCCGGGTCGAGGAGCGCAGGGAGGCGCGGGAACGACCAGGGGACAGGAGGCGCCCGGGTCGAGGAGCGCAGGGAGGCGCGGGAACGACCAGGGGACAGGAGGTGCCCGGGTCGCTCCCGCGGCGACAAGTACACACACACACAAGGGTGGGTCAACGTGGGGAGTGGAGCGTTTCGTCGTCTCAATTTGCGACAAAACAGAATTCTATTTTGACCGACTCTTGCCGCGCACCGCACAGAGCGGTCCAGCGTTCTGTGCAAGGCGGGGCGTCTTTGTCCGCATTTTTCTGACAGGCCAGATTTGGTACGGCGTTTGCTTGTCGTACGCATGGATTGGAGTATAAAGGACGGAAGAGTCGCGCGAACGACGGGGTTCGGGCCGGTGAGGTCCCGTCCCGGAGGGCGGAGCGCTCCTTCCCTCATTGGGTCGGGGCGCCGGCACGACGAGAACTGCTGTCGCGCTCGGAGAATCAAGACGAGCGCGGGGCGGGGAGGCGCAGCGGCGCGGTGCCTCCGACGGTGGTGTTGGGGAGGGAAACCGAGCATTGGATGGCCAAGGCGGCATCGAAGAAAGGAGGTGAAAGCAGTCGGCAATTGGTCGGAACATCCGGGACTGGAGTGGGAGTGCTGAGCCGACGTTTCATCCATAAGGAGGACTACGCATGGTGTACATCGTTCTCTACCTGGTGGGAGCCATCCTGGCCGTGAACGGCCTTACGATGTCGCAGACGATCACGGCGTTCAGCCCGATCGCGGGACAGCCGAACGTCCCGGTGCTTGGCTTGGCGTACTCGGCCACTGGAATCGGAATGTTGAATCTGGTCATCGGGATTTTGATCGGAATAATGGCCCTCATCATCGTGACCAAAGGGCTGTACGATGGTTTTGGCGAAACCGTGTCGTCCGTTGTGGCGGCAACCGTCCTCACCTTTACAGTCGCTTACGTCGCGCTCGGAGCAGGAATCTTTGCGATGTACGATCCGAACAACGCGAAGCTTGCGGCTGCGGCTTTATCTGAAACGGCTGCGGCGAATCCGTTCGTATCGTTCGCGGCCCTTCAGCCTCTTGGTTGGTATTGCTTCCCGATGTCGATCATGTTGTTGATCATTTCCCTCGGGTTTTACAACGCGATCGGAAAGAAGCTTCCAAAGGTGCCTCAGTTTGGAACTTTGTGGCTCCTGTGGGCGATCACGTTCTTCCTGTTCTTCTACGTGTTGGGTCTTGGCAACTACGGAGACGGTCTGAGCCTTCTCAAGATGACGGGTTGGTGGACGCTCGGTGTGGGTGTCGTGACCTGTGTCTACCCGTCGCTGGCGTATTTCAACGCGGGCAAGGTCGGGGCGTGGTGATCGCGGGGTGAGGTCGTTCCTCGTCTGAGGGGGATGACGGGCGCGAATGGGGAGAGTGGGTTCGCAGACGAGGGCGGGGCGCCGGGAGGCGCTCCGCCCTCTCTCTTGCCGCAGCATGAAGGCCCCCGGTGTCAGGCCGCCTTGATCGCGCAGTACTTCTTCTTGCCTGCTCTGAGCAGGATCGCGCCGTCGCGCACGTCGGGGGGGCCCAGGCGGAAGTCGATCGCGGTGACCGGCTCGCCGTTCACGTAGGCGCCGCCCTGTTCGATGAGGCGGCGGGCTTCGCCCCGGCTCTTGGAGAGGCCCGCCTCGGCGAAGAGTACGAACGCCTCGATCCCCTCGGCGAGGCGGCGGGCAGAAACTTCCAGGGTCGGCACCGACTCCAGGTCACCCCCTCCTCCGAACAGCGCCCGACTCGCCGCTCGTGCCTTCTCGGCCTCCGTTTCGCCGTGGACCAGCCGCGTGACCTCGAAGGCGAGCGCTTCCTTTGCCTGCCGCAGATCGGCGCCGGCCAGAGCGCCCAGCCGCCGGACCTCGTCCATGGGCAGGAACGTGAACAGGCCGAGGAAGCGGCCGACGTCCGGGTCCTCGGTGTTGATCCAGAACTGGTAGAAGTCGTAGGGGCTCGTGCGGGCCGCGTCGAGCCAGACCGCACCTTGGGCGGTCTTGCCCATCTTGGCGCCGGAGGAGGTCATGATCAGGGGAAACGTGACGCCGTGCACCTCCTGGCCTTCAACGCGCCGGACGAGGTCCACTCCGGCGAGAATGTTGCCCCACTGGTCGTTGCCCCCCATCTGGACCCGGCACCCCTGGCGCTGGCAGAGGACCAGAAAGTCGTACGCCTGCAGGAGCATGTAGTTGAACTCGATGAAGTTCAGCCCCGTCTCCAGCCGCGCCCGGTAGGACTCCGCCGCGAGCATCCGGTTCACCGAGAAGTGGACACCCACGTCGCGCAGGAACTCGATGTAGTTCAGGGGTGCGAGCCAGTCCGCGTTGTTGAGCAGCAGCGCCCCGCCGTCGAAGTCGAGAAAGCGCCCGAGCTGACCCCGGAGTCCGACGGCGTTGGCGTCGATGTCCTCGCGGGTCAACATCCGGCGCATCTCGGTCTTGCCCGACGGGTCTCCGATGAGCGCCGTGCCGCCGCCCACCAGCGCGATGGGTCGGTGGCCGGCGCGCTGAAGGTGCGCCAGCCCCATGATGGGCAGCATGTGGCCCACATGGAGGCTCGACGCCGTGGGATCGAACCCGACGTAGCAGGTCGTCGGAGTGCGCAAGAGGTCGCGCAGGGCCGCCTCGTCGGTGGTCTGCTCGAGGAAGCCCCGCTCGGCCAGGGTGTCGAGGACGTGTTCCGCCATGGTGTGCCTCCCAGGGTCAGGGGAAGCGCGGATCATAGCAGCGGGGGGAAGCGGAATCAACGGCGCCCGGAAGGCTGTCTTGACTCGTCCGAGCCTCCTCTGCTACCGTCACGTTTCCCTTTTCTTCTCGAGACTTCCACCGATGCCCGAGTTTCAGGACCTGCTCCGCGAGTTGACCCTCCTCGCGGTTCCGCTTCTCCTCGCCGTGACGTTCCACGAAGCGGCTCACGGATACGTGGCCGATCGTCTCGGAGACCCCACGCCCAGGGCGGCGGGCCGCCTGACGCTCAACCCGATCGCGCACCTGGACCCGGTGGGCACGCTCGTGTTCGTTGTGACCCGGGCCATCGGCTGGGCGAAGCCCGTGCCGGTGGATCCCCGGCACTTTCGGAATCCGCGCCGCGGCATGCTCTGGGTGAGCCTGGCCGGCCCTGGAGCCAACCTGCTCGTGGCCACGGTGTTTGCGCTCCTGTGCCGCCTTCTCGTAAGGGTTCCGATCGACGAGGAGGGGTGGCTCGGGGTCCGGGTGCTCGCGCCCCTGGCGCTCGTGTCGGTGCGCGGGGTCACGCTCAACCTCGGGCTCGCCTTGTTCAACCTCTTGCCCGTGCCCCCTCTGGACGGCAGCCAGGTGCTCGCCGGGCTGCTTCCGGAGCGGGCGGCGCAGGCGATGGGGGTGCTGCAGCGCTACGGCTTTGCGCTCCTGCTGGTGATCGTCTTCTCCGGCGTGCTGGACCGGACGCTGTTTCCGGCTCTCGACCTCATGACTCGGGTTCTCCTGGGGCCGGCCGGGGCGTGGCTGGGGCTCTCGTGATGGCGGCGACTGCGGGGATCCTGATCGAAGAGAACCATGCCTTCAAGATTCGCCTTGAAGGCTTTGAAGGTCCGCTGGATCTGCTGCTTCATCTCATCCGAAAGAGCCGATACGACATCTACGACATCCCCATCGCGCAGATCCTTCGAGAGTACCTCGCGGTGCTCGAGGTCCTGCGCGAGCTCGATCTGGACGTGGCGGGCGAGTTCCTGGTCATGGCAGCGACGCTGGCTGCCATCAAGTCCCGGATGCTTCTGCCGGTGCCGGTTGCGGAGGAAGAGGGTGGCGACGAGGGGAAGGACCCGAGGGCCGAGCTGGTGCGTCGGCTCGTGGAGTACGAGCAGTTTCGGGAGGCGGCGCTGTCTCTTGACGGCCGATCGATCCTGGGCCGCGACGTCTTCGCCCGCACCTGGCGGCCCGCCGAGCTCGACGACCTCGAGCGCCCCGACGTGCCCCTGCAAGGCGATCTCTATGAGCTCCTCCTGGCCTTTCACGAGCTCCTGCGCGAGGCGCCCGAGGAGTTTGTCCACGACGTGGCCCGTCAGCGCGTGTCGATCCAGGAGGCGATTCAGGAGATCCTCGATCATTTCCAGCAGCTTCCACCGGGCATGGGCCTGTCGTTTCGAGACCTGTTTCCCCCCCGCCCCAGCCGGGACCGGATCGTCGCCACGTTCCTCGCCCTGCTCGAGCTCATCCGCCTGAGGGCCGCGCGGGTGCAGCAGGTGGAGGCCTTCGGGGAGATCCGGATCCAGCCTGTGCCCCCCGAGGGGGAGTGAGCGTGGACGACGCGACGCTGCGCCGAGCGGTCGAGGCCGTGCTCTTTGCCTGCTCCGAGCCGCTGCCCCTCGCCCGTCTGGAGGCGGTCTTCGCGCCCGACGGGGTGGAGCCCGCCCGCCTAACGGCTGCCCTCGAGGCGCTCGGCGCCGCCTCGGACGACCGCGGCGTTGAGGTGCAGGAGGTGGCCGGTGGTTGGCAGCTGCGGACCCGGTCGGCGTTTGCCGGGTGGGTGGCGCGTTTGGAGACTCCGAAGCCGGTGCGCTTCTCCCGGGCGGCGCTGGAGACCCTGGCCGTGGTCGCGTACCGCCAGCCGCTGACCCGGGCGGAGGTGGAGGAGGTGCGAGGCGTGGACTGTGGCGGCGTGCTGAAGTCCCTTCTCGAGCGCGGGCTCGTCCGGGCCGTCGGAAAGAAGGACGTACCCGGCCGCCCGCTCCTCTACGGCACGGCGAAGCGGTTCCTGGAAACCTTCGGACTGGCCACGCTTGCTGCGCTCCCGAGCCTGCGGGACCTGGGCGACCTCGCGGCAGCCCGAGCGGAGGAGGAGCCGGAGCCCGGGGGCGGCGAAGCCGCTCCTTTACTGCCCCTCGCCAGCGCGGAGGAGGACGATGGCCGCTGAGCGGCTCCAGAAGGTGTTGTCCCGCCGCGGTGTGGCCTCGCGCCGGGAGGCGGAGGCCTGGATCCTGGCCGGCCGCGTGCGAGTGAACGGCGCGGTCGTCACCGAGCTGGGAACGCGCGTGGATCCGGCCGCGGACGACGTGGAGGTCGACGGCGAGGCCCTGCCCCCGGAGCAGGCGCCCGTGGTCGTGCTGTTGCACAAGCCGGCCGGGTACGTCACAACCGTCAAGGATCCGCACGCGGAGCGCACCGTGATGGAGCTCCTGGTCGGCCTGGAGCGACGGGTGTACCCGGTGGGCCGGCTCGACCGCGACACCCGGGGCGTCTTGATCCTCACCGACGACGGCGACCTCGCCCACACGCTCCTGCACCCGAGCCGTGGAGTGGAGAAGGTCTACGACGTGTGGGTCCGCGGCGAGCTGCCCGACGAGGCGCTGACGCGCCTCGCTGAGGGAGTGGAGCTGCGAGACGGCCACGTGACCCGATCGGCGCGGGTCTCCGGGGTGGAGCGGGGAGAGGCGCGGGTTCGGTTTCAGCTGGCGCTCAAGGAAGGGCACAAGCGTCAGGTGCGGGAGATGGTGAGGGCCGTGGGCGGGCAGGTCGCCAACCTGGCGCGGATCTCATTCGGGGGCGTCACAGTCGACGGTCTGGACGAAGGGGCGTGGCGCCTCCTCACGCCGGCCGAAGTGGCCCGGCTGAAACGAAGCGCCGGCGGGGGCGATCCGCTGCGCGCCGGCGCGCGGGGGATGGCGAGACCGAAAGGGTGGGCGACGAGAAAGGGAAGGGAACAGCGGTGATGGGCGACGACGGTAAGCAGGAGCTCCGGGGTTTGCGGGACGCGATCGACGGGCTCGATCGACGCATCCTCGACCTCCTGAACGAACGCGCGGGCCTGGTCCTGCGCGTGGGGAAGGTGAAGACCCGTGCGGGCCGGACCTTCTACGTCCCGGGCCGCGAGGAGGAGGTGCTCCGGCGGCTCGAAGAGGGGAACCCGGGCCCGTTCCCTACAGGCGCCATCCGGGCCGTATGGAAGGAGATCCTCTCCGCGTCCCTCTCCCTGGAGCACCCGCTGGCCGTGGCCTACCTCGGGCCCGAGGCGACCTTCACCCACCAGGCCTGCCGAAAGCAGTTCGGGCTGTCGGCGGAGCTCCGGCCCGTGCGCACGATCGCCGAGGTGTTCGACGTGGTGGAGAAGGGGAAGGCTCACCACGGCGTCATCCCCATCGAGAACACGACCGAGGGTGTGGTCAGCTACGCGCTCGACATGTTCCTCCACTCGGAGCTCAAGATCACCGGGGAGGTCTATCTGCGGATCAGCCACAGCCTGCTCAACCGGTCGGGCGTCCAGGAGGACGTGGCGCGGATCTACTCGCACCCCCAGGGCCTGGCGCAGTGTCGTCGCTGGCTCGAAGAGCACTTCCCGGACACGCCGCAGTTCGACACCTCGTCCACGGCTCAGGCCGCGAAGGTCGCGGCCGAGGACCCCCAGGCCGCGGCGGTGGCGGGCGAGCTCGCCGGCGCGCTCTACGGCCTGAAGACCGTGGAAGCCCGCATCGAAGACAACCCCAACAACTACACGCGCTTTCTCGTCATCGGCCGCGAGATCCCGGACCGCACGGGCCGCGACAAGACGTCGCTGCTGTTCGCCGTGAAGGACGAGGTCGGAGCCCTCCACCGGATGCTCCAGCCCTTCGACCGGCACGGGGTCAACCTCACCAAGATCGAGTCGAGGCCCATGAAGCGACGGGCCTGGGAGTATGCGTTCTTCATCGACTGCGAGGGCCACATGAGCGATGACGCGGTGGCCGAGGCCCTGCGCGAGCTCGAACCGTCGTGCCAGTTTCTGAAGGTCCTCGGCTCCTACCCCAAGGCCGGCACGGCCGGTTGAGACCGGTGGACCTGGACGAGGCCGCCCGGTTGGCGCTATACAGGAAGGCTCCACGGTCCCTGGACACCCGGTTCCCACGGTGACGCGATGCTGAAGACCAAGCGAGAATCCGGCGCCGTCAGCGCGGCCGGCTGCACCTTGTTCGGCCACCTGGTGAGCCCGCGCGTGCTCGACCTGAAGAGCTACGTTCCCGGCAAACCCATCGAGGAGCTCCAGCGGGAGAAGGGGCTCCAGCGGGTCGTCAAGCTCGCGAGCAACGAGAACCCCCTCGGGCCGTCGCCCGCGGGCGCGGCCGCGTACCAGGCCGAGGCGGCCCGCCTCCACCGGTACCCGGACGGCTACGGCCTCGTGCTCAAGCAGGCCCTGGCCCGGCATTGGGGTGTGGGCGTCGACCAGGTGGTCCTGGGCAATGGCTCCTCCGAGATCTTGGAGATGGTCGTGCGCCTGGTCGTCCGTCCCGGGCGCACGGTCGTCGTGGCGAGCCCCTCGTTCTCCATCTATGAGATCACCACGCACGCCCAGGGGGGGGCCATGGTTTCGGTGCCGCTGCGCGACCATGTCGTGGACCTCGAGGCGGTCCGTGCCGCCGTGGACGGCGACACCGCCCTCGTGATCCTGGCCAACCCCAACAACCCGACCGGGACCGTCTTCCGGCGGAAAGCCTGGGAGAGGTTCCTGACGGAATTGCCCGAGGGGGTAACGGTGCTCCTGGACGAGGCGTATACGGAGTTCGTCTCGGACCCCGACGTCCCGGTCGGCCGGAACTACCTCGACGAGTCGCGCCCTCTCGTCGTGGCACGGACCTTCTCCAAGGCCTACGGCCTGGCCGGTCTGCGGATCGGATACGGTCTGGCGCCCAGGGAGCTCGTGGACTACATGAACCGCCTTCGGCTTCCCTTCAACGCAAACGGGCCGGCTCAGGCGGCGGCCGCCGCGGCGCTCTCGGACGAAGGCCATCTGACCGCCACGGCCCGGGTCAACCGCGAGGGGCTCGAGCGCCTTGGCCGGCTGTTCGACTCCCTCGGGGTGACGTATCTGCCCAGCCAGGCGAACTTCGTCCTGGCCAGGGTGGGGCCGGCCGACTGGGTCTTCGAGGCGCTCCTAAATAGGGGTGTGATCGTTCGCTCCGCGGCGAGCTTCGGCCTTCCCGAATGGATCCGGGTCTCGGTGGGCCTGCCGGAGGAGCTGGACCTCTTCGCCGAGGCGTTTCGCGACGTGCTGGCCGGGGTCGCCGGCGCACCGGGGGAATGAGGCGGTGGAGAAGAAGATTCTCGCGATCGTCGGGCTGGGGCACATCGGCGGCAGCCTCGCGGCTTCGCTGAAGGCTGCGAAGGCTCCCTGGCATCTGAGGGGCGCCGACCGCCGCCGCCGCGACGTCGACTACGCGCTTCGGCGGGGCCTGATCGACGAGGCCTCGTCTTCGCCCGCGGAGGCAGCCGCCGGAGCCGATCTGGTCCTCCTGGCGACGCCGGTGGGGGCGATCCGTACGCTCCTCGACGAGTTGTCGCCCCGCCTGGCGGCGGGGCAAGTGGTCACCGACGTGGGCAGCACCAAGGCGTCGATCGTGGCCCACGCGGCGTCGGTGCTGTCCGGGGGTGTCGCGTTCGTGGGAGGCCACCCGGTGGCCGGAACGGAGCGGGCCGGCGTCGAGGCTGCGGTCGAGGGCCTCTTCGAGGGCCGGCGCTGCGTGCTTACCCCGACAGATAGCACCCCGCCTCGGGCCCTGGAGCTCGTGGCCGGCCTGTGGGGCGCGGTGGGCGCCGAGGTGTCGTTCGTCTCGCCCGAGTCGCACGACCGGCTTTTCGCGCGCCTGAGCCACCTGCCGAACCTCGCCGCGTACGCGCTGGTGAACGCCGTGGCGGCCTCCGTGTCGCCCGCCGAGCTGGCGTTCGGCGGCGGAGCGCTCCGGGACTTCACTCGCGTCACGCAGAGTCCGCCGGCCCTTTGGCGGGACGTGTGTCTGGAGAACCGCGGGGAGATCCTAGAGGCCCTGGCCGAGCTCGGGCGCGAGCTCGAGAGGGTGAGGGAATCGGTGGCACAGGGGGACGGTGCCGCGCTCGAGTCGTTCTTTCAAAGGGCGGGAGAGGTGAGAGGGACCCAGTGGAGACGGTGACCGTTCAATCGAGAGCCCCGATCCGGCGCGAGGTGGTCGTGCCGGGGGACAAGTCTCTGTCCCACCGGGCGCTGCTCTTCGCGGGGCTCGCCGAGGGGACCTCGCGGATCCGGGGTCTCCAGGGCGGTCTGGATGTGGCGGCCACGCGACGCTGCCTGGAGGCGATGGGCGTTGCGATCCGGAGCGATGGCGAGGGGCTCCAGGTCGAAGGCCGGGGTGTGGGCGGACTCACGGAGGCAGCGGACGTTCTCGACTGCGCCAATTCGGGGACGAGCATTCGGCTCCTCTCCGGGGTCCTGGCGGGCCACCCCCACCTGTCCGTGCTCTCCGGTGACGAGTACCTGCGGCGCCGGCCCATGGCCCGCGTGCTCGACCCCTTGCGCGAGATGGGAGCGCTCGCCGTGGGTCGCGCCGAGGACACCCGGGCTCCCCTGGTGATTCGGGGGGGCAGCCTGCGGGGGCTGACCTGGACGCTTCCGGTGGCGAGCGCGCAGGTCAAGAGTGCCGTGCTCCTGGCCGGGCTTCATGCCCGGGGCACCACCTGGGTGGAAGAACCCGCGCCGTCGCGGGACCACACCGAGCGAATGCTTCAGGCCATGGGCGCCGACGTCCTGCGGGAGGGGTCCCGCGTGGGCGTGCGAGGGCCCGGCCGGTTGAAGGCCACGGAGTTTCCGGTGCCGGGCGACCCCTCCTCCGCGGCGTTCTGGGTTGCCGCTGCGCTGCTCGTGCCCGGATCGCGCGTCCGGGTCCGGGGCGTGTGCCTCAACCCCACCCGGACCGGGTTCTTCCGCATCCTCCAGCGCATGGGAGCCCCGGTCCTGATGCAGGAGACCGGCACGGCTTGCGGGGAGCCCGTGGGCGACATCGTGGCAGAATACGGGCCTCTGGTAGGGGTCTCGGTGGCGCGGGACGAGGTGCCCTCGGCGATCGACGAGTTCCCGGCACTCGGTGCCGTGGCGGCCGTGGCACGGGGCGAGACCGAGGTCACCGGCGCGGAGGAGCTCCGTCATAAGGAGTCGGACCGGATCGACGCGCTGGCCGCCGAGCTCCGAAAGGCGGGAGTGGCCGTCGAGACGTTCTCCGACGGCATGCGAATTGCGGGTGGGGCACCGCTGCAACCCGCCCGGTTCCAAAGCCACGGGGACCACCGGCTGGCCATGGCGCTCGCCGTACTGGCCCTGGCCATCCCCGGCGGCGCGGTGATCGAGGGCGCGGCCGCGGCCGCGGTCTCCTACCCGGGTTTCTGGCAGGAGCTCCTGGGGGGCGGGTGAGAGGGCGCCGGCAGGGGGCCCGCATGGCGCGAGAGGCGCGCACCATCGAGCTCATGATCGGCCTCTGGTGCCGCGCCCGCCACGGGGGCACGGCCCCGTGTGACCAGTGCCAAGAGCTCGTCGCGTACGCGCGCGAGCGGCTGCGCCGGTGCCCCTTTCAAGAGGGCAAGACGACCTGCGGCCAGTGTTCGGTGCACTGCTACCGGCCTGCGTCTCGAGAGTCGATCCGGGCGGTGATGCGCTTTGCCGGTCCGCGCATGCTGTGGCGCCACCCGCTCCTCGCGCTGCACCACTTCGCGGATAGCCGGCGGCGAGAGCCGCTTCAGCGGGGCGCACGAAAGGGGCGGCCGTGACGGACCGCCCCGACGGGTTCACCCGCTGCGCGTGGGCTCGCACGCCACTCTCGATCGCCTACCACGATCGCGAATGGGGTGTGCCGCACCACGAGGACCGGGCGCTCTTCGAGCTCCTGGTGCTCGAAGGGGCCCAGGCCGGCCTGAGCTGGGAGACCATCCTGAAGAAGCGCGAGCGCTACCGGGAGGTCTTCGACGGGTTCGACCCGCAGCGCGTGGCGCGGTACGGGGAGGACAAGCTGGCCGAGCTCTTGGCGGATCCCGGGATCGTGCGCCATCGGCGCAAGATCCTCTCGGCGGTGGAGAATGCGCAGGCGTTCCTGAGGGTGCAGGCGGAGTGGGGAAGCTTTGATGCGTACCTCTGGGGGTTCTGCGGCGTGAGCCCCCGGGTCCATGCCTGGCGGACCCTCGCGGAGGTGCCGGCCCGCAGCCCCGAGGGGGACGCCCTGAGCCGGGACCTGTCCGGACGCGGCTTCCATTTCGTCGGGCCGACGATCTGTTACGCCTTTCTCCAGGCGGTGGGAGTGGTCAACGACCACACGATCGACTGCTTCCGACACCCGTCTCATGGCGGAGACGGCGGGGTGAGGTGAGCACGGTACGGCCGTGAAAGGGATTCACGCTTTCCTCCTCGTTCCCAGGGTGTGCCGCGCAGGAAGGAGAGGGAGAGCCTGTCCGTGGGAGGTTCGGCGTTGGCGGAGGGAGAGAAGAAGGGGCTCTT
The DNA here is from genome assembly GCA_016214985.1 of Deltaproteobacteria bacterium. Taxonomy (GTDB): domain Bacteria; phylum Desulfobacterota; class Deferrisomatia; order Deferrisomatales; family JACRMM01; genus JACRMM01. The sequence continues at coordinate 10,400 of JACRMM010000043.1, read as the reverse complement.
CGGACGGTGGTTCGGCCGGAAGGCCGGGGACGGCTCCCCGTTGTCGGAAGGGACCGAGGAGCCGCCGTCCGCCGCCGGACCGGCGGCGGGGCCCGAGCTCGAAGCGGCGGGAGAGCCGGAGACGGGGTCGCGACCCGCGGAGGTCGCCGACAGCGGCGAGGGTGCCGGGGAGGAGGTCCCTGGCGCCGGGACAATCGCTGACGAACTCGGCGGCCAGGCCGGAGAGCTCGGGGAGGGCGACGGGGAGGTCGGGGAAGAGGCCGAGGATCGCCGGCGGCGGGGTCTCCTCGGGCGCCTGCGCGAGGGTCTCGCCAAGACGCGGCAGGGCTTCGTCCACAAGATCGACCGGATCCTCTTCGGCAAGAAGGAGATCGACGCGGCGACCCTCGGCGAGTTGGAGGAGGCGTTGGTCACGGCAGACCTCGGCGTTTCGACGTCGATGCGGTTGATCCGCGAAATCCAGGAGAAGGTCGACCGCAAGGAGCTCACGAGTCCCGAGGCCCTGCGGACGCATCTGAAAGAGGCGATCCTCCGCATCCTCGTCGCGGACGAGGGGCACTTCGAGCTGGGCGGGCACCGCCCGTATGTGCTGCTCGTCGTGGGTGTCAACGGTGTCGGCAAGACCACGACGATCGGGAAGATCGCCGCACAGTTCCGGCGCCGGGGGCACAAGGTCATCCTCGCCGCGGGGGACACCTTCCGCGCTGCCGCCGTGGAGCAGCTCGAGATCTGGGGCCAGAGGGTCGACGCCCAGGTGGTGCGCCATCAGCACGGGTCCGATCCGGCCGCCGTGGCCTACGACGCGGTAGAGGCGGCCAAGGCCCGGGGCGCCGACCTCGTGATCGTCGACACGGCCGGGCGTCTCCACACCAAGGCGAACCTGATGGAGGAGCTCAAGAAGGTCCAGCGCGTCATCGGCAAGGCGCTGCCGGGAGCACCCCACGAGGTGCTGCTGGTGCTCGACGCTACGACCGGGCAGAATGCGATCAGCCAGGCCAAGATCTTCCACGAGGCGGTCCGCGTCGACTCGCTCGCCCTGACGAAGCTCGACGGGACGGCCAAGGGCGGGGTCATCGTAGGCATCTGCGACGAGCTCAAGATTCCGGTGCAGTTCATCGGCATCGGAGAGAAGGTGGACGACCTGCGCCCCTTCGACGCGACGGCCTTCGTCGACGCGTTGTTCTGACCTCTGGATGTCGCGTGCCCGACGCCGCTCCCCTACGGGGCCGGGCGGGCTGGCAACCCATTTCCCATATCGGAGGAGGAAGGATGGACCCCAGGCGCTGGCGATTTCGTTGGTTGGCTCTCGTACTTGCGGTTCTCGGGACGGCCTGCGTGGCTCAGGCCTCCGGGGCGGCTGCGGAAGGGGAGGGTTTGGGCGCTGTCCTGCCTCTCTACTCGGGTCTGCCCTTCGCGGGCATGCTCCTCTCGATCGCGCTCTTCCCCTTGCTGGCGCCGCAGTTCTGGCACCACCACTTCGGCAAGGTCACGGCGTTCTGGGGGCTCGTGCTGGCGGCTCCGTTCGTCGTTGCCTACCGGGGGGAGGCGGTGTTCGAGATCTACCACGTCTACGTCGCCGACTACGTCCCGTTCCTGATCCTCCTGTGGTCGCTCTACACCATCGCGGGCGGGATCCTCGTCACCGGGAGCCTCTCGGGCAGCCCGACCGTGAACGCGGCGCTCCTGCTGGTGGGAACCTTTGTGGCGTCCCTGGTCGGCACCACCGGGGCGGCGATGCTGCTGATCCGGCCGTTTCTGCGGGCCAACGCCTGGCGCACCCGGCGAGCCTACCAGGTCGTGTTCTTTATCTTCCTCGTCTGCAACATCGGGGGCTCGCTAACCCCCTTGGGAGATCCGCCGCTCTTCCTGGGCTTCCTCCACGGGGTTCCGTTCTTCTGGACGCTGCAGATCTTCAGCCCCATGGCGCTCGTCGGTGCGCTCGTGCTGGGAATCTTCTTCGTCCTCGACACCGTCCAGTTCCGGCGGGAGCCGGGCCGAGCCCCGGAGGCCGGGGGGGCGCGGCTGAAGATCGAGGGCGGGCACAATCTGGCGTTCCTGCTCGCCGTCGTTCTGGCGGTGCTGGCCAGCGGGCTGCTCGACCTCGGGCACGTGAACCTCTTCGGGGCGCACCGCTCCGTGGCCGACCTCCTGCGCGACGGACTGCTGATCGCTCTTGGTCTGGCGTCGCTCGCCACCACCCACCGGGAGGTTCGAGAGCGAAACGACTTCTCCTGGGCTCCGATCCAGGAAGTCGCGATTCTCTTCGCCGGGATCTTCGTGACCATGATCCCGGTCATCCTGATCCTCAAGGCGGGCTCCCAGGGCGCCATGGCGTTCATCGTCGAGGCCGTGAAGCAGCCGTCCCACTACTTCTGGGCGACCGGGATCCTGTCGAGCTTCCTCGACAATGCGCCTACTTACCTGGTGTTCCTCAACACGGCCCTGGGCAACTTCAGTCCGGGCATGCCGGAGAGGGAGGCGATCGCCGCGCTCATCCGCGACCACGGCATCTATCTCGAGGCGATCTCGGCCGGCGCGGTGTTCATGGGGGCCAATACCTACATCGGGAACGCGCCGAACTTCATGGTGCGGTCCATCGCAGAGGAGGCGGGAGTAGAGATGCCGAGCTTCTTCGGCTACATCTTCAAGTACTCCCTGCTCTTCCTGGTTCCGTGTTTCTTGGTCGTCACCTGGATCTTCTTCCGATAACCGGCCGGAGCGAGGTGTCCCATGTCAAGCGTACGAAAGGTCCTGTTCCCGTCGAAGTTCGAGGAGCTCTCCCTGCGGGCCGTGGAGGACCTCTACCCTCTGCGCAAGGCAGGGTTGGAGGAGATCCTCTTTCTCTTCGTCGTCGATCGAGACGAGGTCGGCTTCATCCCCTACGGCGGATTTGACAAGGGTCTGGCCGAGCAGCTTCACGAGGAGGCGCGGCTTCGCTTCGAAGACTGGATCAAGACGGTGGAGGCCGAGGGTTTGGCGGCACGGGCGTTCGTCGAGGTGGGGCGCCCGGCGTCGCAGATCCTGGAGGTGGCTGAGCGCGAGTCCGTGGACCTGATCGTCGCGGGGCGGCAGTGCCGATTGCACGAGGGCGCGGCCCACATCGGCGCCACGACGCTCGAGATTGCGCGCCGAAGCCGGGTGCCCGTCCTCGTGGCGCGCTGCCCCAGCGAAGAGGTGCCTTCGGCCCAGGCAAACCTCTACGAGCACCTTCTCTACGCCACCGACTTCTCGGCGGATTCGAAGAGCGCGCTGGAGTTCCTCGAGGGCCTGGCCGGGGCGGTGGCGCGCGTGACCACGGTCCACGTCATCTCGGAGAAGGTGTTTCGCCACCACTCGCCCGAGGAGATCGAGGCCGAGGAGGCGGCCGACCGGGTGAGGCTCGACGAATCCTGCTCGCGGCTGAGGAAGGCCGGCGTGGAGACTCACTGCCTCGTGCGCGCCGGGAACGTCGCCCGGGAGATCCTCGGCGCCGCGGACGACGAGGCCTGCACCGGAATCGTCCTGGGGACCAAGGGGCGAGAGGCCTTCGCCGAGCTCCTCATCGGCAGCGTCTCCCACCGCGTGGCCGAGCTCTCGTCCCTCCCGGTTCTCCTGGTCCCCGGGCCGAAGGAGGACTAAAGGGGATTCGGCCGGCGAACCGAGCCCCAGCGGGCGGTTCCACCGACTGACCGAAGGAGATGGGCGTGCGCAGGAAAGACCGCGGCCGCAAGTCGGGGAACGTGATTCTCGAGATCCAGGCCGCAGACGGGCTGGTTGAGATACCCCAGCCTGGATTGAGGACAGGCGCGCCCGGTTCCCCGGATCCGACGTGCAGGCCGTGGTGGAAGACGATCGGGCGCGGTGCGAGGCCGCGCCCGAGGAGCGAGTGACCGTGTGGGGCATGGAGCGGTGACTGACGCCGCTCCTGCGGGAGCAGGGGCGTTGACGCTGATGCGAGCGCCCCGACACTGCGGCAGCGATACACGGCAACAGAAGGGAAGAGAGCATCATGAAGGCAAGATATCGCGTGTCATGGACCGCGGCCGCAGTCGTGTTGCTGTTGACGAGCGGAGCTCTTGGCGCCTCCTCGGAGATGGATGGCCGGATTGAAGCGTCCGCCAAGAGCTCATACGTGTTCCAGACCTATCTGAAAGGCGATGATATTAGAATCGAATCAATGGGCGGCGTCGTGGTGTTGGCTGGAACTGTTGCAGAAGAACTCCACAAGTCGCTGGCTCAGGAGACCGTAGCGAGCCTCCCAGGGGTCAAGAGCGTGGACAACAGGCTGGAGCTCAGAAGTGGAGGCCCATCCGAAGACTCGGATGCGCAGATCAGCGGGAAGGTGAAGGCCGCGCTCTTGTTCCGCCGGAACGTCGACGCGAGTCAGATTGAGGTCTTCGTCAAGGATGGCATCGTAATCCTTCGAGGCGATGCCGGCAGCCAGGCACAAAAGGACCTTGCGACCGAATACGCGAAAGCCGTCGAAGGGGCCAAGGCGGTAAAGAATGAAATGACCGTTTCTGGGACGCGGAAGAATGTCTACGAAGCGACCATGCGTGGCAAGATCGATGACGCCTCCATCACCGCCCAGATTCGGATGGCGCTGCTGATCCATCAGTCGACCAGTGTTCTTAGCACCAGAGTCGACACGAACGATGGCGTGGTCACCTTGCATGGCAAGGCGAGCAACGCTGCCGAAAAGGAGCTGGTCACGAAACTCGTGGCGGACATCAAAGGAGTGAAGACTGTAAAGAATGAGATGACCATCGGTGAATCCAAGTAGATTGGGAAACGATTTGTCGCCAAGGAAGAGTCATCGTGGGACGCTCTCCGTTGTGCCTCAAAGGTAGGGAGAGAACAGGCGTGCGACCCCATCTCGAAGCCGGATGGCCAGGCTGCGCCCGTCTAGGTCCGACAGGCGGAGTGGCCGCGCCTGCTCCATCTTGGCTCGCACCCGATCGGTGAGCGAGGCCGCCAGTTCCCGATCGTAACACTCCACGTTGAACTCGAAGTTGAGGCGCAGGCTCCGCGGGTCCCAGTTTGCCGAGCCGAGCAGCGCCCAGAGGCCATCTGCGAGCATCAGCTTCGTGTGATCGAAGGGCGGCGGCGAGAGCCACACGCGGCACCCGCGCCCGAGCACCTGCGGCAGGTGGGCCGTCGAAGCCCACCGCACGAGGGCCAGATCGCTCTCTTCAGGCAGAAGGATGTCGACCTCGACGCCCCGCAGGGACGCCACGTTCAGGGCCGTGATCAACGAGGCGTCGGGCAGGAAATAGGGCGTCACGATGTGGATGGAGGATCGTGCGCAGGCGATCGCGCCCAGGAGCGTGAGGCGCAGCTTCTCGAAATCTTCGTCCGGCCCGTCGGGGATGCCGCGGGCCAGCACCGGGCCCGCCGGTTCCAGGGTTGTGAACCAGGGCTCACCCCGGAGGAGTTCGCCGGTGCAGAAGGCCCAGTCGTCGGCAAAGGCCTCTTGGAGTTGCGCCACAACAGGCCCGGTGACGCGAAAGTGAAGGTCCTGGATCAGAGGGAGGGGCTCACGCCCGCGGCAGTTCCCCTCTCCGATGTTCATTCCCCCGGTGAAGCCGATCGTCCCGTCCACCACCAGGATCTTGCGGTGGGTCCGCAGGTTCGAGTATTGAAACCGCCAGGGGATCAGGGTGGAGAGAAACGTGGCGACGGGGATTCCCGCTCGTCGGAGCAGGTGCGCCATCGGCGGCCAGCCGTAGCGTCCTCCCACGTCGTCAATGAGCACCCGCACTCCGACGCCACGCGCCACGGCACGTCCCAGCGCCTCCAGAAACCCTCGGCCCGCCCGGTCGTTTCGAAAGATGTACGTGATCAAGGTCACGGAGCGCGACGCTTCGTCGATCGCCTGGATCATCGCCGGGTAGGCGTCGTCGCCGTCCACGAGCGGCGCGACGCAATTGCCCGCAATCAAGGGCAGGCGGGTCACGTCGCGCACCAGCCGGACGAGGGACTTCAAGTGTGCCCCGTCCGAGGCGAGGGCCTGACCGAGCGCTACCGCTGAACACTCGGAAAGCGCGATGGACGGCCCCGGAAGAGGGCGATTCGTTCGCAACGCCCGGGCGCGCCTCTCGATGCGGTTGATCCCGAGCCAGATGTAGAGAAGGGTGCCGAGGATCGGGGCCAGCCAGATCGCTCCCACCCACCCGATGGCGGCGCGCGTGTCACGCTTGTGCAGGACGACGTGCCCGGATGCCGCGACGGAAACGACGACGTAGAGCATCGCGGCCGGGTAGGGCCAGAGGGCAAGGATCGGATCCAATTCCATCACTCCTGGCACGGTCGGCCCCTTCCTACAAGAATCGACCGGGGTAGACTTCTCGGAAACCGAGCCTTCTCGAGCGTAGGGACGCGAATTCAGACCGGGTCGAGATCAGACAGGATCCGGAAGGAGGACGCAACGTGGCCGAGCCTGCAGGCGAGAAGCCCGCCCGAATCCCGCTGGGATCTCCCCCGTATCATTGGCCCGACTGGTACCGGAGCGTCAAGAGCTTCGAAGTTCGCGATACGGGAAAGGCCGTCTGGCAGCTCGCCGATACCTTGGCCCCCTGCCTGCTCCTCTGGTACCTGATGATCCGGTCCGTTCAGCTCGGGTACCCCTATGTGTTGACCCTGCTGCTGGCCGTTACGGCCGCGGGCCTCCTCGTGCGGATCTTCATCCTGTTCCACGACTGCGTCCACAGCTCGTTTCTTTCCTCCGCGACGGCCAATACCGTCCTCGGCTACGTCTGCGGGACGTTGGTCTTCACACCGCTCGAGGACTGGCGGTTCATCCATCTGCGGCACCACGCGACGTATGCGAACCTGGACGCGAGAGGTGTCGGCGACATCACTACCCTGACCGTGAGCGAGTACGTGGTGTCGCCCTGGCTCAAGCGGGTCCAGTACCGTCTCTACCGGAACCCTTTCGTGCTCTTCGGCGTGGGGCCGCTCTTCTACTTCCTGATCCGCCAGCGCTGGCCGAGCCGGGCCGTCAGCAAGAAGGCGCGAAGGAGCGTGCACGTCACCAACCTTCTCGTGGCTGGAGTCATCTCGTCCGCCGCCTGGGCGATCGGGTGGAAGACCTATCTCCTGGTTCAGCTGCCAATCCTGTGGCTGGGGGGCGCGGGAGGAATCTGGCTCTTCTACGTTCAACACCAGTTCGAGGGGGTGTACTGGGCGCGGAAGGAAGCCTGGGATCCTCTGCGCGCGGCCGTGGACGGCAGTTCGTTCTACCGGCTGCCGGCCGTATTGCGCTGGTTCTCGGGCGGTATCGGCATCCACTTCCTTCACCACCTTGGATCACGGATCCCGAATTACAACCTGAAACGCTGCTACGACGCGATTCCTGAACTGCGGGCCAAGGAGCCGCTCACGCTGCGTGCGAGCCTGGCGTCGCCTCGGCTGAAGCTGTGGGACGAGGACCGGCAGAGACTCATTGGGTTCTCCGCTTTGAAGTCGAGGTCACGGTCGGTGACCGCACGCTGACGGGCCCTCGAAACGTGACGAGAGTGAAAGGGGGGCGGAGGTGCCGGCGATGAGTCGGCAGATGGTCGCGGGGTCGGCAATACAAAGAGCCCCGCCCCGCCGGGACCTCAAAAAAGTTCGCCATGCGGCTCCGCCGCGCCAACTTCCGCGGCGAGAAGACCCTGGAGAACTTCGATGTGTCCACCCTGTCCGTGGGCCGGAAGCCCAACGGAAAAGGGCGGAGAATTCTTGCGAAACTCTCCGCCCGCTCCGTTCTTGCCACCCGGAAGCGATGTCGTCCGGACCCCTCCCGGATGATCTGAGAATCACGCCGAACGGGTCAACTCATTTTGAAAATCCCCACGAGACTCCTCCCCGCCCAATCTGACAGCCAACAGACTTCGGCGCCACCGGTCTGCCCGTTCCCCCCCACTCATCCCCATCCGGCGCAAGATAGTCGTCCCGGCGGGGAGCGCCAGATGATAAGGTATCGCAGGAACGCTTTGCGGGGTGCGGCACACCGGAACGCCGGGCGGCGACGGAAGCGTCCTCGAGGGGTGCCGACGAGGGTGCGCTCGAAGCACCAGCGGCACGCAGCCGAGAGTCGGAGAGGCGCGGGTGGCGACAGAGACGCCGGAGGAGCTCCCTGGTCCTGAGATCTCGGATCTCCTGCGCCTGGAGCGGTGGTTCGGGAGGGTAGCGTGCGTGTCCCTCGATCTTTTCACGCTTGGATTTCGGTTGGTCTGCTGGGCACCGTGACGGCGCTCCTCGTCGGTGCCGGACCCACGGCGGCCCAGCCCGCAGCCATGGGGGAGGACGCCGAGCCTCCGAACGCGGCCAGGGTGCTGGTGCAACAGTCCCACGAAACGATCTCGCACACCATCGAGGCGGTGGCCCGGAGGCTCGATTCCTACTTCGCAGCCGAAACGGTCTACGAGGACCCCACGGGCAGCTTCGGCCAGCTGACCGGCATCGCTACCCTCGGAAAAGGGGGAAACGTGGACCTGCAGCCCAGGGCGCGCCTGAACCTCGTTCTGCCGCACACCCAGCGGCGGCTTCGGTTCTCCCTGGAGAGCCGGGACGACGACTCGTCCGAGGAGGATGCTGCCTACGCAGCGGTTGCCAAGGCGGTCGAACCGTCGGACCCGGGTCGCAAGGTCTTTGCCGGGCTCCTCCTCTCGTGGCTCCGCTCCGGCAAGTGGACCGTCAACGCCGGCGCCGGGGCCCACGTCAAGATCCCCCTGGACCCCTATACGAGAGTTCGGGCTCGGTACACCCTGCCACTGTCCGGCTGGGTCTTTCGCGCCAGCGAGACCGTCTTCTGGTTCGACTCGACGGGCGTGGGGGAGACCAGTCGGGTGCAGGCCGACTTCGCGTTCTCGGACCGGCTCCTCTTCCGGGTTTCTCCCGAGGCCACCTATCTGTGGCGGGACGACACCTTCGAGCTGAGCACCAGCGTCTTTCTGTTTCAGCAGTTAACGGAGCGCCAGGGGCTTGCGTGGCAGGCGGGGATCTTCGGCGAGACCAACCCCCGCTGGCGGCGCACGGGCTATCTGGGCCGCGTGCGCTACAGGGTTCAGATCTACGAGAAGTGGATATATGCCGAGGTGGACCCGGAGGTGCGGTGGGAGCGCGACGACGGTTTCCGCCCCGCGCCGTTCGTTTCCCTCCGGCTGGACTTCCTGTTCGGGGACGAGTACGAGTGAGCCGGCCTTCGGGGCCGGCTTACCACGTCGCCAGTCGCAGGGCCGTCTCCGCAGCGGTTTCCGGAGCGACCGGGGCGAGCGCGCCGAGTGTCACGCCGATCACGACGAGCGTCGAGGCGTTGGCCTCCAGGGCCCGCTCGATGTCCCACTCCCGGTCCAACTCCCGGAGGCGCTCCCCGATCCGATCCGTTTGAACCGCGAAGTGGGCGACCCTCTGGAGGGTGCGGCGGCGAATGCGCTCGTTCAGGGCCGGCGGTGTGTGGCGGGGAACGCGCGTCGTGGTGTCAGAGAACATGGGCGGGCTTCCTGGGTGGGGGTGGTGAGGCCTGGCTCTTTTCCGACCGCGATACCTGGGTCACGCAAGAGGTAGCAGGGAGCCTGCCGCTGTCAATCGAGGGCGTGGCCGCGGCGAACCTCCTGGATCGTCTGATCGAGGCTCGACAGGAAACGGGACCGGTCGTGCTTTCCCATGGGCGCAGGGCCGCCGGTGGCCTCGCCGAGCTGACGCACGTGATCCAGGAGGGCGCGAAGCGCCAGGGCGGAGCCGATCGTCTCCTCGGTGAACGGCTGCCCCCTGGGGCCGAGGACTCGCGCTCCCTTCTTCAGACAGCGGTCAGCCAGAGGGATGTCGGCCGTCACCGCGATGTCGTCCGGACCGGCGCGCTCGGCGATCCAGTCGTCTGCGGCATCGAAGCGGTCCCCTACGGACACGGCCTGGATCCCCGGCTCGAAGGGGACCCGTACGGGGCGGTTGGCCACCACGTACACCTGGAGCCCGTAGCGGCGCGCGACCTTGTACACCTCGTCCTTTACGGGGCACCCGTCGGCGTCCACGTAGATGTCGAGCATCCCCTCCTCCCTGTCTCCGCTGGACCGGCCCCGGGGGCCGCGGCGCAACACTATACCACGGGCCCGAGATGAGGTCCCAGCGGGCGCGCATGCTCCGAAACGGGCCGCCAAGGCCGCAGGCCTCACCTCCGGAGAACTCCGCCCGTTCCCCCCAGAGACGCTGCGCCGGCATTTCCGTGCGATTGCCCTGACGCGGTTGGGGGAGGTCGAGGCTCGCGTCTTCTCCACTGCGGCCCCGGCCGCTATACTGGCCGCTAGGAGCCTGTCGGACTTTCGGAAGCACCTACTCTGGAGGCACCCGAGAATACCATGGGAATGATCCGGAGGGCGTCTTCTTGTGTCCGAAGTAAAGTCACTATTCTTGGCTATTGCCTTTTGTTTCTAGTGCTATCG
>JACRMM010000042.1 GCA_016214985.1 Deltaproteobacteria bacterium | reverse complement strand
CGATAGCACTAGAAACAAAAGGCAATAGCCAAGAATAGTGACTTTACTTCGGACACAAGAAGACGCCCTCCGGATCATTCCCATGGTATTCTCGGGTGCCTCCAGAGTAGGTGCTTCCGAAAGTCCGACAGGCTCCTAGCGCGATGCCGAAGAAGGACCCCGCTCTCGCCCATCCCGCCCGAGCCTCATCGAACACCGCCGCCCCAACTCGAGGCCTTTGCCGTGATGCACACGTCCGCGCTCTCCACCCGGAGCATAGAGGATCGGCGAGTGTAGCAATGGGCTCGGTCGAAGTAAAGCGTCGACCCCGCGGCCTTTTTGACACTGTCTCACCGCTGATGGTACCGTGAGCTCTGCACTTGCTCAGGAGGGAGACACCATGAAGATCGCCATCAGCGGTAAGGGGGGGGTCGGCAAGACAACCCTCGCTGGCTGCCTCGCGAGGCTCCTCGCCGATCGGGGGCAAAAGGTTCTCGCCATCGACGCGGACCCGGACTCGAACCTCCCCTCGGCCATCGGCGTGCCAGCCGAGAAACTCGCCGCGGTGCAGCCGTTGGCCCAACTGAAGGACCTGGTGGCCGAACGCACGGGCGCGAAGCCGGGCACGTTCGGGGGGATGTTCAAACTGAATCCCCAGGTCGACGACATCCCCGACGTCTACGGCCTCGACTACAACGGGATCAAACTCCTCACCCTGGGGACGGTGCCACTCGGCGGGGGCGGTTGTCTGTGCCCCGAGAGCACGCTGCTTCGAGTCCTCATGCGCCACCTCATCGTGCGCCGGGGGGAGACGGTGATCATCGACATGGAGGCGGGCCTCGAACACCTGGCGCGAGGGACCACCGAGAGCATGGACGCGTTCGTGGTCGTGGTGGAACCGGGGCAACGGGCCATCCAGACCGCGCACCAGATCCGTCGGCTCGCGACCGACCTGGGCGTGCGTCAGGTCTACGTGGTCGGGAACAAGGTCGCAGGGCCGGCGGATCAAGACACGATCGAGGCCGGTGCTGCACCCATGCCCGTCCTCGGGCACCTCATGCTAAGGGAGTCCATCCGGGAGTCCGACCGCCGCGGCGTGAGCCCCTATGATCTGGACCCGGACCTGCGCGACGAGATAGCCGCCGTTTACGCGGCGTTGGAGAAGGTCGCGCCCGAGCGCTAGCGCGCGCTCCAAGCCCGGGCAGCGAGCCACCTCTTTGCCGCGGCGACCCACTCGGGCGGCGCGCCCGGCGGCGCCCCCCCCCCCTCGAGTTCGAGGCGAAGACGCCACGTCACAGGGAGCAGCGCGGCAATCGCCCGGTTCCTCCGAGCGGCCTCCGGCAGGGCTACAACCGGCCCACTGAAGAGAACGACGCCGGCCTCGAGGCACAGCACGTTGGCCGCGCACCGCAGCCAGGGCTCTGGCCAGTGAGTGGCTACGAGCACTGCTGCGCCCCGTCCGTGGCGATAGGCTTCCACCTCTTGCCAGAGAAGCGCCTGTCCCTCGGGATCGAGCCCCACCGCAGGCTCGTCCAAGAAGAGGACCTCAGGCTCCCGGATCAGCAGGCCGGCCAGAGCCACACGGCGCTTCTCTCCCCGGCTCAATCGCCGCAGCGAGGTCGCCCAGAGCTGGGGCGGAAGCCCCACCGCCTCGAGGGCGCGCTCGGCCGCGCCGTCACACCGGGGCATCGCGCCCCACTCGACGTCTTCCAAGGGGGTCGCCCCAAAAAGTTGGCGTTCCGGGTACTGAAAGAGGAATCCCATCCTCCGACGGGCCTCCCGGGGCGCCAACTCTCCCAGACCCCAGCGCCATTGGCCGGCGGCCGACGAAAAGCGCACCGTCCCTGGACTCGAAGCCACAAGGCCTGCCATGGTTTCCAGGAGCGTGGTCTTGCCGGCCCCCGACCGACCCAAGATGAGCCCGACCCGGCCGGCCGCCACAGAGAGATTCACGCCGCAGAGGGAGCAGCGCGAGCTCTTCCCCGGCCAAGAGCGGTGCACCTCGAGACCTTCACCGCGGATCACGACATCACGACTCCCGGCCAAGCCACCGGCAGAGATCCCCGTAGGAAGGGCATCTCCCCCCTTCGCCCGACAGAGCCTCCGACAGCTCGAAGTACTCCGGCGCAGACCAGGGGCACTCCGGCCACCGGAAGAAGGCCGACGGAGAGCCCCGAAACCGGATCGAACCCGTCTCCAGGGCCAAGACCTCTCCTGCCCAGAGCACCTCCTCCGGCTGGTGGGTCACGTGCAGGACTCCGACGCCCTGCCGGCGAAGCGCCTCGAGCGTAACGAAGAGAGCTTCCCTGTCCCAGGGGCTCAGCATGGACGTCGCCTCGTCGAGCAGCAGGTAGCGCGCTCCCAGCGCCAGCACCGACCCCAATGCCAACAGCTGCGCCTGGCCTCCCGAAAGAGTGTGGATCGGCGCCTCTCGGTGCTCCCACAACCCCACAAGTCGAAGCGCTTCCTCCACCCTCCGCCCGATCTCTTCCGGCGGCCGTCCCAGGTTCTCCAATCCGAACGCGACGTCATCTTCGACGATCGGGGACACTCCCTGATCTTCCGGGTTCGCAAACACGAGACCCACGGCCGGGTCGCACGCAGCCACGGGTACATCGTCCACCCAGACCGAGCCCCCCTCGAACGGCTCCATGCCCTTCAGCGCTCGCAGCAGGGTGGACTTGCCGGAACCGTTGGGCCCAACCAGGGCCACGTGGGCCCCTCTTCGGAGCGTGAGGTCGACCCCGGCGAGGATGCGTCGTCCTGCCAGCAGGACCATCAACCTCTCGGCCACAAGACCGCCGTCAGCCCCACAACGACGCGAGGGCAGGGATCTCTCCCTGCCCTCGACCGCTGCAGTCGGTACCGTGCTCACGCCTCCGGCGTCTCGCCCTCTGCCGTGGCAACGGCCTCGGCGGCCGGAGCTTCCTTCGGCATGGGTGCCAGCGGCGGCGCCACGGACTGCGTCTTGACCTTTTTCGGCCGCGGCGCGTACGCCTCTTGCACCAACTCGAGCATGCTCAGCGGTGCATTGTCCCCTCGGCGCGCCCACAACTTCACGATGCGGGTATATCCGCCGGGCCGCTCCGCAAACCGCGGCGAGACCTCACCAAAGAGCTTCGCCACGACATCCTTGTCTCTGACGTACGCGAGCGCCAGCCGACGGGCGTGAAGATCGCCCCTCTTCCCGAGCGTGATGAGCCTCTCCGCGATCCGCCGAAGTTCCTTCGCCTTCGCGTCGGTCGTCTGGATCTTGCCGTGCTCGATCAGCGAGGTCACCATATTGCGGAACATCGCCTTCCGGTGGGAGGCATTCCGGCCGAGTCTTCTGCCTGAGTTATTGTGACGCATCCGAGTTATCCCTTTCCGGCGCTACTACAGTTCCTCTTCTTCCAGACTCTCTTCCGGCGGTGTCCAGACCCCGATATCCATTCCCAGATGGAGGTTCATCGTACCTAGGATATCTTTGATCTCGTTAAGCGACTTTCGACCGAAGTTCTTCGTCTTCAACATTTCGGCATCGGTCTTTTGTACCAATTCTCCAATGTATCGGATATTGGCTGCCTTCAAACAATTGGCGGCTCGCACCGACAGCTCCAGCTCGCTCACCTTTCGGTCGAGATTCGGATTGTAGGCAGTATCCAAGGAGTCAGAAAAGCCGGAGTCCGGCTCCTCTTCTTCCTCGAAGTTGATGAACACCTGAAGCTGATCCTTCAGAATCTTCGCTGCATACGCGACAGCATCGTCGGGTTTGATGGAGCCGTCAGTCCATACCTCGAGGATCAGCTTGTCGTAGTCTGTCCGCTGCCCCACGCGCGCCTGCTCGACTCGAAAGTTTACCTTTTCGATCGGGCTGAAGACCGCATCGAGCGCGATCTGCCCGATCGGCATGTCCTCGTCCTTGTTGCGCTCTGCCGGCACATACCCCTTGCCGACCTTCACGACCAGCTCAGCCTCCAGTCGCCCCCCCTCCGACAAGGTGGCCAGGTGGTGGTCCCCGTTCAGGATCTCCACCGTGGACCCGGCCTGTATGTCCGAGGCCTGGACGTCGCAGGGACCGGTCTTGTCGATCCTGAGGCGTTTCGGCTTGTCGGTGTGCGCCTTAAGGCGAACCTCTTTGAGGTTCAGAACGATCTCTGTCACGTCCTCCTTGACCCCTTGGATCGTAGAGAACTCGTGGGGAACGCCCTCGAACTTGACCTGAACGATGGCCGCCCCCTGAAGGCTCGACAGAAGGACCCTGCGCAAGGCACTCCCGAGCGTCGTCCCAAATCCGCGCTCCAGAGGCTCCGCAGTGAACTTCCCATACGTCGAGCCGAGCGTATCGGCTTCCGCGTCGAGCCGCTTGGGTTTGATCAACTCACGCCAGTTTCTCTGCTGCAATGTCACAAACCTCCGCCGTTGGCCGAGTCCGCTGGCTTGCGCTTACTTGGAATAGAGCTCTACGATGAGGTGCTCCTCGATCGGCATCGTGATGTCTTCTCGCCGGGGCAACTCCTTGACCATCCCCTGGAACGACTTGGCATCGACCTCGATCCACCGAGGCGCACCGCGGCTCGCAAGGTTTTCCTGGGCCGCGATGACGGCAGGGATCTGCCGGCTCTTTTCCCGGACTGCGACCGTGTCCCCCGCCTTCGTAACGTACGACGGGATGTCGACCCGCTTCCCGTTCACGAGGAAGTGGCCATGCCGGACAAGATGCCGGGCCTCCGTGCGGGAGTTCGCAAATCCCATCCGGTAGACCATGTTGTCGAGGCGAAGCTCGAGCTGCTGCAGCAATTGCTCGCCCGTGACGCCCTTGCGGCGGTCGGCCGTCTGGAAGTACATCCGGAACTGTTTCTCCTGGATGCCGTAGATGCGCCGAACCTTCTGCTTCTCCCGCAGCTGCTTTCCATACTCCGAGAGCTTTCCCCTCCCTTGCCCGTGTTGCCCGGGGGGATAGTTGCGCCGCTCGATGGCACACTTATCGGTAAAGCAGCGATCACCTTTCAGGTGGAGCTTCATCCGCTCGCGTCGGCAAAGTCGGCAAACGGGTCCGCGATATCTAGCCAAGACGGTACCTCCTACGTATCGATGTGCTTAGACCCTGCGCCGCTTCGGTGGACGACAGCCGTTGTGCGGAATGGGCGTCACGTCCTGCACGGAGGTGATCGTGAGCCCCGCCGCGTGGAGCGCTCGCAGGGCTGCCTCTCGCCCGGACCCTGGCCCTTTCACGTAGACCACCACGTTCCGAAGACCGTGCTCCATGGCCTTGTCGGCCGCGTCCTTCCCGGCCAACTGCGCGGCAAAGGGAGTGCTCTTCCTCGATCCCTTGAAGCCCACCACGCCGGAGTTCGACCAGGCGATGGTGTTCCCGCTCGGATCCGTGATCGTGATGATCGTGTTGTTGAAGGTGCTCGTGATGTGGGCCACCCCGTCACGGACGTTCTTCTTGACCTTCTTACCCCTGCGGGCACTTGCCGTCTTCGCCATACTTCCTCCGATGCGCGTCTCGCGGCCGGCCAGGCCGAGCGCGGCGGTCTACACTCCCACGCCCCGCGCACACGTGCGCCGGGCGTGCCTTGCCCTCACTTCCTTCGCGGACCCTTGCGCGTTCGCGCGTTTGTGCGCGTGCGCTGCCCACGAACCGGAAGCCCCTTCCGGTGACGCAGACCCCGGTAGCAGCCCAGGTCCATGAGCCGCTTCACGCTCCCCAACACCTCGCGCCGCAGGTCGCCCTCGACCTTGTACTTGTCATCGATGATCTTGCGGATCCTCTGGACCTCGTCGTCGCTGAGGTCGGCCGTCTTGGAGTCGAAGCTTACCTCGGCCTCCTTCAAGATCGCCTGTGCCGAAGACCTCCCGATCCCGAAGATGTACGTCAGCGCAATCTCGATCCGCTTGGCGCGCGGAAGGTCGACACCCGCAATTCTGGCCACTGCTGAACCTCCTTTGAGACCGTTTCCTCGTGAAGCCGGCCAAGCGATCGCCGGAGCCGGCTGTGCCACGCCCCAGCGTCACTGTCCCGCTTATTACCCTTGGCGCTGCTTGTGCCTGGGATTCTCGCAAATGATCCTTACGATCCCTTTGCGGCGAATGATCTTGCACTTGTCGCAAATCTTCTTAACCGAAGGCCTGACTTTCATTCCGAACTCCTTGCCCGAAACCTCTATCTTCCGTTCGCAGCGCTTCCCTGCGATCCGATCTCCATGAAATTCACTTCTTTCGATAGATGATCCGCCCTCGACTCAGGTCATAGGGAGAAAGCTCCACCGTTACCTTGTCGCCGGGAAGAATCTTGATGAAGTGCATCCGCATCTTGCCCGAAATGTGCGCGAGCACGCGGTGACCGTTCTCGAGTTCTACCCGGAACATGGCATTTGGCAACGGTTCCACGACCGTGCCTTCCACTTCGATCGATTCTTCCTTCGTCACGCCCGCTTTCCTCCCTCATTCCAACCGGCTGAGTATGTCAGGCCCCCGCTCTGTAATGGCGACGGTGTGCTCCGCGTGCGACGCCAAACTGCCGTCCTTGGTTCGGGCGGTCCATCCATCCGGATCCACAACGACTCCGACGACGCCGTCGTTGATCATCGGCTCGATGGCCAGCACCATCCCGGCCTTGAGGCGGACGCCCGTACCCCGCTCCCCGTAGTTCGGCACTTGCGGGTCCTCGTGCAGACTGCGACCGATGCCATGCCCGACAAACTCCCGAACCACCGTAAACCCCGCACCTTCGACCGTCTCCTGGATCGCCGCGCACACATCTCCCAACCGGCGCCCCGGCAGTGCTTCGGCAATCCCCGCGTCGAGCGCCGCCTCCGCGGCTCGGATCAGCGCGAGGGCCCTCGGTGGGACGATCCCGACCGGGATCGTCAACGCCGCGTCCCCGTAGACGCCTCGGTCGAAGACCCCGAAGTCGACACTCACCAGGTCCCCTTCCCGAAGCACTCGATCAACCCGGGGGATCCCGTGCACCACCTCGTCATTGACCGACGTGCACAAACTGGCCGGATAGGGCGTGCCCTGGGGGCTCTTGACCCCTTTGAACGCTGCAACCACTCCCCTCCGACGAACCTCCTCGGCCGCGATGTCATCGAGATCCTTGGTGCAGACACCAGCCTTCACCGCCTGCCGGATCCGCTCCAAGATCTCCGCGACGATCCGGTTGACCCGGCGCATCTCCTCGATCTCCCGAGGCGACTTGAGCACGATCAAAGGGTGCTACCGCCGACCCCGAATTCGCCGCGCGCCGATCAGGCCTTCGTAATGCCGCGTGATCAAATGCGTCTCGATCTGCGCCACCGTGTCGATCGCGACGCCAACCACGATCAGCAAACCGGTCCCTCCGAAGTAGAAGGGCACGTTGAACCATGTGATCATGAGCGTCGGCAGGACGCAGATCGTGCTGACGTAGAGCGCGCCCCAGAACGTCAAGCGGGAGAGCACCTTGTCGATGTACTCCGCGGTCCGCTGGCCGGGCCGGATGCCGGGGATGTACCCGCCGTACTTCTTCATGTTGTCCGCAACGTCTACTGGATTGAACGTCACCGCCGTGTAGAAATAGGCGAAGAAGAAGATCAAACCCACGTACAGCAAGTCATGGAGCGCGCGCCCCGGCAGGAGCAGGTCCGTGACTGCCTTGACCCACGGATGGTCAATGAACTGGCCAATCGTCGTCGGAAACATCAGCAACGAGGACGCAAAGATCGGGGGGATGACGCCCGCGGTGTTCACCTTCAGAGGCAGATGCGTGCTCTGCCCTCCGTAGACTTTGCGGCCCACGACCCGCTTCGCGTACTGAACGGGGATGCGCCGTTGCGCCCGCTCCACCCACACGATCGCAAAGACCACCGCCACCATGACGACGATAAGCAACAGGACGAGCAGCAGATTAAGCTCCCCCGCGCCCACGAGCCGGAATGTATTGAAGATCCCTCCGGGCATCCCCGCGACGATTCCGGCGAAGATGATCAAGGAGATGCCGTTGCCGATGCCCCTCTCCGTGATCTGCTCGCCGAGCCACATGATGAACGCGGTCCCCGCGGCGAGAGTGATGACCGTGAGGATGCGAAACCCCCAGCCCGGGTTGATGACGATTCCTCCGCCCCCCGGGCCGGCCATGTTCTCCAAGCCGATGGCGATGCCGAAGCCCTGGACCACGGCCAGCACAATGGTGCCGTACCGGGTCCACTGCACGATCTTCTTGCGCCCCTGCTCCCCCTCTTTGGACAGCTTCTCCAGCGTCGGAACGACCACGGTGAGGAGCTGCAGGATGATGGACGCACTGATGTAGGGCATGATCCCGAGCGCGAAGACGCTCATGCGCCTCAGCGCCCCCCCGGCAAACATGTCTACGAGCCCCAGCAGGTTCCCCTGGGTCTTGCTGAAGAATCCGGCCAGCGCTGCCGCGTCGATTCCCGGTGTCGGGACGTGCGCCCCCACTCGGTACACCGCCAGCAACAGGAAGGTGATCAGAAGCCTCCGCTTGAGCTCCGGAATCTTGGCGATCCCCTGGATGTCTCCGACCACCTAGGCCTCCTTGACCTCGCCGCCACGGGCCAGGATCTTCTCCCGGGCACCTTCGCTCACCTTCTGCGCCACGATGATCAACTTGCGCTCCAACTCGCCTTTGCCCAGAATCTTCAAACCATCCTTCGGCTTCCGCACCAGCCCCGTCTCCAGGAGGAGCGTCAACGTCACCTCGGTACCGTCGTCGAACCGATTGAGGTCCAGGACGTTTACGCAGGCGTACTCCTTGCGGAACGGATTTCGAAACCCGACCTTGGGGATTCGCCTCTGGAGCGGCATCTGGCCACCCTCGAAGCCGGTCTTGAGTTTGCTGGCCCGGGCCCGAGCGCCCTTGTGACCGCGGCTCGCCGTCTTCCCAGAGCCCGATCCGGGCCCTCGTCCGACACGCTTCTTGTTCTTCGTGGCCCCTTTGGGAGCTTTCAGATCGTGCAGACGCATGGCTCTCCCTCCCGGGCCTAGGCCCGGACCTCCTCGACCGACTTGCCCCGCCGCCCGGCGATGTCTTCGGGCGCCCGAAGGCTCTGCAATCCGGCAATCGTCGCACGAACCACGTTGTGAGGGTTGTTCGTACCGAGACACTTCGTCAGGATGTCGTGGATGCCGGCCGACTCGACGACGGCGCGGACTGCACCGCCGGCGATGACGCCGGTACCGGACGACGCAGGCTTGAGCACCACCTTCCCTGCACCGAAGTGGCCCAGGACCTCGTGGGGAATCGTCCCGTTCACGACCGGAACGCGCACCAGGTTTCGTTTGGCCTGCTCTATGCCCTTTCTGATGGCTTCGGGAACCTCGTTGGCCTTTCCCAGCCCGATTCCCACTAAGCCATTGTGATCACCGACGACGACCAGCGCGCTGAAGGAGAACCGCCGGCCTCCCTTGACGACCTTGGCGACGCGGTTGAGGTGCACCACACGGTCGAAGAGCTCTGGGGTCTTGGGGTCGTTGAAGCTCAAGGCGTACTCCTCCTATCGTGCCGCGCGCGGCCCATCAGAACTGAAGGCCGGCTTCTCGAGCCGCGTCCGCCAGGGCCTTTACTTTGCCGTGGTAGGCGTAGCCGTTGCGGTCGAAGACCACTTTGGTGATGTCCCGCGACAGCGCCTTGCGGCCCAACGCGAGCCCCACGATCCGCGCCGCCTCGACGGTACCGGAGTTCTTGACCCCGTCCCGAACGTCGCGGCCCATCGTCGAAGCCGTGGCGAGCGTCTGCCCCGTCGAGTCGTCCACGATCTGGGCATACATGTGCTTCAGGCTCTTGTACACCGTCAGGCGCGGCCGCTCCGCGGTCCCCCGCACCTGCTTCCTCACTCGAAACTTCCGGGCCAGGCGCGCCTTCGTCTTCGCCTTTAATCGGTCCACGGCATCCACTCCTTCCCCTATTCTCTCGCAGGGTCAATCCCTTACTTGGCGCCCGCCTTGCCTTCCTTCTTCACGATGTGCTCGCCCGCATATCGGATGCCGGTGCCCTTGTACGGCTCAGGCGGCTTAAAACCCCGAATATCGGCCGCCACCTGCCCCACCCGTTGGCGATCGATCCCGCGCACCATGATGATGCGCTGATCCTTGACTTCGAGCTGAACCTCACTCGGCGGGGTATAGGTCACGGGATGGGAGAAACCCAGACTGAGTGTCAGAGTACTCCCCTGGAGGTTCGCCCGGTAACCCACGCCCTGAATCTCCAGGTCTTTCTGGAACCCGGCCGACACGCCGGTGACCATGTTCTGCACCAGGCTGCGCGTCACCCCTTGAAGCGACCGGTGGCGCCGGCCCTCGGTGGGTCGGACGATCCGTACCTCTCCCTCCACGACATCGAGCGTCATGTCGGGGTGGACCTGCAGATTGAGCGTCCCTTTAGGGCCCTTCACCGTCAACATCGGCGCCTGATACTCGATCGCAACCTTCGGGGGCAGCTGGATCGGCTTCTTCCCAATCCTCGACATGGAACCTTCTCCTACTCGCCGTTCGTGCCTACCAGATGGAGCACAGGACTTCGCCACCCACGCCCAGCTCCCGCGCCTTTCGGTCGGAGAGCACACCACGGGAGGTCGATACGATCACCGTACCGTATCCGCTGCGAGCCTTGGGGATGTCGTCGACCGACGTATAGAGCCGGCGACCGGGCTTCGACAGCCGCTCCAGCCCGTCGATCACGCACTCCCCTTGCTTGTCATACTTGAGGCGCACCGTCAGCATGCCTTGCCGGCCGTCCTCCACGAAATCTACGTCTTCCACGAATCCCGCCTCGCGTATCTGCTCCAGGATGGCCTTCTTCAGACCCGACGCGGGAATGTGGACCGTGGCGTGGCGCGCCTGAGCAGCGTTCCGAAGCCGAGTGAGCATGTCTCCGATGGGATCGGTCAGTGCCATTGCAGTACCTCCAGAGCCCTTACCAACTGGCCTTCATCACGCCAGGAAGCTTCCCCTCATGGGCAAGTTTCCTCAAACAGATCCGGCACAAGCTAAACTTTCGAAAGAACCCGCGGGGCCGCCCGCAGACCTTGCAGCGGTTGTGAAAGCGCACCTTGAACTTCGGCTCGATCTTCTGCTTCTCTACCTTCGCCAATGTCGCCACGGGTCGCTCCCTTGTCTCAGTTCCGGAACGGCATGCCGAAGAGGCGAAGCAGTTCCTTGCACTCCTCGTCCGTCTTTGCCGTCGTCGCGATGCAGACGTTCATCCCTTTGACCTTCTCCACGTTCTCCAGGTCGACCTCAGGAAAGATGATGTGCTCCGTGATCCCCAGCGTGTAGTTGCCCCGGCCGTCGAACCCCTTCCCTGACACGCCCTTGAAGTCGCGAACGCGGGGCAGGGCCACGGTGATCATTCGATCCAGGAACTCGTACATCCGCTCTCCCCGCAGCGTCACCTTGCATCCCACCGGCATGCCTTCGCGCAGGTGAAAGTTGGCGATCGACTTCTTCGCCTTCGTGACGACCGGCTTCTGGCCAGTGATCCGCGCCAGGTCAGCCACGATCTGGTCCATGAGCTTCGCATTGTCCTTCGCGTCGCCAGCGCCCACATTGACGACCACCTTCTCAACCTTCGGTACCTGCATCACGTTCTTGTACCCGAAGGTCTTCATCAACTGGGGGACCGCATCCCGCACGTACTGCTCTCTAAGCCTCGCCATCGTCTCTACCCTCTGGGGCTGGCTATTTGTCCAGCACTTCGCCGCAGCGCTTGCACGCCCGAACCTTGCTGCCATCTTCCAGAAACTTGAAACCGACACGTGCCGGTTTGTCGCACTTCTCACAGACGCATGCCAGGTTCGAGAGGTGCAGCGGCGCTTCCGTGTCGACAATACCGCCCTGGCTGGTCGCATCGGCCTTCTTGTGCCGTTTGACCATGTTCACCTTCTCTACCAGAGCCTTCTCTCGGTCCGAGAGGACGCGAAGCACCTTTCCTCGCTTGCCCTTCTCGTTTCCCGCGATGACCTCCACGAGGTCACTGCGTTTGATCTTTCGTCTCGTGGCCATGCTCTGTGCGCTCCTTCCAGGCCCTCAAAGCACTTCAGGGGCCAAGGAGATAATCTTCATGAAGTTCTTCGCCCGAAGCTCTCTCGCCACCGGTCCAAAGACGCGCGTACCGATCGGCTCCCCGTCCTTGTTGATGAGAACCGCCGCGTTGTCGTCGAATCCAATGTATGAGCCATCCAGTCGGCGCACCTGCTTCTTGGTCCGCACGATGACCGCCTTCATCACCGATCCCTTCGCCACCTTGCTGTTGGCGATGGCCTCTTTGACAGACACGGTAATGATGTCGCCCACGCTGGCGTACTTGCGCTTCGAACCACCGACAATGTGGATGCAGTACACCTTCTTTGCACCCGAGTTGTCGGCAACGTTGAGGATCGTTTCCTGCTGGATCATGTCCCTGCTCCTGACCCGGTCGAGGCGCTAGATGGCCCTCTCGAGAATCTCTTTGACCCGCCAGCACTTATCCTTGCTCAACGGCCGGGTCTCTTCGATCAGCACCTTATCCCCGACACGGCACTCGTTCTTCTCATCGTGGGCCTTGTACTTCTTGGACCGCATCACGTACTTCTTGTACGTGGGATGCTTCTTCAGACCTTCCACGACCACCGACACGGTCTTATCCATCTTGTCGCTGGCGACGATGCCCACCATCCGCTTCCGGTAGCCCCGCTTCATCTCGGCCATCGCTTCGTTCCTCGCCTTAGGCATTCTTGAGTTCGCGCTCTCGCAGGACCGTCAGGACGCGGGCGATCTCTCGCCGCGCTACCTGGATCCTCGCGGTATTCTCCAACTGCCGGGTGGCGTGCTGGAACCGCAGGTTCAAGAGCTCGTGGCGAAGCTCGCCCTCCTTCGTGGACAGCTCCTCTGCGGAGAGGTCGCGGAGATCCTTAGTATTCATGGACGTCCTCTCGGGAGATGATCCTCGTCTTGATGGGCAGCTTGTGGGCGGCTCTGCGAAGCGCCTCCCGCGCGAGGTCCTCGGTGACCCCCTTGATTTCGAAAAGGATCTTGCCCGGCAACACCACGGCAACCCACGCCTCGGGAGCCCCCTTGCCCTTGCCCATCCGAGTCTCGAGCGGCTTCTTCGTCACGGGCTTGTCGGGGAACACCCGAATCCACACTCGTCCACCACGCTTGATGTGATGGGAGATCGCGATACGGCCAGCCTCTATCTGGCGCGCCGTCAACCACACGTCATCGAGGGCCTGCAGCGCATAGTCTCCGAAGTTGATCTTCGAGCCCCGGTAGGCCAGGCCCGTGCGCCTGCCCTTGTGCTGCTTGCGATACCTGGTGTTCTTGGGCATCAACATGGTTACTTACCCCTTGTGAGTCTCGGTCCCTCGGCGTCGGTCAGGAGCTCACCCTTGAAGATGATCACCTTGACCCCGATCACCCCGTAGGTCGTGAAACTCTCGGCAAACCCGTGGTCGATGTCGGCGCGCAGGGTGTGCAGCGGCACCCTTCCCTCACGGTACCACTCTGTGCGGGCGATCTCCGCACCACCGAGCCGGCCGGCACAGTTCACGCGGATCCCCTCGGCACCGAGCTTCATGGCCGAGGTGACGGCCCGCTTCATCGCGCGGCGGAAACTCACCCGCCTCTTCAGCTGCCCGGCGATGTTCTCGGCCACCAGCTGCGCATCGAGCTCGGGCCGTTTGACTTCCCGAACGTTGATGAAGACCTCCCTGCCGGTCTTCTCTCCCAAAACCTTGCGGAGCCGCTCGATCTCCGTGCCCTTCTTCCCGATGACGATGCCGGGCCGGGCCGTGTGGATGTCGAGGCGAACCTTGTTGGCCACGCGCTCGATCTCGATGTTCGCCACGCCCGCCTGGTCCAGTTCCCTCTTGAGGAACTTGCGGAGCTCAAGGTCCTCGTGCAGCGTCTTCGCGTAGTCTCGTCCCCCATACCAGCGGGAGAGCCACGGCTTGTTGATCCCTACGCGGAACCCGTACGGATGTACTTTATGACCCAACGCACACCTCCTGTCACCGCTCCGCGAGTACCACCGAGACGTGGCTCGTTCGCTTTCTCACCCGAAAGGCCCGCCCCTGCGCCCGCGGCCGGAACCGCTTGAGGGTCGGACCCTCGTCCACTCGAATCTCTCGCACCCAGAGGGTGTCGATATCGAGGCCGTGGTTGTTCTCGGCGTTGGCCACCGCGGACTCGATGAGCTTCTTGAGGGGGAGACTCGCCGCGCGCTGCGCAAAACGCAGCGTCTTGAGCGCCTCCTCCACGCCTTTTCCCCGGATCATGTCCGCTACCAGGCGAACTTTGCGCGGGGACATTCTCAACAACTTGAGACTCGCTCCTGCCTGCATTGGTAGCCTCCGCGCAGCCTACTTCTTCTTGCCCTTGGCCTCGCCCTTCACATGCGACCGGAAGGTGCGGGTCGGAGCGAACTCACCGAGCTTGTGCCCCACCATGTTCTCGGTCACGAACACCGGCACGAACGTCTTCCCATTATGGACGGCGAACGTGTACCCGATGAACTGGGGGATGATCGTCGACCGGCGGGACCAGGTCTTGATGACCCTCTTGTCCCCCGCCTCCCTCGCCTTGGAGACCTTGCTCGTGAGGTGCTCGTCGACAAAGGGTCCCTTCTTGATGGATCGGGCCATTGACGTCGCTCCTACTTCCGCCTGCGGACGATGTACTGGTCAGTCTTCTTGTTGCTCCGGGTCTTCTTGCCCTTGGTCGGCACGCCCCACGGAGTGACCGGGTGACGCCCGCCCGAGGTCCGTCCTTCGCCACCACCGTGCGGGTGATCGATGGGGTTCATCGCCACGCCCCGCACGTGGGGTCTTACCCCCAGCCAGCGAGTGCGACCGGCTTTGCCCCGGGTCACATTCTCGTGGTCCTCGTTGCCTACCTGCCCCACGGTGGCATAGCATTCCTTGCGGACCTTGCGAACCTCACCCGACGGGAGGCGGAGCTGGGCGTAGTCGCCCTCCTTCGCCATCAACTGGGCGTAGACCCCGGCGCTGCGGGCGAGCTGTCCGCCTTTGCCGGGCTGGAGTTCGATGTTATGGACCTGCGTCCCCAGCGGGATCTGACCGAGGGGCAGCGAGTTTCCCGGCTTTACGTCCACATCCGGCCCGGCGGTGATGACGTCACCCACCCTGAGGTCCTTGGGCGCCAGGATGTAACGCTTCTCCCCGTCTTGATACGTGAGGAGCGCGATGCGCGCACTCCGGTTCGGGTCGTACTGAACCGACGAAACCTTGGCCGGAACGCCGCGCTTGTCCCTCTTGAAGTCGATCAGCCGATACCGGCGCTTGTGGCCCCCGCCGATGTGTCGGCTCGTCACCCGGCCCCGGTTGTTGCGGCCGCCCGTCTTCTTGAGCGGTTTGATCAGGCTCTTTTCCGGCTCTCCCTTGGTGATCTCCTCAAAGGTGGAGACCGTCATGAAGCGCCGGCCAGCCGACGTGGGTCGATAACGCTTGATGGCCATGGATCATTCCTTCCCGCGCCAGGGTGGGGACCGCCCCTATACCCCTTCGAAGAACTCGATGGTGTCGCCTTCCTTCAGGGTGACGTACGCTTTCTTCCAGTTGCTCTTGCGCCCGGAGAAGCGTCCCACCCGGGCGTTCTTGCCTCGGACGATGGCTGTGCGAACGCCGCGAACCGTGACCGAGAAGACCTTCTCCACCGCCTGCTTGATCTCAGCCTTGGTCGCATCCTTCTCGACCTCGAAGACCACCGTGTTGCCCACCTCGCGAATCAGCGTTGCCTTCTCGGTGACGAGGGGCCGCCGCAGAATGTCGTACACCGTCCTCGACATCAGAGGCCTCCTTCCGTCTTCTCAACAGCGCTCCGAAGCATCACGAGCTTGTCGTACCGAAGAATGTCGTACACGTTCAACCCCTCGAACCGCAGCACCTTGATTCCGGGGAGATTGCGCGCCGACTTCTCCACGATCTCGTTCTTCTCCGGGATCACGACCAGGGCGCTGGCCACCTCCAACGTTGCAAACGCGCCGGCCAGGATCTTGGTCTTGATCTCGGACAGGTCGAGCGCGTCCAGGACCAGGAACTCGCCGTCTCTCACCTTCGAGGACAGC
This sequence comes from Deltaproteobacteria bacterium, assembly GCA_016214985.1. Taxonomy (GTDB): domain Bacteria; phylum Desulfobacterota; class Deferrisomatia; order Deferrisomatales; family JACRMM01; genus JACRMM01. The sequence goes on along the minus strand of JACRMM010000042.1, from coordinate 1,519 downwards.
GCGGACACCAGAGCCGCCCGCCGCTTCTTCTTCGGCATGGTGTATCCGTAGCCGCGGGGCGTCGGTCCGAAAATCGTCCCCCCTCCCCGGTGCAGAGGCGATCGGCTGGAGCCCTGCCGCGCCCTCCCCGATCCCTTCTGTCGGAACGGCTTGCGCCCACCGCCCGCGACCTCGCTTCGACCCTTGACGTCGTGGGTCCCTTGCCGGCGGTTCGCCAACTGCATCCGCACCATCTCCCAGAGCAGGGCCTCGTTGACCGGGGCACCGAAGACCGCGTCGTTCAGTTCGACGGTCCCCACTTGCTCCTTCGCGGTGTTCCATACCGGTGCTTTCATGACCACTCCCGTTCCACGCCAGGTGCCGCGATCACTTGCCGCCGTACTTCACGGCGTTGCGAAGAACCAAGGCGCCATTCTTGGCCCCGGGCACCGCGCCGCGAAGGAGGATGATGTTCTTCTCTGGGTCGACCTCGACCACCTGCAGGTTCTGCACGGTAACCTTCGCGTTGCCCAGGTGGCCCGCCATCTTCTTGCCCTTGAAGACACGCGCCGGCCACTCGTGGGCGCTGATCGCGCCCGGAGACCGGTGGAACATGGATCCGTGAGTCGCGCGACCGCCCGCGAAGCCGTGTCGCTTCATCCCCCCCTGGAACCCTTTGCCCTTGCTGATGCCCACCACGTCGACCCGGTCGCCCGGCTTGAAGATCTCGGCCGTAATGACCTGACCCACTTCGTACTCGTCGATGTTGTCGACCTGGAACTCCCGCAGTACGCGCGTGGGCGAGGCCCCGGCCTTCCGGAAGTGTCCGAGCAGCGGGCGCGTCACCCGGTGTGCCTTCACGTCGCCAAAACCAACCTGGATGGCGTCGTAGCCGTCCACGTCTTTGGTCTTCTTTTGAACCACAGTGCAGGGCCCGGCCTGGACGACGGTCACTGGGATGAGGTCTTCGCCCCCGACGAAGACCTGGGTCATTCCCAGCTTTCTTCCAATGATTCCTTTGGCCATCGGAGTCCCTTACCTTCCTTCGGCGCGATGAGCGCCGCCCGATCCCTAGAGCTTGATCTCGACGTCCACCCCGGCAGACAGGTCCAGCTTCATCAGCGCGTCGATCGTCTGCTGCGTGGGGTCCAGGATGTCCAGAAGCCGCTTGTGCGTGCGAATTTCAAAGTGCTCCCGGGACTTCTTGTCGATGTGGGGAGACCGCAGCACACAGTAGCGGTTGATCTCGGTCGGGAGAGGGATCGGCCCCGACACGCGGGCGCCCGTCCTCTTCGCGGCGTCTAGGATCTCCGTAACGGACTGGTCCAAGAGCTTGTGGTCGTACGCCTTCAACCGGATCCGGATCTTGTCGCTCGTCATGACGTTCTCCCCAAGCTCCCTTACTCGATGATCTCGGTGACGACCCCGGCGCCCACCGTCCGGCCACCCTCCCGAATCGCGAACCGAAGTCCCTCTTCCATCGCGATCGGTGTGATCAGCTCCGTCTCCAGCCGGATGTTGTCGCCCGGCATCACCATCT
>JACRMM010000027.1 GCA_016214985.1 Deltaproteobacteria bacterium | reverse complement strand
GAGCGCAATCCACGTGGCGCGAACGTACTTCGACAAGAAGCGAAACTACGTCGGGCAGCACTTCTGGGCCCGCGGGTACTTTGTCTCCACCGTAGGGCGGGACGAGAACGCGATTCGCGAGTACATCCAGAAGCAGGAAGTCGAGGATAAGCGACTCGAGCAGCTTCGGATGATCTGACAGCCCGCCACCCTTAGGTGGCTCCCAGGCCGCTCGCGAGCGGCCAACAACTCAGCCGCCTTGGGCGGCTCACAACCAAAAGCCCCCGGCTCTGCCGGGGGATGACTTACTACCCCCAAACCGCACCGCGGCAACGACGGTGGACTAACCTCGATGAGTCCAATAGCCGGAGGTGTGCCATGCGGTCGGTCAACGTCCACGAGGCAACGACCCATCTTTCGCGGCGGCTCGAAGATGCGGCGCGGGGCAGGGTCTTCGTCATCGCCAAGGCCGGCCAGCCCAAGGTCATCTCCTGCTCCGAGGGCGAACCGGAGATCGGCCGTCGCCTCGGATTCATGGGCGGTGAGATCGCGGTGCCCTGCGAGTTCGACCGGATGGGCGCTGCCGAGATCGCGGCCCTGTTCGCGGGACCCGACCCGTGAGCCTGCTTCTGGGCACGCGCCGAAGGGGCGGGCGCCGCGGGATGTCGAGGCTGGGCCGCGAAAGAGCCCGTCTTGTGCGGGAGGCGTTCCTGGCGGACTTCTGGTGGGGAGGTTCCCCCCGCCTTCCTGCAGGAACGTCCGGTCTCTCGTCGGAGGCGGGCCTCCGGCGAGAACCCTGCCCCGCGTGTCCAGACCTGCGATGCTAGGGCTGGGCCCTGCGCATGAACTGGCCGTACATTGAACGGATGGTTTCGCGCTGGCCCGCGTTCAGGTTCGGATCAACGTCCAGGGCGTCGAGGACGGCGGTGTCCGCGGGGACGAGCGCAGCCTTTGCCTTCGGCACGAAGCGGCTGTATACGATCCGGATCGTCTCGCGCTGGCCCGCGTTCAGGCCCGCCTCGGCGTCGAGCGCTCCGAGGAAGAGCGAAGCGGTCGGCGGTGCTGGCGCCCGTGGGGGCGCCTTGGGGGCCTCGGATGCCGAACTGACTGCCGGGGGTTTGGGGACAGAGGCGACGGGAGCGGGTTCCGGCGCGGGGGGCTGCTCGCGCTCCTCACGGCGGAAGGAAACCTTCGAGGGGGCCGGGGGGTCGCGCCGGGCCCCCGCAAGGTCCTGTTCGAGGCTCTTCAGACGGACCTCGAGCGTTTCCACTTGGCGGGCGGCTCGCTGCCGGTCCTCCTGCTCTCGGGTCACGGCCCGCTCGAGCTCCGCTCGTCGGTTCTCTGCCGTTGCCGCTGCTGCCTCGAGGTCGTGGACCTTGCCGTGAGCCTCCCGGAGCGCTGCTTCGCGCTCCTCGAGGGTGGCGAGGGCCCGCCGGGCCTCCTCGGCGTCCCTCCTCAGCCGCGAGACCTCCTGCGCCAGGCCCGACTCGCGGGCGCGGGCGCTCTCTGCGTCCCGGGTGAGGTCTGTTCTCTCTTTCGCAAAGCGTGCTTCGGTTTCGGCCCGCTCCTCTTGGTGTGCGGCGTCTAGGGCCGCCCGCTCGACTTCGCCCGCGCGACCCAACCGCCTCCCGCCGAGCCAGCCGATCAGGGTACCCCCGGCAAACGCCACCAAAACGATCAGCCACCCACCCATCGTACTCACTCCTTCCCGGCTGCACCCTGCCGTGCGGGTGCCCGCGCTGCCAGAGCCTCCGTCGTCGCCAGGGATACGGATCGGAGTTCCGGGCGGAAACTTGACGAGATCCGCCAACGTCCGTCCGCAGGGGACCTGTCGACGCTGAACAGACGGGACAAGAGACTCAGGATCAGAAGCATCGTGAGGGGATGCAGGGACACGCATCAGGCGGGGCGATTGCCGAGAGCAGCGCAGGCGTAGAGGCAGGTACCCGCCGAGGCCATTGACGAGCCTTCCGCGCCGGCTAGGCTGCGCCGGCGGCCGGCGACGATCGCAGCCGGCGAAGAGGAGCCGCGCCATGACCCACCGGAACCTTCGTGCCCTCGGCCTGCACGGCTTTCACCGGATGGCCTACACCGAGTGGGGGCGCGTCGCTTCGCCGGCGCTTGTCTGCGTCCACGGCCTGACGCGCACGGGCAGGGACTTCGATCCCCTGGCCCGCGCCTTGGAGGCACGCTTTCGGATCGTGTGCCCCGACCTGCCGGGCCGGGGCGGGAGCGAGTGGCTCCCCCATCCCGAGGACTACGGCCTCCCCCTCTACCTCTCCTCCCTGGCGGCCCTGCTGGCTCGGCTCGACGTGGAGGAGGTCGACTGGGTGGGCACGTCCCTCGGGGGCATCCTGGGGCTCACGCTGGCGGCCCAGCCCGGCTCGCCGATCCGGCGCCTCGTCTTGAACGACGTGGGCCCCGTGATTCCCCGAGCGGCCGCGGAGCGAATCGCGGGCTACGTGGGAGAAAACCCTCGCTTTGCGACCCTCGAGGAGCTCGAGGTGTACCTGCGCCGCGTCCACGCGTCCTTCGGCCCCCTCACCGACGACCAGTGGCGGCACCTGGCCACCTCCGGCAGCCGTCGGGATGCCGACGGGGCGTGGCGCCTCCACTACGACCCGGCCATCGGATTGGCCTTTCGGTTGCTCCCACCCACCGACACAGCCTTTTGGCCCCTGTGGGACGCCATCCGGTGCCCGGTGCTCGTCCTGCGGGGCGCCGACTCCGATCTGCTCCTCCCCTCCACCCTCGACGAGATGCGGCGCCGGGGCCCGCCGGTCGAGTTCGTCGAGTTCCCCGGCGTCGGCCACGCGCCGGCCCTCCTGTCAGAAGACCAGATCAGCGTGGTGGCCGACTGGCTCCTGCGGCGCGCTTGACACCGCGTCGGCTCCGCCGGCCCGGGTGGTGCTCGCAGTTGCGAAGAGCGCTCCTTCCTCATCTGCCGCAAAGGAGGCCCGGGTGAAGCCGTGGATCAGCTTGATCACCCTGGGCGTGCGCGATCTCGGCCGGTCGATCCGGTTCTACGAGGAGGGCCTCCGGCTCCCCCGTATGCCGTTCGAGGACGGCGTTGCCTTCTTCCGGCTCCACGGCACCTGGCTCGCCCTCTACCCCTGGGACGCCCTGGCCGGGGACGCTGGCGTGGAAGCAAAGGGCAGCGGGTTTCGCGGGGTCACCCTCGCCCAAAACCGACGCACGCGGGAGGAGGTGGACGAGGTGCTGCGGGAGGCCGTCCGGGCCGGGGGCACCCTCGTGAAGCCCGGCGAGGATACCTTCTGGGGCGGCTACACCGGGTACTTTGCCGATCCCGACGGCCACCTTTGGGAGATCGCCTGGAACCCCCAGTTCTGGCCGGGACCGGGAGGGGACGAGCCGTGAGGCGTATTCGGTCGCTCTCCCTCCGGCGCCGGTCGTCCAATGGCGAGTGAGAGGGCCTCTGACGGCCGGGGATGGGCCCCGACCCCGACACGGGCCCGGAGACCGAATGCTGGATGCGCCGCGATCGTCGGGCAGGGTGGCCACCGACCGCTGGGTCCGTTGCCGAAGGGTCGGCTTCACGCCCGCGCCGGGAAGGGCCATGAACGCACGACCTGGCCTGAGCCGCGACCAACGCACCGAGACCCCTCCCACAGGTGCAAACCGGCTCGGCACCGGAAGGGCCGCGGCCGATGCGGTTCACGCGAACCCGGTGACCAGAGCGAGGAAGGGAGAGAGACATGACGGGTTTTCGGTACGACGCGGAGGTGCGCGCCCGCTTCCCCACGATCCGAGGGGGTGTTCTCCTGGCTCGGGGGCTCCGGGCGGGCCCGACCCCGCCCGGCCTCTTGGACGCGTTTCGTGCGGAGCAGTCCGCAGTTCTGGCGCGCCTCGGGGGGCGGCCGCTCTCCGAAATCCCGAGCCTGGCCGCCTGGCGGCGGGTCTTCCGCGCGTTCGGTGTCGACCCGACGCAGACGCGCAGCGCCGCCGAGGCCCTGCTCCGCCGGCTCACCAAGAGGGGCGAGCTTCCGAGCGTCAACCGGTTGGTCGACCTCGGCAACCTCGTGAGCATCCGGTACGCGCTGCCGGTCGCGGTCCTCGATCTGGGGAGGATCGCCGGCGGCATCACCGTGCGCCTGGCCCGGGGCGACGAGCCCTTCACCGAGCTCGACTCGGACGAGGTGAAGTACCCGGAGCGGGGCGAGGTGATCTTCGTCGACGACGGCGGCACCGTGAGTGCCCGCCGGTGGTGCTGGCGGCAGAGCGCCCAGAGCGCCGCCCGAGAAGGAACGGACGGGGTGCTGGTGACGGTTGAGGCCCACCACGAAGCCGGGGAGGCCGACGTGACGGCGGCCCTGCGGGACCTCGCCTCCCTCCTGGCGGAGCACGCCGGAGGGGCCGCCAACCGCGTTCTCCTGTCACCGGAACGACCGGAGTTCCGAGAGGGGTGAGCGGCGCCCGGAACCGACGGACCCGGGAGGAGGTGGACGAGGTGCTGCGGGAGGGCGTCCGGGCCCGGGGCACCCTCGTGAAGCCCGGCGAGGATACTTCCGGGGCGGCTACACCGGGTACTTTGCCGCTCCCGACGGCCACCTTTGGGAGATTGCCTGGAACCCTCAGTTCTGGCCGGGACCCAGAGAAGCCGAGGACAGCCGGTGAGCCCTCGTCACTGCGTCCCGGGGCCGCGGGTCACGGAAGCAGGCTCCGCGGCGCAGCGCCGGTTTCGACCGCGGCCCTCGAACTCGCGCACCTGGGCGTTTACCCTTCCGGCCGATACCGCCATCACGACGGCTTGCACGGCGCCGATCTCGTCTTCCGTCAGGCCCTTTTCCCTGGCCACGCCAAGGTAGTGGTCCATTCAGGGGGCGCAGCCGAACGCCATGGCTGCGGCGAGATGGAGCAGCAGCGTCGTCTTCGGCTCCAGGATCTTGTTTCCCCGGGCCGAGCGGTAGAACGCTTCGTAGGCCTGTCGTTGGGTCCCCGGCAGCACGACGGCTCCTTTCCTGACAGAAGGTTCTCGTGGGAGGTTCAGCCGCAGCAGGAACCCGTGCCGGCGGCGACCTTGCGCTCCCGCAGCCACTGCGCGATGAGCCCTGCTGCACAGCCGACGCCCGCGTCCACGGCCAGCGCCCCTGTGGGGCAGTTGGTCTGGCACGCGCCGCACTCCATGCAGGCGTCAGGCGCGCGGATCCGCGCTCGGCCGCTCTCGACGGCCAGCACTTGGTGGGGGCAGACCTCCACGCACTTCCCGCACCCGATGCAGCGCTTGGGATCGAGCTCCAGAGTGGTCACGTTCTTCAGATACGCGAAGTCTCGCATGCCATCTCCTTGCCCGCTTCAGAGCAGGCTTCCGGCGAGCCACACCACGATCCCGGTGCTGAATGCGGCCGCGAGGGCAGGCATCGCCAAGCGCATCTCCCGCTTCACTCCGGAGCGCGAGGTGAAAGGGGTGCTCCCGGTGAAGTTGAGGGTGAAGAAGCCGCTCACAGCCGAAAGCACGAGGAAGAGGGCAGCCAGAGAGGGGGCGCCCGCGCCGGCCCCGGCTGTCCACGCGCACAGCGCCGCCCACGCGGTGCCGACCACAGCCCCTTTCAGCGCGAAACTCGGCCCGGGGAGCCAGGGCAAGAGGGCGGGCGCAATTACGGTTCCCGCGAGCACGGCCCCGAGGAGAGCGGCGCCCGCCTTGAGGCCGGCGAGCGGTGCCCACCCGGCCAGGGCCGCTGCCAGCCCGGAGGCGACCGCGGCTAGGAGTATCGCAGGCTTGACCGCCTGCGCGAGCTCGACCGGCACCAGGGCCAGGCGGTCGCCGAGCGTGAACGTGAGCTCCCGCATCGGCGGCGTCGTGACCATGCCGTTGTCCAGATACTCGGGCAGATCCTCGGCCCGCAGGGCCGCATAGCGAACCTCGAAGCCCGTCCGCTTTCGGACCTCGTGGGCTGCCACCCCCGGCCCGCCCAGGATCGGGAGGAGCAGCCTGCGGTGGGTGACGACGCTGGGGAGCCCGGTGGCGTCCAGGCGCCGAACGAGCTCTTCGGTGCCGAAGGTTCCCTTTCCCGCCGCGCACCACACGTTGATTCCGTGGGTTTCGAGGACGAGGAGCCAGGCGTCTCGGCCGGCGAGCGAGTGCCGGACACGGTCGTAGGTCATCTTATAGTTGGCCGTGACGACGACCGGGGCGTCGGGGCCCGGAGTCCCGAGGGCATAGAGGCCGGCCGGGACTGCGTACGACATCCTGCCGACGCCCCAGCGGGCCTTCCACGTGCCGAGGCGGTCGGCCGGCCGCAGCTCCGAGGAGACCCGAGGAGCTCTCCCCTGCCCGGCCGCGACCCATTGGATGAAACCGGGAACGTCCGCGGTGATCTCCCCGCCGCCGGCGGGGTTACGGGGCCCTCAGAGACACTCCGCCGCGGTCGGGCCGGTCAGCGGGGCGGGCCGGGGTGAGGTGGTGCAGGAATCCTTCATGGCTTCTCCTCGTTGTTCGCCGCATCAACTTGCACAGAGCAACTATAAAGCGGCGTGCAGCAGGACCCTGTGGCTGTCATCGCCTCGTTGAGGCGGGCGAGCCCCCCCACCACCACATCGCGCTCGAAGGGGGTCAACACCGAAAGGATCTGTTCGATCCGAGTGCCGGCAACGCGGTCGATCTGTCCCAGGACACCGGCAGCCTCGTCCGTGAGGCCGAGCAGGCTTACGCGGCGGTCCTCGGGGGACACCCTCCGGTGGATCAGGCCCTTGGCTTCCAATCGCTTCACCTGCCGGCTGAAGGTGGTGATGTCGATGCCGAGCTCTCCTGCAACCTGCTGGATGGAGGGCTTGCCGAGGCTTCGGATCGCGGACAGGATGTGGCTCTGGACGAGCGACACGTCTTGCCCGCAGCACTCCTCGCACGACGCGGCCTGCAGCAGCCCGAATCGCCTGACGAAGACTTGGAGCTGTTCCCGGATGTCCGCCATCGCTCACCTCGCGAAGGGAAGGATAGAACATAAACTTGATGAATGCAAGCATTTGGTGCAGCCGAGGGACGGGCACTCGAACGCGTCTAACCACCGAGGCGAGGGGAGAATGGTGCGAACGGCTGTGGTGGTGCGGTGGGGCCCGGCGTCTCGAGCGCGAAGAAGGGAAGCCTCCGAAGCGCGCCGGCAGGGCGACCTCGGGCGTGGCCGGCGCCTTACACCCCCTTCAACAGAAGCGCCGACCGGCTCCCGCGAACCTTGGGCCTCGACTCCACCCGTAAACCTGCGTCGCGGGCCTCAGACAGCGAGTCTTCGAAAGCTGCAGCGGACACGTGCAGCTTCGGCTCACAGGCGAGGATCCTTCCGTTTGGCCGGAGGGCCCGGTGCACCTCGACGAAGAAGGCAGAGGTGCTCGGGAGCTCGTGGAGGACCGCGAAGGCGAGTACGAAGTCCACTCGGGCGACCAGGTCCTCGGTGCCCAGGTGCGCGCCTTTGGGCTCGCGCGCCTCGATGCGGTTCCTCAACCCGGCGCGCTCTGCCTTTGCGACCAACCCCGCCAGCATCTGCGGCTGCACGTCGATGGCGACCACCCGGCCCTCCGGCCCGACCAGTCGCGCCAGCTCGAGGGTGAAGAACCCCATGCCGGGCCCTGGTTCGAGAACGGTCATGCCGTTCGAGACGAACGGCGCGAGGAGGACGTGGGGGTCCTGCACGAGCCGCCTCAGCGGCGACGCCAGGAAGTATCCCAGCCACCAGGGGCACGCGCGGTGGGCCATGGCATCCCCCGGCTTCGGGTCTTGCCGCCAAGAGCGGCGCAGGGGAATGTGTCGCAAGACCTGCACCGTGTACCGCGGCCGCCAAAGCTTGTAAAGGGAGGGCGAAGGCTGGGATTCGCGGTGAGCCGTCGGCGCATGGAAGGCTGCGCCGCGCCGGGGTTTCGACGGCGCTGCGCCGCCGTTTGATTGACCGCGCTCCAGGTCGATGATATCGAGTGTCTGCCTGTCGCGGTTTCTGCCCCGCGGGACTGCGTCGCTCGTCGGAGGATTCATTGGACGATCGCATCGTTCGAGATGCGGGGGCCGGGCGGCGCTCCCAGGCCGTGGAGGTCCTGGTCACGCTCGTCTGCGCGTGCGCAGGCCCGAGGCCGGGGGGTGGTCCGGAACGGCAATACAGCCTCGCCGAACGTTCCATCCGCCAACCCCTGGACCACGGGGTTCCGACCGGGCCGCAGCTGGATCAACAGGTCCACGTCCTCGTCCCCGACGGGTGCTCGCCGAGTGCGCCGGTCTTCTTCATCCTCGGCGGCGAGGTCGACGCGACGCCGGAACGCCTCGCTCAGACGTGGCGTGCCTATGGCCGGCCGAGGGACGTGATCTTCGTCCAGGCCGAGCACCGCGGCTACGGCCAGAGTGTCAGCGCCGACGAAGACCAGACCGTGCCCTCCTACGTCCGGATCGACCAGACTTTGGCAGACGACCACCGGGTGGCCCAGGTTCTCCGACGTGAGTTCTCCGGCCCCTGGATGGTTGCTGGGTAAAGCTACGGGGGAGCCCTGGCCCTCTGGTACGGCCAACGATACCCGGACAGCGTCCGGGTCGTGCTCTCGTCGAGTGGCGCGGTCGACTTCCCCTTCGCCACGGACGAGTGGGATCGCGCCGCGCGCCGTTACTGGGGCGAGAGCGGGTACCGGCGGCTCGCCGGTCACGTGCGGGACCTCGCGGCGGGGAGCCTCTTCGACGAGGCCTGGCTCGGGCGCGAGTTCCTGATCGGGGTGGCGCTCACCATTCCCCAGTTCCAGCGCTTCCAGCGGTACCGGGGACTCGTGAACACCCTCTCGTTCTTGCCGACCGGCGCCTTCCTCAACACCGCTATCTGGCTGGAGGGCAGGGTGAACGGTGGGGAGGGACTTCGCCGGGTGCGGCGGCGGGCGGCGCGGCGCGTCACCCGGACGGCGGCGCTGACCGGCGAGTTCCAGGACCGGGTGTGGCGCTGCCAGCAGTGCACCGAGACGGGGCTCTTTGCGGTGTCGGCCGACCCCAGGAGGGGGGAAGTGCCGCGGGCGCCACGGAGGGCGGCAGAGTGGCCGACCCCCAGGGACTTCTGCCTCCTTCGGCCGACGCCGCCGTCGAGGAGTGCCGCGCCCTCTTCGGCGCCGGCCCCGCTGCTGCAACCGGGCCCAGGCACTCGGCGCGGGAGGCCCTCGACCACGCGCCGGTGCCGGTCGTCTACGTGGAGGGAGGCAAGGACCCCTCGGCCGGGGTCCTGCACGACCCGGGGCACCGCGTTGCCAACGGCACCTATCTCTTCGTTCCCGAAGCGCGCCACTGTCCGGACCTTGCAGACCCGCGGGTGGGAGAGCGGGTGCTGTCGGAGATGCTCCGCCTCGCGAAGATTGACGGACCGCCACCCGCGCGACCGACGACGAAAGGGGCGAGCCGTGAGTGAAAGCCGCTGGAACGCCGCCGACTACGTGCGCCACTCCGAGGTCCAGAGGGGTTTGGCCGAGGAGTTGATCGGCAAGCTCGCACTTCACGGCACCGAGCGCGTCCTCGACCTCGGGTGCGGTGACGGCAAGGTGACCGCAGAGCTTGCCGGCGCGAGTGCCGCGGGGGCGGGTCGTCGGCGTCGACAGCTCCGCGGAGATGATTGCTCTGGTCCGAGAACGGTTCCCGCCCAACCGCCACCCCAACCTCCGGTTTTACGAGGCCGACGCCCGGGCGCTGCGGTTCGAGGGGGAGTTCGACGTGGTCTTCTCGAGCGCCGCCCCCCACTGGGTGCTCGACCACCGGCCCGTGCTCGCCGGCATCCGGCGCGCCCTGGTGCCTGGGGGCCGGGCGCTCCTCCAAATGGGCGGCCGGGGAAACGCCGGCAACGTCCTCGCGGCCGCCGAGAGGCTGCTGGCGGAACCCAAATGGGCTCGGCGCTTCGACCGCTTCGCCTTCCCTTGCGGCCTCTGGGGCCCCAAGGAGTACCGCCCTTGGCTTGCCAGGGCCGGGCTCATGGCTGTGCTGGTCGAACTCATTCCCAAAGACGCCCTGTATCCGAGCCGCGAGGAGGTGCGAGACGCTTTTTAGTGTTCTTTCTGGAACTCGAACATGAGCGTCGGGCTTCCGCTCGGCACTCGGTTCGGAACGAGCTTCTTCAAGTGCTCGGGTAATACACGCGGATCAAGCAGACCGTACCTCACGAAGCCGACGAGATCGGAGAACTCGTCGTCGGAGAGCACGATGGGCGTCCGTAGCAGCGGATCAAGCCGATCGAGGACAGGTTCAATCGGTCCGAGGGGCCCCTGCAGATCCGGCGGGAGTGCGCCCGGATTGTAGCTGAGTGCCGAACTTTCGGGGTCCAGGTGGTGGCGAATGGCGTCCTCAAGTCGCACGAAGGCGCCGTTGTGCATGAAGGCCGGCATGACCGCAACGTTGCGCAGTGGCGCCGTCCGAAACAGGTAGCGATCTGAACTGTTTCCGGTGACCTGCTCGAGGCCATAGTCCTCATCGGCGCCCGGCCCATCGAATACCACGTTCCCGCCCAAAGGGACGACCTGCGAGACTCCGATCACGTGCTGCTTGAAGTCACTGAACATCTCGTTGGACGGCCCTGCCACTTGGTGACATTGCACACACCCCGCTTTCCCAAAGAAGAGCAGGGCGCCCCTCTTCTGGTACTCCGTCAACGCATTGCGCTGGCCCCGGGCGAAGCGGTCGAGCGGCGCGTTGGCGAAAACCAGGGTGAACTCGAACTCGGCAATTGCCTTCGAGAAGTGGTCGAAGTTGATGGGTTCTCCGGCCGCGACCTCCGGGAACGCCTGGCCGAACAACTTCACATACTCGCTGATTTGGTTGAGGCGGCGCACTACCTCGCGTCGGATGTCGTCGCTGTTGCCTGGAAAGCTGAACCCGGCGACCTCGACGCGCTCGGCGGGCGGAATAAACGCCTGCGCGACCAGCAGGTGCGGTAGATACGACAGCGAAAATCCCTCGGGAGGCGGAAACTCGAATCCGCCGCTATTGTCGAACGGATCGCCTGACACCGCAGCAAACCGCGAATTCCACATCAGCGTGGGATACAACGCCGCGTTGGCTGCGAGCGGTGTGCGACGTTGATTGCGCGGACCGTTCCGGTTCGGGCCGACGACAAAGTTGTTGTCGATGCCGATGGCGATCGGCTGGGTGTCTCCGAAGCCGTTGGTCGGCGAGTGACAACCACCACAGGTGTTGTCGCCGTTCAAACCGCCAACGATATCGAACCAGAGGAGCCGACCCAGGTTGGCGCGCTTCTTGTCGATCGGACGACCAAGCTTCTGCTGGAACGTCTCCTCTATGGTCCCAGTGAATCCGTGCCTCGCAAGCGCTCCATAGAGTTCCTGGTCCACCGACTTGAGTCTGCCCGCTTCGGCACTCTGAAACCCAACGAGACAGATCATCGTCGCCGCGAAGAGGTACAACGCCGAATTGCGAAGAGTGGAAGAAACGAACCGCTGTCCCATGGTAGACCTCCAAGGCTCCGTCTTCGGGCCGGCGCGGCCCCGCCAATCGTTCTCGTGCCACTCACCTGCGGCCGCGTTGACTACTTCGTGACGCTCTTGCTCAATACGCTGTTGGCCTTGTCGAAGCTGTATCCCGTCTTGCTGACGCCGTCCACCGTCAGCGTGTAGGTGCCACGGCCGCCGCCGGTGCTGAACTTCGCGCTACCGGTCGAGTTTGTCGTAGCTGTCTGCGTAAGGGTCGTACCGCCGGGGCGGTTCCAGGTTGTCGAGACGACCGCGCCGGGCACGGCCGCGCCGTCGTTGCTCCGGACAACGACGGTGCCGATTGCGTTGACCTTGTTCCGCTGCAGGGTGGCCGACAGATTGATCGCGGTGCTCCGCATCGTCTTGGTAGCTACGGGGTTTACGGTGATCGAGACCGTGTCGCTGGCGTTGGTGGCATCGGCGTAAAACACAGTCAGCGTGGCGTTGTAGGTGCCGGCTGCGGTGTAGGTGTGGCTTATACTGCTGTTGAATGCGGGGACGCCGTCTCCGGCATTCAAGATGAACTGGTCGCTGGCACCGTCCCCATAGTCCACCGTGTAGGAACTGATGAGCGGGGGATTGCTCGCGGCGGAGTTGGTCAGGGTGACGGTCAGGGGGACCGTGCCGCTCGCGGGCGACGCCGTTATCAGCGGCGGCCGCGCCGGGGTCACGCTGGGGCTGACGGCGATGCTGGCCGTTCTGCTGACACTGGCGCCGTTGCTGTAGAACACCGTCAACCTGGCGGTGTACGTCCCGGCGGTGTTGTAGGTGTGGCTCGAGGTCTTGTTGAGGGCGAATGTCTGTGTGCCGTCTCCAAAATCGAGAGTGCCCGAAGTGCCCGGGGCACTGTCCCCATATTCCAGCGTGACGAAGCTGATGAGGGTGCCGTTCGGGTCGGTGGTGACCGATCTCGTGAAGTCCACGGTGAGGGGTGCGGGGCCGCTCAATGGAGTCGCGGTCAGCACCGGCTGGAAATTTGCCGCGCCAGGAACCTGAAAGCACGTAATGAACGCGTCGTACCCGCCGGTGGCACACACGTCACCGCTTGGGAGCGCCGCAGCCCAAACCGTCGGCAATGTGGAGAAACCCTCCCAGAGCAGGGTTCCGCTGGGGCTGTAACCTGCCGTCACGCCCTGCGGGTAGGACATCCCAGTTGGGGTCGGCCCCTGCAGCGGTCCTCCAAGGCCGGACACCACGGTGGTTCCGTCGGCAAGCACAAAGACGACGGACGGCATCTCGTCCGGATAGGGGGCGCGGTCGCGGAGCACCTGCCACCTGATCACGCCGTCGGCTTCCACGGCCACGGTCCACCAGTCGGTGTACCCCCCGGGTGATGTATAGCCGGTGGCCACCAGGCCGCCGTCCGGAGCCAGGGCGATACGCTGCCCGACGGCCATGGCGAGGCTCCCCGGACTGGAATCCGTGCGCCATTGCCTCGCTCCGGTCGCCCGGTCATACGAAACAACGGTAAGAAAGTAGGCGAGTGCGGGAGTGCCCGCACCCGTGTAGCTCTGGCCGGTCACATACACTCGCCCGCTTCCAACGACCACGTCATTGGATGTTTCGACGCCCGTCGCCACCCACCTGCTGGCACCGGTTGTGGCGTTGAAGGAACCGATGACGGAATTGAAGCTGCCCCAGAAGTTGCCCGTCACCACCGCGTCGGAACCGTCCGGGCCCAGCGCCAGCGACGTCGTGAAGCCTGCCGGAATCGTATTCGTCCACACCAGGACGCCGGAGGCGCTGTACTTTGCCACCGCGTTGTTGTACGTCACGTAGGTGCTGCCTGCTTCGTCGACGACCAGTCGCCCAACCGACGACCTGAAAATAGTGACCGGTGGGTCGATCCGCCACCGGAGCGCGCCGTCGGACCCAAATCGCACCAGTGTGATGGCGTACGCGTTTCCGTGCGAGTCGGCGGTGGAACCCAGCGCGACGACATCGCCGTTGGGCGCCGCCGCCACCCAGTTTGCGGACATCGTTCCGGAGAGCGGCGCGACCGTGCGCTGCCACCGCAGCGTTCCCGTCGACGTGTACGAGGTGACCACCATCGCTGTATAGAATCCAGGCCCGGAGACCACGGTCACGTTGCCGGACCTATCGACGGCCATACGCGCTGCCTGTCCCGCTGAGTCGGCGCCCGCGGAGTGGCCCCCGGCGGTCCACAGCACCGGAAGCGTGGTCGCAGCGGCGCCCGGGCCGGCACTGAACGCCTGCACCACGAGCGACAGGGCACAGGCAGCCCAGTATAGGTGACGCACCGTAAAGCGCATCCTCATTGAGGTCATGATTCTGTTCATTAGCACGCGCTCCTCTCCTTCTTGAGGGGTTTCCCCTCTGTTTCCAGATCCTCTTGGGTGCAGCCTGTCCCAACGGGACGCCACTTCATGCCTGACTACCTTTCCTGTTGCGGCCGCTATGACCAACAAGACAATAGCACTCAACAGCCTGTAGCGCGGCCGCCCCCGGAGTTGAGTTTGTCTTTCACGCGGCCTTCCTGGCGAAGGCCGCAAACCAGATTTCCCAAGCCCCGGGGGGGCTGACTCCATTGTCTTCTTTCCCCCCCCCACTCCCCGTTGTCGTCGTCCTCGGGGACGGTTCCCTGCCGGAAACTCGTGTCCGACGAGACCGGCGCCACCTGATGGTTGCCCATTTCTCTTCCTAGCAGACACGGGACGCCCCGTCGGTGACCCAAGTCACCGAGTCGGAGTTTTCTCTTGTTCTGCCTGGCGCTTCGTTCGTCGGGAGGGCATCGGAATGCCTTGGGGCTCCATACCTTTTTGCTTCGCTGTGTCGGGGGTAGGCTACCGCGTCACTGCCCTTGCGCCAGGAATTTTGCCGCCGAGGAGGTTGATTCATGGACAAGCGCTCCATCCTCGAAAAGTTCAGTTTCTACCGAAAGTCCCCCTTGCCTCTTCAGTCTTCTGTCGCGGAAGCGGCCCAACGCGCGACCCTCCCCCCGTCGGGGCCTTCTTCTTTCGAGAGGGCGACCCCTGCCACCACTTCGCGCTGCTGGGAGCCGGCGACATCCGAGTCTTCAAGCTCGGCCCCAACGGCAGGGAGATCACCCTCTACCACGTCGAGGAGGGGCAGACCTGCTTGGTCAATATGCTCTCGGTCACTCTGAACGCCCCGGCGGTGGCCACGGGCGTGGTAGAGGCCCCTGCCGAGGCGCTGGTGATCCCAGCCGCCAGGGTGCGGGAGTGGGCCGGAGACTCCGAGGAGGTTCGGACGTTTCTCTTCGAGACCATGGCGCGCCGGCTCATGGACGTGATGGCATTGGTCGAGGAGATCGCGTTTCGAAGGATGGACCGGCGCCTTGCCGACCTGCTGCTTCGTCGCCTGGGGGCCCCGGGTAAGACGTCCACGGTCATCGCCGCGACCCACGAGGAGCTCGCCTCGGAGTTGGGCACGGTCCGCGAGGTCGTCAGCCGATTGCTGGGCGACTTCGACCGGCGGGGCGCCGTGACGACAGGTCGGGGACGCATCGAGCTTCGGGAGCTGTCGGTGCTGCGAAGTCTGTCGGTGGGCGAGTGACGGAGGAACCTTGGCCCCTTGAATGGGCTGAGGAGAGGGGGCCGACGGTTCGGGGGGGACTGGGGACGGGGGGGACTGGGGACAGGCACCAGACGGCGCCGCCGAGGAGTGCCGCGACCTCTTCGGCGCCGAACCCGCGGCCGCAACCGGGCCCAGGCCCTCGGCTCGGGAAGCCCTCGACCATTCCGCCGTGCCGGTCGTCTACGTGGAGGGGGGCGAAGACCCGTCGGCCGGGGTCCTGCACGACTCCGGGCACCGGCTCGCCAACGGCACCTATCTCTTCGTTCCCGAAGCGCGCCACTGTCTGGACCTTGCAGACCCGCGGGTGGGAGAGCGGGTGCTGTCGGAGAGGCTCCGCCTCGCGAAGGTTGACGGACAGACACCCGCGCTACCGACGACGAAAGGGGCGAGCCATGAGTGACGCCCGGTGGAATGCCGATGACTACGCGCGCCACTCCGAGGTCCAGAGGGGTTGGGCCGAGGAGTTGATTAGCAAGCTCGCGCTCCGGGGCACCGAGCGGATTCTCGACCTCGGCTGCGGTGACGGCAAGATGACTGCAGAGCTTGCTGCGCGAGTGCCGTGGGGGCGGGTCGTCGGCATCGACAACTCTGCGGAGATGATCGCGCTGGCTCGGGAGCGGTTTCCTACGGAACACCACTCCAACCTTTGGTTTCACGAGGCCGACGCCCGGGCGCTGCCGTTCGAGGGGGAGGTCGACGTCGTCTTCTCGAGCGCCGCCCTCCACTGGGTGCTCGACCACCGGCCC
This sequence comes from Deltaproteobacteria bacterium, assembly GCA_016214985.1. GTDB lineage: Bacteria > Desulfobacterota > Deferrisomatia > Deferrisomatales > JACRMM01 > JACRMM01. The sequence goes on along the minus strand of JACRMM010000027.1, from coordinate 56,812 downwards.
GTGCTCGCCGGCATCCGGCGCGCCCTGGTGCCTGGGGGCCTGGCGCTCCTCCAGATGGGCGGCCGGGGAAACGCCGGCGAGGTGGTGGCGGCCGCGGATCGTCTCCTGGCCGAACCCGCCTGGGCCCCCTCCTTCGGGGAGTTTTCGTTTCCCTATGGGTTCTACGGCCCCGAGGAGTACGCTCCCTGGCTCGCCGAGGCCGGGCTGGCGGCGGTTCGGGTCGAGCTGATCCCCAAGGAGGCGATACATTCAAACCGCGAGACCTTCGAGGGCTGGATCCGAACGACCTGGCTCCCGTACACCGAGCGCGTGCCTGAAGACCGAAGGTCCGCCTTCGTCTCAGCCCTGGCCGGGGCCTACCTCGCGCGCCACCCGGCCGACGCCGAGGGCCGGTGCGCCGTGCGGATGGTACGGCTCGAGGTGGAGGCAGTGAAGCGATGAACGGAGGCAACCGATGAAGAGCCAGTCTGTCCAGGGCGACTCCCCTGCGAAATAAGAGGCGCAGGTGTTCGAGCTTCCCTTGCCGGACCGGTACAGACGGAGGCACTCATGGATCCCATCGAGGCAGCGAAGGATCTCTTCTTCATCGAAAGGGGGTTCCTGAGCGGGAATCACTTCGCCTACCGGGCCGACGCGCCGGTCCTGATCGACACCGCCTATGCGTCGGAGCTCGGCAAGACGAAGGCGTCGCTCGAACGGCTGGGGATCGACTGGGGGCGGACCCGGCTCATCGTGAACACCCACTGCCACTGCGACCACGTCGGCGCCAACCGGGTCATCCAGGAGGCCTCCGGGTGCGAGGTCGCCCTGCATCCGGCCGGCCGGGGCTACGTCGAGAAGGCAGACCGTCTGGCGACCTGGTGGGACTACTACGATCAGGAGGCCGAGTTCTTCGACTGCGCCCGCTCCCTCGCGGACGGCGAGATCCTCGCCGTCGGTCCCCATGAGCTTGAAGTCCTCCATTCCCCCGGACACTCGGCGGACGGGATCGTCCTCTACCATCGCCGAGAGAAAGCCCTCTTCTCGTCGGACACCCTCTTGGAAGCCGGCTCGACGGTCGCCACCCTCCGCCTCGAGGGGCAGGACTCGGTCTCTGCATGGCTCGCCTCCCTGGAGAGGATCGAGGCGCTCGACGTCCGGGTCGCCTTTCCCGGCCACGGAAGGCCGTTTTCATCGATTCGGGAGGCGGTCGCGAGAACCAAGAGAAGGCTCGAGGGATACCTGACCCGTCCGGAGAGCGTCGGAGACGACCTGTTGAAGCGGATTCTCGTCTACACCCTCCTGATGCGCCCGAGAGTGGGCGCAGCCGCGCTGTTCGACCGACTCATGGGGACCCGCTGGTTCCCGGACACGATCGACACCTACTTCGAGGGCGAGTACCGGCGAAAATACGACGAGGTGCTCCGCGGCCTGCTGGAGAGGTCGATCGTCCGCGCCGAGGCCGGCACGCTGGTCGCGACGGTCAAGCCGTGACTCGGGGAACGGAGCTTCCGACGGCGTTGGGCCGGCCCTTCTCCGACGTCTCCGCCGCCATCGGTCCAGCGATCTCCCCTGGGGGGGCGCCGCGCCCGTGGAAACTCAATGCGGGCTCTTCGCTCGGGCCGAAGCCAAGATCGGCCGGATCGCCGCCCGGGTGGGCCGTCGGGAGCTCGGCGCGCCGGAGAGAGGCCCCCTGTGGCAAAATGTCCTCTTCTCGCCGATCTACCGACCGTCGTTTCCCTATGTGCCGACGATGGACAAGAAATTCTGGGTGGACGGGAAGTGCAACTCGTGCCGAGTCTGCGCAAAGATCTGCCCGGCCCGCAACATCAAGCTCGAGGGCGGGCGGCCGGCGTGGCTGCACCGCTGCGAGCAGTGCCTCGCCTGCATCCAGTGGCGCCCCAAGGAAGCCATCCAGTGCGGGACGAAGCCCCCCGGGTACCGCCGATACCGGCATCCTGAGGTCGAGCTTGCAGAGATCCTACGTCTGAATCGGGGGGAAGGTTTGCCGGTTGCGGAAGGCCGATGACCGCAGGGTGATCCGCGCATGCGGTCGCGACTCGACGAAGCGTGACCCCCTCCGGCTGAGGGGGGATTCTCTTGCCTGTCCCGAATGCCGCTGTAGGGCAAGCACCGTACGTGGGGACGGCGGCCAGGCACCGGAAGGGCTCTCCGCTGCCCGGGCCGGCGGGCAAGGTCAGGGTCGGCGGAGGTGGTCGACACGTGGACGGTTGGGATATCTCGGCGCCTCGGGCTGGGGGTTTGAGGTCCGGACGCGCGCTCCACTCGGTGTCACGAGAAGCGGAAGGGAAAGCATCCGGTTGACGTCCGGAGGGCCGATGTCTTAGAAACGGTGCCAAACGCGGAGGCGAGCCGTCTGCAGCGGACCGTTCACCCCCGCCCTGTGCGAAAGGAGGAGTTGGATGACGAGGAACGCGGAGCGTGTGAAGGGGTCCCCTGCGGTGGGGTACGGCCCGTCGGAGGCGATCGCCTGAGGCAGCGCGACACCCCGCGGGCTCTTTCGTCTCGAAGAACCTGCGAGGAAGACCATCATGGAGCTTGAAACTCTGGGCTGGACCGCCCAATGGGAGGAGTCCGCACAGCAATTTCTGAGCGAACCGAACCACTTTCCTGCCCGCGTGGCTTTTGCCTCCCGGGAGCGATTGCGCCTCCTGGGGCAGGGCGGAGAGACCCCCGCTGTCTTGAGCGGCCGGGCTCGCCGCGCCTTCTTTCCGCCCGCGGTGGGCGACTGGGTCGTGGCCGCGAAGGCGCCCGGCGGCGGAGTGGTGGTGCACGCCGTGCTCCCCCGCCGGAGTCGTCTGGCGCGGGGCCAGGCCGACCGCTGGCGCGGCGAGGAGGCCGCCGTCGAGCAGGTGCTGGCCGCCAACGTCGACCGGGTGCTCGTGGTCTGCGGGCTCGACCGCGATTACAACCCCCGGCGCATCGAGCGCTACGTCACCCTGGCCTGGGGCGGAGGCGCTCAGCCCGTCGTGGTGCTGAACAAGGCCGACCTGCGGCCCGACGCGGACCTTGTCGTTTCCGAGGTGGAGGCCCTCGCCCCCGGCGCCCCTATCCTGGCCGTGAGCGCGCGGTCCGGGAAGGGCATGGGGCAGGTGCGGCGCCTCGTGGGGCCCGGCGCGACGGCCTGCCTCGTCGGCTCCTCCGGGGCCGGCAAGTCCACCCTCCTCAACCGCCTCGTCGACGACACGGCCCAGGCCACGGCGGCCACCCGCGCCGTGACCGGCAAGGGCCGCCACACGACGACCCACCGGGAACTCTTTGTCCTTCCCGGGGGCGGCGTGGTCATCGACACCCCGGGCCTTCGGTCCGTGGGACTCGACCTCGCGGCGGAGGGGCTCGACGCCACCTTCGCCGAGATCGCCGAGCTCGCCCTGGGCTGCCGGTTCCGGGATTGCCGCCACCAGGGGGAGCCCGGGTGTGCCGTGGCGGCGGCCGTCGCCGGCGGGCAACTCGACCCCAGCCGCTGGGAGAGCTACCGCCGGCTCGGCCGGGAGATGCGCTACCGGCAGCTCGCCGCCGCCGCCGGAGCCGCCGCGGCGGAGCGGGAGCACTGGCGCGGGGTGAGCAAGGAGTTGCGGAGGATGAGCCGGGAATAGCTGGAGGGGTGCGGCGGGTGGAGACGAGCGTAATCGAGACGTCGGAATGCTCGCGGGCGCAGGCACGTGGTGGGGCAAGCCCCACCCCACGACCCGCGCGGTCTGGCTCCGCATTGTCTGACAACGAACGAGAGGAGGATCCGATGGCGAAGCGAACGTGCTTGGTTCTACTGACGGTTGTCTTGGGCTTTTTCTCGGTGGCCCGGGCAGAAGAGGGGCTCACCAAGATCGCCGAGGACGTGTACTCTTACGTGGACATGAAGAACGGCTCCCCTGCCAACAGCTTCGCTGCCAACGCGGGCATCGTGGTCGGCAGGGACGCGGTGCTGGTCGTGGACACGCTCATCAGCGCCAAAGAGGCCGAGCGGTTGCTGGCCGACATCCGCAAGGTGACGGACAAGCCGATCCGGTATGTCGTGAACACGCACACGCATCTGGACCACGGCTTCGGCAACTGCGTGTTTGCCAAGCTGGGCGCGGTCGTCATCGCCCAGGAGCGGGACCGCGAGGCCTTGGAGAAGAGCGCCGGTTCGGCCCTCAAGAACGCGGTCGCTTTCGGCGTGGCGGAAGAGCTGCTGCAGGGCACGACGATCGCGGTGCCGACGGTCTCCTTTACCGACAAGGCGCGGGTGGATCTGGGGGGCATCGCGGTGGAGCTGATCTCGGCGGCCTCGTCGCACACGGCGGGGAGCGCGCTCGTCTGGGTGCCCTCGCGCAGGGTGCTCTTCACGGGCGACGTGCTCTTCACCGATTTCCATCCGTATCTGGCCGAGGGGGAGATCGCCGGCTGGCTCAAGGCGCTGGACGCCGTCTCGGCCCTCGACGCGGGCGCCATCGTGCCCGGGCACGGGCCTTTGTCGGCGAAGAAGGATGTCGAGGATATGAAGGCATACCTCGTGACGTTCGACCAGAAGGCCCGGGAGATGGCGGCGGCCGGCGCCGACGCCGATGCCATCGTCGCGGAGCTGACGAAGATCCTGCCCGCCCGAAGCCAGGGGGAGTGGATGATCGGCGCCAACGTGAAGGGGAAGTACCTGGCGAAGTGACGCTTCGCGGGGCGAGGCGATGAGGGGCGCTGCGGGCACCGCTCCCGCCCGGGCGGGATGCCTTCGGGCAGAGTGGATCGGAGGAACGAGGATGGCGAACGAGAAGCTCGACCTCATGAAGCTTCACAAGGCCGACTACGCGGCGACCGGGTCGCCCCGAATCCTCGATGTAGCTCCCGCCCGGTACCTCGCCGTGGTCGGCCAGGGGGCCCCCGGCGGGGAGGAGTTCGGCCGGAAGGTCGGCGCCCTCTACGCCGTGGCCTTCACCACAAAGATGGCGAGGAAGGCCGAGGGGCGCGACTACGGCGTGGGCAAGCTCGAAGGGCTCTGGTGGTGCGACGAAGCTCCGGGGTGGGAGTTCGCCCACGCGCCCCGGGACCTCTGGCAGTGGAAGCTTCTGATCCGGACGCCCGACTTCGTTACCGACGTCGACGTGGCCACGGCGGCCAAGGCCCTCGCGGCTCGGGGCAAGACCGAGCCCGTGGGCGGGGTGCGGCTGGAGACGCTCGCGGAGGGCACCTGCGTCCAGGTCCTTCACACCGGCCCCTACGACGCCGAGACCGACACGATCCGAGGGATGCACGCCTTCGCCGAGGCCGAGGGGTACGCCTTCCACGGCCGACATCACGAGATCTACGTGAACGACCCGAGCCGCACGGCCCCTGAGAAGCTGCGCACGATCCTGCGCCACCCGGTCTGCCCGCGACCGGGGTAGCGGTCAGCTCCCGCGTCGACCCGACGGGGGGCACTGCCAGATCGCCGCCGTGCGCCCCAATCTCCTCGAAGCAGCCTCGTGGCCCGCCCCAAAGCGGCTTTCGCTCGGGTGCTCTCGCGCCCCTATTCTTCGGTTTGACGCTGGCCCAAACGAGAAGTATTCTTGGGGAGAACCCTATCCAGGAGATTCGCCAATGGGAAAGCTGCGAGAGATCGACGACATCACGGTGTGTGAGTCCACGGCCGAGATGCTCCGAAAGGCCCGGGCCGAAGGGGTCGAGACGCCCTTCGACCGTGCCGACGCCATGAGCCCCTGCCCCATCGGCGCCCAGAACGCCTGCTGCAAGCACTGCGCGATGGGTCCGTGCCGGCTGTCGAGCAAGGCCCCCTACGAGAAGGTGGGGGTCTGCGGCGCCACGATCGACACGTTCCAGGCCCGGGGCTTCGCCCGCATGGTCGCGGCCGGCACGGCCGCCCACTCCGACCACGGCCGCGAGATGAGCGAGCTCTTCCTGACCGTGGCCACCGGAGAGAATCCCGACTTCGAGATCAAGGAGCCGGCCAAACTGGTCTCCTTCGCGACGGACATGGGCGTGGAGACGGAGGGCCGGAGCGAGCGCGACGTGGCGGTGGACCTCGCCCACGCCTGCCTGGCCCAGTTCACCCAGCAGCACGGCCACCTCAAACTCTTCGAGCGGGCCCCTCGCAAGCGCTTCGAGAAGTGGCAGGAGGCCGGCGTGCTCTCCCGCGGCGTCGACCGTGAGGTCGTGGAGATGATGCACCGCACCCACATGGGAGTGGATCAGGACTACAGGAACCTGACCCTCGGCGCGGCGAGGTGCGCCCTGGCCGACGGCTGGGGCGGGGCGATGATCTCGACCGAGCTCTCGGACATCCTGTTCGGCGTTCCCCGGCCCGTCCGCGCGGAGATCGACCTGGGCGTGCTCAAGAAGGACGAGGTGAACATCATCGTTCACGGGCACGAACCGCAGCTCCTGGACCTCATGTGCCGTCTGGCCGAAGACCCCGAGATGCTGGCCCGGGCCAAGGCCGTGGGCGCGGCCGGGATCAACCTGGTGGGCATGTGCTGCTCGGGCAACGAGCAGCTCATCCGACGGGGCATTCCCCACGCCGGAAATTTCATGCAGTGCGACCCCGCCATCGTCACCGGCGCGGTCGACGCCATGATGGTCGACGTCCAGTGCATCCAGCAGGGGCTCTCGAAGATGGCCCGGTGTTACCACACCAAATTCATCACCACCAACTACCGCTGCAAGATCGAGGGCGCCGAGCACATCGAGTTCCACGGCGACCACGGGGCGCGGGAAGCCGGCGTGAAGCTCATCACGGCGGGGATCGACAACTTCCCCAACCGGAACCCCGACAAGATCCAGATCCCAGCGCACAAGCAGTGGATGATCGGCGGCTTCAGCCACGAGACCATCAACTACATGCTCGGCGGCTCCTTCCGAGGGAGCTACACGCCGCTCAATGAGAACATCATCAACGGGCGCATCCGGGGCGTGGCCGGGGTCGTGGGCTGCAACAACCCGCGCGTCAAGCACGACTGGGTGCACATCGAGCTCGTCAAGGAGCTGCTGAAGAACGACGTCCTGGTCGTCCAGACCGGGTGCTCCGCCATCGCGATGGCAAAGGCGGGCTTCGCCACGCCGGAGGCGGCCCGAACCTACTGTGGCCCCGGCCTCGCCGAAGTGTGCGAGGCGGTGGGCATGCCGCCGGTGCTCCACGCGGGGGCCTGCGTCGACAACAGCCGAATCCTCGTCGCCCTCTCCGAGATGGTGAAGGCGGGCGGGCTCGGCGACGACATCTCCGACCTGCCGGTGGCCGGGGCGGCGCCCGAGTACATGAGCGAGAAGGCGATCGCCATCGGGCACTACTTCGTGGCCAGCGGGGTCTTCACGGTGTTCGGCGTGAACGTCCCCCACGTCGAGGGCACGAAGTGGGCCGAGTACCTCTTCGACGGGATCGAGAAGGACCTCGGCGGGAAGTGGGCCGTGGAGCCGGACCCGCACAAGATGGCGAAGCTGATGATCGACCACATCAACCGGAAGCGGGAGGCGCTGGGGATCCAGGAGAAGCGGGAGCGGAAGCTCTTCGACATGGAGGCGCGCCGCGAGCTGAAGGTGTAGAGAGGCGTCGGTTCAGGCCGTCGAGGCGTGGGGCGGCCGGGGGGGCTTCCCTCCGGCCGCCCGGATTCGAATGGTTTGTCGCGATGTAGGCCCCGCAGGGATTTCCAGCTCATAGTGTGCCGCACCCTCAGGTGGCTACTCGACGAGAGGAGGGCGACGCCGGCAATTGCCGCTCGTGGTATCCTTTCCCCATGTCCAAGCCCCTGAGCCAAACCAACCCCTACCTCCTGGACCCCGCGGAGAGGCAAGAGATGATCTTTCGCTCTGTGCTCTCGTCTTCCGCCATCGAGGGCGTCCACAAGGCCGCGGAGGAGGCATTGTCGGTCAAGAAGAACGCTCTGCGCGTTCACTCAGCCAAGGCCGAAGTGCCCCTGGATCGCCCCGTTCGCCCGTCCGAAGCTCGGCGAGGACCTTCGTGTCGATCAGGAATCCCACGGCTCCTCCTTTCGCCCCCAATCGGCGGGGCGGGCGAAGTCAGAGTCTTCGCCCACGTCCGGCATGCCGGCCAGCAGGGCCTTGAGCCCCTGAGGCGCCACAACTTGCGTCTCATCCTGTACAAGCAGGATCACCTCTAACCGACGGTGCTGGATCGACTCGGGAATCGCGATCGTAGGGGGAGCATTCTCGTAGATCTGTCGTATTGCCTGCATCGGAGTTCTTCCTTTCTTCGGATACCGCCAACCCGTGCTCAGGCGACCCGATACCGTGCGCCCCGGCGTTCTCCGGTCTGTACCACCTTTCCCTGCTTCTTGGCAGCTCGAATCGCCCAGGTCCACTCCGAGGGCGTGAGGCCCAGCGCCTCGCAGACCTCCGAGCGAGAGGGCCCCGGTTCGGGGCCTGTCCCCAATGCCATTGCGCCCACCTCTTCTTGCCGGCGAGAAGTATCGCGACACTTTGTCGCGAATAGTGTCGCAATAGAACTCGTCTGGCTGGGTGTTCCGGTCATTCGCGACATGTTGTCCAGATTTCTGTCGCGATTGGGATCACATGACTTCGTACGTCGTCGCCGGCCCCGCGCCGACTCTTTTGACCAGGCCCAACTCCACGAACCGCTTCAAATGCCGCTGAGCCTTGCGATCGTCGAAACCCATCTGCGCCGCATACTCCGACTTGGCCGTCGAGGTCTTTGACACCCGCCGCCCGCCTTTGTCATTTGATTACCTGCTGCGCCTCAGGCAAGGGCTGGGGCGTTGGGGGCGGTGAACTCGTCGAGGTACTGCGGACGCCGGTCGAGGACGGCTTGGCAGACTGCGGCGTGGACCATGGACGAGCCCGCCTTCCTGCGGCTGCCCAGGTGGTCTTCCAGCTTCATTCGGACGAGGCTGTCCAGGGAATTAGCGGCGGTCTGGTTTCGATTCACTTCCGCCACGAGGACGTCAAAGCTGGCGGCCGCGATCCTCGTCCATCGTCGCGAGAGTGATCGGATCAGGTCAGTGTGGTTCGAGAGCCGTATTTGCTCGGCCGCATCCAAAGAGTGCAGTTGAGGAATCGAGTTTTGCGGGGCCCCAGTCAGGCGAATGGTGACCTCGTCGGAAGCCGGCCGAGCGAACGGGTGGAGCCAATTGTCAGTTGACCGCGGCGGCCCGAGCGTGATGGCCGGCCGACTTCCCTTCCCGGTGACGACGTCATTGCACGAGCCGCAGACGGGAATGAGATTCCAGGGAGAGCAGGCGAGCAGCGGGAAGCCGGACTTGTAGAGGTAGTGATCCAGTTCCGGAGTTCCAATCTCACCGTCACAGTAAGGGCACACAACCTTAGTCGGGTAGTCGCTGCAGAAATCGTCCTTGTAGGCTCGATTGGTGATGGAACGGCTGCTGTTTAACTCGTATCCGTTCCATCTTCGCCCTGCGTTGTCGCTAAACAGCTTGTAGCACCGGCCGAGGAATTCGGTCACGGCTTCCTTCAACTCCACGGTGAAGTCGGGCAAGTCGCCTAAGTCTTTGAAATCCCCGCCCGCCTCGAGCATGGCTGGAACGTGATGCTGTCGGCAGAATTCTTCATAGAGTGCTTGCCGTGCTACCGGGGAGGCTTGGGCGATGGATTGGATCCGACCTTCTTGGCCGCCGAGACAGAACTTCCTCACCCACTCTGGATCCAGCCGGCTCCAGACGCTCTGAACCCAGGCCGTGTTGACGGTATTCGGGTTTAAGGCCGGATCGGCCAGAGCCTTCAACAGCCGCCTCTGGAGCGCCACGACCCTGAAGAGGTGAACCGCGCTTCTCGGCAACCTAACCGGGTGCAGCGCCATCGTTGTCTTTCTGAAGCTGCTTGAGGACAGCCCGCAGTTCCGCCCGGTGGAAGCTGCTGCCCAGGACGTCCAAGACGGCTTCCAACTCTGCCTCTCGTCCCTTCCAGTCCGTCTTCAGCAGCCTGTCGAGCAGGTCAACGGCGCGGCTACCGGTGCTGCTGTCGGCGCGGAAGAGATTCATGGTGACTTCGCCGGGGTCCGTGCCGAAGAGCCCCCCGGACACGCCTCGCGCAGTGACTCCCGCGTCTGTCTTGTCCAGCACGGTGACTTCCGCGGCGAAGGCGTCGGTGAGGGCGATGCTCGTGTGGGTGGCGATGAGGACGTTGGCGTCGGTGGAGTTCAGGAGCCCCAGGTCCACCATCTCGACGATCTCGCGCTTCCACACATCGTTGAAGTGGGTCTCGGGCTCGTCGAGGAGGAGCAGGGAGCCGTCCTGGCCTCGCAGGAGGAAGAGCAGGCCCATGCGGCCGAGGAGCATCTGCTCGCCATCGCTCAGCTGATCGTAGGTGACGAGGGTGTCGTCGGGCTCTTCTCCGTCGGCAGGCTCGGGGCGGTGGAGACGCTTCACGGTGAGCGTGATCTCTTCGAGGAGGCCCGTGCGTTCCCAGTCTCGCAGGCGGGTGAAGACGTCCATCGGCGTGGAGTCGAGGTCCTGGTCGGCGCTCAGGATGCGAAGAAAGGCCTCCGCGCCCGTCTTGCAGCCTTCCACCCGCTCGGCGATCTGCTCGACGGCCTTGCTCGGGATGCCGAAGGGGAAGGCTTCTTTGAGCTTCTCTGAGAGGCTGATCCCGTCGGACGGCCCCAACGACAGGACGGCGCGCTGACGGCCGAGGGGCTGGGAGATGACCTCATCGGCCAGGGCTATCAGGCAGAGCAGCTCCCGATGTTGCTGGGGACTGACGCGGTCGTCGGCGTCCCGGTAGGTGAGGCTCAGGTGCGTGGGCCAGAACCAGTCGATCTCGTTGAGCACCCGGCGGGCGTCCTTCGCCTGACCGTCGGAAGCGCGCTGCTGGAGGAAGGCGCTCCGCAGGGCTTCTTGCCGGCCCTCTTCGGTCTGGCCGGCGAGCTCCTTGGCCGCTTGCCAGAGGCCCAGCGTGATACCCGCGAAACGCAGATGCTGGGGCTGGATGCGGAAGTAGGCGTCGCCCTCTCCCCCCGTGCGAGACGCCTGGTTCATGAGGACCTTCTGGCGGATCGCGTCCAACGGCCCCAGTTCCTGCCGCAGCCGTTCCACGGTCTCGCTGCTCAGCTCGCCCACCTGACCGGCGCCCGGCAGGGTCTGGACGGTTCCGCTCGCTTTGAGGGCATAGCGCGTGAGCAGGTTCGAGAGGCGGACGGGCTGCTCTTCGTCCCATTCCCGCTCGATGCACCAGCCCGCCGGGCGTTCGTCTTCGGGCTGGTGCTGGCCTTCTTCCTGGAGCCCCCCGCCGAAGACTGGATGATCGAGCTGCTCCCAGGGATCCACAGCGCCGGAGGTGTAGGCGATGAGGCGTTTGGGCAAACGCGCGAAGAGTTGGGAGCTCGTCTCGAAGCCGGGGCCCATGGCGGCTGGCTCGACCCATTCCACCATCGAGTGCGGCTCACCCCGGGTCAGCGCTGCGGTGATCTCCTCCCAATCCTGACGTCGCGCCGAGCCGGGCACCGGCTTGCAGGTCGCGAAGAACGAGGTGGCGTCCTTCCGGTTGGAGTAATGGAGGAACGCCGTTCCGGTCTCCCCGCCGCCCAGCGTCCGATCCCACGCCAAGGTCACGGGGAGGGCAGGCAGCTCGCGGCGGCTCAGGGAGCGGAACGTGCGGTAGAGCGCACGTAGAATCGAAGATTTGCCGCTCCCGTTCACGCCCACCAGGAAGTTGAGCGAGCCCCTGCGGGGCAGGTTCAGGGTCTTGGTGATGAGATCCTCCCGCCCGAACACGATCGACGTGTCGGTGAGCGGGCCACAGCGCGGGAGGTGGAGGTAGCGCAGTCTCATGGGAGCGCGCGTTCCTTCTCCAACTGGGCGGCCAGCCGCTCCAACTCGCGGAGCCGGGCATGGTCCCCGACCCGCGGCTCGCCCTCCTCGCCTTCGCGCGGTTCGTAGTCGTCCAGCGGCAGGCGGTAGGCGTTGCCGAAGACGAACTCGCCCGTGTCCTCCGTCTGCTCCTCCCGGCTCACGGGGACGACGAGGCCGCGGGCGGCCAAGACGGCGAGGTGCCCTTCGACGGCCTGCGGGTTTCGGTGCAGCGGGCCTTCCCGAAGATAGTCGCTCAACTGCTGGGCGGAGAAATACCGCGCGTAAGGGACGCCGCCCGCCATGCGCTGGATCTCGCGCAAGAGGAGGCGCTGCTCTCGATTGAGCTCCGAGTAGATGCCATCGGTGCGGTCCCGCAACATGGCATCGATCTCGTCCTGCATCGTGGGTCGGCGGAGACGGGAGATCGTCGCGCCCGCCTGTTTGAGGGCGGCGTCGCGGTCTTGGGCTTCGTGTGCGAGCAGTTCCTGATACGAGTCGCGCCAGGCCGCAGTGAGTTGGCCGGAGAAAGCGCGAGCGAAAAGGGTCCTGGACAACGCCGCCATTTGTGCTCCTGAGCGGCGGACGAACTCCCGAATCTGTTGAGCTTCCGTTGCCGCCAGGAGGAACCTGTCTTGAAGGTCTATTGGAGGTACTGGCACTTGTATAGCCCCGAGACCTTCGATGTTGATGTTGTATTGACCAGCAGCGGTCCGTGCCTGCTTCAACACTCTGGCACGACCCAAAGGGCTCCTTAGGTAAGCATGCAGAAACCATGGCCGTATATGATTCGATCGGAGACGGGCCCTGATAAGATAGGATGCGAAGATCACTGGCCTACCCGGGCCAGTTTCGCGCACTGCATCTTCTTCATCGAAAACGCAACAACGTCCAATGTATTCTGGATTTCCGTTTGTTCGGACGAACAGCATGTCGCCTGTCTTGAGTTGAAGCCGTTCAACCGACTCTTCGCTTTCGTTCACGTTGACCAAGTCATCGAAGCTTATCCGATCTCCGAGGATGTTTGGGATTCTCAGAGTGGTTGCTCCGGTGTCACCAGACGATTGCGAAGTGCCATATCTGAATTCGTACACTAATTCCCGCAGAGGCCTGTTCTGAAATCGATCCGCTTCATCTCCGAAAGACTGAAAGAACATCGCAGGGATCAGTTCAGCCGTCTTGGCCTCGGCTTCTGCGCGGAGACGGCGGATCTCCTCGGCTTCTTGCAGGATCTCCACGATCCGCTGCTGCTCGCCCAGGGGCGGGAGGGGGATCGAGACCGACCGAACGTCATCGTCGGTCACGGCAGGGTAGGCGCCGCCTTTCTGCCGGGAAACAAGGACCTGGGCGAATGGATCGGTCGTGACGAAATGAAAGAGATAGGACGGCAACAGCATGTCGGATCGCGGTCGAAGGACACAGAATCCGGTGGATGCGATCGTATCCGTCAGGTGAGCCGGAACGGTCGCGACGGCGTTTAGACCGGGACGGACCGTGGAGACAAGAACGTCGCCCGGATACACGACCTGCCGCGCCCGGCTTGGTGCCTCATCGACCTTAAGTGCTGTGTCGCCGACCACTCGCTTTGACACGTTGCCTACGGCGGAGATGTCGATGTAGTGGAACGTGTCGCCGAACAGCGATCGCGGGTCCTTTCGTTCCACGGGCAGGGTTAGATCGCCCAGCTTCACCAACCCCCAGGATCGAGGCATGGCGGACATCATTCCCGTCCCTCGACCATCGCAAGCAACTTCCCTAGCCGCCTCTGCACTTCCCCATGGATCGCCTGCAACTCCCCGATGAGCTCGGTAGGCGGCCGGTGCTGGCCGGCGTCGAAGACGAAGGGCTTGTGGCGGCCCGCGGAGAGGTTGAAGTCGAGAGCTTCGAGGCAATCGGGATCGAGACGGTCGAGGAAGTCGCCCTTTACTGTGGCGTCGTCGTCGAAGACCTTCAGGGTGTCGCGCAGCCAAGCGAGGTACGCGGGGTCGGGGACGCCCTCCTGGTGCGTGGGCTTGGCGATCGGCTCCCCGGTCTTGGGGTCCTCACCCCAGCTTCCCAGCTCCGCCCACTGGCGAACCGGCACGATCCAACTAAGGAGCGTCGGCTCGCGTTTGGACTCGCCGTCCTCAGCCGTTGTGAGCTTGCCGCCGTGAGGCTTGGGTTCGGCGCTTCGGCGCCACACGTTGTAGCCGTCGAGCTTCGCGAACTGGGTGAGCAGCGGCGCGAGGGCCTTGGCCGCTTCGTCCGCGTCAGGCTCGGCGGGCGCGGTCCTGGGCTTCTTGTCCGGGACGGGCACGGCCGAGGCCCACTCCTTGACCTTGCCGGTGGCCTCCTTGAGCACGGTCTTGAGGGCGTTCTGCCCGAACTGGTCGAAGTCTCGATCGAGGAGCCCGCCGTCGCGGGCCGCCTTGTTGAGCTGGGTGACCACCGCCTTGACGTTCTTCTCGGCGACGGCGAGGGCCTTCTCCGGGTCGGGCTTGCGGGCGGAAGCGTAGGCGTGGTGGACCGTCTGGTCGACGAGCCGCTGGAGGTTCGCCTCGAACTCGGGTCGAACGCGGACGAGCACAGCGTCGTCGTACTGGCGCGCGCCTCGCGGGTCAGCCGGCTCAAAGGGAAAGCCTTGCGGCCACAGCTCGTGCAGCGGATAGGTATGGCCCTTGTCGCCGGCCTTGTCCGGGAAGAGCTTCAGGAAGTCGTCGTCTACGCTGCGCCAGCGCTCTTCCCAGTAGTCGGGCTGGTGGTAGTCGCGGGCCACGGCGGCAGCGCGGAGCTCCGCGAGGCTCCGGCCGGTCTCGTCCCCGGCTTCTCCCTGGCGGTAGCGGTTCCAGGCGTCGAACTTGACCAGCGCGTCCGAGAGGTCGTTGTCCTGTCCGTAGCGCGCCTTGCGCTTCTGATCCAGCGAGAAGGCCTCGTCGCTGACCTCGTAGAACCAGATCTCCCGCGTCCGCGGCTCCGAGCCGGCGGCCACGGCGTCGCCCGCCTTCTGGAAGACCAGGATCGAGGTCTTCACGCCCGAGTAGGGCTGGAACATGTTGGCCGGCAGCGAGACGACGGCTTCGAGGGTGTTCTCGAATAAGAGCTGGCGGCGCAGCTCGCGGTGCGCCTTGGTGGAGCCGAACAGCACGCCGTCCGGCACGATGACGGCGGCGCGGCCGCCGATCTTCAGCAGGTCGAGCATGAGCCAGACGAAGAGCAGCTCGCTCTTGGTGGTGAGGGGCACGGCGCCTTTGCCGGTGCGGGGGAAGCGCTGCCGGTTCTCGCTCAGGTCGCCTTCGTCCACGCTGCCGGTGAAGGGCGGGTTGGCGAGGATGTAGTCGTAGGTGCCGCTTTCGTCGTCCTTGAGCCGCTTGCTCAGCGAGTCGAGCTGGTGGACCTCGGGGGACTCGAGGTCATGGAGAATGAGGTTCATCCAGGCGATGCGGACCATGGTGCGGTCGTTATCGTAGCCGCGGAAGAGGCCGCTGAAGTTGTGCTGCTCGCCCTCGGGCCAGACGGGAAGGACATCGTGCGGCGCGCCGTCCCATTCGAGGCGGAGCACGTCCTTGTCGGTGTGCTGGGCCTTCCAGTTCAGCAGCGAATTGAGCAGGAAGCCGCCCGAGCCGCAGGCCGGATCGAGGATCGTCTTCCCGAGCTCGGGTTTGAGCAGCTGCACCATGAAACGGATGACGTGACGGGGCGTGCGAAACTGGCCGTTCTTGCCGGACTCCTTCACCTCTTCGAGCAGGTACTCGAAGATGTCGCCCATGATGTCGGAGTTGACCGAGCGGGTGTCGAGCTGGCGGAAGAGGTCGTCGATCAGGCTGACGGCGCGCTTCAGGGTCTCGGCCTTGTTTACGTCGAGGATGAAGTAGGCGTCGCTCAGCCGGCCGGAGATGCGGCCGAGGGTGGTGTCACCGTTCTGCGCCGGGCCGACGCGGTCTTCCAGGCTGCGCAGCCACGGGAAGACCGTGTCGTTGAGGAGCTGGAAGGACGGATTCTGCCGAATGTAGGACCAGGCGCACTTCTCGAAGTCGGCGCCCTCCGGATCAGTCGGGCGCCTGGCGTAGATGGAGGTTTTGCCGGCCGCCACGCGGGCGCGGTCCAGGGCTTCCAACTGCCGGATGAAGAGCAGGTAGGTGATCTGCTCGATGGCGACCAGCGGATTCGACAGGCCGGACGCCCAGAAGAGCGACCAGAGGTCGTGGACTTTGCGGCGGAGCTGCGGTGAGAGCATGAAGATTCCTCAGGCGGCGACGGCGTGGATGAGCTCGAAGAGCTCCGAGAGCTCCGGCTTCGGGAAGAGTTGTTCGGGGTCTCCGATGGTGGAGAACGGCGGCCTTCGCAAGGCCTCGAGTGAGGTGATCGCGGCCTTCTGCATGACGGCCTTTCGCAAGGTGCGGACGAACATGAGCTGGGTAGCAGTGAGCTGGGGATGCCGGCGAACCCACTCGTCGAAGGCCCGCGAGATCGACTCCTCCCGGGAGGGAAGCGTCGAGACGTTCAGGATGTGGCGCAGGAAGTCGGCGAGGCTGGCCTTGGGCTGGTGGTAGGCCTCGCGCAGGCGTTCCTCGGTCACGAAGAGGTCCGGGCCGTTCAGCGCGGCGGCGATGGCTTCAATGTCGTCAGACGTGAGCTCTTCGCCCCGCTGCAGCCGCTGGAGCGCCGGGTTGTCTCCGGCGAGGTCCTTGACGAGGGCCTCCACCTGGGCGCGGTAGGTCTCGGCAAAGGCGCCCTCACCGGACGGTCCGTAGAGGATCCAGTGGCGCCGCTTGACCGGGTCGGCAAGCGAGAGGCGGACGAAGGTGCCCGCCGGGCGGCGGTTTCGAAAGCGCATGAGCGGCGCAAAGGTCTCCTGGAGCTGCATGATGCGGGGGCAGGTGAGATTGCCCCAGAAGGCGTCGCTCCGGGCGGCGGCGAGGGCTTCGAGGTGCGGCCGGACCTCGGGGAGATTGGTCGGGAGCAGCGAGAGGTGTTCGGTGATGCGGTCGCGGAGCTTCTCGATCTCTCCGGCATCGGCCCGCAGGTGCGCGAGAGCGAGCTGCTCGGTCTGGTTCTCGAACTGGAGCTCCGGGTACGAGCCGGCCTCGGCGAAGCGCAGGAGCGGCGCGACGGTGTGGGAAAGGTGAGAGGCGCTGTCGTCGGTCAGGGAGAGCCAGGGCTCGTCGCTCCCGGCGAGGAGCCGGATCTCTTCGGCGTGCGGAGCCACGTTGACGTTCTCTAACGGCAAGGTGCCGACCAGATTGCGTAGCTGCCGGACCGTGTGGGCGACGGACGGCTCGTCGCCGCGTCCCAACAGGATCTGGAGCTTCTCCAGACGCAGGCGGAAGAGCCGCGAAGGCAACGGCTCGGACACCGCTCCAGCACGGCCGTCCTTGTTGACCTGGAAGTAGTCGAAGTTGTCCCAGTGGTCGATGACCAGGAAGTCCGCCTTCTTCTGCCCGCTGACCGGGTCGGTCCAGGTGCGGGTGCCGCGGCCGAGCATCTGCCAGAACTTCACTTTGCTGAAGACCGGCTTGGCGAAGACGAGGTTTCGGATGGAGGGTACGTCGATGCCCGTGTCGAGCATGTCCACCGAGATCGCCACGCGGGGGAAGTTCTTGTTCTTGAAGTCGTCGAGGGTCTTTTCGGCCCGCTCCATTCGGCTGTCGATGACCTTGGCGAGACCCTTCCGTTGGAGGTCGGGATAGAGGCGGTTGAAGCTCTTGTAGAGCTCCAGGGCGTGCTTGTGGGACACGGCAAAGACGATGGTCTTCGCGGGCAGCGTGCCGACGGCGTCCTTGATCGAGTTGTCCATGAACTCCCGGACGATGGCGTCGTTGGTGCCGCTGTTCGTGACCTTGCGCTCCAGCTCCGACCCCTCGAAGCTGAACTGCTCGGGGTCGACGCCCTGCTCCCGGACCTGCCGGCGTACCTCGTCGGGCAGCTCGCCGGGCTTCAGTCCCTCGATTTGGA
This sequence comes from Deltaproteobacteria bacterium, assembly GCA_016214985.1. Lineage (GTDB taxonomy): Bacteria > Desulfobacterota > Deferrisomatia > Deferrisomatales > JACRMM01 > JACRMM01. The sequence goes on along the minus strand of JACRMM010000027.1, from coordinate 39,140 downwards.
ATCCGGTGCGGGCGACGTGGACCGGCCGGTAGGGGACGAGGTGCTTGTCCCGCACCGCCTCGTCGTAGCCGTAGTAGACGGTGGGCGAGCCGTCCGGACAGTCGAAGAGCTGGAACGTGTTGTGGTCCAGGAAGTCGGTCGGCGTGGCCGTCAAACCCAGAAGAAACGAGTCGAAGTGGTCGAAGAGGCCTCCGTAGCTCCCTTTCTCGTAGATGGAGCGGTGGCTCTCGTCGGCGATGATGAGGTCGTAGTACCCGGGGGAGAGGCGCTGGTAGAGCGACATCATGCCCGGATAGGTGGCGAAGTGGATCTGGGCGTCTTTGTCGATGGTCCCGCCCTCGATCCAGGCGCGCGGTGCGCCGGGCAGGTGCTCCTTGAAAGCCCCGAGGGCCTGCTTCACGAGCTCCCGTCGGTCGGCAAGGAAGAGGACGCGCTGGATGCGCTCCTGGCGCTGGAGCAACTCGACCAGGGCGACGGCGACGCGGGTCTTGCCGGTGCCGGTGGCGAGCACCATGAGGAAGCGGCGCTGGGCCGCCTCGATCCGCTCGGCCACGGTCTTGACCGCTTCGATTTGATAGGCGCGGTCGATGATGCGTTCGAGTGGCATCTCGCCCGTGAGCGGCTTGCCGAACTTGTCGAGGTGTGCGAGGCGCAGCAGGTCTTCCTCGGTGAAGAAGCCGCTGACCTTCCTGGGTGGGTAGAGCTTCCGGTGCCAGAACCAGATCTCGTCGCCGTTCGCGAGGAAGATGAACGGGTCGACGCCGTGCTGGGCGCGGAGTGCGTCGGCGTAGTCGGCGGCCTGGCGCTCGCCGGCGAGTGCATCTCGGCTGGAGCGCTTGGCTTCCACGATGGCGACCGGCCGGCCGAGGCGGTCGAGGAGCGCGTAGTCGGCGAACTCTCGGCCCCGCTCGTCGTGGTCACTCGGGTCTTCTCTTGTGCGAGACACGTCACCAGAGAGGAGGTACTCCTCCAACAGGCGACGATCGGCCGACCCCCACCCCGCGCGCGCAAGCTGGGGGTCGATGCGTCGCGCTCGCGTCTCTCGCTCGTTTGGACCGTGTGGCATGGGCCCCCCTGGGCGTTAGCAAGCGGCGAGCCGGCTATGGAGGCAGAAAGTGGCTCGTGGAGCGATGGCGGCAGCGCGGGGGCTCCCCCGGAACCGCGGATCTCCACCCTCGACCCTGCCCCTTCTACCCCTATCGGCCGGCCTATTTCAAGGAAACCACCCATGAGAGGTTCTCCTGCAAGTGCGAAAGATGGGACTCCATCGTCCTGTGTGCTCGTCCCCGCTCCGCCCGGCGGCCGGAAGACCTTTTCCACTGACAGCGTCAAAGCAGAACGATAGACTTCGGGAACTTCAAACACCGCTCAGTGCTTCGGAGATCCCCGGGGGAGGTGTTCCGATGGCCGCCAGGGACGCCGCCCCGCTCGCAGGGATTCCGCTCGCTCAACGCCTCTCCGAGGCCCTCGCCCACTCGCAGGACGTCGTCTACAGCTACGACGCCGTTACGGACCGCTTCGACTACCTGGGCGGGGAATTCGACGCGCTCACCGGGCTTCGAGGAGAGGACTTCCTCGGCCACTGCCTCGAGCGGTTCCTGGCGCAGGTGCACCCGAGAGACCGGCAGTCACTGTCTGCTGCTTTTTCTCCCTCCGAGCCGGGCGAGAACGACGGCCGGCGCCTGTGGAGCCTCCAGTACCGGCTGCGCAAGGCCAACGGGGCCTTCCTGTGGGTCAGCCACGGGAACACGACGGTCCTCGCCGCGGACGGATCTCCCCTCTACCACTCCGGTTCCTTCCGCGACATCACGAAACGGAAGCTGGCGGAGGAGCTGCCGCTCGATGAAGACACCCTTCACGGGATCTTGGAGGCCGCTCCGTTTCCCATCACCGTGACCACTCCCGGAGAGGGCGAGGTTCTCTTCGCCAACCGAAGCGCGTACGCGTTCTACGGCTTCGATCCCGAGACCGAGCGGATCGTCCTCACCCCCGACCTCTACGTGACCCCGGAGGCGCGACGGGCGATCGTCGAGCAGCTTCGGCGCGACGGCTCGGCGTCCGCGGTGGACATCGAGATGCGTCGGCTCTCCGGGGGGACGGTGTGGATGTCCTTCGCGGCCCAGCTCATCCGGTTCCGGGGCCAGCCCGCCATCATGAGCGCTCAGTTCGACGTGACGGCACGGAAGCAGGCGGAGGAGGCGCTCCGGGGAATGCAGGACGAGTTGGGGCGTCGCGTGCGGGAACGCACCGCGGAGTTGGAGGTGGCCAAGAGGGCGTTGGAGCAGGATATCGCCGCCCGGATCCGCGCCGAGGAGGAGAAGCGGGACCTGGAGCGTCAGCTTCGACGCAGCCAGGTCCTGGAGGCCGTCGGGCAGCTGGCCGGAGGCGTCGCGCACGACTTCAACAATCTCCTCGGGGCCATTCTGGGCTGCCTCCACGCGGCCTCGGCACGGGTGACCGACGACGGCGCGGAAGAGGAGTTCAGCAGAATCCGGACCCTGTGCAAGCGCGGCGGCGACCTGACGAGACGGTTGCTCGAAGTGGCCCGGCAGTTTCCCGGTGAGCCCCAGGCCGTGGACCTGTCCGAGGTTCTCCGCGATCTGACCCCCCTTCTCGGCTACACGGTGCCCCGAAACATCCGCATCCGCACCCAGGTCCCCGAGGGACTCCCGCGTGTCCTGGCCGATCGGTCGGTGCTGACGGCCGCCCTTCTCAATCTCATCCGAAACGCCCACGACGCCATGCCGACCGGTGGGACGCTCTCGTTTGCCGCGAGGCGTTCGACCGACTCCCAAGGCATGGAGCGGGTCCTCCTGGAGGTCTGTGACACCGGCACGGGGATCCCCTCTGCGATCCAAGAGCGGGTGTTCGAGCCCTTCTTCACGACGAAGCCCGTGGGAAAGGGGAGCGGGCTCGGTCTGGCCATGGTCCACGCGGCGATGCGGGAGTGGGGCGGGGACGTCTCGGTACGGCCGAACCCCGACGGGCCGGGTACGGTCTTTCAGCTGACGTTCTCGCTCGGCGACCGCTCCCACGCCGAGGAGCCGGTGGACCCGGCGACGTCGGGCCACCCGCTCGTCCAGGACGCGATCCTCATCGTGGAGGACGAGGACGCCACCGCGCGGTTCGAGGAGGATGTGCTCCGCGCTCGCGGCTACACGACGGTGCGGGCCGCCTCGGGTCTCGAGGCCTTCGAGCTCCTGAGCGCTGCCGGCCGCCGTTACGGGCTCGCGGTGCTCGACCTGCTGCTCCCCTCCCTCGACGGTGGGACCGTCCACCGATTGCTCAAGAGCTGCTCCCCGACGACGCCAGTCCTCTTCGTGACCGGCCGCTACGACCTGGCTCCGGAGCTCGATCCCGGGGCCCCGGTGGTCCGAAAGCCCTTCAGCGAAGACGACCTGCTCGAGGGGGTAGAGCGGGCTCTTCAGCGCAGATGAAAACTCTCGAGGCCGCCGGGCAGCGAGTCCGACGGTACGAGGGGTGGGAGAGGTCGCTCGGCTCCTGCTCTACCCCTTGACGGCGGCCCGCACCGCCGCAGGGCTCAGGGGCAGTGTGCGAAGTCGCGCGCCGGTTGCCGCGAACACCGCGTTGGCAAGCGCCGGCGCTGCAGGAGGCAGGCCGGGCTCCCCGACGCCGCCGATGGGGTCCCGGCTTGAAACGATGGACACCTCGACGTCTGGGGCCTCGTCCATGCGCAGGAGGTCGTAATCGTCCAGGTTTCCCGACGTCACCCCTCCCTTGGAAAACTCCACCTTCTCCTTCAAGGCCGCGCTGAGGCCCATGATGGCGCCGCCCATGATCTGGCCCTTCACGGTGTCGGGGTTCACGGCTGGACCGCAGTCGACGGCACAGACCACTCGATGCAAGGTGATCCTGCCCGTCTCCACGTCGACGGAGGCCTCCACAACCTCGGCCACCGCCGACCCGAAGGACAGGTGCTGGGCGATGCCCCGGGCGTGGCCCTTCGCGAGGGGCTTGCCCCAGCCGGACTTCTCGGCGACGAGGTCCAGCACGCGGCGGGAGCGCGCGCCGTCGGGGAGGAGGCTCAGCCGGAACTCCAGCGGGTCTCGGCCGGCGGCGTGGGCCAGTTCGTCGACGAAGCTCTCCATGACGAACCCGTTGTGCGAGTTGCCCACGGACCGCCAGAACCCCACTGGGATCGGGAGGTCCACCTGCACGTACTCCACCCGGAAGTTGGGAATCCGGTAGGGCGTGTCCTCGACGCCCTCGACCGCGGCCGAGTCCACGCCGTCCTTCATCTGGCCCGGGTTGACCCTCGCCCAGATGGAGGGAGCGGCGATGCGGTTGGCCCAGGCCACGGGCCGGCCGTCCGCGTCCAGCCCCGCCCGAAGGGAGGCCCGGATCGCCGGACGGTAGAAGTCGTGCTGGATGTCCTCTTCTCGGGTCCAGAGGACCTTGACCGGGCGGCCGCTCTTCTTCGAGAGCTCCAGCGCCTCTGCCACGAAGTCCGTCTCGAAGCGGCGTCCGAGACCGCACCCCAGATAGGTGGTGTGGACGAAGACCTTCTCGGCGGGAAGCCCGGAGATCTTCTGGGCCAGCCCATGGACCCCGGACTGGTTCTGCGTGGGGGCCCACACGTCGCACCGGTCGGCCTGGACGTGGGCCGTGCAGTTCATGGGCTCCATCGTGAAGTGCGCGAGATAGGGCAGCGCATAGGTCGCTTCGACCCGCCTGGCCGCCTTGGCGAGCGCCGCCTCGACGTCCCCGTCATTTCTGGCTACGACCCCGGATTTCTTCAGGGACTCTCCGAACCGCTCCTCGACGGCTCGGGTGTCCAGGGTCGGCAGCGCCGCGCCGCTCCACGTCGTCGCCAGGGCGTCTCGCCCCTTCCAGGCCGCGGAGGGGGTATCGGCACAGACCCCGATCCCCTGCGGAATCTCGACGACCTTCCGCACCCCCTTCACCTTGGTCGCGGCCTCCCGATCGAAGGAGGAGGGCGTCGCGCCGAAGGCCGGAGGACGAGCCACCGCCCCGTAGAGCTGCTCGGGGCGGAACGTGTCGATGCCGAAGGCGGCCGTGCCGGCGACCTTCGCCGGTACGTCCACCCGGGCGACGGGGGTCCCCATCAGTCGGAGCTCACCGGGCTCCTTGAGCGCGGGACTCGCGGGGACCGGCAGGCGGGCCGCCTTCTCGGCCAGCGCCCCGTAGGTGGCCATGCGATGGGAAGGACTGTGCACCACGGTGCCGTCGGCGGCCCGGCACTCGGCCTCGGCTACGCCCCACTCCCGGGCTGCTGCCGCCACCAGCATCTCCCGGGCGGCCGCCCCGGCCTTCCGGAGCGGCGCTTCCATGTGACGCACGCTGGTGCTGCCGCCGGTGCCCTGGAAGCCCCACACCGGGTCCTTGTAGGCGTCTGCGGCGGGGGCCTCCTCCACGCGGACCTTCTTCCAGTCGGCTCCGAGCTCGTCGGCCACGATCATCGCCGACGTGGTGAGGATCCCCTGGCCCATCTCGGATTTGTTGCAGTAGATCGTGACGACGCCGTCCGGCGCCACCCGGAGCCAGACGCTGGGGCTGAACTCCGTTGCTGCTTCCGCTGAGGAGAAGAGGCGAAAGCCGAGCCCGGTGGAGGCGACCGCGACCGTGAGGCCGCCGGCCAGCGACGTCTGGAGAAACTCGCGGCGAGAAACGTCGGTGCGCATGGCTCACCCTCCTTTGCCCGGGACGGCCCCGGCGGCTCGCCGGATCGCCTGCTTGATCCGGGGGTAGGTTCCGCACCGGCAGACGTTTCCCTCCATGGCGTCGACGATCTGGTCATCGGTGGGGCGCGGGTTCGCGGCGAGCAGCGCCGAGGCTTCCATGATCTGACCGCACTGACAGTACCCGCACTGGGGTACCTGCTCCTGGATCCAGGCCACCTTCACCGGGTGGTCCTCGGGCAGACCCTCGATCGTGGTGATCTTCTGCCCCTGCGCCTTCCACGCGGGGATCTGGCACGACCGTTCGGCCTTTCCGTCCACGTGCACGGTGCAGGCGCCGCACATCCCGATGCCGCACCCGAACTTCGTCCCGGTAAGTTGGAGATGCTCGCGGAGCACCCACAGCAGCGGCGTATCCGCGTCCGCATCGACCTGATAGGGCTTTCCGTTGACGTCCAGCGACAGCATGACAGCCTCCTGATCAGCCCCTGAAACGTGGAGAGTCGACGGGCGAAGGCTGACCCGAAAGGGGAGGAAGTCAAGGCGCGGGGTTGGCAAGACGACAGGGTGCGCGTGCTGCGTTGCGGTGCTTTTTCAGGGACCGTCAGGCTCCGCTGCGGGGAGGTACGCCGAAAGGTGCTCTTCCAGGGCCGCCAGTTCGCGTTCCAGGGCCTGCACCAGACGTGGGGCGTCCCGGACGTCCCGGCCCGCCCCTGGGCTTCAAGAAGTACCGCAGCTGCCAACTTCAGGGTGCGCCCCAGGAAGTTGAAGGACCCGTGGACGTCCACGTGGAGGGTGAGGCTGAGCTCTGCGGCATTCATGGCCGCGACGGCCGCAACGAGCAGCAGCCGCACGCGCGCCTCCGGTTCGGCCTCGCGGTGAAGGAGCAGGGCGGAGCCTGACCCGTACGAGGAGGTTGACCGCGCCGGCCGCTTCCGTGCGTGAGCCCTTCGCCATGACCTGGGTTTCGCTTGACCCCACGCGACGTCTTGTCAGACTGAAGCTCCGTGAGGACTCCGGCTCGGGTGGAGCTCTCCTTTCAGACCGGAGAAGGGAACGGCGCGCCGTTAGGGGACATCACCGTCCTCCGGACGCGGCCTGGGGAGACCGCCGGGTGGTTCCGGGGAGGAGTCCGCGGCGCGGAAGGCGAGGGAAACGAGTGAGGAGAGGATCAAGCCATCGCAGACGCGATGGGGCCCGCGAGGGGCTGGAATGTCACGAACCACGCGCCGAGGACGGACCCGACCCCCGGATCGCAACGCCGACGGAGCCGGGGGAGACTCCCTGTACCTCTCCCCAGGAGTCTTGGCTCGCCGACGATACCCCCTGGCAACGGACCGGGTCGCGCAGGTTCCTCGGCGATACCGAACGGGAGCAAGACCGAGAAGGCCTTCAAAGCGCCCACCAGGAGGCGGAGCGACCGGCGGATGAGTGTTTCGCCGCTCTGGAAACGTCCAACGCGCAGTTGAAGCAGAAGATACAGGAGCTCGAGCGGGCGGACCAGTCGCTGCAGGCGGCTCTCTCAGAGATCAAGACGCTCCAACGGCAGCTCCGGGAAGAGAACCGATGCCTCCGGGAGGAAATCAAGGGAATTCACAACTTCGGTGAGATCGTCGGCGAAAGCGCCGCGATCAAGGACATCCTCTCCAAGGCCGCGCAGGTGGCCCCCTCGGACGCCACGGTCCTGCTCCTCGGCGAAACGGGCGTGGGGAAGGAACTGCTCGCCCGGGCCATTCACCAGTGGAGCCGCCGCAAGGATCGGCCCCTGGTGAAGGTGAACTGTGCCGCCCTGCCGGCGAACCTGATCGAGAGCGAGCTCTTCGGCCACGAGAGGGGCGCCTTTACAGGGGCCCATGCCAGGCAGGTGGGGCGGTTTGAGGTGGCCCACGGCGGAACGCTCTTTCTCGATGAGATCGGCGAGCTTCCGCTCGAACTGCAGACCAAGCTGCTCCGGGTGCTCCAGGACGGCGAGTTCGAGCGGCTGGGGAACCCCCGAACGTTCAAGGCCGACGTCCGAGTCATCGCGGCGACCAATCGCAACCTCGAGCAGGACGTCGGAACCGGTCGGTTTCGCCCCGATCTCTATTATCGGTTGCAGGTGTTCCAGTTCACCGTGCCGCCGCTCCGCGAGCGCCGGGAAGACATCCCGCTTCTCGTGGGTTCGCTCGTCCAGAGGTTTTCGCGGAAGGCCGGCAAGGCCATCCACGCGGTCCCGGGGGAGGTGATGCAGGCCCTTACCAACTACCCCTGGCCCGGCAACGTCCGGGAACTCGAGAACGTGATGGAACGGGCCGTCATCCATACCCAGGGCCCGACACTTCACCTGATGGACGCGCTTGCCCTGCCGCCGGCCGCCGGGCGCGGAATCACGCGCACAAAGACCCTCGCCGAGGCGGAGACCGACTGCATCGTCCGTGCTCTGGAGGACACCCTCTGGAAGATCGAGGGAAGGCAGGGTGCCGCTGCGGCCCTGGGCCTCTCTCCGAGCACCCTGCGCCGGCGCATGCAACGACTCGGAATCCACCGCCAAGATCCTCGGCGCTGAGCCGGTCAATTCGTCATCCGCCCACCGGATCCGGAGGGTGCCGCCGCTTTTGGTGGGCGCCGTCCGCTCGAAACTACTGCGCGTGCTGGCCCATCGGGAAAGAACCTAAACATTCCGAACTGTTGGGTCGATTGCGGCCCGAGAGCCACCGCCGGCACGGGACTTGAGTGTTAGGGAGTCAACCGACCGGAGGCGGCGAGGCGCAGCCAAGACCCTTTGACTTCTCCGAGCCGCGAGGGATGGACAAGACCTTGTCCAGAAGAGGAGGCCAGACATGAACACCACTTGGATTCGCCAGACAGCACTGACGGGCTTTGCAGCCTTGGCGCTCGGTTGGTTGAGCGTTGGCGTTGCTCAGGCGCGCGATGATCGACGGGAAGACGGCGACCATCGCGAGAAGACCCTCTACATCTGGGCCGGAGACCAGGCGCGAGTGCACCCGGACTTCCTGGCGGTCATCGACTTCAACGAGCACTCCCGCAACTACGGGCGAGTGCTCCGGACGGTGCCTCTCCCGCCCCCGGGCAATGTGGGTAACGAGCCGCACCACTGTCACCTCTCCGTCGAAAAGGACGTGCTCGCGTGCGGCGGATTGCTCAGCCTGCTCTCGGGGCAGAACAGCATCTTCTTCTTCGATGTCTCGAACGCCCGGCACCCGGTGTTCCTCTTCTCGACGAACGCCCTGAACTCCAGCATCACCGACGACTTCCTGCCGCTCCCCAACGGGGGCTTCCTCGTCACGCAGATGGGATCGGCGCAGGGCGGCACGCCGGGGCGGCTGGCCGAGTTCGACCGGCACCTCCAACTGGTCGCGGAATACCCCGACGACGCCCCGATCGGTGGGTTCAACCCCCACGGCATTTCGGCGGACTTCGACCGCAACCTGCTCGTCACGAGTGACTTCATCGACCCCGTGACGACGCTCAACGTCTGGCCGGGCGACCCGGTCCTGCGCGGGTCACTGCGGTTCTGGGACCTGGCAAACCGCGAGATCACGCGCACGGTGTTCCTGCCCGAGGCGCTCGGCTCGATGGATGTGAAGCTCATCCCAGGCGATCCGAACGGGCGCGCCGTGACCGCGAACATGTTCAGTGGCCTCGTCTACACGGTGGACCCGACCGATGGAAGCGTCGTGCAGTCGTTCGACTGCGAAGACATCGTGCCGCACATCGACGTGTCGGTCCGCGGCGGCATGGTGCAACTGCTTGCCATGCCGCAGTGGGGTGACCGCCTCATCTTCGCGTCGTTCGAGGCGGGGCAGATCGGCATGCTCGACATCAGCGATCGCAATGTCTTCGTGCAAGAAGCCATCGTGAACCTCGGGCTGGGAGCCGGCCCACACGACATCGACCTCACCGAGGATGACTCGAGGCTGGTGGTCACCGACTACTTCCTCGACGAGGGCGACTTCGGCAAGATCCACTTCGAAGGGGACCACAAGGTCCACGTCATCAACGTCACCCACGACACCCTCACGCTCGACCCCCGGTTCGAGCTGGATTTCGACACTGCGTTCGAATACCCCGCTCGGCCGCACGGAATTGCGATGAAGTAGCCCGGTCCGAGGCCGAGTCGACAGGTACGTTTTTGGGGGCCAATGCGGCCGGCAAGTGGAGAAGAAGCAAGGGGGGGAGGATACACGTCGAGGTGCTCTCGGGGATGCAAAGATCATCCGCGCCTCCCGCGAGAGCATCTTGATGCACGCTACGGCCGAGTCGGACGATCCGGTCAGACGCGCTGGGCTCCTCTGCCCGTGCCGTCGGTGCGACCCTTGGCGTCCGAGGTGCCGCACGTCGGCGCGAGCCGTCCTGGGTCCCTCCGGCGTGGAACGTCCATTTTACAGCGAGACCCGCTGCGACGAGGAGTGCGGCCGCGAGGGAAGGGAACGGGCCGGTCGGTCGTCCCGGCGAAGCGCGGTCCTCTCTGTCCCCGATCGCCGAGAGGAAGCAGCCCCCTCCTCCCCCTCCTCCGCCATCCTCGACGGGTGCCACCGTGACCGTCGCCTCGGCGGTGCCGACGTTTCCGCCGGAGTCTTGGTACCGGAAGACGACGGTGGTGATCCCGGTTGCGAACAGAGTGTCGTTGTCTACGTCTGTCCCCTCCACCTGGGGAGGAAGGCGGACCGGCGCCGGCCCGCCGACATCGGAGGCCGACCCGCCGGCCAGAAAGGCCGCCAGTGGCCGCCCGCCTCCGTCGCTGCGATGACTTGATGCGCCGGCGGGACGACTGTGGGCGGCACGGTGTCGCGGACCTCGACCTCAGCTTCGGCCGGCGCGGACTCGTTCCCGGAGTCGTCCGCCACCACGAGCCGGTAGGTGCGGCGGCCCAGGGTCAAGGGGCTCGCCGGGCTTACCACCACCTGGAAGGAGGCCTGCGCGGTCTCGGCGGTGGTGCCGGCAGTCACGTCGGTCCAGACATACCGGACGATCCGCCCCGGCGGGGCGTCGGAGGAGCGGGCGCCGCTCAGGGTGAAACTCTGGCCGAACTCCGCCTGGGCCGGCGCCTCGAGCACCGCGGTAGGGGCCGTGCGGTCGACGATGAGCACCTGGGCCTCGGCCGGCGCGGACTCGTTCCCCGAGTCGTCCACGACCACGAGCCGATAGGTGCGGCGGCCGAGAGGCAGTGGGCTCGCCGGGTTCACCGTGACCCGGAAACTCCCGTCCGCGGTCTCGGCGCTCGTCCCGGCAACCACGTCCGTCCAGACGTAGCGGACGATCCGGCCCGGCGGGGCGTCGGAGGAGCGGGCGCCGCTCAGGGTGAAGCTCTGGCCGAACTCCGCCTGGGCCGGGGCGTCGAGCACCGAGGTCGGGGCCGTGCCGTCGACGATGAGCACCTGGGCCTCGGCTGGGGCGCGGACTCGTTCCCGGAGTCGTCCGCCACCACGAGCCGGTAGGTGCGCCGGCCGAGCGGCAGCGGGCTCGCCGGGTTTACCGTGACCTGGAAACTCCCGTCCGCGGTCTCGCCGCTTGTCCCGGCGGTCACGTCCGTCCACACGTAGCGGACGATCCGGCCCGGTGGGGCGTCGGAGGAGCGGGCGCCGCTCAGGGTGAAGCTCTGGCCGAACTCCGCCTGGGCCGGGGCGTCGAGCACCGCCGTCGGGGCCGTGCGGTCGACGATGAGCACCTGGGCCTCGGCCGGCGCGGACTCGTTCCCCGAGTCGTCCACCACCACGAGCCGGTAGGTGCGGTGGCCCAGGGGCAGCGGGCCCGCCGGGTTTACCACCACCTGGAAGGAGGCCTGCGCGGTCTCGGCGTGGGTGCCGGCGGTCACGTCGGTCCAGACGTACCGGACGATCCGGCCCGGCGGGGCGTCGGAGGAGCGGGCGCCGGTCAGCGTGAAGCCCTGGCCGAAGTCCGCCTGGGCCGGCGCGTCGAGCACCGCGGTCGGGGCCGTGCGGTCGACGATGAGCACCTGGGCCTCGGCCGGCGCGGACTCGTTCCCGGAGTCGTCCACCGCCACGAGCCGGTAGGTGCGGCGGCCCATCGGCAGCGGGCTCGCGGGGTCCACCACGATCTGGAAGGACGCCTGCGCCGTGTCGACCGCGGGAGTGCCGGCGGTCACGTCGGTCCAGACGTACCGGACGATCCGGCCCGGCGGGGCGTCGGAGGAGCGGGCGCCGCTCAAGGTGAAGCTCTGGCCGAACGCCGCCTGGGCCGGAGCGTCGAGCACCGCCGTAGGGGCCGTGCGGTCGACGATCACCACCTCGGCCTGATCCGGAGCGGACTCGTTCCCCGACTCGTCCTCAACCACCAATTCATAGAGCCGCCTTCCGAGGGGCAGCGGGTTCGCAAGGCTCACGGTCACCTGGAACGTCGGGTCGAACGTCGCTGCCGAGACCCCGGCGGCCACGTCCGTCCAGCGGTAGCGGACGATCCGGCCCGGCGGAGTGTCGGCGGACAGTTGCCCGCCGAGGACGAAGCTCTGGCCGAAGTCCACCGCGGACGGCGCCTGCAGGACGGCCGTCGGTGGGGTGGTCTCGCGGGTGCTGCTCTGCACCCGCAGCGCGACCGGGTAGAGCTGGCCCACCTGAATCCGGGCCGTGGGCAGGATCTCCAAGAAGTAGCGCCTTCCCTGGTAGGCGGGCGCGGGCGACGAGGCCGCCGCTGCCCGCGCCCCGCTCCGGAGCGGGCTCGGGGACGGCGCGCCCGGTGCCAGCCGATAGAAGCTGTCGCTCGCCGGGTGGAACCTCAGGATCTTCGAGGCGCCCAGCTCGCCCTTGCGGACCACGAACCCCCGGTCGTCGGTGATCCGTGCCGGCACGTCGAAGGGGAGCCCGAGGCTCACGACCGTCTGGTAGTCCCGGCCGATCCAGTCGGGGCAGCCGTCCTGCAGGCACGGGAAGAGGGGGATGCTCGCCGCTCGGGTGAGATCCTGAAAGCGGAGCCCGCCGTCGAAGAGGTTGCCGAAGTTCCCGGACAGGAGGAACGCCCCGTCCGGGTCGCAGGCGAGGCCGATCCCATGAGGGCCCAGGACCTGCTGGGGATCGAAGATTGTGGGGCACAGGTCCTCCCCATCCGGCACCGCGTCGTTGTCGTCGTCGTCGTCGCATGCGTCGCCGGGGCCGTCGCCGTCGTTGTCCGCTTGGTTCGCGTTCGCGACGAGGTCGCAGTTGTCGCACGCGTCCCCCACGCCGTCGTCGTCCGTGTCGGTCTGGTCGGCGTTCGGAGAGAGCCAGCAGTTGTCGCGGCAGCGGTCCGTCTCACCGGTGCGGCAGGGGGCATAGACGGCCGGGTTGCCGTTGAGGATGCCGTCGCCGTCGGCGTCGCCGTCGCACACGTCCCCGATGCCGTCCCCGTCGGTGTCCTCCTGGCCCGGGTCGGCCACGTTCGGGCACTTGTCGATGTCGTTGGCGACCCCGTCTCCGTCGTTGTCCTGGCACGCCTCGCCGACGCCGTTCCCGTCCGTGTCCAACTGATCCGGGTTGGCCACGTCGCGGCAGTTGTCGACCACGTCGAAGATCCCGTCGCCGTCGATGTCCGCGTCGCAGGCGTCCCCCGCGTCGTCCCCGTCCAGGTTGGCCTGGCCGGGGTTGGGGATGCGGGGGCAGTTGTCCCGAACGTCCGGCACCCCGTCGCCGTCGGCGTCGGGGTCCAGGTCGTCGGGGGTGCCGTCGCAGTCCAGGTCCTGGGACCCCAGCCCCACCGCGGCAAAGGCGTTTCTCGCGCTGCAGACGTCCTGGGCGCCGAACCCGTGCTCGTTCCCGTTCTCGACGTAGGCCTCGGCCTGGGCCATGGTCTGCTCCTGGGCGTCGCGGAAGTCGTCGCTCCCGCTGAGGCGCAGGTGCGTGTCGAAGTAGAGCCGCTGAGCCTTGTCCCGCCCGATGCCGGTTACGGCGATGCTGTTGTGCGTGCCCCCGTCGGTCAGGAGAAAGGCCGCCTTGTTGGGGATGCCGCTGTTCACGTGGACGCCGCCGCTGTCGCAGTTCCCCGTGTCCCGCAGATCCCGCATGTGATCGGGGTGGACGTAGACGACGCCGCCGCAGGTTCTCGAGTACAGGGGAGGGTTGCTCATGTCGCGCACGGGATTCGCAGCGGCCCCGCCAGGCGTGCGGCTCTCCCCGACCGTCCAGTTGCCGTCGGCCATGGCCCCGAAGAAGTCCGCGTAGCTCTCGTCCAGGGCCCCGGACTGGTTCTCGTAGATCAGCCCGCCGTCGTCCTTGCTCGCGTCGATCCCGTGCGTGTACTCGTGGGCCATGAGGTCGAGCACCGGGTACCCGTCCCCGAACCGGAAGTGGTCGCAGAAGGCGTCGTACCCGGCGTTTCGCCAGTTCCTGCCCACGTGGATCATGTCCTCCACCTGCTCCTCGTCGTCGTCGTAGGAGTGGAGGTCGAACGTCCCGAGGAAGTAGGCGTAGATTCCCCGAGCGAACCGGAAGGCGTTGTCCCCGTCCGTGTCGCCGCCCGGGTAGTTCGCCGGACCTCCCGGATAGTCCGCCTGGGCTCCGGTCTGGTCGAACCACCAGTCGTCGGCGTCCTCCGGGAAGTTCCAGCACCAGTCCGAGTCCGTGTTGTTGACCGTCTCGATGTCGAGATCCAGGGGAACGGCGTGCTCGCGGGACTGGTCGAGCAGTTGGAGGACGGTGCCGTCCCGGGCGTCGACGAACGCCATCCAGGAGGTGCCCGCGCCGTCCGCGGCACGAACCCCCCGGAGCATTACCCGCCAGGCGAGGCGGGTCGGGGTGTCTGACGGATCCGACTGCCCGCCGCCGATGGCGAGGAGGCCGCGGTTGAAGTAGAAGAGCCGGGTCACCCCGGTGATCCGGACGGCGGTTCCGGGGGCGGCGGCCGCCTCCGCCTGCTGCGCCCGCAGGGCCGGGGGCGGGAGCGTGGGGAGGCTCGGCAGGTACTTCCCGTGGGTGCCCGCGATCCGACTGCCCAGAAAGTGCACGGCCAGGGTGGCCGCGTAGACCGGGATCCCGTCCCGGTGCTGGCCGAAAAAGAGGTGCCGCTGTCCCGGATCGGGCTGCCCGCCGCCCACCGCGGCGACCGACTCCCGCTTCAGGAAGAGCTGAACCCCAGGGTCCTCCAGGCGGTAGAGGTCCCGATAGCGGCCGAGGAAGTCCAGGGCCTGGGCCACGGGATCGGCGGGAAGCGCGCCGGGGATCGGGACCCGGGCGTCCACGAACCGGGGGATGCCCAAGTCGAAGCGGACCGTGGGCGGGCGGAGCGACTCGGTCCGGAGCCGTTCGAGGCCCGTGAACTGGGCGTCGTGCCACGCCTCGAAGTCCGCAACGCATGCGACCGGGCCGGCCAGGGTCACGACGCCGTCGGAGCAGTCCGGGTCGCCGAGCCAGCCTCGGAAGGCCGAGAGGGCGCCCGGCTCCGCGGTCAGGGTGACGACGGTGCCGCCGAGGTAGGCCTCCGAGCAGTCGGCGCCGCAGTCGATCCCCGGGACGTCGCTCTTGACGATCCCCCCTCCGCTGCCGGTCTTCGACACCGTAAGCGTGTGGAACACGCCCAGGGGATAGGTGACCTCGGCCTCGAAGCCCGTGAGGATCGCGCCGGTGGCTAGGTTTCTCCCGTGGACCGACACCTCTCCCCGGCTCCCCTGAGCCGTCCCGACGGGCGCGGTGAAGCGGAGCTTTCCATGGCCCACGCCGCCGGCCGGGAGGGTGAAGACGAGGCCGGGCGAGACGTTGACGCTCCAGCCGGCGGGAAGCTGGTTCTCGTCCAGCTCGAGCTGGATCGTCGCGGTGGAGGTGTCCGGGTTTCGAACCTCGAAGTCGAAGCTCCCGTCGTCGCCCTCGGGCTCCACGAACTCGGCCACGATATTCTGCTGGGCGATGTTGTTGTCCCAGGGGTAGAAGCTCGCGGGGTTTGCGCCCGCGGGGAGCGTGTCGTTTCCGGGGTGGGTCAGCCCGTCCCCGGCCGCTGTGGCCGCGGCGAGGAGGCACACGTGGACCTTGCCGTCCTCGCCCACCAGGACATCGCCCGCGTTCCAGGTGTAGGGGATGCGGCAGTCGCCGGGGTTGCTCCGCACGCCCGGGTCGACGGCGGGGAGCTCGCAGGAGCCCATCGGGTGGGCCAGGTACTCGTCGTAGTCGACGCCGACGCCGGCGTTCGCCCAGTAGAGCTCCACGCGGACGTTCTCGACCCTCGCTTCGCCGACGTTCGAGACCGAAACCGTCACCGCCTGCTCGAGGCCCGGGGTGACGCCCTCCCCGCCCTCCATGACGATGTCGGGCGAGGTCCACGGTCGCCGCGGGGTCCACCCCAGGCCCGGCTCGTGGCGCGCGGAGGGGACGCCGCCGTCGTCGTCGTCGTGGTCCCGGATCATCACGTCGGGCTCGTAGGCGCGGTAGACCAGGGTGTAGCGCTGGGGTGGGGGGGCCACGACCCGGAAGTCCACCTCGAGGCCCGCGCCCACGTCGACCTCGAAGCGGTCGACGAGCGTCATCCGGGTGGGCCGCACCACGATCTGCCAATCGCCGCCGGCCGGGTTCGGGACGTCGACCACCTCCACGGGGTTCAGGCTGTCCACGCCGGTCGCGGCGGCCGCGGCGGGCTGCGTGGGGTCGAGGACCCAGGGGCGCCAGACGGTCCCGTCCGGCGCGACGAGGAAGAGGTCCAGGTCGTTCCGAAGGGCCGAGGCCCCGCGCGCGAGCTGGCCCGGCGCGGCCGGGGCGTCGTCGTAGACGAGGGCCACCCGGTAGCTCGGCAGGCCCGGGGGCAGCGAGACGGTGCGGATGTCGTCGTTCACGCTCCCGTTCTGATCGTAGTCGCAGGGCACCGCCGGGTCGGGGGAGCACCAGCCCCAGCCCCCGAACCCCTCGTCTTGGATCACCCGGCCGTGCCTTTCGTCCCGGAGGAGGTCCAGGGCTGCCTGGGCGTCGATGAGCCCGTAGCCGAAGGAGTAGTCCGGGCCAGGGGTATCCGCTTCGATGTTCTGGGAGTCCCCGCAGCACTGGTCCACCGCGGTGTGCCTGCCTCGTCGCCCGGCGCGACGACGTCGGGCTTGAGCCTCCCGTCGTCCACCGGCCCGCGGCTGCTCGTCCCGCTGAGGTTCAGGTCGTCGGAGCGGATGTTTCCCACGACGAGGGTGTTCTTGGCGCTGTTGGGAATGCGGACGGTGCCCCAATTGACCCCGGACTTCGCCGGCCCCTGGTTCCCCGCCGACGCGACCACCGACAGGGCCCGGGCGCGCTCCTCGTCCAGACCGCCGACGAGCTCGTCGTAGAACCGGCTCGCCGGCTCGTAGCACGAGCCGGCCACCTGGAAGCAGTGGCTGAAGCCCCAGGAGTTCGTGGAGAGCACGATTCCGGCGGCAAGGGCGTTCACGTACTGGTCCCGGAGCGCGGCCAGGGGCGCGGCGTCCGCCACCCCGTCCGGGTCGGGCCTCCCGTCCCCGTTCTTGTCGGGGCCGGTGACGTCGAGGTTCGGGCGCTGGTACGCGATGATCGAGGCGTTGGGGGCCATGCCGCGGTACTGGAGGGGAAGCCCGCCGCCGGCCGCACTCTGCGACCCGTTTCCGAGGACCGTGCCGGCCACGTGGGTCGGGTGGTCCCCGAGGGTCGTGTCGTTGGCCGCGTTGTAGGACGAGCTGCGGCAGTCGGCTGTGGCGTCGCCGAAGGTGACGCGCAGGTTCGTCCCGGTGACGGTTCCGGTGGGGTCGAGGAAGCCGCCGAAGTCCGGGTGGCTGCAGTCCGGGTGGTACACCTCCCACTGGCCGATCCGGACACCGCTGCCGTCCAGGACGTAGGGCGAGCCGGGCCGGCTCCCGGTCACGTTGCCGAGCCCGTCGGTCGTGTCCTCGAGCACCTGGACGTTGCTCACGTTGGTGACGAGCCTGGCCTGGTCGTTGTCCTCCTCGGCCGGCGGGGCCACCTCGGTGACGAGCTCCACGAAATCCAGCTGCGCAAGGGAAGGAATGGCTGCTGGCGCGATGCGGATCAGCGCCGTCCGGGCCGGCTCGGACTCGTCGAGGATCTCCGCCGCGAGCGAGGCCAGGACGGGATGCGCGACGGCCATCCGTACGTCGGGGTAGGTGCGGACCTCGAGGGCGACCGTGCCGTCCGGGTAGCGGAGCCTCGCGTCGACGCCGTCTCCCAGGTTCTCCGCGAGCCGGTCCTCGGGGAGGATCGAAAAGAGCGCTCGGACGACGCCGTGCGCGGCAATTGCGTCCAGCGCGGCGGCCTCCACCGGGACGGAGGCGTACCACGTGAAGTTCGGGAGGAAGTGGAGCCAACGGACCCCCAGGCTCCGAAGCTCCTCGCCCTCCCTAGTGGTCGGGATCCGCCGGGTCTGAAGGAGGACGTGGCGCCGGGCACCGCCGGACTGGAGGATCTGGTCCCGGGTCTCGGCGGACAGGCCGGGCGGCGGCACGAAGATGCGGGAGTGGAGCAGCACCGAGTAGTCGGTGCCCGCCGCGACCGCGCCGAAGCCCTCCAGGCCGACGGCGAGCGGGTTCTCGTCGGGGTCGTTCGAAGGCACAGACACCGCGGCGCTCTTGGCCCCTTCGGAGGACGGCGCGAACACCACGTCCACCGTGCACCGCTCGGCCGGAGCGAGCCGCGTCGAGCTGCACCCGTCCGCCCGCAGGTCGAACTCGGCCGCGTCCGCACCGGTCAGCGACAGGTTGCCCAGCGCGAGGGTCCCGTCGCCGGCGTTCTCGATCACGAGGGTCCGCGCCTGGGAGGCCCCGCCCACTGCCACGGCCCCTAGGTGGGCTGCGGCCGGCAGAACGGAGATGTCGGGCGTGAAGAGCGGGGCGACGACGGTGGTCGTCACCGACGCAGTGTTGTCGGCCGCAACTGGGTCCGTCTCGAACGCCGCCGCATAGGCGGTGTTGGTCAGCGAGCCGGGGGCGGTCGGCTGGACGACGATCTCGACCGTCGTGCCGGCGCCGGCCGCCAGGTTCCCGAACTCGCAGGTGACCATGACACCCGCTGCGGAGCAGGTACCCTGGGCGGGGGTGGCGGAGACGAAGGTCGCGCCCGTCGGCAGCCAGTCCACCACCTTCACGCCCGTCGCTCCATCGGGGCCGCGGTTCGTCACGGTGACCGTATACGTCAGGTCGGCGAGCCGTTCGACGGGGTCGGGCGACGCCGCCTTGGTAAGCTCCAGGTCCGCGAGCCCACCTCCCCCCGCTCCGCCCCGCACGGGCTAGGCGTACAGGCGACCCGTCCCCTTGCCGCTCGGGTCCACCTCGCCGTCGATCATGTCCCAGGCCCAGTTGGAAGTGGAGAACCCGGGGGTGGCCACGTGGGTGGTGGAGGAGTGGTAGTAGTACGGCTGGACGTTGTCGAAGAGAAACCCGTTTCCTCCCAGCCAGCCGGCCAGGTTGCCCTCCTGGTAGTTCCCGAGGCTCTCGAGCTCGTTGAGGTTGGGCGGGCGCCAGTCCGAGTGCCCGGCGCCGCAATTCGGGAGGGTTCCGGCGTTGATCCCCGCGACGAAGTCGAGGGCGAGCTGCCAGAGGACGGCACCGTCCTTCACGGAGCCGTCGTTGTCGAAATCGAGGTACCAGGTCGCCATGCAGTTGGCGTCCTTGAGCCACGTGAGCCCGGTCAGGTGGTCGGTCACCGTCCCGTCGAAGTGGTCCGTGAACCGGGGGTCGGGCCAGGGGCCGCCCGCCCGCAGTTCCCCGTCCTGGCCCCTGCCGGCACAGGGGATCACGGCGCCGCCCACGTCGTAGCACTCGGTCTGCCCGGTCCGGGAGACTGCCGCCGGCGGCCCGGTAACGCCCTTCACCGGCCAGACGTGGAAATAGACGATGTTCTTCCACGCGGCGCCTCGCGTGCCGTTTCCGGTGAGGAGCTCCAGGGAGAGCGCGAACCACGGGGAGAAGGGGTAGGTGGTGGACGACCAGTAGGAGTCGGCCTGAACGCCCGTGAAGCCCTGGGTGCCGAGCCAGGTGTACGGCTGGCTCTGACCCGCGTTCAGCAGGGTGTCGAGCTCGTTGATGTTGGGGAGCCGCCATCCCGTCTGCCCGGCGCCGCAGGCCGGGTAGGTCCCGCGTTGATTCCGGCGACGAAGTCCAGGGCGTGCTGCCACGCGACCGCACCGTCTCCGGCGGTACCGTCCTGGTCGAAGTTAGGGTAGGCCGTGGCGATGCAGTTTGCGTCCTTGAGCCACGTCAACCCGGTCAGACGGTCTTGCATCGTCCCGTCCCCCGGGTCCGCGAACCGGGGGACGGGCCAGGGCACGCCGGCGGGGGTCTCTCCGTCCTGCCCCGTGCCGGCGCAGGCGATCAGCCGTCCCGAGGTGTCGTAGCAGGTGGTCTGCCCCGTCTGGGGCACGTCGACGCCGGTGGCGCCGGGCTCGCACACGGGGCAGGCGGGAGCCTGCGTGTCCAGGGGCACTCCCGGGGGCCAGTGACTCGGGTCCGGTGGGAGGACGACCGACTGGGCCGCCGCCCCGCCGGCAAGGAGCACGAGCCAGGAGCAGAGTGCAGAGGCGGCGGCTCCCGCCTGCAGAAGCGACTTCAGCCCGGTGTGCATCACTGCCTCCTCGGCCACGGCTGGGCAGGAGGGCCGAGCGAGCTTCTGTCCGAGGCGGAAGCTTCGTCGGCCCGACCGACCCGTGGACGACCTCTCGCTCTGCGGTTCGACCCAAGGCCCAGAGACCGCGCGTTGCGGGAAACGTCGGGATCAAACCCGCAGCGTGCGGTTGCTGCGAAAGCCGATCCGTGACGTCGGGTACATCACCGGAATGTGGTTCCAAGCGGCAGTCTTTGCAGTAGAGATTACGATCAGCTTCTTGTCTAGAGTTGTGCGACTTTTCTCAACGAGGGAGCCTTCGGGGGGCCGGATACGGTCCGGCAGCCGCGCGATGCGCGGTCGTATGGTGGAATCTCATGGCCTCTGTTCCCCCGGTCGCGGTCGGAACCCATCGCCGGCTCCGGGGTTCTGGGTCCCCGGACGATCGACGCGGCAACCCGAGGGGGACCGCGATGACGCGTTTCGCAACCCCTCGTTACCGGCTGCGGGCGACCACCCGGGCGTCGATCTCCCGGATCAGCTCGTCGAAGGCACCCAGGGATTTGATCAGGGGCGCATCCCTGGTGGCCACGTCGCCGAACAGCTTGAGCCGCGTGTTGAACGACGCGGCCTGGGCCCGGAGACTCTGGCTGCTCTCCGAAAGGTAGCTCTTCTCCTTCGGGTCCGCCTCCTTGCGCGTCATGAGCTGCTTCGTCTTGCTCCAGTACTCGTCGGTGCAGCCGACATACTGGTTCATCCCCTCCAGGAATGCGAGGGCGGAGGCCGAGAGGTCCGAGGTGGTCGCGAGCTTGGCCTGCACGTCGGCTGTGTCCTTCAGGAGCGGGTCGTCGGCGAAGTGGCCGAGCTCCGAGACCTCCTTTGCGGTGAGCGGCTTGGAGGCGTCGATCGCCTCGACGCGCGTCACGAACTGCTGCGAGGTCTTCAGGTACTTCTCGATCGCGTTCGAAGTCGCGTTGAGCGACAGGGCGAAGTGCGCCACGAACTTGGCGAACATGCCTGCCTGACCGGCGTAGGGGATGGGAAGGAAGCGGGCGAGGGAGGCGGCGGCGGAGCCGGCCTCCACGTACTTCGAGTAGCTCGAGAGGCTTCCCGACATCCACCGGACGTACCCCTCGAAGTCGGCCATGGGCTGGCGCTGCGCCTTCACGTCCCGCGCGATCGCCTTCAGACGGACGAGGTTTCGCCGCACCAGGTCGTCGCGGTTGACGCAGGAGGCCTCGAGCAGCCGGACCCTCTCCGTCAGGCGGGCGTTCTCCTCGGTCAGGCGCTCCACTGCGTCCGGCGGCGAGACGGACGGCGCGCCGACGCCGGCTTCCTCGGCGCCCGCACGGACGGTGCACAGGATCAGGGCAAGAAGCAGGAACGAGGCGAAACGGCGCAGCATCGTCGACTCCATCGCTGGGGTTCAGGCGCCGGTCTGGCGGCGCCCCGGGGCGCGTGAATACCGCGCCGGAGGCGACGGGGTCAAGGGGATTGGGCACCGCTTTCAGGTCGGGACGAAACGGGGGTATCCTGCGCCCCCCGAAACGGCCTCATCCCCGCTTGCAAAGGAGACCTGCGATGAAGCCCGGAGACGTGACTCTCTTCAGCGGCGGCGCTCGCGGTGCCGAGGCGGCCTTCGGCGCCGTCGCGGAGGCCCACGGCGTGGCCCAGGTGAACTACACGTTCCTGGGTCACGAGGTCGTGCGCTCCTCGGACTCGGTGTCGCTTTCCGACGAGGAGCTGGCCCGGGGCGACGTGAGCATGGCCGAGGTGTCGAGGCGGCTCCACCGCGACTACTCCACCCGCCCCTGGATGCGCCGGATCCTTCAGAGCATCTGGCACCAGGTGAACAGCGGCCACCAGGTCTTCGTGGTGGGTGAGATCCTCGGCAACGCAACGGTCAAGGGAGGGACGGGGTGGGCCGTGGAGCTGGGAAAGGTATACAGCCGGCCTCTCTCGGTTTTCGATCCGGTCTGCTCGGCCTGGTTCGCCTGGCGCGACGGGGCGTGGGTCGAGGACGTCCCGCGCATCGACCACCCGACCGTCTGCGGCACCGGCACGAGGGACCTGAACGAGGCCGGGCGCCGGGCCATCCAGGACCTCTTCGCGCGCTCCTTCGGCGCCTGAGACCCATTCGGGGCGGCGGCTATGACGGCGACACTTCAACAAAGTGCGAGCGATCCACAGATTCCGCAGATCGCAAGAACCGCTCTCCGGTGTTTCCCTTCTTCGTCGACGTCTGCGAAATCGGCGGATGTGTCGTTATGGTACCAGGGGTCACTCAGGAACCGGCTTCAGGGATCGGCCACAGGCCGCGCGCCTCGAGCACTTTGCGCAGGACCTTCAGGCCGCCGTTCATGGCC
This sequence comes from Deltaproteobacteria bacterium, assembly GCA_016214985.1. GTDB lineage: Bacteria > Desulfobacterota > Deferrisomatia > Deferrisomatales > JACRMM01 > JACRMM01. Next base: position 16,655 of record JACRMM010000027.1, on the reverse strand, counting down.
GGCACGCCGCCGTAGACCGCAGTCTGGAACATCACCTCCGCGAGCTCCCGGGGTTGGCAGCCCACGTTCAACGCCGCGTGGAGGTGGAGCTCCAACTCGTCGGCCTTCTCCAGCACCGTGAGCGCGGCCGTGGTCACCAGCTGCCGCACGGTATGGGGGACGACCTGCCGGGCGTAGACCTGGCCGGTGACGAACAGGGAGAGGTCCTTGGCGAACCCCTTGTCGAAGGAGCTCCACAGCTCGAACGGCCGGTCGCAGGGCACGTCCTTGAAGTAGAGGGCTGCGGTTTCCTTGGTCTTCCGAACGATGTCGTCGCTCATGCTCGCTCCGTGGCTCGCTGCGCTCGCGCTGGAAGGCTTGAAGCGAGGAAGCTTGATGCTGAGACTCCTCGCCGTCCTAGCCGTCCTCGTCTCCTAGCCTTCCAGCCTCCTAGCTTCCCAGCTTCCTTCTCACCATCTCGTTCACCACCCCCGGATTGGCCTTGCCCTGGGTCTGCTTCATCACCTGCCCCACGAAGAACCCGAGGAGCTGGGTCTTGCCGCCTCGGAAGGCTTCGGCCTCCTTCGGGTGGGCCGCGATCGCGGCGTCGACGATCGCCTTGAGGGCGCCGGTGTCGGAGATCTGCGCGAGGCCCTTCTCGGCCACGATCGCCTCGGCGGTCTTGCCGGACGACCACAGGCCGATGACCTCGTTCTTGGCGAGGTTGGCGGAGATGGCGCCCTGCTCGATCAGTCGGTGCATGTCGGCGATGAACTGGGGAGCCTTGTCGAACGCGTATCCCACCGATGACTCCTTGCCCCGTTCGGGCAGCACGGAGCCGATGAGCCAGTTGGCCGCGGTCTTCGCCGGGACGCCGAGGCGCACGGTCTCCTCGAAGAGGTCGGCGTCGGCGCGGCTCTGGCACAGGAGCTCGGTGTCGTTGTCAGGAAGCCCGTACTCCCGCTGGAACCGAGCCCTCTTCGCGTCGGGCAGCTCGGGGAGCGCGGCGCGCACCCGCTCTACCCACTCGGGTTCGATGACGAGCGGAAGGAGGTCGGGGTCCGGGAAGTAGCGGTAGTCGTGGGCCTCCTCCTTGGACCGCATGGAGAGGGTGATGCCGCGCTCCGCGTCGAAGAGGCGCGTCTCCTGGACGATCTGACCCCCGTCCTCGATCCGCTCGATCTGGCGGTCCCGCTCGAACTCCAGGGCCTGCTCCAGGAACCGGAAGGAGTTCACGTTCTTGATCTCGGCGCGGGTGCCGAGCGTCGGGTCGCCCAAGCGCCGCACCGACACGTTCGCGTCGACCCGGAGGCTCCCCTCGTTCATGTTCCCGTCACAGATCCCGAGGTACACGAGGATCTCCCGGAGCTTGCGCGCGTATTGGGAGGCCTCCCGGGAGGAGCGCAGGTCGGGCTCGCTGACGATCTCCAGGAGCGGCACGCAGGCGCGGTTGAGGTCCACGAGGCTGTAATCCGCCCCGGCGTGCTCGGGGTGGAGGAGCTTCCCCGCGTCCTCCTCCATGTGGATCCGAGTGATGCCCACCCGTTTGGGCGCGCCGTCGTCGTCGGTGATGTCGAGGTACCCGCGCTCCGTGATCGGCAGCTCGTATTGGCTGATCTGGTAGCCCTTGGGCAGGTCGGGGTAGAAGTAGTTCTTCCGCGCGAAGCGGCTCATCCGGGCGACCGTGCAGTGGGTGGCCAGGGCGGCCATGAGCGCGTACTCCACGACCTGCCGGTTCAGGACCGGCAGCGCTCCCGGAAGACCCGTGCAGACCGGACAGACGTGGGTGTTGGGCGGCGCGCCGAAGGCGGTCGAGCAGCCGCAGAAGATCTTGGTCCGGGTCAGAAGCTGGGCGTGGACCTCGAGGCCCACCACCATCTCCCACTGGGTGGCCATGGGGGTGTCTCCTCGTCAGAGCGCGGGGGCGCGGGTGTGCCAGTCGGTCGCCTGCTCGTAGGCGTGGGCGGCCCGGAGCAGGGTCTCCTCGGTGAACGGGGCGCCGAGCAGCTGGAGGCCCACGGGGAGGCCGCCGGCCGTGAACCCGCAGGGCAGCGAGATCCCGGGCAGGCCCGCGAGGTTGCAGGGGATCGTGAAGATGTCGGAGAGATACATCTGGAGCGGGTCGTCGGTCTTCTCTCCGAGGCGGAAGGCCGGCGTGGGGGCCGTGGGGCCGCAGATCACGTCGACCTCGCCGAAGGCCGCCCGGAAGTCCCGGGCGACGAGCGTGCGCACCCGCTGGGCGCGGCGGTAGTAGGCGTCGTAGTACCCGGCCGAGAGGGCGTAGGTGCCGAGCATGATGCGCCGCTTCACCTCGGCGCCGAACCCTTTGGCGCGGGTGGCCTTGTAGGTGGAGAGGAGGTCGCCGTCGTCGACCCGCAGGCCGTACTTGACGCCGTCGAACCGGGCGAGGTTCGAGCTCGCCTCGGCCGTGGCGATCAGGTAGTAGACCGCCACCGCATACTCGGTGTGGGGCAGGCTCACCTCCCGCACCTCGGCGCCGAGGCCCCGCAAGGTGTCGATCGCCGTTCGCACGGCCGCCTCCACCTCGCGGTCCATGCCCTCGACGAAGTACTCCTTCGGCACGCCGACCCGAAGCCCGCGGACGTCGCCGGTGAGCGCGGCGGCGAAGTCGGGCACCGGCGCGTCGATGCTCGTCGAGTCAAGCGGGTCGTGGCCGGAGATCGCGGTGAGCATTGCCGCGGCGTCTTGCACGTCCCGGGCGAAGGGACCGATCTGGTCCAGGCTTGAAGCGAAGGCCACGAGCCCGTAGCGGCTCACCCGGCCGTAGGTGGGCTTCAGGCCCACGACGCTGCAGCAGGAGGCGGGCTGGCGGATCGAGCCCCCGGTGTCGGTGCCGAGCGCCGCCACGGCCTCCCGAGCCGCGACCGCGGCCGCGCTGCCGCCGGAGGAGCCGCCCGGCACGCGGGAGAGGTCCCAGGGGTTGTGTACCGGGCCGTAGGCCGAGTTCTCGTTGGACGAGCCCATGGCGAACTCGTCCATGTTGAGCTTGCCGAGGAACACGGCCCCGGCCGCCTCGAGCCGGGCCACGGCGGTCGCGTCATAGGGCGGCACGAAGGTCTCCAGAATCCTCGAGCCGCAGGTCGTCCGCACCCCCTTGGTGACGAGGACGTCTTTCAGGCCGAGGGGGATGCCGGTGAGCGGCCCGGCCTCGCCGGCCTGGATCCGCCGGTCCGCGGCGCGCGCCATCTCCACGGCCCGCTCGGGCAGCACCGTCAGAAAGGCGCCGATCCGCGGGTCTACCGTCTCGATGCGCGCGAGGTGGGCGCGGGTGAGCTCTTCGCTCGTGACCTCGCGGTGGTCGAGGAGGCCGCGGAGCTCGTGGGCGGTGTGGGATGTCAGGTCCATGGGGTTCCTCTGAAGGGCGCGGTCAGCGTCCCAGCCTTCCAGCTTCCTAGCCCTCAATGACCTTCGGCACGCGGAAGCACCCCGCCTCCGCGGCCGGAGCGTTGGCGAGAATCTCGGTGTTCGCCAGCGACGGCCGGGGCACGTCCTCCCGGAACGCGTTGACGATCTCGTGGACGTGGGCCGTGGGCTCCACGCCCTCCAGGTCGAGCTCGCCGAGTTTCTCGACGTAGTCGAGGATGCCGGAGAGCTTTGCGGCCAGTTGGTCCACCTCGGCCGGTTCGAACTCCAGCCGGGCGAGGTTCGCCACGTGCAAAACGTCTTCTCGAGTGAGTCGCAATCGTCTGCTCCACCGCGCGCGAAAGCGCTGAAAACGGGCCTTCGGGGAGGTCGGGACGGTAGCACAGCCCCCCCCTGGGTTCAAGGGGCCCGGTTTTGTTCGTTGGCCCGGCACGGGTGTAGCATGTGCACGTCTCCGGGAGAAGAGCATGGCCGAGCACTGGACAGACAACCGATCCCTGACCGATCGGCGCACCGCGTCGTCGGAGCCGGAGCTCTCCGGTGGATGACGGGGAAACACCCGCTCGCTTCCCGCGCCGACGCTGGCCCCTGGCCTGGACGCTGCGGCTGGGTCTGGGCGCCGCTCTGCTCCTCTCGTCGGGCGCGCTGCTCTACGGAGTTTCGTTCACGGTGGCGCGCTCGAAGGCCCTGGCGGAGCGGTCCCTGGAGAGCACCGCCGTCTCCCTGGCGTCCTCGGTGGAGGCCGCGCTGCGAGCCGGAGCCGGAGCCGAGGCGAGGGCGATCCTCTCGGACCGCGTGGTCGCGTACGCGACCATCGTCTCTCCCGGGGGCGAGGTGCTCTTTCACACGAACCCCGAGCTCGAGGGGACGCGACAGCCGTCCGGCGAGGTGGCGGCCTGGCTCTCGTCGGGCAGACCCTGGAGCCGCCGCACCCACCTCGGCACCGGGACACCCGTCTTCGAGTTCTATTACCCCTTGCACCGGCCGGACGGCGGAACCGAGGCGCTGCGGCTCGTGCTCCACGCTGCGCCGGCCGAGCGGCTCGTCGCCGAGGCGCGCCGGCTCTGGTGGGCAGCCGGCGCGCTGCTCGCCGTCCTCTGGGTCGGGGGCTTATCCCTGGACCGCGTCGCCGGCCGCCAGGTCCGGCTGCACGAGGAGCTGGAGCGGCGCGAGCGTCTGTCGCTCGTGGGACAGATGACGGCGACGCTCGCCCACGAGATCCGCAACGCCCTGGGCAGCATCAAAGGGTTCGCCCAGTGGGTCGACGAGCGCACGCCCGCGACTGACGGCCGCAAGCCCGGGCTCGCAGCCCTGCTCCAAGGGGTGGCCCGCGTCGAGGCCCTCGTTCGGGGCCTGCTGGCGTATGCTCGCGAGGAGTCGTACCGGCTGGAGGCCGTGGACGCGGGGGAGGCGATGCGCGAGGCCCTGGCCGAGCTCTCGTGGGGGGGTGACGTGACGTTGACCGCGGAGCGTCTGGCCGTGCGCGCGGATCGGGAGAAGCTCCACCGCACCCTGATGAACGGGATCCAGAACGCGCGCGACGCGATGGGCGGAGAAGGGCGGCTGACGCTGGGGGCCGCGGCCGAAGGGCGGTGGGTGGTCCTTCGCATCGAGGACGAGGGCCCCGGGGTCCGTCCGGAGGACGCCCCGCGGCTCTTCACGCCGTTCTTTACCACCCGGGCCGCGGGGACGGGTCTCGGCCTCGCGTACTCGAAGAAGGTCGTGGAAGGGATGGGGGGCGAGATCGATTTGGCCAACCGTCCGAGGGGCGGTGCCGTGCTGACCCTTCGGCTCCCCCGGGCCTGATGGAGGTGCCATGAGCCGGTCCGTTCTGGTGGTGGACGACGACGACCTCATGCGGTCGTTCCTGGCCACCGTGCTTCGCGAGGAGGGGTACCGCCTGACCGAGGCACGCTGCGGCCGAGACGCCCTCTCGGCCCTCGAGTCCGAGGCCTTCGACCTGGTGGTGACCGACCTCAAGATGCCCGACCTCTCGGGGCTCGACCTTCTGCGCCAGGGCCGGGAGGCGAGGCCGGAGGCGCGCTGGATCGTCGTCACCGCCTTCGGCACGGTCGGGAGCGCGGTGGAGGCCATGAAGCTGGGGGCCTCGGACTACCTGACGAAACCGCTTCGGGATCCCGACGAGCTCCGGCACGTCGTGCGAAGGGTACTCCGGGAGGTCGAGGCCGAGACCCGCATCACGCTGCTGACCGAAGAGCTGGGCCGTTCCATGCCCCCGGAGGAGCTCCTCTTCCTCGGGCGCCGCATGGGAGAGGTCCGGCACCTCGTGGAGGAAGTGGCACCCACGCCCGCCACGGTGCTGGTCACGGGACCCAGCGGCACCGGGAAGGAGCTCGTGGCGCGCGTGCTCCACGCCCTGAGCCCCCGGCGGCCGAAGCCCTTCGTGGCCGTGCACTGCGGGGCCCTCGCCGAGTCGGTCCTCGAGAGCGAGCTCTTCGGCCACGAGAAGGGGGCCTTCACCGGCGCGTCGTCGAGCCGAAAGGGGCGCTTCGAGCTCGCCGACGGTGGGACGCTCTTCCTGGATGAGATCGGCGAGATCTCGCCGGGAGTGCAGGTGAAGCTCCTCCGGGTGCTCCAGGAGCGCGAGATTGAGCGCGTGGGCGGTGCCCGCCCGATACCGGTCGACGTGCGGATCATCGCGGCCACCCATCGGGATCTGCGGGCCGAGATGGCCGCGGGGCGCTTTCGCGAGGACCTCTACTACCGGCTCAACGTCTTTCCCATCGCACTTCCCCTGCTCGCGGAGCGGCCCGAGGCCATCGGGCCCCTGGCGGAGCACTTCGCAGCCCGGTACGCAGCCGCCTTCGGCAAGCCTCGCCCGCGCCTTGGGGAGTCCGCCTTGGCCGCCCTCCTCGCCTATCCCTGGCCGGGCAATGTCCGGGAGCTCCAGAACGTGCTGGAGCGGGCCGTCATCCTGGCGTCCGACCGGATCGAGGCCTGCCACCTCAATCTCGACGTTCTCCCCGCCGGGCACGGCGAGGGATTGCTCCAGACCGGTGAGCGCGAGACGATCCGCCGTGTCCTGGCAGAGACGGGCGGGAACCGGCGGCGCGCCGCCGAACGATTGGGCATCTCGCTGCGCACGCTCCAGTACCGGGTCAAGGAGTATGGGCTGTGAGCTGCGCAGACGCTGCACCCCGAGGTGCAGGATCTGCATCGTCTGCGGGGGCCGTGGAGGGGTGTGATTCAAAAACAGAAACATTTCAGCCTGTTACTGGATACTCTTCGCGTGGCACGATTGCTGCTCTTCCTCGTGCGCATCGACCACCCTTTCACTTCACGCGAGGAGACCACCATGAACGTCAAGCTCGGAGCCGCAGTATTCGCCGGTGTGTTCGCCGTGGCCGCAGCCCTTCCCCTCTCGGCCCTGGCCGGCAGAGGGCGCGGACCGGCCGCCCAGACCTCCACCCAGACGCAGGCCACCACCCAGACCCGTGACGGAATCCAGACGCGCCAGCGACTGCGCGACGGGTCATGCAACCCCGACTGCCCGAACGCCGCGGCGGGCCAGCAGATGAAGAGAGGAAACACCTATGGACCGGGAGACGGGACGGGCAACGGGGGTACGGGGCCCCAGGACGGCACCGGATACGGAGCGCCGTCCCAGCGCTGAGGGAAGACGGAGGAGCAGGGCGGGAACCGCCGTCCTGTTCCTCTTCCTGATCGCGATCCCCGCGCTCTGGGGCGCGCCGGCGGCCCGCGCTGAGGAGGACGTCGTGCTGCCCGGAAGCGGCATTCACTACCCTGGAGGGTTCGATCAGAACACCGTCGGGGAGGTGCGCGGCCGGGCGCGGGGGCTCACGCGGCCCGAGCACGGGCCCGTGACGTTTCGGCTCGAGGCCGAGGGAGGTAGCTACACCGTGGTCACGTCGCCCGCCTGGTACTGGGACGATCTCGCGCCAGACCTCCCCGACGGTGCCGAGGTCGTGGTGCGCGGCTCCAAGTCGTTGGGGCGCGACGAGGCTCTCTACATCGTGGCGCAGGAGGTGCGTGTCGTGGCGACCGGGACGTCGCTGGTCTTTCGGAGCACCCAGGGTCGCGCGCTGTGGGGCGGCGGGCGCAGGGGCGGGCGCGGAGGCGCCCAGGGTGCGGGTTCGGCCGGACAGCACGGGGTGGGCGGCCCCGGAGGGTACGGCGGCACGCGGCGCGGAGGGCGGCGGTGACGACAAAGAAGCAAGCGTTCAGCGCTCAGTTCTCAGCGGACGGCAAGGACCTCTCAGACCCGAGTGTTGGAATTCGCCGGGCGATCCCCTTGGCGCTCGCGGCTGCCCTGGCCGCCCCCGGCGGGGCGCACGCCGGAGTGACGGCGGGGATGCGGATTGGCTACGACTCGAACGTGGACCGGTCGGTGGACGAGCCGAGGGGCGAGGGGTATGGCTCCGCTCTGGTTACTTGGGGTCGCGACGCGCCCGGCGAGGATCGCCTGGAGTGGACCGCGGCGCTGTCGGGCGAGGCGACCGCCTACCTCGGACTGGAGGACCTGGACACCGCCGCCCTCGCTGGCGAAGCGGGGCTCCTGTGGGTTCCGAAGGCAGGGTGGACGCTTTCGGCGGTCCCCTTTGCCCAGGCCAGGGCAGTGCGCGACACCGACCAGTCGGCGGTGGCCTTGGGCGTGCGTGCCGGGCTTCGCCGGCAACTGAAGGCTGCCTGGTATGTGGCCGGTTCCTGCGCGTACACCGACAGCCGCGCCCGCGAGGAGGTCTACTCCTTCCGCGAGCACGCCGTTGGCGCGGCCCTGGGCGCCGAGTGGACGCCGCGGCTTTCGACCGAGATGGGCTACCAGTTCAGCCGGGGCGACTCGTTTCGGGCCGTCGGGGACGCGGGCGGCCCGGCGCTTCTTCGCCCATTGCCGGTGGCGCGAAGGGGCCCGGGAGGCCCCGGCGGCAATGGCCCCCGCACCTACGCTTCGGGGGCGTTCGGCGAGGACCTCGTGAGCGAGATCGTCGACCAGCACGCGGTGGGGGTGACCCTGGGGCTCCAGGGCCCGGGGATCCTGTCGTGGTCGGCGGGCTACTGGTACGCGGTGTCCAACGGCGACTCGGGCACGGCGGTCCGCCACGAGGTCTTCGTCGGGGGCTCGCTGGCGCTGTGAAGGCCGGCGACTCTCTCTTTCAAGCCTGAGCGAGCCGATCTTCTTCGAACAGCATCCCTCCGTCGATCGCAACGGATCCTTTCTTCGTGCCCCGTGCCGGAAGTGAAGGCGGCGGGGCCGGGCCCTTGTCGTTTCGTTTTCCGAGGGTAGGCTGCCGGTGCGGACCTGCACACCCAGCCGACCAAGGAGACCCTCATGCGATCGATAGGACGCGTCGTGGTCCTGCTTCTCTGCGCAGCTACTCTCGGTGTCGCTCAGATGGGCGGAGGCTCGATGCCTCCGATGCCAGGCATGTCCATGGGCCCCGGCGAGGTGATGGCGCTCCTCGGCCCCGACCTCGCGGCGGCGTGCCACGGGGATCTGGCCCCTCTCGGGCTCGCGCCCGAAACCCTCAAGGCGGTCGAGGACAAGCGCTTCGAGCTCCAGAAGAGGGTCATCCGCACCGTGGCCGACCTACGCGTGCTCCGCCTCGACCTGGGCCGGATCCTGGACCGCAGGGACTTCGACCTCGCCGCGGCCCAGCAGAAAGTCGAGGAGATCACCGCCAAGGAGGGCGAGTTGCGCACCGCCCATCTGGGTTTCCTCTTCGACCTTCGCTCCTCCCTGACCGACGAGCAGTGGCACACGCTCCACGCCTCACCTTCGCCGAAGATGGACATGGGCGGGAGGATGCCGATGATGGGGGGCTCGATGCCCTGCGGGCACGGGGGCGGTGAACCTCTGCAGTCCGGACCGATGGGTCCGCCGTCTGCACCCGGCGGCGCCAAGCCGGCGCAGTGACTGCGGGGCCGACGCTCGGGAGGCGGTGGTGCGCGCAGAGAAGGTGACGTTTCCAGGTGCGGAGGGCCTCGCACTGGCGGGGCGCCTGGAGCTTCCCGACCGAGGGGCGCCAGCCGCGGGCGCTGTGTTCGCCCACTGCTTCACCTGCAACAAGAACTTCAAGGCCGCCTACTTCCTCAGTCGCGCGCTTACGCGGGAGGGGGTGGCCGTGCTGCGCTTCGACTTTCCCGGTCTGGGGGAGAGCGAAGGGGAGTTCCCCGGCACCCGCTTCACCTCCAACGTGCGGGACGTGGTCGCGGCGAGCCGCTATCTGGAGGCGCGCCTCGGCTGTCCCCAGATCCTCATCGGCCACTCCCTGGGAGGGGCGGCCGTGCTCCTGGCCGCAGCGCAACTGCCGGCTGTCGTGGCCGTGGCGACGCTGGCCGCCCCGTTCGAGCCTGGCCGCCTTCCGCTGGAGTGGATTCGAGCGCGGGAGGCAGCCGAGGCCCGAGGCGAACCCGACGTCGAGATCGAAGCCGCCGGCACGCTCGTTCGGCTGGAGCGGGCGTTCTTCGACGACCTCGAGGCCGTGCGGCTCGAGCCCGCAATTCAGGAGCTGGGCCGGCCGCTCCTCCTCTTCCACGCGCCGGAGGACCGGGTGGTGACGATCGCGGACGGGGAGCGCCTCTTCGCCGCCGCACAGCAACCCAAGAGCTTCTTCTGCCTCGAGGGAGCCGACCACCTGCTCTCGCGCGATGAGGACGCGGCCTACGTCGGCGCCGTGATCGGCGCGTGGGTCCGGCGGCACGCGCCGGCGCCCCCCGCAGAGCGCGCCGAGAGGCGCGTGCTGGCCCGGATCGGATCGGGGCACTACCGCACGGAGCTCGTGGCCCGCGGACACGCGCTGGTCGCCGACGAGCCCGCCGAGGAGGGGGGGACCGGCCTGGGGCCCACTCCCTACGACCTGCTGCTGACCGCTTTGGGCGCGTGCACGTGCATGACGCTTCGCATGTACGCGGACCGCAAGGGCTGGCCGGTGGAAGGGATCGAGGTCCGACTGACCCACGGCGAGGTCCACGCGCAGGACTGCGCCGGGTGCGAAACCCAGACGGGGATGGTGAGCCTCATCGAGCGGGAGATCGGTCTCACGGGCACACTGAACGACGAGCAGCGCCAACGGTTGGTGGCCATTGCGGACCGGTGCCCGGTGCACCGGACCCTCACGTCGGAGATCCGGATCGAGACAACCCTCACGGAGCCGGCCGAGGCGCCTGTGCGCCGGCCGGCCGATTGACGGTCCTGGCGTCCCGAGTACGTTGGTCCAACGGTTCGGGAAGTGGACCGGGAAGGCGTGCAATGGTCAGACGTTGGTGCTTGGGCGTGATGGTCGGGCTCGCGGGGTGCGCGGCGGTTGGGAAAGGGCCTGCGGCGACGGCTCCCGAGGCGACGTATCCTCGCCTCGCCGCCGTCGACCTCCCCCGGGACTGCGGCAAGACGATCGCGCTGTCTCCCGACGCGGGACTCCTGGCGGCGAGCTGCTCGAGCGGGGAGATCGACGCCTGGCGCTTGGGGACGGCCGCCCCGGTGCTCGCGCTCCGCGGTCACGAGAGCGGAATCAACGGCCTGGCGTTTTCGGCCGACGGCCGATTCCTGGGATCGGCAAGCTGTGATCGGACGGTGCGGATCTGGGAGGTTTCGACGGGTCGGAGCGTCCAGACCCTCGAGGGGGCCGGGTGCGCCGTCTCTTCCGTCGCCTTCTCCCCGGATGGGGGACTGCTCGCGTCGGGCGACCGAGACCGGAACATCCGCCTGTGGGATCTGCGAATCGGCGCGGTTCGATCCATCCTGGCGGGGCACCAGGGCTGCGTCGACAGCCTCGCGTTCTCCCCGGACGGGGCGCTTCTGGCCTCGGGCGGGTACGACTGCGGGGTCCGCGTGTGGGACGTGGCCTCGGGCCAGTGCCAGGAGGTCTGCGAGGGACACCAGGACAGCGTCACCTGCCTCGCGTTCTCTCGCGACTCGACGCTCCTGGCCGCGGGCAGCGCCGACCGGTCGGTCTATGTCTGGCGCGTCGCGGACGGGTCCCGGGCCGCGGTGCTGCGCGGTCATTCGGGACGGATCGTCTCGGTCTCCTTCTCCCCGGACGGCAAGGTACTGGCGTCCGGGTCGGTGGACCATACGGTGCGCCTGTGGGAGATCGCCTCGGGCCGCGAGCTCGGGCGAGCCCCGGGCAACCTTCTTGCGCACTTCACGCCCGAGGGACGGCTGATCGGGGCCGGCGCCTCGGGGGACCGCCTCCATCTGTCGGACCTCACCGCCGCCGTCCCGACGGTCCCCTGACGCCGCGCTCGCCCCAACCGTCTCCCCTTGACCTGGCTCAAGGGTTTCTGACGCTGGCCGCGGTAGGATCGGGACCATCGACCACGAGGATCTCAACCAGCCACTCATCATCGACGGAGGTGAACCATGTTCTGCAACCAGTGTGAACAGACGGCCAAGGGGGAGGGCTGCACGGTCCAGGGCGTGTGCGGCAAGAAATCTGACGTTGCCGCGCTCCAGGACCTTCTCACCTATGCGATTCGAGGCCTCGCCCAGGTGGCTGTGGAGGGACGGAAGGTCGGCGTCGTGGACGCCGCGGCGAACCGGTTCACGGCCAGGGGCCTCTTCTCGACCCTGACGAACGTGAACTTCGATCCCCCGCGCTTCCAGGCGTTGATCGCCGAGGCGGTCCGCCTCCGCGCGGCGCTCGCGGCAAAGGTCGCTGCAGCGGGGGGCAACGCGGCGCCCGCGGACCCGGCGGTCGGCTTTCAGCCCGGGGCGTCTCTGGCCGACCTCGTCAAGCAGGGGGAGGCGGTTCAACTTCCGATTGACTGGGGACGGGACGCGGACGTCAAGAGTCTCCAGGAGACCACGCTCTACGGCGTGCGCGGTGTCGCAGCCTACGCGGACCACGCGGCGATCCTCGGCCAGGAGGACGACGCGGTCTATGCCTTCCTGCACAAGGCTCTGGCGGCGATGACCGACAAGGGCCTCGGCTTGAACGACTGGGTCGGGCTCGCCCTGGAGACGGGCAAGGTGAACCTACGGGCCATGGAGCTCCTGGACGCCGGCAACACCGGCCGGTACGGACACCCGGTCCCCACGACGGTGCCGCTGGGACACAAAGCCGGCAAGGCGATCCTGGTTTCGGGCCATGACCTCAAGGATCTCGAGGACCTGCTGGTGCAGACCCAGGGCAAGGGCATCACGGTCTACACCCACGGCGAGATGCTCCCCTGTCACGGCTACCCGGGCCTCAAGAAGTATGCGCACCTCTACGGACATTACGGCACCGCGTGGCAGAACCAGAAGAAGGAATTCTCCGAGTTCCCCGGCGCGATCCTGATGACGACCAACTGCATCCAGGAGCCCCAGGAGGGCTACAAGGGTCACATCTTTACCACAGGCTTGGTGGGTTGGCCGGGAACCACCCATGTGAAGAACGGGGACTTCGGGCCGGTCATCCAGAAGGCACTGGAGCTCCCCGGCTTCGCCTCGGATGAGGACAAAGACACGGTGACGGTTGGTTTCGCGCGAAGCACCGTCATGAGCGTCGCCGGAACGGTCATCGACGCCGTGAAGTCCGGCGCGATCAAGCACTTCTTCCTGGTTGGCGGCTGTGACGGCGCAAAGCCGGGGCGAAACTACTACACCGAGTTTGTGGAGAAGACCCCGAAGGACACCGTGGTCCTGACGCTCGCCTGCGGAAAGTTCCGCTTCTTCGACAAGAAGCTCGGCGAGATCGGTGGAATCCCGAGGCTCCTCGACGTGGGGCAGTGCAACGACGCATACTCCGCGGTGCAGATCGCAGTAGCGCTCGCCGGGGCGTTCAACTGCGGCGTCAACGACCTGCCGCTGTCCATTATCTGCTCTTGGTACGAGCAGAAGGCGGTCGCGATCCTCCTGACGCTCCTGTCCCTGGGCATCAAGGGAATCCGGCTCGGGCCGACCCTGCCCGCGTTCGTAACGCCGAACGTGCTCCAAGTGCTCGTGGACAACTTCGACATCAAGCCGATCGGAACCCCGGACGAGGACCTGAAGGCGATTCTGGCCGCGTAAACGCCCGACTCTGATGCGCCGAGAGCCCCGCTTCGGCGGGGCTCTCGGCGTAGTTGGATTGAGCGATTCCTGCCATCAACTGGGTCCGACACGGTACTCTCTCCCGCCGATCCCGATCACGTCACCCCGTCGGACCCTGTGTCCGCGGCGCGTCTCCACCGCGCCATTGACGGTCACCTCCCCGCTCTGCACCCTGACCTTGGCTTCGCCACCCCCGGCCACGGCGGCGGCGAGCTTCAGAAACTGATCGAGTTTGATCTCCTCGGTGCGGATCGGGACCTCGGTCACGGTCAGGGGCCTACAGGGGCTGTCGGAACGTGAAAGCGCCGCGGATGTCGCCGGTCTTGAAGCCCATGGCCCGATCGTCCGGGTAGAGGACGCGGAGCCTCGCGGCGACGTCCTTTTCGAGAGCGTCTGCGTGGCACCTCAGGCACATCGGCTCCGTGACGATCGGCTTGAGGTATCGAAACCACCGGCGCCCGCTGCTCTGGGTCACCACCTCGTAGTGTTCCATCCGCGCCGGATCCTCGCCCTTCGCCTTGCGTGACTCGAAGAGCGTCAGGGTCTTCCGCTCCCACTCGTCCGGTGCATTGGAGGGGTTCCGGACCCGAAGGCTTGTGCGGCCGATCTGGAACGGGCGGCCCCGCGACCGCTCGGCCGCGAGCGCGGGTGCTCTGGTCTTGCAGACGTCGAGGGCAGCGACCGCGCCGCCGGCCTCGACGCTCGTCTGGAGCTCCCGCCGAAGGGCCGTGCCGAGATCCTTCGCCGCTGCACGGGCCGTGGCCACGCGTTCGGCCCGATCCTGCTCCTGGCCGAGGGCGCTGGCTGCGGCCAGGAGAGCCCCCGCGAGAAGGCACAGGCTTCGGTTCTCCATCGACGCTCCTCAGGCGACCGCGGATCGTTCGAGCGGACCTCTCGAGACGGCGAACCCATCCTCGAGGCGACGGACCGGCGGTCAGAACGTGAACTCCTCCGGCCGGTTCAACCGCTTGATCATGAGGGCGATGTCGTGCGTTACGCCGTCGCGGCGCATGAAGTAGTCGTCCAGCGTGCATCGCAGGTCGAAGCCGAGGCGGCGAAACGCCTTGACCACCTTGGCGTGGTCCAGAATCACCTCGGCCCGGAGGAACATGAGATCGGCTTTCTTTGCCACCTCGAACATCTCCTGCAGCATCTTGCTTCCGAGCCCGACACCGCGAAAGTCCTTGGCCAAGAAGATGCGGATCTCTCCGACGTGGCGAATGGTCTTGCTGCCGCGGTAGACCGCCACGTCGCCGACCAGTCGGTCGTCGCAGTACGCGACGAGGGGCATGACCCGTTCGTAGTCCAGCTTGCTGACCCAACGCTCCACGATGTCGGGCCTCTTGACCTCGTCCTTCAGGAACTTGGTGTCGTCCTCCGAGGCCTCAGCGAACAAGTTGTAGAGACGCGTCAAGTCCTCCTCTAAGAGTGGTCTGAGGAGTACCCTCTTGCCATTGTTCAGGTTCACGAACTTTCGGTACACAGCGAAGTTGATCATCGTGACGGTCTCCAGCGCGGGTGCCCCGGTGGTGACGGGGACTCTTGGGATAGAGTGCGGCGCCAGCCTACCAAAAGACTCCCCCAAGTCAAGATCGGAGGGACCCTCGGAAGCGCCCTCCCGGCGGCGCGGGGCCCAGGTCAGAGGCGCGCGGCCGTCCTGAGGTGGGGCAGGAACCGAGGAGTGCGAGCGGCATAATCGGTATAGGCCGGGCCGTGGATTTTACCGACCCGCCGCTCTTCGCGAAGGGCGCCGAGCCAGAGATACAGGCTCGCGGCTACACAGAACCCCAGATAGCGGCCCGTCCACTCCGGGTTGCCCCAGAGGAAGAGGAAGGTGCCGGCGTACATGGGGTGGCGGACCCACCGGTAGGGCCCGGAGGTGACGAGACCGCCCGAATCGATGCTGTCGACCGAGGAGGTGTCTCCCCCCCACCACGACCGAAAGTTGTGGAGGCCGAGGAAGTGGGCGAGGCCCACTTCTCGCAGCGACCATCCGATCAGGACGAGACCTGCCAACCGAAGCGCCCAGAAGAGCGCGGCGAAGACCCCGGAGAACGCGAGCTCCCAGACCGCGGGCTGGTCCGCCGCATACCCGAGGAAGACGAGGAAAAGGAGGACTGCGAGCCCGTTGAACGCGATGCGGAACACGCCGCGGTACGCCCGGGGGCCGAAGGCAGCCTCCAGACCGCCCCTCACGACCTCCGACAGGAGCAGGGAGTGAATCGTCGCGTACAAAGCAAACGCGAGGAAGACCTTCACGAAGGAAAACATCGACGACCTCCCCAATCGAGCCCCGACTGCCGCCAACGCGGACAGCAACGAGGGCCCCAAGTGCCCCAGAACGCATTGTCGCACGGAAGCCGGCGGCCTGCCAGTGCCTGCGGAGGGGGCGCAGGAAAATTGTGCATACCTGCGTGTCGGGCCGGCTTCGAACGACCGCAGGTTGACGCCGTCGGTTGGAAGCCCCTAAAATGGCCGGCGGAAGCGGTTAGGGCACTGGTGGCTCTCCCGGACTTCAAATCCGGTGGAAGGCGTGAGCAACGTCTTCGGTGGGTTCGATTCCCATCCGCTTCCGCCACTCAAGTCAGCAGGGAGTCAGCAGCAGGCAGCAAGTCGGCGGCTGTCTCCTCTGGAAACGGAGAGCCCCGGGGGTCGCCTCGGGGTTCTCTCCTTTCGCCCTCCCCACCCATGGAATTTGCGCCATTCACCTTGCCGGCCTTCCGGAAAAGGGGGGCGGTGGTCGCCGCCCGGCCCCCTCCCGATCGCCCAACGCGCTGGGCGGCCGTCTGGCCCCTCGACCTGGGCGAGCACGACGGGGAACGGACCAAAGGGATGGTGGTCCTCGTAGTACATCATCCCGGTGGGGGGGTGCGCGGATCACCTCAAGACAGGCGGCGCGGTTCGGCGCTCAGGGTACAGGGCCACGGGGTCGCCGGCTTGGATCGGGCAGGGACTCACCCCACGAACGCCGCAGGGCGCCGCCGCTTTGGCCTTATCGGGCACGGGATGAACAACGGGCAGGCGCCGGGGCGGGACAGGGCCTTCTCGGGGCACCTGCTTCGTCTGGCTCCAAGCCAAGGGAGGAGCCGCCCGCCCCGGCACCTTGTTCTCCTTCCGATCGCCCAACGTGGCAGCGGTCACAACCCTCCATATCGCCCCCCCCCTAGTGTCCCGTTTGGTTAATCCGTTCCTTTAATACGCTCTGCTTGGCACGCTCCACCGAGTCGAGGACCGCGGCAGCAGACTTGGTCCACCGGAACGGTTTGGCGGCCTTCGCGTTGTGCACGCGGATGAAGCGCTG
>JACRMM010000016.1 GCA_016214985.1 Deltaproteobacteria bacterium | reverse complement strand
CCAAGCTGAGCCCCCCAGAACCTATGCTTCTCCGGATCCCTCGGCCGTCCCATCCCCATCCTCCTCTCGCAGTGGTCAACGACTGCGAAAGGATCCCACCTCGCGCCAGAACCGAAAAGAAGGGGTTCAATGAGCGCTTACCAAGAAAAGGAGGTGCCCGACCATGCTAGCAAGCCGCGTCTCGTCAAAAGGCCAAGTCACCATTCCAAAAAGAAGTGCGGGACGAGTTGGACCTCGGACCGGGCGATCTGGTCGGGTATGAGGTCCGCGACGGGGTGGTTGTGGTCCGGCGCCGTGAGCCCTTCGACAGGGCTTTCCATACTGCCCTGTCGGCGACGATAGATGAGTGGGACACGCCGGAAGACGACGAGGCCTTCCGTGACCTGTGAGCGGTGGGATGTCGTCGTCGTGCCCTTCCCTTCCCGTTCACCGACAAGGTGGGCGCGAAGAGGCGACCGGCGCTGGCTTTGAGCGGGCCCGCGTTCAACCGTGCCCGCCACTCCGTGCTCGCGATGATCACGTCCAAGGGGCACAGCCCGTGGCCGGGCGACACGCCCATCGGCGACCTCGCCGCGGCCGGACTCCGGGTCCCGTGCCTGGTGCGACTAGAACTCTTCACGCTGGACAACCGGCTGATCCTGAGTCGGCTCGGCACCCTCGCGGAAGCGGACGCCGAGAGCGTCCAGTATGCGCTTCGGGCAGCCGTGCCCTGAGCAGCCGTCTTGAGGTCCTTCCGCGGTCCTCCTGCGGTCCTAATATCGAGACACCCCTGTTGGAACCTGGGATCTCGATTCATCCAGTCCCACCCAACGCAGTCCCTGACGACGCAGACACAGCCCGGAGTACGTCCTTCCGAATCCGCGTCAAGCTCGGGCGCAGAGAGTCTCGGGTCGCCGGTGGTCGGGTTGCGTCATGAGGTCCCAGCGCCGCAGTGCGAGTTGCCTCTTCCGTCTGATCATACCGGCGGCGCTTCTTGCCGGCGGCTGCGCGATCAACCGGAATTATCAATACCCTGCATCATGGCCGCCCCTGGGCAGCTCCGAGACTGGAGACTGCCGAGATCTCCAAGGAACCTACTTGGATCAGGGCGAAACGGAGAACTTCCCGGCCATCAACCCGTCTCTGACATTCAACCTCGGCTGGAACCGGACGTCGAGGAATGTGACCCAGGGCCAAGCTTGGAGGGCAGCGCGCCGAGTGACGTTGTCTCTCTCGGACCCTGAGTCCCTGAACGCAGTGATATGGAGCGCCGCCGGAGAGCAGATCGGAGCCTGGATTCTTGCCCGCGCATCGGGAGAATTCTTCTGTGAATCGGGACGCGCGACGATCCGCTGGCACGTGTATGAAGCCGAGGACGTCGTCGCGGCTCGAGAGGACTACACGGTCGAGTTCAGGCGTGCCGGAGACTATCTGCTGGCACGCGTTCGCAACCAGGGATCGGAATCGTCGGCTGCCTGCTGCCGGTATGGGGTACAACCGCTGGCTGGGTCCGGTTCCAGGCTTTGCCTTAGCAGCCTTAGCAGGTCGGACCCACATCACAGCTATGCTCGCCTCGACACAAGGTGAGTTCCGGTGGAACTGCCGCGTCCTGAACGTCTCACCCCTGGGCCTTGCCGTCTGGCGGCTGCCGATGGGCGCCCCGGCGGGGAGAAGAGGAGAACCCGTGATCCTGCTCCGACCCGAGGAACTCGGAGATCTGGACGCCGTCCGGGAGGTCACGAGCCGGCCTTCCCGGCGGCGGCGTGGAGGCGCGACGGCTGCCCCGGGGAGGGGCGCTTGTCGACGACGCCTCTTATCCCTTTACACGGGAGACCCCGACATATACATTGCATACGAGACAAAGTTCTTCGGAGGCGTGGATGACCGGCTATCGCGACTGCATCGTCTTTCTCCTGGCCAAGGCGCATCAGCGCGCCCAGGGCGCATTCAAGCAGAGGCTACAGCCGCTGGGACTGACCACGGTGCAGGGTCTCCTTCTGGGCTCGCTCCTGGAGGAAGAGGGAGTTTCCGTGGGAGACATAGGAAGGAAGCTGAGCCTGGACACCGCCACCCTGGCCGGCGTGCTGGAGAGGATGGCGGCCTCGGGGTGGATACGCAGGGAGACCGACCCTGACGACGCGAGGGTGGGCAGGATCTTTGTCACCGAGAAGGCCAGGCTCGCCTCCTCCCCGCTTGGAGAGGCGGTGGAGGCGGCCAACCTGGACATACTGGGGGACTTCTCCCTCGAAGAGAAGCTTCTGCTGAAGCGCATGCTGCGCGACATGAGGGAGTGACGCCCCTCTTCTTTTCGCTTTATTACATGGCATACGAGACAATCTTCCCCCTGCGGGGGGCGTCCGGAGACGAGCGATGAGAGAAGCGTTGCGGGACTACGTGCTGGGTCTTGGTGTGGACGACGTGGGCATCGCCTCGGCGGGAGAGTACGCGAGCCCAGCCTCGCCGCCGCTGGAGTCCCTCTTTCCGGGCGTGCGTTCACTGGTGGTCCTCGCCTTCAGGGAGTACTCCTCCTGCGAGAGCCCGAGCCCCAGCCTAGCGATGTCCGGGAGGCTCGATTTGATGGAGTTTACGCGTTCGGCCTCGCGGCGGGTGACCGCGTACGTCGAGGGCGTCCTCGGTGGCGGCGCCATGGCAGTGCCCGTGTCTTACCCCATGGATTTCACCGACCCGAAGAAGCTCGGGATTGCAGAGGTTTCGCTCCGCCACGCGGCAGTGGCTTCCGGGCTTGGGGCGTTCGGCTCCCACAACTTGGTCGTGCATCCTCGCTTCGGCACCCAGGTGATCTTCACCGCGATTCTAACCGACTTGGAGCTGGAACCAGACCGACTCTTGGAGGAAAACCCCTGTACCGGCTGTGAAAAGTGCGTGAAAGCGTGCCCCGTAGGAGCACTCGAAGAGAAGGGGAAGACCGACCTCCGAAAGTGCCTGCCCAACAGCCAGCCACACGGATCCATGGCAAATGCGGCGTTTTGGGCTCGCTTCGTGGACTCCACCCCTGAAGAGCGAAAGACAATGGCCAGGAGTCCCGAGTACCTGAGTACCTACCAAGCCGGGTTCATCGGCTTTCAGTATGTCTGCTTTCGCTGTCTCGCTGCCTGCCCCGTCGGCACGCGACGGGCCGGGAAACGCCTCGAGTGAGTGCATCCTCGCCTCTTGCGTAATGAAAGGACCCCGGAAGTTTCGCATCGCTGCGACCGGCCGACGTGCGCATCTGCTGCGCCTTGAGCGGCACGACTGAATCCCTGCCGACGCAAGAGGCCCAGTGCGTCGCCCATCAGAAGGAGGCTCTCGAATGGATCTACTCTCTTTGACTGGACTGGAACTCATGCAGGCATTGATCGACGGGCGGCTCCCGGGCCCGTCGATGGCAGACACGATCCCACAGCGCCCCGTCGAAGCGAGCCGCGGCTACATCAAGTTTCTCGCCCACGCGGATGAGCGCCACAAGAATCCGTTCGGCGGCGTGCACGGTGGGTTCGTCGCCACGGTCTTGGACTCGGTGCTGGGTTGCGCGGTGCAGACGGCCCTCGACGCGGGGGTCGGTCACGTGATGGTCGACCTAGCGGTCAAGATGCTGAAGCCGATCCCATTCGACGAGGAACTGATCGCGGAAGGGAGACTCCTCCACGTCTCGAGGACGATCGGCGCAGCGGAGGGCTCCATCAAGAACGCGGGGGGCCACCTCCTCGCCCATGGCACCGGGACGGCGGTGATCCGACGGCCATAGGCCCAGTGGCCGCAACAAGGGCGCAGGTGTGCGGCGGCTTCGCCTCCCGAAGCGTCGCTCCACGCGCGCGAAGGACGAACACCGGCCGAGGCGCAATCGCGCCGGCCATTGCGCTACGGACTCGTTTTCCAGCGCACCGACGCGCTGTCTAACGAAAGCTCCGTGAAAGGAGTTGGCGATGTCGATCCTCTTCGAACCCACCGAGATCAACGGGATGAAACTTGCCAACCGCTTCGTGCGCTCGGCCACCTGGGAAGGCATGGCCGCCGCTGACGGCGCCTGCACCCCTCGGCTGACCGAGCTTACGGCTGAGCTCGCCCGGGGCGCGGTGGGGCTGATCATCACCAGCCACGCCTACGTGCGGCCCGAAGGCCAGGCCGGCCCCTGGCAAATGGGTGTCCATCGAGACGCGTTGGTCGAGGGGCTCAGAAAGATGACGGGCGCCGCCCACGAGCACGGCAGCCGGATCGTGCTCCAGATCGCTCACTCGGGTCACATGGCGAACCCCAAGCTCACCGGGCAACCGGCGTTGGCGCCGTCGGCGGTGGCCGGTTTTGCAAAGACTCCGCCCCGCGAGATGAGCGCGACCGACATCGAGGACGTCGCCGATGCCTTTGGCCAGGGAGCACGCCGCGCGCAGGAGGCCGGCTTCGACGGGGTGCAGCTCCACTTGGCCCACGGCTACCTCTTGAGCCAATTCCTCTCCCCCGCATTCAACCGGCGCGAGGACGAGTACGGCGGCACGGTCGAAAACCGCGCCCGGGCCGCTCTCGCGGTTCTTGGCCGGGTCCGCTCCGCGGTCGGGAAGAACTATCCGGTTCTGGTAAAGATCAACTCCCAGGATTTCATGGCCGGAGGCCTCTCCGAGGACGACTCGTTGCAGGCCGCCCTGCTGCTCGAAGAAGCAGGGATCGACGCGGTAGAGGTGAGCGGCGGCACCATGCTTTCCGGGGATCTCATTCCCCCCCGGGCGAAGATCAACACCGAAGAAAAGGAGGCCTACTTCCGAGATGCCGCCAAACGGCTCAAGGAGAGGCTCCGCATTCCCGTGATTCTCGTGGGAGGAGTACGTTCCTTTGACCTTGCCGAGCGCTTGGTGAAGGAAGGCTACGCGGACTACATCTCCATGAGCCGACCCTTCATCCGCGAACCCGACCTCGTCAGGCGCTGGCGATCCGGCGACCTGCGCCGGGCCACGTGCGCCTCGGATAACCAGTGCTTCGGGGCGGCGATGGCCGGAGAAGGGATCTATTGCGTGGTGGAGAGAAAGCGGCAGAAGAGCGGTTGAGGGAAGGACCGCACCCTGCCTCGCCGAGGGCGAACCGAAACCCTCAACAGGGCAGCGTGTACGGACGGCCGTCGAGTGCAGAGGGGATTGCAGGCCTGAACTGCCGAGTCGCAGCCGTCAGCCGAAGACTGAACGCTGACGCACGCAGCACGAGCGAACGGAGAGGACGTCATGCCCAAGACGACAGCCCGATCTATCACGGCGGAGATCCGGCGGTTCATGGAATCGCCGGCCAACACCATGAAGAACACGGACGACGAGCCCGCCTGGGCCGCGCCCCTCGTGGGCTTGAGCAGCGCTGCCGACCCCCTCTACGTGTTCTACCGCGAGGACATCGGGGACTTCTTCCAACCGCCGGTGGCGTTCCTCGCCCACAAGTACCCGGATCGGACGTTCGACCCGGAGAGGGCGACCGTGGTGAGTTGGATCCTCCCCCAGACCGAGGCCACGAAGCGCGACCACCGGGCGGAGAAGTTCTTCCCCAGCGAGCGGTGGGCGAGGACGAGGATCTTCGGAGAGGAGGTGAACGTAGCGCTCCGAAGGCACCTGGAGGCCTTCTTCGACGCCCGGGGCATTGCGGCGTCGGCGCCCCAGATCTCCCCCCTCTGGGAGCTCAAGCTCTCGGAGAAGTACGGCTACGCGTCCGTGTGGAGCGAGCGGCATGCCGCCCACGCCGCGGGGCTCGGGACCTTCGGCCTCTCCGACGGCCTGATTACGCCCGCCGGCAAGGCCCACCGGGCGGGCTCCGTCGTGATCGATCTCCCGCTGAAGCCTTCGAAGCGGCCTTACGACACCCACACCGCGTACTGCCTCTTCCACAAGAAGGGGACCTGCGGCAAGTGCATGGAGCGCTGCCCTATCGGCGCGATCACCAAAAAGGGGCACGACAAGACCCTGTGCAGCAGCTACGTCGACATGACCGTCGAGTACGTGCCCCGGCACTACCACTTCGACGGATACGGCTGCGGCTTCTGCCAGACGGGGATCCCCTGCGAGTCCGCCATACCAAAGGGGTTGAGGCCAAAAGGGGGTTGAAGGACGCTGGCGAGGTTCCATCATGAAAGAAGGCTACGACGCCATTTACACAAAGTTGATTCCAAAGCTTGCCAAATGTGATTTCCAAGAGAGTGCTGCTCGCCTTGGCCTCGACTATGCCAATGGTGGCGTTCATGTATCTTTTCTCAAGAGAACATATCGCATTGCTTTAGATGGCGTTGAGCCTTTGGACAGCCAACCTGTCAATGTAAACAATCGCAGTGTTCTTCTCTATTACATTCTATCTAAGGGTCAAGGAGATCCTGAAGACTCATTCATTCCGTTCGAGAGCATTCCCAGAATGATTAGTGGACTTAACGCGCAGCAGCGGTTGATGAACACTCCACTGGAACGATACTTCCGCAGCGACTATGTCAAATTCGCCGAGGCTGCTGTACGACTGGGCGGAACAGAAGAAGAGTCTCAAGGGTCTAAGCATGTGTGGCAATTTAGTGTTCTTCCAAAGATTCCGCTACAGGTAGTTTTTCATGAAGCCGATGACGAGTTCCCTGTCGGTGTACAACTCATGCTGGATAGAACAGCTATTCAATTCCTTGAATTTGAGTGCCTTGCCTTCATGGTCGGGTGTTTTGTTCATGCACTAATGAAGACGGCGCAATATGGTGATGTTCTCGGTTGGGACTACCGGCATGGATTCTAGACGGTAGACCGAGACCAACAGGATGGAACGTGCCAACCGCTTCGTTCGCTCGGCCACCCGGGAAGGCATGGCCGCCGCCCGACTCCTGTCCAAAATGAGGGACTTTACGAGCCCTGAGATGCTGAATTGACGCGGAGAATCAAGGGCCCGGTGAATCGGACAACCTTATTCACGAAGGCCATGAAAAATGCCCCCCGAAGTGGGTATGGTGTGAGTCGCGACACACAACACCACAATCTACCGGGAGGGCTTCGCCATGGTACGCACGGCCAGCATCTTCAGTCAAATCCTCGCTCTCGTTGATCGCGTGGCCTTCCGTCGCCTCGCGCAAGACACCAAGGCCAACCGCTTCACCAACTGGCACGCGCGTGGAGGTTCGAAACCCCAGGCGGGCACAGCCCCCGTAAGGCTGACGGCGAGGACGTGCCCCGCGATCCTGATCCGCCCAGAGGAGCCCGGAAACGCGGGGGCGATCCGTGGCGTCGTTGACCGTCTTGGGCCGGTGCTGTAGAAGGGGTGCGAAACGCGGAGGCGAGCCAGTCGATCGCCTCCGCCCTGGGAAAGGAGGGTTAGTATGGTGAGAAAAGCCGAGCGTGTGGTGGGCGCCTTACAGGTCGAGGATGGCCCGTCGGAGGTCATCGCCTAGTCAACGCGCGAGACCCCCGCGGGCTCTTTCATTCCGAGGAACCTGCGAGGAAGAACATCATGGAGCTCGAAACCCTGGGTTGGAACGCCCATTGGGAGGAAATCGCACACTCACTTCTTACCGACCCCAACAACTTCGCGGCCCGCGTCGCCTTCGCCGCCCGCGATCACCTGCGCCTTCTCGGACCGCTGGGAGAGCTGCCGGCGGTCCTGAGCGGTCGAGCGCGCCGCTCCTCTCCCCGTCCTGCGGCAGGCGACTGGGTCGTGGCTGTGCCCGCGCCAGGCGCAGCGGCGGTCGTGCATGCCGTGCTCCCACGCCGAAGCCGCCTGGCGCGCAGCGCGTGCGACCGCCACCGCGGCGAGGACGCCGCCGCCACCGAGCAGGTATTGGCGGCCAACCTAGACTGGGTGATCGTGGTCTGCGGCCTGGACCGAGACTACAACCCCCGGCGGATCGAGCGGTACGTCACCCTGGCTTGGGCCGGGGGGGCACAGCCCGTCGTGGTGCTCAACAAGGCCGATCTGCGATCCGACGTTGACGTCGTCCTTCGCGAGGTGGAGGCGCTCGCCCCGGGAGTTGCGGCGCTGGCCGTGAGCGCCGCCCGTGGCGAGGGGGTCGACGGGTTGCGTCGCGTCATGGCGCCAGGAGTCACGGCGTGCCTTGTGGGGTCTTCCGGGGCGGGGAAGTCCACGCTCCTCAACCGCCTGCTCGGCGGTGAGACTCAGATGACGTCCGCCACGAGCGAGTCCACAGGAAAGGGCCGCCATACCACGACCCGCCGGGAGCTCTTCGTCCTGCCCGGGGGCGGCGTGGTCATCGATACGCCGGGCCTGCGGGCGGTGGGGCTCGACCTTGCCGAGGAGGGGCTCGACGCGACCTTCGCGGAGGTCGCGGAGCTTGCCGACGGATGCAGGTTCCGAGACTGCCGCCACCAGGGTGAGCCTGGTTGCGCCGTGGCGGAAGCCGTGGCCGGAGGGCGGCTCGACCCCAACCGGTGGGGGAGCTACCAAAGGCTGAGCAGCGAAATGCGCTACCGGCGGCTCGTCGCCGACGGTGGCGCCGCCTTGGCGGAGCGCAGGCGGTGGCGCTCGGTAAGCAAGGAGGCGCGGCGGATGAACCGAGGGTAGGCGGCGCACGGGAGGGGGAACGCCGAGGCGCCCGCATCGCGTTGTGATGGAAGGCAAGAGTCACTTGCAGCGATGGAAGATTGGCCAACGCCCTTTTGGAAGGAACGGGCAAAGAAAACGAAAAGGTCGAGAGCCGTCTCTGGCCTTCGCGAGAGCCCGGCCCTCTGCGATGCCAGCCCTCGGCGAGACCTGCCTTGGAAGAGAAGAGACAGCCCCTACCCTGCAAATGGTAGGGGCTCCGACGAGTCGGCCGGCAGCGCGGTCTCCCCGACGACTACCCCAGGTTCGGGTTCGTCCCTGTGTGCGACATCCGCTGAGCCGTCAGCCCACTTCGCTTCGGATCTTTCCCAGTTGCTCCACGTGAAAACCGACGTGGAACTCGGCAAGGGCACCTACCCACTGGCCGAGCGTCGGGTACTCGCCGAGGGGGGAGTCCTTGAGCATTGGAATTCTCGCTTTTCGGCTGAGCTGGTCATCCGACAGGGGCCGGACAAAGCTTGCGACTCGGGCGAACTCGGCTTCGAAGTCCGAAAGAAGCTCGTTGATGGACTTCTGCTCCCGCTCGGGCGTGTGGAAGTGATTCCCCGCCTCGATGTCCAGCAGCGGCGTGTCCTCGGCCAGGAACCGGCGAAGCTCGGCAGTATGTCCCGTGGTCTCGGGCCCACAAAGGTGGGAGATCACTTGCTTGACGCTCCACCGGTCCTCGCCGGGAGGGGTTCGACCTGCCGTCACATCGTCGAGTCCCGCGCAGGCCTGCCTTACCTGCTCCACTCTTCGTTTCATGCTCTCCTCGAGAGCTTCACTCGTCTTCGTCGCCATGGTTCACCTCCAAGTGGGATGAAAATTCCTACGCCCAACCTAAGGCGTGAATCGTCGAGGTCCAGAGAAGGGCGGCTCACTCGTCGTCGCCACCGACGCTGACAAGGAAGCCACCGCATCCCGATGTGCCGCTACGGTGGCCACGCTCCTCTTCGAGCAGCCTCGGGGGACCGCGCCATGGATGGCCAGCCGGATCGCGGTATTCTAGGAGGAGCCTACCGTGGGCGGTCCCTGAGGCTCCACGTGGAGACCCGCGCCGAAGATCCGTAAGCGCTCATTGAACCCCTTCTTTTCGGTTCTGGCGCGAGGTGGGATCCTTTCGCAGTCGTTGACCACTGCGAGAGGAGGATGGGGATGGGACGGCCGAGGGATCCGGAGAAGCATAGGTTCTGGGGGGCTCAGCT
>JACRMM010000009.1 GCA_016214985.1 Deltaproteobacteria bacterium | reverse complement strand
GACCTGCGGGTTCTCCCGGGACGACGCCGGCACGTTCCTGCCGACCTACGTGGCCATGGGCATCTTCGCGAAGGACCCGTTCGAGTCGATCGACCGGGGGGGGGTGGGCCAGCTCGTGGCGATGGGGGTGGAGAAGGGGCGGGCGGCGCGGCCGGGGCTGAAGGTGGGGGTGTGCGGGGAGCACGGGGGCGACCCGGACTCGATCCACTTCTTCCACGCCGTGGGGCTCGACTACGTCTCCTGCAGTCCCTTCCGCGTGCCCATCGCGCGCCTCGCCGCGGCCCAGGCCGCCGTGGCGGGCACGTAGAAGGAAGAACCGAGGCCGGGGATACGCGGCCTCTGTGTGCAGTGGAGGAGAGAGAGAACCATGCCCAGTTCCCGGGCGTTCCGGGCAGCGGCCGCGGCGGCTGTCGCCGTCCTGGCGGTGTTGCCGGCCTCGGCGTTGGAGGACGTCACGGCTCGCGTGACCCAGACCTCCGCGGTCGCGGCCACCGCGTCCCGGGGTTGCGGCGCGTGCCACAGCCAGGAGCTCTCCCTGTGGATCAACCATCCCCACAGCCGGTTTCTGGTCGACCCGGTCCGAGACTCCCGAGGGGTGCTCGCTCGCTGGGGCAAAGGGGTGCCGGGGTGGAAGCTCTACGTCAAGGGAGCTTTCGGCCGGGGCGACGTGACGCGGGCTTTCGGCGTCCTCCAGATCCAGGTCCTCTTCCGGCGTGACCGTGACGGCCATCGGCTCCTCCCCGCCCAGTGGAACATCCGGCGGAAGCGCTGGGAACCGCTCTCGGACGCCCTCGAGCAGGTGCGGCGCGAGCGGAGAACCTGGGAGGCCTCCTGCGCGGGCTGCCACACCACCGGGTTCGACCCGGGCACCGGCGCCTTCGAGGAGCCGAACGTGGCGTGCCGAGCCTGCCACGGCGACGGGACCGCGCACGCGCAGAGCGGCGGCCGCAAGCCCGTCTTGCGGCCGTCGTCCCTGACGCCTGAGCGTCGCTCCGAGATCTGCGGGAGCTGCCACTCCCGCGGGACCGACCGCCGCACCGGCCGACCCTATCCCGTAGGTTTCACACCGGGTGACTCCCTGGAACGGGTCTTCGAACTGGAGGCTCCGGTGCTGGGGCGGACCACCGCGTTCTTCTGGCCGGACGGAACGGAGCGGCTCGCCTACATGGAGTACCAGGGGTTCCGGCAGAGCCGCCACTTCGAGGAGGGGCTCTCCTGTACGACCTGTCACCTCGCCCACGGCTCCGATTACCCCTTCAACCTGCGGCGCCGCACCGTCGATCTCTGCGAGACCTGCCACCGTGACGCCAGCGCCCTCACGCCGGTCCACCGGGGGCACCCCGCCGGCAAGGCCACCTGCGTGGATTGCCACATGGCCATGACGAATCTAGCCCCCCGCGAGGCGCACGCGCACACGCACACCTTCCGGTTCCTGGAACCCTCCGCGGCCGCGGTTCGAGCCGGAAGACCCGACAGCTGCACCGTCGAGTGTCACCGGGACCGTGACCCACGTTGGGCTTCGGGTGCGGTGCGGGCGTGGCGGGAGAAGCGATGATGGGGGGCCCGGGGGCCCGGGACCGCGGTGCGCAAGGGCCGGGCTTCCGGCTCGAGGCGGCGGCCGACGCGCTGTCCCGGATCTCCCACGAACTCAAGACCCCACTCGTGACGATCAAGGGGTACGCGGAGCTTCTCCTCGATCAGGGCCTCCAGCCGCTGGATCCGACCCTGCGGGACTGGGTGCGCCGCATCGCGGCGGCCGCCAACCGGCTCGACACTCTGGTGCGCCGGGTTGCGAATGAGGAACGGGCGGCTTCCGAAGGCGCGATTCACCCCGTTGCCGTCAGCCCGGGAGAGTGGCTGGCCCGTGCCGTGGACGATGTGCGGCAGCTCGCGGCGACGCGGGCTCTGCGCTGGTCCTGGGGCGTTGCCGAGGGCATTCCCTCGGTCGCTCTGGACCCGCAGGCGGGGCGCGACCTCCTCCTCGAGCTCCTCCAGAATGCCGCGCGTTCCACCCCGGACGGCGGCGAGGTGCGGGTTGAAGCCTCGGCCGAGGCCCGCGGTGGCGTGCCCGGCGTTCGCGTCGCGGTCCGCGATTCGGGGGTTGGGGTGCCGGCCGGAGACGAGGCGGACCGCCTCTTCACGAAGTTCACCGTGCTCGGCGACGTCAGCGCGCATCACAGCGGCGACTTCGAGTTCGGAGCCGCCGGCCTGGGGCTCGGGCTCGCCGTGGTGCGGGCCACGGCGCGGGCCCACGGGGGCGAGGCCTGGGCCGAGGGAACGGGCCGGGACCCGGTGCGTTGTCCCGGCGCGGTGTTTTGCGTCTGGCTCCCGGCGGCGTCCCCGGGGCTGGCGCTGGCGGCCGAGGCGCCTTCCGCCGCGGAGTTGCCGCGGGGCCGGCTGCTCGTGGTCGATCCGGACCCCGAGACGCGCCACATCCTGCACACGGCGCTGACCGACGCCTACGACGTGGAGACCGCGGCCACGGCCGCTGCCGCGCTGCGGGCCTGGGAGCAGGACGGTGGCGCGTGGGATGCGTGCGTCTTCGACCCCCGTCTCCCGGACGCACCGGCCGTCGCGTTCGTCGCCGGTCTGCGGCGCCACCCCCGCGGCGCGCGCGCAGTGGTCCTCTGCTATCACTTCGGTGCCGAGGTTGCGGGCGCGGAGGCGCTGCGAGCCGCGGGGGTGGACATGTTCCTGTCGAAGCCGGTGCGCACCCGCGTGCTGCTTCAGCGCCTCGCGGCGCTGCGGTCGCGTCGGTAGCCCCCTGTGCCGCCTTGCCCGCCGCTCCGCAACCTGCTAAGGAAGTAATGGGTTAACGTGCGCTCCGTCGGCTGCCGAAACGTCAGTGAGAAGCGCCGGCGCCGGCCAAGCTCTGCGAGAGCTCGTCGGCCTCTCACTCTCTCTCGTGGAAAAGGTGTTCAACGATGAGACGAAGCGTCCTCTCTGCGGTTCTCGGAGCGGTCCTCTTCTGCGTCGGGGCCACCGCAGCGTTCGGTGGCCTCAAGGTCCTCGGCACCGGGGAACAGAAGCGCCTCGATCCCTCCGGGTTCCCGCCCGACATGAAGGAGAGTTACGCGCTGATGGAGATCAAGTGCGCGAACACGAGCAACAACTGCCATGGCGTGGGCCGCGCCGTCGAGGCCATCGTTACGGGGATCGCGCCGAATTCCAAGACCCCCTTCGACAAGGAGGCGGCCAAGCAGTATGGGGTCAAGATGATGCGCAAGCCGGACTCGGGGGTGAACAAGCAGGAGGCAAAGACTCTGGTCCAGCTCATGTACTACCTGATCGACGAGGCGAGGAAGAAGTAGCTCGCTGGCGCACGGTCACGCCGCGCCGATTCCACCCGTCGACCCGAAGCCCCCGCCGCCCCGCTCCGTCGGGGGCAGTTCCTCCACCTCCCGCCACGACGCCCGCACCACCGGCGCCACCACCAGTTGGGCGATCCGATCACCCCGCCGCACGACGAACGGCTCCCTGCCCAGGTTGACGAGGATCACGCGGACCTCGCCGCGGTAGTCGGCGTCCACGGTGCCGGGGGTGTTGAGGAGTGTCACCCCGTGCTTCAGGGCCAGGCCACTGCGGGGACGGACCTGGGCTTCGTACCCCTCGGGCAGCGCGATCGAGATGCCGGTGCCCACCGCGGCCCGCTCGCCCGGCGCGAGCGAGGCTTCCTCGGCGGCGAGGAGGTCGAGCCCGGCCGCGTGGGGGGTCTGGTAGGAGGGCAGCGGAAGGTCCTCGGCGCCGGGCAGGCGGCGGATCGAGACGGTGACGGGCGGCATGGGGTCTCCGGCGTGGCAGGTTCGCAGGGAGGGGCGACGCTACCCGGGGGCAGGGGAGGGTGTCAAGGGTGACGAGGGAACCGGGTGCTCAACGCCTTTCGGCATCGTAGATCCCAACAGCCGCGAGCTCGGCCCAGGCGGCGACGAGGTCGTCGTGCTCAACGCCTTTCGGCATCGTAGATCCCAACAGGACGTCCGCCGGCATGCTGGAACCGATGCCGCGCAGTGCTCAACGCCTTTCGGCATCGTAGATCCCAACAGCCGGCCAATGACCGAGAGTGGGCGGAGCTCGCGAAGCGTGTGCTCAACGCCTTTCGGCATCGTAGATCCCAACAGGAACTTGTACGGAACGGTTTTTTCTCCCTTGTGGGTGCTCAACGCCTTTCGGCATCGTAGATCCCAACAGACGAACGCCCCGACCTCCGGCGACCTGACCGCGACGTGCTCAACGCCTTTCGGCATCGTAGATCCCAACAGGATCGAGGTGAACGGGCTCGAGGAGGCGCGCGACGCGTGCTCAACGCCTTTCGGCATCGTAGATCCCAACAGAAAAGCAGAGCGATGTTTCCGTTATAGCTCGAAAGTGCTCAACGCCTTTCGGCATCGTAGATCCCAACAGACTGGGGCCAGCCGACGGTGATCGGCTTCACCGATGTGCTCAACGCCTTTCGGCATCGTAGATCCCAACAGACGCCTCATGTCGTTTGGCCTTCGCTCTCTCCGGAGTGCTCAACGCCTTTCGGCATCGTAGATCCCAACAGTACGACCCCAGCGTGCCGGTGCGAGTAGCCATGGAGTGCTCAACGCCTTTCGGCATCGTAGATCCCAACAGCGCTGGACTCGTGACGCAGATTCAGGACCGGACCGTGCTCAACGCCTTTCGGCATCGTAGATCCCAACAGGATCGCGTGGCACGACGACGGGCAGGTAGTAGAGCTGTGCTCAACGCCTTTCGGCATCGTAGATCCCAACAGGGCAATCCAGGGAGAGCGTTGATGCTGGGTAGTCGTGTGCTCAACGCCTTTCGGCATCGTAGATCCCAACAGCCCCGAGTTCACCGCGGAAGAGTGGATCAACCTGAAGTGCTCAACGCCTTTCGGCATCGTAGATCCCAACAGAATTCGGCGGAACCCTTCCGGCTTGCAAACAACGAGTGCTCAACGCCTTTCGGCATCGTAGATCCCAACAGCCTGTGCCGGGGGCTCTTTTTCGCCCAATCCCTCGTGCTCAACGCCTTTCGGCATCGTAGATCCCAACAGGATCCCGCCCGCCCGAGACACCCCCGCAAGACACTGGTGCTCAACGCCTTTCGGCATCGTAGATCCCAACAGCTTCCTCCGTGGTCACCACCAGCTTGGCCTGCCCAGTGCTCAACGCCTTTCGGCATCGTAGATCCGAACAGCTGTCAGCTCGGCGAATCCGCCCCCGCGTTCCTGTGCTCAACGCCTTTCGGCATCGTAGATCCCAACAGCCGAGCTGATCGCGACTCCCTCGAAGCAGGCGTAGTGCTCAACGCCTTTCGGCATCGTAGATCCCAACAGCTGTGGAGCGGGCCCTTTCCTCCCAGGAGATCGGCTTGTGCTCAACGCCTTTCGGCATCGTAGATCCCAACAGACTTTTCCGGGGCGAGGATGCGGAAGTAGTCCACCGCGTGCTCAACGCCTTTCGGCATCGTAGATCCCAACAGACCTTCGACGGGGAAAGCGTCTCAGGATTCAGCCGTGCTCAACGCCTTTCGGCATCGTAGATCCCAACAGAACTCAACCCCGACGTCCACAGCTTCGATTTCGAGTGCTCAACGCCTTTCGGCATCGTAGATCCCAACAGGACGCGGGCGCTGGGTTTACGCGAGATCCAGAAAAGGTGCTCAACGCCTTTCGGCATCGTAGATCCCAACAGACGATCTCCACCTGGAGCCCAGTCAGCTGCCGCATGTGCTCAACGCCTTTCGGCATCGTAGATCCCAACAGGGTTCGGGCTTTTTCTCGTGCGACTGTTTCGGTTCGTGCTCAACGCCTTTCGGCATCGTAGATCCCAACAGTTCCCTGCCGATCTCTGCCCCAGGCGACCGCGCGGTGCTCAACGCCTTTCGGCATCGTAGATCCCAACAGTTGCGTTTGTGGAGCTTGAAGAGGCCCGGTACTTGTGCTCAACGCCTTTCGGCATCGTAGATCCCAACAGGCGGCGCGGCCCGGGCGCGGTGCGCGAGATGGGCGCGTGCTCAACGCCTTTCGGCATCGTAGATCCCAACAGGTGGGCTTGACGAAGACGACGTCGCCGGTCTCTTCGTGCTCAACGCCTTTCGGCATCGTAGATCCCAACAGCGAAACACCGGCGCCTACGTCGAGCTCTCCTCCGAGTGCTCAACGCCTTTCGGCATCGTAGATCCCAACAGGGCCCATGCTTTTGTTGCACACGACTGTTGGTGCGGGTGCTCAACGCCTTTCGGCATCGTAGATCCCAACAGCCATTAGTTCGTCGGCTGTCACCTGAATCGTTTTGTGCTCAACGCCTTTCGGCATCGTAGATCCCAACAGGAGGACCAGGTCGTCACGATCCCCAAGTATGTGACGCTGTGCTCAACGCCTTTCGGCATCGTAGATCCCAACAGAACGCGCGAGCCTTCCCTTGGTCCCAGAGGATCCAGTGCTCAACGCCTTTCGGCATCGTAGATCCCAACAGGAACCTGTTCAAGCGGCAGGACATCGCCTCCCGTATGTGCTCAACGCCTTTCGGCATCGTAGATCCCAACAGGGGCTTCGGATCGCGTAAGGAAGCTCTAGTTGACCGGTGCTCAACGCCTTTCGGCATCGTAGATCCCAACAGGTTCGACCTGGCTATGTCTCTCTGGGTGTCCCCCGTGCTCAACGCCTTTCGGCATCGTAGATCCCAACAGCCCCCTCCCCCTCCCGTGAACAGGGACAGCTCCCTGTGCTCAACGCCTTTCGGCATCGTAGATCCCAACAGCTCCTGGCCACCGACACCACACCCATCCTCACCAAGTGCTCAACGCCTTTCGGCATCGTAGATCCCAACAGTCGAGGGCCCGGCTGTACTCCTCCCACTCCTTTTTGTGCTCAACGCCTTTCGGCATCGTAGATCCCAACAGACCGCCAGAGGAGCCACGCATGATCTCGTTCAACTCGTGCTCAACGCCTTTCGGCATCGTAGATCCCAACAGTCCGCCTCCGCGGGCCCGCGCAGCAGGCGGGTTGCCCGCGGTGTGATGCAAGCCCCTGCCTGCTTGAGCTCGCTTCGGGGACGTCTGGTCGCGTCCTGATCCCTCCTGGCTCGCGCCCAGACTGCAAAGGCGGGTGATCAAGCGTCTCCAGGTGCGGAAAATTCTTGTTCGTCCTCTCTCGAAGGGCCTTTGCGGCCACTCCGCGCTCCTCCGCATGATCCGATCGGGTAGGTGCTTGCATCACAGGACCTCGAAACTCGGTGGCGGCTTCCTCCAGGAGTCCTCGCCACGGCTGTCGATCACGCGCTGGGCGCAACCGGGGCACAGCCGAACGACCATGAGGTCGTCCTCTTCGGCCATCACCTTCCCGAGCTCCCAGCGCAGCTCTTCGAGCTGAGTGGCTGAGGCCTGGACGCGGAAGATGGAGTACTGAACGCGCTCCCCTCGGCCCTTGAGGATCTTGTAGGCCCTGCGCCACCGTTTGTCGTCGCGGATGTCGTAGCAGACGAGGTGCCAGTGTCGCTCGCCGCCCATGTCAGCGAAGCCGCAGCCGGGCGAAGAGCGAGGGCGTGCCGGTCCATTCCTTTTCCAAGAGTCTCGCCTCGAGCTCGATCGTGCGCGCGTAGCTCAGAGAGTAGTCGAGCACGGGGTGCTTCCACTTCTCCTGCTTTCGGCTCTCGTAGACCTGGACGGCTTTCCTGCGCCCGTCCGCGTTGAGCCACACCTGGCCGGTAGTGACGTCGAAGTCTCCCTTGGACCACTGCTTCCGGTTCACCGACCCGATGAGGGGCACGTCCCAGAGGATCAGGCGAAAGAGCTCCATGAGGTCGAGGGCGAGCGGGTAGGCCGCAGAACGGGGCGTGTGCAGAATGCCGAGCGATGGCTCCAAGCCGACAGCCAGCAACGCCGCGACGCAGTCCCGGTAGAGCAGCGCGTACCCGAACGACAGGAGCGAGTTGAAGGGATCCTTCGGCGGCCGGCGGTTTCTCCCTCGGAAGTACAGGAAGTCGTCCTCTTCCAGGTGGAGCACATGCGGCAGCACCGCGAAGTACTCCCGCCCCGCCATCCCTTCGTGGCCTCGAATCCGGTCGATGATCGCCGTGGCGCCGTCGTCAGCGGCCTGAGCGGGGCTACCCCCGAGCGCGTCAACCTCCGGTTCGATCCGGGCGACACTGGCGACGCGCTCGCGAATTCTGTCGATGCCTTGGACTACCGGCGCGGGGCGCTCGCCGTCGGAACCACCCCGGGTGGCACGCAAGAGGTAGCGGAGCTGGTTCTCGACCTTTGCGTGGACGATCCGCAGGCAGAGGCGCGTGCGAAGAGCGGGGGCCTGAAGTGCCTGGTACTGGCGGTTTCGGCGCTGGACGCCGCCGGCGCCCGGCGCGAGCGCCCCCACGTAGTGGCCGCCGTACGAGAGCCAGTGGACGCCGACCTCGTTGGCGGCGCAGAAATGGATGGCCTGCGTGGAGACCTGGACGTTGCCGTGCAGCACGAGGGCCGAGACGGTCTTGCCCGGGAGTGCCTTCTTATCGCCGTTGGGCAGCGAGACGACGAGTTGGTGACCGTCCCGGCCAACGAAACTTCCCTGCTCCACCACGTGGACGATCCGCCGGTCCTCGTCGGCGGGGAAGAGCCTTTGGGGCGTTTTATCCTCGGCGGCCGCGAAGCGCTCCTCCTCGGGAAGGCACGCCGGGGCGAGCGAGCAGGTCCGGCAGAGCCGCTCCGAAGCCGTGACCGGCGGGCGCGCCAGAGAGGCTCGAAGCTCCCTCGCTCGGGCCACCGCGGCGACCACCTCCCCCTCGGCTGCGGTTGGGTCGACCGGAAGGACGACCGTCTTCTTGTCGGCGTGGTAGCGGACGTGCGCCTCGGGGACCGCTTCGTCCCGGTGCTCGGCCAGAAGGAGCGCATAGGCCAACGCCTGGAGCCGGTCGCTCGGCCAGGCCTCGCCGTTATGGGACTTGCCCTTCTTGTGCTCGGTGACCTGGAGGCTCCCGCCTTCGCGCCGGGCCACGTCCACCTTGCCCCGGATGCCAAGCCGATCGCTGGCGAGCTCGAGGGAGTAGATGTCGGGCCCCTTGTCGATCTCCTCGTGAAGCCGGCGTCCGGAGAACACGTTGGCATCGGCGATCCGGATCTCCTCCACCTCTTCCAGGTAGAAGAGCCGCTCGCAGTAGGCCAGCGCGTGGAGCGCCATCACGCGGATCAGGGGCTCGTCCGTGGTCTTCTCCGCCTGGTGGTGCGAGCGGAAGGCGTCTTCGAACTCGGTGTCGGCCATGGCACTGTGCCCCCGGGCGGACGTTCCGCTGACCTTGCGTCAGCCGAAGAACCGCTCGTACTCATCGTGGTCGCCGATCCAGAACCAAGTGAGTGTACCTGCGTCGAGTACGCCGATGGCCCGATAGCCCAGAGTGACGCGCACCGACCAGATACCCTCGGCGTGGTTGACGCACTTGAAGCGTAGCGACGGATGAAACGGATTCTCCGCCCAGAGGCGGTACGCCTTGCGCGCGCCTCGCTTGACGTCGTCGTCGAGGTCTGCGTAGGCCTCCCAGAAGGAGGGGAGGGTGGAGGAGTTCACAGCTCGTCAGGATTCAGGGGCTTCGCCCGACCGGCCGCAATCTCTTGCCGGGCCCGGCGCGCCGCGGCCGCGAGGCCGCCTTCGGTTCGCTGGAACGACTGGTCCCATTCGAGCTCGTCCCGCAATTCTTCGAGGTACTGTCGCAGGTGGTCTACGACCCGATCCTGAAGCTCCGGAGGCAGGGCCTCGAGCATCGTGTTCACGGTGGTCAGTGCGGCAGAAGGCATGGCAGTTTCTCCTTCACGGGTACGTCACGTCGGTCCAGGCCGCCGCCGGGATGTCAGCCGACGGCTCGGGGGTTGGAGCGAAGAGCGCCGAACGGGTGCGCGAGAGGTCGGCGCGGTCGATGGTGACCGTGAGTCGCGTCACGCCCTCGTGGGGGCCGTCGTCGTCCTCTTCCACGCGCTGGAACCAATGGGCCGGTTGCCGTCGCTGCACAGGTTCCAACCGGTCGATCAGGAAGTTGTTGTCGCCCAGAAAGGGCAGGCCATACCGCCTTGGCCGCCGACCGGCCAGCCCTTCCAGGATATGCTGCTCCAGTTCCGAGTTGCCGTCGAGGCACACATACGCGCGGATGCCGGACAGGAAGGCCCGTCGGCCGGGGCTAATATTGTACTTGTTGCCTCTTGCGCCGGTCACGTAGCCCTTTCCGGCGTCGGCTCCGATGGGGTAGTTGTGGAGCTGTTGGTAGATGGAGTGCTGCGGTGGCATAGACAACGCGCCGAGGGCAAGTCGAATCGCGGGGAGCCCGCCGCCAATCACGGTCATCTCCTTGCCTTCGTCGGCGCGCATCTCGACTCCCGCCACGTTCAGCAGAAGGCCATAGGCCGCCGACGGCGTGATGAACCCAGAGGTCGGCCGAAAGCTCCCGGCCGCGAAAGGCCGAAACGTCGCGAAGGGCGCTTGGAGGTACAGCGTCAGCATGATCAGCCGGCTTTCGGGGTGGGAAAGGAGACCTCCGCCACGATGTCGAGGAGCCGTTGGGGGCTGCGGTCCAGCGTCGCGCCCCGGGCCTTGAGGTCTACCACCGTCGTCTCATCCATGTCCCGAACGATCTTGCCGCCGAGGTAGAACTCGCTGCCCGGGAAATCTGCCTCGGTTGGGCTTGTACCAGCCCGAAGGCCGTGAACGATCTCGGGCAGCGTATGGCGCGCCCCGTCGGCGATCTCGAAGCCATAGGTGTTGAACCCCGCCACGAGGCTCTGAGTGAGCCGCACCACGATGCTAGCGGGTGCCATCTCGAAGTAGCTGCGGGCGTGGTTCCCTGCCACTTCGTTGAGTTGGCCGAGCGCCTGCAGGAGCGTCCGGGTCCACACCGCCTTTGGGCGGCAGTCTTCGAGGTTCAGGGCGAACGGGAATTGGTAAGCGGTGAAAGCCGTCTCTCTGTGCAGGAGTTGAGAGCTGTCGGCGTTCTTCCACGGGCTCTTGCCGGCATTGAGCGGCGACTGCGTGAAGACGCTGTCGTGTCGGTACGGCTCCAAGGCGACGGCCATGTTCATGCGGAGGACGGAATCCCTCTTGAAACGGAAAGCAACGCCAGACCGTTTCCCGGCGTTCTCCGCAAGAGCCTTGTTGATCTTCTCTCGGTCGGCCTTCCCTGCCGCCACCAGCCAGCCCATGAAGAAATCGTCGGCAAACCGACCGGCGTCCGGGTAGTCCTGGAACTCGACGGCTAGCTGCTCTTCGTCGTCGAGACGGGTCCGGTTGCAGGGCAGGCCCAGTGCTCGCAAGGTCTCCCGAAGAGCGTTCCGGATGGCCTCGGGCGAGATGATGGCATACTCGAAGCGGCCTTTGGTGATCTTCTGGATCACGGCGCGATTCTCGGCCGACTCGCCGCGATAGTTGGCGCTCGGCGCAGCATTGGTGAGCACGGTTCCGAAGAGATTCATGGCGCATCCTCCTGAGGGGCAGAGGTGTTCGGAGATAAGGATGAGGCGGCCGAGAGCGCGAGCATGGACAAGGTTTTCACGGTCTGCCAGTCCGAAAGGAGCGCCTGGGTTATGGCGAGGTACTCCTCCTCGGGGAGGAAGTGAGGCACAGCACACACCGTGCCGGTGAAGTACTCCACGAAGTCCTGGTCGCGCCGGCCCCTCATGGCGAGGAATGCATCCGAGCAAACCTTTTCGCGGGCCTCTCGGTACTCCGTGGGGTAGACGACGCGGCCCTTCTCGTCTCGGTTGCCTTTGAAGTCCTGGTATTTCTTCCCGGACTTCCCCTCGGTGCGTGCGTTGGCATAGTCGCGGATGAGCCGATACACTCGCGTGGCCAAGGCGTCGAGCCGTTCCTCTTCGGTCATGCTGTCTCCTCCCTTCTTCGATAAGTCTCTGTCTTCAATCGCCTGGAATGCGCTTCGCACGTCTCGGCCGAAGAACCGGGGCCACGTCGGCGTGCCTTTCGTCTGAACGAACAACTGCCAGGGGTGCTGGGCGAACGCTCGGTCGAATCCCTGAAACCAGGGGGCCTCGGCCAGCAGATTCGGGAGACGCACCTCCTTATAGAGAGGACTTGCCCACTGGTCCCGGAGCCTGCCGTACTTCTCCAACGTGTTCGACCGGGGCGCGAGCCGCTCCGCCGCCAGCATCCGCACGTTGTTGCCCTTCTTCTCGAGGTGGTAGAACTCCACGGCTACCAGCGTGTCCGATAACTCGCGCTTAGCAGCCTTGTGCATCGCGAGGTGGTAGAGGTACTCGAGTCCACCCTCGGCGGGCACGTCGATGAGACCTGCCTTTGGCCTGTAATCGTTGCCCCTGGCAGTGGGGTCCACCGTCCCAAGTGCGCCGATAGAGTCCGCCAAGAAGTCCTCGAGATGCCCAGGCTCCGGAATAACCACGACGAAACCTGCGTCGTCCGACTTGCTCTGGAGGCCCTCCGGTCCCCGCTCTATCTTGAGCCGACGGGGCGCGTAAATCGCCGCGATGGCCGGCCAGAAATGGAGCAGCAGGTTCTCCTCCACCACTCCGCCGAAGGAAACGCGTTCGGCGTTCGAGTCCTGGGCTCCGATGAAGAGCGAGCCCCCGAAGCCGGCGGTGCGCATTCGCCCCCGCGAGCGCTCTTTAGACGCCTTCTCCAGATCGAACCACAGCGCGCCGACGGACGATGCCTCCCCCTGTGCGCGTTCCTCATACACGAGACGGGCTTTCGGGCGGCTGCGCTGAACGTTCCAGATCATGTCGCGCCAGAGCTTGACCCACAGCCCAGCGGTGGGCGGGTAGAACGTGCTTAGGAAAGCTCCCTTAGGCTGAACTACGTCATACACGAACCGTTTCTCTTTCTTCCGCTTTCCCTCAGCTGTAACCTCACGCTCCTCCAGTCGTTTTGGCGGTTTCCCTTGCCACTTCTGAGTGGAAGACGTCTCTGCCCATTCGGCGTCGTACAGGTCGTCAAAGAGCGCCTGAAGCCCTTCCCTGTCGGTCCGCACCGTGGCCGACGTGGCGCGTACCTCAACCTCGGGCCTTGGTTCAAGCCCCCGTCGCTTCATTGACTCGATCACGAGCAGCAGCCCCGCGAGCCCGGCCTTGTGTTGGGCCGTCGGGAGATCGAAGAGGTCGTACTCTAGGACGAGGGTCTTCCCTTCGTCGCCATCAAAACGAGACGTCGTCATAGGATCCCCACTTGCGGGCTGTCGAAGAGCCCGTACCGCGTGTCGTAGTGTTCGGAGGGTGCCACGTGGTAGAGCCGGCCGAGTCGAGAGTCGGGGCGGGCCAGTCGCCGCGGCGCCGGCACGACCAGACCGTCGATCGGCTCCTTTGCCCGCCGCAGCGCGAAGTATTCTGAAAGGTCGTCCTTCAAAATCGACGGGACCGTGTGATCGAGGGCGTCTCGAAGCCGTTCCTCGCCGCTCAGCGCCCAAGGGCCGCTCTGGAGAAACGCGGTGTAGGCGTTGGGCTGCACTCCCTTCGGACCATGTTCCTCGAGGAGTTTTTCGAGGTCTTCCTGGCTCACGCAATGGCCGTCGAGGGCCGCCATAAACTCGGCCTGTCCGGCCAGATCCTCGGGCGAGTAAGGGTTCGAGTCCTCGGGCTCGTAGAGGAAGACTTCCCCAAGGAGCCCCCAGCCTGGCTCGGTGTGGCGATTGCACCGCCCCATGCGCTGGATCAGGCTCGTCACCGGTGCGTCCTCCGTGATGAGGACGTGGGCGTCGAGGTCCAGGCTCATCTCGCATACCTGGGTGGTGACTGCGAGCACGGGGGCCCCGCCCTCTTGAAACGCATCGACAACGTCCCGGTGTCGGGCCTTGCGGTCGTGCAGCCGAAACCGGCTGTGGTAGCAAAGCGCCCGGTGCGCAAGCGCCAATTGCTGGCAGCGCGACACCTTATTCACAACCCAGAGCACGCGCTTGCCTTGATCCAAAGCCTTCTGTGCAAACATCGCCGCGTCGTCCCGGTCGATGCGGCGCGTACGGTAGCGGAGCATCCGCGCCTTGGCTGCAAGGTCGGGAAAGGTCTGGCCGTCCGCGGGAAACACCGTAAGGCCACAGGCTTCGACCAGCTCGGCGCGGCGGTTCGCAGGCAGGCTCGCGGTCATGCACAGCGCGGGGACGTCAAAGGCCTGAAGGAATCCTTTGAGGGCGGAAAAGAGGCTGCGGTCGAAGCTGTGCACCTCATCAACCACGACGACGCTGTCGGCGAGGAGCGGCAGCAGGCAGGTGGACTTGTACACGTGTTGAAGAAATCCGAAGAACTGGTCCACCGTGGCGCTGAAGACGCGGCGGTGCCAGAAGGCCAGGGCGAAGAGTCGATCCTCGTCCGTGAAGTCCTTGCCGAAGCGCGGGTCTTCGGGGTTCTCGAACATTCCTTCCAACTCGTAGGCCGCGGTCCCTGTCAGGAGGCGGGCGTCTGCGTCAGGGGCCCAGGAGACGTAGTCGCGAAATCCCTCGGTGGCTGTGGCGCGTGTCGGGTACAGGAAGAGGATTCGGGAGGAAGGCCGCTGGTCGAGCTGGGCTCGAATCCAACACCAGGCTGCCAGTGTCTTCCCGCTCCCGCAGGGCGCGAGCAGGAGTGCGCGGGGTGGGAGGGCGGCTGCGGCGAGTTGGAACCCGCTCCAGTCGAAGGAGCCCTTCTTCTCCCGGATCTGCTGGACGCGGGGCTCGATCACCTCGCGTTCGACATAGGCCCCGTCGAGGACGAGCCGGGGGGAGAAGGCCTCGTCGAGCCATCCTTCAAGGTCGTGCCCCTCCCTCACGAGCCCGGAGCCGGCGCTATCCGCGAGGATGACCGCTGACCGCACGGCCCAGAGGAGGCGCCTGCGACCCTCGTCTTTCTCAAGGGCACGGCGGAGCTTCCTGATTGTCCCCCTAGTTGCCTCGCGAAGGGGCGAGCAGTCAAAGCCGCGGCTGCCGCTGAGGGTCCATCGTGCGTCTGATACGTCAAAAGCGGGAGCTGCGACTCCTAGCCCTCGGGCGGCGACCTCAAGCACATCCTGCACTCCAGCCCAGGCCACTTCAAACGCGTCCCGGTCGGCGTCGAGGCGTTCGCCGAACGTCTCGTAGGAGGACCGCAGATGGTGCGCGGCCACCGCGCTGCGGACGAGGTCCCCATCGATTCCTGACAACCCATCGAGCCAGCGGCCGACCTTCTCCCAGCCCAAAAGCATGGAGCCGAGATGGTCATGCCAAAGAATCTGCGGGCTCCCCTTCAGGAGCATGCCCTGGAAGCCCGAGTTCGCCTTTCCCATGTCGTGGAGTGCGACGGCCAAGAAGGCGTTTCGGCGAAACTCCGAGTACCTGCCTGCGGGCAGCCGGAAGAAAGAGAGCCAGCACATCGCAAGCCGAGTTGGTTCCTCCGCCTCGCCGAAAATTCGGACGAAGCACTCCACCGCTTTGCCGGTGTGGCCGGCAAGCGTCTCCTCTGGGCGTACGTCGCGACGCTCTCGGGGTTTCTTGGCGAGTAGGACCGCCGGCCTTGGAGTGCTCATCCCCTCCACGCCTCGAAGAACCCGCACCCCATCTTCCGCCGGCCCCCGAGCCCGTTCTCCTGCAACGCAATCGACTCCTCGGCCGTCAACTCCGAGGCCAGCACCGAGTACCCGACCACCTGCTTTCCGTGGACGCCGAACGTGCGACGATCCCCCACGGTGAGCCTACCCTTCACGCCCAATGCCTGTGCCTGCCTGCCGATCTCTTCCGTGAAGCGGGTCGGATCGTTGCCGTTCTTGGTGGTCACGAGGTGGGCATAGAGGGCGACGGCGGGGACGAGGGCGCGGGTCTGGGGGACGCCGATCCGAAGTCGGTGGCCGCCGATGTCGAGCGTCTTGCCGGCGAGGGGGAGCAGGGCGGGAATTCCGCCGACGGGCGTTCGGAGCGTGAGCTCGGCCCGGGGCGTGATGTCAAGGAGCCCTTCTCCCATGTAGCGGCCGCGGACGAGGCCAACAGCGGTGTCGGCGTCGTCGTGCAGCGCCGGGAGCAGGCGGCAGAGGGCCCCATAGAGGGCGTAGCCGTGGTCCACCGGCAGTCGTTGCCCGGTCACCACGAAGCTCAGGTCGACCTTCGGA
Source organism: Deltaproteobacteria bacterium (assembly GCA_016214985.1). GTDB lineage: Bacteria > Desulfobacterota > Deferrisomatia > Deferrisomatales > JACRMM01 > JACRMM01. The sequence continues at coordinate 42,501 of JACRMM010000009.1, read as the reverse complement.
TCGGGCGCCATCCGTCTCTGCCTCCTCTTCGCCTTGTCCCTAGCAGGCGGGCCGCTGGGGTGTCCTGGGAAATGCAAACAGGCCAGCCTGTCGGCGCAGGTGGCCTTGGATGGATCAATCAATCCTCGTCCGGTGTCCTCTGGGATGCCACGGCCGCCCCCTTCCCCCGATGCAACCGCTTCCCCTCATACGCCCCCGGTCCGGTCCGGGTCAAGGCGGGAGCTCTCTTTTGAGGCGTTCTTCGGAGAGGCTGGTAGGGTCGTGGAAAGAGAAGAGGCGCGGCTTTCGCCGCGCCTCGCGTCACTCTGTGCTTCCGGTCCCGCGGGTCAGCGTCGCGGGGGCCGGCTGTCGCGACGGGGCGGGCGGCTCTCCCCGGCGTCGTCGCTTCGGGGCTCGTCGGGGTAGAGCGCCGCCTTGCGAGAGAGCTTGATGCGGCCGCTCTGGTCGATGGAGACGACCTTCACGGGCACGACGTCACCCTCCTTCAGGAACTCGGAGACGCTCATGACTTTCACCTTGTCGATTTCGCTGATGTGCACGAGACCGTCCGTGCCCGGGAAGATCTCGACGAAGGCGCCGTAGTCCATGATGCGCCGCACCGTGCCCTCGTAGACCTTGCCGATTTCGGCCTCGGCCGTGAGCGCCCGGATCATCTTGATGGCGGCCAGGGTGCCGGCCTCGTCGGTGCTCGCGATGTTGATCGATCCGTCGTCCTGGATGTCGATCGTGGTCTTCGTGACCTCGATGATCTTGCGAATGTTCTTGCCTCCGGGGCCGATGACGTCCTTGATCTTCTCGGGGTTGACCTTGATGACCGTGATGCGAGGCGCCAGGGGCGAGAGGTTGGGTCGGTTGGTGGAGAGCGCCTGGTCCATGCAGCCGAGGATGTGGAGGCGGCCGCGGCGCGCCTGCTCCAGGGCGACCTTCATGATCTCCTGGGTGATGCCCTGGACCTTGATGTCCATCTGGAGGGCGGTGATGCCGTCGCGGGTTCCGGCGACCTTGAAGTCCATGTCGCCGAGGTGGTCCTCGTCGCCCAGGATGTCGGAGAGGACCGCGAAGCGCTCGCCCTCGAGGATGAGGCCCATGGCGATTCCCGCGACGCCGGCCTTGACCGGGACGCCGGCGTCCATAAGGCACAGGCTGCCGCCGCACACCGAGGCCATGGAGGAGGAGCCGTTGGACTCCAGGATCTCGGAGACGATGCGGATGGTGTAAGGGAACTCCTCCGTCGACGGGAGCACGGGGGTGAGCGCGCGCTCGGCGAGGGCACCGTGGCCGATCTCGCGGCGGCCGGGAGCCCGCATGAACCGCGCTTCGCCCGTGGAGAAGGGCGGGAAGTTGTAGTGGAGCATGAACTTCTTGTAGTACGAGCCCTCCATGGAGTCGATGAGCTGCTCATCGTTGGAGGTCCCGAGCGTCGTCACGACCAGTCCCTGGGTCTCGCCCCGCGTGAAGAGGGCGGAGCCGTGGGTGCGGGGCAACACCGAGACCTGGCAGTCGATGTTGCGGATGTCCTCGAGGCCGCGGCCGTCGAGGCGGACCTTCTCCTCGAGGATCATGCGGCGCACGTGCTTCTTGGACGCCTTCTCGAAGGCCTCGCCGTAGTCCTTCGCCCGCAGGCGCTCGGCCTCGGGGAGCGACGCGATGAGGGCCTTCTTGGCCTCCCGAAGCGCGGCCGTGCGCTCCTCTTTCCGGCGCTCGGCGTATGCGGCGGCGCCCTTGTCGGCGAAGAAGGCGGCGACGGTTTCAGCTACCGCGGGATCGGGCGTGGGGATTGCGACCTCGCGCTTGGGCTTGCCGGCCGCAGCCCGGAACTGCTCCTGGAGCTCGCACAGGCGCCGGATCTCGGCGTGGCCGAGCTCGATGGCCTTGAGCATCTCCTCCTCGGAGAGGATGTTGGAGCCGCTCTCGACCATCAGCACCGCATCCTTTGTGCCCGCGAGGACGAGGTTCAGCTGGCTCGACGGCATCTGGGGCAGGGTGGGGTTGATGACGTACTGGCCGTCGATGTATCCCACCCGCACCGCGCCGATGGGCCCGGCGAAGGGGATGTCGGAGAGGGTCAGCGCCGCCGACGCGCCCACCATGCCGACCATGTCGGACTGGTTCTCCAGATCGTGGGAGATGACCGTGGCGATGACCTGGGTCTCGCTGCTGTACCCCTTGGGGAAGAGCGGCCGGATCGGGCGGTCGATGAGGCGCGAGGTCAGCGTGTCGGAGTCGTGCGGGCGCCCCTCGCGCTTGAAGAAGCCGCCCGGGATCTTGCCCGCAGCGAACGTCTTGGACTGGAAGTTCACCGTGAGGGGCAGGAAGTCCACGCCCTCGCGGGGTTGATGATCGGACACGGCCGTAACGAGCACAACGGTTCCGCCGTAGGTCGCGAGGACTGCGCCGTGGGCTTGGCGGGCCATGCGGCCTGTCTCGAGGATGAGGGGTTTCCCCCCGATGTTCAGTTCTACGCGTTTGGTGTCGAACAATGCAGTTCTCCCATCGAAGAAGTGAGGTCAAGGCGAGGGGGATGCAACGAGGCGATCGGCCCTTGGAGGTCCAACCGCCTCGACGGGTGTGTGGCTGGGCGTCGGAGGCTACTTCCGGATGCCGAGGCGGTCGATGACGGTGCGGTACCGCTCCACGTCCTTGCCCTTGAGGTAGTCGAGCAGGCAGCGCCGCTGACCGACCAGCTTGAGCAACCCGCGCCGGGAGGAGTGGTCCTTCTGATGGGTCTTGAAGTGCTCGGTCAGGTAGTTGATCCGCTCGCTGAGCAGGGCGATCTGGACCTCGGGGGAGCCGGTGTCGCTCTCGTGGAGTTTGAACTGTCCGATCACTTCCTGCTTCTTTTCGGTCGTCATCACCATGGGTTGTATCCTCCTTGCAGTCGTCTCTTCGATGGGTCGCAGACCGGCACTGGGAGGCCGATCCGAGGGATTCCTGGAAACGGTTCTTTTAGCATAAAACCCGGCACACCGTAAAGGAATGATCGAATTCCTCGGGTTCCCGAGCCACGCGCGGGCGGCATTCCGGCTCGGAGGCTTCTCCGTGCCGGTCGGAGGACCCAAGGACGGGCCGTAGATGGAGCTACGGATCGGACAGGAATACCTTGCTCGGCCGCAGCACACCGCCCTCGGCGCGCACGATGGCCACGAGCGTACCCTCTGGGGCGAAAGCCGCCAGGTCTCGTCCTTCCGCGGCTTCCGACCGCTCGATCGCGCGGCCTGCGTGCAGCCGAGCGGTCTCAGGCTCCGAGAGCTCTATGGCCGGCAAGTCGCGGACCATCTCGATGGGCGGCAACACGCGGCTCCACGCGGCGGCACCCTCGCTCTCCAGGTCCGCCAGGCCCACGGCGTGTTCCAGCGCGAAGGGTCCGGACCGAAGGCGGATCAGTTGCCAGAGGGTCCCCCCCGTCGCCAAGGCCTCTCCCAGATCTCGCGCCAGGGAGCGGACGTAGGTGCCGCTTCCGCACTCGATTTCGACGGTGAGATCGTCGCCGTCGCGCCCGAGGAGCTCCAGCCGGCGGATCGTGACGTTCCGAGGGGGCGGCTCCACTACCTGGCCGCGCCGAGCGCGGCGGTGCAGGGCGACGCCACCCACCTTGATGGCCGAGTGGGCCGGCGGCACCTGCTCGATGGTGCCCAGGAAGCGGCCGAGGGCCTCCTGGATGTCAGGCGTCGAAAGGGAGGGGACGGCCCGCGTCTCCAGCACCCGGCCCTCGCGGTCCAGGGTGTCTCTTACCTCGCCCAGCCGGATGACGGCACGGTAGACCTTGTCGTGGCCTACGAGGTACTCCAGCAGCCTCGTGGCCCGCCCGATCCCCACGAGCAGCACTCCGGAGGCCAGCGGGTCGAGGGTGCCTGCGTGGCCCACCCGACTCGCGCCGAGCGCACGCTGGGCGCGGCGCACCGCGGTGTGCGAGGTGATCCCCGGGGGCTTGTCCAGGATCAGCAGGCCCCAGCGCGACCGGGGTTCGGCCTCACCCAAGCGGGTTCCCCCGAAGGAGCTCCTCGTCGCAGGCCTCCTCCACCCGCGCGTAGACGAGCCGGCGAATGGCCTCCGGGGTGCCGTCGATCGTGGCGCCTGCAGCGTTTCGGTGCCCGCCGCCGCCGAACTCCCGGGCGATGCGCGACACATCCACCCGGCCCTTGGACCGCAGGGCCACCCGGTAGCGCGCGGGCCCCTCCTCCCGGAGCAGGATGCCCACCTCGACGCCCAGGATGGACCGGGGGTGATTGACGAACCCGTCGACGTCCTCGACCCCGGTGTGGGTCTCCCGGAACATCGCTTGCGTGACGAGCACGCTCGCGGCCTTGTCGCGGGGCGATAGCTCCAGGGTCTCGAGCACCTGGCTCAGCAGCCGGAGCCTCCCGATGGGCTGCTGGTCGTACACCAGCTGGGCGACGAGCGCGGGAGAGACGCCTCGCGCGACCATCTTCGAGGCGATATCGAAGGCGCTGGCGTTGGCGTTGGAGAATCGGAAGCTTCCCGTGTCCGTCAGGACGGCGGTGTAGATGGAGACGGCCGCACTGTACCCCACGGGTGCGGCAAGGGCCTGCAGCACCTCCCAGACGAGCTCGGCCGTGGCGCAGGCGTCCGGATCCACCAGGTTCGCATGTCCGAAGTCGCCGTTGCCCGGGTGGTGGTCGATGTTGACCGTGGTGGGTACCCCGTCGAAGACGGCGGGCTCGAGGCCCGTGCGGGACGGGTTGCCGCAGTCGAGGAGCACGACGGCCTCGTACCGGGCAGCGGCCTCGGGGTGGAGGAGCACGCGCTCGGCCAGGGGCAGCCACGTCAGGTTCAGGGGAACGCCGTCGACGTTGACGACGTCGCACTCCTTGCCCAGGGCCCCGAGCCCGGCGGCCAGCGCCAGGGAGGAGCCGATGGCGTCACCGTCCGGGTTGTGGTGGGAGACGAGGAGGAGCCGGTCAGCCCCGAGAAGGGCGGCGCGCACCTCAGCGATCTGGTTCGTCCGGCTCATGGCGGATTTCCTGGAGCAGCTCTTCGAGTCGGAAGCCCCGGTCGACAGAGTCGTCGTAGACGAACCGGATGTCGGGCAGTGACTTCAGTTGCAGTCGGGGTGCGACCTCGCGGCGGATGAACGCCCGGGCGCTGTCGAGGCCCTTCTTGGTCTCTTCCCGCACCGCCCCCTCGCCGAGGACGGTGTAGTAGATCCACGCGTAGTGGAGGTCGGGCGAGACCTTCGCGCCCGTGAGCGTGACGAAACCGACCCGCGGATCCTTTACGTCCCGCTGGAGGATTTGGGCCACTTCGTGAACCAGGAGATCGGCGACACGTTGGGTACGTTTGGTGTCCATTGGGAGTGCCTGTGCAGTGGGAGGCGCGACGGTCCGAGGAGCGCGAAGGAAGGCGCACGATGGTTCCGGCCGCGTCCTCAGACGTGAAGGACTTCCAGGTCGGAGCGCGTGACCTCGGCCAGGTAGTACCCCTCCACCGCGTCCACGACCTTGCTCAGGATCGAGTTGGCGAGCCGGCTGTCGTTGGTGACCACGGCGAAGCCGATGGTCGCCGTCTGGAGGACGTCGAGGGACTCCACCTCGGCCACGCTGATGTGAAACTGGTTCTGGACGCGCTGCACGACGCTTCGCACGACGCTGCGCTTGTCCTTGAGGCTCCGCGCTTCGGGGATGAACAGCTCGACGGTGCCGACGCCGACGACCATGGCAGCTGTCAGCCGTCAGCGCTCAGCTGTCTGCTTGAAGAGGCCTCCAGCGGATCGCTGAAAGCTGACCGCTGACCGCGTGTCCTCACAGCGTCCTCTGGATCTCCTCGATCGTGAAGAACTCCAGGATGTCGCCTTCCTTGACGTCGTTGTAGTTCTGCACCGAGAGGCCGCACTCCAGGCCCTCCTTGACTTCTCGGACGTCGTCCTTGAAGTGCTTGAGGCTCGCCAGCTGACCCTGGTAGACGACGACGCTGTCGCGCAGCACCCGGAGCTTGGCGCCCCGCTGCACGACACCTTGTGTGACGCGGCAGCCGGCGATCGTGCCGATCTTCGGTGCGCGGAACAACTGGCGCACCTCGGCGCGGCCGATCACCTTCTCTTCGAGGGTAGGGGCGAGGAGTCCTCCCATGGCCTTCTTGACGTCGTCGGTGGCGTCGTAGATGACGTTGTAGAGGCGGACGTCCACGCCGGCCTGCTCGCCGAGGGCGGCGGCCTTGGCTTCGGGCCGCACGTTGAAGCCGATCACGATCGCGTTCGACGCGCTCGCGAGGTTGATGTCGGTCTCGGTGATGCCTCCCACGGCTCCGTGGATCACCTTGACCCGGACCTCGCCGGTCGAGAGCTTCTCCAGTGCCTGGGCCACGGCCTCCACCGACCCCTGAACGTCGGCCTTGATGACGATGGGCAGTTCCTTGATCTCTCCCTCGGCGATCCGCGTGTGGAGGTCGGCCAACGTGACCTTGCGGGACTGCGCCATCTCCTCTTCGCGGGCCTTCTCCACGCGCCGGCCCGCGATGTCCCGGGCGGCCCGCTCGGTTTCCATGACCACGAAGTTCTGGCCCGCGGAGGGCACGCCGTCGAGTCCCGTGACCTCCACCGGCACGCTCGGCCCCGCCGACTTCAGCCGCTTCCCCTGGTCGTTGGTCAGAGCCCGGATTCGGCCATAGTAGCCGCCGGCGAGGGCGATGTCGCCGACCTTGAGCGTCCCCTCCTGAATGAGCACCGTAGCTACGGGTCCCCGCCCGCGGTCGAGACGGGCCTCGATCACGAGGCCGCGCGCCGCCTTGTTCGGGTTGGCCTTGAGCTCCATCAGTTCGGCTTGGATCGCGATCATCTCGAGCAGTTCGTCGATGCCGGTGCGCTTCTTGGCCGAGACAGGCACGCAGACCGTCTCTCCGCCCCACTCCTCGGGCACGAGCCCGTGCTCGGTGAGGTCGCGCTTGACCCGGTCCGGGTCAGCGTCGGGCTTGTCCATCTTGTTCATTGCCACCAGGAGGGGCACCTTCGCCGCTTTGGCGTGGTCGATGGCCTCGATGGTCTGGGGCATCACGCCGTCGTCGGCGGCCACCACCAGAACGACCAGGTCGGTCGCCTGGGCGCCGCGGGCACGCATCGCGGTGAATGCCTCGTGACCGGGCGTGTCCAGGAACACGACCGGCCCCCGGCTCGTCTCCACCTCGTAGGCGCCGATGTGCTGGGTGATGCCGCCGGCTTCCCCCGCGGCCACCCGGGCCTGGCGGATGGCGTCCAGGAGCGACGTCTTGCCGTGGTCGACGTGGCCCATGACCGTGACGACCGGCGGACGGGATGCCAGGTCTTCGGGCCGGTCCTCCAGCCTCGTCAGGATCTCTTCTTCGCCCACCGCGATGTTCTCGATCTCGTAGCCGAACTCGTCCGCCACGAGGCCGGCCGTGTCGGCGTCGAGGGTCTGATTCATGGTGGCCAGAATCCCGAGGCCGATGAGCTTCTTGATGACCTCGGTGGCCTTGGCGCCCATGCGCTTGGCGAGCTCCGAGACGGTGATGACCTCGGTGATCCGGATGCGCCGCTTGATGGCTTTGGGGACGGTGATCAGCGTCTTCTGCGGGCTTCGGCGATCCTCGACGACGTCCGGCTGACGGCCCTTCTTGCCCTTCTTCGACTTCTTCTCGGCCTTGCGCGCCTCCCTCTCCTCCTTGGACTGGGGGCGGTAGGCGGGAGCGAGCACCGTGGGCGCCTGGGGCCGTTCCTCGGGGTGGATGAACCGGACGACCTTGAGCTTGAACTCCTCCTTGGGGGCGTCCTCGAGAGTGGCGGCTGGCGCCTCCGCCTCCTCGGGGGGGAGCGCCGCAAGCGGCTCGCCCGCAGGCTCTTCCGCGGGCACGGCGCCCGAGACCGGCGGGCTCGGGGGCGCCTCGGGGATCGGCTCCGCCACGGGCGTCACCGCTGGCTGAGCCTCAGGCTCGACGGCCGGCAGCTCCTCGGGCAGTGGGGGTGCCTCCTCGGCCTTCTTGCGTCGGCGCACCACGGCCTTGGCCGCGGTTGCCGGCTCCGGGGCGGGCGCCTCCGCGGCTGGCTCGGGCTCGGGCCGCCCGCCTCCGAGCGCCTGGACGGCCTTCAGAAGCTCCAGCTCGTCCACGGGGCTTAGATGACTGCGGACCTTCACGCCCAGGGTGACGAGGGCGTCCATCAGGTCCTGCACTTCGAACCCATGCTGCTTCGCTGCTTCGAACACTCTCACTGTGGCCATGCCTACCTATACTCGACGTGGACAGGTCCGGGTCGGAGCCAGGGTCAAGGGGTCTCGTCGACACCCGGGTCGGTAGCGGCGATGACCTCGGCCTCGAAAGCCTGCTTCGCCGCCGCCTTCAGTGCGTTCGCGGCATCCTCGGTGATCTCCAAGGTTTCGGCCACGAGGGAAGCGGGTGAGTTGGCCAGATCTTCCAGCTTGTGAACGTTGCCCCGCACGAGCCGCGCCACCTTCAGCGGGTCGAGGCCGGGCAGCCGCATCATCTTGCGCTTCTCTTCGTCCCGCTTGCGGCTCTCTTCCTCGCTGATGATGTCCAGGCGCCAGCCCATGAGGCGAGCCGCGAGCTTGACGTTCTGGCCGCGCTTGCCGATCGCGAGGCTTAGCTGATCCTCCGCCACGATGACGGTCATCGCGTGCTGCTCCTCGTCGATCAGCACGCGGGAGATCTGGGCGGGGGAGAGCGCGTTGGATGCGTAGATCGCCGGGTCGTCGTGCCAGACGACGATGTCGACCCGCTCGCCCTTGAGCTCCTGCACGACGCCGCGCACCCGAGAACCGCGCACTCCGACGCAGGCACCCACGGGGTCAACGTCGGAGTTGTGTGACTCGACGGCGATCTTGGCACGCTCGCCCGGCTCGCGGGCGCACGCCTTGATCTCGATGACGCCTTCTCGAACTTCAGGGACCTCGATGTCGAAGAGCTTGCGCAGGAACTCCGGATGCGTGCGCGAGAGGATGAGCTGCGGTCCCTTCGACTCCTTCTGGACCTTCAGCAGGAGCGCCCGGATCCGGTCGCCCTGACGGTAGTTCTCGCTGCGGACCTGCTCGCCGTGGGGCAGTACGGCGTCGGTGCGGCCGAGGTTGACGATGATGTCGCCCTTCTCGACCCGCTGAACGATGCCGTTGATGATCTCGCCCCGACGGTCGATGAACTCGTTGTAAATGATGTCGCGCTCCGCCTCTCGGACCTTCTGGATGATGACCTGCTTGGCCACCTGGGCGATGATGCGCGAGAGGTCGCCGAGCTCTACCGGGACGCCGAGCTCGTCACCCACCTCGCACGCCGGATCGTACTTCTCGCGGGCCTCTTCCAGATCGATCTCGGTATAGGAGTCGGTTACCTCTTCGACGACCGTCATGTACTCGAAGATGTTGATCCGGCCGGTCTCTTCGTCGAACTGCGCCTCGAGGTTCCGGTTGCCGAGCTTCTTGCGGGCCGCCGTGACCATGGCCTGCTCCAGGGCGTCGACCAGGATCTCCCGGTCGATTCCCTTCTCTCGCACCACCTGGTCCAAGATTCGATTGAGCTCTTTCATCATCGTCTCGCTTGTCGTCCGATCAAAACTTCAACTCCGGGTCGAGGTTTGCCCGCCGCAGACCGGCGATCGGGATCACGATCCTGCGGTGCCCGGGCTCCTCATCCAGGAGGAGGTTGCCACCCTCGTCGAGGCCGAGGTTGGTGCCCCGAAACGTCTTCTGGCCGTCCAGGGGCTCGGTCGTAAACACCTCGACGCGCTGTCCGGCGAACCGTACGAACTCCTCGGCCCTCTTGAGCGGCCGCTTGATGCCGGGCGAGGAGACCTCGAGGACATAGCGGGCGTGCAGGAGATCCGCCACTTCCAAGTGTGGGCTGACCTCGCGGCTCACCCGTGCGCACTCGTCGAGGGTGATGCCGCCGGGGCGGTCGACCAGGAGTCGCAGGACCCAGCGCCCCGACTCGGAGCGGAGCTGGAGATCCACGAGCTCAAAGCCCATGTCCTCCACGACCGGGCGCAGCAGCTTTTCGAGAGTGGCGCTTGTCAGGAGGATGTCCATGGCAAAACAAAAAAAGTGGGCTTTCATTCCCACTTTTCAGTAGAACGACGGAAAGACGGGACTTTAGCAGCCCACCCCCCTGGCTGTAAAGGCAAAAGTTGGCTGTTTTCTCAGCCCAGGAGCTGGTAGGCGAGCGCTACGAGCATCGTCCCCGACAGGCAGATGCCGAGATAGAGCAGGAACACCCGAGGCTTGAAGAGCGTGAGGAAGACCCCCATGACCGGCAGGGCGGTTACCGGGCCGCCGACCAGCAGCACCATCTGTGCGGCCCGCGAGACGGCCACGTTGTTGAACCCGAAGAGGATCGTGGAGGCAGTGATCTGGGTGATGTGCAGCGGCACGATCGCGAGGGCGAGGCCCAGCAGCGCGAGCGGCTGGGTCGACGTGAGGAGCGGGTCGATCCAATCGGGCACGTACCGGCGGGCGACGGCCGCGACCAGAAGCCCGAGGAGGACGTACTTGGCAACCTTCTCGCCCCCCTCCCACATCTTGGCCAGGAACACGAGGACGCGGTTCCCGGTTCGGGCCTCGACGCGCTTGCTGAACATCTCGCTGCAGTGGCAGCGCAGTACCTCCTCCGGGTAGTCGCGGTCGTGAAAATCCCCAGCCGGCAGCGCCTTGCGAAAGAGGTTCTTGACGTCGAAGCCCCGGGTCTCCAGCAGGTGCGTGAGGGTACCGGCGTAAAGACCCATGAACAGGCCCCCCGCCACCTCCACGGAGGCGGTCGACAGGCCCAGGTTCTTGATCGCCAGGAGGTAACCGGCCGGGCTCATGAGGGGTGACGCGACCAGGAGGCTCATGGCCGGCGCGAGCGGCAGGCCCCCGAGGATGAGGCTGATGGTCAGCGGCAGGATCCCGCAGGCGCACAGTGGGCTGATCACCCCAAGCAGGGTCGCGACCGCGATTGCCGCGTAGCCGTACCGGATCAGGGTCTTGCGGATCTTGACGTGCCACTTCTTGGTTCGGATCCACGCTTCCAGCGCTACGCCGAAGAGAAAATAGGGCCAGATCTCGAGGATCTCGGTCCACACGTCCTGCAGGATGGCGAAGACCTCACTTCGCATGCAGCGTCCCTTTCTCTCCGGCACCCGGATTCGGCTTGCGGCCCCACAGTCTAGCAATGGTTGCGTCCTGCAGGCCAGCGGGCAATCCACGGCGGGGGCGCACTCGCTTCCCCGTGGTCCGCCGGGCCAAGCCCTTTCTTGCGCCCCTGATCGGGCCTCCTCTACAATGCCGCTTTCCCTCGGAGCATCGCGTCACCGCTCCTCGACCCCGGGAACGCCATGTCCCTGTTGCGGTACTGCCTGCCGATCCTCGCGTTGGTGGCCGCCGCGCTGCCCGCCTGGGGGCGTGTCGGCCACGCGTACATCGATGCGGTGTCCCTCCGGCACGGCGGGCGGTCGGAGCTTCTCGTGAGCTTTCGGGTGCAGAATGCGTTCGACAGCCGGCTCTTGGACATCCTCGACAGCGGTCTTCCGATTCGGTTCACCTACTCGCTGCGCGTCGTTCGCCCACGGGACGTGCTGGCCGATCAGCTCGTGTCCGCGGTCACGCTCGATCGGACGCTCGTCAAGGACAACCTCAAGAACCGCTACGTCGTATCCTCCGGGTACGGGGCCGACCCGCGCGATGTGGGATCGTTGACCGAGGCCCAGGAGATCATGACCCACGTCGACGGCGCGCGCCTGATCGTGCCCGATGGAGCCGGACGTTCGGGGCCGCTGCTGCTGAAGATCAAGGCACAGCTCCAGAAGTTCCGGCTTCCCTTCCAACTCCACTACCTGTTCGCCTTCGTCTCCTACTGGGATGTGGACACGGACTGGTACGTGCTGGAGCTGCCCCGGAACGCGGACGCGCTGCCATGACCTCGGAGTCCCGGCAACGGCGCCGTCGTCGGCTCGCCCTGGCGGCCGGCCTCGCAGGCGCGGTTCTCGTGACCTGGGTCGGCCTCGCCCTGGTTCAGGGGCGTCTGTTCCGGATGACGAAGGGCGGCGGGGTGATGGAGACCCTGGTCGTCTTCGGCCTGGTCAACTTCAACATCCTGCTGCTCCTGCTCCTGCTCTTCCTGACGCTGCGCAACCTTGTCAAGCTCGCCTTCGAGCGGCGCCGCGGCGTGCTGGGCGCGCGCCTGAAAACGAAGCTCGTCCTGGCGTTCGTGGCCATGACGGTGATCCCCACGGCCCTGCTCTACCTCGCGAGCGCGGGGTTTCTCGCGCGCAGCATCGATAGTTGGTTCAGCACGCGGGTCGAGGGTGCCCTGCGACAGTCGCTGGAGGTCGCCCGAACCTATTACCGGGGGGAAGAACAGCGCGTGCTCCATTACGCGCGACAGGTCGCCGAGACGTTGCCCCGCCACGGCCTGGACCGGGAGCTGGGCGGGTTCGAGTCGTTGCTGCTCGCCCGAGCGGTCGAGAACCAGCTGGGCGCCATCGCGGTGTATTCGGCCGGAGGCGAGGTGGTCCGGGTCGTGGCCAACCCGAAGCTTCCGGTGCCGGAGATCGCCACCTCCCGGGCGCCCGAGGTCGAGCAGGCCCTGGAGGGCAAGGAGTACTCGGGCGTTGCGCCGTCGCGGGCCGGGGACTTCCTGCGGGGTGCGGCCCCGGTCGTTGACCCGAGGACCGGGAAGGTGTGGGGCGCGGTCGTCGTCGACGCCTTCATCCCGGGCCGTGTCCTGGACCGGCTCCAGGAGATCACCGCTGGCTTCGAGGAGTATCGGCAACTGGAGGTGCTCAAGTCGCCGATCAAGGCGAGCTACATCCTGCCGCTCCTGATGGTGGCGCTCCTGATCGTCTTTGCCGCGACCTGGATCGGGTTCTACCTGGCTCGGGGGATCACCGGCCCGATCCAGGCCCTTGCCGAGGCGACCCAGCGGGTGGCGGAGGGCGACCTGGATTTCCAGCTGGAGGTGACGTCCCGCGACGAGGTCGGCACGCTGGTGGCGTCGTTCAACCAGATGACCCGCGACCTCAAGGCCAGCGAAGCCCAGGTCAAGGAGGCCCAGGGAACGCTGCGCTCGGCCAACGACGAGCTGGAAAGCCGGCGCCGTTACATGGAGATCGTGCTCGGGCGCGTCACCGCCGGAGTTGTCAGCACCGACCGCCGGGGCCGGGTGACGACCCTGAACCCTGCCGCGGCAGAGATGATGGGGGTCACGGAGAGCGCGATCGGCAAGACCTATCAAGAGATTCTGACGCCCGAGGCCAAGCCGGTGATCGCGTCCCTGCTCGAGGAGTTTGCGACGTCGCACCACGACTCGATCCAGCGCCAAGTGCTGCTGCCGCTGGGCGGCGTGCGCCGCAGCGTGAAGGTGCACCTGACCTCTCTACGCGACGAGGGGGGGGAGCTCCTGGGGGCCGTGGCCGTCTTCGACGATCTGACGGAGCTCCTGAAGGCGCAGCGGGCCCAGGCGTGGCAGGAGGTGGCGCGCCGCATGGCCCACGAGATCAAGAACCCGCTCACGCCGATCCAGTTGTCGGCGCAGCGCTTGCGGCGCCGCTACGCGTCGCTGCTCGAGGAGCAGGACGGTGTCGTCCTGGACGAGGCGACCCGGACCATCGTGGGCCAGGTTGAGAGCCTCAAGCAGCTGGTCAACGAGTTCAGCCGGTTTGCCAAACTGCCCGAGACCCGGCCGGCGCCTGGCGACCTCAACCGGATCGTGGGGGAAGTGGCGGACTTCTATCGCCCGGCCCACCCCGAGATCCGCTTTGAGGTCCGCCTGGACGCCTTCGTGCCCACTGTCGAGGTCGACGCCGAGCAGGTCAAGAGGGCCCTGGTGAACCTGCTCGACAACTCCGTCGCCGCCCTCGGTGACGATGCCGACCGGCAGATCGAGATCCACACCGAGTACGACCCCCAGGCGCAGTTGGTGCGGCTGGTGGTGGCCGACAACGGGGCCGGCCTCTCCCCCGAGGCCCGCGAGCGCCTCTTCGAGCCGTACTTCTCCACCAAGAAGGGCGGCACGGGGTTGGGCCTCGCCATCGTCCGCAGCATCGTGCAGGACCACCGGGGATACATCCGGGCGAGCGACAACCACCCCCGCGGAACCCGTTTTGTCGTGGAGTTGCCCCTGGCTGGAGCGAGCGCATGAGTCGACGGATCTTGGTGGTGGACGACGAGGAGAGCATCCTGCGAAGCCTCGAGGGGGTGTTGCACGACGAGGGGTACGAGGTCGTCACGGCGTCGAGCGGTGAGGAGGCGCTCGAGAAGGTCGAGGCCGAAGACCCCGACCTCGTCCTGCTCGATGTGTGGCTGCCCGGCAAGGACGGGATCGAGACGCTGGAGGCGCTGCGCGGACGGCTGCACGGTCTGCCCGTGCTGATGATGTCGGGCCACGGCAGCATCGAGACCGCGGTCAAGGCGACCCGCCTCGGGGCTCACGACTTCATCGAGAAGCCCCTGAACCTGGACAAGGTTCTCTTGGCGATCGGCCACGCCTTCCGGGCGAGCCGTCTGGCCGAGGAGAATCGTTTCTGGAGGGACAAGGCGGAGCGCGAGTGCTCCCTGCTGGGTGAGAGCCCGGCCATGGAGGCTCTGCGAGAGCAGATCCGGGTCGTGGCGCCCACGAAGGCGTCGGTGCTGATCACCGGGGAGAACGGCACGGGCAAAGAGCTCGTGGCGCGCGCCGTCCACAATCACAGCAAGCGCCGCGACGGGCCCTTCGTCGAGGTCAACTGCGCCGCGATCCCCGAGGACCTGATCGAGAGCGAGCTCTTCGGCCACGAGAAGGGCGCCTTCACCGGGGCAGCGGCCCGGCGGCGGGGAAAGTTCGACCTCGCCGACGGCGGCACATTGTTCCTGGACGAGATCGGGGACATGAGTCTCAAAACCCAGGCCAAGATCCTTCGGGTATTGCAGGAGATGCGTTTCGAACGGGTCGGCGGGAGCCGCACGCATCAGGTCGACGTCCGGATCATCGCGGCCACGAACAAGGATCTCGACGCCGAGATCCGGCAGGGTACCTTCCGAGAGGACTTGTACTTCCGCCTCAACGTGATCCCGTTCCACGTGCCGCCCCTGCGCGAGCGCACGGAGGACATCGCGCTCTTCACCGAGCACTTCCTCCGCCAGCACGGTGCCGAGGAGGGCCGCGAGCCGGTCTCGCTCCACCCCGAGGTGCTGGAGCTCCTGAAAGCCCACGATTGGCCGGGCAACGTGCGCGAGCTGAAGAACGTGACGCAGCGCATGCTCATCCTGAGCCGGGGAGCGGAGCTTCGGGCACGCGACCTTCCGCCGGGACTTCGAGTGCTGCCGGCGGACGCGGATGACGATGCCCCTGCCGCCGGGGGGCTCGGGCTCCGGCAGGCCCGCCGCGCCTTCGAGCGCCGCTACATCCTCCGATGCCTCGAGGCGGTCGGCTGGAACGTGCCTCAGGCCGCCGACCGGCTCGAGCTCGACAAGTCGAGCCTGTACAAGAAGATGAAGGAGCTCGGGATCGAGATCCCGCCGGACGGGTGAGGCCCCGGGGTCAGGCGGCCCGCCGGCCTCGGCGTCTCTTGCTGCGGGCTCCGGGCAGGCGGGCGGTGCCCGCCTCCGGGCGGCTCCGTCTCCCCCAGGCGGCGGTGACGGCGAGGGCGAGGCACCCCCCCACCAGGTCGATCCCGGTGTCTCGGAGCGACGCGGTGCGGTGAAGCGTGAAGGACTGGTGGAGCTCGTCGAGCAGGGCGCAGCCGCCCACGATCGCCAGGGTCGCGAGGGTCTGGCGAACGCCGCCGCGGGTCCCACCGCCCACCGCCCGCCGGACGAGCAGGGCGAGGGTCGCGTAGGCAGCGACGTGTGCGCCTTTTCGGACCAGGGCATGGGCCAGGGCGATCTGCGCCGGGCGGATCGCTGGAAGCAGCCACCGCAAGAGCGGCTCCAGCACAGCTCCGGTGCGATCGGCCGAGAAGGCGTCGGTGGAGAGCCCGAAGATGACGCCGATCCATGCGAGCGGCGGGAGCCACCGGGAGAGCCCGGCCGTGAGAGAACGACCGGGTCGAGAGTTGGGCACTACGTATTCCTTTCCCTGTGGAGCGCCGGCGCCCGTTGCGGCCCCCAGCAGGGGGGGCGCTCACGGCCGGCGGGACGCGCTGTCTCGTCCGTGGTCAGCGCGCTCGGCGAAGTGCCTCGACGAGGGTCACGATCAGCTCTCGCGCCTCGATGAAACCCACGGACCCCGTGTTGATGCACAGGTCGTAGCCCCTGGCGTCCGTCCAGTCGGTATCGAGCAGAGACCGGTGGAACCGCTGGCGATTCTCGTCTGACTCTTCGATCCGGGCCGCCGCCTCCGACCGATCCAGTACGGCGTAGAGTTGCAGGAGCCGCCGGACGCGAAACTCGACCGGGGCGTGGAGGAACAGCCGCAGCAGCCGCGGGTGGCCGGCGAGCAGGTGCGCGGCGCCCTTGCCGACGATCACGCAGCTCTGCTCCTGGGCGACCCGCCGGAGGATCGCGGCCTCGACCCGAAAGAGCTCCTCGTCGAAGACGACGCGGATCGGCGGCGGCACGTAGGGCGACTCGGGGCTGCCGGCGCCGAAGAACTTGACGATCTGCTCCCATCCTCGGCTGAGCCTCTCGGCCCGGTCCTCGACTTCTCCCAGGGCGAGCCCCAGGTGTTCGGCGGCCTGGCGGAGGACCTCCCGGTCCAGGTACCGGAAGCCCAGCCGTTGGGCGACGAGCCGGCCCAGGTAGGACCCGCCGCACCCGAGCTCGCGGGAGATCGCCACGACGACGGGAGCAGAGGTGCTCACGGTCTCGCCTTCTCCTGCCCCTTGGGCTCTCGCGGCGACGCGGACGCCGACGGACCCGCGGACGCCTCCGGAGTGGCCCATCCCCCTCCCAGCGCCTTGTAGAGGCCGACGAGGCTCGAGGCCACGGACGTCTCGCTTTGGACGAGCTGGAGCTGCGCGGCGTGGAGCGACCGCTGAGCGTCCAGGACCTGAAGGTACTCGGAGAGGCCCGCGCCGTAAAGGGCGTCGGCCGTCGCCAGGGCCCGCCCGCTGGCGGCCACGGCGTCGGCCAGGGAGCGGCGCCGCCGCTCCTCGTTGCCGTAAGACACCAGCGCGTTGTCCACGTCCTCCACGGCGGCCAGGAGCGCCCGCTCGTAGCGAAGCAGCGCCTGCTCCTGGCGGGCGTTCTGGACGCGGATGTTGGCCCGGACCCGTCCCCCTTCGAAGAGTGGCCAGCGCACTGCCGGCCCGAACGACCAGATCCGGCTCGACCATGCCGAGAACTCCTCGAAGGTGCCGCTCTGGAACCCGAAGGAGCCGGTCAGGGAGAGGCGAGGGAAGAGGTCCGCCTCGGCGACGCCGATCCGCGCGGTGGCTGCCGCGAGGTCTCGCTCGGCTCGGCGTACGTCGGGCCGACGCAGGAGCAGATCCGAGGGCAGCCCCACCTGGACGCCGGGGGGCGGTGCCGGGATCGGGCCCGGCGTCGAGAGCGACGCGGTCAGCGCTCCGGGCTCCTGGCCGAGGAGAACGGCCAGCCGGTGCAGGGCCCGCTGGAGCGATGAGTCCAGGGCCGGGATCTGGGCGTCGAAGGCGGCGAGCTGGGCCTCGGCGCGCGTGGCGTCGAACTCACTGGAGAGGCCGGCCTCGAGGCGCGCGCGGGTCACCCGCACGGTCTCGCGCTGCGCGCCGGCGGTTTCGCGCGCCACGGCGAGCTGGCGCTGGAGGCCGCGCGCCTCCACGTAGTTTCGCGCCACCTCGGCCAGGACCGTGACCAGCACCCCGCGGCCCTCCTCCACGGTAGCGCCGAGGTCCGCATCGGCCGCTTCCACCCCGCGCCGGACGCCACCGAAGAGGTCGAGCTCCCAGGCCGCGTCGAAGCCCGCCTGGTAGTAAGGCGTCACGATGCCGTCGGGGGGAGCCGGTGGCAGGTTATCCCGCAGGCGCTGCGCCGTAGCGCCTGCGTCCACCTTCGGCCACTGCGCGGCCGCCGAGATTCCCCGGAGCGCGCGGGCCTCTCGGACTCGCGCCTGGGCCACGCGAAGGTCCAGGTTCGCGGCCGCGGCCCGGTCGATGAGGGCGTCGAGGGTCGGGTCGCCGAATGCCTTCCACCAGGTCGCCAGGTCCGGTGCACCGCCGGAGGCGGTGTGTTCCGGCGTTGAGGTCCAGGACGCCGGGGCCTCCAGGGCGGGTTTGACGTAGGTACGACCTACCGCCGTGCAACCCGCGGCCAGGGCGGCTGCGAGGAGCACGGCCGGGACGCCGAGAACGGGGGATCGACGACCGGGGACCAGGGACGCCGTTTCCATCAATGCCCTCCTGAGGCCGGCCGGCCGAGGGGGATTCTGCGCAGGGTCAGCGCCAGGGGCACGAGTGCCAGGGCGCCCACGCCAAGGAGCCAGAAGTTGTCGAGGTACGAGAGGATGGTCGCCTGCCGGACGACCTGCTTGTAGAGCAGCCCCTGGGCTTGTGCCGCCGCGCTTGCAGCCGAAGACCCGGCGGCCCGCAGGGCCGCCGCGGCGTGCTCGAGCCACAGGGCGCGGCCGGGATCGTAGGCCGTCACGTGGCTCACGAGCACGCTGTGGTGGTACTGAAAGCGCTGGGCGAGCACGGTCGTTACCGTGGCGATGCCGACGCTGCCGCCGAGGTTGCGTGCCAGGGTCAGGAGCGCCGAGGCACTGTTGTTCTTGCCGGGCGCCACCGACGCGTAGGCGGTGGTGCTGATGGGGATGAACAGGAAGGCCAGGGCCGCGGACTGGAAGCACCGCGCCAGCACCAGGGTGGTGAAGTCCATCTCGAGGGTGAACGAGGTCATGTGGAGCATCGCGGTGCCGAGGACCAGCATTCCGAAGGCTGCGATCCAGCGGGGCTGGACCTTGGAGACGAGCCGTCCGGCCACGGGCATCAGGAACACCACGACGAGCCCCCCGGGGGACATGGCGAGCCCGGCCAGTAGCGCAGTGTAGCCCATCTGGGTCTGCATCAGGAGCGGCAGGAGCACCGTGCTCCCGTAGAGCACGAAACCCAACGCGAACATGAGGACCGTGGACTTGGCGAAGTTCCAGTCCTTGAAGAGCCGCAGGTCCACCACCGGATGGCGGTGCCGGAGCTCCCAGACGATGGAGCCGAACCAGCCGATGACGGCCAGGGCGGCGAAGATCTGGATGAAGTGCGAGTCGAACCAGTCCTCCGTCTGTCCCTTGTCCAGGACGATCTGGAGGCAGCCGATGCCCAGAGCGACCAGGCCCAGGCCGAGGTAGTCCATGGTGAAGCCGCTCCGACGGTCGATCCTGCGGGCGTGCGGGGGGTCCTCCACGAGTCTCCAGGTGAGGAAGAGCGAGAGCAGCCCCACCGGCAGATTGATATAGAACACCCAGCGCCACGAAAAGTTGTCGGTGATCCAACCCCCCAGGGTGGGCCCGAGGATCGGGGCCGTAACCACCGCGATGCCGGTCATGGCGAAGGCCATCCCGAGCTTGTAGGGCGGGAACGTGTCGACGAGGATCGCCTGCTGGCTCGGCTGGAGCCCGCCGCCGCCGAGGCCCTGGACGATCCGCACCAGGACCAGAGACCCCAGAGTGGGCGCGGCGCCGCACAGGACCGAGCTCAGGGTGAAGATTGCCACACAGGTCATATAGAAGCGCTTTCGGCCCATCAGGGAGGCGAGCCAGGCGCTCACGGGCAGCACCATGGCGTTGGCCACGAGGTAGGACGTGAGCACCCAGGTGCTCTCCTCCGTGGTGGCCGACAGCGTGCCCGCGATGTGGGGGAGCGCCACGTTAACGATGGTCGTGTCCAGGACCTCCATGAAAGTCGCCAGCGTCACGACCAGCGCGACCAGCCAGGGATTGTGGGAGGGCCTCCAGGCGGGAGCCTCGGACGAAGTCGCGGTCACCGGACCTCGACCTCGGGCTCGACGGACATGCCCGGCCCCAGCGGAAGCTCACGGGGCGGCGCCTCGTCGAAGACGATCTTGACCGGCACCCGCTGAACGACCTTCACGTAGTTTCCGGTGGCGTTCTCCGGCGGCAGGAGGCTGAACCGCGACCCGGTGCCGGCCTGGATGCTGTCCACGTGGGCCTTCAGGTGTACGTCCGGGAACGCATCGACCGTCACTGTGGCCCGCTGGCCCGGGCGCATCCGGGAGATCTGGCTCTCCTTGAAGTTGGCCACGACCCACAGCGTTCGGGGCACGATCGCGAGCAGCGGCTGTCCGACCTGGACAAAGCCTCCCGGCTCTGCCGCTTTCTTGGTCACCCGTCCAGCCTCCGGCGCGAGGATCCGCGTGTAGGAGAGCGCGAGCTCCGCCTCTCGCACCGCGGCGGTGGCCTGCTCGATCTGGGCGCTGGAGGCGTCGGCCTGGGAGCGGCTCGCCGCGACCTGGTGAGGGGCGCCGTCGGCGCTCGCCAGCCGTCCGCGCGCTTCGCCGACCCGGGCCTGCGCCTCCCCGATCTGGGCTTCGGCTTGGCGCAGTCCCTCGCGGGCGGTCTTCTCGGCGGCCGCGGCCTCGGCGGCCTGGGCCCGGGCGGCCGCGACCTTCTTTCGGGTTGCGTCGAGCCGAGCTCGAGCCGACGTGGCCGTGGCGGTGGCCAGATCGAGCTGCTGGCGGGAGACGCCCCGGCTCTGGATGGCATCCTGGTAGCGCCGCAGATCCGCCCCCGCGCGCCCCGCCTCCGCCTCCGCCGCGACGACCTCCGCCGCGGCCTGGTCGGCCGATGCTTCCACGGCCGCCCGCTGGGCCACCGCCTGGTCCACGCGGCTTCGCGCCGCCGCTACCTGGGCCCAGGCCGTCTCCACGCCTGACCGGGCGCGCGTGACGCCGGCCGTCGCCTCCTCGACGCTGGCCCCGGAGGTGACGCGGGTGAGGTCGACGGTCTTCCGCGCGGCCAGGGTCCGGGCCTGGGCCACCCGGAGGGCAGCCCGGGCCTGGTCGAGCCGAACCTGGAAGTCGGTGGGGTCGAGCTCCGCGAGGAGGTCGCCCGCCTTCACCTCCTGGTTGTCGGTCACGTGCACGCGAAGCACGTGCCCGGGCACCCGCGGGCTCACCGGGATCACGTGTCCTTCGAGGGAGGCGTCGTCGGTGGACTCGTGGTTGCGGGTGTGCAGGTAGTGCCGCAGGCCGACGGCTGCGGCCACGATCAGGACCACCGCCACGGCCAGCCGGACCCGTTTCTGACGGGTCCGCTCCCGGGGGCTCGGCCCGGCGGGTTCCGCGGAAGGAAGGGGAGAGGTGGTTTCACTCATGGCTTCCTCTTCGTGGTCTCGGGCGGTGCGCCTTGTGCGGCCCTCTCGTTCGCCAGCTTCTCGATGCCCCCGAGGGAGAACGCGGTCACGTGGGCGGCGAGGCGGCGAATGTACTCGGGGCTGTAACGTTCTTCGGGGTGGAGGCGAGCGAGGATGGGCTGCGCGTGCCGGTAGTAGAGGCATTGACCGAGGACGCTTCGCGCCGCAAGGCGCACCTCGTCATCGTCCGCACCCGGGCCCATGAGCTCCCGGCACAGGGACTGGAGCGTCTCCAGGAGCGGTCGGATCTCGGTCTCGACCAGGGTGTCCAGGGCCCGGGTGGGCTCGATCATCTCCCTTGCCAGGAGCTTCGCCTGCCACGCGGGGCGGCCCTCGCACAGAGTGCGGAAGAGGAACCACTCCACGAACGCCCGGAACCGGTCCGCGGGGCTTCCCGGCGTCTCTGACGCCGAAGCCAGGGGGTAGCGCTCCGCGGCGTGCCGGTGCGCGTGATGGACCACGGCCTCGTAGAGGCCCTCCTTGCCGGCGAAGTGGTAGTTCACGGCAGCCACGTTCGCCCCGGCCTTCCGGCAGATCTCGCGGGTCGTAGCCCCTCGGAACCCCTTGGCCGCGAACACCTCGCCCGCTGCCTCGAGCAGCCGCTGCCGCGTCTCGGCGCTCGCCTGGGGGTCCTCCGGGTGCGCCATCTCCAGCGGCTCCTCTCCCGATGCTTCGTTCTGCAGGTTTGATTCAAGCAAAAGTATCAAGCGGTTGTTTGATTCGTCAATTCGAAACTCCGACCGACCGCGTCAGTGCCTGGCCTCCAACTCCTCCCACCGTGCGAGGAGGGCGTCGAGGCGCGCCTCCAGGGTTGTGAACTCCTCGGAGAGTTGCTGCAGCTCCCGGCGGCCGCCCGCGAGACTGGAGGCGTCGGCCAGCAGGGCCTCCACCTCCCGCTTCCTCCCTTCCAGACGCTCGATCTCCCGCTCCAGGTCTTCCAACTCCTGGCGCTCCCGGTAGGTGAGGGCGGCCGGTCCCTTGGGTTTGGGCCTCGCGTCAGGCCGCGCGGCCACCTTCCCTGCGATCGGCTTCTCGTCGCGCGCCTGGGCCCGCAGGCGGGTGAAGACCTCGTAGTTGCCCTCGTAGAAGACGACCTGGCCCTTCTCTTCGAAGTGGAGGATGCCGGTTGCCACCCGGTCGAGGAAGTAGCGGTCGTGGGTGACCATGAGCAGGCACCCCGGGAACCCGGCCAGCGCTTCGTCGAGGACCTGGAGGGTGGGGATGTCGAGGTCGTTGGTGGGCTCGTCCAACACGAGCACGTTGGCGCCGAGGAGCAGCAGGCGTGCCAGCAGGAGGCGAGCCCGTTCGCCCCCCGAAAGCGTCGAGACGGGTTTTCGCTGGTCCTCCCGGGAGAAGAGGAAGTCCTCCAGGTAGCCCACCTTGTGACGGCGCTCGCCGGCCGGCCCTCCCACCGCGACCCAGTCGCCCTCGCCCAGGGTGTCGGCGACCGACAGGGTGTCGTCGAGACCGCTTCGTGCCTGATCGAGGTAGCCCACGCGGGTGTGCTTGCCCACGGTCACGGTCCCGGCCGCGGGCGCGACCTCGCCCAGGAGCACGCGCACGAGCGTCGTCTTGCCGCAGCCGTTGGGGCCGAGAATGCCGACGCGCTCGCCCTTGCGCAGGCAGAAGTCGAGGCCCCGGACGAGCTTCTTTCCCCCGATCTCGACCGTCAGGCCCGACGCCTCGAGGACCGTGCCGCCGAGCGAGCGCTCGGCCGCGAGGCGGAGCGACAGCTCGCGGCGGGGGCCCGAGGCCTTCTGGCCCCGGAGGTCCTCGACCCGGTCGATCCGGGCCTTCTGCTTGGTGCTCCGGGCCTTGGCGCCGCGGGCAAGCCAGGCCTCCTCGCGGCGCAGGAGGCTTAGCAGGCGCGTCTGGGAGCGCTCCTCCAGGGCGAGGCGCTGGGCCTTCTGCTCGAGGTATGCCGAGTAGCCGCCGTCGTAGGCCGTGAGCCGCCCGGCCTCGAGCTCGAGCATCCGCGTCACCACTCGATCGAGGAAGTAGCGGTCGTGCGTCACGAGGAGCACGGCGCCGGGGTAGCCAACGAGGTGCTGCTCCAGCCACTCCGTCGTCTCGGCGTCGAGCTGGTTGGTGGGCTCGTCGAGGAGGAGCACGTCGGGCTGGCCCAGCAGGATCCCCGCCAGCGCGACCCGCTGGCTCCAACCTCCCGAGAGCGAGTCGATCCGGGCCTCGGGGTCCTGGATGGCGAACCGGGTGCACATCTCCTCCACCCGGTAGCCGAGCTCCCACGCTCCGTGCTGATCCAGCCAGGCGTGGACCTCCTGCTGTTCGGCCAGGAGCGCGTCGAGCGCGGCGCCCTGAGGGACGGCCGCCCGCAGGGCGTCGGCGAGGGCCTCGTGGCGGCAAAGCTTCTCGCGCGCCTCCCCGAGGTGCGCCTCGAGGACCTCCCGGACGGTCGCGCTTGGCTCCAGCGACGGGCGCTGAGGCAGGTACGAGAGCGTGAGCCCACGCTTCTTGACGACCCGGCCCGCGTCGGCCTCCTCGAGCCCGGCCAGGATGCGGAAGAGGGTCGATTTGCCGCAGCCGTTTCGGCCCACGATGCCCACCTTCTCCGACTCCCCCAGCGCGAAGGCGGCACCGTCGAGGATTGTAGTGGGGCCGTAGCTCTTGCAGAGATCCGAGGCGTCGACGACGTTCACGTCCCATCTCCTTCAGTGAATCGTGAAAGGCGGCAGTGTGACAACAACTGCCTCAGGACGCCAGCGGTCACCGGCCTCCGACGCGGGGGCTGGTCCGTGATTCCGCTGCTCCGGAGGACCCTGAAATCGATCGGCCCGTCGAAAAAAGGCCAATGTCATGACAAGACCATGACTTTGGCCCGTTATCCTTTCCTTTAGATGGCCCGAGCCGCGCCCCCGGCCGGCCACGGCAATAGGTCTTGCACACAGTTCTGGAGGACGCACGATGGCCACGGCAGCTCCCGCACTCCCCCGGAAGCGAATTCTCCTGTCGGGCGTGTTCGGCCCGTTCGGAGTGGACGACGAGTACGGCCGCAAAGAGAACATCATGGAGCTCTTCCACAACCAGGTGACGAAGGCCCAGGGCGCGGCCTCCTGGCGCTATCACCACCGATCCTTCGGCCTGTACTTCCTCGCCGCCAACGTGGACGCCGACGTCACCGTGCTCGACTTCCCCAGCCGTCGGCGCTTCGCGCGCGAGCTCGAGAAGGGCTACGACGTGGTGGGGATCTCCTTCATCGCCCCGAACTTCGTCAAGGCGAGGGAGATGGCGAGGCTCGCGCGAGAGATCTCGCCCGAGGCGACGATCGTCCTGGGCGGCCACGGGGCTGCCATCGAGGGGCTGGAGGAGCAGATCGACTGCGATCACGTGGTCCGGGGCGAGGGCATCCGCTGGTTGCGCGAGTTCCTGGGGCAGGACCCGGGCGCGCCGTTCGTTCACCCCGTGCTCCCCAGCATCGAGCGGCGGTCCATCCTCGGCGTGCCGGTACCGGGGGTCGGCGCGAGCCTCCTCGTGCCAGGGCTGGGCTGCGTCAACGGGTGCCGGTTCTGCTCCACGTCGCACTTTTTCGACCGCAAGTACACGGCGTTTCTCCCGGCCGGCCGTGACCTCTTCGAGACGGCCTGCCGGATCGCCGACCTCCGCGGCACCGACGAGTTCTTCGTCATGGACGAGAACTTCCTGAAGGACACGGTGCGCGCCCGGGAGTTGCTGGCCGAGATGGAGCGTCACGGGCGCTACTTCCGGTTCCAGCTCTTCTCGTCGGCCGAGGCGATCACCGCCTTCGGCCTGGACAACCTTGTGCGCCTCGGCGTCGAGTTTGTCTGGATCGGGGTAGAGGCCGGCGGCCAGCAGGGAAACTACGCGAAGAACGAGGGCATCGACGCCCGAGCCCTGGTGCGGGAGCTTCGAAGCCGCGGCATCGTAGTGCTGGCGTCGGGGATCCTGTGCCAGGAGCACCACACGCCGGACAACATGCAGCAGGACGTAGACTTTCTGGTGGGGATCGAGCCCGATCTCGTGCAGTTCATGCTGCTCACGCCCATGCCGACGACCGGCCTGTATCGGGAGCATCAGGCGAAAGGGCTCCTCCGCACTGAACTTCCCTACGAGGAGTGGCACGGCCAGAAGCACCTCGCCTTCCAGCACCCGGCGTTCCCGGGCGACTCCGCCGAGCGGTGGCTCCAGGCCGCTTTCCGCAAGGACTACGAGGTCAACGGGAGCTCCATGCTCCGGGTGGTGGAGACAGCGCTCCGGGGCTACCGCCGGCTGGCGGATCTGCCGCGCCGGGACGCGTGCCTCGAGCAGCGTATGCGGGAGCTCAGGGAACAGACCCGGGAGTGGGCCGCTCTGCTGCCCACCATCGCCTCGAACGCCGTGAACCCGGCGGAGCGGCGGCGTGCCCTGGGCCTCGACCGGCAGGTCGCGGCTGCGCTGGGTACGCCCTCGGTTCGGGAGCGTGCACGGCGGGTCGGGGCCCGAACCCTGGCAGCCTGGTGGAGGCTTCGGCTGCGTCTCTTCGGCGATGGCCTCCAGCCCTCGACGATCGTGACGCGGGTCCGGCCGGGTCTGGCAGGGATCGCCTCGGTGGGCATGTCCGCCGCGGAGGAGACGGCCGAGGAGCTGCGGTTCGCGGCGGCCGGGTAAGAGGGGGGCCAGGAACCAACAACCAACGATCCGCTCCCCGCGGGGCAGCGCTCTTGCCAGCCCGGCCGGGCGGGGGGAGACTGCCCGGCATGGACTCCTTGCCCGGCACCCGCATCCGCTACCGTCTGCCCAGCCTGAGCCTCACCGGCGCCATCGTGGCTCTGTCCACGGGCGTGCTCGTGCCCGTGCTCCTGTCCACGTCGGTCGGCATCGTTACCCTGGTGCTCGGCGAAAGCTCCGAGTCCATCCTGATCGGCGTTCTCACCGTGTCGTTCGCGGCCGCGGCGTTGGGCGGCGTTGCCGTCGTGACCTGGCTTCTGAGCCGCCGCGCCCGGATCGCCCGCCTGCAGGCAGACCTCCTGGCCAACGTGAGCCATGATCTGCGCACCCCCGTGACCTCCATCCGGATGTACGCCCAGACCCTCCTGATGGGTCGCCTGAGCCAGGACCCCGTGCGCACGCAGGAGAGCCTCGAGACGATTGTCCGGCAGACCGAGTGGCTCGAGGCCATGATCGACCGGGTGCTGACCTGGCGCGCGGCCGTCCGCGACCGAGATGCGCTGGATCCGAAGGTGGAGCCGGTGGGGGAAGCGGTCGAGCAGGCGGTCGCCCGGTTCGGCCGCATGATCCCGCCCGACGAAGCCCGGGTCACCCTACATGTGGAGACGGCGGTGCCGGTGCGCCACGACCGCGATGCGGTCGGCTCGATCGTCCTGAACCTCCTGCTCAATGCGTACAAGTACAGCCACGCTCCGCGGGAGATCCGCGTCGAGGTGCTCGACCAGGAGCGGCTCGGCCGCGTGCTGATCGCGGTCGAGGACAACGGGGTCGGGATCCCCCGAAACGAGCTGAGCCGGGTCTTCGACCCCTTCTACCGGCTGGTCCCTCGGCGAGAAGGGGCTGCGTCGGGGGCCGGGTTGGGGCTCGCCATCGTCCGGTACTTCGCCCGGGCCCAGGGGGGCGACGTGTACGTGGAGAGCGAGGAGGGCAGGGGAAGCCGGTTCGTGATCACGCTTCCGGTGGCCCGCGCGGGGGGGGGCGGCGCGTGAGCGGCAATGGGCGGCGGCCCACGATTCTCGTGATCGAGGACGACCGGTCGCTGCGCGAAGGGCTCTCCATGAACTTCTCGCTCCAGGGCTACCGCGTCGTCACGGCCGCCGACGGCGAAGAGGGCCTCGCCCAAGCCTTCGATGCCCGCCCGGACGTGATTGTTCTGGACCTCATGCTCCCGGGCCTGAGCGGCCTTGAGATCCTGGCTGAGCTCAGGGCGCGCACGGAAGCCGTCCCGGTGCTCATCCTCTCTGCGCGGGGCAAGACCTCGGACAAGGTAGAGGGGCTGCGCCTCGGTGCCGACGACTACCTGGGCAAACCCTTCGAACTGCCGGAGCTCCTGGCCCGGGTGGAGGTGCTCCTGCGGCGTCGCCGGGGCGAGCGGGACGGGGCCCCGGCGATCCGGTTCGGCACCGTCGAGGTCGATCCCCGGTGCCGGCGGGTCGCAGTCGCCGGGGGAGAGGTGGCTCTTTCGGCCAAGGAGTTCGACCTCCTCCTGCTTCTCGCCCGCGCTCCGGGCCGCCCGTTCACGCGGGAGCAGATCTTGGAGCAGGTGTGGGGGTGGGGCTTCGAGGGCACGGTGCGCACCGTCGACAACTTCATCCGGTCGCTCCGGCAGAAGATCGAGGCCGATCCGGCCAACCCCCGTCATCTCCAGACGGTGCGCCAGGTGGGGTACAAGCTGGAGCGATAGGTTCACAGCCGGCGCCGGAAGGACACGACGGCGAGGGTGAGCGTCGCCGCGGTGAACGCGGCGAGGAATCCGACGTCGCGGGCGACCGCGGAGAGGGGGCTCGCCTTGATGAGGATCGCCTTCAAGGCGTGCACCGCGTAGTACTCCGGGTTGATTCCGGAGAAGGTCCGGAGCCATCCCGGAAAGCTCTCGACCGGATAGACCGCGCCCGAGGGGAAGAAGAGGATCACGTTCAGAAAGCCCGATATGACGCCGACCATCCTCGGGTGGGTCGCCCGGCCGAGCAGAAGGAACATCATGGAGAGGAGCCCGAGGGTCGCCAGGCTCAGGATGGCCCAGAGGGCGCCGATCCGGCTGGGGCTCACGTCGACCGGCAGGCGGGTGATGGCGACGCTCGCCACGAGCACGATCGTGGCCATGGCCAGGGTGACGAGGAACCCCGCCACCACGAGGCCCACGACGATGTCGGCCTTGGTCACCGGCGTCAGGAGGATCGACTCTTCCGTGCCCAGGAAGCGGTCCATGACCAGGTTGAAGACGCCCGTGATCATGGTGCCCATGAAGATCGCCATGACGACCACGCCGGGAACGAGAGTCTGGTCGTAGTCCACGCTTCGGTAGAGGTCCACACGGCGAGGGGCGACCCGGCTCCCATCGGGCCGCACCGGCACGAAGGCCTCCCCGAGGCCGCCTACCGCCGAGGTGAGGGCCGCGGTGACTGAGTTGGCCGAGATCGCATCGGTGTTGTCCACGAAGAGGCCCACCTCCGGCCCGGTTCCCAGGGCCATGCGCCGGGAAAAGTCGGCGGGCACCAGGATCGCCGCCTTGAACCGGCCCTCTCGCACCCCGGCCACCGCCGCCCCCGGGTCGGCGAGGCGAACGACTCGGACCGTCTTCGGGCCGGCCTCCACTGCGGCGATCACCTCGTTCAGCCGCCGCCCCCCCTCTCCCGCGTCCTGGTTCACGAGGGCGACGGGCAGCCCCTTGAGGGTGCCTTGGAAGGAGTTACCCAGGATCACGAGGTAGAGGATTGGCATGATCACGGCCATGAGCATGATCACCGGGTTTCGGGAGAACTTCCGCACATCCCGTTCGATCACCGCCAGCACGCGCCGCACGGCCCCTTACCCTCCCATCCGCCTCGGGACCCCGGCCCCGATAAGCAGGCTCACCTTCTTCGACTCCTCCTCCCGGAGGTCGCGCCCGGTGTGGTGGATGAACACGTCCTCCAGCGACAGGCGGTGGATCGCGACCGACTCCACGGTGATCCCCAGCCGGTCCAGGAGCTGCAAGAGCAGCGGCGCGCCCTCGGCGCCGTTGTCCACGTAGCACTTGAGGCTGCGGCCGTCTCGCGCCGCCTTCCGCACGTACGGCTCCGCCTGCACGGCCTCCAGGGCCGCCTCCTCGCTACCGCCCACCGTGAGTCCGACCGTGTCGTTGCCCGGCAGGGCCCTCTTGAGCTCGTCGGGCGTGCCGAGGGCGATGACCGAGCCGTGGTCGATGATGGCGACCCGGCTGCACAGCGTCTCCGCCTCTTCCATGTAGTGGGTGGTGAGGAAGATCGTCAGACCGTCCTCCGCCATGAGGCCCTGGAGCATCTCCCAAACCACCCGGCGGCTCTGGGGGTCGAGCCCGGAGGTCGGCTCGTCGAGGAACAGGACCGAGGGGCGGTGGATCAGCGCCCGGGCGATGTCGAGCCGCCGGCGCATTCCGCCTGAGTAGGTGGCCACGAGATCGTCGGCCTTGGCCGTGAGGCCGACCCGCTCCAAGAGCGCGGCCGTGCGGTCCCGCCGCGCCTTGCGCGGCACGTCGTAGAACTTCCCGTAGATGTCGATGTTCTCCCGGGCCGTGAGGTCCAGGTCCGAGGAGAGGTTCTGGGGCACGACCCCGATCGCCCGGCGGACGCTGGCCGGCTCCCGGACCACGTCCCACCCGGCCACGCTCGCCGTGCCCGAGGTGGGCCGGTGGAGCGTCGTGAGCATGCGGATCAGCGTGCTCTTCCCGGCGCCGTTGGGGCCGAGGAAGCCGAAGAACTCGCCGGTGTCCACCCGGATCGTCACCCGATCGACGGCCCAGAGCTCGCCGAAGCGCTTCGCGATCTCTCGCGTCTCGACCGCCGCCTCCGCCATGGCGTCGGGTCCGCTACCGGGCCGCTGGGATCGTGACGAGCACGGTCATCCCGGGCTTGAGCACGCCCTGACCGCCCAGCAGCCGAAGGCGCGTGCGGAAGGTCTTGATGTCCTGGCGGCCGCGGGTCACGTCGCGCTCCACGGCGAACGCCCCCTCCTGGCCGATGTCCATCACCTCGGCGGGGAAGGTGTGCTCGGGCGCCCCTTCCAGGGCGATCTGAGCCGCCTGCCCGCCCCGGATTCCGCCCAGGAACCGCTGCTCGAGGTCGATGCGGACCCACAGGTGGGTCGGGTCGATGAGGGTCAGGATGCTCTGCCCCGGGCCCACGACCTCGCCGGGCTCCAGCGCCCGGTACTCGACCACGGCGTCGACGGGCGAGAGGATGCGGGTGTCGGCCAGCCGGGCCTGGGCGAGGGCCTCGGCGTCCCGGGCCTCGGCGATCCTCGCCTCGAGCGTCTTCACCTGGCTCTTCGCCTCGTCGAGGGCCTTCCGGGCGGCCTCCCGGCGGGCCGCCGCGGCCGCCACGGCCGACACCGCGGCGTCACGCTCGGAGGCGCGGGTCTGACCGGCGGTCTCTGTCACCTCGAGGCTCGCCTTCGTCAAGAGGCCGCTCCCGAAGAGCTCCCGGTCCCGGCGCAGGTCCCTCTCGGCCTGTGCCAGCCGCGCCCGGGCGCCCGCCACCGAAGCCCGGGCGCTCTCCACGTCGGCGCTCGCCACCGTGACCTGGGCCGCGGCCGCCGCGATGCGCTCCCGGCCCGCTGCCAGCGCCGCCCGCGCCGTCGCCTGCGCGGAGCGCGCCTGGCCGAGCGCGGCCTGGAGGTCGGCGCCCTCGAGCTCGGCCAGCAGGTCCCCGGTCTTCACCCGGTCTCCCTCCCGGAACCGCACTGTCCTGAGCCGGCCGGGGATCTTCGACGCGATGTTCGTCTCGATCCCCTCCACGGTTCCCGTGGTCTCGACGGAGGCGGACGCCGGAGCCCGCCGGTACGCGCGTACGTACCAGATCCCCGCGCCGGCCAGGGTGGCCAGGAGCGCGATGGCGAGCGCTCCTTTGCGTCTTCGTTCCATGCCTTCGTTCCTGCAAATGGGGATGGAGCAGGCGCCAGGGTACCTCCAACGGCCCCAGGCCGTACAGGATTGCGGCCCGGGACGGCCCCCTTTGCCCTTCCCCGCCGGAAAGCCACGCCCGTATACTTCGGTCATGCTGCTCCGCGACTACCAGCGGGAGTGCCTGAAGGCCCTGGGCGAGCGCTACCGGGCCGGAGTGCGCCGCCAGCTCGTGTGCCTGCCGACGGGCACGGGCAAGACCGTCATCTTCGCCGAGTTCCCGCGCTTCTTCCGGATGAAGAAGCGGATGCTCGTGCTCGCCCACCGCGAGGAGCTCCTCGACCAGGCCCGCGACAAGATCCTGCGGGCGAACCCGGAGCTTTCCGTCGACGTGGAGCAGGCCGGCCGCCACGCCGGGCCCGAGAGCGATGTGGTCGTCGCGAGCGTACCCACGCTCGGCAGGGCCGGCTCGGGACGGATCGGCCGGCTCGACCCGGACCAGTTCTACCTGATCGTCGTCGACGAGGCCCACCACGCCACGGCCGAGACCTACCGGCGCACGCTCGAGCACTTCGGCGTCTTCGAGCCCGACACGAAACGCCTCCTGGTCGGCTTCACCGCGACCCCGAAGCGCGGCGACGGCCAGGGCCTCGATGGCGTCTTCGAGGAGATCTCCTTTTCCCGGGCCCTGCCCGAGATGGTCCGCGCCGGATACCTCGCGCCGCTGGCGGCCTATCGCGTGGAGACCGACGTGGACCTCACCGGCGTGAAGACCCGGCTCGGGGACTTCGTCACGTCGCACCTCTCGCGCGCCGTGAACGTGCAGGAACGAAACGACCTCGTCGTCCGGGTCTACCGCGATCGGCTCGACGGCCGCCAGACCCTGTGTTTCTGCGTTGACGTGGCACACGCCCAGCACCTGGCGGAGGCCTTCGGTAGGGCCGGTATCCCCTCGGCAGCGGTCACGGGCGAGACCCCGCGGCCGGACCGAGAGGCGACGCTCGCCGCCTTCCGGGAGGGGAGCCTCCGGGTTCTCACCAACTGCATGGTTCTCACCGAGGGGTACGACGAACCCTCGGTGTCGGGGATCCTCCTGGCCCGGCCCACCAAGTCCACGCTCCTCTACACCCAGATGATCGGCCGCGGTACCCGCCTGCACCCCGGCAAGGACGACGTCACGGTGGTCGACATCGTCGACGCGAGCCGAAGCCACCGGCTCGTCACGCTGCCGACGCTCTTCGGCCTCCCTGCCGCGTTCGACCTCGCCGGACACACGACGGACGACGCCTGGGAAGCCTTTCGGTGGGCCGAGGAAAACCGCCCCTGGGTGCGCACCGACCTCGCGACCTCCCTGGACGACCTGCGCTACCGGTGCACCCGGGTGGATCTCTTCGACCTGGCGACCCCGGCGGAACTCGTGGACTGCACCCGCCTGGCGTGGGCGTCGCTCGGTTCCGGGGGGTACCGGCTGAGCCTGCCCGGGGGTGATGCTGTGACCGTGACCCTCGACATCCTGGGGAGCTGGGAGGCGGTGGCGCGCCGCGGCGGCGCGGAGGAGGAGATCGGCCGGGCTTCGGACCCTTGCGCCGCCGTGCGCGCGGCCGACGCCTACGTGGAGAGCCGCTGCGCCGAGGCAGTGCCGCTCCTCTTCCGGCATGGGCGCTGGCGGCGGGAGCCGGCCTCGGAGAAGCAGCTCCAACTCCTGCGCGAGCGCAAGCTCCAACTGCCTGGGGGGCTCACCAAGGGGCAGGCGAGCCACCTCATCGGGATGCTCCCGCGCCGGGGGTAAGGTCGGCTGCCCGGGCGGTTCGGAAGGCGGTAGCGGAGGGCCTCCGCCTCAGCGAGGCGGCTCTGGCCCCGAGGGGAAGGCGGCGACTTCGGGGAGGACCACGACGGCGGCGGAGCAGGGGACACAGGGCGTCGGTCGCCGCGGCGGCCGAACGACCGGAGAGAAGAGCGGCGAGGCGCCGTTTCGAGGACGAACGCGGCGTGGCGGGTCGAGGGACAATTGAGGAGGTGATGATGCCGCTCCTCGTAATGGCGCCACTTCAGGGCCACTTCGCCTCGATACCCGGCCGGGCCTGCCCAGAATCCCGTTGACGCCCACAGAAACGAGCGCGTACGTTCCAACTCGGTCCTCAGGGGGCGGCGCCGGTCTTCTCGGACTTGAATCGGCGGGACGGGCGGGTAGCAACTTCCTATCGTTGACTTCAGAAAACTAGGAGTCCTCCTATGTCGCTAACCACCCTCGAAACCCGTCTCGACGAGGGCGTGCTCGTCGTGAGCCTGAATCGTCCGGAGCAGCTCAACGCCTTCACCGTGACCATGGCGAACGAACTCGAGCAGACATTTCGCACCGCCAGCGAAGACGACGCCGTGCGTGCCATCATCGTCACCGGCAATGGCCGCGCCTTCTGTGCAGGCATGGATCTGTCGTCTTCAGCGAACGTGTTCGGCCTCGACGAATCGCTGCGACCGACCATGCAGGACATGCACGAACGACTGGACGATCCCGCCATCTGCGACGGCGTGCGCGACACGGGCGGCCGCGTCACGCTGGCGATCTACGAATGCAAGAAACCGGTGATCGCTGCCATCAACGGCGCGGCGGTGGGCGTCGGCGCCACCATGACGCTTGCGATGGATTTCCGCATCGCCTCCGAGAAAGCGCGAATCGGTTTCGTGTTCGGCAAGATCGGTGTGGCGCCGGAGGCCTGCTCCACTTGGTTCCTGCCCAGGCTCGTCGGCCTCCAGCAGGCATTGGAGTGGGTATACAGCGGCGACATCATCGATGCCGCCGAAGCGCACCGCGGCCGGCTCGTGCGCAACGTGGTGCCCGCGGAGCAACTGCTCGACGAGGCGATGAAGCTTGCCCGTCGTTGCATCGCCAATCGCTCGCCGGTATCTCTCGCGCTCATGCGGCAGATGCTGATGCGCAATCACGCGGAGCAGCATCCCGTCGAAGCCCACAAGGTGGAATCGTTGGCGATGTTCTACACCAGCCTCGGCGACGGCAAGGAAGGCGTGGATGCGTTCCTGGAGAAGCGCGACCCGCGGTTCACCGGCAAGGCGAGTGCGATGCCGCCGTTCTATCCGTGGTGGAAGTAACGGGCACGTTCGTACGTTGGACGTACGCTGCCACGGGCGGGAAACTGGCGTCCTCAAGTCCTTCCCAAACGGCGCAGAAATTCCTCGTGGGCGCGATCGTCACGGAATATCGGACGCCCCTCGATCCCGCGGGCCATCACATGCTGCACGACACCCAACGTCCCCAAACCCCACACGTTGGCGCTGGTGGCGGGGGCCGCCTCAGCGAGGCGGCCCGGAGCCCGAAGGGACGATGTCAGGTTCGAAGATATCGGAGAGCGCGAGCTCGATGCCCTGGAGGCTCTTGAGCGCCAGGACCTCGGGGGGGCCGAAGATCTCCCCCATCCCAAACGACCCCCCCGCCTCCAGGGCGAAGCGCTCCACGTAGCGGGCCTCCGGCTCGACGATCAAGTACTCGCGCACCCCCGAGCGCTCGTAGAGGTGCTTCTTGGAGCGGCGGTCCTTCAGGGCAGTCGACGGCGAGAGGATCTCGACAACCAAGTCTGGCACGCCGCGAATGCAGTCCGGTGTGATCTTGTCGCGGTCGCACACGACCAGCATGTCGGGCTGCACGACGTCGACCTCGGAGAGGACCACGTTCACGGGGGCGTAGAAGGGAACGCAAGGGCTCCCGCGAAGTGCGCCTTCGAGCACGAAGAAGAGCCTGCCCGAGATCCTCTGGTGCCGCGACGTCGGCGCCGGGGTCATGTCGTACGCCTCGCCGTCGATGAGCTCCCAGCGCTCCCCCTCCGGCCAGCTGACGTAATCCGCGTAGGTGAGCTTGCCGTTGGTCTGAGAGGGAAGAGGCATGAGAAGCGTCCTCTACGGTACGGCGGCGCCCGGGCACGGGAGCTGCCAGGTCAGTGCACGCCCGGCTGGCGGCAACCCTATCGGTCGCCGTGGCGGCCGTCAACCCGAGAGAGGAGCGCCGCCGCCGGCGTTTCGAGGGCGGACGCGGTGTGAGGGGTCGAAGGACGAAGGGGAGATCATGCCGCTCGACGGGTCGCGCTCGTACGCAGAGGTCGCAGACCTTCGTTGTGGAGCGTCCTCCGAGCGCCCGCGGGCGGCACCGGCTCCACACCTCGGCGGTCTGCGTCGTAGCCGCGTTGGACGCGACCTTCGCACTGTTTCAAAGCAACCCCATGTTCTTCGCAACGATGAGCTTCATCACCTCGGTCGTCCCTGCAAACAGAGGGAGAACCCGCACGTCCCGGTAGAAGCGGCAGATCCGGTACTCCTCCATGAAGCCGTAGCCGCCGTGGAGCTGCACGCAGGTATAGGCTACGCGGTTGGCCATCTCGGTGATCCAGGCCTTGGCCATGGAGGCGTCGGTGACGACGTCAGCCCCGGCCGCGTGCTTGGCGATCACCTGATCCAGGAAGGCCCGGCCCAGCTTGATCTCGGTGCTCATTTCCACGATCTTGAAGGCGTTGTGCTGGAAGGCGCACACGGGCTGGCCGAACGCCTTTCGGTCCGCGGTGTACTGCAGAGTCAGGTCCAGCATGGCCTCGGCCATCGCCTGGGCCATGACGGCCGCGAGGATGCGCTCCTGCGGGAGGTGGTTCATCAGGGCGGAGAAGCCTTTGCCCTCCTCTCCGAGCAGGTTCGCCGCAGGAATCCGGCAGTCGTCGAAGACGAGCTCGGCCGTGTCCTGGCAGTGCATGCCCATCTTTCGGTACTTGGCCCCGCGCTTGAAGCCGGGCGCTCCGGCCTCCACCAGCAACAGGCTGATCCCTTTCGCCCCCTTGCTTCCCCGCTCCGTGCGGGCAGCGACCACGACCAGGTCCGCGCTGACCCCGTTCGAGATGAAGACCTTGGTGCCGTTGAGGACGTAGTGATCGCCGTCGCGGTCGGCCCGGGCCTTCATGGCCCCCAGGTCCGACCCCGCGTTGGGCTCGGTCATGGCCACGGCGAGAACCGTCTCGCCTGTGGCACATTTCGGCAGGTAGCGCTGTTTCTGGTCTTCGTTTCCCAGGTGGTAGATGTAGGGTGCGACGATGTCGCTGTGGAGCGGTGCGAAGAGGCCCGCCGCCCCCACCCTCGCCAGTTCCTCGGTCAGGATGACGCTGTACACGAAGTCGGCACCCGACCCGCCGTACTCCTCCTGACACCAGGACACACGTGACACCGGGCCCCGCATGGTGTAGAGTCGGGGACCATGTGGGCCGGCGGACGACACTTCGACGAAGCGCTGCTCGGGCGCATCCAGGCTGCGGTAGACGCGGAGCCGAGGATGTCTCGTCGGGCCTTGTCGCGCGAGGTGTGCGACTGGATGGCGTGGCGAGCGCCCAACGGGACCCGGCAGGAAGTGAGCTGTCGCAAGGCGCTGCTCAAGCTGGGGAGGGAAGGATTGCTGCGGCTGCCCGAGGTGGCCGCGGCCTACGCGTTGCGCCAGAGGCCCGCGACGCCCGCCCGGGGCCGTGACGCAGATACGCCCCGCATCCAGGCGGCTCTCGACGAACTGGGGGCAGTGGAGCTCGTCGTCGTCGACAGCCGCAATGCTCAGGGATCGCGGGTGTGGAACGAGCTTCTGCAGGCCCACCACTACCTGGGGCCGGGGCCGTTGTGTGGGGCGCGGCTGCGCTACCTGGTGCGAAGCCCGTCGCACGGGTGGGTGGGGGCGCTGGCGTTTAGCTCCGCGACGAAGCGGCTGGCCAAACGCGAGAGACACATCGGGTGGAGCGAGCGGGCACGACGAGCGAACCTCTCGCGGGTGATCTTGAACAGCCGGTTCCTGATCGTGCCCATGCTCGAGGTCGCCAACCTCGCCTCTCACGTACTGGGGCTGGCGGTCCGGCAAGTGGCGAAAGACTGGCACGCGCGCTATGCGCAGGCGCCGGTGCTGCTGGAAACTTTCGTCGACCCCGAGCGCTTCCAGGCCACGAGCTACCGAGCGGCCAACTGGGTCCACATCGGCAAGACCGCGGCACGCAAGGATCCGTACGCCAACGGGAAGGCGGCCAGCCACCCCAAGGACATCTACGCCTACCCGCTTTGCCCGGATTGGCAGTCGATTCTGTGTCGGGAACCCGAGCAACGGCTGGGCGAAGCATCCCCGCAGGACGGGGCGCCCCAGGACTGGGCCGAGGAGGAGTTCGGGCGCGTGGGCTGGGCGGACCCCCGGCTGAAAGCTCGGCTTGTCACACTGGCGAGGGACTTCATGGCGCAACCCGGCAAACCCATCCCGCAGCTCGGCGAGGGCTCGCAAGCCAAGGCCAAGGCGGCGTATCGGTTCTGCGACAACCCCCAGGTGGACCTGGAGACGGTGCTCCTGCCGCACCGAGAGTCCACGCTGGAGCGGGTACGGACCCACAAGGTGGTGCTGGCCGTCCAGGACACCAGCGACCTCAACTACACCCATCATCCCTCCACCCGGGGTTTGGGCCCGCTTCAGTCCAAGGACGATCTGACCGTGGGCCTGAAGCTCCACTCGACGCTGGCGTTCACGACGGGCGGCACGCCCCTTGGGCTCCTGGATGTGCAGTGCTGGGCACGCGACGGCTCGACCGAGGGCCCAAGAAACGCACGAAGACGCCTGCCCATCGAAGAAAAAGAGAGCTTCAAGTGGATCAAGAGCTACCGGGAAGTGGCCGAGGCGCAGCGCCTCGCCCCGGACACGATGCTCGTGAGCGTCGGGGACCGCGAAGCCGACATCTCTGAGCTCTTCCACGAAGCCTTGTCCGACCCCTCGGGGCCCAAGCTCTTGGTCCGAGCGGAGAAGAGCCGAAGTCGCCAGATCGACCAGGACGAAGACGAGCCCCACGGCTACCTCTGGGACCATATGGCCCGGCGGCCGGTGGCCGACTTCCAGGACCTCCTGATCCCGCGCAAGGGATCGCGGCGCAGCCGAAAGGCTCGGCTGGCCGTACGGGTTGCCGCCGTGGAGATCAAACCGCCGAAAGGGGCCAAGGGCGGAGCGCTTTCCCTGTGGGCCGTCTATGCCCACGAAGTCGACTACGATCCGGCACAGGTGAAAGAGCCGCTTTCGTGGATGCTGCTCACGACTGTCGAGACCCACACGGCGGTCGAAGCCTGCAAGCGGCTCGCCTGGTACGCCCGACGCTGGGGAATCGAGGTCTACCACCGCATCCTCAAGAGCGGCTGCCGGATCAAAGACCGGCGCCTGGGAGAGGTCGATCGCCTGGAAGCCTGCCTGGCGATCGACATGGTCGTGGCGTGGCGCGTTCACTGGCTCGCTCACCAAGGGCGCGAGACCCCCGACATTGCCTGCGACGTCTTCCTGACCGAAGAAGAATGGAAGCCGCTCTATGCGCGCATCCATCACAAACCGCCACCGGATCAGCCGCCCACGCTGGCCGAAGCGGTTTGGATGATTGGGAAGCTCGGCGGCCACCTCGGCCGGCTCGGCGACCGGCCGCCGGGAACGATGACCCTCTGGCGCGGGCTGCGCCGCCTGCCGGACCTTGCCTCCGGCTGGGCCCTCTACAAGATGTTCGGCCAGACCGCTCAACCACCATGAACCGCGGTCCTACGTGTGGGCAAGTGACAGGTACTCCTCGGGCAGCCAAGTGCAGAGGAAGCCCGCAACGCCCATCTTCTTCCAGATGTCTCGCGACACCACGCCCGCCTCTTCCCACTCGTCCACGTGGGGCGTGATCTCTTTCTCCACGAAGCGGCGGAACGCCTCTCGGAAGATGTTGTGTTCCTGCTCGTACATCCCTTGCTCCTCCTGCTCCATGAGTGGGACAAGAAACGGATGGGGACGGCAAATGGAGACTGCAGCGAAATCAGGGTTAAAGCGTACCTTGAAAATCAAAATAGGGAACAGAATGTGAAAAGGGTCCCCGGTGGCAACACTGGGCTATTTGGTCGCCCGGAGCCGGAATTGCGATCAAGACGGCACGTAGGATGGTTCAATGGTTGCCGCCGCAAGGCTTTCTGCGTTCCCGATCGTGGACGAGGTCTGGCGGGGGAAGGAGGAGGAGGCTGCCGGACGTACCGGGATCGGCCTGGTGTTGGGCCGAAATCCGCGGTAGAAACACCCCTCAAGGGGATGTTCGAGGGAACGATTCTGCGTTCGACCGCGTGCTGCCGAGGCTGGGGGCGGCGGGTGTCAAGGTAGTTGTCGCCTCCGGTTCGATGCCTTGACCAAGGAGACGGATTGAAGATCATCGGCCTTATCGGAGGAATGAGTTGGGAATCGACCGTTCCCTATTACGTCCAGATAAATAAGACGGTGAAGGACCGCATGGGTGGTCTTCACTCTGCGAAGCTCATCCTCTATAGCGTTGACTTCTACGAAATTGAACGCTTTCAGCGCGCTGGCAATTGGTCGGCGGCAGCAGAATTGCTTGCCTCCGCCGCTCGGTCACTGGAGCGGGCGGGAGCGGACTTCTTGGTTCTTTGCACCAACACCATGCACAAGATTGCACCCACCATCGAGTCAGCCGTGGAGATCCCACTGTTGCACATTGCGGATCCGACAGCTGCCGAAATAAAGAGAGCTGGGTTCGAAACGGTGGGCCTGTTGGGTACAAGGTTTACTATGGAGCAGGATTTTTACTGCGAAAGACTGCGTGCCCGCCACGGGCTCACGGTTCTCGTGCCGAACTCGGAAGACCGAGAGGTCGTTCATCGAATCATCTACGAAGAACTGTGCTCGGGTACCGTCGTACCTGCCTCTCGCGCGCACTACCGAAGGGTCATGGCGAACCTCGCGGCGAAAGGTGCTGAGGCGATCATTCTTGGTTGCACGGAGATCTCGCTTCTTGTCGACCAACGGGACTCCGCCGTGCCTTTGTTTGATACGACGAGGATTCACGCTCGAGAGGCCGCTGAATGGGCGCTGTCTGAGGGATGACACCCGACCGCAGCTGGCGACCGGTCGGTGCGTCGGCGTCACTGGCTGCACCGGGGCCGCGGGAGTAGTCGCCGGCGAGCGATTGTGCCATACGGTCGAGAGACGGGTCGAACACAAGACGGCTTTCAGGAGGTTCGAGACCATGCCGAGGGAAGAACACGACGCCCGCATGCATCCCCGATGTCCACCGCTGGGCGGCGAGGTGCCGTTTCGGCACTGCCGCTCGATGAACCGGGGATTGCCGTGCCAGAGGATCTTGGGCTGCTGGGAGGGCACGGTCGACGTGCTCGCGTTTCTCCGGGGCAACTATACTCTCGAGGAACTCGAGCCCACGTTTCAGCCGGCCCGCTCGCGGCTCGACATCCTGTTCGAAACGGCGGACCGTGTTCGGCGAGAACGCGGCGGGGGCGGGTAGGAATTTTCCGGCTCAGCTCCCGGTGTCCTGGAGCCGATCGGCCGGAGAGTTCTCCACCGCCCCGTGCTCGTCGAACTGCATCAGCCGATCGACCACTCCCGCCGGCGTGATCTCCACGATCCGGTTCGCCACCGTGGCCACGAACTGCCGGTCATAGGAGGCGAACAGCACCATCTCCGGGAACGCGATGAGGCCGTTGTTCAGAGCGGTGATGGACTCCAGATCCAGGTGATTCGTGGGTTCGTCCAGGAGGAGCGCGTTGGCACCGGTGAGCATCATTCGGGCCAGCATGCAGCGCACCCGTTCCCCGCCCGAGAGCACGCGGGTCTTCTTCGTGGCCTCGTCCCCGGAGAAGAGCATCCGGCCCAGGAACCCCCGGGCAAAGGCCTCTCCCTCGGTGGGGGCGAACTGGCAGAGCCACTCGATCAGGTTCAGCTCGTTCTCGAAGTAGGCGCCGTTCTCCTTCGGGAAGTACGCCCGGGTGATGGTCACCCCCCAGCGCACGCTTCCGCTGTCCGGCTCGAGCTCCCCGGCGAGGATCTGGAAGAGCGTCGTCTTCGCGAGGCTGTCGGCGCCGGTGAAGGCGATCTTGTCCCCCTTGTGCACAGTGAGGGTGAGATCGTTGAGGACGGGCGCTCCGTCGATCGCCTTGCAGAGCCCCCGGATCTCCAGGATGACGTCGCCGCACGCGCGCTCCGGCTTGAAGAAGACGTATGGGTACTTCCGCGACGACACCGGCAGGTCTTCCAGGGTGAGCTTCTCCAGGAGCTTCTTACGGGAGGTGGCCTGCTTCGCCTTGGAGGCGTTGGAGCTGAAGCGCTGGATGAACGCCTTGAGCTCCGAAGCCTTGTCCGAGGCCTTGCGATTCTGCTCCTGCTTCTGCTTCAGGTTGAGCTGGCTCGCCTGGTACCAGAAGTCGTAGTTGCCTGCGTATACCTGGATCCGGCCGAAGTCGATGTCCGCCACGTGCGTGCAGACCTGGTTCAGAAAGTGGCGGTCGTGGGACACCACGACCACCGTGTTCGGGAACCGGCTCAGAAACTCCTCGAGCCAGGCGATGGACGCGCGGTCCAGGTGGTTGGTGGGCTCGTCCAAGAGGAGCACGTCCGGGTTGCCGAACAGGGCCTGGGCGAGGAGCACCCGCACCTTGTCGCCCGCCTCGAGCTCCCGCATCCACTTGTGGCGAAGCCCCTCGGGTATGCCGAGGCCGCTCAGGAGCGCCGATGCCTCGGTCTCCGCCTCGTAGCCGTTCCTATCGGCGAACTCCCCTTCCAGCTCGGCCGAGCGCAGGCCGTCCGCCTCTGAGAACTCGGCCTTGGCGTAGAGCGTCTCCCGCTCGGCGATGATCTCGAAGAGCCGCGGGTGCCCCCGCAGGACCGTGTGGAAGACCGTCTCGTCGTCGAAGGCGAACTGGTCCTGCCCGAGAACCGAGATCCTCTCGCCGGGAGTCACGGCGATGGCGCCCTTGTCCGGTTCCAACTCGCCGGAGAGGATCTTCAGGAAGGTGGACTTGCCGGCGCCGTTGGCGCCGATGAGCCCGTAGCAGTTGCCCGGGGTGAACTTGATAGTGACGTCCTTGAACAGCTCCCTCTTGCCGTAGCCGAGGGTGACGTTCGCTGCGCTGATCATGATCTCACTCTTTCCTGGGGGACAAAAAAACCACGGGGCGCGCCCTGTGGTTTCGGGGGAGCGGTCTTATACCACCGGACCCCTCTCAGCCGCAATGGCGGGGGACGGAAATGTCGGGAGCGAATCTACTGTCCGCGGTTGTAGTACATGATCCGACCGGTATAGCACGGCACGCAGGAAGTGCCGGCATGAGGCGGATGGACTGGCTACCGGAGACTCGGCGGACGACCTTCGAGGAAGTGTAGGGCGCGTTGAACCTGCTTCTCCGAGCAAGCACGGAGTCGCCCCGCGCCGGACGTCGCCGACGCCGACCGTGCCTGGCTCCTGAACGCGACCAACAACGTGGAGAGCTCGTGGGAGCTGGAGCGGATCCTGGCGGAGTTGGCACGTGCGAGGTGCGACGCGGAGCGGGCCGTGACCTTGGCTGACCGTGTGGGGCGGCCTTCCGCGGGGTGGCCCGTCGCCCGGCTCTTGCTCACATTCTACGAGGTTGGCCTCGATGGCAAAGAGCTCCTGGAGCCGGCGGACGAGGTCGCCCTCATCGGCCGGCCTACCCCGATCGAATCTCGAAGGCTTCGTTCTCCACGACGTCCTCTCCAACGCGGTGCGCCCCTCTCTGCCGCGCTGGGGAGAGGGCCGCACCGTTTCTTGCTGACCGCTGATTGCCTAGGAGCCTGTCGGACTTTCGGGAGCGCCCTCCCCAGGGGCACCCGCGAATGTCGCTGGGGTGAACCGGGAGGCGTTCGCGGTTGCCCAAGTAAAATTGCCATGTTTGGCTATTATAGGTCGCAGCTAGTGCTAGT
>JACRMM010000008.1 GCA_016214985.1 Deltaproteobacteria bacterium | reverse complement strand
TATCAAGCGCGTTCGCGAACTTCGCAACAAGATCGAGAACGAGGCCGCCCAGATGGAGCCCGATGTGCCCGCTCCAGACTCACGACAATTAGACCCGGGTTTGCCCGTGGCCATTGCAATAACCTAACCGGACAACGCTGACTAGAAACAGTTCTAACCATCTAATCCTATCTGGCGGGATGCGAAAGGTCGCGGCTGGAGAAATCCTCGTTCAGCGCGCGGGAGAAACGCTCCCGATAGGGACACTCCACGGGAAGCCGGCAACATCG
The DNA here is from genome assembly GCA_016214985.1 of Deltaproteobacteria bacterium. Classification (GTDB taxonomy): domain Bacteria; phylum Desulfobacterota; class Deferrisomatia; order Deferrisomatales; family JACRMM01; genus JACRMM01. Next base: position 145,821 of record JACRMM010000008.1, on the reverse strand, counting down.
AACCTCTTCGGCACCTCCCCCATCGAACGGTTCACCGAATCATCGCGCAGGCCCAACCGCGCTCTTCTCCGTCGCCAAGGCGCTCCCGTCCGGGTCCGTGCGCGCGGGTGCTCGCCCCTCCTCGTGAACCACCTCGCTCGTGAGCAGCCCGGGCCGCCGGCCATCTCCGGCTTGACGGCGTACCACCGCGACAGGTAAGAACGGTTACTGGGGCGGCGCAGGAGTGGGCGGGAATGGACTCGCCCCGGCCTGCGCCCTGGCAAGAGGGGTGACCCCGTGGACCATCAGGAACTGCGCACGACGCTCGGACCACTTCTCTTCTCCGCTCTCCCCGATCCCGTGTTCGTCGTCTCGCCCGACGGTGTGTTCCTGGACGTCAACCCCGCGGCCGCACGCTATTTTCGGCGTCCTCCCGCGGAGGTCGTCGGCCGGTCGGTGCGCGAGCTCTTTCCGCCGGATCAGGTCGAACGGCAGCTCTCGGTGCTCCAGCACGTCCTCGAAACTGGGGAAACCTTCCTCGAGGAACGGCCGATCGCCTTCGGCGAAGACCACTACCTCTTCCGCTACACGGTGGAGGTCCTGCGCGACTCCTCCGGCACCGTGCTGGGCGTGCTGGGGATGGTGCGGGACATGACCGCCTTCGTCGCCCTCGAGCGCAAGTACGCGGCCCTCTACGAGGGGGCAACGGACGCGCTCTTCGCCATCGACGACCGCGGCGGCCTGCGCGCGCTCAATCGGGAGGCGGAGGTCATGAGCGGGTACTCCCGCGAGCAGTTGGAGCAGCTCAAGATCTGGGACGTCATCGACCCGGCCGAGGTCCCGAGGCTTCAGGAGTACCTTCGGGCCCGCGCCGCGGGTGAGGACGCGCCCACTCAGTATGAGAACCGCTGGATCCACGGCAGCGGCGAGCCGCGCTGGGCCGACGTGCGCATCTCTCGCGAGCCCATCGAGCCGGGCGTGTTCCAGGCGTCGGTGCGCGACATCACCGAACGCCGCCGGCTCGAAGAGCTCCGCCGCGACTTCGTCCACATGATCAGCCACGACGTCAAGGCTCCGCTGACCGTGGCACAGGGGTACACCCAGACGCTGCTGGCCGGGCGCTGGGGCGAACTGACCCCGCCCCAGGCCGACGCCCTGACGCAGATCGGCGATGCCACGCGGCGGATCGGCCGGATGATGTCGCAATTCCTCATGGCGGAGGGCCTCGACGCGGCCGACGCCTGGGACCGGAAGCCTGGGAGTGTCGCCAGCCTCGCCGAGGGCGTCGTCCAAGCGTTTCGCGGCGACGCCGAGGCGGCGGGCATCGAGCTGATCGCCCAGATTTACCTGCCCATCGAGGTCCTCGTGGCGGATCGGGAAGCCACGCACCGGATCCTGGACAATCTCGTGTCCAATGCCCTCAAGTTCACGCCCCGCGGCGGCCGGGTCTGCGTCGGGGTTCAACCGGCCGCGCGCGGTGTGTCCCTGACCGTGGAGGACACCGGTGACGGAATCCCTGCCGCCGAGATGGATCGGGTGTTCGAGAGGTTCTTCCGTGCCTCGACAGCGCTCAACCACAGGGGGTCGGGGCTCGGTCTCTACATCGTGCGCCGCCTCGCGGAGCGCTGCGGGGGGCAGGTTTCGGTGTCGAGCCCCCCCGGCGTCGGGTGCCGGTTCGAAGCGTGGCTGCCCGTGGCCAGAGGGGCGGGGAAAGAACGAGGGAGGCGGTGACCCATACGGCAGAGGGGAGGGCCGAAGCCCTCCCCTCTGCGCGTCCAACCGTGGAAGGAGACCGGCCTATTTCGCCGGCGCGGCGTCAGCGGCCGGTGCGTCGGCCGCCGGAGCCGTCTCGGCCGCCGGGGCAGCCTGCGTCTCGGCAGGAGCCGGCGCGGCTTGCTCGGTCTGGGGCGCCGCGGCCGCGCTTTCGGCTGCCGGCGCAGCGGCGTCCTCGGCAAGCGCGGGGGCGGACCCCGCCAGGATGGCCGCGAACCCCGCGGCAACAAGCCCCAGGATGATCTTACGAGTCCCCATGATGTCGCTCCTTCATGCGATGCCCCCGCAAGGGCGTTGGTGGAACAGCCCCAAGAGACGCCTGCCGCCGATAGAGAGCTCCGACAGGCCCCGAAAACGGCGGCCGAACGCTACCACGACTCCGGCCGTGCCGGGAATTCCTTTTTTTCCGACGCGTTGAACCCAGTGACGGCCTCCCGGAGGACGGGGCACGCGACCTCCGGCGGCGCGCGCCTGTGGACATCTGTAGGGTCAGCTACCCCACGGCCTCATGAGAACCGCAGACCCTATCCCTTCGCCTCGATCTTGGCCCACTGATCCTTGAGCGTGACGGTGCGGTTGAACACCGGCCGGCCGGACGACGCGTCGGGGTCAGCGCAGAAGTACCCGAGGCGCTCGAACTGGAACCGCTCGCCGGGCGAAGCGGCGGAGAGGCTCGGCTCGAGTCGGCAGCCGACGAGGGTCTCCAGGGAGGCAGGGTTGAGGGTCGCGACCCAGTCCTCTTCGGCGGCCGGGTTCGGCACGGTGAAGAGCCGGTCGTAGAGCCGTACCTCGGCCTCCACCGCGTGGGCGGCCGAGACCCAGTGAATCGTGGCCTTGACCTTCCGGCCGTCGGGCGCATCGCCCCCCAACGTGGCCGCATCGTAGGTGCAGCGAAGCTCTACGACCTCTCCCGCGGCGTCCTTGACGACCTCCTCGCACTTGATGAAGTAGGCGTAGCGCAGCCGCACCTCGCGGCCCGGGGCCAGGCGGAAGAACTTCTTCGGCGGGTCTTCCCGGAAGTCGTCGCGCTCGATGTAGAGCACCCGCGAGAAGGGCACCTTGCGCGTGCCCGCCGCCGTGTCCTCGGGGTTGTTGACCGCCTCGAGCTCCTCGACGCGACCCTCGGGGTAGTTGGTGAGAACCACCCGCAGCGGCCGGAGCACGGCCATGACCCGAGGCGCCCGGCGGTTGAGGTCCTCGCGCAGGCAGTGCTCCAGGAGCGCCAGGTCCACGGTGCTGTCGCGCTTGGCCACCCCGATGCGCGAGCAGAAGTCCCGAAGTGCCTCGGGCGTGTACCCTCGGCGGCGCAGCCCCGAGAGCGTCGGCATCCGTGGATCGTCCCAACCGACCACGAGCCGCTGCTGCACCAGATCGAGTAGCCGGCGCTTGCTCATCATCGTGAAGGTGAGGTTCAGGCGCGCGAACTCGATCTGCCGCGGGTGGTAGATCCCGAGCGCGTCGCAGAACCAGTCGTAGAGCGGCCGGTGGTCCTCGAACTCCAGGGTGCAGACGGAGTGGGTGATCCCCTCGATCGAATCGGACTGGCCGTGCGCGTAGTCGTACATCGGGTAGATGCACCATTGGTCGCCCGTGCGGTGGTGGGTGGCCCGAAGGATCCGGTACATGACCGGATCCCGCAAGTTCACGTTGGGCGACGCCATGTCGATCTTCGCGCGGAGCACCCGCGAGCCGTCGGGGAACTCGCCGGCCCGCATGCGGCGAAAGAGGTCCAGGTTCTCCGCCGGGGAGCGGTCGCGGTAGGGGCTCTGCCGGCCCGGCTCAGTCAGCGTTCCGCGGTGCGCCCGGATCTCGTCGGCCGAGAGGTCGTCCACGTACGCCTTGCCGGCTTCGATCAACTGCTCGGCCCAGGCGTAGAGCTGGCCGAAGTAGTCCGAGGCGTAGAAGAGCCGGTCGTCCCAGTCGAACCCGAGCCAGCGCACGTCCTCTTGGATCGAGCGCACGTACTCGTCTTCCTCCTTGGTGGGGTTCGTGTCGTCCATCCGCAGGTTGCAGCGCCCCCCGAACTCCTCGGCCAGGCCGAAGTTGAGGCAGATGGACTTGGCGTGCCCGATGTGGAGGTAGCCGTTGGGCTCGGGTGGGAAGCGCGTGCACACCCGCCCGCCGAACTTGCCGCTCGCGTTGTCCTCCAGCACGATGTCCTTGATGAAGTGGGAGGCGGCGGTCTCGATCGGCGCCGCGGTGCTCTCTCGGTCGTTCGTCATGGATCCCCGGCTCCTTGTGGGCGGTCGTGAGTAGGTGGTTCGGTAGGGTGCGGGCTTACGCCCGCGCTATCTCCTCCAGGCGGCTCAGCTGCCCCCGCTCTCCGATGGCGATCAGCCTGTCGCCCTCCTGGAGCAGAGAGCCGGCAGACGGGTTGAACTCCATGTGGCCGCTCTTTCGCTTGATGGCCACCACGATGATGTCGAGCTTGGCGCGGATGTCGGTGTCCACGAGCGGCAGGCCCACCAGCGGGGAATCCTCCGTGAGGAGCACCTCCTCCATCTGGAGACCCAGGCTCTCGGTCTGGGTCGCGAGCTCGATGAAGTCGATCACCGCGGGCCGAAGCACGGCCATGGCCATGCGGGTACCACCGATGATGTAGGGCGACAGCACCTTGTCGGCCCCGGCCCGCAGGAGCTTCATCTCGCTCCGGGGTTCCTCGTAGCGGGCGAGGATGAAGAGCTTGGGGTTCAGGTCCCGGGCCGTGAGGGTGACGAAGAGGTTGTCGGCGTCGGAGTGGAGCACGGTCACGAGGCCTTTGGCCCTCGCGATCCCGGCCTCCAGGAGCACCTCCTCCTCGGTGCTGTCGCCGTGGAGGATCGGGAAGTCCTGGGGCAGCGCGGCGACCTTCTGCTCGTTTCGCTCGATCACCACGTAGGGGATCGGCCGGCGCGCGAACTCGGAGGCGATCAGGCTCCCGATACGACCGTACCCGCAGATGATGTAGTGGTCCTTCAGGCTCCGGATCTTCGACATCGCGCGTCTCCGCCCCATCAGCGACTGCAGCTCGCCCCCGATGATCATGCGGGTGATCGTTCCCACGGTGTACGTCACCAGGCCGACGCCGCCGACGATCAGCACCATGGAGAACACCTGGCCCGCCGGGCTGAGCGGGTGCACTTCGTTGTACCCCACGGCGCCCAGGGTGATCACCACCATGAACAGGCTGTCCAGGAATCCCCAGCCCTCGATCCACTCATAGCCGGCGACCCCCCCGAAGATGAGCGCGACCAGGAGCGCCACGATCGTCACCAGGCGGGAACCAGCCCCCGGAAAGGCCAGGACGGCCGAAGGTTGACTCTCCCGGACGAGCCGCATAGAGTGCGTCTCCTTCTTGTGCGGCCGTCCGTCTTTCGTCATGGAGCGAAGGGTACCTCATGCAGCTGACCGAAGTGAAGTTCACAGACCTGGACCTCCCCGAGGAGCTCCAGAGGGGCATCGCCGACTGCGGCTTCGCCCGACTGACGCCGGTGCAGGCCCAGAGCCTCCCGATCACGCTCCAGGGTCGCGACCTCGCCGTGCAGGCCCAGACGGGCTCGGGCAAGACCGCCGCGTTCGTCGTGACCATCTTCGACCGGCTCTTGCGCGAACCCCGCCGGGAACCGCGGGCCAAGGGCCCCTGCCCCCGCGCCATCGTCCTCACCCCCACCCGGGAGCTCACCGTGCAGGTGAGCCACGACGCGGCGGAGATCGGGCGGCACCTGCCCTTCCGCACCCTCGCGGTGTACGGCGGGGTGGACTACCAGAAGCAGCGCGAAGACCTGGCACACGGCGTCGATCTCCTGGTGGGCACCCCGGGCCGCCTGATCGATTACCTCAAGCAGCGCGTCTACCACCTCAAGGACGTCGAGGTCGCGGTCATCGACGAGGCGGACCGGATGTTCGACATGGGGTTCATCGCCGACATCCGGTTCCTCCTGAAGCGCATGTCCCGCTTCGACGAGCGCCAGAGCATGCTCTACTCGGCCACCTTGAGCGACCGCGTCATGGAGCTCTCCTACGAGTACATGAACGTGCCCGAGCTCGTGGAGGTCTCCCCCGAGAAGGTCACCGCGGACCGCGTGGAGCAGGTCCTCTACCACGTGAGCTCCCGCGAGAAGTTCCGGCTGCTCCTGGGTCTGCTCCGCACCGAGGAGTGGACCAAGGCGCTCGTGTTCGTCAACACCAAGCGCCAGGCCGAGATCCTCCGGGAGCGGCTCGACCGCAACGGCTATCCGACCGCAGTGCTCTCCGGCGACGTGGATCAGGTGCGGCGCCTGAAGATCCTGCGGCGCTTCATGGCCGGGGAACTGCGCATCCTCGTGGCGACCGACGTGGCCTCCCGCGGGCTCCACATCGAGGGGATCAGCCACGTCGTCAACTACGACCTGCCCCAGGACGAGCAGGACTACGTTCACCGGATCGGCCGCACCGCCCGGGCCGGCGCCTCGGGCAAGGCGGTGAGCCTCGCCTGCGAGAACTACGTGTTCGGCCTCGAGGCGATCGAGCAGTACATCGGCCAGAAGATCCCGGTCGCCTGGGCCAGCGAGGAGCTCCTCGCGACCAAGGAGGTTCCGCGGCCGCGGACTCCGACACCCGCGGCTGACGAGGCGGCTCTGGAAAACGGCGCCACATCGCCCGCGCCGCGTCCCCCCCGCCCCCGCAGCAGCCGGCGAGGGCCTCCCCCCCGGCGCCGGTGAGCGAGGAGCCGGCGGTTCACCGCCGGGCGCCGTCCCGGACCCAGGCCCGGATCGCGTCGATCTCCGCGGCCGAGAGGGACGGCCCGCCCAGGGGCATGGGCGGCGTGTCGCCCCCGGGCGTGAGGCGATTCAGGAGATAACTCCCCTCCGGGTCCCCGGGCGCAACGCGCAGCCGCTCCGGTCGCCGCGTCGCCTTGACCCCCACCAAGTCCTGGTACGCCACCCCGGCCCCGAGGTCCATGCCTCCGGCGGGCACCGGACCCGCGTGGCAGCCGTCCGCGTGCGCGCACTTGGGCACGAGGATCTGGGACTCCACGGCGGCGAACGCTCCGGCGGGCTCCGCGGCCGGCGCCGCGTTGCCGGGCGGCGGAGTGGCCGTGTCCGCCGCCTTCTCTTCCGCTCCCTTGCCGCATCCGAGCGCCGCCAGCCCCGCCAGCACGCCCGCAATGACCCAACCCGGCCTGTGCATCCGATCCTCTCCTTCGTCCACAGAATTCCCGCTCAGCGGAGTGTCCCCCTTCGCGCCAGGAGCCGCGGCAGCTCCTCCCTCTCCCAAGCCAGCGCGTCCTCCCGAGCCGGGAAGAGCGCCTCGAGCCGCCGGAACTCCCGCCCGTGCCGGAGCCCCTCCGCCGGGCCCGCTCTCGTCATGAGACAGTGGTGCACGAGCTCGTGATGAAGCACGCTGGCCACCGCCACGGCCGGCACGTGCGCCGCGTCGAGCACGGGGTGCACCCGGATCAGGGCCGGCCCGCTCGGACCGAGGGGCCGGTAGGAGCCGAGCCGGACGCTGCGCCGTCCCGGAGACCGCCGGATCCCCCAGGACAGCCCCACCGGCGGCAGGCTCCCAAGGTGCGGGAGCCCGAGCAGCGGCACAGCCAGGGCCTCCAGGTCGTAGGCCCTTCCGGAGGGTCGGAGCCGAGCTCGACGCGCCACGGCTCCCGCGGGCGGCGCGCCGGCCCGCCAGCTCTCGAAGTGAGCCCGTGCCGGACCGAGCGACGCCCGGCGTCCGGTCCGCAGGAACGCCTGAATCGACCGCCAAACCCGACCCGGCGCGCCCTGGAACGCCCGGTGCAGCCGCAGCACCCAGCCGACCCCCTTCGCGGGGCGCACCGAGAGGTAGACGGTGCGATTGTCGGTCCACCGGACCTCGATCGGCCGGCCGAGAGCCGCCTCCAAGGCCTGGACATTGGGGTCGAGGGCGAGCATCGCCGCCTTATACCCCAGCGCTTCGCCGGCCGGCAAGGCAGGTCACGGGGCGAGCCTCGCCGCGAGCTCTTCGGCCAGGGCTCCGCGCGCGTCGTCCAGCGACACAGCGACCGGCGCGACGTCCGAGAGGCGCGTCACGGGGACGCCGATGAGGCCACAGGGCGTGAAGAGCCCATAGACGCCGAGGTCGTTCTCCACATTGAGGGAAATCCCGTGCTGGGTGATCCATCGGGAGACCGAGACTCCGATCGAGGCGATCTTGGCCGGGCCCACGAACACCCCCACGGGGTCACGGCCCGGTCTCCCCGGAGCGCCGAAGCGCCCGACCGCCGCGGCACCCGCGTCCTCGAGCGCCTGCACGTAGGCGCGCACGTCGCGACCTCGTCGCCGCAGGTCCACGATCGGGTATACCACCACCTGCCCCGGGCCGTGCCAGGTCACCCTGCCGCCGCGGTCCGCGACGACCACCTCCACCCCGCGCTCGGCCCATCCGGCGATCGAGAGCCCCAGATCGTCGTCGCCTCCGGACCTCCCCACGGTGAGCACCGGCGGGTGCTCGACCAGGAGCAGGACCTCCGGCCCGCCGGAAAGGACCTCGTCCCGGCACCGGCACTGCACGGCGAGGGCGTCGGCGTAGGCGAGCCGCCCCAGATCACGGACGTTCATCCCTGGATCCGAACTCTCGCGACCACCGCCCCCGGGGCCACAGGCTCGCCCGCGGCCACGAAGACCTCTTCGAGCGTGCCCGACACCAACGCCTCCACCTCGAAGACCGCCTTGTCGGTCTCCACCTCGAAGAGAACCTCCTCGGCCGTCACGACCCCTCCGGGCCCCACGTTCCACGCCACCAGGAGCACGCTCTCGACCCCCTTCCCCAGGGCCGGCACGACCACGTCCACGCGATCCGCCATCGCCACTCCGCCCTCGATCTCCGTTGTTGACACCCTCGCCCCCCCGAGGCCCCGGCCTCCGCAGCAGCAACGCTCTCACTCGAGCCGCTCGGCAAGCGCCGGCAGTCGGCGCTCGAGGCCCTCGCACAGCTCGTCGACCGAAATCCCCGACCCCGCCGCGGCCAGGGTCGTCAGGAACGCTCGGTGCGGGCGTCCCTGGCGATACGCGGGCTCCCGCGCCGGGTGAGTCAGGTACCCGTCCACGAGGGCGAGGTTCAGGGAGTGCAGCAGGCTCGCCTGGTAGAAGAGGAGCCGGCGGCGCCGAAAGAGGCTCGCGCCGAGGACCTTGCGGTCGCCCAGGCACACATCGCCGATGCCCCGGGGCTCCAGCGGAAGGCCGGTGAGCCGGCCCAGGAGCCCGGCCAGGAACGCCGCGATCCGGTCCAGGTACCCACCTGCCTCGAGCTCTCGCTCGACGGCCGCCGCGAGGCTCACGATCAGGCACCCCGGCCCGAGCACCACCGCGCCTCCGCCCCCCCGCCGCCGCAGCACCGGCACGCCATCGGCTGCGCAGCTATCGGCGCGGACCTCCGACGCCGCCGTTCCCCGCCCCAGCACGACGGCCACGGTGGACGCCTCCCACATCCGATGGGCCCAGGAGGCCCCTGCCTCGACCCGGGCGATCAGGTCCTCGTCGAGCAAGGGCGTGACGGGACGAAGCCGGCCGGCCTCACCCATCACGCTCCTCCGGCCGGCCCCGCACGCAGGATCTCGAGGCGGCGGGCGTATTCGCGCGGGTCCTTGCCATGCCCGGCGACGAGTTGGGGCCCGCCGAGAAGGAACCGCTCGACCCGAAGACACAGGAACCGAAGCGCCACCCGGCGCAGATACGCAGGCAGGAGCGAAAACTCGGCCGGCTCCAACGGCCTGACGGCCCGATAGCTGCCGAGGAACGCCCGGGCGCGCTCGCCCCGCACCCCCCCGCCGCCCCACCCGGCATCGTCCAGGACCACGGCCAGGTCGAAGAGCCAGGGCCCCCGGCCCGCCAGGTGGAAGTCCAGCAACGCCTTCACCCGCGGCGGCGAGCCCCCATCGAAGAGCACGTTGTCCAGGAAGAGGTCGGCGTGGATGACGCCGCCGGGAAGCCCCGTCTCGGGCACCTCGGCCTGCACGGCGGCCTCGGCGGCCATCAGCTCCGCCAGCGCCGGCTCAGCCGACCGCACCCGCTCCGCGAGCCGCTCGGCCAGAGGACAGAGCGTGTCGGCCCGGTGTGCGCCACCGCGGTCGAAGGGCAGGTCGGCGCCAGCCAGGTGCAGCTCGGCCAGCGCCCGCCCGAGCGCCTCGAGGTGCTCGTTTCCGGGAGCCATGACGGCCTCGCCGTCGACAAAGGGGACGAGGGACGCCGGCTTGCCCCGCAGCGTGCTCAGGAGCGCGCCGGTACCCCGGGCTGCGAGCGGTCCCGGGCACGGTACGCCTCGGGCCGACAGCTCCGCCGTCAGCCGCAGCGTCTCGGCGACGACCTCGGGCGCATCGCGCTCGAACACGGTGAGCACGTACCGCCGCTCCGGCGTTCCCGCGGTCACGCGGTAGTTCGTGTTCTCGATCCCCTCCCGGATGGGTTCGAGCGCGGACACGCGCCCCAGACCGTAGCCCGCCAGGAACGCCGTCACCTCAGCGGCATCGAGGCTCGTGTACACGCCCACCGGCTCGTCTCTCCTTCACCGCAGGCGCGCGGCGCCGTTGGCCACCGCAATCCACGCCTCGGCGGTCAGCTCCTCCGCCCGCTCGGTACCGGTCAGGCCGGCCAGGGCCAGGAGCGGCTCCACGGGCAGCCCCAGCCCCGCCAGAGCATTGCGCAGCATCTTTCGCCGTTGCCCGAACCCGACGCGCACCGCCTCCCAGAGCGTCCCTTCGTCCTCGAGCGGAGCGACCGGCGCGGCCAGTACGTCGAGCCGGACGACCGCGGACTCCACCTTCGGCGGCGGCCGAAAGGCCCCCGGCGGGACCCGGAAGAGCGGGCGCACCGCGCAGAAGCACTGGGCCATCACCCCGAGCCGCCCGCGCACCCTCGTGCCGGGCGGTGCCGCAAGCCGCTCGGCCACCTCCCGCTGGAGCATCACGGTGAGCGAAACGAACGCCCGTCGCTGCTCCAGGAGCCTCGCCAGAAGCGGGCCCGAGAGGTTGTAGGGGAGATTCGCCACGAGCCGGACCTCCCCTCCTGCCGCCGCAGCCAGGGCCGGGTAGTCGACTTCGAGCGCATCGCAGGCCAGAACGTGGAGGTCCGGGGTCGCCCACGCCTGACCCTCCAGGTGTGCGACCATGCGCGCGTCGGCCTCCACGGCCCACACGCGGGCCCCGGCCTCCAAGAGCGCCCGGGTCAGGCCTCCTGGGCCCGGCCCGATCTCGATGACCGCCTGCCCCGCCTCGACCCCCGCTTCCTCCACGATCCGAGCCAGGAGGCGTCGGTCGAAGAGGAAGTGCTGGCCGAGGCTCTTCTTCGGCGAAGGGATCGCCGCTGCCGGCAGGCTCACGCCGCCTCCGTCATCTGCTCCAGGGGCCACGTGGGCACGGCGTTCAAGTCCAGGGAGGCCCGGATGCCGAGGAGGAAGCGGTGGCGGCCCGCCGCGGCGACCATCGCTGCATTGTCGGTGCAGTACCGCGGCCGCGGGATTCGCAGCTCCACGCCGAGGGACGCGGCGCGGGCGGAGAGCTTCTCGCGCAGCCGCGTGTTGCAGGCCACGCCGCCGCAGGCCACGACGCACCCCGCGCCCGTCTCTCGTGCGGCTCGGGCGGTCTTCTCCACCAGGGTGTCCACCGCCGCCTCCTGGAACGAGGCACAGACGTCGCGCACGTCCTCGGATCCGTAGCGCTCCCAGTGGTCCCGCACCGCGGTCTTGAGGCCCGAGAAGGAGAAGTCCAGATTCGGAGACGCGAGCATGGGGCGCGGGAAGCGAAAGCGGCCGGGATCGCCCTCCCGGGCGAGGCGGTCGATGACCACGCCGCCCGGATAGCCGAGGCCCAGGAGCTTCGCGACCTTGTCGAAGGCCTCGCCCGCCGCGTCGTCCAGGGTCTGGCCGAGCAGGCGGTACTCGCCGCGCGCGGCCGAGTGGTAGAGGGCGGTGTGCCCCCCGGAAACGACGAGCCCCACGAAGGGGGTCGGCACCTCCCCTTCCAGGAAGGCCGCCGAGAGGTGCGCCTCCAGGTGGTTGACCGGCACGAGCGGGAGCCCGTGCGCCCAGGCGAGGGACTTCGCGAAGGTGAGGCCCACGAGCAGTGCACCCACCAGGCCCGGGCCCTGGGTCACCGCGATCGCCGTGAGGTCCGCCGAGGCCACCCCTGCGTCGCACAGCGCCCGGTCCACGACCGGCAGCACGGTCTCGACATGGGCGCGGCAGGCGATCTCGGGCACGACCCCCCCGTACTCGGCGTGGAGCCCCACCTGGCTCGCCACGACGTCGGAGAGTACCTCGCGCTCGCCCCGCAGCACGGCCGCCGCGGTCTCGTCGCAGGAGGTCTCGACGGCGAGGATTAGAGTCTCGGAGTCGCGGTTCGGCACGGGCGCCCCTCTGGGATCGTCGGAATCGGCACTGTACCACCGCTGAGCGGGTGTTTCCCACCCCGACAAGAGATTGCACCTCTCCTCCGGCAAGCGGTGGTTTCGAACCCCATCGATCCGGCACATGACTTCGCAGTGCAGTCGGCCGTTGCGCGCCCCCCATCACGATGTAAAATACGATTATCATATTCTCCAGGAGGCACGCCGATGGGCACTGCAGCCGTGAGCGCAACCGAAGCCGTCCGAAGCTTTTCCGAGTTATTGAGCAACATCCACTACCGAGGCGACCACTACACGATCCTGCGGGGCGGCAGGCCCGTGGCCACCATGGGCCCAGTGGAGACTGCGCCGGCCCGACGCACCCTCGCCGAGCTCGTCGCCTTGGTCCGCGAGCTGCCGGGTCTCGACCCAAAGGATACGTCCTTTGCCGACGACGTCTCTGAGGCCGCGTCCTGCCAACCACGACTGCCGAACGTGCCGCCGTGGGAGTGATCTTCGACTCCAGCGAGATCATCGCCCTGGAGCGGAACCGCGCCGACGCGGAGCTCCTGATCGCGGGGAGGGAAGACGAGCCCTTCGGCATCAGTGTGGTCACGGCGGCGGAGCTGCTTCACGGCGTCGAGCGCGCCGACACCGAGGGCCGTCGAGTCAGGCGCCAGGCCTTCGTCGAGAAGGTGCTGGAGCTCTTCCCGGTCCTCCCGTTCGATACGCCGGTGGCCCGCATCTACGCGCGGATCTGGGCTACGCTGGCGCGAACGGGGCAGAGCGTAGGAGCTCACGATCTGATCATCGCAGCCACGGCCATTTCGCTGGACTATGCCGTCGTTACCCACAACGTGAGGGACTTTGAAAGGATCGAGGGGCTGAGGCTCGAGGTTCGGTGAACAGCGCTCAGAAATGCCAAAGGGCAGGAACGCGATCTTGCCTCGTGCGCGCCGGCATCGCGGAGCAGCCCGAGAAGGAGGCGCGGCGCATTGCGGGGGCGGGGCTGCGTGGGTGAGATCCGTCCCCAGTGTCCGCACAGGTCGAAGGAGAACTGCCGATGGTGCTGAAGAGCCAGGAGCAGCACCTCGTCTTCCCGAGAGAGATAGAGCAGCAGGTACTCCCGAAACACGTGCTCCCGCGGGCTCTCTCCCGGGCCGAGCCCGCTCTTCCAGCGCGCTGCGCCCACCGCGGTTTCGCCGGAACCGGGCCTTCTGACGAGGAAGTCGAAGCCCAGCTCAGGGAACGCACGTCCCCGATGCCGTCCACAGGGGCGTGCGCGCCCGTTCTTTCTTTCGCCGGAGTCGACTACGGCCGCAGGTGCTCGAGGAACCAGTCCCGCTGGGCCGCACTCGAAACGCGAAAATTTTCCCCCACGTAGGCTTCGAAGTGCCCGCGGGGCAGGACCAACAGCTTCTTCGGCTCGAGGGCGGTCTCGAAAGCGGCGCAGGCGATGTCGGCCGGAACGAGGTGATCGCGGAGCCCGACGGCGAGAAGGAACGGCGTCGGGCAGATGTTTGGGATGTACGTGCCCGGTTCGTACTCCGTGAAGAGCTCGACCGATTGGAGAGTCACCTCGTTGCGCCAGTTGGGCGCAAGAGTCTTGCAGGTCTCCAGGAAGAACTCACGGGTGTCATCGGTGGGGAGCGCGCAGGGGTCTCCGGGCTTCTCCGCGGCCACCGGGATCATGGCCGGCGGCTTGCCTGCGTATCGGGCCTCCCGGTCCGCGTCGAAGGCTGACCTCAGTCGGGCCTTCAAGTCGACCTACGGCCTCTCCCCCCGAGACTATCGAAAGCGGTCTGCTCATTGACTACAAGAGCCGGGCCACCGCCGCCCCGAGGGCGAGCGACGCGGTCAGCCCGGGAGACTCGATTCCGTAGAGGTTGACCAAGCCGGCGACGCCGTGGTCCCGGGGTCCCTGAAGGCAGAAGTCGACCGCCTCCTCGCCCGGAGCCTGGATCTTCGGTCGAATACCGGCGTAGCCGGGCTCGAGCGCGCCGTCTCGGAGCCCGGGCCAGTAGCGTCGGATGGCCGGGTAGAAGACGTCCGCCCGGCGGGGATCCACGCGGTAGTCGATCGCGTCGACCCATTCCACGTCCGGGCCGAAGCGGGCGTGCCCCCCCAGGTCGAGCGTCATGTGAACCCCGAGGCCCGCGGCTTCGGGCACGGGGTAGACGAGGCGCCGAAACGGGGTTCTCTGGGCGAGGGTGAAGTAGTTCCCCTTGCAGAGGTAGCTTCTCGGAATCGTCGCTTCGGGAACGCCCCGGAGCGACCGGGCAACCTCTGTGGCGTGGAGCCCCGCGGCATTGACGACACTGCGGCAGCGAAGCTCCACGGGATCGGCGCCGCCCACCCGCAACACGATCCCGTCGGCCGACACCGAGCCGCCCTCCACAGGGCTTCGCAGCACCAGGGTCGCCCCGCGGGCCTGGGCATCGGCGAGGAAGGCCACCATGAGTCGGTGGCTGTCGACAATGCCGGTCGACGGGGAGAGGAGCGCCGCCACGCAACGCAGTTCAGGCTCGAGGGTCGAGACGGCGTCGCGGTCGAGCCAGGCGATGTCCGTCACTCCGTTGGCGAGCGCCCGGTCCCGGACCCGGCCCATGGCGCCGAGCTCCGACTCGTCGGCCGCAACCACCAGCTTGCCGAGCCTTCGGTGTGGAATCCCGCGCTCGGCGCAGTAACGGTACAGCTGCTCGTTCCCGGCCCTGCACAGGCGGGCCTTGAGGCTGCCTTCCGCGTAGTAGAGCCCCGCGTGGATGACCTCGCTGTTGCGGGACGACGTCTCGGCGCCGATGGCGTCGTTCTTCTCGAGCAGGAGAACCTCTCGCCCTGCCGCGGCGAGCGCCCGTGCTACGGCGAGGCCCACGACCCCGGCGCCGATCACGGCGCAGTCCGCCTTGTCCATGTCCCTCCCGGTTTGGTGCAAGGTTGCGAGCACCCACCCCCCCTCCGCCGGTGTCAGCCCCAGAGGGGGGTCGGGGTGTCAGAGCACGTTCGCGGCGAGCTCGGCCAGGGGGCTCCGCTCCCCCTTGTTCAGCGTCACGTGGGCGGCGATCGGCCGGTCCTTGAAGCGCTCCACGCAGAAGGAGAGACCGTTGGAGGCCGAGTCCACGTAGGGGTTGTCGATCTGGTAGGGGTCACCGGTGAGGACCACCTTGGTCCCCTCCCCGGCGCGTGTGATGATCGTCTTGATCTCGTGGGGCGTGAGGTTCTGAGCCTCGTCGACGATCATGTACTGGTAGGGAATCGACCGGCCGCGGATGTAGGTCAGTGGCTCCAGGGACAGCAGGTCGAGCTCCATGAGCTCCTGGTAGCCCCGGGTCTTCTTCCCGTCGCGGCCGTGGACGCCGGCGAACAGGAAGTCGACGTTGTCGAAGATCGGCTGCATCCAGGGTCTGAGCTTCTCCTGGATGTCCCCCGGCAGGAACCCCACATCCCGTCCCATGGGAAAGATGGGCCGTGAGACCAGCAGGCGCTTGTAGACCTGTTCGTCCACCGCCTTCTGCAAGCCTGCCGCGATGGCCAGGAGCGTCTTCCCCGTGCCGGCCTTGCCCACGAGGGTGACGAGCTGCACCTGCTCGTCGAGGAGCACGTCGAGGGCGAAGCGCTGCTCCCGGTTCTTGGCGTTGATCCCCCAGATCGCCTCCTTGGGGATGCGCAACGCCTCCACTCTCCCCAGCGCCTTGCGGTACCGCCCCAAGGCGGTGTGGGCCGGGTTGGCCTCGTCCACCAGGCTCACAAACTCGTTGTCGAAGCACTCGAGCGTTCCGTCGGCTCGCCCCGACTTGTAGAACATGTCGATCGTGGCGCCGGGCACCAGCACCTCGGATGCGCCGGTGTAGAGCTCTTCGATGCTTACCTTGCCGCGCTCGTAGTCCTCGGCGTTGATGCCCAGGGCGTTGGCCTTGATGCGCAGGTTGGTGTCTTTGGTGACGAAGACGACCGGCAGTTCTTCCTTGGCCCGAAGTCCGAGGCACACGGCGAGGATCAGGTTGTCGCCCTTCCCGGCCGACAGCTCGGGCGGAAGCTCCTTCACGTACTCATTGCCGAACAAGACTCTCAGCAGGCCGCCGCCCTCGATCTCGATCCCCTTGCGCAGGTCGCCCTTCTCCCGGAGCCCGTCGAGGAACCGCGATACCTGGCGGGCGTTGCGGCCGATCTCGTCGGAGTTCTTCTTAAAGCGGTCGATCTCCTCGATGACCGTGATCGGGATGCTCACGCGGTTGTCTTCGAAGCGCACCACGGCGTCCGGGTCGTGGAGGAGCACGTTGGTGTCGAGAACAAAATTCTTCTTCATCGGACCTCCCCTGGCACAAGGCACGGCAGGGCCGTCGCCGACCACTCAGCGCGGCAACTCTTCTCATCGGTCGACGCCGACGCGAGCGCGAGGGCGAAGGAACCGGTCACAGCCGCGCCAGCTCCCGCAGCGCCCGCACGAGTGCTTCCGCGTCTTGAAGGGTGTTGAACGGCCCGAAGCTCGCCCGCACCGTGCCCGCCGGGAAGGAGCCGAGCGCCTTGTGAGCGTCGGGCGCGCAGTGGAGTCCCACGCGCACGGCGATGCCGTACGCCTCGTCGAGGGCGAAGCCCACGTGCGCGCCGTCTCGCCCCTCCAGGTTGAAGGAAACGACCGCAACGCGGGCTGCCGGTTCCCGCGGGCCATACAGCAGGAGCCCCGGGATCGAGGCCAGCTCGGGCAGCACGTAGGCGAGGATCTCCTCCTCGGCCCGCCGCACGTCGGCCACGCCCCGGTCGAGGAGATAGCGCGCTCCGGCGGCCAGTCCCGCGATGCCTGGAGTGTTCAGGGTTCCGGCCTCGAGTCCCTCGGGAAGCTCGTCGGGCATGGTCCGCTGTTCGCTGTGGGTCCCCGTTCCCCCCTCCAGCACCGTCGCCAGATCGACGCCCGCCGCCAGGACCAGCACCCCGGTCCCCTGGGGCCCCAGGAGCCCCTTGTGACCCGGAGCCGCCAGCAGGTGCACGCCGAGCCCCTCCGCGTCCAGGGGAACCGCGCCGGCGGTCTGGGAGGCGTCGAGAAGGAACAGCAGTCCACGCCGGCGACAGAAGGCCCCCACCGCCTCGGCGTCCTGGAGCGTTCCACTGACATTGGACGCGTGGCACAGGGCCACCAGCCGCGTGTTCGGGCGTATCGCCCCCTCGAGAGCGGCCGGGTCGACGTGCCCCTCGCGATCTGCGGCCACGAGCGTCGTCTCGACGCCCGACGCCTCCAACCGGTGCAGCGGCCGAAGCACGCTGTTGTGCTCCATGACGGTCGTCACCACGTGATCGCCGCGGCGCAGGACCCCCTTCAAGGCGAGGTTGAGCGAGTGGGTGGCGTTGAGGGTGAAGATCACGCGCGCCGGATCCGACGCGCCGAGGACTTCGCCCACGACCGCGCGGGCCTCGAACACCTCCCGGGCGGCGTCGAAGGCGGCCCGGTGGCCGGAGCGCCCCGGGTTTCCCCCGGTGCGCACGGCCCGGTCGACAGCAGCGTACACGGTCTCGGGCTTCGGATGGGTCGAAGCAGCGTTGTCGAGGTAGATCACTGGGCTCGTCCCGCGTCTCCAGCTCGTGGCGCCCGTTCCCGGCTCCCGGAGCAGCCGGGGTCTCGGCCGAGGTCGGCGGCGAGCCCCCGGCAGCCACCGCAGCAGGAGGCGGCCACGGCGCACGCCGTGCACGGCGCGGGCGCCGCCTCCAGCACGGCGCGCAGCCGCCGAAGACGGCGACCGTTCCAGAGCTCGGCAAGGGCGACCGTCGAGAGATCACCCAGGACCTGTGGCAGCGTCCGGCAGGCCACGAGGCGGCCCCCGGAGTCCACGTGGGCCAGGTACCCGGCGGCCTGGCACCCGGTGTATCCGGAAAACGGGTCGAGCCCCAGGACCTCGGCCAGAAAGAGGTCGTGGCAGCGCACCACCACGCGGCCCTCGAGCCCGGAGGCGCGCCATGCTGCGGCGGCCGCGGCACGGTCACCCGGCTTGAGGGGCTCGGCCGGGGCATGGGGGTTCATGATCGAGACCGCCGAAAGGCCGTGCTGGGACGCGACGATCAGTGCCTTCGGAAGAGACGACAGCCCCTCCGGCGTCGACCAGACGCTCGGTGTCACCGCGGCGCCGGCGCTGGTCCAACGGACCACGGCTTCGTCGGAGTGCGGCGGCAGAAGGCTCACCTCCCGGCCGCGCGCCTCGGTTCCCAGGGCCTCGACGGCCGCCGCAGCGACCGTGCCCGGCGCCGTGAGGCTCAGCCTCGGACCCGGCTCCTCGGCCAGGGCCCCGGCCAGCTCCGTGAGAGCGCCCGAGCCCTCCGGCGCCACGTTGGCGTCGACGAGAAGCACCCGACCGTCCTGGAGCCGCCGCCAGAGTGGCCGCACCCGCGCCGGGTCCGCCGGCAGGTCCCAGGTCACCCGTATCGGCGCAGAGAGCTCAGGCATCGTACTTGGGCAGTGGGATCTTCAGGAACTCGACCCCTTCGTCTCGCAGGCTCTCCTCCTCCTGCGCCGTGGTCGTGCCCCGGATGTTGCGGGCATCCACCTCGCCCCGGTCGATCCGGCGCGCCTCATCGGCGAAGCGCTCCCCCACATCCTCGAAGTGGGTCTCCACGAACTCGGCCAGGGCCTTGAAGAAGGAGCCGGCCACGGGAGCCTTGTTCGCCTCGCCGGCTGCGGGAGGCGCAGCAGGAACTGCCCGGCGGGCCACGTGCACGGCGACCGCGCTCGGCTGCTTCTCCACCCTCGGCGAGCCGCACACGGGGCAGACGAGAAGCCCGCGCGACCGCTGGTCGTCGAACTCCTCCCGGCTCCCGAACCAGCCCTCGAAGCGGTGCCCCGCGTGGCAGGAGAGGTCGAAGGTGATCACGCTCCCCTCCGGCCCAGGACGTCGAGGTAGCGCTCCAATCGGTCGAGCCCCTCCTTGATGTTCTCCAGGGAGTTGGCGTAGGTGAAACGCAGGTACCCCTCGCCGCCGGCCCCGAAATCCACGCCCGGCGTGCAACCCACCCGCGCCTTTTCGAGGATGTCGAAGGCCAGCCGGTAGCTGTCGGTGCTCAGGTGACGGGCGTTGACGAACACGTAGAAGGCGCCGGTCGGGTGGCAGCGGAACGAGAAGCCCATCCGTTCCAGGCGGTCGATCATGTAGCAGCGGCGCTGTCCGTAGGTGGCGACCATGCGCGCCACGTCCTCGGCGGTCTCGGCAAGGGCGGCGATCCCGGCGCGCTGGACGAAAGCATTGGCGGAGATGAAGAAGTTCTGCTGGATCTTCTGCACCGGCCGCACGAACTCGGGCGGCACGATCAGGTACCCCAACCTCCAGCCCGTCATGGCGTAGAGCTTGGAGAAGCCGTTGACCACGAAGGCGCGGTCGGTGAACTCCAGGATCGAGTGCTCTCGGCCCTCGTACACCAGCCCGTGGTAGATCTCGTCGGAAACCACGTAGGCCCCGGAGGCCTCGGCCACCCGAGCCACCTCCGCCATGCGCGCACCCGACAGGAGGGTGCCGGTGGGGTTGGACGGTGAATTCACGAGCACCGCTTTGGTGCGGGGCCCGAGCGCCCGGGCGAGCTCGTCGGGCACGAACTGGAACGCCTCTTCCTCGCGCACCGAAAGGAACACGGGCGCCCCGCCGCAGAAGTCCACGAAGGTCGGGTAGCAGGCGTAGTGGGGATCGGTGAGGACGACCTCGTCCCCCGGGTCCAGGAGGGCCGCAAAGACGAGGAAGAACCCGGGCGAGGACCCCGAGGTCACGACCACGCGCGTCGGGTCCATGTCCACCCCGTAGCGCGCCCGGTAGTGGGCTGCGATCGCCGCGCGCAGCTCGTAGAGTCCCAGACTGTGCGTGTAGTGGGTCTCGCCCCTCGAGAGCGCCTCGATCGCCGCCCGGCGTACCGCGTCCGGCGTGTCGAAGTCCGGCTCGCCCACCTCCAGATGGACGATATGCTCGCCGCCGCGCTCCATGGCCTGGGCCGTCTCCAGGACGTCCATGGCGATGAAGCTCGGAATCTCCTTCGCCCGCCGTGAGACCGGATCCCGGCAGGTCCTCGGTTCGTTCATCACGCCCCTCGGCCCCAACGGCGACAGCGCAAGCTCACGAGGGTACTCCCCCTGCATCGATTCCGCGCGTCAAAGGCATTGTCCTCGGCTCCCGCTCGATTTGTGCACATCTTAACAGCGCTCCGGCGGGGCCGACAAGGATCGGGCTCCTCGCGGCAGCCTCCTCGCGGCAGCCTCTTGCAAGGCGGGGCCAGGGTGCCCTACTCTGGACCCTTGCTCGGAAGGAGCCGCCGATGCTGAGAATCCTGGTTGAGACGAGCCTTCCCTCCTCGACGATCGACCGCGTCCGGGCCGGCCTCGCTGCCCTCGGGCCTGCCGTGGCGGGCCGTGTCGAGGTGCTCGAGCCGGGCTCCGGGTGCCAGCGCCCGGCCTACGGCGGAGAGGTGGGGTGGACCCCCTGCTGGCTCTCTCTGGAGCTCTCCGACCGACGGCACGATGCGGTAGGCGAAGCCGTTCGCAGCCTCAAGGCCCTGGTCGCCGACGCCTGCCGCGAGGGGGGCATGGAGCTCTACGTTCTGCCCGCAAACGCCCAGATCGACGACGGTTTCTACCGGCTGCGCGACGTCCTGGACGCCGCGGAGCGGATCCCCTAGGCGGCAGGAGCGGATGCCCGCCCGACACGACTCAGCACCCTTCGTCGCCGCCCTGGCGCTGTCCCTGACGCTTCACGCGGCGATGGTCTTCCTCGTGCCGGGGGGGCGCGTCCTGCGGTCGCGTCCCACGCAGGACCTGGTCGTTGTGGAACTCGCGCCACCGACCCCTTCCCTCCCGGAGCCGGTCCGCCCTCCGGACGCGGCGGCCCAACCCGCCGAAGAGGCTCCTGCGGCCCCGCCGCCGCCCACGACACAGCCAGCCGCTCCCTCGGCTGCGCCACCGCTCCGATCGGAGGCGCCGTCCCCGCCCTCACCCCCGGCCGGGGACCGGGCCGGCACGGCCGCGCCCGGTGCTGCCCTCGCTCCGATTTCGCCGGCCGAAGGGGGAAGCGCCCCGGCGGTCCAAACCCCGGCGCGGGCAACGCCCAGCCTTCGAGCACTCCTGCCCACAGGCCGCGACATCGCCTCCTTCCGGGCCCCGTCGGGACGACCCGACCCGGCCGCGGGCAACGCCAGGGAGGCCACCCTCGGCCTCGGAGACGAGGACGAGCGCTACCGGGGCTATCGGGACCAGGTCTGGTCTGCCATCTACAACACATGGCGCGTGGGCAAGGCCCTCGTCGTGGCGGGCGGCTCGAGGACCGTGCTCGTCCGGCTCACCATCGATGACACCGGCCTCGTGCAGGACGCGCACGTAGTCGAGGGATCCGGCAACCCGACGCTCGACGCCGAGGCACTCGAAGCCGTGCGGCGGGCGCGCATCCCCCCCTTTCCTCCCCACTGGACGATTCAGCGGCTCCACCTGATGGCCCAGTTCGACTACCTCTTCCGATAGCCGCGGGCTACCCCGGCACGTCCTCGGCCCAGACGAGGCGATCGGCCCCGAGGGACTCCACCTCGGCCGCGCCGGGTGCGTCGTCGCGCCGGACGAACAGGGTATTGCCGCGAGACCACAGGGGATGAGGTTCCTCGGCGGTGCGCAGGAGCACGGGCTCGGCGCCCTTGCAGGGGCCGGCGCAGCCAAGGGGGTCCGCGCTCCAGGGGCACGAGGGGGACAGCGTCACGGGAAGCCAGGGGCCGCAGAGGGACAGGAAGACCCCGTCGGGCAGCGACGGGCGGCGCGTGCCCTGGAGCAGAAGGTCCAGCTCGACCCGCTCGACCCCCAGGCTCGCAACCCAGCCGGCGGTGACGGGGTCGTCCCAGAGGCTTCCCCGAAGCGCATTCGCCTCCTCGTCCGACCCGGCCCTCTGCATCGCCAGAGCCCGGGCATCCCGGCGCTGGCGGCCCAAGAGCCTCCCCAGCGCGGGGCGCAGCGGAAGGCGCTGCTCCAGGGCCCAGGCGAGGAGCCCCCAGTCATTGGTGACCCACTCGTCGCCGCAGAGGTGCGCCGCGACCTCGGCGAGCCAGGCGGCCACCGCGTCGAAGGCGCCCTCTCGAACGATCGGCGTTACGAGCGAAAACGCCCGTCCCTCCGAGCGACAGAGGTTCCGCGCTTCGCGCACCTGCCGGACGGAGGGAAGCCGACGGTGGCAGAACTCGGCGCCGAGCTCCACCCCGCCGTAGCCTCCGCGGGCGAGTGCGGCCAGCTCTCCCGGGTCGGTCGCCCGCAGGTACCGGATCACCAGAGGCGCCCCACGAGAAACTCGGCGAGACCCTCGGCGTCGTCGAGGGCGAAGACCGGACAGGAGGCGGCGAACCCCTCGATGTCCGTCGCGACGCAAAGCACCTCGTCGGTCGGCTCGAACCGGCGGTGCACGCCTTGCCGCACGACCTCTACCCTGGGAAAGCCGGTCAGCCCCTTGAACCCCTCCACGAGAAGCAGATCGACGTCGGGGGGGCACAGGCGCACGAGGTCAGCCGGGCTGAGGTCCGCAGGCCGATCCCAAAAGGCGGCGATCTCCCGCTCCGTGACGAAGAAGGTGGCGCGCGCGCCCGCCCGGCGGTGCCGCCAGGTGTCCTTGCCCGGCCGGTCCACCTCCACGGGTCCGCGGTGGTGCTTCACCGTGGCCACTGCCACTCCGCGGCGCGCCAGGGCCGGGAGGAGCCGTTCGATCAGCGTGGTCTTCCCACTCTCCGAGGGCCCGGCGACGAGACAGATCCGCACCGCCCGGCTCGCGTCCGGCCGCGGTCGCAGCTCACCCACCGGCAGCCGCGTCGCGCAGGTCGGCGTCGATCCCCTCCAGGAACTCGTAATCGTAGAGCTGGACGCGGACCCGGTCGCCGGGCTTCGCTCCGGTGGAAGCCTCGGACAAGACGAGCAGGCCGTTGGCTTCCACGAGGGTCTTGAGGAGCCCGGCCCCCTGTCTCTTGACGCTGACCACGCGAAACCCCAGGGGGGGAGCCGCGCGCTCGACTCGGCACCGGACGAAGTCCATCCGGCCGGGCTTGGTGGTCACGGCCCCCGCCTCCTCACCGAGGATCGCCTCCACCACGGGCCGGAAGAGGCGCCGATGCCCCTGGAGGCGGCGCAGCACCGGGCGCACGAACTCCTCGAAGGCCACGAGGGCCGACACCGGGTTGCCGGGCAGGCCGAACACCGGCGCCTTGCCCCGGACACCGAACACCATGGGCTTGCCGGGCTTGATCGCGACCTTCCAGAAGTGCGCGACCACGCCCCAGCGGTCGAAGACGCCCTTGACGTGGTCGTAATCCCCCATGGAGACGCCGCCCGTGGTCAAGACCACATCGGCTGTGGCGGCGCGCTCGAGCATCTCCAGGAGCCCGTCCGGATCATCCCTCCCGATCCCGAGCATGACCGCGACACCTCCGGCCTCCGCCACCTGAGCGGCGACGCCGTAGGTGTTCGAGTTGACGATCTTGGCGGGGTCCGCCGGGGCATCCAGGTCGGCGATCTCGTCGCCCGTCGCCAGGATGGCCACGCGCGGCCGTTGATGGACGAGCACGAACGAGCGCCCCAGGCTCGCCAACATGCCGACTTCCGCGGCGCGAACCACCGTGCCCCCGGGCAGGACCCGCTCGCCGCGTCGCACGTCCTCGCCGGCCAACCGGACGTTCGCCCCGCGCGCCGGCACAGCGACGAGTGTCACCTCATCTCCCTCGGTCCGCGTGTCCTCGACGGGTACCACCGTGTCGGCCCCCTCGGGGATCGGCGCGCCCGTCATGATGCGGGCCGCCTGGCCCGGGCCCACCGGCCGCACCCCCCGGCCGCCCGCGGCGATCGCCTCGGTCACCCGAAGGCGGCCCGGCGCGGACGGCACGTCTAGGAAGCGGAACGCGTAGCCGTCCATGGCCGAGTTGTCCTGCGGGGGCAAGTCTCGGGGGGCCGCGACGTCTTCCGCCAGCACCCGGCCCCGAGCCTCGAGCAGTGAGACCTTCTCGGGCGGCATCGGCTCGACGGAACGGAGGATCGTCTCCAGGGCCTGCTCAACCGGAATCATCGTCGTCTCCGCTGGTGGACAGATCGGGGGAGGGCCGCAACGGCAGGGCCGGATCCTAGCAACGCCTCGATCGAACGGTCAAGGTTGGGGGGGCGGGCTCCGGTGTTCACGGCGTCGGCGGCCCATCCTCGTTGGGAACGAGGCGGATGGAGAAGTCTGCGAACCGGTTCGTCAGTACGGAGCGCATGATCGGAACCGCAGAGACGAGCGTCAGGACAAGGAAGACGGCCACAGAGACTACGGACGCGATCGGAGGGGTCAGGACGAAGGCGACCACCACTCCGAACACGCCGGCCGCGATGGCGTTGACCACGCCGGCCAGGAAGACCAACCTCCAGAGAAAGCCCCAGAGAACCGCCAGTGCGCGATTCCATGTCACCTCCAGACCCTGCGTCTCCGTGCCTTCCATCGGTTCCTCCTCGCTTCGCGCAGACCTCCGGCTCCCTTCACCGGATCTCGTAGCGTGCCAGCCGGCACGGAAGCCCCCCGTTGACGAGAGGCCAGTACCGCTGAGGCTTCAGGCGAAACGCTCTTGCGAGCCGCCCGCTCGCCATGAACAGGTGAACGTGAAAGCCCTTGTATCGATCTTTGAAGACGTGCCCCATGCTATTGTAGAGGGGTTCGAGCGTCTCCTCGTCCGCCAGGCGCACGCCGTACGGCGGGTTGGACAGAACCGTGGCCCCCCACCCCGGAGTCGGTGAAACGTCGCGGGCGTCGGCCACCTCCACCCGCACCAGGTCCCCCACTCCGGCCGCCTCCGCGTTTCGGCGCGTGGCCTCGACCGCGGCGGGATCGACGTCACCGCCCCGGAGAATCAGGCGCCGGGGGGGTCGAACCGCGGCGCGGGCCGCGCTGCGCATCTCCTCCCACCGCGCCAGGTCGAATCCGGGCAGCCGGGCGAAGGAGAAATCGCTCCCCAGGAGGCCCAGAGCCACGTTCGCAGCCAAGAGGCCGGCCTCGATGAGCAGGGTCCCTGAGCCGCAGAAAGGGTCCAGGAAGGGGCTCTTCCCGTCCCAACCGGTGAGGCCCACCGCAGCGGCGGCCAGGCACTCCCCCAGGGGCGCCGGCGTTCCCGCCACCCGGTACCCGCGCCGGTGCAGCGACCGGCCGGCGACGTCGAGGGACAGGGTGCACCGATCCTCGTGCACGTGGGCGAAGAGCCTCGCGTCCGGCGCCTCGACGTCGACCGAGGGCCGCACCCCGTGGTGCTCCCGAAACCAGTCCGCCACGGCGTCCTTGACGACGAGCGCCACGTACCCCGAGTGCCGGTGGGCCGAAGAGGACACCTTCGCGTCCACGGCCAGGGTCTGCTCAGGGCCCATCACACGGTCCCAGGCCACAGAGCGGGCCCCCTGGTACAGATCCTCGGCCGTGGCGGCCGCGAAGCGCGCCAGCTGCCGGTAGATCCGCAAGGCCACCCGCAGGTGCAGCACGGCCCGCCACCCGTCGGCCACGATCCCCTGGAAGCGAACCCCACCCACCTGGGCCTCGGGGCGTCCCAGTCGAGCCGCCTTCACCTCGGCCAGAAGCGCCGCCTCGGCGCCCGGTGCGCAGGTGGCGAAGAAGACCTGTGGCTCTCGGCTCGCGCTTCTCGGTCCGGTCAACCCACGCGCCTCCCACTGCAAAGATCCCAGGCCAGGAGAGCACAACCCGCGGCGGGAGGCAAGCGCGCTCCCTCAAGCCCTGCACCGATCGGCCGATACGGTAGGCGGGAGTGCGACGCAACTCGGACCATTTGGAGGAGCTCGGGTGCTTGCCATCATAGGATTTGTCGTCGTCATCGTCAGCATCCTGGGCGGCTTCCTCTGGGAGGGCGGTCCCCTGGCGACCCTTCTGCAGCCGGCCGAGTTGCTCATCATCGGGGGTTCGGCTTCGGGCGCCCTGCTCATCGGAACGTCGCCCAAGGTGATCAAGCTGATGCTCGGCCAGTTGACGGGCATCCTGAAGGGCGGCCCGACGAGCAAGGACTACCTGGATCTCCTGCTCATGCTCTACGAACTCCTGAACCTCACGCGCCGCGAGGGCCTTCTGGCGCTCGAGAACCACGTGGAGAAGCCCGACGAAAGCGAGATCCTCCGGAAGTACCCGAGCTTCGTGAAGAACCACCACGCCGTGGCGTTCATGTGCGACACCCTCCGCCTGATCCTCACGGACCCCGACATCCAGGCGCACGACCTCGACGCGCTGATGGACGTGGACCTCGACACCCATCATCACGAGGCGTCCAAGCCCTCGCAGGTGCTCCAGACGATCGGAGACGCTTTGCCCGGCCTCGGGATCGTCGCCGCCGTGCTCGGGATCATCATCACCATGGGTGCCATCGATGGCCCCCCGAGCGAGATCGGCGAGAAGGTGGGGGCAGCGCTCGTCGGCACCTTTCTGGGGATCCTGCTCTCCTACGGCTTCGTGCAGCCCCTGAGCCAGAACCTGGCGACGAAGACCGACGCGGAGGGGCGCTACTACCTCGCCCTAAAGCAGGTGCTCCTCGCCTTCCACAAAGGGTGCGCGCCAGCGGTCTCGGTCGAGTTCGCGCGCCGCTCCATCTACAGCGACGTGCGGCCGAGCTTCTCGCAGCTCGATGAGGCGTTCCGGGCCGCCAAAGCCGGCGCCGCCGCGGGCTGACCCATGGCCGACAAGGGCAAGCAGGGACCCGTCATCGTCATCAAGAAGGGCGGCGGCCACGGCGGCCACCACGGCGGAGCCTGGAAGGTGGCCTACGCCGACTTCGTCACGGCGATGATGGCGTTCTTCCTCGTCATGTGGATCGTGGGCCAGAGCAAGGCGGTCAAGCAGCACGTGCAGGGGTACTTCCAGGACCCGGTGGCGTACAAGGCGAAGGTGGCCGCCGGGATCTTCGACGGCGGCCAGGGGATGCTCTCCACCGGTCCCGCGGTCCAGGGCCAGATCGCGCCCATCCAGGAGCAGCAGGTGCGGGCCGCGCTCGAGAAGGCGGGTCAGGAGATCCTTGACTCCCTGAGCGAGGTCCCGGGACTGAAGGACATCTCCAGCCAGATCGAGGTGGAGGTGACCGCCGAGGGCCTCCGCATCCAGCTCATGGAGGCCGGCTTATCGACGTTCTTCGACCTCGGCAGCGCCACCCTCTCCCCGAGCGGGATCAAGACCCTGGCGACGATCGCCCACACGATCGCACCCCTGGACATGGACGTCGCGGTCGAGGGGCACACCGACAGCCACGCCTACTCGGGTCGGGGCGGGTACACCAACTGGGAGCTCTCCGCGGACCGCGCGAACGCGGCGCGGCGCGTGCTGGAGGAGAACGGCGTGTCGGCCCGGCACGTCCGCGAGATCCGGGGCTACGCGGACACCCGCCTCCGTTACCCGGGCAGCCCCGAGGATCCGCGCAACCGCCGGATCTCCATTATCGTCATCAACCGGTTCCACGGCGGGGCTGCCGCCGAGCCCCTGGGCCGCCCCGTCGGCACCGCGGCGTCGCTCCCCACCGAGGCGGCTCCCGCGCCATCACCGCACTGACGCGACGGCTTCCGTCGCTGACGAGCACGCCTCACGGGCCGCAGGAAGCCAGGAACCGCTCCAGGACCTTCTGCTGAACCGTACCGACCCGGTCGAAGGCGAGACACAGGAACGCCACCTCCTCGCCGGTCCTGGATCGTACGACGTTTCGAATCACACCCTCGCCGTTGAGCACCCCGTGCGGGCTCGGGAGCAGGATCTGGAGGTGCAGCGACGCGCCCGCGGGCAGGTCCAGCAGGGCCGCCTCCTGCGCCACCACCCGCACGCCGCTCGCCGAGAGGTCCCGGGTGACCGCCCGAAATACCCGACCTCGCAGCTCCACCGCCACCCCCCCGGCCTCCAGCACGGAAAACGCGAGAGGGAGCGCAATGCGCACCCGCCGGTGCCGGCGCCGCTCGGGCCGGCTCAGGCTCGACCCGCCTCCCGAGACCTTCGCCCCCGCCCGAACGGCGCACGCGGCGAGCTTCTCCTCTGACCCGCTCTCCACCGCCTCGAGGATCTCGGAGAGCTCCTGGTCGGTGGGTTCTCCGGCGGGTTCCCGGCGGGCGGGCGACAGCTCCTCCCCCAGGGAGAGGAGAGTGTCCAACTGCCACCTCTTCCGGTCGGCGGGCTGCATGTCGCGGAGCACCTTCACCCGGATCTCGGCCGGCATGGCCAGGATGCACGGGCGGCACAGTCCCTCCTCGGCCCACGTGCCGTGGTACCGGGCCGAAGCGGATCGGCACTTCATGCAGGTGCTGTGCTGGGAGGGGTCGAGCGTCTCCTTCATGACCTACTTATCGATCGGCACGGGGGACTCCCTGAGCCCCCCGCCGTTGGCAGCGCCGGGGCCGCCCCGGTCGCGGGCCGCCTGCCCGAAGCGGCCCTGCTCGCGGAAGGCGAGCCCCCCACCGCCGAGGTCCGCCGCGGTCAACGACTGCACGAGCGCGGCGGCGCCATCGCCCGGGTCGGGGGCCGGCAGACCCGGCTCGGAGAGCGCCACGGACACGATGCGCCCGGCCACGAAGTCCCCGGTCGCCGCGTCGAGCTCCACGGCGAGCACGTAACCGAGCCCGCTTGGGCCCTTGGTGTTGAAGCGGCCATACGTGAGAAAGTTGCCCAGACTATAAGCGATGAGCTTGCCCCGGCGCAGTTCCATGGCGCGCGGCACGTGGGGGCCGTGACCGAGCACTAGGTCGGCACCCGCATCCACGACGGCCCGAGCGAACCGCAGCACATTTCCTCGGCTTTCGGTGCCGAGAAACTCTTCCTGGTCCGCAACGTGCTGGGCCCCCTTGCCCTCGGCCCCCCCGTGAAAGGAGACGATCACGAGATCGTTCTCGGCCCGGGCCGCCGCCACAAGGGTTCGGGCGCGCTCGAGATCCAGGATCGAGGCCGAGTAGGGCGACGGGGGGGACGTCGAAAACCCCAGGATCGCGACGCGCCGGCCGCGGACCTGGAGCCGGGCGACCCTCTCCCCGCCCACGGCCTGGATCCCTGCCTCGGCCAGGGCCGCCACCGTGCTCTCCACCCCTTCCCGTCCGAAGTCGAAGGCGTGGTTGTTGGCGATGTTGAGTGCGTGGAAGCCCGCAGATGCCAGTCGCCGCGCATAGCGCCGGGGCATCCGGAACTCGAAGCATCGTGCCGCGTTCTCCTTAGGGCACTT
Organism: Deltaproteobacteria bacterium; assembly: GCA_016214985.1. GTDB lineage: Bacteria > Desulfobacterota > Deferrisomatia > Deferrisomatales > JACRMM01 > JACRMM01. The sequence continues at coordinate 116,590 of JACRMM010000008.1, read as the reverse complement.
GGCCGACGTGCCCCCGTCCAGGAGCGGGCCCTCGAGGTTTCCGAAGAGCACGTCGTGTCCCCGGAGCGCGGCGGCGACCGGGTCGAAGGCCGTCGCCGCGTCCTCGGGCGGGAGCAGGTCGGTCGGGTAGGTCGTGCCCAGCATCAGATCGCCTACGGCGGCCACCGTGAGCCGCTCCTGCGGCCGCGCGACCGCGGCGACCGCCACGACCAGCGCCGCGACGGTCAATGCCCCCCACCGGGTTCCCCTCATTTCGATCTCTCCTCTCCCGCTCGAGCGCGGCGCCTCTGCCACCCCGCCACCATGCGGTCGTATCCTTTTACGCCCTCCAACAGGGCGAGCACAGCCCCCCGAAGCCGAGCGTCCATCCGAGCTCTCGGGGTGTGAGCGGCTCGGTCCGGAAGATCCGCTGGAATGCCGGCACGTAGACGGCCGCAAGCTGGAGGGCAACGGTGACCAGCACGGCTCCGCACAAAAAGCGGTTTCCGAGCAGACCCTTGCGGAGAACCGACTCCTGGCGGGACCGCACGCCCAGGGCCACGGCAATCCGCCCCGCGATTACCCCGGTGAACACCATGGTCTGCCAGGCGAGCCCCTCTCTCACGGCCAGCCACTGAAAGAGCAGCAACAGCACGCCCGTGGCGAAGCCCACGGCGGCGATGAACCCTCCGAGCCCCCCGGAGAACACCCCCTCGGTCGGGCGCCGGGGAGGGCGTCGCATCACGTCCGCCTCGACCGCCTCGGCCGTGAGGGCGAGCCCCGGAAGGCTGTCGGCCAGGAGGTTGATCCAGAGAATCTGGATGGGCAGCAGCGGCAGCGGCAGGCCGAATAGAGGCGCGAGGAAGATGGCCCACAGCGTCCCGGCGTTGGAGGTCATAGAGTACCTGATGAACCGCAGGATGTTGTCATAGATCCTCCGGCCCTCCTCGACCGCGTGGACGATCGTGGCGAAGTTGTCGTCCAGAAGGACGAGCGACGACGCTTCCTTGGCCACGTCGGTGCCGCTTCGGCCCATGGCCACGCCGATGTCGGCCCGCTTCAGCGCCGGCGCGTCGTTGACCCCGTCGCCGGTCATGGCCACGAACTGGCCGCGCGCCTGGAGCGCCTCTACAATCGCGAGCTTCTGCTCCGGTGCCACACGGGCGTAAACGCGCAGGTCCTCCACCCGAGACTCCAGGTCGCGTCGCGAGAGTCCGGCGAGCTGCCGCCCGGTGGTCACGTCGCCCGGCGCGGCCTCGTCGGGGTCTAGGATGCCCAGCCGGCTCGCGATGGCGCGGGCCGTGGCCGGGTGGTCGCCCGTTGATCATCACGGGCGTGATCCCTGCGCTCCGGCACCGGGCCACGGCCGCGGTCGCCTCCGGCCGGGGAGGATCGAGCAGCCCGACCAGCCCGACCAGGGTCAAGCCGACCTCCTCGGCGGCCTCCGTGATCTGCTCCGGAAGGGTCGGCCACCGGCGACAGGCAACGGCGAGCACCCGCAAGCCGTCGGCCGCCAGCCGTTCGCTCGCCCGAGTCGCGGCCTCGGGGTCCAGGGGCTAGTCGCCGCGGCCGGTGCGAAGGGAGCTGCAGCGGGCGAGCACCACCTCGGCCGCTCCCTTGGTGAAAGACCATACCCCCTCGTCACCCAGGTCGTGGAACGTGGTCATGCACCTTCGATCCGAGTCGAAGGGCAGCTCCGCCAGGCGCGGGAATACCCCATCGAGGTCGGCCTTGTCGTACCCCGCCTCCGCCGCGAAGGCGAGCAGCGCCACCTCGGTCGGGTCGCCCTGCCCCTCCCCCGAACCACCGAGGGACCCGTCGTTGCACAGGACGAGACCACGGCAGAAGAGCTCGGCGTCCCCCCCCGGCCGACGCCTGCCACCCCGAGCGGCCGCCGTGGCGGTCCAGAACGACCTCCTCCACCGTCATCCGGTTGAGCGTCAGGGTTCCGGTCTTGTCCGAGCAGATGTATGTGACGGAGCCGAGCGTCTCGACCGCCGGGAGTCGGCGCACCAGCGCCCGCTCCCGGGCCATCCGCCGCGCACCGAGCGCCAGGGCGATCGTGATCACCGCCGTAAGCGCCTCGGGGATCGCGGCGACCGCGAGGCTCACCGCCGTGAGGAACATCACGGCCAGCGGCTCGCCCCGCAGCACCCCGGCCACAAAGACCACCGCGCAGATGCCGAGGATCGCCACGGCGAGCCGTTGCCCGAACGCCGACAATCGTCGCTGAAGGGGAGTCTTGGGGTCCTCGGCCGCTTGGAGCAGCGCCGCCTCCTGCACCTGGAGCTGGACCGCCTCCGCCAGGCGAAGGTCAGCCGGAACCACGCGGCCGGCCTCGAGGAGCACGACGTCGCCCACCACGAGCTCCGCGGCGGTGACCGCCGTCGGTACCCCGTCGCGCAGCACCGTGGCGGTCAGACCTGCCATGGCGCGCAGCGCGGCGATGGCCCGCTGGGCGCGGAGTTCTTGGAGGACGCCGACCAGGGCGTTCAAGACCACGATGGCCACGATGGCCAGGGAGTCCGTCGGCTTTCCCACCGCGCCGGCCACGGCGGCCGAGACGAGGAGTACCAGGACCATGAAGTCCTTGAACTGACCCAGGAGAAGGAGCGCCGGGCCACGTCGACGGACCTCCAAGAGTTCGTTAGGACCCGCTTCGACGAGCCGTCGGGCCGCCTCCGCGGAGCTGAGCCCCCGGGGCCCGGTTCCGAGGTCGGAGAACACCGCCTCGATCTCCGCCGTGTGGTAGGTCACGCCGTGCGCCTCCCAGGAAGTCAATGGCGTTGCCGTCAGGCCCGTGATCTGCTCCGTCAACGGCATGGCCCAACGAGTGAGCCCTCGTTCGATCTTAGACAAGGCCCCGAAACCGGACAAGCCACACCTTGGCCGGTCCGACCGACTCCCTTGACGCGCCCCGCCGGGCCCGGTACGGTTCCCGTCACGGCCCGCGGAATGAGAAAATCGTCCTTTTACTTCGGAATGTTAGCAGGGACCGCCGCAACGAGGAGCCTCCCCATGTCGATCCCCCGAGAGGTCCGAAAGGTCAGCGACACGGTCTGGGAGCTTCCGACCTCGTACAAGCTCGGGATGCGCGTTCCGGCGCGGGTGTACGCCACCGAGCGGCTTCTCGGGGAGATGGACGACGGCGTCTTCGACCAGATCACGAACGTCGCGACCCTGCCCGGCATCCTGCGCTACGCGTGCTGCATGCCGGACGGCCACTGGGGCTACGGCTTCCCGATCGGCGGCGTCGCCGCCATGGACCCTCAGACCGGCGTCATCTCGCCGGGCGGCATCGGCTTCGACGTCAACTGCGGCATGCGGCTGGTGCGCACCGACCTGACCGCCGAGGAGGTGGCCCCGCGGCTGCGCAATCTGGTGGACCGGCTGTTTCAGAGCGTGCCCGCCGGCGTGGGGAGCACGGGCTTCGTCTCGCTGTCCCGCCGGGAGTTTCGGGGGGTCGTTGAGGACGGCGCGGGGTGGTGCGTGCGCAACGGATACGGCTGGGAAGCGGACCTGGAGCGCACCGAGGAACGGGGCTGCATCGCCGGAGCCGACGCCTCCAAGGTCAGCGACAAGGCGCTGGAGCGAGGCCACCGGCAGATCGGAACCCTGGGTTCGGGCAACCACTACCTCGAGATCCAGGTCGCCCGTCCGGAGCACGTCTTCGACCCGGTCGCGGCCCGGGCCTTCGGCATCGATCGGCCCCACCAGGTCGTCGTCATGTTCCACTGCGGCAGCCGCGGGTTCGGCCACCAGGTGGCAACCGATTACCTTCAATCGTTTCTCAAGGTCATGGAGCGCAAGTACAACCTCAAAGTGCCGGATCGGGAGCTCGCCTGCGCGCCGTTTCACTCCGCCGAGGGTCAGGAGTACTTTGCGGCGATGAAGTGCGCCATCAACATGTCCTTCGCCAACCGGCAGGTGATCCTCCACCGGATCCGCGAGGTCTTCTCGGACGTCTTCCACCGCGACCCCGTCGACCTGGGCCTGCAGCAGGTGTACGACGTCTGCCACAACACCGCCAAGCTCGAGCGCCACGACGTCGACGGGGTTCCACGAGAGGTGCTCGTGCACCGCAAGGGAGCCACCAGGGCCTTCCCCCCCGGTCATCCAGAGGTGCCCGAGGCGTACCGATCCATCGGCCAGCCCGTGATCATCGGGGGCAGCATGGAGACCGGGTCCTATCTGCTCGCCGGCGTGGACACGGGCCGCGAAACCTTCTGCACGACGGCCCACGGAAGCGGCCGAACCATGAGTCGCCACCAGGCCAAGCGCCAGTTTCAGGGCAAACGGCTCCAGCAGGAGATGGAAGAGCGGGGGATCTACGTGCGCACCGTCTCCTTCGCCGGCCTCGCCGAGGAGGCCGGCGCGGCGTACAAGGACATCGACCAGGTGGTCACCGCCACGGACCTCGCCGGTCTCTCCCGGCGCGTGGCGCGCTTCGTCCCCATCGGAAGCGTCAAGGGCTGACCCCGTGCCCTACCGCGCGCTGGACGACATCGGGACGGCCGACGCGGCCTTCGAGGCCTGGGGCGCCACGCCGGAGGAGGTCTTCGCCGCAGCCGCGGACGCGACCCTGAACGTGATGGTCGAAGACCCGGCCGCGGTGGCGGCGCGCGAGCAACGGCACCTGACGGCGGAGGCCGAGAGCCTCGATCTCCTGCTCCTGGGATTCCTCAATGAGCTCCTCTACCTCAAGGATGCCGAACGGCTGCTGCTCCGGGTGACGGAGGTACGACTGCAGGGCGGGCCGGGGCACTGGCGGGTCGAGGGCGAGGCGCGGGGCGAAGAGATCGACCCGGACCGGCACGCGCTGGTGGTCGACGTGAAGGCCGTCACCCTCCACCGGCTCCGGGTGGAGCGCACGCAGCGGGGCTGGGAAGCCACCGTCGTGGTCGACGTGTGACGCCCGGCCCCGCCCGGCTCAGTTTCAGGGGATCAGGTCCACGACGCCCGAGTCGAGGTCGTAGCGCGCCCCCACGATCTTGAGCGTCCCCTCCTCCACGAGCTTCGCCAGGAGCGGCTGCGAGGCCTTGAGCTGCGCGGTCACATTCTGGACGTTGGCCGCCACCGCGTTGTCCACGAGGTCGCCCTCTTTGCCCTTCACCTTCTCCACGGCCGGTTGGATCGCCTTGACGATGGCGTCGATGTGGCCGGGAGCCTCGCCGCCGGCGGCCGTCGCCCCGACCGCGCCACAGCACTCGTGGCCGAGAACCACGAGCAGTGGGACGTGGAGGTGCTCGGCCGCGTACTCGATGCTTCCGAGCGCCACGTCGTCGGCCACGTTACCGGCGGTGCGGATCACGAAGAGATCTCCGAGTCCCTGATCGAAGAGGACCTCCGGGGGTACGCGGGAGTCGGAGCAGCCCAGGACGATGGCGAAGGGATGCTGCGCCGTCGCGATGGCTCCCCGGCGCTTCGCGTCGCGGCCCGGGTTGGCCATCTTCCCGCTCGTGTAGCGGCCGTTGCCGTCGAGCAGCTTCTTCAGGGCGTCGTCTGCCGACACACCCGGCCCATCGCCGGACGCCCCTGCACCGGACGCGCCCAGCAACGCCAGCATCAATCCTGCCCAGATCGTTCGCTTCCTCATCTTCTCCTCCTCCGGTCTTCCATGAGATCATGCGCCCTCCCGGGCGCGACTCCGGTCCCCAACGGGTCGGACGCGCGTCTCATACAACAGGGCTCGAGGGGGCGTCAAGCGGAGGACGACCGCCGTGCCTCACCGGCTTCCTCCCCTCCACTCGAGAAAGGAGCGGTTTCATGGCGCATCGACTCGGACTCGCCCTCGCACTCCTCGCCGCGCTCGGGGCCCCCGGTGCCGGGGCGACCGTCCTGGAGGTCCCGACCTCGCAGTTCCCTGACATCCCTTCGGCGCTGACCGCGGCCAAGGCGGGCGACACCGTCCGCGTCGGGCGCGGCACTTACTCGACAGCCCTCACCCTCCGAAGCGATGTCACCCTCGAAGGGGAAGAGACGGCGGCCACCACCCTCACCGGGGCGATCAAGTGGGCCAGCGGCGCCACGCTCCAGCGGTTCACGCTCTCGGAGACGGAGCTGAGCCTCTCGGGCACCACGTCGGGGACCCTGAGAAACAACATCTTCCGAGACACGAAACGCACCGCCCTGCAGATCGGCGGGGCCCACCAGTCGCAGGGAACCCTCGCGATCACCCACAACACCTTCCTCTCGAACGGCACGGGCCTGGAGGTCGTCGACTCGGGCAGCACCGTCTTGGTCGAGTTCAATCTCTTCGCCAACAACGGAAAGGGGGTGACCATCACCACGCCGGTCGGCACCGGCCCAGCCGTCCAGAACAACCACTTCTTCCCAGACGCGGACCTCCCTGTCGGCGTCCCTTCCACCCAGGGAGATCCGCTCTTTCTCGACACCTCGGACTCGCCCGAGGACCTGCACGTAACGGAGGAGTCGCCGGCCCGGGAGCGGGGCGCGTACTCCGGGCCCTTCGCCGACCCGACGCCGGGCCCGGTCGAGGGGGTGACGGTGACCCCTAAGGACGACACCCACGTCACCGTCTCCTGGACCGGGAACCGGGCCTTCGGCGTCTCCGTGACGGAGTACGCCCTCGGGTTCAAGAAGACAAGCGGGGGCAAGCAGTTTCCATTCTCCGACCCGGTGCCCGTCCAGGATCCGCCGACAACCCGGTACACCGTTGACGCGTCGATCGCGCCCGCCGTGCCGGAGCAGGTAGCGGCGACGCCGACCGACGGCGGGTTGCTGGTCTCCTGGGCCAAGGACAACCTCGCGGACGGCTACAAGGTTCACCTGCGCACCGACGACAGCGCCGCTCCGACGACGACCGACGTCGGCAATGTTACGGACCGCGAGATCCGCGGCCTCGTCAACGGAACGGTGTACCGCGTGTCGGTGTCGGCCTACGCGGTCGGGGACCGCTTCATTTCCGTGACGGCGAGGGCGCCGAAGAGCGGCGACGCCGTCCCGGAAAGCCGCGCCTCGGACTCGACCCGGGTCACGCTGCCTCGGGTCGAGTCAGATCCGTCCCCGGAGTCCGCCCTGGCCCCGGGGGAACTGCAAGGGTATCCCCCCCTGGAGGACAAGGGCGGCTGCTTCGTCCGCACGGCCGGACCGAGGAATCTCCGACTCGCCCGGCTGCTCGGTGTTCTCCTCGGGTTCCTCGCAGCCTCGGCGCTGGCGTGGCGCGGGGGACCGCGACCCTTGCGGCGGCTGGCGGCCCTGGCGCTCCTGTTGGGCCCCTTTGCGACGCCGGCGCGAGCCGGTTGGGTCGCAGGCATCGGTGGAGGCCTCTTCTACCCCGCCGACCGCGATTGGGCCGACCACTACGGGGACCGCTCGATGCCGGAGGGAAGACTGAGCGTCGGCTACCTCCCGGTGCTTCCGCTCGAGGCGGGTGTCGACGTTGCCTTTCGCCGCGACAAGGGAGAGGTCACCACGTCGTCCTCCGGCGAAGCGCTCGCCGCTCCGGTGAAGCAGACGCTTTCCGCACTGCCCCTCCAGGCGTACCTCCTGCTCAACCTCCGCTGGCGCGAAGGACAGTGGCTCGTCCCCTTCGTCGCCGGGGGGTACACGCGGGTCTATTACTGGTCCGCGGTCGACAACGGCGCCAAGGTCCGCGGCCACGTGGCGGGGTACCACGGCCGGGTCGGCCTGAAGCTGCTGCTCAACGGCCTCGACCCGACGAGTGCGCGGCACGCCCGGGACCGCCTGGGCCTGCAGCGGACGTTCCTCGTCGTAGAGGCTCAGCGGGCCCAGCTGAAGAACGGCGACCACGTGGAGGACGCCCTGGGGGGAACCAGCTACTTCGGCAGCCTCTCCCTGGAGTTTTGACGGGAGCCCCTATGTTCATCAGAGAGAACGTTGAGAGCCGTCGCCCCAGACCCAGAATCCAGACCTTCCTCTCTTGACACCAAGGGATTCTCGGGGCAGACTTTTCAGCTATGGCACCTTTGTTCTCTATACTGAACAACCAGACCTCGGAGACAGAGCCCCATGTATCTTCCGGATTTCGACTACCACGTGCCGGAGACCGTGAAGGAGGCCTGTGGTCTCCTCGTCGCCTTGGGCCCGGAGGCCCGCGTCCTTGCGGGAGGCACGGACCTCCTGCACAAGATGAAGGTCGGCAAGCTCGCTCCTCGGGCGCTGATCTCGCTCCGGAGGATCGAGGCGCTGCGAGGCATTCGGCACGAGGCGGGCAGGGGCGTCGTGATCGCCGCCGCATCGACCCAGAACGGCATCGTCGAGTCCGCGGTGCTCCACGAGCGCTACCTCTCGGTCTCGGAGGCCGCTCACCGGATGGCGTCGACCCAGATCCGCAACCTCGGCACCCTGGGCGGGAACATCGTCAACGCGGTCCCGTCCGCCGACCTGCCCCCCATCCTCATCGCACTGAACGCGACGATCCGTCTCGTGGGGCCGGGCGGCGAGCGCACGATGCCCCTGGAGGAGTTCTTCGTGGAGCCCGCCTCTTCGGTCATCCGGCCCGACGAGCTCCTCACCGAGGTCGTGATCCCCGACCAGCCGACCACCGGCAGCGCGTACCACAAGTTCGGGCTGCGCCGCTCCGGCGCGCTGGCGGTGGTCGGAGCCGCCGCTTCCGTGACCGTGGTGGACGGCGTGGTGAAAGAGGCGCGGATCGTGCTCGCGTCCAGCGCGCCGAGCGTGATGCGCGCCCGAAACGCCGAGGCCTACCTCACGGGGAGGGAACCCACGCCTGAGGTGCTCGACGAGGTGGGCAGGAGGACGTCTGCCGAGAGCCGGCCGCGCGACAGCATCCGCGGGTCGGCCGAGTACCGGCGCCACCTGGCCGGTGTCCTGGCGGTGCGGGCGCTCCGCCAGTCGATCGAGCAGGGGCACGGCCAGCCGCACTGAACCCACCGCGAAGACGAGAGGCACGCCATGCAGGCCATCCGGGACAAGAGCGGCGTCAGCCGCTACCTGCTGACCCTCACCGTGAACAGCGACGAGCGCACGGCCGTGATCAAGGCCAACACGACGCTCGCCGACCTGCTGCGAAACGAATTCGAGCTCACCGGCACGAAGAAGGGCTGCGAGCTCGGAGACTGCGGCTCGTGCACGGTGCTCCTGGACGGCAAGCCCGTGGACTCCTGTCTGGTGCTCGCCCTGGAGGCCGAGGGCCGCGAGGTGACGACCATCGAGGGGGTGGCGCAGAACGGCACCCTGGACGCCGTGCAGGAGTCATTCATCAACCACGCCGCAATCCAATGCGGCTACTGCACGCCGGGCATGGTCCTCTCGGCCAAGGCGCTCCTGACCCGCAACCCCCACCCCAGCGAGCGCGAGGTGCGGGAGGCGATCGGGGGCAACCTGTGCCGGTGCACGGGGTACGTCCACATCGTCGAGGCCGTGCTCGCCGCGGCCGAAGGCCGGACCGCCCCCATCGAGGGCGCGGTCGTTCACGGGGCGAAGGGGTGATGTCATGAGCGAGAAACACAGGGTCATCGGCCGGAGCGTCCCGCGGATCGACGGCCGCGAGAAGGTAACCGGGGCGGCCAAGTACACGGGCGATCTCACGTTCCCGAACCTGTTGCACGGGAAGATCCTCACGAGCCCCCACGCGCACGCCCGGATCCTCTCGATCGACACCTCCGAGGCCGAGCGACTGCCGGGCGTGAAGGCGGTCATCACGCACAAGGATGTGCCGACCCTCAAGTACGGCATCAGCCCCGCCCGGTGGGACGAGAACATCTTCTGCATCGACAAGGTGCGGTTCGTCGGCGACAAGGTCGCGGCCGTGGCCTGCATCGACGAGGAGACGTGCTACAAAGCCCTGAACCTGATCCGTGTGGAGTACGACGTGCTCCCGGCGGTCCTGGATTTCCGGCACGCCATGGACGAGGGCATGCCCCAGGTCCACGACGAGTACCCGAGGAACATCAACGTCGAGATCCACCAGAACTTCGGCGACGTGGAGGCCGCCTTCGCTGCGGCCCACCACGTGCGGACCGACGCCTTCCTCGGCCAGCGCACCTACCAGGCACCGATCGAGCCCCACTCCGCGATCTCGTATTGGGAGGGGGAGAAGCTCACCGTCTACTCCAGCACCCAGTCGCCCCACTACTTCCAGTACTACATCGCCCGGGAGTTCGGGATGAAGATGGGCGACGTGCGGGTGGCGAAGCCGTACCTGGGCGGTGGCTTCGGCGGGAAGCTCGAGCCCACGGGCCTCGAGTTCTCGGGCGCCGTGCTCGCGCGCCGGACGGGGCGGCCGGTCCGGATGTTCTACGACCGGGCCGAGATGTTTCGCCACAACCGCGGCCGCCACGCCCAGTACATGGAGATCACGACCGGCGTCGACGCCGACGGCCGGCTGCTCGGAGCCCACGCGAACTTCCTCATGGACGGCGGCGCCTATACGAGTCTCGGCATCGCCACGGCCTACTACGCCGGGGCGCTCCTGCCGCTGACCTACGAGTTCGACAACTACCGCTTCGACCTCTTCCGGCTCTATACGAACCTGCCCGCCTGCGGGGCCCAGCGGGGCCACGGCGCGCCTCAACCCAAGTACGCCTTCGAGAGCCACCTCGACAACGTGGCGTCGGACCTGGGGATCGACCCCATGGAGATCCGGCTGCGCAACGCCCGGCGGCCCGACACCGTGACTCTGAACGATTTTCAGGTGAACACCTGCGAGCTCAAAGCCTGCCTGGAGCAAGCCCGCGAGATCTCCGGCTGGGCGGAGAAGAAGGGCAAGCTCCCCCGCGGACGCGGCATCGGGGTGGCGACCGGGAGCTTCGTGTCGGGGGCGGGCTACCCCATCTACCGGACGGATCTCCCTCACGCCGCCGCGTTCATCAAGGTCCACGAGGACGGCACCGCGGCTACGCTCTACACCGGCGCCACCGACATCGGGCAAGGCTCGGACACGATCCTCTGCCAGATGGCCGCGGAGGCCATGGGGTACCGCTACGAGCAGATGAAGATCGTGGCGGCCGACACCGAGACGACGCCCATGGACCTCGGCGCCTACGCCAGCCGCCAGACGCTCATGTCGGGCACGGCCGTGAAGCAGGCCGGCGAGGCCGTGAAGAAGCAGATTCTGGAGATGGCCTCGGTGATGCTCCACGTCCCCTGCGACGACCTCGAGTGCGGGGACGGGCTCGTCTTCTCCCGGTCCCGGGAGCTCGAGGCGCCTCTGACCTTCGAGGAGGTCGCTCGAAAACACTTCGTGCTGCGGGGCCCGCTGCTGGGCCACGGCTCCTACACGCCCCCGAAGTTGGGCGGCAAGTTCAAGGGCGCGGCGGTCGGCACGTCGCCGGCCTACAGCTTCGGCGTGCAGGTGAGCGAGGTGGAGATCGACGAGGACACCGGCGAGGTCACCGTGCACGACGTCTGGGACGTGCACGACTGCGGCACCGTCATCAACCCGCGGCTCCTCCATGGCCAGGTGCATGGAGCGCTCGCCATGGGCATGGGCGAGTCGGTGTGGGAGCAGGTGCTCTTCGACGACAAAGGCAACATCCGGAACCCCGACCTCGCGAACTACCGCCTCCCCACGGCGCTCGACATGCCGCGCATCCACTCCCGAGTGATCGAGCCGCACGAGCCCGCGGGCCCCTGGGGCGCCAAGGAGGTCGGAGAGGGCTCCACCAACCCCACGATGGGATGCTTCTCGAACGCGATCTTCGACGCCATGGGGGTCCGGGTCAACAGCCTGCCGCTCTCCTACGAGAAGATCTGGCGGGCGATGAAGGAGAAGCGGGAGAAGGACGCCGCGGAGGGGTAGATCCGTGACGGGAATCGTTCTCACGGACGTCTAACGGAGGACTCACCAAACCCTCACCAATCGAGTCTAGTATTCAATCCCAGCGCGGACGCGTCTTGTCTGGAGCGCATCCGCGGGCGGAGGATACGACGATGGGAGGATTGGTGATGAGCACGAGAGCGATGGTGGCCACGGCGGCGGTGATCACGGCGGCTGAGGCGATGAGGCGGATCGACGACTGGTTCCGGCGGGGCTACGTGATGTTCTCCGACCGGCTCACCCAGTCGACCCATCTCCGTCGTGTGGAAGACAGCCGTCCAAAGTAGCCCCTTCATCGCACCGGGTTCGTCAAGACCCCGATGCGGTCGATCTCCACGGTCACCCGATCCCCGACCGAGAGGAAGCGCGGCGGAGTCCTCGCAAAGCCGACGCCCGGCGGGGTGCCGGTGAGGATCACGGTACCGGGGAGCAGGGTCGTGTCCTGGCTCAGGAAGCTCACGACCCTCGCCACCGGGAAGATCATGTCCGCGGTGGTTCCCTCCTGCAGGACCTCTCCGTTGACGACCGTCCGAAGCCGCAGCACCTGAGGATCGGGGATCTCGTCCGCCGTGACGAGCGCCGGCCCCAGGGGGCAGAAGGTGTCAAAGCTCTTTCCCCGAATCCACTGACCGCCGTTGTGGCGCTGCCACCGGCGCGCCGACACGTCGTTCGCCACCGTGTACCCCCGCACGAACGAGAGCGCCCCCTCTTCGGTCACGTCCCGGGCCGCGGTCCCGATGACAACCGCCAGCTCGCCCTCGTAGTCCACCTCCGGTCCTCGCCGGCAGCAGGCCGGAACACGGATTGGGTCTCCCGGGTGGGTCACGGCCGTCGTCGGCTTCATGAAGATCACCGGATCCTCTGGAATCGGTGCGTTGGCCTCCGCGGCGTGCGCCCGATAGTTCAAACCGACGCAGAAGATGTTGACGGGGTCCAGGGGCGCGAGGAGTCTGCCGACGCAGACCGTCTCGCCCGTCGGCCGAAGCTCCCCGAAAAGGTCGCCGTTCAGCACCTCCGCCCGACCGCTCCCGCGTTCCTCGCCGAGGTGAACTCGTCCGTCTTCCCCTTCGAACCGGATGATGCGCATCGCTCGCGTCCTCTCCTGTACCGGGTCTCTTGCCGCGCGATCCTCGGGACGCCGGCGGACCCTCGACCTCCGGCAACCTTCCCGGATCATACCCTCGAAGCGCGGGAGCACGTCAACGGGCAGCACTCGGAGCCCGGAGTCGACGGACAGAAGACAGGTGGAGCGCAGAAGGGACAGGCACACCGATTCCCCGCCGCGCCCCTCCCTCTTCACCGGCGCTGCGAACGGCGCCGCTTCTTCCCCTTGCTCGCCGGCGCCTTCGCCTTCTCGGTCCGCCTCCGGGCGACCAGGATCGCCTGCCCGAGCCCGAGCAGCGAGAGGACCACGCACACCCAGCCGACCCAGTCCCCAAGAACGGCATAGACCGTGCGACCCTCCATCAGCGAGATCTGCCCGACGAGGGCCTGCCTTCTCCACTGGGCGGTTCGGAGGTCCAGCCGTCCGACCGGGTCCACCAGGGCGGAGATACCGGTGTTCGTAGCCCGCACGAGTGCGCGGCGGTGCTCGATCGCTCGAAAGCTCGCGAGCGCGAGGTGCTCCATGGGCTCCACCGAGTCGCCGTACCAGGAGTCGTTGGTCAGGTTGAAGAGCGCCTCGGGGACGCGGTGGTCGCGGCCACCGCGCATGAGCGCGCGGATGAAGCCCGGAAAGATGTCCTCGTAGCAGATGCTCACCGAAAGCGGATGCCGGCCGAGCAGGAGCGGCTCTTCGCTCGACCCCGGCCAGAAATGGCCCGAGCGGGGTGACCACGAGTAGAGCCACGGAAACCGGTCGCCAAAGGGGATGTACTCGCCGAGGGGCATGAGGACCGTCTTGTCATAGATGCCGAGAATCCGCCCGGTGCCATCCGCCAGCACGGCCGAGTTGTACTCGCGCCGCTCCTCCCCCTGCCCCTGGCGCAGGGCGGCGCCGAACAGAGTGGGCGTGCGCGTGTCGCCGAGCAGTTCGGGCGAAAGCCGCCCCTCGCGATCGACGAGAACCAGGTTGCAGACGCTCTCGGGCCAGACGAGGAGATCCGGCGCCCGCTCGGCGGCGAGCGCCCTCGACGCCTCCTGGTGCTCGCGCAGGAATCGCTCCGGGTCGTCGTGCTTCTCGCGCGCCCCGCGGTTCGTTTGAACGACGCCTACGGTCAGTTTCTCCGCGACCGAGGCGGTCCGGTCGACGGTTCCGACGCGGACTGCCCCATAGACCAGCGCCACTCCGACGACGGCCGCAAACGCCGCGACCGAGCCCCACGGGAACCGCCGCTTCGAGAGCCGGCGGTCCATTACGACGAATGCAGTGGAGTTCGCGTACACGACGAGGAAGCTGAGCCCCAGGATGCCCGTCACATCGGCGATCTGCGTCAGGAGAACGAGCCGGTACTGGCTCGCGCCCAGGTAGTTGGGGAAGAGCTCGGGCCAGAGCTTCTCGACTGCGATCCAGACGACCGGGGACACCCAGGCCAGGGACCACCGCGCGTCGCGGCTGACGAGCCGCGTGCCCCACCCCCAAAACGCGAATACGAGGCCGTTCGCTCCGGCCAGGAGAAGGAGGCCGGCGACCGCCAGCGGCAGCGACAACCCGGCGAACTGCTGGAGCATCCCGACGATCCAGTAGAACCCGCCGACGTGCGTCACGACGCCTGCCACCCAGCCGAGCAGGAATGCCCGGCCCGGGCTGACCTCCCGGATCGCCCACAGGAGGGGCACGAGACAGATCCACTCCAGGTAGAACCGGTCGAACCCCGCGTAGCCCAGGAAGGTCAGAACGCCGCCCGCGGCGGCGGCGACCCACGGGAGAAGGACCTCGATTCGCTGGCGTTCGGGCACGTGGAGCCCTCCTTCTCGTCGGAACAACCCCCTCGCCGCCCCTTCGATCGATGGGCAGCCGCGCCGGGAGTGTAGCAGACGTGACCGGGTGCCCCATAGCGTGCGGCGTCGCGGTGGTCCCGGTCGCGGGCTCCCGGGTCCTGTTCGGCATCGTCCGGCGGAGCGACGGGCGAGGCACGCCCCGCGCCTCGCGTGCAGGACGGACCTCTGCCTTCCCCTCGCCGGGGGATTCTCCGACTCCGGGGCCCGTGGTACCATGCAGCGCCGCCGCTCCCGACGCCGAGGAGTTCCCATGCCCCAGTCCGAAGTCTTTCCCTTTCCCGCCCTCGTTGGCCAAGAGCCGATGAAGCTCGCCCTCGTGGCCAACGTCATCGACCCGACCATCGACGGCGTGCTGATCCGAGGCGAGAAGGGCACGGCGAAGTCCACGGCAGTGCGCGCCCTGGCGCAACTTCTCCCGGACATCCCGATGGTTTCCGACTGCCCCTTCCGCTGCCACCCCGAGCGCGCGTCGGAGATGTGCGCCTCCTGCCGGCGGCGGCTCGAGGCCGGCGAGGAGCTCCCGGTCGAGCACCGACGGATGCGCGTGCTCGACCTGCCGGTGGGCGCCACCGAGGACCGAGTCGTGGGCTCTCTCGACATCGAGCACGCCCTGAAGACCGGCGAGCAGCGCTTCGAGCCCGGCATCCTCGGCAAGGTGCACCGAGGCATCCTCTACGTGGACGAGGTGAACCTCCTGGAGGATCACATCGTCGACGTGCTCCTGGACGCCGCGGCCATGGGCGTCAACCACATCGAGCGAGAGGGCGTCTCCTACTCCCACCCCTCCCACTTCGTCCTGGTCGGCACCATGAACCCGGAGGAAGGGGACCTCCGGCCCCAGCTTCTGGACCGGTTCGGCCTGTGCGTGGAGGTGGTGGGGATCCGGGACCCGGCGCTCCGGGTCGACGTGATCAAGCGCCGCCGGGCGTACGAAGCCGATCCGCGCGCCTTCCGCGAGGCCTGGCGGCCCCAGGAGCAGGCGCTGCGCGAGGCGATCGTGCGCGCCGAAGACCTCCTGCCCCAGGTCGAGGTGGACGACGACAGCCTGGAGGTGATCGCCACCCTAAGCGTGGACCTCGGCGTGGACGGCCACCGGGCCGACGTGGCCATGGTGAAGACCGTCTCCGCCCTGGCCGCCTTCCGGGGCCGCACGGAGGTCCGCGACGAGGACATCGCCGAGGCGGCACGCCTCGTCTACCCCCACCGGCTCAAGAAGACCCCCTTCGAGGAGAAGATCCTCTCGGAAGAGGCAGTGGTCCAATCGATCCGCCGCACCCGGGAAGAGCAGGCCGGCCGGCGGGCCGCGGCAAAAAAAAAAGTCCCCATCTGAGCCCTGAGAAGAAGGACTCCGACCGACTGGTCCTGGAGGAGACGGTCTACGCCCCGGGCGGGGCCTTCCGCGTGCGGGGGAGCCTCGTCAACCGCCAGACGCGCCGCCGCCTGGCACGCGGGCGCCGGATCAAGCAGAAGACGGCTCCGGATGCGGGCCGTTACGTGCGGGCCCGCATTCCCAAGGGCAAGCTCCGCTCCCTCGCGCTCGACGCCACCCTGCGGGCGGCGGCGCCCCACCAGTTGAAGCGGCGGGCCGAGGGGTCGCCCGACGCCGCGTCGGTGCAGATCCGCCCCAGCGATCTCCGGGAGAAGGTGTTGTCGCGCCCCTCGGGCGTGAGCCTGCTCTTCGCCGTCGATGCCTCCGGATCCATGGCCGCGGAAGAGGTGATGGCGCGAGCCAAGGGGATCGTGCTCTCGCTCCTCGCCGACGCGTACCAGAAACGCGACCGGGTGGGGCTCCTCGCCTTCCGGGGCACCGAGGCGCGGCTCGTCCTGCCCTTCACCACGAGCGTCGAGCAGGCCCAGAAGCGACTGCACGCGCTCCCGACCGGGGGCAAGTCGCCTCTGGCGCTCGCCCTGGCCAAGGCGCTCGAGACGCTCGGCCAGGAGACCCGCAAGAACCCCGGCCGCACCCCACTGCTCGTGCTCCTGACCGACGGCCGCGCGAACCTCAGCGTGGAGGGGAGAGATCCCTTCGACGAGGCGCTCGACCGCGCCCGGCGCGTGCGCGACGCCAGGATCCGGAGCCTCGTCGTCGACACCGATCTGACCTGGATCCACTCCTACGCGTACGCGCGCGTGCTCGCCCGCGAGCTCGGGGCCAAGTGCCTGGGCCTCGCGAACCTCGAGGTCGCGCGGATCATCGACTTTGTGAACCTCGGCAGCCGCTAGTCCCGCGACGAGCTCCGCCGCCAGGGGGCGGGCCGGGGCCACCCCGCAGAGCGGGCAGGCGGCTCTGGCGCAACGATCCGGTGGGCCGAAGACATCTCGGTCCTCCTCCATCGGACGGTCCGAGGCCTCGAGGCTCAGGGATCCTGCCCGCCGCAGGGAAGGTCCCGGTCCGCCCTCCCCCCGCTCCCCGTAATCTCCCTCATGGACTTCGGCGCATCCACCGATAAGAGCCCCATCGCCTCCACCGCTTCCGCAGGGCGCCAGCCGCGGCGCCCGCAGAGGACCCACGATGCTCGACCGCACCGATCAGCTCCGGCGAGCCTTCCAACAGGACCCCAACCTCCCCACGTTCCCGGACCACATCCGGCACATCCTGGAGCTGCTGGCGCAGGACGACACCGCACTCTCGGACATCGCGCGCGAGGTGGAGCAGGACCCGGTACTGACGCTTCGGGTCTTGCGATTGGCGAACTCCGCCGCCTACGGCGCCTCGCGGCACGTCAACTCGTTGGACCGGGCCCTGGCCGTGGTCGGCATGGGCCAGATCAAGGCCATCGTCGCCGGGTTCGCTTCGGTAGACGGCTGCGAGCGGTTTCTCGGCGACTGCCCCTTCGACTGGAAGGAGTTCTGGAGCCACTGCACGGGAACGGCGTTCATCGCGCGGTCTCTTGCCGAACGCCTGGAGCTCAAGTTTCGGGGAGCCGAGTTCCTGGGAGGACTGCTCCACGACATCGGATACCTGGCCCTGGCCAAGGCCGACCCGACGGCCTTCGCCGGAGCGGTGCGCAAGGCCACCCAGGAGCACGGGTTTCTCGCCCGTAATCTCGAGGTCGGTTTCGGCCTCGGGACCGAGGCCGCCGGCGCCCTCCTGGCCGAGGTGTCCCAGCTCGCACCGGAGACCCAGGAGGTGATCCTGCGGCTCCACCAACCGGCACAGGCGACCGAGCCGACGCGCCCCCTGGTCGCGCTCGTCTCGCTCGCCAACGAGCTCGCCCACCTGGCCGGCCTCACCTTCTTCCGGGGCACGGCCGAGGTCGAGGTCGTGATCCCCGAGCTCCCGGCGTGGGGCCTCCTGTGCGCGGCAAGGCCGCAGATGGCGTGCTGGGACCTCGAGCGCCTGGTCTTCGACCTCGAGCATGAGCACGCGGCGAGTCAGGAGTTCGTCCACATCTCCCACGCCCACTGAAGCACCGGCCATCGAGGACAGGCAGGCATGGAATCGGTCCGACGACCCACCGCCTCCGAGACTGACGCGATGTTCGAGCTGTTTCGGGCGTTTCTCTACGAAACGGCCGGTATCTACTTCCAGGAACAGAACCGAGAACGCCTGATGAGCCACGTGGCCACCCGCATGGCCGCCACAGGCGCGACCGACCCCGTCACATACCTCGGCGCGCTCAAGACCGCCCGCGGCAACCGCAGCGAACTGTGGGAGTTCTTCAATCAGGTCACGGTCAACGAGACCTACTTCTTCCGGGAGCCCAACCAGTTCGAGGTGCTCCGCGACCGTGTCCTCCCGCAGTTGTTCAAGAGGCGCAGGGACGAGCGGCGCGACAGCGTAACGATCTGGAGCGCGGCGTGCAGCAGCGGCGAGGAGGCGTACACCCTCGCCATCCTGCTCAAGGAGTCGTTCCCCGCCGAGGCCCCGACCACCCGGATCGTCGGTTTCGACATCAACTCCCAGGTGGTCGACAGGGCCCAGAAGGGCGAGTTCTCCGAGTACAGCGTCCGCGCGTGCCCGGAGGCGCAGAAGGCGAACTGCTTCAAGAAGACGGGCAAGACCTATGTCCTGATCCCCTACCTGAAGCGCTTCGCCACGTTTCACGTGGCCAACCTGATGGACCCCTTCTCGCTGCGCGCCTTCCCGAGGCCCGACCTGATCCTGTGTCGCAACGCGCTCATCTACTTCGACCGCGACTCCAAGGCCAGGGTGCTCAAGAACCTCGCCGACGTCCTGCTCCCTCACGGGTACCTGTTTCTGAGCCTGACCGAGACACTCTTCAACATCGACCACTCCTTCGAAGTTGTCCACTTCTTCAAAGCCTGCGGGTACCGCCGCAAGACCTGATTCGCGCCTCTTGATTCTACCGGTTCCAACAGCTCCAACCGTGTTTTCCGCTTCATGAGATAAGCGGTTGGAAACCGGACAATTGGCCCTTTTCTGGCCGCTTCGCCGGCGGTATGATCGGCGCGCTGGGCCCGGGGGTGGCCGGGGGACACAGCGACACTCGGGCGGGGTGGAGGTGTGCCGGTGCACCAGGAAGGGTGGGCCCCCTTCTCTGCAGCTCGATTTCGCCGATTCTCGTGGGGATTGATCGGACTGTGGACGGCCCTGGTCGCCGCCTCGGCGGGGTGGAACCTGTCGATTCATCGCGCGGAGATCGTGGCGGACGCGCGCGCGGTTGCCGTGGCGAGCTACGAGCGCGAGCTCGCCTTCCGCACCTGGAGCGCCGCGCAAGGTGAAGTCTACGTCCGAGCCACCGCCCAGACCCGGCCCAGTCCCTATCTCTCTGCTGTGGCGACCCGCGACCTGCGCACGGAGTCCGGTGAGGTCCTCACCCAGATCACGCCCTCCTACATGGACTGCCAGCCCCCTGGGACGGCGCTGGAACCCGAAGCCCTGCACAACCGCCTCGTCAGCGTGACTCCCCTGAACCCCGCCAACGCGCCGGATGCCTGGGAGGCGGCAGCGCTCGCCGCCGTCGCCGCCGGACGCCCGGAAGTTTTCGAAGTGGGCGAGATCGACGGCCGCCGGCACCTTCGCTTCCTCCGGCCCGTGGTCATGGACCGGCCGTGTTTGCGCTGTCACTCCGGGCGGGGCCTCGCCGAGGGACGAATCGGAGGCGCGGTGAGCGTGGCCGTGCCCCTGGAGGGCTACTGGACGCGCGCCCGGGCGACGATCGCAACCGCGCTCGTCGGGCACGGCGCGCTGTGGCTCGCGGGAATGGCGGGGATTCTCCTCAGCTCCCGGGGCCTCATCCGCAACGTGAGGGACCGCGAGGCCGCCTGGACTGCCCTGCAGGAGAGCGAGGAGAAGTACAGGACCCTGGCGGACAACGTCGACCTGGGGATCGCCCTGGTGGGCCCCGACCACCGGCTCCGCGCCACCAACGCGGCCCTGGCGCGCTGGCTCGGCCGGCCCGCGGAAGACTTGGCGGGTTCCCTCTGCTTCGAGGCACTCGAGCATCGAGGCGACGTCTGCCCAGACTGCCCGGGGGCGGCAGCCCTGGCGACCCGGCGGCCCGCCGCGGTGGACGTCGAGCGAGAGCGCCCCGACGGCACCCGCGCGTGGATTCGGCTCCGGGCGTTCCCGTTGATCGGGGCGGACCGCGCCGCCGCAGGCTACATCCGGGTGCTCGAGGACATCACGCCGCTCAAGCACGCCGAGCAGGAACGGCGGCAGCTCGACGCCAAGGTCCAACATGCCCAGAAGCTCGAGAGCCTCGGGGTGCTCGCCGGCGGAATCGCCCACGATTTCAACAACCTCTTGACCGGAATGATGGGCAACGCGGACCTCGCCCTGCGAAAGCTTCCACCGGACTCCCCGGCGCGCCCTCATCTCCAGAAGATCGACGCGGCATCGCAGCGCGCCGCGGACCTCACCAACCAGATGCTCGCGTACTCCGGCAAAGGCCGCTTCGCCGTCGAGCCCGTGAACCTGTCCTCGCTGGTCGAGGAGATGGTCCGCCTCTTGGACACCGTGGTATCGAAGAAGGCCCGCCTGACCCTCCACCTGGCACCGAACCTGCCGACCGTTTCCATGGACGCCACCCAGGGGCGTCAGATCGTGATGAACCTCATCACGAACGCCTCGGACGCCCTCGGCGGCGCCAGCGGGGCGATCCGCGTGACCACAGGCGTCACCGAGGTCGATCGCCGGTACCTCTCCGGAGTCTACGTCGACGATGATCTGCCCGAGGGCACCTACGTGTACCTGGAGGTCGGCGACACGGGATGCGGCATGGACCGGGAGACCCAGGCCCGGGTCTTCGACCCGTTCTTCAGCACCAAGGCGACCGGTCGAGGTCTCGGGCTGGCGGCGGTGCTCGGTATCGTTCGGGGCCATCGAGGAGCGGTCAAGGTCTACAGCGAGGTCGGCCAGGGCACCACGTTCAAGGTATTCTTCCCCCTGGCCGAGGCCCACCGTTCGGATCCTGCCGCCCCTGCGGCGGCGGGCGAAGGCGACGCCGAGGCACTGTGGCGGGGAAGCGGCACCGTGCTCGTCGTGGACGACGACGCGACCGCCCGATCGGTGGCCGCAGCGATGCTCGAGGAGCGAGGCTTCTCGGTGCTGACCGCAGCGGACGGCCAGGAAGGGGTCGACGTGTTTCGGACCCACGGCGGAGAGATCGAAGCCGTGGTGCTCGACATGACCATGCCCCGGATGAACGGCGAGGAAGTATTCCGCGAGATGCGTCGCCTCCGGCCCGACGTCCGCGTCGTCTTGACGAGCGGGTACAACGAACAGGACGCCATCAACCGCTTCACGGAGCACGGCCTCGCGGGTTTCATCCAGAAGCCCTACCGGTCGGACGCTCTCCTGCGCGCGCTCCACGCGGCGCTTCGAACGGCGTAGCGCCGCCCCGGCGCACGCTGTCATGCCTGCGCGGGCCGCATCCCTTCCACGACCACCTGGACCCGAAGCGCCCCGTTCCACTCGCTGACTTGGGGTGTGTAGGCGAGGTCGACGGTCTGGCCGGGCCGCACGCGGGCAAGCCCTTCGGCCTTCCTCCAGGCGAGGCCGTCGTAGCGCCGTCCACCCTGCTCCAGACGAAACTTGAGGTGTATACCCTCCTGGCCGATGGGCCGAACGTCAAGGACGCCGACGCGGCGCGCCAGCAGCACCGGCGTGGGGTTGCCGGCGCCGAATGGCTCCAGCGCCGGCAGCTCGCCCACCGCGGCCACGGAGAGGTCGCGCAGCGAAAACTCCGCGTCGAGCCACAGGACGGGCGTCAACTGCTCCTCGGTGAGACGAGCGTGCACCGCCTCCTCGAAGGCCGCGCGAAAGGCGGGAAGCTCCCCCTCCGCCACCCGCAGCCCGGCGGCGGCGGCATGGCCCCCGAACCGCTCCAGGTGGCTGGCACAGTCGGCGAGCGTCTCCACCAGGTGGAGCCCTGCGATGGAGCGCGCCGACCCCTTCCCGGCGGCCAGGCTGACAACGACGGCCGGCCGGTGGAAGGTGTCGGCGAGCCGCGACGCCACGATCCCCAGCACCCCTTCGTGCCACACCTCCCCCTCGACCACGAGGCTCCAGCGCTCGGGAATCCACCCCTCACGCCGTACCCGCCCCGAGGCCTCGCCGACGATGGCCCGCTCCTCGCCCTGCCGGCGCCGGTTCAGGGCGTCGAGCCGCTCGGCCAGTCGCTGCGCTTCGCCGGGGTCAGCGCACAGCAGGAGGTCCAGGGCGTCCTGGGGTCCCTCCATGCGGCCCGCCGCGTTCAGGCGAGGCCCGAGCTGAAAGCCGATGTGCCCAGCCCTGAGCTCTCCCCTCACCGTCGACACCGCCCGCAGAGCCCCCACGCCGACGCGCGCCCCGGGCTCGTTGAGGCGCCGAAGGCCCGCGGCGACCAGCGCCCGGTTCACGCCCCGCAGCGGCGCCACGTCGGTCACCGTCCCCAACGCAACGAGGTCCAGCAGATCTCGAACGTCAGGCTCCACGGCGTCTCCGAACCAGCCGGCGTCGCGGAGCCTCCGGCGCACGGCCGCGGCCAGGTTCCAGGCCACCCCGACCCCTGCGATCATGGCGTCGGGGTACGTGTTGCCGAGGAGCTTCGGGTTCACGACCGCCGCGGCCGCCGGAAGCTCCGGACCGGGCGTGTGATGGTCGGTGACGACGAGGTCGATCCCGAGCTCCCGGGCGAGCTGGGCCTCGGCCACGGAGGAGATGCCCGTATCGGCCGTGACCACGAGCGTGCCACCCTCGGCGGCGATGTCGCGCAGCGCGTCGGGATGCAGACCGTAGCCCTCGCGGTCTCTCCGGGGCAGGCGCACCCGGCAGGGGATGCGGCACCGACCGAGGAACTCGGACAGGAGGGCCGCCGAGGTCACGCCGTCCGCGTCGTAGTCGGTGTAGACCCAGACCGTCTCTCCCGCGTGAGCCGCCCGGGCGACGCGCTCGGCAGCCGCGGCCATGCCCGGGATGCCGTCGGGGTCGGGAAGGGAGGCGAGGGAGGGGTTGAGGAAGCTGCGGGCTTCGGCGGCATCCCCGAACCCTCGGGAGACCAGCACCGCCGCTACGAGGGGCGAAACGTCAAGAGCCCGGGCCAGAACGCCCCGGGCTCTCGAATCAGACTCTCTCAGGACCCAGCGGCGATGCACGGGAGACGGCGGTCAGCGGTCAGCTCTCAGCGAAGAGCTCGAAACCCAAGGCTTCAAGCGAACCGCTGATGGTTGATCGCTGAAAGCGCCGCTCTTCACGCTGCCGCCCGGGCGAGCTTCTTTCGGTCCGCGCGCTTGTCGATCCAGAGCGCGATCGGGCTCGCGATGTAGATCGAGGAGTAGCAACCGTAGCCCACGCCCACGAGCATGATCAACGCGAAGTTGTGGATCACCGGCCCTCCCAGGAAGAAGAGCGACACCGCGATCAGGAGCACCGTGCCCACGGTCAGCACCGAACGGCTCAACGTCTCGTTGACGCTGCGGTTCATCGTGACCTCCAGGTCTCCCTTGTTCCCGGACTTCTTCATGTTTTCCCGGATGCGGTCGAAGATCACGATCGTGTCGTTGATGGAGTAACCGGCAATGGTCAGGATCGCCGCGAGCCCGGTCAGGTCGAACTCGATGCCGAGCAGCGACACCGCCCCCAGGGTGACGATCACGTCGTGGAAGAGCGCGAGGACACCGCCGGCGCTGAAGCTGAACTCGAAGCGAAGCCAGATGTACGCGAGAATCCCGACCATGGAGACGAGAACGGAGAGGGCCCCCTTCTTGCGAAGGTCCTTGCCGACCTTCGGGCCCACCATCTCGACCCGTCGCACCTCGGCGCCGGGGTCGGAGAGCGCCGTCGAGAGGCTGTCACGCATCCGCTTGGACAGCCCCTCCAGGTCCTCGGTCGACTGCTCCGTCTGGATGATGTACTCGTTGTTGCTGCCGAAGGACTGCACGACCGGGTTGCCGCCCAACTGCCCTCGAAGCACCGTACGGATCGCCTCCGGGCCCACGGCCTTCTGGAAGCGGATCTGGACGACCGTTCCGCCTGCGAAGTCCACGCCGTACCGCAGTCCGCGAACCGCAAAGCTCACGAGGCTGAGCGTGAGCATCACGAGGCTGAAGGTGATGAAGTACTTCTTCTTCCCCAGGAAGTCGAAGTTCGTGTTCGGGTGAATAAGCTCCATGATCGCTCCGATTCCTCTAGGGCGGGGCTTGCCCCGCCGCGGAAGTCCTTCTTATCGCGCCGCGGCCCACCGCGGCGCGTTCGGCGAGCGCGCCCTACCTCAGATGCTCAGGCGCTTCACGCTGCCCCGGCGCAGGATCCAGTCGAAGGCGACCCGCGTTCCCGTGATCGCCGTGAGCATGCTCCACGCCAGTCCGATCGACAGCGTGACCGCGAAACCCTTGATGGGACCGGTTCCGAAGGCGTACAGGGAAATGGCCGCGATGATCGTCGTGAGGTTGGAGTCGAGGATCGCGCTGAAGGCCTTGTGGTAGCCGGCCTCCACCGCGTTCAGGGCCGACTTGCCGAGCCGCAGCTCCTCGCGGATGCGCTCGTTGATGAGCACGTTGGCGTCGACCGCCATCCCGACGGTGAGCGCGATCCCCGCGATGCCGGGCAGCGTCAGGCTAGCTCCGAAGAGCGACATTGTCGCCCCGATGAGCACCAGGTTAGCGATGAGGGCCAGATCGGCCACGAAGCCGGTCCCCTTGTAGTACACGACCATGAACGCGACCACCAGGAGGCTGCCGATCCCGGCCGACATGAGCCCGGAGTGGATGGAGTCGAGACCCAGCGACGGCCCCACGGTCCGCCGCTCGAGGATCTTCACGGGCGCGGGAAGGCTGCCGGAGCGAAGCGCGATCGTCAGGTCGCTCGCCTCCTCCATGCCGAAGCTCCCGGTGATCTGCGCCCGACCGCCGCCGATCCGCTCCCGGATGACCGGGGCCGACTGCACCACCCCGTCGAGGACGATGGCCATCTTCTTGCCCACGTTCTCGGCGGTGATACGCTCGAAGAGCCGGGCACCCGTGCTGTTGAACTCCATGCTGACGTAAGGCTCGTTGTACTGCTGGTTAATCTGGACCTTGGCGTCCTTGACCACGTCGCCGGTCATGGGCACGCGCTTCTGCACCAGGTACGGCTCGCCCCGGCCGATCACCTGCTTGGTCACCGGATCGATCTGTTTGCCGTACAGGATCTCGCTCCCCAGGGGAGGGCCCTGGGCGATCGCCTGGTCGAGCGGCACGCTCTCGTCGAGCATCCGGAACTCGAGCTGCGCCGTCTTCCCGATGAGCGCAATGGCCCGCTCCGGATCCTTGACCCCGGGCAACTGCACGAGGATGTCGCGGTCACCCTGGCCTACGATGAGCGGTTCGGTCACGCCGAACTGGTCGATCCGGTTGCGGATCGTCTCGATGGCCTGCTCGACGGCGCGCTTCTCGGTGTCCTGGATCTCCCGCTTCGAGAGGGCGAAGGCGAGGCTCACGCCCTCGGCGGTCTGCTCCTTGCGGGCGGTCTCCAGACCGGGGTAGTTCTTGGCGACCAAGGCCTGAAGCTGGTCGGCCGTGCCGGCGTCGTGAACGAGCACCACAACCTCGCCCCCGTGCGCCTCGATGGAGCGGGCGCGCAAGCCCTTCTCCCGAAGGCTGTCCTTCAGGTCGCCGCCGATCCTGTTGAGGCTGTTCTCGACCGCCTTCTCGGCCTCCACCTCGAGCATCAGGTGCATGCCGCCCTGGAGATCGAGGCCGAGGTTCAACTTGCGCTTGGCCAGGAAGTCCGGCAGACCGGAGTCAGGACCGAGGATCGTCGGCAGGAGGAAGAAGACGCCGAGCACGATCACCGCCAGCATCAGCGCCGTGCGCCACTTGAGACTCTGAATCATCGCAGACCGCTCCTCGCCGGGGAGTGCACGTCAGGGGAATGGGTCGGACCAGGGGCGGGGTCGAGTCGACTCGTCCCCGCCCCTTCTCTATTTCTTCACGCTCGCGATGGCGTTGCGCTGGAACCGGATCTTGACGTCCGGAGCCACCTCCACGGTCACCACGTCCTCGGCGAGCGCCGTGACTCGACCGATCATCCCGGCCGAGGTGATGACCTCGTCGCCCTTCTTCAGGGCTTCGAGCATCGCCTTGTGTTCCTTGGCCTTCTTCTGCTGGGGCCGGATGAGCAGGAAGTAAAAGATGGCGAACATCGCCACCAAGGGAAGCAGCCCGATGAACTGCTGGGTCGGGTCACCGCCCCCCGCTCCGGATCCTCCCATCGCGTGCGCCACGTCAGCCGTGAACGGAAACATCGTCGCTCCTCCTGGTGTGGGTCTCCCTTGCCCTGCCGCCGTTCAGCAGCATAGGCCCGAGAGCTCTCTCGTCAGTCACAGTCCTCGACGCCACCCCCTGCCCGCCCCTCCCCGTTTCGGAACTCCCGCAGGAACTGGACGAACCGCCCCGCCTCCACGGCGGCACGGATGCGGCGCATGAGGTTCGAGTAGTAGGTGAGGTTGTGCAGGGTGTTCAGCCGGGATGCCAGAATCTCGCGGGACTTGAACAGGTGTCTCAAATACGCCCGGGAGTAGTTTCGGCAGGTATGGCAGTCACACGCCTCGTCCAGAGGCCGGGGATCCCGCCCGAACCGCGCGTGCTTTATAGCAATCTTGCCCTGTGAAGTAAAGACCATTCCATTGCGCGCGGTCCGCGTGGGCAGCACGCAGTCGAAGAGATCGATGCCCAGCGCCACGGCCTCGACGATGTCGAGGGGGGTACCGACCCCCATCAGGTACCGAGGCTTCTGCCGCGGCATGTGCGGGGCCGTGCCGGCCAAGGTCTCGAGCATCGTCTCCTGCCCTTCGCCCACCGACAGCCCGCCCACCGCGAACCCGTCGAACGGGTACGATGACAGGAACTCGGCGGCGCGACGCCGCAGATCCAGGTGCATGCCGCCCTGAAGGATGGCGAACAGCGCGAGCTCAGGATGCGTCCGACACTCCAGGGAGCGCGCCGCCCAGCGGTTGGAGAGTTCGAGGGACCGCTCCAGGTAGTCGCGGCTCGACGGATGCGGGGGGCACTCGTCCAGGCACATCATCACGTCCGAGCCCAGCGCCTCCTGGATCTCCACGACCTTCTCCGGCGTGAGTCGGTGTCGCGAGCCGTCGAGGTGGCTCTGGAAGGTCACGCCGTCCGGGTCGATCTTTCGGAGCCCCGCGAGGCTGAACACCTGGAACCCACCGGAGTCGGTGAGGATGGGGCGATGCCAGTTCATGAATCGATGGAGCCCGCCCAGCTCCCGGATCGTCTCGTGCCCCGGCCGAAGGTAGAGATGGTACGTGTTGCTGAGGATGATCTCGGCGCCGAGGGCCTCGAGCTCTTCCGGCGTCATGGCCTTGACCGTCGCCTGCGTGCCCACGGGCATGAAGGCCGGCGTCTCCACCGTGCCGTGGACGAGGCGCAGCCGGCCGCGCCGCGCGCCGCTCGGGTCCTCTGCGATCAGGTCGAAATCGGGCACGGGACTTCCCTTCGCCCTCTGCCTCCCGTCCTCAGCCTCTCGGGTCACGACACGGCGACCAGGAGCGACCGACCGGGCGCAGGGGTTGGTCAGAGGAGGAGCATGGCGTCCCCGTAGGAGAAGAACCGGTACCCCGCCCCCACGGCGTGCTGGTAGGCCGAGAGCACCGGATCGCGGCCCGCGAAGGCGCACACGAGCATCAACAGGGTCGACTCGGGCAGGTGAAAGTTCGTGACGAGGCCCTTGATGATGCGAAACTCATGGCCCGGCCTCAGGAACAGCTCGGTCCAGCCGGAGCCCGGCTCGACGCGACCGCTGCGGCCACAGTGTTCGAGCACCCGGGTCGCGGTCGTGCCCACGGCGACCACGCGGTGGCCCTCGTCCAGGGCCCGGTTGACCGCCGACGAGGACGACGCGGAGACCTGGTACCACTCCCGGTGCATCCGGTGCTCGGAGACGTCGTCCACCCGGACGGGCAGAAACGTCCCCGGCCCCACGTGCAGGGTCACCGTGACGCACAGGATGCCCCGGGCGGCAAGGGCCTCGAGCACGCCCGGCGTGAAGTGAAGCCCCGCCGTGGGAGCAGCCGCCGAGCCCCCCTTGTCCGGGTGCGCAAACAAGGTCTGGTACCGGGCCCGATCGCGGGGGTCGGGGCGCTCGCGGCGGATGTAGGGCGGAAGGGGCACCTCGCCCAGCGTCTCGAGCGCCGCGTCCGCATCCACCCCGGCGGGCGCCTCGAGCTCCACCAGGTACAGGCCGCTGCCGCGCTCCTCCAACACCCGGAGCGACGCGTCGGGCGACAGGCGGATGCGCGCCCCCGGTCTCGACCTCTTGGACGCGCCGAGGAGCGCCTCCCAGCGGCGCGCTCCCTCACGCGCCACGAGCAGCGCCTCGGCCCGCCCTCCCGTGTCCTTCGTTCCCCGAAGGCGCGCCGGCACGACGCGGGTGTCGTTCGCGACGAGCACGTCTCCGGGGGAGAGCCAGCCCGGGAGGTCGGAGAACGTCGCGTCGGTCAGCATCGGGCCATCTCGACGCAGGACCAGCAGGCGGGCGCGGTCGCGGGGTTCCGCCGGCACCTGGGCAATGCGGTCCGGCGGAAGGTAGTAGCTGAAGTCGCTGCGTCTCATGCGCGCACCGCCGTCTCCCGGGGCTCCAGGGCCACGAGCCCGCCGCCCAGGAGGATCAGCGCGCCGCCAACGAGCCCCAGGGGCCCGGGGCTCTCCCCGAGGAACAGGGCGGCCAGCGCCACGGCGCCCAGGGGTTCCAGGTAGCCGAGCACCGCCGCGGCCTGGGCCTTCACGCTCCGGATGCCGGACAGGTAGAGCAGCCCCGCGACCGTGGCGTGCACGGTCCCGAGCACCAGCAGGGCGAGCCAGGTTCGTCCCCCGGCGGGTACGCCCAGGCGCACCGCCCAGGGCGCCAGGAGCAGCACGGTCATCCCGTTCTGCCAGAAGAGCAAGAGCGAGCCCGGGAGGCGCGGGCTCAGGTGGCGCGCCAGGAGGACCAGGCCCGCGTAGGCGAGACCGCTCCCCGTTCCCATCAAGAGCCCCTCGAGGTGACGGCCCGAGAGGTCGAGGCCCGGTAGGAGGAGCCCCGTTCCCAGCCCTGCCAGCAGCAGAGCCAGCGGAGTCCGCCGCATCAGCGCCTCGCCCAGGGTGATCGGCGCCAACACGGCCACGAAGAGCGGCGCCGTGTAATGGGTGAGGACCGCATTGGCCACCGTGGTTCGCTCGTAGGCCGAGAGGAAGAGGACGTTATTCGCCGCGAAGAGAAGCCCCAGGGCCAGGAGCCGGCCGTGGTCCGCGCGGGGCCACAGGCGCCCCACGGCGCCGCCGCCCGCGACCCACAGGAGCGCGGAGCAGGCGCAGGACACGAGCCCGACGTAAAACGAGACCACCCAGGGAGGCAACGCGAGCCAGCGGACGAAAAGGCCCCACGAGGACCAGATCCCCATGGCCACGGCGATCGGAAGGACGCCCCGGTACCTCACGGAGAATCGACGTCCAGGGGCGGCCTTCTCACGCCTCCCCTTCCAGAAGGGCCTTTACTTTTTTCAAGTCCTCCCAGGCCTGCCGCTTGCCCGAGGGGTTTCGCAAGAGGTACGCGGGGTGGTAGGTCGCCAGAACGGTCCATCCCCGGGCCACGTGCACGCGGCCACGCAGAGCGCCCAACGGGCCCTCGGCGCCCAGGAGGCTGCGCGCCGCGTGGGCGCCGAGCGCGCACACCACCCGCGGACGCACGGCCTCGATCTGCCGCCATAGAAACGGCAGACAGGTCGAGGCCTCGTCCTCCGCGGGCTCCCGGTTGCTCGGTGGCCGACACTTCACCACGTTGGCGATGTACACCTGCCGGCGCTCCAGGCCGAGCGCGCCGATCATCCGGTCGAGAAGCTGCCCGGCCCTCCCGACGAAGGGCTCGCCCCGGCGGTCTTCCTCCGCACCCGGCCCTTCGCCCACGAAGAGCAGGCGCGCGCCGGGATCTCCCACGCCGAACACGAGGCGCGCCCGTTTCTCCCACAGCCGGCACCTCCGACAGTCGCCGAGGTCCTCGCGGATTGCTCGGAGGAGAGCCTCCGCCGCCGCTCCCTGGGTTGGCTCGGGCAAGGCCACCTCCGGAGATCGAGCGGGCGCACCGGCGACGATCCAGGCTCCCGAGGAGAGCGCGAACCGAAGCGTCGCCTCCAGGGAGGGGCGCCGATCCGTGGCAAGGGGCGGGGCGGGGCGGTCGGGCATGGGCATCGGATTCCGGGCGACGGTGTGGGTCAAGGCCCCCGATCGTCCAGGCACAACGACCGGAGCTGAGGCAGACGGGAGGTTGGGACCCGCGTCCAACGGGGCGCCCGCGCGCGGCCTCCACGTCCGGAAAGCGGCACGGTCCCTCAAGAAAAGTGTGGATCCGGCTCAAGTCCCCTCGGCCACCGGTCGATCAGAGAAGCACAAACCCGGGAGCCTTAGGCTTCCGGGACACGCATCTCTCGCCGGAGCGCGGCTTCCCTCCTTTCGCCGCCCTCCGGCTCTTTTTTATTTCGCCGGCGGCCACACGCGGTGCAGCCGTCCCCCGACCACGCGGCTGATGTAGATCGTCCGCTCCGCATCGCCGTAGGGGTCGATCTGGATGGGCCCCTGGAGTCCCTCGAACTGGGCCGTTTTCGCGATCGCTTGCGGCAGCCTCTCGGCCTTTCCGCCGGCCTCTTCGAGGCCCTTGGCCAGGATCTGCACGGCCTCGTATGCGTGTACGGCGTGATAGTCGACCGGGTGGGAGAACCGCTGCTCGTAGGTCTTCTTGAACTCCAGGTATGCCGGCGACCGGCTGTCCGGATCCCACGTGAGCGGGAGGACAAGGTCCTCGGGCGGCACCGCGCCGCCCATTCCCACGGCCGGAGGGATCGCCCACGGCGTGCCGAGCAGGGGAACATCGTCGCGCACCCGGCGCACCATCTGGGCGAGGTTTCGCGTGTCGGCCCCGTTCGTCACCAGGAGCACGGCCTGCCCTCCTCGGGAGAGGAACGCGTCGACCTGACGGCCGGCTTCAACCGTGTCGAGCACTTCGTAGAGGTACAGGGGCTCGGCTTCGGAACCCAAGGCCTTCATCTTCTTCTGGAAGGCTTCGAAGAAGGGCTTTGTGAAGGGTCGGTTCTTCGCATCGATCAAGGCTCCGACCGAGGAGAGCTTCATCGTCTTCACCGCGTACTCGGCCAGAGCGTCGGCGAACGCCTGCTCGCGCACCTCGTCCCGCACGAAGAAGTCCTTCTTCCCGGCAAACTCCGATGAGGTCGCCTCGGGCCCCATGAGCAGAATCCGGTGGCGCGCGATCACGGGCAACGCTGCCGCCGTGGTGGCGCTCGTGTTGTGGCCCAGCAGGGCGACGGCACCGCTCGCCACCAGCTTCTCGTCCACCCGAGCAACCGTGTCCGGGTCCCCCTGGTCGTTGCCGGTCAACGCCTGAAGCGGCCGGCCGTCGATGCCCCCGCGGTCGTTGACCGCCTCAATCCCCAGGAAGACACCGTTGCGAAAGCCGCTGTCTCCCCCGTGCTGCTCGCTCTCCAGGTCTCCGACTACCCCGATGAGGATCGGCCCCTTCTTTCCGCACGCCACGGCGCCGAGGATCAGGCACGCCGAGACCAGGAGACACACTCTCTTCATGGAACCCTCCGGGTGACATCTACCGTGGACCCGCGCAAGGAATCTAGGGGGACCCACGGACGGAGTCAATCCCAATCGCCCCGAACCGCCGCCCCAGGACGGTGACGCGACACCGGTCACCGCACCGCCAGCCGCCCCGCGCCGGAGCGGACCTCGCCCACGACGCGCGCGTACGAAAGCCCCTCATCGCGCAAACGGCGCGCGTAAGCCTCCGCCCGCTCGGGCGGGAGCGCCACCAGCAGACCGCCCGAGGTCTGGGGATCACAGAGGAGCAGGCCGATCGAATCGGCGTCGGGAGATGCAATCGTCAGGCGGCTCGCGTACGCGTCACGGTTGCGGTAGGCGCCGGCCGGGATCAGGCCGCTCCCCAAGGCGGCCCTCGCCCCGGGGAGGAGCGGCACCGAGCCCCAGTCGATCACGGCATCGACCCGGCTCTCGCGACAGATCGCGAGGGCGTGCCCCGCGAACCCGAACCCCGTCACGTCGGTGGCGGCCGTGGCCCCGTGCTCCTGCATCCACCGCGCGGCCACTCGGTTCAACCGGGCCATCACCTCGCCGAGGAGCCGCTCGTCCTCCGGTGCGGCCAGGCCCGCCTTCAGGGCCGTGGCCACGACCCCGAGGCCGAGAGGTTCGGTGAGCACGAGCCGGTCCCCGGGCCGGGCCCCGCCGTTCGTCAGGATGCGGCGCGGGTCCACCCGGCCGGTCACCGCGAGGCCGTAGACGAGCTCGGGATTGTCGATCGTGTGGCCGCCCACCAGGCTCGCGCCCGCCTCCCGGAGCTTCGAGGCCCCGCCAGCCAGCACCTCGCCGAGCGCTCCACCCGCGAGCTCGCAGGCCGGGAAGCAGACGACGTTGAGGGCGGTCAGGGGCACACCCCCCATGGCGTACACGTCGGAGAGGGAGTTGGCCGCCGCGATCTGTCCGAAGAGGAACGGGTCGTCGACCACCGGCGTAATGAAGTCGACGGTCTGCACCAGGGCGAGGTCCTCGGCGAGCCGGTAGACACCGGCGTCGTCACCCGTGTGCACGCCGACGAGCACGTTGTCGTCCACCGGTACGTCCAGCCGCGCCAAGGTCGAGGCCAGGTCCCCTGGCCCGATCTTGGCCGCTCAACCGGCCGCGCGCGAAAGCTGGGTCAGCCGAAGCGCCATGGCGCCTCCTTGCGAGGGATCACGAGAGGGTGACGACCCGATAGCGACCGGTGAGGGTCTCGACCGTCTCGTACATGTTCGACACCTGGCCCACGGCCAGGTCGTCACGCTTGCGGAAGAACTCCAGGCAGGTTCCGCAGCTCAGCACCGTGACGCCGGCGACCTCGAGCTCCCGGAGGATGTCCAGGACATCCGAACCGCCGGTCGTTAGGAACACGCCCCGGTTCAGGAACAGCACCTTGGCCGGAAGAGTCGATGCCTTGCCGAGCGCCCCGAGGAACGCGCGCATCAGGATCCGGCCCAGCTCCGGCTCGGGGCCGATCGCGTCGGTAGTCACCAGAAGCGCCGTGGGCAGGTCGACCGCGGTTGCCGGCGCCGGCCCGGGCATGTCGCACCGGAAGCCCTTCGCGATCCGGAGCACCCAGCCCCCGCCGGGCTCGTCCTCCACGGCCACCGCCGCACCCTGAGACTCTGCGAAGCGCCTCACGTTGTCCCGGGAGGCGGCAGAATCCACGCGCACGGCCACGACCCCTTCGGCGACTCCATCCAGGGCCTGTTTGGTTCGAAGCACCGGCTCCGGGCATGCGAGGCCGCGACAATCGATGAGCTCAGCGCTTTCGGTCACGGTGCTCCCCTCACTCTCCGCTTTCGGGTCTGGCCCGCAACAACGGGGCCGAGCGCCGCTCCGTGACCTGTCCCAACTCCCAGAGCACGGCGCGGTGCGACGGGTGCCTCGCGCAGTAGGTAAGCTCGAAGGTGGTCCCACCGTCGACCGTTCGGACCCGCACGGAGTGGGAAGACCACACGGCCGCAGCGAGCACCGCCTCGATCCGCGCCAGTTCCAGCGAGCGGTCCGGTCCGACGTGAACCTGGAGCGTCTTCATGTCGCAGGGCCCCATGATCCGCTTCTCGATCCGGGTGAGGAGCACCAGCGTCAGCACGGTCATGCCGGCCGTGAGGAAGCCGACGACCGGAAACCCGACGCCGACGATCACGCCGATCGCGGCCACCAACCAGATCGTCGCCGCCGTGGTGAGCCCGACCACCCCCTGGCCGCTGTGGAGGATCGCGCCGGCGCCCAGGAAGCCGACTCCGGTCACGATCTGGGCCGTGATCCGGCTGGCCTCCTGCGGCGCGTGGCCCACGAACACGGCCGACAACTCCGAGCCGATCGTGAAGAGGGTGGCGCCCAGGCAGATCAGGATGTTGGTGCGAAGCCCTGCCGCCTTTCCCTTCCACTCCCGCTCCGCGCCTACCAACGCGCCACAGATGAAGGAAAAAGCCATCCGGTAGAGCACGGAGGCGAGGACGTCATGAAACGGGCTCGCAGCGGTCAGGCTCGTCACGGCGGGACCTCTCTTCGCGGCCGCCGTGGCTCCCCCGCGGCCGTGTCCTTCCTTCTACCAGCCCCGTGCGGTGCGCCGCAAGTCCCCGTCGCAGCCCCCCGTCGCACCATTGACGCGCCGGCGCGAGCCACTACCCTTGCGCGGGGCGCCCAAATCCCCCACGGAACGAGGAGTGTCATGCGCTGCGAGAACGAAGGAAGCGGTCCTGTCGTCGTACTGCTGCCCGCGCTCGGCTGTGATGGACGAATGTGGGCCGGCGTGACCCGGACCCTGGCGCGGCGATTCACTGTCCTGCGCCCCGAGACCGCGGACACCGGCGACCTGCCCACCGCCGCCCAGGCCGTGGTCGGCCTCCTCTCCTCGCAGGGGATCTCGGCCGTGGGCCTCGCCGGGCTCTCCATGGGAGGCTACCTGGCGTTCGAGGTGCTGCGCTCGTGGCCCCAGGGGGTGCGCTCCGCCGCCCTTCTCGACACCACCGCGTTCGCGGATGCGCCCGAGCGCCGGAAGAAACGCCGCCAGGTGCTTCGTCTGCTGAACGAGGGCCGCTTCGACGACGTGCTCGACGCCTTCACGGCCAGTGTGCTCGCGCCCGAGCACGCGGGGCCGGGACCGGCACGGGACCTGCTGCTCGAGATGGCGCGCCGGCTGGGACCCGACGGGTTTGCCCACGACGTACAGGCGATCCTCCAACGGGGATCATATGAGGACGTGCTTCGGCTGGCCCGCGTGCCGCTGCTCTTCCTCGCCGGCGAGCACGACGCCCTGTCCCCTCCGGACGTGGCCCGGCGGATGGCCCGGGAGACACCGGGCGCCCGCGTCGCCGTCGTCCCCGGCGCCGGCCACATGACCGCCCTCGAGAACCCCGACGAGGTCGCGCGCCAGCTCGAGGCCTTCTTCACCGAGACCCTGGGCCGGGGCTGATTCTCCG
This sequence comes from Deltaproteobacteria bacterium, assembly GCA_016214985.1. Taxonomy (GTDB): domain Bacteria; phylum Desulfobacterota; class Deferrisomatia; order Deferrisomatales; family JACRMM01; genus JACRMM01. Next base: position 81,469 of record JACRMM010000008.1, on the reverse strand, counting down.
GTCGGGCACCGGTCCGTCAGATCCCCTTCGCCGGCGGCTCAGGCCGCAGAGAGATCTCTCCGCTCTCGTCGAAGGGGACCTCCAACGAGGGAGACTCCAGGCGCACGTGGCCCCGCAGGCGGTAGCGGAGGCGCTCTGGGATCCCCTTCCCGAGCTCGAACAACTGTTTCAGGACCTCCCCCAGGCCGCTGTAGGCTTCCACGTCGATGACCTCGGTGCCGTAGGCGGGCACCGTGACCGGGTGACTGCTCACACCCGAGGCGAAGGGTTGGTCGTTGACCCGGAGCACATAGTCCAGGCCGACCAACCCCAGGGGAAAAGCATTGGGGTTCTGGACGCGCAGCCGGACCACGTACTTCTGCTCGAACAGGTTCACCTGGGCGAGCGTGACATCGGCCACCGTAAGGCGCGGCGGCTCGGGTCGGGGCAACAGAGCCGCACAACCCCCAACGAGGAACGCGACGAGGAAGAGTGCGGCGATTCGAACGGGACGGCGGTGCATGGACGGCAGTATCTCGCACGCGCTGCCCGACCGCAAGGCGCCGGCCGAGGCAGGTCCTCCTCGTGACGGTGGGTCCCGGGTGCTGTCGGCGCTTGACATCTGTCACGGACTCCGGTAGCGGGTGGCCGTCGGAGTCTGTCCGGTTGCGCCATCAACCCGTCGAGCCTTTGGAGGGACGCGAGCCATGATCATCGAGACGAGGGTGTTCGGAGCGGTCGAGATCGACGACGCGAAGCTGGTCCGGTTCGTGGGCCCGATGCTCGGGTTCGAGGGCGCCGAGCGGTACGCGCTGATGGATCCGAACCCCGAAGGGCCCTTCAAGGCCCTCCAGCTGGTCGATGACCCGGACCGCTGCTTCCTGGTCGCCGATCCGTCCCTCTTCTTCCCCGACTACCACGTCCAGCTCGACGCGGCCCAGGTCTCCGACCTGGGGCTGGACGACCCGGCGGAGGCCGCCGTCCTGGTCGTCGTCACCGCGCGCGACGGCGGGGCCCGCCTGACCGCCAACCTGCTCGGCCCACTGGTCGTGAACGCCCAGACCTTTCGCGGGAAGCAGGTGGTCCTGACCGGGACGTCCTACAAGGTCGACGAGCCGCTCCCCGTTCAGGTCACGCTGCAGCACGGGTAGACACAGCGGACGGCCTCCGCCTGCGGCTCGCCCATCCGGCGGCGGCCGCAGGCCGCATTCTGTCGGCCCCCGAGTCAGACGCGGGCGGCGCCACGAATTTTGGCCGCCCGCGAATTATTGACACCGCGGAACCGTTTGGGATAAGTATTCCGGTTCCGCTGTCCGGGACCCGCCGAAAGGACGCCCCATGCCTCCCCTGAAGACCCGCTTCGCCCCGAGCCCCACCGGCTTCCTCCACATCGGCGGCGCGCGCACGGCGCTGTTCAACTACCTCTACGCGCGACGCCACGGGGGATCGTTTCTCCTGCGCATCGAAGACACCGACCGGGAGCGCTCGACCGAGGCGAGCACGAAGGCCATCCTCGACTCCATGAAATGGCTCGGCATGGACTGGGACGAGGGCCCCTACTTCCAGAGCGAGCGAACCGAGATCTACCGCGGCCACGTGGACCGGCTGCTGGCCGAGGGCAAGGCCTATCGGTGCGACTGCCCACCGGAGCTCTTGGACGCCAAGCGCGAGGCGGCGCTAAAGGCCGACGGCAAGGTCATGTACGACGGGCACTGCCGGGAGCGAATCGACGTGGACCCGTCCAAACCCCACGTGGTCCGCTTCAAGGGCCCGAAGACGGGCCAGACCGTGGTCCACGACCTCCTGCGCGGCGACGTGTCCTTCGAGAACTCCGACCTCGACGACCTGATCCTGCTCCGGTCCGACGGCGGCCCCATGTACAACTTCGTGGTGGTGGTCGACGACATCCTCATGGAGATCACCCACGTGATCCGGGGAGACGACCACCTGACGAACACGCCGCGCCAGATTCAGCTCTACGAAGCCCTGGGCGCCCCTCTGCCGCAGTTCGCGCACGTGCCGATGATCCTCGGCCAGGACAAGAAGCGCCTCTCCAAGCGCCACGGGGCCACGAGCGTGGAGAGCTACCGGGAGGCCGGGTACCTTCCCGAGGCCCTGGTCAACTTCCTGGCACGCCTCGGCTGGTCTCACGGCGACCAGGAGATCTTCACCCTGGCCGAGCTCGTGGAGCACTTCGACCTGGATGGCGTCGGGCGCTCGGCGGGCGTGTTCAACGCGGACAAGCTCCTGTGGCTCAACGCCCATTACATCAAGGAGTGCCCGCGCGAGCATCTGGCAAGTCTCGTCCGCCCCTTCGTCGAGGCCAAGGGGTACGACGCGGCCGACACCGCCAAGCTCGAGACCCTGGTCGAGGTGTTCCGCTCCCGCTGCAAGCTCCTCTCCGAGTTCGCCGACAAGGCCGCGCCGTACTACGTGCGGCCGCTCGAGCTCCAACCGGACGACGCCAGAAAGCAGCTCACGGCAGCCGTAGCCCCGGTGCTCGAGGACCTCCTGCAGGCCTTCCGGGCCGCGCCGGCGTGGACCGTGGAGGCGCTCGGTGAGGCATTCCACGCCGTGGTCGAGGGCAAGCACGGATTGAAGATCGGCAAGGCGGCACAGCCGCTCCGCGTGTCGCTGGTGGGCACCACCGTGAGCCCCGGGATCTTCGAGACCCTGGTGCTCGTGGGTCGCGACTGGGCACTCGAGAGGATCGAGCGCGGGATCGCCTACGCGCGCGCAAATCCGGCTTGACACTGCCTCGGACGGTCCAGTATAAGGTGCCTCTTCCAGAGCGTAGCGTGCTGGGGGATCGTCTAACGGTAGGACAGCAGACTCTGGATCTGTTTATGAGGGTTCGAATCCTTCTCCCCCAGCCAGTTCGATCAGCAAACACGGTCCCGTCGTCTAGCCCGGCCTAGGACACCGGCCTCTCACGTCGGCGACACGGGTTCAAATCCCGTCGGGACCGCCATTTTTCAACAGAAAGCCCTTTGGCCAGACGGTCAAAGGGCTTTCTGTATTCCGATTCGATGCCCGTGCCTTCCTTTCAGGGACTGGCGATCTCGAGCAGACGTCGCTGCCTCGATCGGTCGATCGGTACGGCAGCGACGCTCCATCCGCGTTCCCCTCGGCGCAATCGCTTCTTGCGCAACCACAGTCTTTTCCATATGTTACTCCTCTAGTCCAACGCTTTCCGGCGGGGTCGGAGGCAGGCGCCGCCCGGTTCGGCCGGCGGATCGCGGCGGTTTCCCGTCCACCGACCGCAACGGCCCTCGCGGTGCTTCTCGGGAGCGAATCGAGGAACGCAACCGATGATCTGCCCTCTGTCGCCCGCCCATCTCGTGGCGTTGGTCTCTATCCAGTGGTGCCTCGTGCTTCTCGTCGCGGACGCCAGGTTGGCTGCCCTACCCCTGCTCGCCTTCCTCGTCCTCTGCGTCGCCGCTCCCTTCTTCCCGGGGTTCCGCTTCTTCCTCCCCCTCAACAGCCGCGGCAAGGGGGTGTCCCATGCGGTGGCGCTCACGTTCGATAACGGCCCCGACCCCGAGGTCACCCCACGACTGATCGACCTGCTCGCCCTCCATCACGCTCCGGCGACCTTCTTCGTGACCGGGGCGAAGGCCGAGCGCCACCCCGACCTCGTGCGCGAAGTGCTGTCCCGAGGCCACACCATCGGCAACCACTCCTACAGCGCCTCCCCTCTCCTGATGCTATGGGGAAAGAAGGCCATTCGGCGCGAGATCGAAGCGACCCAGCGCGTGCTGGAGCCGTTGGGGATCTTTCCCCTGGCCTTCCGGCCTCCGCTGGGCATCCACGGGCCCAGCCTCTGGCCGATTCTCCTCGACCTCGGGATGTCCTGCGTGAACTTCCGCCTCCGGGCCTCGGATCGGGGGAACCGGCAGATCCCCGGCCTGGCGGCTCGCGTGTTGCGAAAGTGCCGAAACGGCGACGTGATCCGACTGCGCGACGCCGTCCCGGCTGGCGGCGACATCGCCCGGCTCCTCGAGGAGTTCGGCGCGCTGCTCCGCGGCCTGCGAGAGAAGGGCGTGGAGATCGTTCCCCTTGCCCAGCTGATCGGCAAGGAAGTCATGCTCTCCGACGAACGCGAGCGCGGCCCGACCCCGACGGCACAGTTCTACAACGACTTGGCGCCCACCTATGATCACGAGCAGTTCTGCACCGCAGTGTCGTTGTCCAAGCGCAAGGAACAGGAACTCTTCTCTGCCCGCCTGCCGGAGATCTTCGCCGGAAAAGGGCGAGTGCTGGAAGTAGGGGCAGGCACCGGCATCTACACGCTCCCCATCGCCCGCCACTCCCGAGAAGTGCTGGCCGTCGACGTCTCGAGGAACATGTTGCGGATTCTCGAGGAGAAAGCTCTCACGGAGAGGCTCACCAATATCAAGATCCTCCTCGGCGACATAGAACAGTGCGAACCGGACGGCGCGTTTTCGGTGATCTGCGCCTTCTGTTCTTTCGAGTACATCGCGGATTTGCCAGCGCTGATCCACCGTCTGGCCCTCCATCTCGAACCAGGCGGCACGTTGTACTGCCTGACCGCCCGGCGCTCCCTCTTTCGTCTCTTTACCCAGATCGGCAATGCCATGCGGCAGGGGCTCTGGCTGAGGGCGAGAAGCCGCAGGGAGATGGAGCGGATGCTTCGGTCGGCGGGGTTCGAGCAGATCGCGATCGACTCACATCTCCTTCGCTCGTGGCTGAGCGGCGGCATGTTGTTGGAGGTGGTCGCCAGAAAGGCCGCCGGTCCGCCGCTGACCGGCGACTCGGCCCGCGGGCCCTCGTAAGGCTGCCATGACCCCCGAGCGTCCGAAGACGCTGGTCGTCCTGTGGGCGACACACCCTGTCCACGACCTGCGAAGCGTGGTCGAGGGGTATCTCGCCGACGGTCGCAGGGTTCTGGTCGTCGACGACGGCACCACTGACGGGAACTTCGAGGTCCTCTCCGGCCTTCCGGTGGCACATCACCGGCTCCGTGCGCCTCGGGGGAGGCGAGACGCCATCCTGGCGGGGGCTGCACTGGCGAGGGAACTCGGGTGCGAGGCGCTCCTGACCACGGAAGCAGACAACGGACACGATCCCGCCATCGGCCGGCTTCTCCTCGAGGCGGCCCGAGGCAGCTGGCCCGCGGTGGTCATCGGCACACGGCCGCCGGAAACGGCCGGCGTGGCGCGCCTGCCCCCGGGGCGAAGGGCTCCGTCCCGCTTCTGGATCCGGATCGAGTGCGGCCAGGACGTCCCGGACTCCGGGAGCGGGCTGCGCCTCTATCCCGTCGAGTTTCTCCTGACGCGGCGGTTTGTCGCGCGGGGCGAGGGGTTTGAGGTCGAGGCGCTGGTTCGCGGGGCCTGGGCCGGGTTGCCCCTCCTCGGGGTCCCGCTGGCCGCCTCCGTGCGGTCGGGTTCTCGGCCGGCGTCCGCGGTTCCCGGGCTCACCGAGCGGCTCTCTCTGGGTTGCCTCCATCTCCTGCTGATCGCGCGAACGCTGCTCCCCTGGCCGCACAGCCGAATGGTCGGCAGGACGCGAGGCGTCGGCCCCCGGCCCGAGGGACTCCATCCGCTACGGTTCATCCGCCGTCTCTGTCGGGAGCACGCCACCGCGGCTGAGTTGGGCGCTGCCGCCTGGGTCGGGATCTTCATCGGGGCGCTCCCCATCATTCCCTTCGGAATCGTCACCATCGCCTATGTCAACCACAAGCTCCACCTCAACAAGCTCGCAGGGATCGCCGCCAGCAACCTCTGCGTCTTCCCCTTTGTACCGTTCGCCTGCGTGGAAGTGGGCCATCTCCTGCGCTACGGTCGTCTATGGAGCGAATTCAACCGGCAGACCGTGCTGCACGAGATCCACTACCGGCTCTGGGAGTGGCTCCTGGGATCTCTGGTGGTCGGACCCCTCCTGGGTGCCGGAGGCGGGCTTCTTACGTACGCCCTGGTCCGGTCCATGCGGCGGAGCGCCGCAGTACCGGAGGGCAATGGAGGGCCCTGACTTCGCGCAGGGGCAGCGGCGCCGGTCTCTCCCAGCATCCGCCCATCCACCGTCAGGGGAAGGTATGTCAGGCGAGACGCCGGCGACGACCGGGCCCGAGTCCTCCTCTGGTCCTGCGTACCAACCCCCCGCCTCGATACTCCTCAGGCCGACGCCCTTCCGCCTGATGTTCCCCTCAACAGGAGCAGACGACCTGCACCGCTTTCCCGGGTCCCCCGTCGCCACAGCTGCACGAAACGTTGGTGGCCAAAGCGCTCCAGGGCTCGACGCGCCCAAACAGTCTGTGCACACTGGTGGCGTCGGGCACCCGATCGACCAAGGAGCGCCGTGCCATGCCCTCAAACGCCTTTCACCCTCGCCTTGCCGACCTCCCGGGGGTCGTCACGCTCTTCCCCCTGCCGGGCGTCATCCTGCTGCCCCGGGCCCAGCTGCCGCTCCAAGTGTTCGAGCCCCGCTATCTGGCCATGACCTCCGACGCGCTCGGCGCGGGCCGGCTGCTCGGCATGATCCAACCGGACCCCGCGCGAGGGGGCCAAAGGCTCTGCCGGGTGGGGTGCGCCGGCCGGATCACGGCCTTCAGCGAGACAGACGACGGGCGGATGCTCATCGTGCTCACCGGCGTGTGCCGCTTCGAGGTCGGAGAAGAACTGGCCGATCAGAGGGGGCTATCGGCGCGTGCACGCCGGGTGGACGCGGTACGCGGCCGACCTCGAGGCCGCTGCAGCCTTCGCCCTTCGGACCCGCGAGCTGCTGGACCGGCTCGGACGCTACTCCCGCGCCAAGGGGCTGGAGCCCAGCCTGGAAGGGCTCAAGGCGCTCGCCCCCGAAAGCCTCGTGAGCGCCCTGGCCATGAACCTTCCCTTTGCACCGGTTGAGAAGCAAGCGCTGCTCGAGGCGCCCACACCTGCGGAGCGCGCCGAGCTGCTGGCCGCCCTGCTGGATCTTGGCGCCACGCCCGACGACGCCAGCGGCGTGGCCCTGCATTGAGGGGAAGACGTGCTTTGACTGAGCGTTCTCCGATGAGATCCAAGCGGATGAGGGTCCCTCGGAGTGCTCTCGGACGCGTTGGAGGACGGCAACCGGGAAGCAGCTCCCCGGCCCGTCCAGCCGTCGCTTCGAGTCGCAGGGCCGACGAGTACTACTGCAGCGACACACCCGTAGACTTCGCGGATCGTGTGATTCTGGTCGAATCGGATCGAAAGAGGCACCGTTGGTTGCAAGGGTTCACGAAATCAGTCGGGCGACTGGTTTCAATGCGCGTCCCTCCTGTTCTGTGTAATCTGCACAAGCAGAGGTCCTCGATCGGCTCGACCCCAGGTGGCGCTGGAGTCTTCCTCCGCGCTCTGACGAAACGACACGGGGGCACGGGACCTCCCTGGAGCGCGGCGCAGGCGTGTCCGCGCACCGAGTTCGAGGGAAGCGACCCGTGCCCCGCGAGGGCGCGCCTCTAAGCCAGGATTCGTCCGATCACGAAATCCCCCTCTTCGCCGAGGTCCTGCGGCAGGTCAGGGAAGTCAGACCGTTCGGAACCGGGCATCGCTACGTGGGACGACGCGTCCCCCTCGCCGCCCTCCATGTCGATGCTTCCCTTGAAGCCGGCGCCGTCTTCCAGTGTCACGCGGGGCGCCGTGATGTCGCCGCGGACGCGCCCCGACGATCGCACGACGACGAGCTCCCCGGCGGTGAGGCTTCCTTCGACCTCACCCTCCACAACAACGGCACCGCCGTGGATGTCTGCCCTCACCCACCCACTGCGGCCCACGGTCACCTTGTGCTGCCCGAGGTCGACCCTCCCCTCGATTCGCCCCTGGATGACGAGGTCTTCATCGCCGGTCACTTCGCCCTGGATCGTGATCGTGGGACCGATGGCGGCGCAAGCAGACATCTTTCCCAGTTCGACGGGTCTCGTGGGTTGCGGCGCTGGCGCGCTCGGCTTCTCTGGCTCCACCGGACTGGGGTCCGACTTCTTCCACATGGCTTCACCTCGCTCCATCGGGGGGACATCGTGCCGATTACCTCCTTCTGGTCGGCGCGTACCCCCGAGATCTTTAGCGAAGGCGGCGATACGGTAAGAGGAATTCTGAGGCTCACCTGGCCGACGGCATCACCCTCCCTCGACCTCGGTGACATCGGTGACGAGGAGTGATCGCGCGCCGCCGTCGCCAAACTCCATGCGGCCCTCGGCCTCCACGCTCTTGCCGACCAGTCCGGCCAGCTGGGCAGCCCTTGGGCTCTCCGGAGGTACGATAAAGTCCACAGCCTTGCGCCCCACGAAAACTCGGATGACGGCAGTGCCGTCCTTCTTCACGTCGACCACCCGACCCCGGACGGCGCCGTAGGTCCACTTGCGGGCCCCGCCGGGCTCGTCGGCCTTCGCCGGCGCCGCCTCGGCCGCCGGCTCTGACCGCGCCGGCACCAGGATGGGAGCCGGCGAGGCCGCAGAAGGGGGTGCCTCGAAGGCGACCCAGGCGCAGCCGTCAAGGAGGGCGGCGGCCAGGGAGAAGACGGCGAACAGTGGGGCGGCGCGTGCGATCACGGTGAGCGTCCTCCTGATCCAGAGAGGTCAATCGTACGCGGCAGCTCCAGCCCCTGGGAGGAGTCCGGAAGGGCCTTGGCCCTCTCGCGGGATTCTCCAGGGCCCCTCGCTGCTCGCTTTCTGACGGGGCACCCGACCCGATCGCTGGCCGTTCCAAAGGAGGTTCATCATACGTAGGTGCATGAACTCCGCATAGCCCAGGAAGATCGTGCCGCGGGGTAGCTCCCGCCTGCTGGCTCAGCGGGAACAGCCTATCCGTCGTTGCCGTAGGGTCCCGAAGGTTCGGTTGCCGCTTCCTCCACGGCGTATCGGGCCGCTTCGTCCTCAACCCAAGCGCGCAGCTCCTGCCCCTGCAGGAGCGCGGGTCGAAGGGAGCCGGGCTGCATCTCGATCTCGAAGATCCACCCCTCTCCGTACGGGTCGGCGTTCATCCGGCCCGGCTCCCCTTCGAGCGCGGAGTTGACCGCGGCAACGGTCCCGTCACACGGGGTGTAGAGGCGGCCCACCCACTTACCGGTCTCGATGGACGCCACGGAACTACCCGCGCGCACCGAGGTGCCGACCACAGGCAACTGGACGTAAAGGATGTCCCCGCGTGTGTCCTGGCCGAAGTCCGTGAGACCCACCCGTGCGGTTCCGCCTTCGAAGCGCACCCACTGGTGGTGCTCGTCGTAGAAGAGCTCGTCGGGGAACTCCCACTCTCTCACCCTCACGGCGCCAACTCCTTCTACTCGAAGACCCGGAGCACGAGCTGGATCACATCCAGCACCTCCACCCTCACCTTGTTGCGGCGCGCCGCCTCCCGGAGAACCGTCACGCACTGCTGGCAGGCGGTGGCCACGATCGAGGCACCCGTCTCGGCCGCCTCACGGATCCGCCGATCCGCAACGGCTTTGGTCAGCTCCGGCTCGAGCGCCTGGAGGTCACCCCCGCCCCCACAGCACAGAGCGTTCTCCCGATGGTGCGCCATCTCGACGAGGGTCACACCCGGAAGGCTCCGGAGGAGCTCGCGCGGCTCGTCGTAGAGGCCGCTGTTGCGGCCCAGGTCGCAGGGATCGTGAAAGGTCACGACCTCGTCGAGCTCCTCGCCCGAGGCGACGTCCAGAGCGCCTTCCCGAACCGCCCGGAGCAGGTACTGGGTCGCTGTGACGACCTCGAACGGGAGCCGGCCCCCGGCCACCTTGGGGTAGTCGTGCACCCAGGTGTGGAAGCACGACGGGCAGCCGGTGACGAGGGTCTTCACGCCGAGGGCCTCGACCCGCTTCAGGTTGTGGCGGATGAGCCTTTCGGCCTCCGCCTCGCGGCCGGCAACGATCAGTGGGAAGCCGCAGCAGAGCTCCTCGGCCCCAAGGATCGCGACCGTGCGCCCCATCCGCCCGAACAGCCGGGCGAAGCTCTCGGGGATGTCGCTCACGATGGGGTAGAAGGACGCCACGCAGCCCACGAAGTACCCCACCTCGGCCGGCTCGCCGACGACGACGCCCGAGTCGTCCACCTCGTCCAGCCAATCGGCACGCGTCGCGTTCTCGAAGGCGCTCACGTTGCCCCGCGCCGCAAGCCCCGAGGCGAGCTGCCGGAAGGGCTCGGGATCCTTGTCCGCCCCTCGGATCTCTTCCCGCAGCTCCAGGAGGAACCGACGGGTGTCGATCCCGGCCGGGCACGCCACCCGACAGTTGCCGCAGAGGGTGCACTCGAGGGCCCGCCGGACCTGCTCCTCGGAGAACCCCTCCCGCCCGCCCTCTCGCACGAGCCGGTCGGCCAGGACGACCCGAGCCCGGGGTGAGGCCGACTCCCAGCCGATCTGCGCGTAGGTCGGGCAGCCCGCCTTGCAGGAGCCGCAGTGGGCGCAGATCCGTGCCTCTTCCACGAGCCCCTGATAGGCGCTCCTTTCCGCTCGCTCCGATCTCATCTCGCCCCCCTCCTCGCCGTCAGCCTGCGGAGCCACGAGAGGGAGCCCATGCCGACCCCGAAGAGGAGCGGATGCAACGCGAGGGGTGCCGCGTAGTGCTTCCCTGGGTTGAGGAGCCCCCTGGGGTCCAGGGCCTCCTTCCTCCTGCGCCTCTCCTCCAGGGCGACCCGATCGAAGATCCTCCCCAGGTAGGGCGTGTTCCAGAGGCCGATGGCGTAGGGCGCCCCGCCGAGCCCATGGCCGATGTCGTAGATCCTCTTGAGGAGGCTCGTGTCCAAGAGATAGCGGGCGGTCTTCCGCTCGTCGGAGGCGAAGAGGGACATCACCAGGATCTGGCCGCCGTCGACCAGGTGGCCGTAAGTCAGGATCTCGATCTTCTGTGTCCCGCCCAGGGCCTCACACCGGTCCACGTAGGCCGGCAGGGCCGCCAGCGGCAGCAGGAGCTCGGCACCCAGGACCGTCGGGAACACCCGCTTGATGCGGAGCGTGTCGAGGCGGGCGTCCCACTCTTCCTGAGCCACCTCGGGGCTCCGGAGCGTCGCGCCGTGTGCCTTCGCCAGGCCGCGCACGGTCCCCCGGCACGCCTCGAGCTCGGCCGGCGAGCCCTCGAGGTCCGCGGCGAGCGTCGGCTTCCCGGCGCCGTGGCGCCCTGGCTCGAGGCTCGACAGGGCCCCATTGTAGGCCCCGGAGTTGACGTGGAGGTTGAAGACGACGGCTCCGAGCTTCCCGAGGATCGCCTGGGCCAGCTCGGCGACGGCCCCCACGTCCGGCCCCTCGAGCAGGAAGTGCTCCTCGGCCTCCGGGACCCGGCGGACCCGGAGGCAGAGGCCCGTCAGTATGCCCAGGGTGCCCTCCGCGCCGGCGAACCACTCGAGGGGAGGCGAGCTCTCCTCCGTGAGCCTTCGGGCCTCGCCACTCGGGAGCACCACGTCCGCGGCCTCCACCTGGTCCTTCAGGTGCCCGTACCGGACCGTTCCCAAGCCGAGCCCGCCCATGGAGAACCACCCCCCGACGCTCGCTACCCGGGCGCTGCTCGGATAGGAGCGGACGGTGTAGCCGCCGCGGCGCAGCGAGAGGTCGAGCTCCGCCCAGGTCGCCCCGGCACCGACCCACACGGTCAGGGTCTCGGGGTCGACCGGACCAATGTCGGAGAGGCCGTTCAGATCGAGGAGGATCCCGCCGCGGGTCGGGACGACGTTGCCGTAAGCGGTCGACCCGCCGGCCCGTGGCGTCACCGGTACCCCCTCCGCGCCGGCCAGACGAACCACCAGAGCGACCTCCTCCGCATTGGCAGGTCGCACGACCAGGTCGGGCAGTGGCTTCGCCAGCAGACGCAGCACGACGTCCGGCACATACGCTACGTCCCGGTCGTAGAACTCCCTCTCGAAGAGGGAGTCGGTCGCCCTCGGGCCCAGGGCCTCTCTCAGTCGCTCCATCATGGAAACCTCCGCCCCTTCCCGTCAGCCCTTCGGCGCGGGATGGGCCGCGATCTCCCGGGCCACCCACTCGGAGACCGCGTCCGCCCCGAAGATCAGGGCCTTCCGGTCAGCCTCCAGGTCAACCGGCTCGATGAGGGCCACCCACCCTTCGCCGTAACAGTCCTGGTTGATCTTCCCGGGCTCGAAGGTCAGGTCCTCGTTCACCTCGGCCACCGTGCCTCCCACCGGCGACTTGATCTTCCCGGCCCACTTCCCGGACTGGAGGGAGAAGAGGACCTTGTCTACCGCGGCCTCTTTGCCCGGCTTGGGAAGCTTGACGAAGGAGATCTCCCCCGCGAGCTTCTGGGCGAAGTCGTTGAGGCCCACCCGTACCCTGGCGCCCTCCACCCTCGCCCAGGCGTGTTCGTCGGTGTAGTAGAGGTCGTCCGGCAGGTTGTACCCGCTGATCACCGCCATGATAGTCCTCCTTCTGGGCCGGGTCGCCCGTGATGGATCTCTTCATACCAGGCTGCAGCACCGCTCCACGAACCGGTACCGGAGTCCCCTCGACTCGGCATAGCGCACGGTTTCGTCGGCCGGGAACGCGACCGCGTTGACGCCGGCGTCCACCAGGTAGCGTTCCAGCCGGCCTTTTTGGGGTCCATAGGGCCTCGCGCACCCGAAGGAAAGGCGCGTCGTCGGGTTCCGGGTCCGGGCCCAGGCGGTCAAGGAGGCCACCTCGTCGGCGCGGGGGGCCGTGCAGCCGGCCATGGGGGTTCCCGGGAGCGGCTTCAGCGCCACGAGCACGAGCCGCTCCACCCCGATCCGCCCGATCTCCTCCAGAGCCCGGTGCTCGCCGCGAAGCTCCCCGAAGTGGAGCCCGGCGACGACGTGAGGCGCCACGGAGAGGCCTTCTTCCTTGAGGGCCGCGAGGGCACCCAGGTAATCCTCCGGGGTCTTGTCGAGGTGGCAGACCGCCCGGATCGTCTCCCGGTCGCCCACGACGTCCAGGAGCACCTGGTCCACGCCCGCCTCCCGAAGCGCCCGGGCCTCCGCCCGGCCCACCAGCCCCGAGTGGGCGAGCACGGTCAGGCCCTCTTCCTTGAGGGTGCGGATCGCTCCGAGATATGGCCCCAGGGGGACGCGGCCCTCCTCGTCGCACCCACCCGAGAGAAGAACCCCGGAGCCGCCGCGCTTCGCCAGCCCTCTCCCCAGGCGCCCGAGCTCCCCTGGGCTCCGCGCCGGGATCATCCCGGTCAGGAGTCTGCCGAGGCAGTGCTCGCAGGCGAGGGCACAGGCCGCGCCGGTGACGCTCACGGTGACAAACGAGTCCCACCGGTTGGCGAAGAGCTCCGACTCGAAGCGGATGGCCCCCGGCACGGCGAAGGTGATCTCGTCCCGGAAGTTCGCCCGGCGCACCGCCCACGCCTCGGGGAAGGCGCCCGCCGCGGCCGGGCTCTCCGGCTGATCCTGTCGGCTCAGCACGGCCGGCACGCCTCGCACACCCCGCCACGGAGCTCTTGAGCGACCGCCTCCAGGTCCTCCGCCTCCGGCGCAAAGGGGTAGTTGTAGAGGGTCCCTCCCGGGCGCTCGTTCCCGTAGGGGCGATTGCAGGAGGTCTCCCCGTCACGGCCGGGGCAGCCCGAGGTCCTGAACGCGTCACCCTCCCACAACAGGGGCGCCACATCGACTCCGAAATCGACGATCCGTCCGTCCTCTCCGAAGGTCATATCGCCCGTGCTCGCGCCGCCGGCTGCAATCAGGTGGCGGGCGAGCTGCACCCGTCGGTACCGGTCGACCGGCGGCTGAGGCCGGCCCTCCAGCAGGCTGCCGGCCTCGGGAAAGAAGGCGAAGAGGTGGGGGACCGCCCCCAGGTCCTTTACCCTCTGGATCGTCTCCACCATCTCCCGCTCGGTCTCCCCGAGCCCCACGATCAGGTGGACGCTCACCTTCCCGCTCCCGAACACGCCGAGGGCCTTCCGCATGACGTCCCAGTAGCGGTCCCAGCGGTGGGGCCCCCCGACACCCGCCCCCCGGTGGCGCGCGAAGAGCGCTTCAGTGGCCGCGTCCACCGCGACGCCCACGCAGTCCGCACCGCTTTCCCGGAGCTCCCGGAGCTGCCAGACGGTGCGGACGAGGGTCGGCGCGATCAGCGCGCTCACGGGCAGGCCCGTCTCGTCTCGCACGCGTCCCATCACCACCTTCGCATCCTCGAAGGCCCTCGCGTGGGTGACCATGGAGACGCAGACGCGCCGGAGCCGGGCGCCCGCCCGCCGGGCCCGCAAGAGGACCCGGTCCAGCGGATGGGTCGGCCACCCCACCCGGATGAACGTCCGGCCGCCCTCCCCGACGCCCCGACCGCCCGCCAGGCCGCAGTAGGTGCAGCGGCCGGCGCACCCGTCGCGGTAGGTCAGGAGCAGGTTCAGGCAGCCGAGGCGGGCGTCGCGGTGGAAGCGCCCCCGCTTGAGCCCCAGGGTGAGGGCCGCAGCCAGGCTCAGCTGCACGTGCTCCGGGCTCTCGGCCCGGGGACCCGGTGTCATCTCTTCGCGTTCAGGCTGCATCGCAGTAGTACTCCTTGAACGCCACCCACGTCCTTCGGTAGAGGTCGTCCCCGCGCTCGCCGGAGCGCCAGCGGGCCTCGTAGAGCGCTCTCCGGTCCACGGCCCGCTGGAGGGCCCCTCCGAGCCAGGCCCGGCACTCTTTCTCGTACCGATCCAGCACGGCCGGTTCCCCGGAGGCGACCGCCTCGGCGGCGAGCCGGCCGGCGACTCCACCGCCCACCAAGGCGTGGTGGATGCCGGCCCCAGTGATGGGGTGGGTATGGCCCGCCGCGTCGCCCACGAGCAGCACCCTCCCCGTCTGCGTCCACTGCCTCGGCCCGCCGATGGGGATGAGCCCTCCGGTCCTGCGGAGGATGGCTCCCGGCGCGACGAGCCCTGAGCGCCCCAACCGGCCCAGGAGCCCGGCAAGGGCCCGCTGGACCTCGCCCCCCAGAGCCCGGTCGACAGCGACGCCCACGTTCGCCGACCCCCCCCGGGGAAACAGCCACCCGTATCCGCCCGGATACTCGGGCCCAAAGAAGACCTCTGCCTCGGCCTGGGGCCTGGTGAGGGTCACCGTGACCTGAGCGCCCACCGCGCAGCGCTGAGGCGGATTCCCCAGCCATTCGGCCACCAGAGACCTCGGCCCGTCGGCGCCGATCAGCACCTGGGCCTCGACGACGACCGAGCGCCCTTCCCGCTCGACCCGGAAACCGCCCCGGAGCCTTCGGACGAGCCGCGCTCGGGTCCAGACCTCCGCCCCGGCGGCCGCCGCCGCCTCGGTCAGTCGCCGATCGAAGAACGCCCGGTCCAAAAGAACCCCCGGGGACCGCGTGCGCACGCAGCGACCGGAGGGCACGTGGGTCCGCAACCCTTCGACACGCTGAACCACCGGGAGGCGCGAGGGGCTCACGAGGTCGGCGACGCCCCACGGCACGAACTCGGCGCAGCGCACCGGGACGCCGACCTCGCGCTTGCGCTCCACCAGGAGCACCCGCGCCCCGGCCCGGGCCGCCTCGCGGGCGGCCACGGCCCCCGCGGGGCCGGCGCCGACCACCAGGACGTCGGTCTCGTAACGGCACCGGCCGCCACGGCCCGGCGAGCCCGGGGAAGTCAAGCAGCCTCCTCCGACGGCCGAGTTGGGCAGGTTGCCGCCTCGCCACCCCGTGGGACTCCGAGCACCAAGCCGAGCACCTTGCGCAGGAGCTCCGTCTTCAGCTCGGTCTGCTGCCGAAACTCCCCGGCCTTCGCTTCCTTCAGGAGGCCGAGGTCGTAGCATGTGGTGCTGTCCACCTCGATCAGCACCCCCGGCAGACCAACCTCCTCGAAGTCGTCCGCGTGCTTGGCGTAGAAGGCCTGGCAGCAACACCCAACGAAGCCGGCCGTGCCCGCCTGCCGCTCCTGCTCGAGGACAGCGCGGAGCTCCTCGTAGTCGTTCACGCTGACGGCGCGGCACCCCGCGGCGTCAGCGATCTCGTAGGCCTCGCCCACGCTGCACAGCCCGCAGCGGGCACAGCCGTCGCGGTTCCTCCACTCACAGGCGGGGAGCTTCGCGCAGTAGGGGAGGAGTACGACGAGCTCGCCGCCATGCTCAAGCCAGGGCGTCACGACGACGTGCAGCGCGTTCGCCTCCTCGACGGTGAGCCCCCGATCCAGGAGGGCCAGGCGCCCGAGCGCCTTTTCGAGGGCGACGCAGAAGTGCTCCGGCCCGCAGCCCGGGACCGTCACACTCCGGTCGACGAAGAACCGGCGGACGTTCTCCCGAAGGTCGTCCCCTGCGAAAGATGCGTCCTTGAGCGCCGCCTCCAGGTCCGGCAGGGCCCGCGTCGGGTACGTGAAGAAGTCGCCGGTGATCAGGACCTGACGGATCCGGCGGGCTCGAGCGTCGGCCATGAGGCTCACCCGGATCAGCCCACCCGGGCTGCGGTGGATCGCGCGGAGCTCCAGCCGGTGGAGCGAGGGCCGGCGGGTCGCGTAGACCCACTCCTCCGAGGCGAAGCGGGCGAGGAGCTCGCGGACCCGGCACTGCTCCCGGTCCGAGGGTCCGGCGACGTGGAACCCGACCCCCAGCACCTCGCCCACCCCTGCGGCGATCGCGCGCTTGAGCTCGCCCCGGTCGGGCACGCGGCCGAGCTCCCGGCCAAGCCAGGTGACCCGCTCCCGGATCGAGTCGATCTCCCGTCCCCTGAGCTTCTCGGCCGGCACCCGCAGCGCCCGCACCATGGTCTCCACGTCGAAGTCGACGAGCAGCGTCCCCTGGAACAGGAAGGCCTCCCGCTTCTCCGTCCCGCCGGTGCCCGAGATCTTGCGGCCGTTCACCTCGATGTCGTTGCGGGGTCGGAAGGTCGCCTCGACGCCGAGCCGCCGGAGCCCGCGGACCGCGCCCTCGCAGAGCAGGCTGTAGAGCTCACCGGGCCGCCTCGGGAACCCCGGCAGGTCCTTCCGGGCGATGAGCTCCCAGCCGAGCTGCCCCCCATCGCACAGGATCGCGCCCCCACCCGTGATCCTCCGGTTGATCGCGATGCCCCGCTCCCGGCAGTACGCCTCGCGGACCTCCAGGGAGACGGCCTGGTTGAACCCCACGAGCACGCAGGGCTGGGACCACTCCAGGAAGCGCAGTGTGTCCGGCCCGTGCCCTTCGTCCCGCGCGGAGAGGAGCGCCTCGTCAAACGCCATGTTCTCGGCCGCGCTCAGCGCTCCCGTGTCGAGAAGCCTCCAGGTCACCTCTGTCTCCTCGCGCCGGCGCCGCCTACCCGGCGCAGGCCGCCACCCCTCGCCCGGCCTCGGCCGGCGGGCCGCCCCGCGTCAACCACTCCCGCAACCGGCTCGGCGAGACCTCGCACCCCAGACAGCGCCTCCACGCAGCCGGGGCGAACCCCGCCGTCCGCACCTCGCAGACCCGACCTCCTTCTGCGACCAGGAGCACCTCGCCGGGCCCATCCGGCCACGCCATCGGCAGGGCGTACACGTACGTGCCCTCCGCGATCTTCACTTCCCGCCAGGGCGTGCGCCGTCCCGGCTCGAAGAGCCACTCCCCGGAGGTGAAGAGCCCCTCGAGCTCGGAGACCTTGGTCACGAGCTCATCGTCGACGTCAGCCGGGGAGAGGTCCGGCAGCACGTCGGAGAAATTCCGCGCGAGAGACTCCGCGACCTCCTCGACCGGCGGAGGGGCGCCGAGCTCCCGGGTGAGCGACGTCACGTGCGCCTCCATGCGGCGGCCAACCAGGGCCCGCAGCCCCTCGGAGGGCAGGCGCAGGACGTCGGCCAGGCGGTCGTGGTCGACGTCGAGGAAGAGGTTGCCCACCAAGACCGAGGACCCCTCCACGTCGCCCGCGGCGTTGCCCGAGATCTTCCGCCCCCCCACGTGGAGGTCGCAGGGGGGCTCGAGGCGGGCGTCGAGCCCCCACTCCCCGAGGGTCCGGACGACCGGCCCGAGGAACGTCCGGAAGAAGCGCCCCCGATCGAGGGGCGCCAGCGGGTTTCGGCGCCCCAGCACCAGCTGATAGAAGAGCTGGTGGCCGTCCAGGTACACGGTGCCGCCGCCCACCTCCCGTCGGAAGACCGGAATCGAGCGCTCTCGGCAGTACGCCAGGTCGACCTCGTGGTGGAGGTCCTGGTGGTAGCCGACCGACACGTACGGCTCGGCCGGCCGGCAGAGGATCAGCCCCTCGCGCCCCAGCCTGGGCAGGGCGTGGTAGACGAGCTGGGAGTGGAGCCAGGATACTCGGCCGAGTCGGTAGAGGTCCATCGGTGGCTTCGAGGAGGCTCCCTGCCCGGGGCCCGTGTCAGCCCAGCATCATGCGCGCCGCATCCACCAGGTTCTCGGAGAAGGTGGGGTGGAGGCGCATCCCCTTCCCGAGCTCGGCGGCCGTGCTCTCGAGCTGCATGGCCAGAAGCGCCTCGCCGAGGAGCTCCGTTGCCCTCGAGCCCACGATGTGGACGCCCAGGATCTCGCCGAAGCGCGCTTCCGAGACGATCTTCACCGTTCCGTCGACCTCGTTTCGGGCCATGGCGAGCCCGCTGATGGCGTAGGGGAACTCGCCGACGAGCACCTCGCCCCCCTCTTCCTCGGCCTGCTCCTGGGTGAGCCCGACGGAAGCCGCCTCGGGTACGCCCCAGAGACCCCGGGGAACCTTGAGGCTGGAAAAGGTCGCCCGCCGGCCCATGGCGTTCTCCGCGGCCACGCGCCCCATGGCGGTCGCCGCGTGGCTGAGCATCCAGCCGCCGGTGACGTCGCCGACGGCATAGATGCCCGGGACGCTCGTCTCCTGCCGCTCGTTCACTCGGATCGAGGCGTCCGGGTTCACGGCGACGCCCACGGCCTCGAGCCCAAGTCCCGCCGTGTTCGGCTTGCGGGAGGAGACCAGAATCGCGTCCACCTCCATCGTCTTCTCCTTCGGGCCAGAGAGGGACGCCTCGTGCCGTTTGCCCGATTTCCTGACGGACGCCAGGCCGGCCCCTCGGTGGACCTGCACGCCCTGGTCGAAGAGGGCCTTGGCGACCCGCTGGGAGACGTCGTCGTCCTCCTTCGGCATAAGCCCTTCGGGCCCTGTCGCAAGGTGCACCTCGGCACCCAGCACCTGCAGGATCCCGGCGATCTCCACCTCCCAGGGCCCACCTCCCACGATCAGGACGACGGCGGGCACCTTGGTCATCTCCAGGATCTGGTCCGTCGAGAGGCCCGCCTCTTCGAGCCCCTCGACCGCCGGAACCTCCGGCCGACTGCCGGTCGCGATCACGACCGCCCTGGCCTCTAGCACCCGTTCGCCGACCTGGACCTCGGTCCGACTACTGAGCTTCGCCTCGCCCTGGACCACCTCGATCCCGCGGCTCTCCAGGAGTCCCGCCATGCCGGCTCGGATGTCGTTGGCCACTGCCTTCTTCCTCTCCACGATGGCCTCGAGATTCACCTTCTTCACCTTCGCCTGGACGCCGAAGGCCTCCGCCTCCCGGATCGACCGTAGGTATTCCGCGGCCTTCAGCCACACCATGGTGGCGATGCAGCCTCGGTTGACGCAGGTTCCACCCAGCTCCGCGGCCTCCACGAGTACCACGCTTCCGCCCAACTCCGTCGCTTTGAGTGCCGCCGCGTAGCCCCCGGGGCCCCCGCCGATCACCACCACGTCATGCATGGACCTCTCCTTGTCATGTCTGGGATCCGCCTTCGGATCTTGTTCTTTCCCGTCTGTCGGCCGTCGCCGGCACCTTCGTTGCGATGCGCGCCTCACCTCGCGCCGAGGACACCGATGTGCCCCCGTCCTGACGGTCGGGTGAGGCACCCCGTGTCCAGGGAACTACACGGAAAGGAGCGTCGGATGCTCCAAGTACCGGGCGACGGTCTGCAGGAACTCGTTCGCCGGGGCGCCGTCCACCACCTGGTGGTCGAACGTGAGGCTCAGGAACATCATCGACCGAATGGCGATCTGGCCATCGTGGACCGCGGGCTTCTCCTTGACCCGCCCCAAGCCGAGGATCCCGGTCTCCGGGGCTCGGAGGATCGGGGTGAAACCGTCCACCTGGAACATGCTGACGTTTGTGATCGTAAAGGTCCCTCCCGTCACCTCGTCCACGGTGAGCCCCCCCTCGCGTGCCTTACGCGCAAGCTCGCGGGCCTCCCGGGCGATCTGGAGGAGCCCCTTCTGGTCCGCGTCCCGAAGCACGGGGACGATGAGCCCTTCCGGGAGCGCCACGGCAACGCCCATGTGCACCGCGTCGTGGAGCAGGATCTCTTCCCCGACGAGGGTCGAGTTCATGATCGGGAAGCGCTTGAGGACGCGGGAGGTCGCGAGGACCACGATGTCATTGAGCGAGACCTTGACGTCCTCTCGCCCTCGGTACTCCTCTCGGACCAGATCCCGGAACCGGACGGTGTCGCTCACGTCCACTTCGGCGAAGACCGTGAGTTGAGCCGCGTTGTGAAGACTCGCCTGCATGTTCTCTGCGATGATCCTCCGCATGCCGGAAAAGGGCACGGAGCGGACACCTCGGGCAGGCGCCTCCGGTTTCGGAGGCGCAAGGGCGCGTTCCACGTCCTCCTTGGTGATCTTCCCTCGTTCGCCGGTCCCTTGAACCAAGGCGAGGTCCAGACCCGCCTGCCGAGCCATCTCTCTCGCCAGGGGGGTTGCTTTGGGCTCGGGAGGCGACTCCTCCCGAAACCGGGTGACGTCGGCCTCGGTCACCCGGCCCTCGGGTCCCGTGCCCCGAACCTCGGACAGGTCGATCCCGATCTCCTTTGCGAGCCGCCGGGCCACCGGCGTTGCCGGGACGTACGGGGCGGCCTTCGTCTCGCCCGGCTTGGGCAAGACCTCCTCGGCCGGCCCGGCGATGGGGCCAGCACCGGCGACCGGCCCCGAGAGGCGTTCCGGCTTCTCACCGGGCTCGGCAAGGATCGCGAGCACGCTCCCCGTCGGAACCGTCGTCCCGGGTTGGACCAGGATCTGAAAGAGCACCCCGGTGGCAGACGCCTGGGCTTTGTTGGTGATCTTTTCGGTTTCGACCTCGAAGAGGTCTTCCCCCTTCTTGACGGCCTCTCCCTCCTTCTTGAGCCAGCGGACAAGCTTCCCCTGCTTCATGGTGAGGCCCCACTTGGGCATCGCAACCTGGATCGGCACCTGGAAACCCTCCTTGCTTCGATGAGCCCCAGAACGGTGGACCGCGACCAACGATGGCGGCCCAGTAACCGGGAGGGGGGGGCGGAATGCCCCCCTCCCCGAGAGCCGCGGTGGTTCTCAGCCCATGACTTCTTTGACCGCCTTCAGGATCTTGTCCTCGCTCGGGAGCATGGCGTCTTCGAGCGGCGGGCTGAACGGGATCACGGTATCCGGGGCTGCGACGGTCTTCACCGGCGCGTCCAGGTGGTCGAAGGAGCTGTCCATCAGGCTCTTCACCACCTGGGACGCTACGCCGGCCGACTCGTAGGCCTCTTGGATGACCACCGCCCGGTGGGTCTTGTGGACCGACCGGGAGAGCGCGCCGTGGTCCAGAGGCGAGAGGGTGCGAAGATCCAGAACCTCGGCGCTAATCCCGTCCTTCGCGAGCTTCTCCGCTGCGGCCAGGGTCTTCTGGAGCATGAGCGAATAGGAGATCAGCGTCACGTCGGTCCCGTCCCTCTTCACGTCCGCCTGGCCCAGGGGAACGACGTAGTCGCCCTCCGGGACCGGCCCCTTCATCCCGTAGAGGACCTTGTGCTCGATGTAGAGCACCGGGTTGTTGTCCCGAAGCGCGGCCGTGAGAAGCCCCTTCGCGTCGTACGGGTTCGACGGCATCACGACCTTCAGCCCGGGCACCTGGGTAAACCACCCCTCGAGGGACTGGGAGTGCTGCCCCGCGGCGCGGATCCAACCGCCCGAGGTCGTCCGGACCACGAGGGGCAGCTTCTCCACCTGACCGCCGCACATGTACCGCACCTTGGGGGCCTGGTTGGTCAGATAGTCCATACAGACCGTCGTAAAGTCGATGAACATGATCTCGGGCACGGGGCGCAGCCCCATGAGTGCGGCACCCAGAGATGCGCCCATGATGGCGGCCTCGGAGATCGGCGTGTCCATGACCCGATCTTCCCCGAACTCACCGAAGAGCCCAGCGGTCACTCCGAAGCATCCGCCGAACCTTCCCACGTCCTCGCCGAGGAGGAAAACGTTCTCGTCGAGCTTCATCTCTTGCCGGAGTGCCTCCCGGACCGCCTCGAGAAAGCTGATCTCTCTCATCAGACACTCCTCCCTTCGGCGTAGGACAGATCCGTAAAGATCTCCTCTTCAGGGGGATACGGGCTCTTGTCCGTGAACTCGATCGCCTCCTGGAGCTCTCTCTCCACTTCGTCCCGCAGCTTCTGGAGCTCGGCGTCGGTGGCCATCCCCTGCTCCAGGAGCTGTTTGGCGAATCGCGCGATGGGGTCACGGCGGCGGTTCTCCTCCAATTCTTCCTTGGTTCGATAGGCCTGGGGATCGCCCTCGAAGTGCCCGCGCCACCGGCAGGTCTTGAGCTCGAGGAGCGTCGGGCCCTTGCCCGCCCGGATCGACTTCGCGATCTCGCTCACCGCCTCGTAGACGGCCATCACGTCGCACCCGTCCACGCTGAGTCCTGGGATTCCGTACCCGGCTGCACGAGCCGAGATGTCCTCCACGGCGCATACGTCATCGACACACCCGCTGATCCCATACTGGTTGTTCACGCAGATGGCCATGGCGGGGAGCTTCCAGACGGCCGCGAGGTTCAACGCCTCGTGGAACTCTCCGCGGTGGGCGGCTCCGTCGCCGAAGAGCACAGCGGCGAGGTCCCCCTTCCCCCGACGCTTGAGCGCGAGCGCGATGCCGTTATTGATGGTCTGGCTTGGCCCCAGGATCCCGTTGCACCCGGGCGCGCACTTCTCGTACACGGCGAGGTGCATCGACCCGCCTTTGCCCTTGCAGTATCCGGTGACCTTCCCGAAGATTTCGGCGCGCATGAGCCGCATGTCTGCACCCCGCGCGATCATGACTCCATGCTCTCGGTGCGTGCCGGAGATCCAGTCCGTGGGCCGGAGCGGCGCCGCGACACCGACCATGACCGCCTCTTGTCCAACCCCCAGGTGGACGAAACCCGGGAGGGTCCCGGCCGCCACCGCCTCGGCCAGGGACTCCTCAAACGCTCGGATGGCCACCATCCTCTTGTACATCTGCAAGAGTTCCGCTTTCGGTAGCTCCATACTCGTCCCTCCTTAGGGCTGGGGTTGGAGGAAAAAACGCCGCTCTGAAGCCTGTCGCAGGGCCTGAGAGATATCGATCACCCGAGGCCCTGCCGGCGAGAGATGGACGGTGAGCCGATCGCCCGGGGCCACGACGAGCTCCCGTTCCCCGTCGAGCGCGATGATCGAAGGGGTGTGGGAGATCGGGATGGACTCCGTGGGCTCGAACACCCGATGAGCGCCGATCGACACCCACCGGATGAGACCCGGGGCGATGGGCGCCTTGACCCTCTCTGAGCCGTCGCCGATCGTGATGTGCACCCCCTTTCCGCTGTTCGCGGGCAGCGCGCAGATGTGGGCACCAACCGAGGAGAATCCAATGTTTCCGGGCTCTGCCCGGGTGAGAAAGATCTCGCGGATGGTGGAGACGTCCCACACCGCTCGGGACGCAAGGAACCCGGGGTTCGAGACCACGACGTCCACGAGGGCGATGTCCACGAGCTCGGAGGAGCGGCGAACCTCGAGCCGCGGAGCTCGGCAAATAAACCCGTCCGACGACCCGGAGTCGGCGGCCACGACCCCGGCGGCGATCCCCGCGAGGGTCCCTTCCAGCATGAAGGGGAAGACGTTGTTCGTCCCGGTTGAGATGGGGAGGAGCGGCACCTCTCCACAGGTCTTGGCCACGGCCCGGTTGGTCCCGTCGCCGCCCAGGGTCACGATGCACGCGGCGCCGCGGTCGCTCAGCATCCTGGCCGCCCGGATCGAGTCCTCCTGCGTCCCCTCCAGGGCGAGGTCGAGGAAGGAGACCTTGAGAGCCAGGTCCAGATCGTCGAGCGCACGAGCCCCGATGCCGAAGAAGTCGGGCATGATCCGGACGTCTTCAACCCCCATGGAGTCGAGACCCAGGAGCACCCGCCGCACGATGTTCACTTTTTCATGGTTGCCAAACACGGACCCGAAGGCCACGAGCCTTCGAATGTCTTTGCCGGACGCAGGGTTGGCGATGATGCCGACAGGTCTCACCAGGGTCCCCCGTAGCGTCGCCTCGTGTCGGGCTTCGTCATGCGCCGAAGCTCCGGCTCCGCTCGACGATCTTCTTCATGGCCTCGGGAAGAGCACTCGGCTCAGGCGCTGTCTTCGCGCCCGCCGGCGCCAGCACGCCCCGCTTCGCCGCGGCCGACATGGTCCGCTTCACGTCTACCACCAGGGGCCCGCCCTCCACGACCCGGATGGCCGCGCGCTGGCCGGCCCTCACCTCGACCTCCCGCTCCCCGTCCAGGGCGATGACGGAGGGCAGGCACCGCACGACCATCTCTTCGCCGAGCTTCAGGACCCGGCAAGACACCACGTGGACCGTCTGGACCATCCCAGGGGCCACCGGCGCCGTCACGGGCCGACCCCCGGTCCCCAGCTCGAGGGCGAGCCCCTCCGGCGCGTCAGGCGCGATCGAATGGAGCAGGCCGCCGATCGAGGAGAACCCGATCGTCCCCGGGTCCGCCCGATTCAGAACGATCTGGCGGACCGTGGCCAGGTCCCACACGGCGCGGGAGCCCACGAAGGCCTCGTCGCACACCACCGCGTCCACCAGGGCCAGGTCTACGGCCTTCCCGTCCAGGAGGACTTCCAGCTTCGTCGACCGGAAGGTGCTCTCCTCGAGGGGAACGAGCCCCCGAGCCACCAGCGCTGCGGCCACGCCCGCTACCGTCGCCTCGATCATCACGGGGAACACGTTGTTGGTCCCCGTGGAGATCGGGAGCACGGGCACCGAAGTGGTCCCCTTGGCCACGACCCGGTTCGTGCCGTCGCCCCCCAGGGTCAGGATGCATCCGGCACCGAGCTCCTCCATGATCCGGGCGGCCCGGGTCGAGTCGTCCTGCTCGCCCCGGGCCCGGAAATCGGCCGGGAAGACCGTCGTGGGGATCTGGATCTGATCCAGGGCCCGCGGCACGATCCCGAAAGAGTCGGGTAGGAAGCAGACCCGGTCCACCCCCAGGGCCGCGAGACCCAGGAGCAGACGGCGCACGATCCGGACCTTTTCCTGGTTGTCGAAGACGCTCCCGTAGGCCACGAGCCTCCGGATGTCCTTGCCCGAGGCCGGGTTGGCGATGATACCTACCGTGGTCACCTATCCTCCTCCGCCTGCCGCGCGCCGAAGTGGGCGGCGGCGCCACCGGAGCCCGAACCCAGATGTGCGTCGACCCGGACCGCCTCCGCGGCCATTCTGTGTCTGACCGCCTCGGCCACCTGTGTCCTCGACGCCATCTTCGCGGGCTCCAAGAGTTCGTGGTTTCGCTCGGGATGACCGCCGATTGCCGGCAGCCGGCTGAACCCTCCGGAGGGACACCCCGCTTCAGCCTTCGCCCCTCCAGAGGGCGCAGTCTTTCTCAAGAGAGGGGAAGCCTCACGGATGCATTCTCGGCTCCGCGCCGATCTCCCCCGCATAGACGACGGGCTCCCAGATGGCACGCAGCGGCCAGGTGTCGATGTAGTCGTAGCCGCCCTTCAGACGCCTGGGTTCGAACTTCCCGCTCTGCAGGCTGACGAAGCCTTCTTCGACCAGCACCCTCTGCGCCTCGTCCACATCGTCCACGAGGAAGTTCAGGTGGTGCAGCCCTTCGCCCCGCTCCGCAATCCAATCGCCGTAGATCGAGGGGCCCTCCACCGGTGAAACCAGCTCGAGTTGAACGTCTCCCACCTGGGTCAAGGCGATCTTCTCTCTGCCCCAGGCCTTCTTGCCGTGGTACTTGCGATCGTACACGAGGGGGGATTCCCAGTCGAAGATCGCCCAGGGTCCGATCCCCAGGATGTTCCAGTAGTTCTCCGCCACCTTTTCGATGTCCTTCACCGCGATGGCGACCTGGTTGATCCCTTTGCACTTGATCTTGGCCGGACTCACTGCGTTTGGATCTGCCGGGAACATCTTCGGCTCTGCGCCGATTTCCCCCGCATAGACGACAGGCTCCCAGATGGCGCGCAGCGGCCAGGTGTCGATGTAGTCGTAACCGCCCTTCAGACGCCTGGGTTCGAACTTCCCGCTCTGCAGGCTGACGAAGCCTTCTTCGACCAGCACCCTCTGAGCCTCGTCCACGTCATCCACGAGGAAGTTCAGGTGGTGCAGCCCTTCGCCGTGCTCCGCAATCCAGTCGCCGTAGATCGAGGGGCCCTCCACCGGCGAAACCAGCTCGAGTTGAACGTTCCCCACCTGGGCCAAGGCAATCTTCTCTCTGCCCCAGGCCTTCTTGCCGTGGTACTTGCGATCGTACACCAGGGGAGATTCCCAGTCGAAAATCGCCCAGGGGCCGATCCCCAGGATGTTCCAGTAGTTCTCCGCCACCTTTTCAATATCTCTTACCGCGATGGCAACCTGGTTGATCCCTTTGCACGTGATCTTCGCCGTGCTTTCCTTTGCCATGGCTTTTCCCTTCGCATCGAATGCGGTTAAAAGCTCCTATGGCGTTTCCCGTTGCGGGTGCCAACGCCCGCTCTCCTTGCCTTCCTCCGGTCTTGTCCGCAACTCCCTCGCGCGGGACTGGACTGCCCCTGCGACGCGCGGATAGGCTCGGGTTAAGCGGGCGCTTAAGGCCCAGTCCGGCAGTACTGTCCAGTCCTGGACCCGGCATCCGTTACTCGTCGCGGTGCCGATAGTGCAGTACCTTGACGGTTTGCATCGTGGCCACCCCTTCTTTGAGGTTCTCGTTCAGCCAGGGGAGGAACGGCCGAAGCCTCTCTTCCGCGTCCACGATCTCGATGGCGACCGGAAGATGTCCCGATTGCCGGAGCGCCTGCACCTTGTGGATGTGGCTATGTGCTCCGAACCCCATGAGCCCCTGGAACGCGGAGGCGCCTGCGAGGCCCATCTCGTGAGCCTTTGTGACGATCACCTCGTGCAGCGGTTTGCCCTCCATCCTGTCGCTATCCTCGACGATGATCCGCAGCAGTGTGGCTTCCTCTGGTAGAGTCATCCTCGTTGTCCTCGCCCGTCCCCCGTGTGAACACACCGGCCTCTGACGTGCCACTCCGAATGACCCGCTTCCGGGGTCCCGCGGCCGCCTACTTCCCCAACACCGTCTTCACGGCCTTGATGATCTTCTCCTCGCTGGGGATGTACTCCTGCTCGAGCGGCGGCGAGAAGGGCACCGGTGAGAAGGGGGCGCCGACCCGAAGAACCGGGGCGTCCAGGAAGTCGAAGGCCTTCTCGGCCACCATGGCCGCGATCTCGGCGCCCGGCCCGGCGAACTTCACCGCCTCGTGGACGACCACAAGCCGATGGGTCTTCTTGACCGAGTCGAGAATCGTGTCCTCGTCCAGGGGCTGGAGCGTTCTCGGGTCCACCACCTCCACGCTGATCCCCTCGGCGGCGAGCTTCTCCGCCGCCGCGAGGGACTTCTGCACCATCGCGGCCGTGGCTACGATCGTCACGGCTTCCCCCTTGCGCTTCACGTCTGCCTTGCCGAGCGGGACGGTGTAGTCGCCCTCCGGCACGTCGCCGGTCACTGCGTAGAGCATCTTGTGCTCGAGGAAGACCACGGGGTTGTCGTCGCGGATCGAGGCGAGGAGAAGCCCCTTGGCGTCGGCGGGCGTGCTCGGCATTACGACCTTCAGGCCGGGCACGTGCATGAACCACGCTTCGAGGCACTGGGAGTGCTGGGCCGCGGCCCCGATTCCGGCGCCGCAGGTGGCCCGCAGCACCATGGGGATCTTGGCCTTGCCGCCGAACATGTACTTCATCTTGGCGCCCTGATTGAAGAGCTGGTCCATGCACACGCCGATGAAGTCGACGAACATGAGCTCTGCCACGGGCCGAAGCCCGGCGGACGCTGCACCCACCGCGCACCCCACGATGGCGCTCTCGGTGATCGGCGTGTCCCGGACCCGCTTCTCCCCAAACTCGGTGAGCAGCCCGGCGGTCACCCCGAAGATTCCCCCATAGATCCCGACGTCCTCGCCGGTCACGAACACGGTCGGGTCACGCTTCATCTCGAGCTTGAGGGCGTCATTCAACGCGGCTCCAAACGTCATCGTCGCCATGGATCGTTCCTCCTTATCTGGTTCCCTCAGCGGGATTCCTTCGGTTTGTGAGTTGGCAGCTACAGGGTGTAAACGTCCTCGGTGACCTCGCTCGGGGCCGGGAACGGGCTCTGCTCGGCGAAGGCGACAGCACCGTCCACCTCCTTTGCCGCTGTCTTCTTGATCTCGTCGACCTGCGCCTGCGTCAGGGCGCCCATCTCCAGCAGCTTCTTCTCGAGCCGTGGAATGGGATCTTTTGTCTTCCACTCGGCCAGCTCTTCGGGTTCGCGGTACGTGGTAGGGTCGCCCTCGAAGTGGCCGCGGTGACGGTAGGTCTTGCACTCGATCAGGGTCGGCCCGCCGCCCTTACGGGCCTTCCCGATCGCCTCGGCGGCCGCCTCGTACACCGCGGTGACGTCGTTCCCGTCCACCGTGACCGCAGGCATGTCGTAGGCCGCGGCTTTGTCGGCGATGTCGGTCACGCACGTGGCCTTGTCGAGGCGGCAGGAGATCCCATAGCAGTTGTTCTCGTTGACGAAGACCACCGGAAGCTTCCAGCAGGCGGCGAGGTTCATGCCCTCGGCCGTGGTGCCCTGGTTTGCCGCTCCGTCGCCGAAGAAGCAGACGACCACGTCGTCCGTGCCCCGGTACTGGCAGGCGAACGCGGCGCCCGCGGCGAGCGGCGGTCCGCCGCCCACGATACCGTTGGCCCCCATGATCCCGAGGTCCAGGTCGGCAATGTGCATCGACCCCCCCTTGCCCTTGCAGTAGCCCGTCTTCTTCCCGAAGAGCTCGGCCATCATACGTTTGACGTCACCGCCCTTGGCGATGAGGTGCCCGTGCCCCCGGTGGGTGCTGGTGATGTAGTCCGAGTCTCGGAGATTGGCGCACACGCCCGTGGCGACAGCCTCCTCGCCCACATACAGGTGGACGAAGCCAGGGATCCTTCCTGCTGCGAACTCCTTTGCGGCGCGTTCCTCGAACGTTCGGATCTTGATCATGGTGGTGCAGGCTTGAACCAGCTTCTCGTTGGGGATGCTCATCCTCTTCCTCCTTCCGCGTGGTGGATTGACAGCGTTCTCGCCCAGCTTCAGCGATCCACGAAGACCGTGACGGCCGCGTTCGCCACCACGATCTGGTCGCACTTCTCCGCGAACCGGGGCACGCAGAGCCCCTGCGCGGTCATCCCGCCGGCGACCGCCCTCGCGGTCTTTCGCCCGACGGGGGCCTGGGCCTTCACCTGCTCCAGGTCGACCTCCTCGGGCCGCGGGCAGGCCACGAGGATGTCCACCTCGATGGCGTTCAGGTCCTGGACATCCAGGAGCTCCACCAGCCCGCACAGGCAGCCCCTGGAGACCGCGTCCTTCACCGCCCGGCAGGCCGCCTTGGTGACGTCCTCACCGTGGAGGTCGGCACCGGTCCCCAATTCGACGATGAAACGCTTCTTCGCCACGTTCACCTCTCCTTCGGCTGGGGTTGTAGGGTGGGGCTTGCCCCACCACGACGTTGGTGCTCGGTGGGGCAAGCCCCACTACGGCCTGCAACTCAGGCCGCGGTTCGCCCCTTTCCCCACAGCTCCCCGGCCCGGTACGAGCTTCGCACGAGGGGGCCCGACGCCACCGCTTCGAACTCGAGCGAGCGCGCGACGTCGGCCCACTCGTCGAATTCGTCCGGCGGCACGTAGCGCGACACGGGCAGATGCCCCTTCGAAGGTGCCAGGTACTGCCCGAGGGTCAGGTCGGTGCAGCCGACCCGGCGGAGATCTTCGAGGGCGGCGAGCACCTCGCCCTCCGACTCCCCCAACCCGAGCATGAGCCCCGACTTGACCCGCAGCCCCGCCCGAGCGGCTCGCTTCAGCACCTCCAGCGACCGGCGGTAATTCCCCTGGGGGCGGACGCGTGTGTAGAGGCGCGCCACCGTCTCCACGTTGTGGTTGAGCACGTCGGGTCGGGCGGAGAAGACGGCCCCGAGTGCCTCCGCCGAGCCCTGAAAGTCCGGGATCAGCACCTCGACCCGCGCCCCGGGGCGCGCCTGCCGGAGTGCCTCGATCGTCCGGGCAAAGTGACTCGCGCCGCCGTCGGGCAGGTCGTCGCGGGTCACGGAGGTGACGACCACGTGGCCGAGGCCCAGTTCTTGGACCGTTGCGGCCAGGCGGGCGGGCTCCCCCGGGTCGGGCGGCTCGGGGACGCCCTTCTCCACCGCGCAGAACCGGCAGGCACGCGTGCACCGGTTGCCCAGGATCAGGAAGGTCGCCGTGCCCCGGCCGAAGCACTCGCCCAGGTTGGGGCAGTGGGCGCTCTCACAAACGGTCGCCAGACCGCTGTGGCGAAGCCGCGCCTCCATTCTCCGGATTTCGTCCTCCGAGGGCGCGCGCCGCACGAGCCAGGGCGGGTGCCGGCCGTGCTCCTCGCCGTACCCGAAAGCCCCCCGGAATGCCTCGACGAAGCGAGCCTTGACCTCGTCCAGGGGCACTGACCTCCCGGCCTCCCGCTCAAGGGACGTGATCGTCTCGGCGGCGTTGCCGCAGGGCACGATCCAGTCGAACCACGTCGGGTCCGTCGTGACGTTCAGGGCCACGCCGTGGTAGGCGACCCACCGGCGCACGGCGATTCCCACGCTCGCCACCTTGGCCGAGCCGACCCAGACGCCGGGGTTTCCCGGCCGGAGCTGCGGGGAGAGTCCATAGCTCCGGATGACCGCGCAGAGGGTCTCCAGGAGTCGCTCGAGGTAGAGGTGGAGGTCGCGCTCCCGGAGCTTCACGATCGGGTACGCGACGAGCTGCCCCGGCCCGTGGAAGGTCGCCCGGCCGCCCCGATCGACGAAGTGGACCGCGATGCCACGGCGCCGCAACGACTCTTCGGAGGCTCGCAGATCCTCCACGCCGCCGCTTCGCCCCACCGTCACGACGGGCGGGTGCTCCACGAGCACCAGGCGGTCCGAGGAGCGCTGCGCCACGCGCTCGCTTACCAGGGCCTCCTGGCGCCGGAGGGCGTCGTCGTAGGCCACGACCCCCCAGTCGAGCACCTCCAGGCTCGGCTCAGGCTCTCTCACCGCTGCCCCGCTCTCCATCCTCACCTCTGCTCGTGCCGCCCGCCGTCAGGCCAGCATCGTGCCGGGCCGCTCGAGGCACCGGCAGAGGGCGCCGAGGAACTCCGCAGCCGGGGCCCCGTCCACGATCCGATGGTCGAACGTCAGGCTCAGGGTAAGGACCGAGCGGACTGCCACCTCGCCGCGGACGACCGCGGGTTTCTCCACGACGCGTCCGACGCCCAGGATGCCGGTCTCGGGCGGCCGCAGGATCGGAGTGAAGCCGTCGACCACGGACCGGGAGAGGTTCGTGATCGTAAAGGTGCCCCCCGACGCCTCGTCCGGGGTGAGCAACCCCTCCCGGGCCTTCTGGGCAAGGTCCTGGGCCTCTCGGGCGAGCTGGAGGATCCCCTTCCGGTCCGCGTCACGGAGCACGGGGACGATGAGCCCCTCGGGCAGGGCGACCGCAATGCCCATGTGGACCGCCTCGTGGACCAGGATCTCCTCGCCCTCCTGGGTCGAGTTCATGCGGGGGAAACGCTGGAGGGCGCGCGCCGCGGCCATGACGAGGAAGGGCGTGAGGGCGAGTCGGACCGACTCGTCGCCCTTGTGCTCCTCCCGCAGCTCGGCCAAGACCCGGAGGATCTCGGTGACGTCCACCTCGGTGTGGAGGGTGAGCTGGGCTGCGTTCTGGAGGCTGGCGTGCATGTTGTCGGCGATGGCCCGCCGCATACCTTCGAAGGGCACGCGCTGAACCGGGCGCTCGCCGGCTATGGCCTCCGCGCCCTGGGCCCCGGGACCAGCCCGGACCAGTGCCCGCAGCACGTCGTCGCGCGTGATCCTGCCGGCGTCCCCGGTCCCGGCGACCGCCGCCAGGTCGACGCCGTACTCCCTGGCCATGGCGGCCGCGAGCGGCGTTGCCCTGGGGGGAGGCGGCCCTTCCTCGTGAAATCTGCGGACATCCTCCTCGGTGACCCGGCCGCCTGGACCGGTGCCCGGGACGCGGGCGAGCTCGACGCCGAGCTCCTTGGCCAACCGGCGCGCCGCCGGGCTGCTCGGACCCGCCTTCCTCTCCTCGGCCGGGCCGCCGCCGGGGGCCGCGACCGCCCCAATGGCTGCCTCCGTCTTTGGGACACCGGCACCCGCCGTCGGGCCTGCAACGCGCTCCAGCTGCTCCCCCGGCTCGGCGATGATCCCCACGACAGCGCCCACGGCCACCGTGGTTCCCTTCGGCACTACAATCTGAAACAGGACGCCGCTCGCGGGGGACTCGATCTTGTTGGTGATCTTGTCAGTCTCCACCTCGTAGAGGATCTCGCCTCCGGCGACCGAGTCGCCTTCGGCTTTCAGCCATTTGACGACCTTCCCCTGCTTCATCGTGAGGCCGAGCTTGGGCATCGTGACGGTCGTAGCCAATGGATCTCCTCCCAGTCTTCACGGTTCTGTATGTGGACAATCCG
This sequence comes from Deltaproteobacteria bacterium, assembly GCA_016214985.1. Taxonomy (GTDB): domain Bacteria; phylum Desulfobacterota; class Deferrisomatia; order Deferrisomatales; family JACRMM01; genus JACRMM01. The sequence continues at coordinate 48,940 of JACRMM010000008.1, read as the reverse complement.
GCCCCTCGTTCCGACCGGCCGGAAACCGCCTCTTTCAAAGGGCTTGCTGCTCCCGGACCGGCTGGTCGCTCAAGATAGCCAAGCCGGCCGGGACTGCAAGGCGCCCCCCGCACGCCGCGACGGGTTTCGTCGCGGCGTGCGGGCCACCAACAGAGTTCTCTAGGGCGTCACGAGGATCTTGATGTTCTCTTCCTTGCGGTTCACCAGCTCCTCGAAACCCTTCTTCACGATGTCGTCGAGCTTGATCCGGCCGGTGACCAGAGGCTCGACGTTGATCCGGCCGTCGGCCACGAGGTGGATCGCAGTGTCGAATTCCCCGGCGTACGCGAGGGACCCGATGATCTTCTTCTCCGTGGCCGTGATGTTGAAGAAGTTGTATTCGCTCGGCTCCTCGAAGATGCCGACGATGACCACGGTGCCGCCCTTGCGCGCGAGATCGATCGCGAGCGGCGCCGTCGCCTTATGGCCGATGCACTCGATGGAGACGTCCGCTCCCCTGCCGCCCGTGGCCTTCTTCACCTCGGCGATGACGTCCACCTCCGAGGGGTCGAACACCGCGGTGGCCCCCAGCTTCCGGGCGAACTCCTTCCGGGCCCGGGCCTTCTCGACGGAGAAGACCATGCTGGCGCCGGCGGCGCGAGCTGCGGCCAGCGTCACGAGCCCGATGGTCCCGGCACCCACGACGACGACGGAGTCGCCCTGGAGCACCGGGGCCTGGCGGATCGCGTGGATCCCGACGGCCAGCGGCTCCATGAGCGCGCCGGCCTCGTTGGAGACGGAGTCGGGCAGCTTGTAGAGGGTGTACGCGGGGACGTTCACATACTCGGCGAACGCGCCGGACGTCATCAGGCCCGTGAAGGCGAGGCTCTCGCAGAGGTTGTACTGGTTGCGTTTGCAGAAGTAGCACTTGCCGCAGTACTGGCAGGCGTCCGGGGCGACCCGGTCGCCGACCTTCACGTTGGTGACCCCCGGTCCGAGCTCGACCACCTGGCCCGAGAATTCGTGACCGAGGATGACCTCGCCGGAGTGGCCGGTCAGGGGATGCGCGGTCATGGGGATGAAGATCGGACCGGCCAGATACTCGTGGAGATCGGACCCGCAGATACCGCAGGCCAGGACCTTCAGCTTGACCCAACCTTCCGGAGGGCTCGGCGGCTCCGGCGCGTCGACGACCCTGACGTCTTTTCTTGCAAACCACTTCGCTGCTTTCATCGTGTTTCTCCCTTCGCGTTCTTGGGTGAGGTTCCTATGCGTGGCGTCGTCGGCCTTCGTCTCTCACCGGAACAGATTCCCGAGATTCAGGAACTCCGGCTTGAACGCCAGATTCAAGAAAAGCGTGCCGAGGCAGATGGCCGTCGCCGGCGGATCGATGTGGCTGGAGCCGTGGTTGTAGACCATGCGCGCGCAGAACTCCTGGAGCAGGGCGGCCAGGAGTCCGACGCCCCCGGCGACGGCGATGGATCCCGAGTACAGGAAGGCGAGTGCCGACAGGATTGCCATGCAGTGGTAGACGGGCACCTTCTGGACCGACCCGGTCCCGCACTGCAGGCAGATCAGGTTTAGGGAGGCAATGCACCACCCCATGATGAGCGGGACGACAAACGCGCCGGCCGGTGAGATGAGGTTCTTTGCCGCCATGGGATCCAGTTGCTGTTTCAACCCCATGGCGAGCCCGCCGGACAGCAGCCCGACCCCGAGCCCCAGGGAGAGGTACCTCCCGGCGCGGGCCTGCCACGGGACCCAGGAGATCGCCGTGTCGTTCGTCCCGAAGTACCCGTGCTTCTGGATGGACTCGCTGGCGCCCCAGGGCATCTCCTTCAGGAAAAGCAGGCGCGCGACGAGGCCGGTGATCACCACGTTCAGCGCGATGGTGTCGAACTGATTGATGATGGGGATCTTGTTGAGGACCGAGAGCAGCAGGTGGCCGCCGACGGCGAAGACGCCGCCGACGGCCAGGACGTCCCAGGAGGTATCGATCAGGGGGGAGAGAATGTCCTTGGCCGCGCCGGTGGGGTGGTTCTTGCGAACTCCCACGGCGTAGCAGGCGGCCGCGACGCCAGAGGCGAACCCTCCCACGTGCGGTCCAAAGGCAGGGCCAAGCCCCACCTGGAGCAGCAGGTAGTCAGACCCTCCACCCAGCACTGTAATGCAGCCGACGAAGACCAGCAGGGCACACAATTCGAAGGCCCACAGCCCCCCCATGGCGGCGCCGAGGATGCCGCCCCCGAAACAGAGTGCTAGCGTGTTCGGATCCCAAGGTCCCATAGACTTCCTCCTTCTGCTCGGCGCGTTGCCGGCGTTGCACGGACGAGCAGCAGCTAGTGCGACACCAACCCCCCGTCGACGTTGACGGACTGACCGGTCACGTGCTCAGCAGTGGCGAAGTAGACAGCCAGGTCCCCCATGTCCTCGGGGGTCTGGGCCACGCCCTGGGGGATCAGCTGGTCCTGGTGGCGCTTCCAGGACTCGTCCATCGTCTCGCCGGGCAGCTTCCACTTCTCCGCGAGCCCGTTGGGGCCGTACCACATGCCCGTGCCGATGATCCCGGGGCAGATGGCATTGACGGTGATCCCCGTCCTCTTCAATTCCTTGGAGAGGGCGTTGGTGAAGCCCACCACTGCGAACTTCGACGCGCAGTAGTGCGACAGATCCGGGAATCCTTCCTTCCCGGCGATGGAGGCCGTGTTGATGATCCGGCCCCACCCCTGGTTCTTCATGGGGCCGATCTCCGCCTTGCAGCAGAGAAAGACGCCCTTGGCGTTGACGTCGTTCACGTAGTCCCAGTCCTGTTCCGTCAGCTCTTCGACGCTCTTGATGATGATCACGCCCGCGTTGTTCACGGCGATGTCCAGCTTGCCGAGCTTGCTTACGGTCTGCTTGACCATGTCCTGGACCTGGTCCCACTGGGTGACGTCCGTCTGGACCGCGATGGCCCGGCGGCCGAGCGCCTTGACCTCCTCGGCCACCTTCTGCGCGTTGTCGAGAAGGACGTCGACGACAGCGACGTCGCAGCCCGCCTCCGCGAGCCGCTTCACGATCCCCTGTCCGAGTCCCCGGCCGCCGCCGGTCACGAGTGCCACTCTGCCTTGAAGCTTCATCCGCTCCCTCCTTCTGCCGTGATGGCCTGATCGGGCCGGAGCACAGTCTCCAACCTTGCGTTCGAGAGGGTGCTTTTGCACCCAGCGTGCCAATGGCCCCGAACGTGCGGATCTGTCGTCCAATCCCCGCTCTGGCCGTTGGCCGGCCTTGTTCCCTTGGCTGTCGGGGCCTACGAGGATTCGGAGGGGTAAGATCCTGGGTCCGCCGCTTCTGGCGAGGGCTCCCACGGCGCCGGAGCGGCCGGCGAAACGGCGAGGCGGAGGGGGACGTCGGCGCTGGACGTCCTCTGTTGGCGCCAATCAAACTGCAGTTGCTGCGGGGAAACGGACGGGTGCCCCCCACGGGCAATCGACCCGGCACTGTTACAGAGCTGGACAGTCTGTCTGCCCGAGCCGGCCGGAAGATCGCGGGGACGCGAGAGACCAGGGCGTTCTCCCTGCGTCCGTCCAGTTGCGAGACACTGTTACATTAATGAACAGTTGCGCGTACGCTCGGAACCGAGCGGGCGTCTTGAACTGCGCGAAGGAACCCGAGCCGAGGCCGTGGAGCCGTCCCACGGGGCTGCATCGAGCGGGGTACGACCCGCCCGAGGTGCCGCCCGACGGCGGCGGAAGTCTCGGAGGAGGAGACCGGCCTCGGCGTGCGGTTGCTCGACGTGGTGGAGGGCTGCGGCGTGATCATCCCGGGCGAGCTGGACCGGAGGAGGCTTCCCCTGCTGCGCCGACGACTTTCTGGCGATGCCCGGCCGCTGGGCAGGGCCCCAAGGCGAGAAGATCCTGACCAGATCCGAAACCTTGAATGGACCCCGGGCAGCTAGCGGTTGATCCCGCACTGCCGGATCTTGCGATAGAGCGTCGTGCGGCTGATCCCCAGGACCTGCGCCACCTTCGTCGCGTTGCCCCGGTAACGCTCCAGCGCCTGCTCGATGGCCTGCTTCTCCATGGCGGTCAGCGCGACCGGAGCTTCGATCGTGCCTCGGGCGGCCGGCGGCACCGGACCGCGAGCGGTCTTCACCAGAAAGTGCGCCGGCAGGTGCGAGGGCAGGATCTCGCCGCCGATCGCCAGGTTCACGGCCTGCTCGAGCACGTTGACGAGCTCTCGGACGTTCCCGGGCCAGGAGTGCGCAGAGAGCAGCCTCGGCACCGCCTCGTTCACCCGGGGGACGGCCTTCCCCAACTTCCGGCAGACCAGCGCCACGTGCCGCTCGACCAGCAGGGGCAAGTCCTGTAGCCGCTCCCGCAGCGGTGGGATCGTCAGGGAGATGACGCTCAGCCGGAAGTAGAGGTCCTTTCGGAAGTTCCCCTTCTCCCTTTCCTCCTGAAGATCCCGATGCGTGGCGGCGATCAAGCGCACGTCCACCGGGATCACCCTCGTTCCGCCGACCCGGACGACCGCCCTCTCTTCCAGGACCCGCAGCAGGTTCGTCTGCATCTCCAGGGGCATGTCGCCGATCTCGTCGAGGAAGAGCGTGCCGCCGTCGGCCGCCTCGAGCTTGCCGGCCCGCCCGGTCTTCAGGGCGCCGGTGAACGCGCCCGCTTCGTAGCCGAAGAGCTCGCTCTGGATCAGCTCCCGCGGAATCCCGGCGCAGTTGACCGCGATGAAGGGCCCGCCCGCGCGTCGGCTGCCGTTGTGAATCGCCTGGGCGAAGATCTCCTTGCCCACGCCGCTCTCCCCCAGGAGGAGCACGGTCGAGGGGCTGTCCGCGAACATCTTCGCCTTTGCGAGGGTGTCGCGGATGGACGAGCTCACACCGACGATGTCGTCGAACGTGAACCGGGCTGCCCTGCCGAGCTCGCTCTTCACCGCGACCAGGTTCCTCTTGAGGTCCCGGTTGGCCTTCAGCAATTCGAGCCGGGTCAGGCCCATCTCCCCGATCAGCGTCGCGGCTCGGCTCAGGAAGGTCATCGTCTTCCGGACCCGGTCTTCGGACAACATCGGGACGCGTGACAGGGCTTCGAGGTAGGACGCCTCATCGAAACCGAACTCCACCGCCTGACGCCGGAAGAACTCCACGTCCGGCGGCTCGAAGAAGAACTGGCCCGTGAAGAGGTTGCCGATGTGCCGGCCCGAGACCACGACCGGCACCGCCACGTCGAGGAGCCCGTTCCGGCACCGGTAGAGGTGGTATCCCTCGCCGTCGTGCAGCTCTGCTGCGAGCACTGTGTCGCTCTTTCGGCAACGTTTGAGGGTTTCGGGGTGAACTCGGTGGTACCTCGTGCAGAGGTCTTGCCAGCCCGTCGAAATCAGGACGTTCCCTTCCACGTCGAGAAGGGCGGTGACCATCCCCGTCAGATCCGTGAAGCTTTCGAAGAGCTCTCGGAGAGCCTCCAGGCTTACGACGTCCGTCAGTCCAAAACCCATCGGACCTCTCATTCGGTGGAGGTTTCGCGCGCTGCCCCTAACCGGCCTACCGGTGGATGCCGCATTCCCTGATCTTCCGGTAGAGGGTGGTGCGACTGATGCCGAGCGCCTCCGCGACCTTCGTCATGTTGCCCCGGTAGCGCACGAGCGCCTGCTCGATGGCCCACGTTTCCAGTGAAGTCAACGATATCGGACCCTCCTCGGGAGACGCCGCTGTTGGCCCCGGTCGAGCGACCAAGGCTTCCGCGTGAAACAGCGCCGGCAGGTGGGATGGGAGGATCTCGTCTCCTTCCGACAGGTTCACGGCCTGCTCGAGCATGTTGACGAGCTCCCGAACGTTTCCAGGCCAGGAATACGCTGAGAGCATCGCGAACACGTTCTCGTGGACCTTGGAGATGCCCTTCCCGATCTTGTGGGAGAGGAGCCCCACGTGCCGCTCGACGAGCAAGGGCACGTCCTCGATTCTTTCGCGCAGGGGAGGCAGCGTGAAGGCGATCACGGTCAGCCGGTAGTAGAGGTCCTTCCGGAACGCGCCCGCTTCCACCTTCTCCTGAAGGTCTCGATGTGTGGCCGCAACCAGCCGCACGTCCACTGGAGTCACCTTGTTGCCTCCCACCCGGACCACGGCCCTCTCTTCGAGGACCCGCAGCAGGTTCGACTGCATCTCCAGGGGCATGTCGCCGATCTCGTCGAGAAAGAGCGTGCCGCCGTCGGCCGCCTCGAGCTTGCCGGCTCGGCCGCCCCTCTGCGCGCCGGTGAACGCGCCAGGTTCGTAGCCGAAGAGCTCGCTCTGGATCAGCTCTCTCGGGATCGCTGCGCAGTTGACGGCGACGAACGGCGCGTGCCTGCGACTGCTCGCATTGTGGATCGCCTGGGCGAAGAGCTCTTTGCCCGTGCCGCTCTCGCCGAGCAGGAGCACCGTCGACGGGCCGTCGGCGACGATCCTCGCCCGTTCGACGACGTCCCGGAGGGAGCGGCTCTCGCCGACGATGTCGCCGAAGGTGTAGCGGGCGCTCCCGCACTGGCTCTTCAAGGCCGGCCGGACGTGCTGGAGCTCCCGGATGGCGATGACCGCCCCGGCCTCCCGTCCCCCCTCGGAGAAGACGGGATTCGCCGTGAGCACGCAACGCACCGTGCCGGCCGGGGTGCGCAAGGGGACCTCTTTCTCCCACTGCCCCCGCCCCTCGCTCAGCACTTCGGCAAGCAGGTCGTCAACCCCCAAAACGGACGCGATATCCTCTCCCAGGAGCCCTTCACGGAGGCGGCTTGCGATCCTCGCGGCGGCGCAATTTGCATTGGTGATGCGCCCCCGCGCGTTGACCGTGATAACCCCGTCGGACACCGAGTCGAAGATGGCGAGCAGGTGCTTGTGCGCCTCGTCCAGCTGCGCGTGGCTCAACTCGAGGCCGAAGCGGTTCTCGATGGCTCGAACCGCGGCCAGGACCATGCCCATGATGTGGGGGTGCGCGTTCTCCCTCGGCCCGGACATGTCGAGGCAGCCGAGCAGGTTGCCGTTGGGGTCGAGGATCGGCGCCGCTGAGCACGTCCAGGGGTGGTGGGACTCGCAGTAGTGCTCCGTTCCCGTCACCTCGATGGGCCGGCGCAGGGCCAGAGCCGTGCCGATTGCGTTCGTTCCGACCTGGTCTTCGGACCAGTTGGCCCCGGGCCCGAAACCGAGCGGGTCGGCGTGCAGAAGGGTCTTCGGATCGCCCAGGATCCTCAAGATGTAGCCCTCCGGGTTCATCAGCCCGACGACGAAACCCGTGCCCCGCACGCAGTGGTAAAGCGTTTCCATCAGGGGGGAGGAGACGTCCGCCAACCTGCCGTGCTTCGCCTCTAATTTTCCGAGAGGCAAGTAGTCCGCCCCCTTTCCGGCGGTCGGGTCGACTTCCTTCTTTCGACACCGCTCCCAGGAGGCAAGAATCGACGACCGCACGAGGCCCGGTTCGACCGAACCCGTTCGGACGAACCGGTTCCAAGGCTGCTTCTCGGCCGGGGAGAGCGAGCGCCACACCGGGGCGGCGGAGCGGCGCAGAGGCCCGAGGTCGAGAGACTCGCCCACTCCACCCGCGTGGGTCGCGTCGACCATCTCGAAGTGGCCATCCTGCCGGACCAGACTGTACATGACGGTTCCCTTTCAGCTCGCTGCGCGGCAACGAAGCGGGGTCGTCGTCCCGGCGCCACCAGAAGACGCCCACTGCGAGGCCATTTTCGTCGGGAGGTTCTCGGCAAACCCCAGCTGTCTGAGCGGCCGCGATCGGCGTGACACTGCAGCCTAGCGCAGTCGCTCAGAAGCGCACGTGCTGAGCTGACGGCTTCTACACCGATAGCCCGCGGCGCGCAGGCGGCTCCGGACCTGGAGGGGACGGGTCGGACGCTCGCAGAGGTCCTCAGGGTGATGACGCTCAGTCGAAAGTGGAGGTCTTGTCGGCACGTGGCACGCGATCATTGGCTTCGTTTCTCGCGTGTGGCCGCCATTGCCGCTTCAACGCGATTCTTCACGCCAAGCTTCTCGTAGATGCTGTGCAGGTGCGTCTTCACCGTCTGTGGGCTGACGTTGAGCGACTCGGCGATCTCCTTGCTGCTCCTCCCTTCGACGATGCACCGCAGGACCTCGTCTTCCCTGTGCGTCAGGGAAGACCCTGACCTCTGCTCTACAGTCGTCTGATCCTCTCGAGATCCCAGGGCCAGGCTCACCAGGTAAGGGGACATCTTCGGTCTCCCCTCTCCAAAAGATCGTATGATCTGAGCAAGCTCCTCGCTTCCAACCGCCTTTAGAACATATCCGTCTGCCCCCGCATCCATGGCTTTTCGAATGTAGGTCTCATCGTTGTAGGTCGAGAGGACGAGGATCGTCATCTCTCGGTGGGTCCTGCGCAAGATCCGAATGGCCCCGATGCCCGAGAGGCCCGGCATGTCGACGTCGATCAGGGAGACGTCGGGAGGGCTCGCCTGAATCTTCTCTACTGTGCTGAAGCCATCGCTCGCCTCGCCAATGACTTCGATGCCGTCGATCTGCTGCAGGCTCAGGCGGAGCCCCAGTCTCATCAACGGATGGTCGTCTGCGATGAAGACCCTGATTGCTCTACTCGCACACATGCGGTCTGCTCTCTCACGAAAAAAGCGGCTGGATTCCGCGTTCTACTCGGTCCGTCCGAGCACACGAAGAAGACGATCATGAAGGGTCACGTGCGTCGCAAGACTGACCCGCCGGCAGGATCAAATGGATTTCACACCCAGGGGTCTTCTGCGATGACGCGACCGGCCGGGGCGTCCGGGCGCAGATCGCGCCTCCGTGAGCCTCGGCCACCAATTTGCAGAATGCGAGCCCCAATCCCAAACCCCTTCTTACATCCTGATCTTCCGATTTCGTCGTAAAGAACTTCTCGAAGACAGCCTCCTGATACTTGTCCGGTATCCCGAACCCCTCGTCCCTCACCGAGGTCAGGACGTAGGTTCCTACCGCCGGTAGACGCTGGCTCACGTTCTGGCCGAAGGTGGCGGCAAGTTCACCGGAACCGCCCCCCACGCGCTTCGCCGACACGAAGATATGTCCGCCCCGCAGGCTGTAGTTGATTGAGTTCGCCAGCAAGTTGACACAGATCCTCTTGACTCGTTCCCTGTCTCCCACGACCTTCAGCGGTTCCACCGGCCCGTCGAAACGGACGCCGATGCTCTTCTCCTCAGCCAGAAATCTCAGGTGGCCCATGCTTTCGCAAATCACTTCGTTAAGGTCGAAGGCGTGTTTCCGGAGCAGGAACCTGCCGTTCTCGCTCCTGTAGATGTCGAGAAACTCAGCCACCATGCCGTGGAGTTGGCGGCTGGTGCTCAAGGCCAACTCCATCACCTCTCTTTGTTCATCGTTGACGAAGCCAAGATCCTCATTGAGCAAGATCTGTATCGCCTTCTGAATGGAAAGCACTGGGTTCGCCATGTCATGGGTCAACATCCCGACGAGATCTTCCTTCATGCGCTCGATCTTCTTCTCCTCCGAAATGTCTCGGAAGACAGCGACATAGGAAACGTTTTCCTCTGTGTCGGAACCGATTCTGGCGAGCGACACCTGCGCTGGGAATGTTTGTCTGTCCTTTCTCAGTCCTGTAAGCTCGAGGCGCCCCCTGTTGCCATCTCTTGTGGCTATCTCGCACTGATAGTGTTCAAATGGACTTGGATCAGATAGCAGCTCAAGAAACGATTTGCCGCGCATTTCCTCAACTTCATAGCCAAAGACCCTCGGGCAAGCTTCGTTAGCGAGCACAATATGCGAATCTGCGTTTAGAGAAATAATACAATCAGAGACGCTGTTGACTAATTTATTCAAATAGCGTCTGGACTGTTTATCCAGCATGAACTTCTGCAACGCCAGCTCGCTAATCGTTTGAGTGATCACCGACATAAACGTAACGATGGAAACTAGGCGCTCACGCTTCATTCTGGGAACCTGGTTCAAAGCATCCAGATACCCCTCAACATCATCAATACCGATCGCACGAGCGCGCCGAGTCGCCGCTTCCACCGAAATAGGTTTTTCGACCACCTGACCGCAGAGAAAATTGGCCAGATGGTATCCCTCCACAATGATGGGGAGAGCACAATCAACCAACCCTGCGTTCAGGCATTCATAGAGGTAAGGCTGGCGCAACTCAAGAGACTTCGCGCCTCCATAGGAGTCGCTGGCGTAGCACTTCTCCCTTCCCATCTCCGTGGAGCGGCAGTACCGCTGACAGAATGACGTGAAGTTGTGAGATTTTGTGATGGGATGTCCATCGGTATCCGTGATGATGGACGCAATCCCGGAGACTTGGGTAAATGCCTGGAGGACCTCGTCCAGTTTCTCTCTCTTGATCAGGTCCAGCAGACGGATACCTTTGGGAGTCATGGCCAAGCACCTGCCGTCGTTCGAGATTCTTGTCAGGCTGTTCTGAGGGCTTGGGGCCACCACCCCGGTCTGACGCCCGGCCCCCACCGCCGCCTCACCGATCTTCGCCTGTCCCCAAAATCCACCAAACGGGGGAGCGGATTCCCCCCATTCGGGTGATTGGAATTTCTCGGCTCAGCTGGTTAGATGCATCCTAACAGCGTTTGACATTTCCTTCCACCGAGGACCGCCAGAAACCCGGCGTCCGGCGGATTGGTTTTGGCTGAGCGCCGACTACCCCTGTGCTTGCGCCAGTCGCCATGGCAGGTATCCTGATCGTGGCCGCCTGCGGTCCGCCAAATGATGTTCTGCACCAGAGCCAAGGCTGCCGTCCAGCAGGGCAGCTCTTTACCAGCGTCAACTTGCGAAAGGAGGTCGACACGCTTCCGAATTCGGGGGGCCGCCAGACTCTTCCGGGGGCGGCCGCGGAGGCAGGAATAGCTTCGGAAGCGCGCGTTCCGAAGCCGACCGCCCGCGCCGAGGGAAGAGTACCGGGCTCTCGGCATCAACGGAAGGGCACGCAGGAGAAAAAGGCCGCCGAATACACCGTCCGAAGAGCCCGGAGTGACCGCGAAGGGGACGTAACCGTAACCAGAGACAAGATAGGAGGCGAGGATGGAAGCTTGGGGTCTGAACACGCTAGCACTCTGTTTTGGCGGCGGCATCCTCGGCGCCGCCATGGGGGGACTGTGGGCCTTCGTCTTATGTGCCCTGCTGGTCTTCGTCGGCTGCATCGCCGTGTTGGGCGGAGGGTCTGACTACCTGCTGCTCCAGGTGGGGCTTGGCCCTGCCTTTGGACCGCACGTGGGGGGGTTTGCCTCTGGCGTCGCGGCCGCCTGCTACGCCGTGGGAGTTCGCAAGAACCACCCCACCGGCGCGGCCAAAGACATTCTCTCCCCCCTGATCGACACCTCCTGGGACGTCCTGGCCATCGGCGGCGTCTTCGCCGTGGGCGGCCACCTCCTGCTGTCGGTCCTCAACAAGATCCCCATCATCAACCAGTTCGACACGATTGCGCTGAACGTGGTGATCACCGGCCTCGTCGCGCGCCTGCTTTTCCTGAAGGAGATGCCCTGGGGCGCGAGCGAGTCCATCCAGAAGCATGGCCTGTTTGGAACGAACGACACGGCCCTCTCCTGGGTCCCGTGGCAGGCGCGTCCCGGGAGGTACCTCTCCCTTGGGCTCGGCGTCGGGCTCCTCTCCGGCGGGATCGCGATGGGACTCAGCGGGGTGCTCAACCCCATGGCTGAAAAGGGGATCATCTCCGGCGCCGGCGCGTTCGTCGTCCCCCTCATCATGACGTGGTGCATCGCGTCCCTGAATCTGGTGTGCCTCCAGTGTGCGACCGGCCCGATCCAGAAGGTCCCCGTCTTCCACTGCATGGGAATCCTTTCGGCACTAGCGTATCTGTACTGCGGATCCATCATCGTTGCAGGGATCGTCGGGCTGCTGGCCGCGCTGCTCCAAGAATTCAGCGCCCGACTGGTCTACAACCACGGCAGCAGCCACATTGATCCGCCGGCAACAGCCATCGCAACCGGCACCTTGATTTTGAATCTTCTGTTCAAGCCGGAGTTCCTGGACCTTGCAAAGTTGTTCAAGTAAGGCCGCCAAGCACCAAACCATCTGCAGCACAATGGAGGACAGGCAATGAGCAAGAGACAGAAGCGTTTCGAAGTGCTGGAAAAACGTGCAGTGAACCAGGACGGCTTCATCAAAGAGTGGGTTGATGTGGGGCTCGTCGCCATGGATAGCCCCAACGACCCCACGCCGGGCATCAAGATCAAGGACGGGAAGGTCATCGAGTTGGACGGCAAACAGCAAGAAGATTTCGACATGATCGACACGTGGATTGCGAACCACTGCGTTGTCGCGTCCGTCGCCGAGGAGGCGATGGCGGTGGATTCGCAGAAGTTCGCCCGGATGCTCGTGGACATCAACGTTCCGCGCGCCGAGATCGTGCGGCTCTCCGTCGGCATGACGCCGGCCAAGATCGTGGACGTGCTGAGGAGAATGAACGTCGTCGAGCTCATGATGGCGATGCAGAAGCTGCGCCCGCGCCGCACGCCGGCCAACCAGGCCCACGTGACGAACCTGAAGGACACCCCGTCGCTCCTCGCCGCCGACGCGGCCGAGGCGGGGTACCGGGGCTTCGCCGAGATCGAGACCACCGTCGGAGTGGGGCGGTACGCCCCCATGAACGCCCTCTCCCTGCTGGTAGGCGGGCAGGTGGGCAGGCCTGGCATCCTTGCCCAGTGCGCGGTCGAGGAGGCGTTGGAGCTCACCATGGGGATGCGGGGGCTCACGCACTACGCGGAAACCGTCTCCGTCTACGGCACCGACCAGGTCTTCGTGGACGGCGACGACACGCCCTGGTCCAAGGCGTTTCTCGCGTCCGCGTACGCCTCCCGCGGCCTCAAGATGCGCTTCACGTCGGGGACCGGCTCCGAGGTGCAGATGGGCTACGCGGAAAAGAAATCCATGCTATACCTGGAGATCCGTTGCGTCATGATCACCAAGGGGTGCGGGGTCCAGGGGCTTCAGAACGGCTCCATCAGCTGCATCGGAGTCCCCGGCGCCGTGCCATCCGGGATCCGCGCGGTCCTGGCCGAGAACGTGGCCACGGTCCTGATGGATCTGGAAGTAGCCTCGGGCAACGACCAGACGTTCACGCACTCCCCCATCCGGAATACGGCCCGCATGCTGATGCAGTTCCTGCCCGGGACCGACTTCGTCTTCTCCGGGTACAGTGCGGTGCCCAACTACGACAACATGTTTGCGGGCTCGACCCACGACGTCGACGACTACGACGACATGCTCGTGCTCCAGAGGGACCTCCAGGTGGACGCGGGGTTGCGGCCCGTAACCGAGCAGGACGTAATCGGCGTCCGGAACAAGGCCGCCCGGGCACTCCAGGCCGTGTTCGAGGAGCTGGGTCTGCCTGCAATCACGGACGCCGAGGTCGAAGCCGCCACTTACGCCCACGGCACCAGGGATATGCCCGACCGCAACGTGCCGGAAGATCTCCAGGCGATCGATCAGATGATGAAGCGGGGGACGACCGGGCTGGACGTCGTCCGCGCTCTGGCCAAGCACGGCTTCGAAGACGTGGCGGACAGCGTCCTGAGCATGCTGAAGCAGAAGGTATCCGGGGACTACCTGCAGACCTCGGCAATCATCGTGGACGGGTTCGAGGTCCAGAGCGCCGTGAACGACTGCAACGACTACCAGGGACCCGGCACCGGATACCGGCTGGACGGCGTCCGCTGGGAGGTCCTGAAGGACATCCCACAGGCGATCAGTCCGGAATCCGTGTAGCGTCAGTCAGGCGAGTCGGTTACGCGAAAATATAGAGGAGAGACTACATGAGCGCTTCGGGCCTTAGTTTCAAGGAAATCGGGCAGGCAAAGCCGGGTGCGGACCGCAACGAGGTGGTGATCGGCGTATCGCCCGCGTTCGGCACCGTGATGACCAAGACGATCATCGACATCCCCCATCGGGACGTGTTGAAGGAGGTGATGGCCGGGATCGAGGAAGAAGGACTCAAGGCACGCCTGGTCCGGGTGAACAAGACGGCCGACGTGGGTTTCATCGCCCACGAGGCCGCCAAGCTCTCCGGCTCCGGCATCGGCATCGGCATCATCTGTCGAGGAACGTCTGTCATCCACCAGAAGGACCTGGCCCCTCTCCAGAATCTGGAGCTCTTTCCCCAGTGCCCGCTCGTTGATCGGGACGTCTTTCGGGCCATGGGGCGAAACGCCGCCAAGTACGCCAAGCGCGAACACCCCAACCCGGTGCCGGTGCGCAACGATCCCATGGCGCGACCCAAGTACCAGGGATTGGCAGCCCTGCTCCACAACAAGGAGGTCCAGTACGTGAAACAGGACATGGCAAGCACGGAGCTCACGGCTACGTTTTCGTGAGCACCTGCAGCGAAGACCCCGAAAGACGAAACTGAAAAGGCAAATCCGCCAGACTCGAGGAGGCACACGCCATGGCTCAGACCAAAGTTGACAAGAACGACTATCCCCTCAGCGCGAAGAGGCGCGAGCTGGTCCGGTCCGCGACGAACAAGAGTCTCGACGATCTCACCCTGGACAAGGTCATGGCCGGGAGCGTCACGTTCGACGACTTCAAGACCCGTCCGGAGACCCTGGAGTACCAGGGGCAGATCGCGACGAGCGCCGGCAGGCCCCACATTGCCGCAAACCTGCGGCGTGCCGCCGAGATGACCCGCATCCCAGATGCACGGATCCTGGAGATGTACAACGCGTTGCGGCCGTACCGGTCCACCAAGCAGGAAATGCTGGACATGGCCACGGAACTGGAGTCGAAGCATCAGGCGCCAGTCTGCGCGGCGCTGGTGCGCGAAGCCGCGGAGACCTACGACAAGAGAGGTCGGCTGAAGCGGTAATCTGAAGCCAGGAGTTCCGGAACATGGCCTTCATTGCCGGAGTGGATGTCGGCAACAACACGACCGAGGTCGCCGTTGCCGAGTTTACGGCGGATCGAGAACTGCGCGTCCTTGCGAGCGCGATCGTGATGACGACCGGCATCAAGGGAACGGCCGGAAACGCCGTCGGAATCGTGGACGCCCTCGACGAGGCGCTGAGACCGCTCGGCCTCACGTACGCGGATCTGAGCGCGGTGCTGCTCAATGAGGCGGCACCGGTGATCGGCGACGTGGCCATGGAGACGATCACCGAAACGGTGATCACCGAGTCGGCCATGATCGGCCACAACCCCTCCACTCCGGGCGGCCAGGGCCTGGCTCTCGGAACGACCGTCCGCTTGGAAGACCTGGAGGCGGCCTCCGGCGACGAAGTCTGCATCGCCATCGTTCCCGGCGGTGTGGACTTCGAGGAGGCCGCTCGCCTCCTCAACCGGGCGCTGTCGAAGGGCGTACCCATCGCGGGAGCCATCGTCCAGAAGGACGATGCGGTCCTCATCCACAACCGGCTCGTGCGGCCCATGCCCATCGTGGACGAGGTGAAGGAGATCGGCCGCGTCCCAGTCGGCATGATCGCCGCGATCGAGGTCGCGGGACCCGGACGGTCCATTGAAAAGCTCTGCAACCCCTATGACATCGCGACGGTCTTCTGTCTGAACCCCGAGGAGACCCGGCATGTGGTGCCCATCGCCCGCGCCTTGATGGGCACACGCAGCGCGGTGGTCATCAAGACGCCCCGGGGCGATATCCAGACGCGGCGGATTCCGGCCGGGAGGCTCAAGCTCATCGGCCGCCAGCGCAACGCCGAAGTACGCGTGGAGGAAGGGGCCGAGGCCATCATGGCCCAGGTGAGAAAGGTCGCGCCCCTGGTGGAGATTGCGGCGGAGCCCGGGACCCACGTCGGAGGCATGTTCGAGCACGTCCGCAAGGTGATGGCCACTCTCACCCACCAGCCGGTGAGCACCGTTCGCGTCCAAGACATCCTTGCGGTCGACACCTTCAAACCGCAGCGGGTCATCGGAGGTCTGGCCGGAGAGCTGTCTCTCGGCAATGCCGTTGGCCTGGCCGCCATGGTCGAGGCTCACAGGCTGCCGATGCAGCTCCTCGCGGAGCGCTTGCAAGAGAAGATCCACGTGGATGCGGTGGTCGGGGGCGTGGAGGCCGAGATGGCCATCCGGGGCGCCCTCACCACGCCCGGGACCGAGCCGCCCCTGGCGATCCTCGATCTGGGCGGCGGTTCCACCGATGCGTCCGTGATCAACGAGTCGGGCGAGATCCGGAGTATTCACCTGGCCGGCGCAGGGGATATGGTCACCCTCCTGATCGACACCGAGCTCGGCCTCGAGGACCGCGGCATCGCCGAGAAGATCAAGCACTTCCCGTTGGCCAAGGTCGAGACACTCTTCCACATGCGGCACGAAGACGGCTCGGTCCAGTTCTTTCACCAGCCGCTCCATCCGCGCCTCTTCGGCCGCGTCGTGGTGGTCACCGATGAGGGCCTCCTCCCTGTGGAGACCCGGGAGCCCCTGGGGAAGATCGCCGCCGTCCGGCAGCAGGCAAAGCAGAAGGTCTTCGTCCGAAATGCCGTGCGCGCGCTCGAACAGGTGGCGCCGTACGGGAACATCCGACTGCTCAGCTTCGTCGTGTTGGTGGGCGGATCGGCCCTGGACTTCGAGATTCCACGGATGATCACAGACGCACTGATGGAGTACGGCGTCGTCACCGGCAGGGCGAACATCCGGGGCGTGGAGGGACCGAGAAACGCCGTCGCGACCGGCCTCGTCCTGGCCTACGCGGAGAGAGAGAATGGAGTGTTCAGGACCGCCTGCCCGCTTGGGCAGTGAAGAGGAGAAGCCCGCCGTCTGGATCTTCGCGTGCGCACCGGTTCCCACGGGGGTCGTCTCGGCCATCCTGTGGGGGCTGGAGGAGGAAGGGATTCCCGCCGAAGTTCGAGAGGTTCCGCCTTCTCGCGCGAAGACCCTGGCCAAGCAGGCCGCGGTTGGATCGCGCCTCGACGTCGGCATCGGCGTCAGCGGGTTCGAGAAGAAGGTGGTACTGCATCACCGGGATCTGCCGGACAGCGCGCCACTCTTCGACTTGGCAATTGAAGGGCCCGGGTACGAGAGCCTCCGCCAGGTGGGAGCGAACGCCGCGCGGCTCGTGAAGGGGGATCCGCTCGCGTATCTGGATTGACGTAGGGTGGGGCTTGCCCCACAGGCACCAACTCCCTTGAACCGCACAACGCACGACGAAGAGGAGGAAGCAATGAGCATCAATCTGAGCACGGCGCTGAAGCTGATCGACGCAGCCCGAAAGAAAGCCGAGGAGATCGGCGTTCCCATGGTGATCGCCGTTGTGGACGATGGCGGGAACCTCGTGGCGCAGGTGCGGATGGACGACGCGCTCCTTGTGAGCGTCGACATCGCTAGGAACAAGGCTTACACCGCCGCGGCCGTCAAGGTGGCCACCCACGAGCTGGGTTCTGTGTCCCAGCCTAACCAGCCCCTCTTCGGCATCCACGTCGCCGACGGCTGTCGGATCGTGATCTTCGGCGGCGGCTTCCCGCTCAAGAAGAAGGATAAGGTCATTGGCGGCATCGGCGTCAGCGGCGGCAGCGTGGAGCAGGACATGGAGTGTGCCCAGGCGGCCCTGGAGCGTCTATAGACCCGCGATAACCTGCCAGAAGCGAGAATCGCCCGCAGGGAACGCTGGGGGCAGAGCGCGCCGGCGTGATGCTCTGTCCCCGTCGTTCGTTCTGATGGGAATCCAAGCCGCAAGGACAGTGAGAAAGAGGAGGGTCGCATGAGCCGCATATTGATTGCCCCGGGCAGGTATGTTCAGGGAGCCGGCGCCATCCACGAGATCGGCATACACGCGTCCAGGCTCGGCACAAATGCCCTGGTAACTGGAGGGGCAACGGCCCTCTCCGCTTCCTCGGGGGCGATCCAGGAGAGCTTGGCCAGGGACAAGGTGGGCTGCTCGGTCGAGCGCTTCGGCGGAGAGTGCTGCGATGCGGAGATCCGCCGTCTCGTCCAGGTCGCGAAGGCAAAGGGCGCCGACCTCATCATCGCCGTGGGCGGCGGCAAGGCAATCGACACGGGGAAGGCAGTGGCCCACGAGATGAAGGTGCCGGTGATCGTCGTCCCCACGATCGCCGCAACCGACGCGCCTTGCTCTGCCCTTTCGGTCGTCTACACCGACGAAGGGGTTTTCCAAAGATATCTGGTGCTGCCCAGGAATCCGGACTGCGTGCTCGTTGACACCGCCATCGTCGCCCAGGCGCCCGCTGAACTCCTGGTCTCGGGGATGGGCGATGCGCTCGCCACCTTCTGGGAGGCGGACACGTGCCAGAAGAGTTGCAAGCCCAACGCGCTGACGGGCGCCTCGCCGCCCACCCTGTCCGCCGTCGCCTTGGCCCGGCTGTGCTACGACACTCTGCTGGAGCACGGGCTCCAGGCCAAGCTCGCGGTCGAACAGAAGGTCGTCACGCCCTCCGTCGAAGCCATCGTCGAGGCCAACACGCTGCTGAGCGGATTGGGTTTCGAGAGCGGCGGACTCGCCGGCTCCCACTCGGTCCACAACGGCTTCACGGTCCTGGAGGCGACCCACGGCAAGTTCCACGGCCAGAAGGTGGCGTTTGGAACGCTTACCCAACTCGTCATGGAGGGCCGCCCGCGTTGTGTTCTCAATGAGGTCATGGAGTTCTGCCTCAGTGTCGGGCTGCCGATCTGCCTGGAGGACGTGGGCATCGCCGACCCAAGCCGGGAGGACATCCGCAGGGTGGCCGAAGCCACCGCAGCCAAGGGAGAGACGATCCACGCCACGTGGTTCGAAGTCACACCGGCCGCGGTCGAGGCCGCGATCTGGGCGGCGGACGCTCTGGGGAGGCGATACAAAGGAGATCGCTGTCGATAGCGGCCCGACGCCGGGAAGCGAGAGAGGGGATGACAGGGTTTCGCCCCCTTCTCAGCCGCCCCGGTGCTCTCGGACCGGGGCGTGATCAGCGGCTGGCGAAGATCGTCCCCGA
This sequence comes from Deltaproteobacteria bacterium, assembly GCA_016214985.1. Lineage (GTDB taxonomy): Bacteria > Desulfobacterota > Deferrisomatia > Deferrisomatales > JACRMM01 > JACRMM01. The sequence goes on along the minus strand of JACRMM010000008.1, from coordinate 30,085 downwards.
CCGCCCGGGGAAAAAGCAACTTCGCCGGGTTTCCGGCCGAGCGGGTCGCTGTGGCCGACAGGGGGTTGGCTACAAAGGGCCACGCCTGCAAGACGATTCAACCACTCAAGTCGGCCGAGAATCGGCCTGTTGTGCGACCCAACCCCTGAAGAGGAGGACTGAAAGATGCATTGTTACCTCTGTGCGCAAGAAGGGATTCAGACACCCGCAGTAGCAGTTTGTTTGGCTTGTGGAATGTGCATGTGCATGAAACACCTCGTAAGAGATCAGCTGCCCGTTGAGGACGTGATCAACTGGGGTTTCAGTCAGAAGAAGGTGAGATACCCAGAGACGATCCCGCGCTTCTTGTGCATCCCCTGTCACAACGCGCTCTTGCAGAAAGAGGGCTGACAAGGCGACGCCACGTGGGGACACGATCCACTCCACGTTGAGTTCGAAGTCACGCCGGCCGCGGTCAAGGCCGCGACCTGGGCAGCGGACACTCTGTGGAGGCTAGACAAAGGGGATCGGTGTCCATAGCAGCCCCACTCCGGGGGCCATAACGGGAAGGGAGGGGGGGTGACCGGACTGCGCCTCCCGTCCTGGTGGCCCCAACAGGGGCGGGCAATGCATTGACTCGGCGTGCTGACGCAGTGTTATACCGGCGCCCGGCGCCAACGCGGGCGCCCGGAGATTTGCGGAGGCCGTCATGAGCGACATCTACGACCAGCATCTCGACAAGAACGCCGCCAACTTCGTGGCGCTGTCGCCGGTGAGCTTTGTCGAACGCAGCGCCGAGGTCTTCGCTGACCTGCCGGCGGTGGTGCACGGTGCGCGCCGCTACACCTGGGCACAGGTGCGTGAACGCTCGGCGCGACTGGCGGCAGCGCTGCGCGCCCGCGGGATCGGCCGCGGCGCCACGGTCAGCACGATGCTGCCCAATACGCCGGAGATGGTTGAGGCGCACTACGCGGTGCCGGCGCTGAACGCGGTGCTCAACACGCTGAACACCCGGCTCGACGCACCGCTGCTGGCCTGGCAGATGAACCACTGCGAGGCGCACGTGCTGATCACCGACCGCGAGTTTGCGCCGGTGATGGTCGAGGCGTTACGCATCCTGCGCGACACGCATGGCCGGACACCGGCCGTGATCGACGTCTGCGACAGCGAATATACCGGCCCCGGGGAACGCGTGGGGGCGCATGAGTACGAGGGGCTACTCGGCGCACACGCGCCGCTTGCACACCTGGACGGCCCGCAGGACGAATGGGACGCGATCGCGCTGAGCTACACCTCCGGCACCACCGGCGACCCGAAGGGCGTGGTCACGCACCACCGCGGCGCGTACCTGAACGCGGTGTGCAATGCCGCCACTTGGACCATGCCGAATTTCCCGAAGTACCTGTGGACCCTGCCGATGTTCCACTGCAACGGCTGGTGTTTCCCCTGGACCGTGGCCATGCTCGGCGGCACGCATGTGTGCCTGCGCCGCGTGGATGCGCCGTCGATCCTGGGCGCGATGCGCGACCACCGAGCGGACCACTACTGCGCTGCACCCATCGTGCACAACATGCTGATCAATGCGCCAGCAGAGATGCGCACCGGCATTACGCACATGGTGCGTGGCATGGTGGCCGGCGCCCCTCCGCCGGCGGCGATGATCGAGGGCATGGCCAGGCTCGGCTTTGACATCACGCACGTCTACGGTCTGACCGAGGTCTACGGCCCGGCCGCAGTGGCGGTCAAGCGCGACGCCTGGGCCGAGAAAACGCTCTCGGAGCAGGCGCGCCTGAACGGCCGCCAGGGTGTGCGGTATCCGTTGCAGGAGGGTATGACGGTGATGGGCGCCGATGACATGTCACCGATCCCGGCCGACGGCGAGACCATGGGCGAGATCATGTTCCGCGGCAACATCGTGATGAAGGGGTACCTGAAGAACCCGTCAGCCACCGCCAAGGCCTTCGCAGGCGGCTGGTTCCACACCGGCGACCTGGCGGTGATGGAGGCCGACCGGTATGTGAAGATCAAGGACCGCAGCAAGGACATCATCATCTCCGGCGGCGAGAACATCTCTTCCCTGGAAGTGGAAGACGCGTTGTACCGGCACCCGGCGGTGCTCGCCTGCGCGGTGGTCTCGCGGCCCGATGCCAAGTGGGGCGAAACACCCGTGGCCTTCGTGGAACTCAAGGCCGACGCGAAGGTCAGCGCCGAGGAGTTGGTGTCGCACTGCAAGAGCCTCCTGGCCGGATACAAGGTACCGCGCGAGGTGCACTTCGAGCCGATCCCAAAGACCTCGACCGGCAAGATCCAGAAGTTCGCACTACGGGAACGGGCGAACTCGCGCTCGGCCATCGAATAGGTACTACGTGCCACAACACCACGTCAGGACCCGACCCACCGCTGGCGCAGAGCAGCAAGGGCGCACGCGGAGTCCACATTTTCAACTCGCTCGCGGCCGTCAAGAAACTCGTATTCGACGACAAGGCCGTTACCCTCGAAAAGCTCAAGGATGGGCTTGCGACGAGTTTCGCGGGGACCGAGATGGAGGCCCTGCGCCAGATGCTCATAAACCGCGCTCCCAAGTATGGCAATGACGATGCCTATGCCGATCTGGTGGCCCACGACTGCGCCCTGATTTACTGCCGAGAAGTCGAGAAGTACACCAACCCGCGCGGCGGCAAGTTTCAGCCGGGACTCTATCCGGTCTCGGCAAACGTCCCTTTGGGAACCGTCGTGGGCGCCACCCCGGACGGCCGCAGGGCAGGAACACCACTCGCGGACGGGGTCTCCCCGGCGTCTGGCACTGACATCACCGGCCCGACTGCGGCGGTACAGTCGGTCGCCCAACTCGACCACGTGATCGCTTCCAACGGCACACTGCTCAACATGAAATTCCATCCCAACGCCCTGAAGGACGAACGTGGTCTGCAGAACCTGATCGGCGTGACCGAGACCTTCTTCAACCGCGGCGGGACACACATACAGTACAACGTCATCAGCCGAGACGTGCTCCTCGACGCGCAGAAGAACCCCGACAAATACCAGGGCATGGTCGTCCGTGTGGCGGGCTACAGCGCCTTCTTCACCGCCCTCGACAAGGCAATCCAGGATGACATAATCACACGCACCGAACAGATGTTCTGACAGGAGAGGATTTCCCGCAACCGGGGAGCCGCCACCAATTAGGGGCGGCTCCCCGCCGATCCACAAGACACCAGTATCGAGGGGGCGCGGGCGGGCGGGTGTGGCCTGTGCGGGGTTTGCTCCGCCCCAGTCATCGCTTGCCAGGCCTGAACGCTGGCTGGAGATCCTCCAGATTTCAGCTTTATCAACCCGATGCCCGCCGGGATGAACCGGTCGGCCTGATTTCCGATTTCCAGAGGTTCTCTGTCCACGACGGTCCGGGCATCCGAACCATCGTATTCCTGAAGGGCTGCCCGCTGCACTGCGTCTGGTGCCAGAATCCGGAGACCATATCCCACCTTCCGGAGATCATGCTTGTTCCGAACAACTGCATCGGCTGCGGCAAATGCCTCGAAGCGTGCCCGAACAGCTGCACGAGTTGCTCCGATGGCCGCGTTCAGGCCGTCAGCCGCCGCCGCTGCCTGCTCCCCGAATGTGGCAACTGCCAAAGAGTACGCTATGCCAATGCGATCAACATCTGCGGGCGCTACCTCACCGTCGGAGAGGTATTGGAAGAGCTGGAGAGGGATCTGGAGTTCTATTGCCATACCGGTGGGGGGGTGACGTTTTCCGGAGGGGAGCCCTTCGCCCAACCGCGGTTCCTCGACACGCTGGCCAGAAGAGCAAAGGAGCGGAAGTTGCACACGGCCGTGGAAACCTGCGGCTACGTGCAGTGGGAGATACTGCGCAGGGTGATGGAATCCATAGACATCGTGCTGTTCGACATCAAGCATATGGACGGCAAGAGGCATCGACAGGGCACCGGGGTCTCTAATGACCTGATCCTCGTCAACTTGAAGCGACTGGACGCGCTGGGCATTCCGATCCGCGTGCGTCTGCCGCTGGTCCCGGGGTTTAATGACAATGAAGAGAACATACAGGCAACAGCCGCGTTTGCTGCCGGCCTGGAAAACGTGCAGGCCCTGGATATTCTCCCCTATCACCGCATGGGAGAACCCAAGTGGGGGCAGTTGGAGAAGCCCTACGAGTTGCACGGCGTCGCCCCCCATGACCGCGAGGAGGTTCTTGCCTGCGCCGATATCGCCAGGGAGTATGGAGTGGAAGTGACCGTGGGAGGATAAGCATCGGAGCGCTACGGACGACGTCTAGCGGCGATCGGACGATGTACTGTCTGCGATTGGCGCAGATCCTGTGCGACTGCCGGAGGCGTCCCTGACGGCTGACGACCTACAGATCCCGCACTCCCGGATCTTGCGGTGGAGGGTCGTGCGGCTCATCCCCGTTGCCCCGGCTCCCTTTCTCCTGCTGCCCCGGTGACGCTCCAACGCCTGCTCGACGGCCCGCTTCTCCCTAGTGGTGAGGGCGACAGACGGTTCGACCGGACCAAGGGCGGCCGGCGGCAACTGACCGGGCGCGGTCGGCGCCCGGCACCGCTCGGGCAGAGGCTCCGGCAGGATCTCTTCACCGGTGAGGTTCACGGCTAGTTCCAGCACGTTCACGCGCTCCCGGACGTTGCCTGGCCAGCCGTACCCGGCGAGCATGGCCGGCCACCGCATCGTTCACCCGGGGGGCAGCCTTCCCCAACTTCCGGCAGAGCAGCACCACGTGCCGCTCGACCCGCTGGGGCACGTCGTCCGGCCGCTCCCGCAGCGTGGGGGGCGTGAGGGTGATCACCGGAGGCACTTCACTGGAGGCACTGAAAGATACCCTTGCACCACAAGCAGTCACCGCATGGCTCGAAGTTGATGAAGCAGTCCTGCTCGAACTCCTCCGCCTGCACGTAGTCGCAGCACTTGGCCAGGTTGCAGTCGGAGCAGAAGGGGTAGTCGTAGCGAACGGCATTCTCACGGAACAGCCGGTACGCCGGGTCGTTCCACACTTGCAGAACGTCTCGCTCCCCTACGTCCCCGAAGACCTTCGGTTTCACGAACTTCTCCCGGCCGTTGATAAGGCAGCGATACCCGTGCCAGAGAAAGTAGCAGGGGTGAATCTTGCCGTCCCAGGAGACGAACGTCCCTCCCCGCTCCACGAAGTCGCACCGGCGTGCGGCGCAGGGGACGACGTTGGGCAATTGGAGGTCGATCCCCGCCTCCGTTGCGACCTGGGCAGCTTCAGCGAAGATGCGGCCGACCTCCTCGAGCCACTCCTCGTCGCGTGCGAGGATCTTCTGCACGTTCACGAAGACGTCCTGGGCATACGCATCGGCCTTCATCCGCTCGACGAAGTCGATGATCCGCTGCTCCTCCGGGCTCTTGGTGTACTTCCAGAGGACCTCGAAGTACCGGGAGAGGTCCACCGCTTCGCCCCGTGCCCTCGCCCTCCAGGGTTCGAAGAAACGCACGGCGACGTCGGTGTTGGGGTCGTAGGCGGCCTGTGCGACGAGCGCCTCGTCGTAGGGGAGGACCTGGGTCACGAGCGCGAAGTCCGCGCCTCTCTCGGCGGCCCAGCGTAGCACTGAGGGAAGCTCCAAGACCGTGTCCCGCATCGCGACGAACTCGATGCCGACGGAGAGACTGTGCCCGTTCTGCCGGCGAACCCGCCGCAGAGCGTTGAGCGCACTCTCCAAGACACCCACCTCGCCGCCCGATCGGACCCTCCGGAACGTGTCGGGCGAAACGGCGTCCAGCGAAAGACAGAGCCTGTCCAACCCGGCCTCCGCGAGCGCATGGGCTCGCGGTTCGTCGAGGAGGATCCCGTTGGACTGAAACCCGATCCAGGACTCCGAGGGCATGTGCGCGCGGGCGATTCGGATGAACTCGTCGAGACGTGGGTGAAGGAGGGGTTCTCCGATGCCGGAGAGCACCAGGGACTCGAGGTGCGGGAATGCCGGGATCAGAGCCTCGAAGGTCGCGAGCGAGAGGTCTCCCTCTCGGATATCGCAGCCCCGGGTCTGCTTGACGCACATCCGACAGCGCAGATTGCAGCGGGTGGTGGTCTCGACGAAGAGCTTGGAGGGGTGACCGCGAGCGGCAGGTTTCGTCTCGACCTGGGGAGAGCCTTGAGACTCCATCGGGAACATCCCTTCGGACATGGTCACCCGCCCTCTCTCTGCACGTCTACCACGCGAACCCGAAGCTCGTCGCGCACCCGCCGGAAGACGGGAAGCACCTCGTCGTCTGTCCCCGCAACAACAGCCGGATCGTCGATGGGCCAATGGAGGCGACCGCCGACCCTCCCCAGGAAAGCCGGGCAGGACTCCTGCACACCGCCCGCGGAGCGGCCAGTATCGTGGGGTCCAGGGAGGGACAAGGAACGACCGCCGCCGCACACAGTGACGAGCAGATCGATTTCCTGCCCAAGAAACTCGTCCACGGACTTCGACCGCTGAGCGGCAATGTCCACCCCCGCCTCGGCCATCACCTGCACGGCGACCGGATTCAGGCCCTGCGGCTCGGTTCCGGCCGAGAGCGCCTCGAACCGGTCGCCGCCGAGGTGCCTGAGCCAGCCTTCGGCCATCTGGCTGCGGCACGAGTTTCCAGTGCAGAGAAAGAGGACGCGCCTTGTGGGCACGGGAGTCTTCACGCTGCAGGGCGGCCGGCGCAGAGGATTTCTCTCTGCGCCGCCGCCGCCTTCTCGCGCACACCGCGGGCCGCGGGGTGTCCGACGGCCGCGTACCGGAGAAGGCTAAGCAATCCCTGAACCATGGGGCCCGGAGAGGGATGGAAGCGGTAGATTTTCCAGAGCCCCAGCTTCTCGGAGGCGACGAAGCCCGCGTCTTCCAGGAGTTGCAGGTGCCGTGACACGGTGGACTGCGCGAGTCCGACCGCCTCCTGGATCTCGCAAGAGCAGAGGTCGCGATCTTCGAGCATCCAAAGGATCTTCAGGCGAGACTCATCCCCCAGCGCTTTCAGTGGTCTCAGCAGGTCTTCCAAGCGCCCTCCGTCGGTCCGAAAGATCGCAATACGTCGATTTTAGATCCAACCCTAGTACCATGCGTGAGGACTTGTCAAGAGCGCTATCGAGGTCTATACATTACCGGGTTTGAAACCAAATCCTCAAAGAGAGGAGTCGAGCATGTCTTCCGACGAGAGCACGCTTCCCAAATTGCAGATCTACGACCCACCCATGTGCTGCGCAACCGGAGTCTGCGGGCCGGCGGTGGACCCGGTCCTGCCCCGCTTCGCCGCGGATCTGGAGTGGCTGAAGGAGCAGGGCATAGCCCTGGAGCGTTTCAACCTTGCCCAGCAGCCGGGGGCGTTTGCCAATGCGCCCCTGGTGAAGCAGGCCCTGGAGCAGGACGGCAACGACTGCCTGCCTCTGGTTGTGGTGGGGAGCGCCATTGTGAGCCGCGGGGCGTACCCGACGCGAGATGAGCTGGCGGCGTCCGTTGGCCTCGAGGCCTTGGAGCCCTTGACCCGATTCACGCCAGTGGTGGCCGAGCTCGTGGCGATCGGCGCGGCGATCGCATCGAACTGCGAGCCCGGCTTCAAGTACCACTTCACCCAGGCCCGCAAGCTTGGGGTCTCCCGGCAGGACATGGCTCGGGCCGTGGCCGTCGGCCGAGCGGTCAAGGAAGCTCCCGCTGGCGCAGTTCTCGCGCTGGCCGAGCGCTTCCTCGGCTGCAGCGTCTCCCCCGGGGAGGCCGGCGCGCCGCCCCAGGGCGCCGGTTGTGGTGAAACGACGTCAGCCGGCGGCGAAGCCCGATCCAAGTGCTGCTGAGGGGGAGCCGATGAAAGCGCTGACAGCGGCTGCACCGAGGAACCTCTTCTTTACGGGAAAAGGCGGGGTCGGCAAGACGTCGCTCTCCTGCGCCACGGCCATCTCTCTGGCAGACCAGGGGAAGCGTGTGCTCCTGGTGAGCACCGACCCGGCTTCCAACCTGGACGAGGTGCTCGGGGTCGAACTCGGATCGAAGCCATTGCCCGTCCCTGACGTCTCCGGCCTCTTCGCTCTCAACGTCGACCCCGAGACGGCCGCCGGGGAGTACCGGGAACGCCTCGTCGGCCCCTATCGGGGGGTGTTGCCCGACGCCGCTGTGGCGAGCATCGAAGAGCAGCTCTCGGGCGCGTGCACGACCGAGATCGCCGCCTTCGACGAGTTTTCGAAGCTTCTGGGCGACCCCTCCACGACGGCCGAGTTCGACCACGTGATCTTTGACACGGCCCCCACGGGGCACACCCTTCGCCTGCTGGAGCTTCCCGGGGCGTGGACCGGTTTCCTGGAGTCGAGCGCCGGGGGGACCTCCTGCCTTGGACCCCTGGCCGGACTCGAAGCCCAACGCGAACTGTACAGGGCGACGGTTCGCGCCCTGTGCGATCCCGCTTTGACGACCCTGGTGCTGGTGACCCGGCCCGAACGCGCCGCGGTCCTGGAAGCCGAGCGGACCCGGGCGGAGCTTGCCTCTCTAGGTGTGGCGAACCAGCGGCTCCTCGTGAACGCCGTTTTCGCCACAAACGCGCACGACGACCCTGTCGCCGTGGCACTGGAGGCTCGGGGCAAGGCGGCACTCGCCGACCTCCCGGGCAGGCTCGCCTCCCTTCCCCGGGAAGAGATCCCGCTGATGCCTCTCGGCCTCGTAGGCATCGAGGCGCTTCGCCTGCTGGCGTCCGGGGCCTGCGATAAGCCCGGCGGAGAGCCCCTGCTCGAGTCCAACGACCAATCTCTGCCGTCCGTGGCTGCGCTCCTCCCCGAATTGACAAAGAACGGGCGTGGAGTGGTGATGATCATGGGCAAGGGGGGTGTGGGCAAGACCTCCATCGCCTCCGCAATCGCAGTGGAACTGGCGACGCTCGGCCACAGGGTTCAGCTCTCTACAACCGATCCCGCTTGCCACCTGGATGCCACCCTCGCGGAGCTCGTGCCCGGGCTGCAGGTCAACCGGATCGATCCGCAGGCGGAGACGAGGGCCTACGTAGAGGAGGTGAAGGCCACCGCGGGCGCGCAGCTCGACCCCCAGGGGCTGGCTCTCCTGGAAGAGGAGCTTCGATCGCCGTGTACTGAGGAAATCGCGGTCTTTCGGGCATTCGCGCGAAAGGTCGACGAGGGGAAGAACGGGTTCGTCGTGCTCGACACGGCCCCCACGGGCCACACCCTCCTGCTTCTCGACGCGACCGAGGCGTACCATCGGCAGGTGTCGCGCAACAGGAGCGACGTGCCGGAGTCGGTCGTTCGGCTCCTGCCCCGGTTGCGTGACCCGGAGTTCACGAAGATCCTGCTCGTCACCCTTCCCGAAGCGACCCCGGTCCACGAGGCCGCCGCGCTCCAGCGGGATCTGGCAAGAGCCGGGATCGAGCCTTTCGCATGGGTGATCAATCAGGCCCTCACTCCCCTGGAAGTCAAGGATCCGGTGCTTTGCGCGAAGCGCGCCGGTGAGGGCCGGTATCTGCGCGAGGTCCGCCGCGAGCACGCGACACGGGCGGTGGTCGTGCCCTGGCGGGAGGGCGGTTCGTCGTCGGAAGGTTGGCTTCAATCGCTGCTATGAACCTGTGCGCTGGACCTCGGCACCGCCGCATCGGGGGGTTGACAGGGGGGCGGGTTCTTGGTGTTTTCGGAAGTGTCGAACTCTCTCGACACCCGGAAGAACCGGAACGTCACCTCTGAAAGTTCCCTCGGAAAGGATCGACATGCAGGAGTTGCGACCTGCCCCCGCCGTCGCCGTCGTGACGCTTCGCCCCGACGCGGTTCTGCTCGTGCGCCGTGCCAAGGAACCGCACCGAGGCCGATGGGCCTTCCCCGGGGGCTCCATCGAGCCGGGGGAGACCGCCCGGGACGCTGCCCGGAGGGAGGTGGAGGAGGAGACCGGCCTCGGCGTGCAGGTGCTCGACGTGGTCGAGATCTACGACGTGATCATCCCGGGGGAGCCCAGCCGGGGGGGCTTCCACTACTGCATCGCCGAGTTTCTGGCCGTCCCGGACGACGAGACGGTGCCCGAGGCCCGGAGCGACGCGTCGGAGGCCCGGTGGGTCCCCCTCGACCAACTCGGGCCGTACGGCATCTCCGAGATGATGGAGCAGGTCCTGAGACGGGCCCTCGAGGCCTACGCGAGGCGAGCGGGTTTCGGCCCCCTCGTACGAAGGCCGGTGGAGGGCCTCTGCGTCGTCACGGCCGACACTCTGGTAGCGGACCGGACACACCTGGACGTGGCGGTAGCAGCCGTCGCCGGCGGCGCCCGTGTGGTGCAACTGCGCGACAAACGTCGGGAGACCGGGGAGCTGGTCGACCTGGCTCGGCGCATGGTGGGCGTCACACGCCCCGCCGGGGCGGCATTGATCGTCAACGACCGGGTGGACGTGGCCCTTGCCTCCGGCGCCGACGGCGTGCACCTGGGCGTCTCGGACATGGCCGTCGGAGACGCGAGGCATCTTCTCGGCCCGGGGGCGGTCATTGGGTTCAGCCCCGACACCGACGAGCAAGCCCTTGGGGCGGTCGAGGCCGGCGCGAACTACCTTGGGGTTGGCGACCTCTACGGCACGGCGAGCAAGACCGACGCCGGCCCCCCGGTCGGGCCCGGCCGGGTCACCCGGTTGCGGTCGCTGACCGGGCTCCCGGTGATCGGCATCGGCGGCATCACGGCGGAGCGGATTCCGCAGGTGATGGCTGCGGGGGCGTCGGGGGTTGCGGTCCTGGGAACCGTGGCCGGGGCTCCGGACATGGAGGGGGCGACTCGGGTGCTGGCGGAGATCGTTCTCGAGTGCCAACGCTTCAGGCCCTTCCCGAGCAACGAATAGCTCACGTTGTTCCCGGCGGATGGCGAGAGCGCGGAGCCTCTCTTCCTCGCTCCAGGGCGTACCCGCCCGGATCACGATCCCTTCTTCTGCCTCTTCCGTTCGTACATCATGGTGTCAGCCTGATGGAGCAGCTCGTCAAAGGTGTAGTTTCCAGCTGCATCGAAGTATGCAAATCCAGCACTCACTGAAACACAGTGGCGCCGATCGTTTTTCTTGTTGTGCCTATCAATTACCTTATCTAACCTGGCCTCCAATTGATATCTATCGAACTCAGCCTCCCCCCCTGTGAGCAAAATAGCGAATTCATCACCCCCTATTCTGGCCATTACGTCAGATTTTCTAAAGCTTTCCCTGAGGATGTGAGCCATTTCTACGATCGAGGCGTCGCCTTCTTTGTGACCGAAGGTATCATTGATTTCCTTGAGCCCGTCGAGGTCCGCAGAAATGACCATCATGGGCTTCCGGTCGCGCATCGCGACGCGCAGCTGCTGTTCTGACAGGGCCAGAAACCCTCTCCTGTTGTACAGGCCCGTCAAGTGATCCGTCAGCGAAAGCAGCCTGAGTTGCTCCTCGACCCGAGCTCTTTCTTTCATGCTCCTGTGGGCCTGGAACGAGCTGAGAAGAACCAGGACCAAAAGGCCGACGGCCATCGCGAACATTGTGCCATAGGACTGATAGATCAGGCGATCGAGGCCCATCCGTTCCTTGCTGATGTCATGATAGAGCTCGAAGACCCCGAGGAGGCGCCCCCTCTTCGTGATCGGCACGTAGGTCTCGATGACATCTGCCGGAACGACCTCGTTCTCGAGCGACCTTGATTGTTTCTGGATGATTTCGACCCGACCTGTGCCCGTCGCCTCGATTTGCCTGAAGTAGGCTTCTCGATTGTAATGCCCGACCTCAGCCGACTCGGTAGAGTAGATGACCTCTCCGGAGGCAGAGTAGATCTTCAGCTTGGCCAAGTGACCGTCGGCGCGTAAGGATCCAAGACGATCCAACAACGCCGTGGGCAGGATCTCCTTTTTCAGCTCCCCCATTTCTGTGGCCACACAGGCCGAGAAGTAGGTAGCCAGCCGGACCGCCTCGTCCTTCGTGTTTTCGACCAAGAACTGCGTGAAGCGAGGCGCCAGGAAGAAGATGTTGTAGATAGGCAAGAGGCTGATCGCGACGAGGGAAACCGAAACCGTTGGCCAAAGGAATTTGGACTGGCGCATCTTCTTCTGCCTGCCAAAGAGGTTATGACCGTATGGAAGGAGCGTGCCTCAGAGTAGGGCCCGAAACGGGCCCCGTCAATTTCTGACGTCCCCGGTCAGAAGTAGGGGGCGGGCTTGCCCGAAACGTGCGACCTTCCCCAACCGATGCCGACACGGCTATCGGGCCTCGGGCGCCCTCCCCCACCCCCGCACCGTCTCGGCGCCAGCGCGGATTGCGGGGTGCACCGGCCCTCGGTCGGCCACCTCGAGGAGCTCGGTCGCCGTGAGGGTGGGCAGGAGGGCGAGGGAGAGCTCGGGGGGAGTGAAGGGGTTCAGGACGAGGGCCCGGCGCACGGCCGGCCGGCAGATCCACGCCTCGGCCCGGGCGAGCCAACGGAGCACATCGGTCGGGCAGGGGCGGCGGCTCGCGATGGCGAGGACCTCTGACTCCCGAAGCCTCGGGTTTCGGAGGATCTCCCGGACGACGCGGGGGTCGGGGTCCTTGAGCAGCCGGTCCAGGAGCGGGCCCCGAAGGCCACGGGCCGCGGCCTTCCGGTGGCCGAGGGTGAGGGTGTCGAGCACCGGGTCGGGGGGCGGCCCCAGCGTCTCGGCCGGCGCGGCCCGACCGGGGCTCTCGAGGATCAGGAGACAGGCGTCGAGCTCCGCCTCGCGCGCCGCGGCCAGCGCCTCGGCCAGGCGGCCCGGGCCGGCGCGGGCCGCGAGCTCCGAGAGGTCGACGAGGGGGAGGTAGGAGGCCAGTGCCTCGAGGTCGCGACGGGCTGCCGCCCGGATCGTGGCCTCCAGCTCTTCGGCCCACGCCAGCACCGGCCCGGCCGCGAGCGCCTCGGCCCAGAGCGCGAGGCGAGCCTCCCGCCCCCCGACCGAGGCGACGCGGCGGCGCAGCGTCACGGCCCCTCCGCCTCGAGTCGGCGCTCGAGGTCCTCGAGCGCGGTCGCCGCCTCCTCCCAGGAGGCCGTGAGCGTCTCGAGCGATCGGCGAAGCGCCGTCTGCTCCCGCCCGAGGTCGCCGGCTGCCCGAGGGTCGGCGTAGGTGGCCGGGTCCGCGAGCCGTCGCTCCACCTCGGTCGCCCGGACCTCGGCCGCGCCGATCTCGGCCTCGAGCGCCTCGACCCGGCGGCGCAGCGGCCCGGTCTCGCGGCGCGCCCGGTCGCGACGCTCGGCGTCGAGGCGGCGCTGCTCCCGGCGAGCGCCGCCCGGAGCGGGCGCGTCGGGCCGCCGGCCGGCCGTCGAGGCCCCCAGGAGCTCGGCCTCGTCGGCGCGCTTGCGGGCGAAGTCGTCGAAGGTGCCGAGGTAGCTCCTCGCCTGCCCGGCGTCCACGTAGACCACGCGGCTCGCGACCCGGTTGATCAGGTCGCGGTCGTGGGTGATGAGGCACAGCGTCCCCTCGTAGCCGGCCAGCGCCTCCTTCAGGACTGCGCAGGCGTGGAGGTCGAGGTGGTTCGTGGGCTCGTCCATGAGCAGAAAGTTGCCCGGGCACGCCAGGAGCTTCGCGAGCACGAGCCGGCTCTTCTCGCCCCCGGACAGGACCTCGACCTTCTTCTCCACGGCCTCGCCCGAGAAGAGAAAGGCGCCCAGCAGGCTTCGAAGCTCGAGCTCGCTGCGGAGCCCCGGCAGCCGGCGCATCTCCTCCAAGACCGTGCGGGAGGGGTCGAGCTGGTCGAGCTGGTGCTGGGCGAAGTAGCTCACGGTGACGTTGTGACCGTAGGTCAGCCGGCCCGCGGACGGCTGGACCTGGCCGGCGAGCACCTTCAGGAGCGTGCTTTTCCCCGCGCCGTTGGGCCCGATCAGCACGACCCTCTCGTCCCGGTCGACCCGGAAGTCGAGGCCGCGGTACACGACCCTCTCCCCGTACCCTACGTCCACCCCCTCGAGCGAGGCCACGGTGCGGCCCGAGCGCGACGGTTGCGGCAGCACCAGCCGCAGATCCGGAGGGGTCGCGATCGGCGGAGGAGTGGCGACCGGTTCGCGGTCGAGCTGCTTCACCCGCGCCTGGACCTGGCGCGCCTTGGAGGCCTTGGCCCGGAAGCGCTCGACGAAGGCCTCGGTCTCGGCCCGGCGGCGCAGCTGGTTCTCGCGGGTGGCGCGGGCCTGCTCCTCGCGCACGGCGCGCTCGGCCGTGTAGGCCGCGTAGTTGCCCTTGCTGCGCACCACGCGCCCGCCCTCGAGCGCCAGGACGCCGGTGACGACGCGGTCCAGGAACGACACGTCGTGGGAGACCACGAGGTACGCCCCAGGGCTCTCCTGGAGGAACGTCTCGAGCCACTCCAGCGTGACGATGTCGAGGTGGTTGGTGGGCTCGTCGAGGAGGATCAGGTCGGGCCGGCTCAGGAGGAGGCGGGCGAGCGCGCCGCGCATCCTCCAGCCCCCGGAGAAGGACGAGAGAGGGCGATCGAAGTCGTCCTCGCGAAACCCGAGCCCCGCGAGGATCCGCTCGGCCTCGGCGCCGAGCCGGTAGCCGCCGAGGTGCTCGAACCGCGCCTGGTCGAGGCCGTAGCGCTCCAGGAGCTGCGGGTCGTGCTCGCCCCGGGCCAGCCGCGCTTCGGCGTCGCGCAGGTCCTCCTCGAGGCTGCGCAGCTCCTCAGCCACGTCCTCGACGTAGGTGCGCAGCGGCACGCCCAGGCCGGCCTCCAGCTCCTGGGTGAGGTAGCCCACGCTCAGACCCCGACGCCGAGCCACCTCGCCGGCGTCGGGCGACTCCTCGCCGGCGAGGAGTCGAAGGAGCGTGGTCTTGCCCGAGCCGTTGGGGCCCACGAGCCCCAGATGCTCGCCCGGGGAGATCTTGAAGCTCGCGCCCGCCAGCAGCGACTGGGGCCCGTACGACTTCCGGAGATCCAGGGCGTCGATCACGGCGCGGTCGAGATCGGCGAGGGAGGGACGGGGCTCAGCAGCAGCTCGGCCCGTTGCCGCAGTCGCAGCTCGGCTCGCCGCCGGAGATCCAGCTGTGGAGCACCGCGGTGGCGCACCCCACCCCGACCTTCACCGACAGGGCGCCCGTAGGACAGTTGCGGGCACAGGCGCCGCACTCGATGCACAGGTCGCGATCGAGGATGCGGGCCTTCCTCTCGTCCACCAGGAAGACGCCGTGGGGACAGACGACCGCGCACAGGCCGCAGCCCACGCACTTCTTCTCGGTGAGCTTGAGGGTCACGACGCCCTCAAGGTAGCGAAGCCCCGTCATGCCCCACCTCCTGCGAACCGCGACCCGACCCAGATGAGCGCCGCCACTCCGAGCCCCAGCAGCTGGTAGGGCAGCGCCCGGCGCATCTCCCGCTCGACGCCCGAGGGAGAGGTGAACGTGGTCGACCCGGTGAAGAGCATCGCGCAGTACGACGCCCCGACGGCCACGGCGGGCACGAGCGCAAAGCGGTCGGCCCAGCCCAAGTGCGACCAGAAGCCGAGGATCCCGAGCACTGCCGCGACGGCGCCGACGATCGCGCCCTTCACTGTAAAGGCGCGGCCCGGAAGCCACGGGAGCAGGATCGGGGTCACGATGGATCCAACCGTCGCGGCCACGACGTACGCCACCACCGCCCCGCCGCCGCGCCGAACGATCCCGCTGAGGGACAGAAAATGCGGGCCGATCCCGCCCAGGAGGAGGAGCAGGGGGACGATCCACAGCGTCGGGCGGCCGAGGTTCGCGACCTCGACGGGCACGAGCACGAGCCGCTCCCACAGGGTGAAGGTCACCCGCCGCATCTCGGGCGTCGCCACGGCGCCGTCCGCGAAGAAGCGACGCAGATCCGAGGCCCGCACCGGCCCGTACACGACCGAGAAGCCGCACCCCTTGCGGACGTCGTGGGCCGCGACGCCCGGCGCGCCGAGTTGGGGGAGGATCAGCGTGCGGTGGGAGACGAGCCGGTCGAGGCCCGCGGCCTGGACCCGCCGCACGACCTCCTCGGTGCCGAAGGTCCCTTTGCCCGCAGCGCACCACACGTTGATGCCCCGGGTGTCGAGCACCAGGAGCCACGCGTCGATGCCCCGAAGCTCCTTGCGCAGGCTGTCGAAGGTGAGCTTGTAGTTGGCCGTGACGAGCACAGGGCTCTCGACCATGGGCACGCCGACCGCGTACAGTCCCGGCGCCACGCGGTACCCGTAGCGACTGATCCCGCAGCGCACCCGCCAGCCGCCCAGGACGTCTTCGCGGCCCAGCGCAGTATCCACCCGGGGCACTCGGCCCACCGGGGTGTCGAGCCAGCCCAGGACGAAGGGCCACAGGCGCACGCCGGGCGTCTCGGAGGGGGGCGACTGCGTCGGGACCGGGGGCGTCGGCCCGCACGGCTCGGGGCCCGCCATCTCAAAGGTGGGGCCGGACGATGCACACGGGCCTCCGGAGCACGAGCGGGGTTCGGTGGTGGAGAGGTCTGCCGTCATGTGTCTCCCGCAGGCAGGGGAATCAAGAGGGCTGCATTGTACAACTCTTGACGCTCCCGGGCCACAGACGGCGGGACCGTTGGCCCCAAGTGCCCTTGACTCCTGCCAACGGGAGACGTACGCTCTTGTCCTCTTTGCACGTCGGAGGAACCGATGCAGACCAAACTTACGCTGCGGATCGAAGAAGCTGCGATCGAGGCGGCGAAGGCGTGGGCGAGACAGCGAGGGGTCTCTTTGTCGGCCACGGTCGAGCAGTTCTTCGAACGTCTGTCCTCCGAAGTGCCCGCCGTTCCCTTGACCCCCTGGACGCAGCGCCTTCTCGGAGGCGGCATCGGCTCAAACCCTCCGGCGGAGTCTTCAGACGACCGGGTACGTGAGGGCTACGTCGACCACGCAGAGGCAAAATACCGGTGAGGCGAGTTCTCTACGACCTCAATGTACTCCTGGACGTGTTGCTGCGGCGAGAACCCTTCGTGCGCGCGTCAGCGGCGGCTTTGGATTCCGTCACCCAACAGGGCACGGAGGGTTTTCTGGCCGGCCACGCGGTCACCACTCTCTTCTACATCCTTCGACGGAACGTAGGGCCGGAAGAAGCACACGAGCTCCTGGCCCACCTGCTGGCCCGCCTCAAGGTGGCACCTGTCACCGACGCGGGAGTTCGAGAGGCCTTAGCACGGAAGTTCAAGGATTTCGAAGACGCGGTCACGGTTTGCGCCGCACAAGAGGTGGAGGCAAGCGTCATCGTGACCCGCAATCCCGCGGACTTCGCCCGGAGCCCCGTCCCGGCCGTTCTGCCCGAAGTGTTCGTGATCCCCCGGGCGTAACCAAACCGCAAGATCTCCGACCCGGCCGGCGGCGGAGGCGAGACGGCGGGTACGTTCTCAACACCCCTGGCCACCGGCAGGCCTGTGCCACGCCTTGTTCGTCCTCCCCGGCAAACGCTTCCAAACCTGCCGATGTCCCCGCAATTCACGCACAGGCCAATCACCTTCGCTCCACCAATGATCCGCAACATTATGAACGTTAGCAGCGTCCCTCGGGCCTCCTCTTGGCACGAGAGCTCCCCAAGAATCGGCCTTGACATCCCCTCGGGCCCGACTAAACAACCTTCTACCGATTGGATTGCGGTTTCACCCGCGCGGGCCCGGGCGAAGGGAATCGCCTGTATTTCCCTCAACTCGCTCGAAAGCACGAAAGCAGCGTTCTGATCGCGGGGAGAGCATCCCTCTTCGCGTACACATCGACCGGAGGTGCGCTATGAAGAAAGAACTGCTTTTTCGCGGCTTCGTCGTGACGGCCCTTCTCCTCACCCCACATCTGGTGGGTGCAGCCCAGGGCCTTAGCCTGACCCAGGCCAAGGCCATGATCGAGGCATCTGAAAAAAAGGCCACGGAGATCAAGAAGCCCATGAACATCGCGGTGGTGGATGAAGGGGGAAACCTCCTGGCCTTTGCCCGGATGGACAACTCAATCCTCGTGAGTATCCAGATCTCCATTGACAAGGCCTGGACCGCAGCGGCTCTGAAGCTTCCCACCGCTGCGCTGACCCCGCTGAGCCAGCCCGGGCAGCCCCTCTTTGGGATCCACACCACGAACCAGGGCCGCGTGGTGATCTTCGGCGGCGGCCTCCCCATCCAGATGGGCGAGCAGGTGGTGGGCGGTCTCGGCGTGAGCGGCGGGAGCGTGGAGCAGGACATGCAGGTGGCGGAGGCGGGGCTGGCGGCCTTCGGAAAGGCCAAGTAGCGGGCGCGTGCGCCGGGACACCGCGGGACACCGATTCCGACGCCGGCCAGTTCTGGGCTGAGGCTCGGAATCGGTGTCCGCTACGCTTTCGCCCTTCTGAACGTAGCAAAGCAGCACAAGGTGTCCCGCATCGTCTCGCGTTTTGCCCACGGGACTTGTGAGATTCAGGGATCATCGGGCGCCCCGTCCCACCACGCTTCACGACGCTCGGTTCAGTAACTCCACAGATCGCCGAGCCCGCCTCCGGCGTTCCCCTCGGACCACGCTCCCCCGTCGCCACCGGGTCTCTCCACGTCACGGGGCCTTCGACCCAGATAGGCCTCTCGCAGCACCTGACTGAGGTGGGCGACCCTGACGTCGAGGCCGGCGCGCCTCACGCCGTAGCCGAGTTGGATGAGGCACCCCGGGCACTCCGTCGTCAGGAGATCGGCCCCGGTCCGCTTCACGCTCTCCATCTTTCGTTCCAGGACCTTCATGGACTGCTCGTAGTGCAGCACGTTGTAGCTCCCGGCGGCGCCGCAACAGCGATCGGCGTCGGGAAGCTCCACGTAGGTGAGGGTCGAGACCCTTTGGAGGAGCGCCCTGGGCTCCCTCACGACACCCTGATAGCGGCTCAGGTGGCAGGGGTCGTGGTAGGTCACCCTCCCCGAAGGCCCCGGGACGTCCCCACTCTCGGGCAGGCGGCCCGTGAGGAACTCACTGAAGCCCCTTACCCGCTTCGACAGGCGCTCCGCACGCCCGCGCATCGCGGGCTCGTCCTCGAAGAGCGCCGGATACTCCTTGAGAAATGCCGAACAGCTTCCGCACTCGGTCACGATGAGCTCGGCGTCCAGCCTCTCGAGGGCCTCGACATTCTTCCGGGCCATCCGCCGCGCCGCCTCGAGGTCGCCGTGCCCGTACGCAGGCAGCCCGCAGCAGCAGTTGTCGGCGATTCGGACCCTCGCCCCCGCGTGGACGAGCACGTCCACCGTGTCCTCGCTCACGTGGGGGAGCACGAAGTTGAAGCCGCAGCCGACGAAATAGCCGACCGTCGCGTCGGCCCGGGCCGGCTCCAGGTTCAGGCCGTCCACCCGCTCCCGGAAGAACGAGGTGGGAAGGCTCTCGATGATCCCCTCCGCCTCGTCCAAGTCCTGGCCGAACCACTGGAGGATCCCCATCGCCCGGGCCAGCGCGCCCATCCCCGAGTTCTTCCCCAGGGCGGCCAACTTCACGTAGCGGGCGAGCTCCGCGTGGTCCGGGAGGAGCTGGTGGAACAGGAACCTCATCGCCCCGGGCTGCCCGACCTTCTTCAGGTACTCGGCCCGCCCGGCTATGACGTTCCTGTCCGTTTGAACGGCCGGGAAGCAGTTCGACACGCACGACCTGCAGAGGAGGCACTCGAAGAGGGGGTCCTTGAAGTCCTCGTTGATCTCGAGATCCCCTTCCAGCAGCTTCCGGACGTGGACGTTGTGGCCACGCGCCACGCTCCGCTCGTCCCGGGTGATATCGAAGATCGGGCAGTGGGCTTGGCAGAAACCGCACCGGTTGCACTTGGAGACCTCTTCGTGGGTGGCTCGAAATTCCTGGTTCATGGTCCCAACTCTGTTTCTAGGCGATCGGCGGGAAGACGGAGGTCGGGTCCAGGCGCTCTTTGATGGGCTGGAGGACGAGCCGCTGGAGGGTCGGATCGAGCCTCGGTCCCCAGGCGGACAACACAAGGCGGTGGGCGCGAATCGGGGCGACGTGGCCCCCGGCCGCGTGTGCCAGCTCCTTGGCGCCGCCCACCAGGCGGTCGGTCCCCTCGGGAGCGAGCCCGTCCGCGTCGACGGTCAACACCCCGTTGCCTGCGTAGAGCACCACCTTGCACCGCTTCGCCCCGCACTCCGCGGCGAGGCTCCGAAGAGCAGCGTAGGCCCGAGGGCCCTCCGCGAGCGGCACCGAGACCTTCAAGCAGAGGGTGTACAGGGCAGAGCCGGCGGGCCCTATGGCAGCGCGGAGCGCCTTCACCGCGACCTCGCGCCCTTCCTCGGCTTGCCCGGAACCCCCGCACTCGGCAGCCAAACGCAGCAGGTCCCGGTTCTGGCGGGCGACCGCGTCCATGTGCCCCTCGAAGCTGACGAGCCCCCGGAGGAGCGACGGGCAGCGGTCTCCCGGCTCCCCCTCGGGTCCGGTCACGACCACGGCGGAGGGGATCAGGACGGACGCGCGGAGCCGGGAGAGGAACAGGCCCAGCGCGCCCACGTCCTCGAAGCCCACTCGGCAGAGGGAAGACACCTCGGGCAGGGGCATCACGCGAAACGAGATGCTGGTGATCAGGCACAGGCTCCCCGCCGAGCCGACGAAGAACTTGGTGAGATCGTAGCCCGACACGTTCTTGACCGTCTTTCCCCCGAAGCCGATCTCTCGCCCCCTCGCGTCCGCTCCCCGGACGCCGAGGGCCTGGTCGCGGACCGTGCCGTAGCGGAGCCGCGACGGCCCGCTGGCGTTGCTGGCGTACACGCCGCCGATCGTGGCTCGCTCCGGCCAGGGAGGGTCCAGGGGGAGGAAGAATCCCTTCCCCTGCGAGGCCAGGTACTCGTTAACGGCGCCCACGGTCACTCCGGCCAGCAACGCGATGTTCAGGTTCTGGGGGTCGAAGGCCAACACCCGGTTCAGCGCCGTGGTGTCCAGGGCGATGTCCACCGCCTCCGGCAGCACCCCGGCGGCCAGAGCCGTGCCCCCTCCGCACGGAAGAACCGTCTTGCGTTCCCGAAACGCCAGGGCCAGGAGGCTTTGCGCCTCCTTTTCGCTGCCGGGCCGCTCCACGCTCCTCGCGTGTACGCCGAGGACCCCGAGTTCCTGGACTCCCGCCCTCGGCCTCTCGGCGCCTGGGGCCGCGTCGCGGGCGGCTTCCCTCTCTTCGCGCAAGGCCTCCCTCCTGTCAGTCCGTCGCTGCGGCCGCTGACGCCACTGCGGCCGGCGGGATCAGTTTACCAGGGTTGCAGAGGTTCTTCGGGTCCATCGCCACCTTGACCGCGCCCATCGTTTCGAGGTCCGCTTCCCGGAACACGAGCGGCATTCCCGAGAGCTTCTCCGCACCGATCCCGTGCTCTCCGCTGATGGTCCCCCCGAGCTCCGCGCAGACCCTCAAGATCTCGGCGCCCGCCTCGTGCACTCGGACGACCTGCCCTGGATCCCGGTCGTCGAAGAGGATCAGGGGGTGGAGGTTCCCGTCGCCGGCGTGAAAGACGTTGCCGATCAGGAGGTCGTATTTCCTGGAAAGCTCCTTCACAGCCGAAAGGGCCCGCGGCAGGGCGGTGCGGGGGACGGTCCCGTCGCAGACGAGGTAGCACGGGCTCAGGCGGGCCACCGCCCCGAAGGCGCCTTTTCGGCCGGCCCACAGCTCGGCCCTCTCCGCAGCGTCCTTTGCGCGCCGGGCGGTCACCACCCCGTTTCTCGCGCAGAGCTCGAGGATCCTGCGCGCCTGCCCGTCGAGGCCGTCGCTCAGGCCGTCGAGCTCGATGATGAGCACGGCCTCAGCGTCGACGGGGAAGCCGGCGTGGACCGACTCCTCGACGGCTCGGATCACCAGGTTGTCCATGATCTCCAGCGTCGCAGGGATGATCCCGTCTGCGATGATGTCGGAGACCGTCTGCCCCGCGTCCTCGACGGAGCGGAAGACCGCGAGCAGGGTCACGACGCTTTCGGGCATCCGCAGGATGCGGACAACGATCTTCGTCGCGACGCCCAGCGTGCCCTCCGACCCGACGAGAAGCCCCATCAGGTCGGGCCCGGGAGGATCCGCCGCCCTGCCCCCGAACCACACCACCTCGCCGCCGGGGAGGATGACCTCGGCGCCGAGCACGTGGTTGCTGGTGACGCCGTACTTCAGGCAGTGGGGGCCGCCCGAATTCTCCCCCACGTTCCCGCCGAGGGTGGAGACCTTCTGGCTCGCAGGGTCCGGCGCGTAGTAGTAGCCGAGGGGGGCCAGCGCATTCTGAAAGGCCAGGTTCTGCACGCCCGGCTCGACCACGGCGAGCTGGTTCTCCAGGTCGATCTCGAGGATTCGGTTCATGCGGGAGAGCTCGAGGATGACCCCGCCCCGCAGCACCGTTCCGCCGCTCAGGTTCGTGCCGGCTCCCCGCGCCACGTAGGGGATCGCCTCTTCGCCGAAGAAGCGGACCAGCCGGGCGATCTGCGCCGCGCTCTCGGCGAACACGACCGCCCGAGGCGTGGCCCGGCACAGGGAGGCATCGTACTCGTACACGGCCAGGTGGGCGGGCTTCCAGAGCACGTTGCTCTCCCCGGCCAACTCCTGGAGCTTCCGGACGACCGTCGGCACCATGGACCCCTCGTTCTTCTCAACCCGTCTTCCCGAGCCGCCAGAATAGCAGCCCCTCAGCCACCTTGGTAGGGGCGCGCACCGGCATCCCCCAAGGGGCTCTCTCTCCCAGGGCCGCGTCAAAGTCCCAAAGGAGGGGGCTTGTCGGGCCGGTCGCGCAGGACGACGCCCGCTCAAACTCACGAGAACAGCCCGGGTGCGCTAAGGCCGTCCGAATTCATGTGAAATTCAGGGGACCACCAAGGATCTGGTCAACCGGAATCGTCGGCCGGAGGGAAGCGGCCCGGCAAGCCCCGTGGCATCGGACTTTGACGGGGCCCTGCTCTTTCTCCCCGGCCTCCTTGACCGGGGCAGATTCCTTGGGCATTCTCCTCGTGCCAGCCAAACCACCCTGGAAAGGAGCCTCCCGTGGCATCGATCCACCCTCCTCAGAGGACGCTCATGGGACCCGGTCCCTCCGATGTGAGCCCGCGGGTCCTCGAAGCCTTGGCACGGCCCACCGTCGGGCACCTGGACCCGGCCTTCGTCGCCTTGATGGAAGACCTCAAGGAACGGCTGCGCTACACGTTCCAGACGCAAAACCCCATCACGTTTCCTCTCTCCGGCCCCGGATCGGTAGGGATGGAGGCGTGCTTCGTGAACCTGGTGGAACCGGGTGACACGGTGATCGTGTGCCGCAACGGGGTCTTCGGCGGCCGGATGCTCGAAAACGTCGAGCGCTGCGGCGGTCGAGCCGTGGTGGTCGACGACACCTGGGGAAGCCCGGTGGACCCGAACAAGCTCGAGGACGCGCTGAAGTCGAACCCGGGCACGAAGATCGTAGCGTTCGTCCACGCCGAGACGTCCACGGGCGCACAGTCGGATGCGAGAGCTCTGACGGAGATCGCCCGCTCCGTGGGCTGCCTGACGATCGTGGACACCGTGACGTCCCTGGGCGGGACTCCCGTAAAGGTAGACGAGTGGGGAATCGACGCTGCCTACTCCGGCACCCAGAAGTGCCTGTCCTGCGTGCCGGGGCTCTCACCGGTGACGTTCGGCGAGCGAGCCCTCTCGGCCGTCAAGGCGCGAAGGACAAAGGTCCAGAGCTGGTTCATGGACCTCAACCTGATCATGGGGTACTGGGGAGAAGGAAAGCGCACCTACCACCACACAGCCCCGGTGAACAGCCTGTACGCCCTCCACGAGGCCCTTCTGATCCTCCAAGAGGAAGGGTTGGAGAAGGCGTGGGCGCGCCACGCCCACAATCACCGTTCCCTGCGCGCCGGCATCGAGGCCATGGGCCTCTCCTTCGCCGTGGAAGAGGCCCACCGGCTGCCCCAACTGAACGCGGTATCGGTCCCCGCTGGTGTGGATGAAGCAGAGGTACGGCGCCGGCTCCTCGAAGACTATAGCCTGGAAATCGGAGCCGGGCTCGGTAGCATGGCAGGAAAGATCTGGCGGGTCGGCCTCATGGGCCACGCGAGCAACCTGCGCAACGTCCTCCTCTGCGTGGGCGCTCTTGACACCGTCCTCTCGGGCATGGGTGCCCCAATCCGCGCGGGCCGGGCGGTAGCCGCCGCCCTGGACGCGCACCGCGCAGGCGCAGTGGGCTAGACAACGCGGAAATACGCAGGGGAATTCCCGAGGCCCTGCCTGACTGGGGCGAATCTTGAATTTCGGATACAAGGGGAGGCTGCGCGGGGCGCAGGCGCTGAGCAGCTCCTTCCGGACAATCGGTGGATCTCGGAGGTTTCACAGGCGGGCGGCCTCTCTGCACTCCCGCAAGCCGGCCGCGATCTCGGAGTGGTTTCTTCCGACCTCTGGGTGCCGGGAGAGAAGGTCTTCCAGGTGACGGAGAGCCCGAGAGTCGCGCGGGAAGGCCAGCGCGGCCTTGATGAAACTCAGCGCGGCCTCGACGGGCCTTCCCAAACCCTCCAAGGCGACGCCAAGGTTCTTGTAGGCATTGTGTCGCGTCGGGTCGATGGCGATCGCCGCTCGGCAGTGGGCCTCCGCCTGGTCCTGATGACCGGTTTGGTTGAGAGAATACCCGAGGTTGTTCTGCAGGAAGTACCAGGTCTCGTTCGCTTGAACCGGAAGCGTGAACGCCCTCGAATATGCCTCGGCGGCACAGACGTAATCCCGCTCCCTCTCATAGGATCCTCCGAGCAACAGGAAGCAGACGGCTCTCTGCTCGGAGTCGCCTTCGAGGCTCAGGATCTTCTCCAGGTATGCACGGGCCGTCGAGAAACGCCTGCTTTCGTAGCCGACCCTCATGAACCTCCAGAGCGCCCTCTTCACGTTGTCTAGGTCAGCTTCCTCCCTCACCAGGCGGTCGAACACGGCGTCCACGTCATTGACGAAGAAGCGGCGCGCGTCCGGCGTAGTGGATTCCTCGAGGTCATCGCGGGTCTCTTTGCTCACAAGACGCCCTCCCCTGCTCTGTGCCGGCTGGCTGTGGTTCCGCCGGTTGGTTCACTTCAGACGATGGCGCGGGGGTCACGCCAACGGGGGAGAGGATCCGCCGGCTCCTGGCTCGGCGGGCTCGAGGGTTCAACACACCCCTTCGCGCAGGTAGCAGACTCGTCGGCATGTCTCCTCGCCGAACGCATCCCGCTCTTCTTCGCTCGGCACTTCGCGCGCCTCCAGCATCTTCACGTAGTACTCCTCCAACCGGTCCGTGACGATCTTCATCGCCGCCCTGTCGAGCTCCGACAGGTCCGGGGCCGCCTCCGCCTCTCGGCAAGTGGCGACGAGCGCATCACCGTATTTCTTCCAGGCTTTCCAGGTTCGCGCAGACATCGGCATCGCAAGTACCCCGCACGGCGATCGTTGTTGAAAGGAGGTCCTCTCCTATCGAATTCTTGCCTCCACCTTGCGCCGCCGAGGCTCCGACAGCCTGGCCACCCAGCAGGATCGCAGCACAAGCGACGGTTCTTCGCATCAACGCTGTCAGTGGCTTCGCTGTTCCTTGGCGCCCCGCCGGACGAGGCTGTCCAGGGCAGGGTTCAGGGTCCAGGCGTCGAACTCCCAGAGCGCGCCCAACGCCTCGCCGGCCCGGAAGACCGAGGCCACCCTCCGTAGAATCTTCGTCGCCCCCTCCGCGGTATCCGCATCGATGATTCCGAGGTCGAGTTCGAGGTTGGCCGCCTGGCGCTCCAACTCGCGCGCCACGCTCCCCAGCGTCGTCCTGGGTACGCCTGAGATCCAGACCGCCTCTTCTTCGTCGCCCATTCAATCGCCTCCCTTCCTGAGGGGGGTTCCGCTGTTTCTGAACCCCCCTTTTCCGTCCTGAGACCAACCGACGGTAACTGTCGAAGGTTAATTGCAGCCGGTGTGCCACGGAGACGCGTTCGAGACGAAACGGCGGGAACTTCGCCCGGAGGCGGAACAGTCCCATGGCACGTGGGGCACTGCCGGCGACAAAGCGTTCGCCGACTGCCCCCAACCGCAAAACCATTGGTGTCGGCACAAGATTGGTTGTATAGGAGAGGGGCGCTGGAGGTCCCGATGAACCGTGCCTTGGTTTGCTGGATCGGCAAGGCGGATCTGAGAGCACCGGATGATCAGGACCGAGGTCTCGGGCCCATCGGGCAAGCGGTCGCCGTCCGGCCCTTTGATACCATCCATCTCCTGAGCGACCACCCGAAGGAGTTGGTGGCCCCCTATCTCCGGTGGCTGCAGGCGCGGACCCCGACCTCCCTCACCCTGCACCCCGTCCGACTCTCCTCTCCGACCCACTTCGGCGACATCTATCGGGCGGCCGTGGCCGTCGTCTCTGACGTCTGGTTGCGCCTCGGACCGGCCAGCGCTCTCACCTACCACCTCAGCCCGGGCACCCCCGCCATGGCGGCGGTGTGGATCATCCTGGCCAAGACCCGCTTCCCGGGAGAGCTGATCGAGTCCTCCCCGGAGGCCGGCGTGCAGACCGCCTCGGTTCCCTTCGACATTTCCGCCGACTTTCTTCCCGACCTCCTCCGCAAGCCCGACGAAGAGCTCAAACGCCTCAGCGCTGGCCTCCCTCCCGAGGCACCGGAGTTCGCGGACATTCTGCACCGAAGCGTCGAGATGAAGCGCGTCGTCGCCAAGGCCCGTCGCGTGGCACCACGTTCCGTTCCGGTGCTGATCGAGGGCGAATCGGGCACAGGCAAAGAGCTCCTGGCGCGGGCCATCCACGCGGCCAGCCCTCGGAGGGCCAAGGGGCCCGTGGTCGTAAACTGTGGCGCCATTCCCGCAGAGCTCGTCGAAGCGGAGCTCTTCGGCCACAAGAAGGGGGCATTCACCGGGGCGTCCGAGGCCCGGAAGGGCTACTTCGAGGCAGCTGACGGCAACACCTTGTTTCTCGACGAGATTGGTGAGCTGCCCCTCCGGGCCCAGGTCAAGCTGCTCCGGGTGCTTCAGGAAGGGGAGATCGTCCGCGTGGGATCCAGCGATCCGATCCGGGTGGATGTCCGCATCATCGCCGCAACCAATCGGAACCTCATGGAAGAAGTGGCGGCCGGCCGGTTCCGCCTCGACCTCTACTATCGACTGGCAGTGGCGATCCTCCGCCTGCCGCCCCTGTGCGGCCGCGAGGGCGACCTCGGGCTCCTGGTGGATCGGCTCCTCGACCAAGTGAACCAGGAGAGCGCCACGGAGCCGGGCTATCAGAAGAAGGAGCTTTCTGCGGCCGCAAGAAACCTTCTTCTCCAGCAGCGATGGCCCGGCAACGTGCGGGAGCTCCTGAACACCCTTCGGCGCGCTGCCATCTGGTGTTCCGAGGCGGCCATCACGAAGGAAGACGTCCAGGACGCGCTCTTGCCCGCCCCCGCACGCAGGAGTGACGACGTCCTTGGAAAGCCCCTGGGAGAAGGCCTGGAGCTTCCAGAGCTCCTGGCGTCCGTGGCCCGGCACTATCTGGAGCGCTCGCTCGCAGAGGCGCACGGCAACAAGACCAAGGCGGCTGAGCTGGTGGGGCTTCCGAGCTACCAGACCTTCACCAACTGGCTCGAGCGGTACGGAGTGGCATTCGCGGGGGCCGGCAAGGGTTCGTTCAAGAGCCGAAGAGCTTGACCCTTTGCGGCGGCAGACTGGTCGGCTAGCATACCAAAATCCTGCGGTGGGGAGGCGGTTATGGAAACCACGAGGCTTTCGAGCAGGGGCCAGATCGTCATTCCCAAGGCGATTCGGGCCGCCCACGGTTGGGACTCGGGCGCCGAGTTCGTCGTAGAGGAGGCGGGCGAGGGCATCTTGTTGAAGCCGATTCGCCTGTTTCCGTTGACCTCGGTTCGCGACGTCCTCGGCTGCGCAGGGTACCAAGGGCCGCCGAAGACGCTCGCCGACATGGAGGCCGCCATTGCAGAGGGAGCAAGGCGGTCCCGATGACGTCCGTAGACACCAACCTCGTCGTGCGCCTCCTGATCGGCGACGACTCGGCGCAGACCGAGAGCGCGGCGGCCTGTTCGATAAGGGCGACATCTTTCTCGCGAAGACCGTCGTGTTGGAGACCGAGTGGGTGCTGCGCTACGCATATGGCCTTGCCGCCGAACAGGTGACAGCGGCGCTGCGGAAGCTCTTCGGGGTACCGGGTGTGGCGCTGGAAGATGCCGCCGCCGTCTCCGAAGCGTTGGTGCGGCACGAGCAGGGGTTAGACTTCGCCGACGCTCTGCACGTCGCATCGAGCCGAAAGACTGATCGGTTCGTCACCATTGACCGCGATCTAGTGAAACGCGCGAAGAAGCTCCACGTGGACGGGGTCGTTGGGGTGTGAAGCAGACCCAAGGAGACCCAAGGGCGACGGTGCGTAAAGCAAGAAACGCGCTTGTGCCCTTACGTCCCAATTGCCGTCCCAAATTGCCGTCCCGATACTTACGCCCGAGTGGAGGCGACAGCTCGGAAGATAATCGGCAAACAGTTCCCGAAGAAGGCAATGAAGGACGACGATGTCTGCGGTATCTGTGCGTTCGAGGGGAGGTTCTGGAAATGAGAGAATGGCTCGATGAACTGCTACAAGATGGACATGACGAGAAGCAGTTCAGGGAACACTTCTTTTCTTTAGAAGATCCAGTACAGCAAATTACTGATTTAGAGAAATGGAGAAGAATTCAGCTGCGTTTCGTGTCGAGTCGCATCGATGAAATAAGATTATTATCCGGAGAGCAGTACAGCAATATAGATCACTTTCTTCCTGAGCTATTGCAAAACGCTGACGACAATGATTATTCTGATGGCGTCCAGCCTCTCGTTAAACTGACTTTAGATCGGGAGTACTTCCGTCTGGACAACAACGAGAAAGGACTTACTGCGAAAGATCTCCTAGCGATTACAGATGCGGCTGCGTCTACGAAAATACGAAAGCCAACGGGAGCCAGCTTTATTGGAGAAAAGGGAATCGGGTTTAAGTCTGTTTTTTCGGTGGCAGATTATGTGGACATACATAGTGGTCCGTACAGCTTCCGTCTTAATAATGACGAATTTATCATACCTCACCTTATTGATTCTGTTGGGTCAACAGGGACCACAGGGACCCAAATCCTGTTGCGCCTAAAGGCAGGGAATCCAGCCATACCAAGAAAATTGTCTGACAGATTGAGGACCCTATGTGAAAGTTCTCAAGAGTTTATCCTTTTCCTCCAAAAGGTAGGACGATTGGAGATTGAAGACAGGATCTCTTCGTCCCCTGTAGAGATTACCGTTACGCGCGACACAGAGAAGGGCGTCTATGTGGTTCGAGAGGGAGGGATAGATCGAACCTACCGTGCGTTTCGATATGACGAATCAATTCCAGCAAGAGTGGTGCGTGACAGATTCAGGAAGCTTGATGCGGACCTAAGACTGGACGTCATAATCGCTGCATCCAAACCAGCTACACGAAACGTTCCTGCGAGCGGTCGGCTCTTCTGCTTTCTGCCGACCGAGGTTTGGACTGGTACTCCTCTGCATGTTCAGATTGATGCGAAGACCATCACGAACCGAGCCAACATAGCTGACTTTGCAGCCTCGAAGTGGAACGCGACCATTTTCGGAAATCTAGCATCTCATTTCTTGAAGGCTTATGTAAATCTGACGAAGGATCCGGAATTTGCTCCGCGACTTCCAGAATACATGCCCTATCAAGTATCCGGGAAGAATCTGGGGAACGACGATATCCAGAAAATTATGATTGAGGTGGAGAATCGCCTGCCGAGTGAAGCTTTGACTCTGGACAGAAACGGCCAGTATTTTCCCTCCAAATGGGTGAAGATGCTGCCAAAGAACGTCGAAGACATCCTCTACGAGGACAAATTCGAGAGAGCCTTGAGTCGCCAGTACGTTGCCACCGAGGGCGAGGCGGGCCGTGACTTCGGCCCGGAGGACAGTTTCACACTCCTTGACCGCCGGTGGGCCAAGAGGTACCGGAACCAGATGAAGAGCCTCGGGGTTGAAGAGGTGTCTGCTGAGGTGTGTATCGGGATGCTGAATGAGGGCCCACCTGAATCGGTTGCGCGTGGGAACGTACGGCGGGTGAGACGTTTTTTGACAACCATTATGGACTTCTCCGAGTCGTCCGGATTCGAGTTTTTTATAGACAGATTCAGCGTTGTCCGGTTAGGTAGTTGCATGGTGCACCGATAAAGCCAAACTATTTCGCCCTGCGGTGTATTTTAACATTGACATAGCCGTTAGTAGGTGGGCGCGAATTTTCGCATATCCTTACACGATAAGGAGGTGCGG
>JACRMM010000014.1:79292-351713 GCA_016214985.1 Deltaproteobacteria bacterium | reverse complement strand
TGTGGAGTGTCGCGACTCACACCATACCCACTTCGGGGGGCATTTTTCATTATCGAGGTTGCCCTCATGGGCTGACCGTCGTTTTGCCGCGTCAATTCAGCCCCTCTTGGCTCGCGGCGCGTCGGTTCTTGGACACGAGTGGGGCTAACCGGTTTGCAGTCGGACGCTCCGCATGCTCTGCGCGGCTGAAATCGGCCGTTCACGAAAAGGAGGATCAATGAAAAGGGGAAAAGGGACTTTGGCCGGCATTTCGGTTCTTTTTTACAGTATTTGTCTCTTGGCCCTCGCGGCTGGGTGTGCGACTGACAACAACGCAGAGGACAACGATGGTCGCAGCGTGGACTCGCTGGCCGGTTATTGGGGTACGGCACGGCGCTCAATGGGTGGCGATTGTTATCCAAGTACAATAGAACAAGATAGAACGGTGTGGATTAGAGAGGCAGGGAATAACGTAGGAATGGCATTTTTCGAGCGAGCAAATGCAGGGGGCGACCCGGAGTTTGGAGATTGGATCAACTGTGACCGCAAGGGTGCGGAGTGCACGGTAAATTCACTAACCATAACAACCGCCGACCAGTATATTACAATTCCAGAGACTATCTTTAGTATAACCGGTGACAATAGTATCAAGGGGAGGGTCGCTGCAAATAAGGTGTCTTCCAGCGGCCCTTGCTCCTTTACAATCGACATTGAGGTATCCCGTTCAGCGAGTGACAGAACAAATGAAACTCCTCCCCCGGTGGTGGGGTTAATATCCGACAGGGATTTTGTCGCTGGTGGACAGCTATTCTCTCAGCTCGCTGGATTGTCTCACGATTACTGCCCACTCTATTTGTATCATGATTGCGATTCTGGCACGGTATTCGACGAAGGACTCTGTATGTGTGTCTATAAGGAGTGACGGATCTGAGCCAACGTTGGGGGCGCCGGATGAGACTGCGGGTGAGAGAGGGCGGAAGAAGGGTGCTTCCGGAAACTCAGTGGGTGGCCGTGGACTCCGGAGACACCGGACCTCCCGCAGAGACGCGGAGAGCGCAGAGAGAAACAAACACCCCTCGTTTGGCTTTTCTCAGCGCGCTCAGCGCCTCGAGTGAGCGAAGCGAACGGGCGGGAGACAGCCGTTACTCGTTCGCTTCTGACCGCTTACGTCGGGCATTTGGGGCATTTGGGGACGCCGGTGCTTTTTGATGCTTGTCACGAAGGGGGAGACCTGCTCCGGTGACGGCTATGCTTCGCCAAGCCCGTCTCGACCTTCCCGGCCTCGTCCACCACGTGATAACGCGTGGCATCGACCGCCGGAACATCTTCCGAGACTCGGGGGATCGAGCGCGTTTCGTGAAGAGCCTTGGCGAGCCTGTTGTAAGGGCCGGGGCCCGGCTGTATGCGTGGAGTCTGGTGTCGAATCACTTCCAGCTGCTTCTGCGCCGCGGCGACCGGCCGCTTTCGGCAAGGCGGCGGGACCGGAACCGCACAGACGCGCAGCCGTAGCCACGCAGAGGATGTTCCGGGCCCGCCAACGCAGCCCTTGGCGCCCGCGGTCGGCCACAGCAGAAGGGAGTTCTTGGACAGCCTCCCGGCGCCGTCTGTCAGCGCCCCGCCAGATAGGCGAGCAGCTTGAAAGCAGTCAGAACCTCATCGGCCTCGAAGTTGCAGTGCCCGTACCGGAAGACGGGTAGCTCAACGTGCCTTCGAGCGGAGCCGGCCAAGATTGTCTTGAGCGTGTACAACGGCTCCTGACCGTAGGGGACGATCGGGTCGCCGGTCGTGTGCACGGTAACGAGGGGCGACGATAGCCGGCCGGAGGTCAGGAAGCCGCTTTGGATGGCCGCCAGCGCCAGCGGGTTTGCCCGGAACCGCGGCACCACGAGATTGAGCAGGAAGTCATTGTCGGACCCGAGGTAGAGTCTTCGGGAGTTGTCATAGGGCTGGCCGCCGAGGCGCGCGATCGCGTCGTTGGTGGCGAAAACGTTGTACCAGAGGATCCCTAGAACGGTTTCGGCCGCCGAAGCCGGGTCCGCGGGGTCCACGGGGGCCCGAGTGACGCGGAGAAGTTGCTCGGTCGCGTGAGGCCGGGTGGCGATTGCAGTGGCTATGAGCGGCGCGTAATTGGTTTCCCAGTTGGCCATCAGCTCGGCCGGGACGCTTACGGGGCTCCCCGGGAGTAGCCGCGGGAAGAAGTAGTCGAAGACCACGCGGAAGTCGCCGACGTGGTTGAGCTGGGATCGGAAGTCTCCCACGGGGCCGCAGGTCGCCAGCCCGCCCGCGAACACCTCAGGGTATTGCTCTACTGCAAGTGCGGTTGCAAGGCCGCCCTCGGAGGCACCCACGAGGAGCACCCGGCGGGGTTGCCCCTGGCTCGTTGTGAAGTAGTGGACGAGGTGGACGATGTCGCCCACGGCCTCCGGGATCACGAGGCCGTTTTCCGGGTAGCTCGTCGTGGCAAAGGCGTAGCCGAGCCCCGTCACGAGGGCGGGGATCGAGGTTCCGTCCGGCAAGACGAGTTGGCCCTCGGGGATGGCCACGGGATCGCCGGGAGCCACATACCCGTGGGCGAAGACCACGAGATCGCCGTTCCATCCGGGAAAGGGGTCAGGCATGCAGACCCGGTATACGGAAGGCGCGGCCGACGAGGCGTCGTCGGTACAGGTGCCGGCCCATCCTGCCCCGGAAAGGGCCATGCAGGCCAAAGCGGCTGCGGCCAAGGTTTCTCGGAGCGCTCTCCTCAAGGACATCTCCCTCCTCCTTCCCCCCGGCGTTTGGTCGGCCCCCCCGGAGCGGCAAGGCTGTGGCAGTGGCCCGAGCCTACCACGAGATTCCAGCGGCGCCCGCGTGGCGCTCGCGGGGAGACCGAGGAGGACTCGAGGCAAGGCAGCGAGGACAGGCAAGCAATCCTTGCCCCACAAGCTCTTCGTGGCAAGCGTTGCGGATGGACAACTTCACGTCCGCGCCGAGGTGAAGTGAGCCCACGTCGGCCAAAGCCGGGCATGGGGATTCCTTCTTCCCTTTCAAGGGGGAGGACGGGAGGGGGATGGGGTGGTCTGCCCTCGTGGCTGCAGGGACAACCCACGAATTCTGGGGAAGAGCCGAATTTCGCCTGTCCAGCGTAGCTTCGCACCGAGGACGCCACGCCGGAGGTCTGCCGGGGACGGAAATCCCTAACTACTCGGACGATTCGGCCGCCGCGCTTCACGTGCCGAGTTGACGCTGCCCTCACTGCGTGTTTCAGCGATCGCAGTGCCTTCGAAACAGAGTCTCCGCGGTAACAAGAAGAAGAGACGCTCCTCTCTTTCTCCCCGGGCAAGGTCCATTGCGATTCGTTCGCGTCAGTACGGCCCTCCCTCGCCAAGACTCAGGCGCCCCGCAAATGCCCGGTAGACGATCGTCTTGTACACCAGGACGATGGGCATCCCGACGGCGGCCACGATCAGCATCACCGTGAGGGTGAGAGTTGAGGAGGAGGAGTTGAAGGCGGTGAGGCTCGCCTCGGGCGCGCCGAGGGCCGGAAGGAGCATCGGGAACTGGCCCACCGCCCCGATGCCCACCAACGACGCCAGCACCAGCGCCGAGCCGTAGAAGGCGTGTCGGTCCCGGGCCGGGTCCTTCATGCTGAGGCGTGCCCAGCCGAAGGCGAGCGCGAGGAGCGCCACGAGGGCCCAGCCCAGGGGAGCCGTAAGGACGGCCCGAAACCGCTCGGGAGCCGCTACGGCCGTGGCCGCGGTAGCCGCGAGGACGAGCGAGAGGGCGACCCAGGCGGTGGCGGAGCGAACGGCCGCGGCCCTCTCGCGAAGCGCCCCCTCCGTCTTCAGGGTCGTCCAGGCTGCCCCGTGGGCGACGAAGAGCGCGAGGCTCATGGCGCCGCAGAGGAGCGCATAGGGGTTCAGCAGGGTGAAGAACGTCCCGGCGTACTCGCCGGCGGCGAGCGGTACCCCGCGGTGGATGTTCCCCGCGGCGACCCCGAAGAGCAGGGCGGGCAGGGCGCTGCCCGCGAAGAACGCCACGTTCCAGAGCGGCGCCCACGCAGGGTCGTGGCCGGCGAACTCGAGGGACACCGCCCGGAAGATGAGGGCGAAGAGAACGAGCATGAGCGCCAGGTAGAAGCCGGAGAACACGGTCGCGTACACCGGCGGGAAGGCGGCGAAGAGCGCCCCTCCCCCGGTCAAGAGCCACACCTCGTTGGCATCCCAGACCGGGCCGATGGAGTGTCGCAGGACCCGTTGCTCATCGGCCGTCTTGCCAAGAAAGGGGTAGAGGGCGCCCACGCCCAGGTCGAACCCATCGAGCACCGCGTAGCCGGCCAGCAACACGGCCACCAGCACGAACCAGACGATCTGCAGGGTTTCCATGGCGGTTCCTCCTCTCAGCTTCGGTGCTCGGCCGAGGTGCCGGCCGCCACCGGGCCCCTGGCGATCGTCCCGAAGAACACCCGGGCCCACGCCACATAAAGGAGCGAGTAGACGACCAGGAAGAGCAGGAGCGTGGTGGCCACCTGGCCGGCCGGGACGACCTTCGAGACGGCATCGGCCGTGCGCAGCTGTCCCCAGACGATCCACGGCTGCCGGCCGATCTCCGCGGCCGCCCAGCCGGCCTCGATCGCGAGGAGCCCGGCGGGCGCACCGAGGATGAGGAGCCGAAGCACGAACGGACTCCGCTCCAGGCGTCCGGTCTTCCACAGCCCGGCGGCGATCAGCGCGACCCCAATGAAGAAGCCGCCCAGAGCGATCATCAGGTGGTACGTCTGGAACGTGATCTCCACCGGCGGGCGGTCTGCCGGGGCAACGTCGTTGAGGCCCTGGACCACGGTGTTCCGGTCGAACCCCACCAGCAGGCTCAAGAGCCCGGGGATCCCGACGCCGTGGGTCTTCCCGGCTGTCTCGTCCACCCACCCGAAGAGCATGAGGGTCGCCCCGGGCCCGGTCTCGTAGCGCCCCTCGAAGGCGGCGAGCTTGCTGGGTTGGGTCTTCGCCACCTGGACCGCGTGCCAGTGGCCCAGGAGCGGCATGGCGAGCGAGGCCAGCAGGGCAATGGCGAGCCCCTGGGGGAGCACCGAGCGGGCGAAGGCGACGTGGCGGCCCTTGAGGAGGTACCAGGCGGCGACCCCTGCGGCGAGAAACCCGCCGACGACCCAGGTGGAGGCCACGGTGTGGAAGTACCGGGGCAGCGTCGAGGGGTTGAGCGCCGCGGCGAAGAAGTCGGTGAGGACCGCGCGTCCGCCCACCACCTCGAAGCCGGCCGGGGTCTGCTGCCAGGAGTTGGCGATGATGATCCACAGCGCCGAGAGGTGAGCGCCCAGGAAGACGAGCCAGGTGGCTGCGTAGTAGAAGCGGCCCGAGACGCGGCCGCGCCCGAAGAGGAGCACCCCAAGGAAGGTGGACTCGAGGAAGAACGCGAAGACCCCCTCGGCCGCCAGGGGCGCGCCGAAGATGTCGCCGACGAAGCGGGAGTACCCCGCCCAGTTGGTGCCGAAGGAGAACTCCATCGTGATGCCGGTGGCCACACCCACGACGAACGTCGTGGTGAAGAGGCGGATCCAGAAGTCGGCGTGCGCTCGGTCGGTGGGCAGTCCAGTCGAGCGGTGGCGCCGCTCGGCCAGAGCCACGAGCAGTGACAGCCCCAGGCTGACGGGCACGAAGAGAAAGTGGAATGCAATGGTGACGGCGAACTGAAGCCTCGAGAGGAACACGATATCCATGGGAATCCCTCCTCCTTCTCGAGCAAAGGAGCGGCGCATGAAGAGGGTTCGAGGAGGCAGGCCCGAAACGACGTGCCAAGGCTGCGGGATCGCATCGTCCACGTCTTCGGTAGAGATCTCCCGGGCCCGAGTGTACCGCGATGCGGGCCGGGTCAAACGGGCCGTCTTGACGTCGGGGTCCCCGCTTGGCTCAGCTTCTCGCCGGCTGGAGCGATCATAGTCGGGATCGGCAGGGTGGTAAAGCCGGGGGCGGACGCCGTGACCTCGGTCCTTCTCCCTGAAGTCGGCTCGGCGATGGTATCCTCCCATCGAGTACGAAACCTGCGCACGAATCGGTGGTGCGACGTTGCGGGCTCCCCCGGGACCTAAGCCGACGGAGGACAAGTGATGGGCTTTTCCGAAGACGCGGCCGTCGTCGTCGCTGCCCTGGCCCGGTATCTGGAGGAGTGCCGGGCGCGAAGAGGGCCGGTCCTTCGGCAGGCGTCGATGGAGGACGTGATCCGGGAGCTGGACCTGGTGGGACCCGTGCGGGAGGGCGGATTGACGGGGCCGCGCCTGGCGGAGTTCGTGGAGCGATACCTGGCGCACACGACGCGGCTTCAGCATCCGGGCTACCTGGCCCACCAGGTCGCCGTGCCCCCATACACCGGCGCTCTGGCCGCCCTGATCGACGCGCTCACCAACAACCCCATGGCGATCTATGAGATGGGGCCTGGAGCGGCAAGCATCGAGCACTTCGTCCTCGGGTGGCTGCTGGACAAGGTCGGATGGAGCGGCGCGGGCGTTCCGGGGATGCCGCGAGCGGGCGGAGTGTTGACCCACGGGGGATCCCTCGCCAACCTGACGGCCCTTCTCGCCGCCCGCAACCGCGTGGCGCCGGAGGCCTGGGAGCAGGGGACACCCAGCGATCTCGTGCTGCTCGCTCCCCCCCAGAGCCACTACTCGATCGCCCGGGCCGCCGGGATCCTGGGGATCGGCCAGCGGGCGGTTCGCCCCTTGGAGGTCGACGGCGACGGAAGGGTGCTCCCGGACCGATTGCCGGCGACCTTGGCGGCGGTCCGAGCGTCGGGGAAGCGAGTCATGGCCCTGGTGGCGAACGCCGGGAGCACGGGGGCCGGCCTCTACGATCCCCTTCGGGAGATCGGGCACTTCTGCCAGGAGGAGGGGATCTGGTTTCACGCGGACGGCGCCCACGGGGCCAGCGCCCTCCTCTCCGAGCGCCACCGCCACCTTCTGGACGGCGTGGCGCGGGCCGACTCGCTGGTCTGGGACGCCCACAAGCTCTTGCGGGCGCCGGTCCTTTGCGCGGCCGTGCTCGTGCGCGACGAGCGCACCCTGGACGGAGCGTTTCGGGAGGAGGCGAGCTACCTGTTCCACGCCAAGGTGCAGCCCGGCTTCGATTTCATCCACCGGACCGTGGAGTG
Organism: Deltaproteobacteria bacterium; assembly: GCA_016214985.1. Classification (GTDB taxonomy): domain Bacteria; phylum Desulfobacterota; class Deferrisomatia; order Deferrisomatales; family JACRMM01; genus JACRMM01. The sequence goes on along the minus strand of JACRMM010000014.1, from coordinate 344,600 downwards.
CACCAAGGCGGCCCTAGGCCTGCGGCTCTACGCGGTGGTGGCCGACCTGGGGGAGAGGGGGCTGGCCGCGTACATCGACGGCCGCTTCGCTCTGGCGTCGCAGGCCTACGAGTATGTGTCGGATTTGGGTGATTTCGAGTGCGCCGTGAGACCCCAGTCCAACATCCTCTGTTTTCGGCTTCGGGGCCGGAGCGACGAGGCGCAGCTGGCTGCGCGGGATCGCCTGATCGCGGAGGGGGAGTTCTACGTCTCCTCGGCCGTGCTGAAGGGCGCCCGCTTTCTACGGATCGTCTTCATGCACCCGGAGACGGATCTGGGCGATGTGCGTCGGCTCGTCGAGGCCGTTCGCTCCGCGGCCGCTTCTCGAGAATAGTGCGCTGGCGAGCGACGATTCTCCTCGGTTGCGAGCGAGGGCCGCGTCGAGCGGCAGCGCCGCACGCGGCGACCCGGAGGAGCGCCGGGCGCGGCATCGCTGCCTCAGCGGGTCGCCCGGCGCGGGGCCCGAAGGATCCCGACCAGCGCGGAGACGTTGGTGCCAACGGCGAGCACGGCGAGTCCTGCAGCCACGGCGCCCCCTCGGCCGAGGCCCAGCGCGGTCTCCCAGAAACTTGCAAAGAGCGCGAGCGCCAGGACGAGCAGCCGATCGGACCGCTCGAAGAGCGTCGTGCTCCAGGGATGACCGGAGAATCCGGTCCGGGCTCGAGTTTCCTTCACTACCCACGAGCCCTGGAGGGCGAGCAGGGCGAGCGCCGCTCCCCAGGCGCCGAGCCCCAGGAGCGCGAGGCGGCCCCAGGCGCCGAAGAGCACGGCGAATTCACCGTAGCGGTCGGCGGCGGCGTCGAGGAGGGCGCCGGCCGGAGAGGCCTCGCCGGTGGAGCGGGCCAGGGCCCCATCGAGCATGTCGAGGGCTCCGGCGCCGAGAAGCGCGACCCCGGCCGCGAGCGGCCACGCCGGAGCGAGCGCTCCGCAGAGGAGGGCGAGCCCCAAGCCCGCGGCGGTCAGATGATCGGCCCGGACGCCTCGGAGGTACAGGCGCCGCACGAAGGTCTTCTCCAGCAGGGTACGGGAGGCCCGCGCGGCGTCCGTTCTTGCGAGCATCAGGGACTTCCTCTTCTCAGCACTGGTTTACCGCCCCGGGACGGAGCGCTCTTCGCTGGATTCGGCAGGGTAGGACGAGGAACCCGCCCGTCAAGGATCGTCGTCGGGACACCGCGCGTCCGGGATCCGGCGACGGCCGGTTGCGTAACGTCGCTTGCCGCGACCGGGGGTGTTGGGCTACCTTGACACGCGCACCGGTGGGAAGGGGACGGCCAAGGGTTCGAGGCGCGTGTTCCGGGTACCCGAAAGGGGGAGGTGACGATGCAAAAGGCGAATGGTGCCAACGGCGACGGCCGATGGACCTTCTTCCGGGAGTTTGTGAAGCACCCGCTCCAGATCGGGTCGGTGATCCCGAGCTCGCACTTTCTGGAGCGGCGGGTCGTCGAAGCCGCCCGGATCCGATCCGCCCGGACCATCGTCGAGCTCGGGCCGGGGTGCGGTGGAACTACGCGGGCGTTGCTCCGCGAAGCCTCGCCCCGGTCGCGGGTGCTGTGCATCGAGCTGAATCCCCGCCTGCACGCCCTGGTGAGCGGAATCGACGACGAGCGGCTGATCGTACACCTCGGGGGAGCCCTGAGCCTTCGGGAGACCCTCTCCCGGTATGGCCTGGACGCCCCGGACGCCGTGGTCTCCGGCATCCCGTTCTCCACCATGAGCGCCGCCTCGGGATCGCAGATCGTCCGGGAGGTCTCGGCCGTCCTCGCACCCGGAGGCTGCTTCGTGGCGTATCAATTGAGCGGACGCGTGGCCGAGCTGTGCCGGCCCGTCCTCGGAGCGGAGCGCGTGGAACTGGAACTTCGGAACCTCCCCCCCATGCGAGTGTACCGTTGGGCCAAGGCCAAAGACTGACGAGCACAGAGCAATACGCCCGATTACGAACAATAAAGAAGGGGCCCCTGGGAGGCAGAGAACTCCGCCAGGACCCCTCTTCGGGGCGAACTTCGGGTGCGACGTGCCACGTTCCGCGCGCCGAGTCTTCCTACGCGGAACCCGGAGCGTGGCACTCGGCACGCGCTCTTTAGCTTCCCGACACCAGCAGAAGCGTGTGGGGATCCAGGGCGATCGCCGTGCCACCTTCGACGCCCGAGGGGTTCTTGAAGATCCTGAGCGCGGTGGTGTCCGCCTTCGGCTCCAGCCCGACGACGACCTGGAAGACGTCCGACAGGGGCCTCACCACGTCGGCCAGCTGCCCGCTGGCGCGGTGACTGCGGCCGGCCACCCAGATCTTGAGCCCCTTGTCGCGCGCGAAGGAAGACAGGGAGAGCAGGGTGGGGCTCAGGTCGTTGGAGAGGTCGAGCCCGTCCACGAGGATCATGCGCGGGTGAAAGATGCCCTGCTCCACCAGGTCCCCGAGGCGTTCTTCGAGCTTCTCGACGCTGAAGGCCTGGACTCGGAAGGTGAGGATGAGGCGATTGCGCTCCGCCTCCTCCCAGACCTCTCTGGCCTTTTCGAGATCGTAGCCCTGGGCCAGGTCGCGAAAGATCTCCTCGTACCACGCCTTGACGTGGCTCACGGTCTCTCCCACGCTCACGTGGACCACCGGGTTGCCTCGGAACAGGTTGTCGAGAGCCACCTGGATCAGGAAGGCCGTCTTTCCCGTTCCCGCGTGCGCGGCCACGAGCCCCATCTGCCCCGGTGCGAGCCCGCCTTCGCGGCTCTGGTCGAGGGCTCGCAGGGGGTTCTTCGCCACCATCTCGGTCTTGAGCATCGCTAGGCTCCTGTCGCAAAGGCGGATGAGTTGATGCACCGCAGTCTCCCGGGGCACATCACGCCGCCGACTGCTTCTTCAGTTCTTCCTGATACTTCTTCTTGAGCTCCTCGGAGATGCTCGCCGGCACCTGCCGGTACTTGGAGAACTCCATCGTGAACTCCGCCTTGCCCTGGGTGCAGGACCGAAGCGCCGTCGAGTAGCCGAACATCTCCGACAACGGCACTTCCGCCTCTACCGCGGAGTAGAGGCCGTCTTCATTGGTTCCTACGATGATGCCGCGGCGCTGGTTCAAGGTCGCGAGCACCTGGCCCTGGAACTCGGAGGGGGTCTCGACGACCACCTTCATGATGGGCTCCAAGATGATGGGCTTCGCCTTGGCGAAGGCCTCCCGGAAAGCGCCGATGGCGGCCTGCTGGAAGGCCATGTCCGAGGAGTCGACCGCGTGGGACGAGCCGTCGTTGATCGTCATGCGAACGCCCGTGATGGGTGCCCCGATCATGGACCCCTTCTTCAGGCAGGCGCGGAAGCCCTTGTCGCACGACGGGATGAACTCTCGGGGGATCACACCGCCCGTGATGTCGTCGACGAACTCGTACTCCCCCTCCTCGAGGGGCTCCATGAAGCCGGCCACCTTGCCGTACTGACCGGAGCCGCCGGTCTGCTTGCGATGCGTGTAGTTGAACTCGGCGCGCTGGGAGACGGCTTCCCGGTAGGCCACCTGGGGCTGACCGGTGACCACCTCGGCGGCGTACTCCCGCTTCATCCGCTCCACGTAGACGTCGAGGTGGAGCTCGCCCATGCCCTGGATGATTGTCTCGCCACTCTCCGGGTCGATGAAGGACCGGAAGGTCGGGTCCTCCTTCGTGAACCGGTTCAAGGCCTTGCTCATGTTGATCTGGGCCTTGTTGTCCTTCGGGGTGATCGACAGGCTGATCACCGGCTCCGGCACGTGCATGGAGCTCATGGTGTACCGCACGCCGTCGCCACAGAAGGTGTCGCCCGAGGCGCAGTCGATGCCGAACATGGCGACGATGTCGCCCGGGTTCGACTCGCTGATCTCCTCCATCTGGTCGGCGTGCATCCGGCACAGGCGGCCGACCTTGAACTTCTTGCCGGTTCGGGCGTTGACGAGGGTCTCGGCCTTCGCGAGCTTCCCCTGGTAGACACGCACGTACGTGAGCTGGCCGTAGCGGCCGTCTTCGAGCTTGAAGGCGAGCGCCACGACCGCCTTGGTCTCGTCCACGTCGAGCGGAATCACGGCCTCGCTGTGGTCCACGTCGAGCGCCACGTTTTCGACCTCGGCCGGGTTGGGCAGGTAGCGCACCACGCCGTCGAGCAGCAGCTGGACCCCTTTGTTCTTGTAGGCGGAGCCGATGAACACGGGGGTGAGACCGCGGGAGAGCGTGCCCTTGCGAATGGCCTCGTGGATCATCTCCTCGGTGGGCCGGTCTTCCAGCAACGCCTCCATGAGCTCGTCGGAGAACATGCTCACCGCGTCCAGGAGCTCCTCGCGCTTCGCCTTCGCCTCGTCGGCCAGGTGGGCGGGGATCTCCTCGTACCGGACCGTCTCGCCGTTGTCGCCGTCGAAGTAGACGGCTCGCATCTTGACGAGGTCGACCACGCCCTCGATGTCGGCCTCCAGGCCGATCGGGATCTCGACCAGCACGGCGTTGTGGTTGAGCTTCTCGCGCAGCTGCTGGGCGACGCGGTAGGGGTTCGCGCCCATCCGATCGCACTTGTTGATGAACGCGATGCGCGGAACCTTGTAGCGGTTCATCTGGCGGTCGACCGTGATCGACTGGGACTGGACTCCACCGACCGCGCAGAGCACCAGGATCGCGCCGTCGAGCACGCGCAGGCTGCGCTCCACCTCGATCGTGAAGTCCACGTGGCCGGGCGTGTCGATGACGTTGATGAAGTGGTTCGACCACTCGCAATGCGTCGCCGCGGACTGGATCGTGATCCCGCGTTCCTTTTCGAGCTCCATGAAGTCCATCGTGGCGCCCGCACCGTCCTTGCCCTTCACTTCATGGATCGCGTGGATCCTCTGGGTGTAGAAGAGGATGCGCTCGGTGAGCGTCGTCTTCCCCGAGTCGATGTGGGCGGAGATGCCGATGTTGCGGGTGAGGGTGACGTCGTTGTTCATGGCCCTTCCTCTGCTGTGGTCTGGAATGGTCTTCCCGCTCGCCGACGCGGTCGTCGAACCCTCGTCCGCCCCCCGATAAGGCGAACGCCCGGCTGCCCCGGCGAAAAGGAAGTCCGCCTTTATACCGAGCTTGAGTGGCGAAGGTCAAGAGAAAACAATCACCGCGCGTTCCTCAGGCGCCGCCCCGGGCAGCAACGGCGCCCATGAGCCTGGACACCCTTCCGGCAAGTCTGGTACCTAAGGGCGAGTGCGACGGCGCAAGCGCACCAGGGAGGAACGGCGTGAAGATGCGGCGGGCGAGCAGGACATCATGACGGCGCACGAAGCGCTACGAGCCATCGAGGCCCTCGACAAGTTCGGCATCAACCTGGGACTGGAGCGCATCAGCCGGTGCCTGGACCTCCTGGGCCGGCCCCAGGACGCCTGCCCGACGGTCCACGTCGGCGGCACGAACGGCAAGGGCTCCACGTGCCTTCTAACGGCGGCGACGCTCTCCGAGAGCGGCCTTCGGACCGGGCTGTACACCTCGCCTCCCCTGGAGGCGTTCGGGGAGCGGATCCGCATCGACGGGGAGTGCCTGCCCGACGAGGCCGTACCCGGGCTCCTGGAGGAGGTGTTGGCGGTGCGGGGGGGGGCCCCGGAGCTCTCGGGCATGACCCAGTTCGAGGTCATCACGGCCATGGCGTTTCTCCACTTCGCGCGCGAGAAGGTTGACGCTGCGGTGATCGAAGTGGGGCTCGGGGGGCGGCTCGACTCGACGAACGTCATCGTGCCCTGGGCCGCGGCCGTGACGAACGTGGGGGTCGAGCACGCGGAGCATCTGGGGTCCACCGTGGCGGACATCGCCCGGGAGAAGGCCGGGATCGCCAAGCCGGGGATCCCCCTGGTGACCGCAGCCGAAGGAGAAGCCCTAGACGCCCTCGAGGCCGAGGCGCGGCGCCGGGGAGCGCCGGTCCTTGCGGTGGGCCGCGACCTCTCCGTCACGCGGGACGCCGCCGGTGCGTGGTCGTTTCGGGGCCGTCGCTGGCGGCTCGACGGGCTGCGCCTCGGCCTTCTGGGGTCCCACCAGGGGCTCAACCTCGCCGTGGCCGCGGGGCTGCTCGAGGAGCTCGAGGGGCGCGGCATCGCGATCCCCGAAGCAGCGCTGCGGCGAGCGTTCGAGGCGGCGCGTTGGCCGGGGCGGCTGGAACTGGTGCCCGGGGTGCCGGCGGTGCTCCTCGACGGTGCCCACAACCCCCACGCCTCCCGGGTTCTGGCCGCGGCACTGGCTCACGACGTCCCTCACGAACGGCTCCTGCTCGTGCTCGGCGTGTTGGGCGACAAGGACGCTCGTTCCATCCTCGCCGACCTGCTCCCGCTGGCCCAGGTGGCGCTCTTCACGCGGTCCGGGTCCGGGCGTGCCCTCGATCCCGGCGCGCTGGAGGCCCTGGGGCGGGAGGTCGGCGCCTCGTCGACCCGGGTCCATCCTTCCATCCCGGCTGCCCTGGACGCCGCGCTCGCCGAGGCGTTGCCCGGAGACCTCGTGTGCGTGACCGGATCCTTGACGACGGTGGGCGAGGCACGCTCCCACCTACGCCGGCTCGGCCGCCTGCCGTGACTCCACGCGGCGCGCTCCTCGCGTTCGCCTTGCTCGGTGCCGTGGCCGCTGGCCCGGCCCGAGGCCAGGAGCACCTGCGGTGGTTCGGAGCGGAGGCCCAGGGTCCTGTGGAGATCCAAGCCCGCGAGCTCTCCGCGTCCAGCACGGCGGAGGGTCAGCGGGTCGACGCCCGCGGGGACGTCGTCTTGACCTGGCGCGGGTACCGGCTTACCTCGGACCAGGTCTCCTACGACCACCAGACCGGCCTGGCCGAAGCCGAGGGTCGCGTGACCCTGGAGGATCGCGACAAGAACGTTCTCACCTGCCGCCACCTGACGATCGACGTGGCGACCGAGCAGGGGACGGTCGACGACGGGTCCCTGCTGATCGCCCGCGAAGGATACCGGGTCTGGGGCAAACGGCTCCAGAAGACGGGATCGGAGACGTACCGAGTGGAGGACGGCGGCTTTACCGCCTGCGATGGAACGTGGCCCTCGTGGAAGGTCAACGCCACCCGCGTGGACGTCGCGTTGGAAGGGTACCTCACCAGCCGCAATGCGGTCTTCTGGGTGGAGGGGGTACCGGTCGTCTACACCCCCTACCTCCTCTTCCCGGTGAAGCGCCAGCGCCAGTCGGGGTTCCTGCTGCCCAAGCTCGGCTACTCGAGTCGGGACGGCTCGCTCCTCGTGACCCGGTACTACTGGGCGTTCGCCGACAGCGCCGACCTCGTCGCCCGGCTGGAGTACCGAAGCCGCAAGGGGTGGACCGAGGTCGGCGAGCTCCGCTACGTGCTGGCCGAAGGGCACGAGGGGACGGCCGAGGTGAGCCACCTCTCCGACCGGAGCGACGGGTCGGAGAGGTACACCGTGAAGATGGATCACGACAGCCGCTTCGACGACGTCGACCGCCTCCGGCTTCGCGTGGATTACCTGGGGGACACGAACTACCTGAAGGACTTCGGCGACACGATCGACGACCGCGGCAAGGAGCGCCTCGAGAGCTATCTGCTGGGCACACGCGACATCGACGCGGGAACCGTGTTCGGCTTCGCAGACTATTTCCAAGCGCTTCGAGAGCGGCAGGGCGAGGTCCTCCAGACGCTGCCGGCCGTCGGGATCGAGGGCCGGGAGACGCCGTTCGTCGGAGCCCTGGCTTGGGATCCCACCGTGCGGCTGACGCGGTTCTTCCGAAAGACGGGGACCGACGGAGAGCGCCTTCAGGTGTGGCCGGGGCTCGCCTGGGAGGCATCCGCAGGCGGTGTCGGGTTGGGGCTGAGGGGAGGGTATCGGCAACAGCTCTACCAGACGGACGGGGACCTCATCGCCCACGGAGCGGCGCGAGCACAGGCGACCGCGACGACGACGGTCGCACGGGACTTCGGTCCGCTGGTCCACACGGTGGAGCCCACGGTGAGCCTGGCCTGGGACGACCGGGGCCAGGGCGGGACACCGCCGGTGTTCGACGCGGCCGACGTGTTCGCCGCCCGCATGGACCTCGGTCTGCGGGTCGAGTCGCGTCTGCTCCGGCGGTCGGACCTGTCCGAGCTCGCCTCCGTCGACGTCGGCCGAAGCCTCGGGCTGAACCGCGTGCGCCCCGATGGTCTCGCCGACGCCTGGGGGCCCTGGACCGTGCGGTTCTTGGCGACGCCCCGCGAGCAGATGAAACTTCGCGCGGAGGGGGAGTTCGATCCTCGTCTTCGGGACCCGTGGGTCCTCGGATCCCTCACCGGAGAGGACAAGGACACCCGGGGGGATCGAATCTTTGCCGGCTATCACCATCTGGCCGACCAGGCGGCGTATCTCGACGCCGGGGTCGAGCTCGCCGTTACGCCGACGCTGTCCCTCCAGTACCGTCACCGCCGGGACGTGCGCGCGGAGAGGATGCTGGAGGAGGGGATTGGCATTCACCTGTCGCATCCCTGTTGGGAGGTGCTCACGACGTTCTCTCGCAACTACCGGGCCGACGAGGATCGAGTCGAGCGACGCTACCTCGTGGCCGTGCAGATCAAGGGGCTGGGCAAGTTGGGAACGCTTCGGGGGGTCGTGCCGTGAGGACGCTCGGGATCGCGTGCCTTGTCCTCGCCGTCGCGCTGGCCGGCAGTCCGAGTGCATCCGCCCGCCCGCGGCCGCTCAACGAAGCGTTGGCGGCGTACGCCCGGCTGAGCGAGGACGGCCCCGACGCGCGGGAGCCGGAGGCCTGGACCCTCCTCGCCGGAGAGCTCGAGCAGGCCGCCGCGGGGCAGGCGGACGCCGTGGCGGCAGAAGCGCTCTTCCGGGCCGCGGTCTGCCGGGACAAGGCGGACGCCTTGACCCTTCGTCCGCCCAACCGCGCCGCGGCCGCCGCAGCGTTCGAGCGGGTGGCGCGGCAGTTTCCCCGCTCGCCCTTCGCGGACCACGCCCTGCTGCGGCTCGGTCGCCTCCGCGAGGTCGAAGGCGATCTGGAGGGAGCCCGTGCCTGTTACCGGCGCATCCTCGACCGCGGGGAAAGTCGCGAGGTGGCACCCCTTGCTCGCCGGCGCTTGGAGGAGTCGGGGCGGCCGGCCCAGATCTCGGGCGTGCGGTCCTGGTCCGGTCCTGCGACCACGCGGGTGGTCGTTGACCTGGTGGGCCCGGCGACGTACCGGGCGGGCGTGCTTCCGCCGAACGCGGAGGCGGGCCGGCCGTACCGGCTGTTCCTCGACTTCGGGGCCGCGAGCCTGGCACCCGAGTGCTCGGGGAGCAGGGAGGTGCTGGACGGGCTGCTCCGGCAGGTGAGGGCCGCGCGGTTCAGCCCGACCACCGTGCGCCTGGTGTTGGATCTGGAAGCCCCGGCGTCGTTTCGCGTGTTCCGTCTCGACGCACCGTCCCGAGTCGTCATCGACGTGTTTCGAACCGAGGCTCTTCGTCCGACGGTCACGGCAGGAACGGGCCGTCGCGACGACGAACCCCGGCGGCTCAGGATCGTGATCGACCCGGGCCACGGCGGGGTCGATCCCGGTGCCCTGGGCCCCGGCGGTTTGAAGGAGAAGGACGTCGTGCTGGCGGTGGCGCTGGAGCTTGGCGACCGCCTTCGTTCCGAGGTCACCTGCGAGGTCCGGTTCACCCGAAGCGACGACCGCACGGTGTCGCTCGAGGAGCGCACGGCGATCGCCAATGCCTTCGGAGCGGACCTCTTCGTCTCCATCCACGCCAACGCGAGCCGCTCGGTCGAAGCCCATGGCGTCGAGACGTACTACCTCGAGCGTTCGTCGGACCGGGCGTCGCGGACCCTGGCGGCGCGGGAGAACGCGAGCGGCGAGGAAGGGGTGTCGGAGATCGAGCACATCTTGACGGACGTTCTCCTGGGGTCCAAGGTGCGCGAGTCGCGGCGCCTGGCCGAGGAGCTTCAGCGGGCGCTGGTCTCGGGTCTTCGCGCGACCTACGAGGGAGTACGCGACCTGGGGGTCAAACGGGCTCCCTTCTACGTTCTCACCGGAGCGGTCATGCCCGCGGTGCTCGTGGAGACTGCCTTCTTGAGCCATCCGGTCGAGGCCCGGAGGCTCGCTGACCCCAAGTACCGCAGCCGCACCGCCGAGGCGCTCCGGAAGGGCGTTCAGCGGTTCCTCAACGGAGGGCAGAAGCTGTGAGGCGAGCCGTGAAACGGGTGCGGAGTCGCACCGGAATGCCCAGACCCGCAACAGGGGACGAGACGTGAGGGAGCGTCTCGCCGCCGCGGGGGAACGCACGGCTCACGTGCGCGCGCAGGTGGACGAGGCACGCCGGGCGGTGGGGTCCCTGCACGCCTCGGGCGCCTCGGGCACTCGGGTCGTGGCGGAGTGGACCCAGCGGGTCGATGTCATCGTGGTCGAGCTGTTCCGAGCCCTGGCCGAGAGGCGCGGGGCGCCCCGGGACCGGCTCGGCTTGTTCGGTCTCGGCGGCTACGGGCGTGCCGAGCTCTCCCCCTATTCGGACCTCGATCTGCTGATCCTGCACGGCGAGCCCGAGGGCATGGACGCGCTCCTGGAGGGCCTGCTCTATCCCCTGTGGGACTCGGGGCTCGACGTCCAGTGCGTCGCCCGCACGCTGGAGGAGAACCAGGCCGTCGCCCGCTCCGACCCCCGGAGCCGGACGAGCCTGCTGGAGGCCCGTTGCCTCTCGGACCCCACGGGCGAGGCGTCCCCTCGCTTCGAGGAAGAGGTGCGCGGGGAGATCTTCCGCGTGGGGGTCAAGGCCTTCGTGGAGGCGAAGCTCGCCGAGCGCGACGCCCGTCACTGCCGCTACGGCGATACGGTCTACCTGCTCGAACCGAACGTGAAGGAAGGCCCCGGGGGGTTGCGCGACATCCAGACTGCCCTGTGGATCGCAAAGGTTCGCTTCAAGGTCCAGTCCGTGGGCGACCTGCTCCACAAGGGGGTCGTCCCCGAGAGCGAGCTCGAGGCGCTCGAGGTGGCCCGTGAGTTTCTGTTGCGCGTGCGCAACGACCTGCACCTCGCCTCCGGGCGCCGGGAAGACCGACTGACCTTCGATGCCCAGGATCGGATCGCGCCAGCCTTCGGCTTCCGCGACCAGGCCTCTTCGAGCGGAGTCGAGGCATTCCTGCAGGAGTTCTACGCAAACGCCAACCGGGTCGGCCACTTCGCGCACACCGTGATCCGCCGGTCCACGGCCGGACTCCTTCCTCGTCCGCTCGCCCAGAAGACGCCGCCGCGGGAAGTCTTGCCGGGTGTGATGCTTCGGGGAGGAGAGCTCCACCTGCGCCGGGACGCGGTAGAGCGAAACCCCTTGCTCCTTCTCGAGGTGTTCGAGACGGCGCAGGTGCAGGGAGCCGACCTCTCGCCCGGCACGCTCGAGATCGTCCGCGAGAACCTCGACCTGGTCGACGATCGGTTCCGCAGGGACCCCCGGGCGGTGGACTCGTTCTTCCGCATCCTGAGGAACCCCCGGCGGGTGGCCACGACGCTGATGCGGATGCACGACGTGCACCTGCTCGACCGGTTTGTGCCGGAGTTCGGACGGATCTTCTGCCGGGTCCAGCGGGACCTCTACCACGTGTACCCGGTGGACGTGCACAGCCTGTTTGCCGTGCAGGAGCTGCGACGCCTCGCCAGGGGCGATGGAGCGGAGGAGTTCCCTGAGCTCGCTCGGGTCTTCGGGGAGGTCGCTCGCCCCCACATCCTCTACCTCGCGGCCCTGCTCCACGACGTGGGGAAGGGGGAGGGCCACGATCACGAGCAGCGGGGCGCGGAGATCGCCCTGGCCGTGGGCGACCGCATGGGGCTCTCGGCCACGGATCGCGAGTACCTGGTCTCTCTGGTGGCCAACCACCTGCTCCTTTCCCACACGGCGCAGGGCCGGGACCTTCACGACGAAGACCTGATCGTCGACTTCGCGCGTCGCGTCGGAGACCTCGAGGCGCTCCGCATGCTCTACCTGCTCACCTTCGCCGATGTGCGCGCGGTGGGGCCCGGGGCGTGGACGAGCTGGAAGGATCTCCTGTTCCGGGAGCTGTACGAAAAGGCCCGGGCCGTCTTGGAGAGGGGAACCTTCGAACGCGAGGTTGCGGAGGAGCGCGTGCGGGGGATCGTAGCGAGGCTTCGCAGGGAGGCCTCCGCGCTTCCCGACCCCCCCCCGCCCGAGGACGTCGACGCGTTCCTCGAGCACTCGGACGGGGCGCCCTACCTGCTCGCCAATCCCCTGGAGGCGCTGCTGCGCCACGTGCAGATCTTCTGCCGCCGCGCCGCGGCTCCACTGGCGCAGGTGCGCCACGTGCCCGGGGAAGGGTATACTGAGGTCCTGCTGCTCACTCGTGACCGCCCCGGCTTGTTCGCGCAGGTCGCGGGCCTCCTGGCGGCACATCGGCTCAACATCCTCTCGGCGGTTCTCAATACCCGAACGGACGGCTGGGTGCTCGACGTGCTCCACGTGTGCGGGCCGCAGGGGAAGGCTGTGGTCGACCCGGTCGTGTGGCAGGGGTGGGAGCGCGACGTCTGCCGGGTGCTCGCCGGCGAGGAGTCGTTCGAGGCAGTGGTGGGGCACCGCCTGCAGCGCCGGCCGGGTCTCCGGCGCGCGCGCCCCGCGGGCGTGCGCACGGTGCGGGTCGACAACGCGGCGTCCCGACGGTTCAACGTGGTGGACATCACGGCCGCGGACCGTCTGGGCCTGCTCTACGACGTCACCCGCACCTTTGCGGAGCGCGGGTTTTCCATCCGACTGGCGAAGATCGTCACCAACCTGGACCAGGTCTCCGACTCCTTCTACGTGGAGGCGGTGGGCCGGGGCAAGGTGACGGACGCTAAGGAGCTTGCGGCGCTGGAGAGCGCCCTGGACGAAGTCCTCGCGGAGGAGGGTCTGGCATGACGTGGATTCAGGTGGTTGGACAAGCGCTGGCGGGGGTGCTGCTGCTGACCGGGTCGGTGGCCGGAGCGCTTCGGATCGAGACGACGCCTTCCCGGCCTTCCCCTGGACAGCTGTTCTGGGTGACCGTCGCCGGGGCCGCGACCCACGGGTCGCTGGAGTTGAGGCTCGGCGCGCGGGCGTTTGCCCTGTGGGCGGACGGACGCGCGGGGTGGGAGGGCTTCGCCGTCCTGGACCGGGACGAGTCCGCCGCCTCTCGGGAGTTCTTCGTCGTGGACACGTTCCCTGCCGGCGAGCAGTTGGTGGGCGTCGGAGAGATCGGGGTCGAACCCCGTGACTACGGGAGCCAAGAGGTCAAGGTGGACGAGTCCATGGTGACCCTCTCGCCGTCGGACCAGGAGCGCGCCGACCGCGAGAACGCGCTGATCCGGTCCGTCTTGGCCACGCGAAGCCCCGAGCGGCTCTGGTCGGCGGCCTTCGTGGTACCGACGCCCGGAGAGATCACGGGGCCCTTCGGCGTGCGGAGGATCTACAACGGAAAGCCCAAGGGCTATCACAACGGTGTCGACATCGCGGCGGCCCGAGGCGCCCCGGTAACGGCGTCCGCGGCCGGACGGGTGGCGCTGGTGGGCGATTACTTCTACACTGGCAACACCGTTCTCGTGGATCACGGCCTGGGCCTGTACACGGCGTATTTCCACATGGACTCGGCCGCGGTCGTCGAGGGGGAACGAGTGGAGACCGGCACCATCCTGGGGCTCGTGGGCTCGACTGGGCGCTCGACGGGGCCCCACCTCCACTGGGGCGTGTACCTCTCCGGAGCTCGCGCCGACCCCGGGAGCCTGCTCGGCCTGACGCGCGGGGTGGTAGCGGCCGCACGCCCTTCGCCGGCCTCCCAACCCGTGCAAGCGGCGGAGAACTGAAGCAGAAACAGCCGAGCCACCCTGACAGAAAACTTCTTGACTCTCCGGCAGGACCATTTGAATAATTCTAAGTTTGACCGCGTTGGAGAACGCTGCGGCCGCGGAGGAGAGGATCGTTGACGGAAAGCGGAACCGAGGAGCGGTTTGAGGAACTGCTCGCGCGCCTGGAGAGCATTGTGCGCGCCCTCGAATCGGAGGAGCTGGACCTGGAAGCGTCGCTCCTCGCCTACGAGGAGGGTGTGAAGCTTGCGCGCGCGTGCCACGAGCGGTTGGACGAGGCAGACCGGCGGGTGGAGGTCCTGCGCCGCCTGCCGTCGGGCGCGGTGACGTCGGAGCCCCTGGATCACCGAGGGGAGGACTGAGTGAGCGTCGATCTCGCCGCTCGCCTCGCCGCGTGGAAGACCCTCGTGGACGCCCGCCTCGATGCCTGGCTTGCGCCGAAGGAGAGCTTCCCCCAGCCCCTGTTCGACGCGATGCGCTACAGCCTGTTCGCAGGGGGCAAGCGCATCCGGCCCGCTTTCGCCTTCGCCGCGGCCGAAGCGGCGGGCGGGGCGGAAGATGAGGCACTGCCCTTCGCGGCCGTCATCGAGATGATCCACACCTACAGCCTAATCCACGACGACCTTCCGGCCATGGACGACGATGATCTGCGGCGGGGCAAGCCGACCAACCACGTCCTGTACGGGGAGGGCATCGCGATCCTCGCCGGTGACGCCCTGTTGACCGATGCGTTTGGCTGGCTCGCGGGACCCGACGTCGCCGCGCACCATCCGCCGGCGCGGGTGCTGCGGATCCTCGGCGAGATCGCTCGCGCGGCGGGCAGTTGCGGCATGGTGGCCGGGCAGGCGCTGGACCTCACGAGCGAAGGAAAGGACGTGGACCTCCCGACCCTGGAGTTTCTCCACACGCACAAGACCGGAGCGCTGATCCGTGCCTCCACGGTGGTCGGAGGGCTGGCCGCAGGCGCGACCGAGGTGGACCTGGGGATCTTGTCGTCCTACGCCGAGCGCGTGGGCCTCGCGTTCCAGATCGCCGATGATGTCCTTGACGTGGAGGGAGAGACCGCGGAGTTGGGAAAGCCCGTGGGCAGCGACGAGAGCCTCTCCAAGGCGACCTACCCGGCGGTGATCGGCATGGGGGAGTCGAAGCGGAGAGCCGCGGAGCTCATGGAGTCGGCGGTGGCCTGCCTGGCGCCCTTCGGGGCTCGCGGGGAGGTGCTGGCCGCCTTGGCGCGGTTCGTGGTCGAGCGGCGGCACTGATGGACGCCGCCCGTTACCCTCTGCTGAGCCGCGTCTGCTCGCCGGCCGATCTGAAGACGCTGTCTCGGGAAGAACTGGAGTCCCTGTCCCAGGACGTTCGGGCCTTCATCCTGGAGAAGCTCTCGCCCGTGGGCGGGCATCTGGCGTCGAGCCTTGGCGTTGTCGAGCTCACCGTGGCGCTCCACGCGGTCTACGACTCGCCTCGCGACAAGATCGTCTGGGACGTGGGGCACCAGTCCTATGCCCACAAGATCCTGACCGGGCGGCGCGACCGCTTCGACACGATCCGGCAGCGGGGGGGACTCTCCGGGTTTCCTCGCCGCGCGGAGAGCGTCCACGACGCCTTCGGCACCGGCCACTCCTCTACCTCGATCTCGTCGGCGCTGGGAATGGCGGTGGGCCGTGACCTCTCCGGGGCCGACCACAAGGTCGTCGCGGTGATCGGTGACGGCTCCCTCACGGCCGGCCTGGCGTTCGAGGGTCTCAACCACGCCGGCCACCTGGACCGGGACCTCGTCGTCGTGCTGAACGACAACGAGATGAGCATCTCGCCCAACGTCGGCGCGCTGTCGTCCTACCTCTCCCGGATCCTCACCGGGGACTTCTACTCCCGGTTGCGCCGCGAAGTGGAGGAGTTCCTGCGGTCATTGCCGGCCTTCGGCGGTGCCATGGCCCGGTTGGCCAAGCGGGTGGAGGAGCACATCAAGGGGTTCATCTCGCCGGGCATGCTCTTCGAGGAGCTCGGGTTTACGTATGTGGGGCCCATCGACGGCCACAACCTTGGCCACCTGATGACCGCGTTCCAGAACATCCGCAAGTTTCGGAAACCGGTGCTGGTGCACGTCGTCACCCAGAAGGGGAGGGGGTTTCGCCCGGCGGAGGAGGCCCCCACGGTCTTCCACGGCGTCGGACCCTTCGACCCCTGCGACGGGAGCTGCCGCTCCGCGACGGCGGTTTCCGGGGTCTTGCCTGCACCGACCTACACCGAGGTCTTCAGCCGCGTCCTCGTAGCGCTCGCCGAGCGCGACCCGCGGATCGTGGCGGTCACCGCAGCCATGCCCGAGGGCACGGGCCTCGACGCCTTCCGCGACCGGTTTCCGCAGCGGTTCTTCGACGTGGGAATCGCCGAGCAGCACGCCGTGACGTTCGCCGCCGGGCTCGCGGCCGAGGGGTGGATCCCGGTCGTCGCCATCTATTCGACGTTCCTGCAGCGCGCCTATGATCAGATCGTGCACGACGTGGCCCTGCAGGGGTTGCCCGTTGTGTTTGCGGTCGACCGCGCGGGCCTCGTGGGCGCCGACGGGCCGACGCACCATGGGGCGTTCGACCTCTCCTACCTCCGTCACGTCCCGGGCCTGGCGGTGTTGGCCCCCTCGGACGAGGCGGAGCTCGCCGACGCACTGGCCACGGCTGTTGCGCTCGGAGGCCCCGCGGCCGTGCGCTACCCCCGGGGGACCGGTACCGGCGCACCGGTCTGCGACAACGCCCGGACGTGGCCCATGGCCAAGGGCCGGCTGGTGTTCGGAGACGCGGCCGATCCGGGCGTGCTCGTCCTGTGCGCCGGAACGGTTCTCGGCGCCGGCCTGGAGGCGGCGCGCCGGGCCGCGGAAGAAGACATTCAAGCTACTGTTTTCGATGTCCGATACGTAAAACCGTTGGACCGGGGCGTGATCGCGGATCTCTGTTCTCGGTGCCGCGGGGTCGTCACGGTGGAGGAGAATGCGCTCGCCGGGGGGTTCGGGAGCGCCGTGGTCGAGCTGCTCGTCGACGCCGGAAGCTCGGTGCCGCCCATTCGGCGGCTGGGGCTGCCCGACGAGTTCGTGGAGCACGGGTCCCAGGCCGAGCTGCGCGCCACCCTGGGGCTGGACGCCTCCGGGATCTTGGCCGCGATCCGCGCGTTGGCGACAGGGGCGTCCGCCGGTTGAGCCGGGTCCGGGTCGACGCACTACTCGTCGAGAGGGGCCTCGCGCCGACGCGGGAGAGAGCCCAGGCACTGATCCTCGCAGGGCTCGTGGTCGTGGACGACCACCGGGTGTCCAAGCCCGCTGAGCGGGTGGCCACAGACGCGGCCTTGCGACTCAAGGGGGAGGTCTGTCCGTACGTGAGCCGCGGGGGGCTCAAGCTGGCGGCGGCTCTCGACGCGTTCGCGGTCGACCCGCGAGGCCTCTCGTGCGTGGATGTGGGGGCCAGCACTGGCGGGTTTACGGACTGTCTGCTCCAGCGGGGCGCTCGACGGGTCTTCGCGGTGGACGTAGGCTACGGCCAGTTGGCGTGGAAGCTCAGGGAGGACCCTCGCGTCGTGAGCCTCGAGAGGCAGAACATCCGCACCCTGCTGCGGGAGGCCATCCCGGAGCCGGTGGATCTCGTCGTGGCGGACACGTCCTTCATCTCCCTCCGGCTCGTGCTCCCCAAGGTGGGGGAGTTGCTGTCCGCGGGAGGGGATGCCATCGTGCTCGTGAAGCCGCAGTTCGAGGTCGGCAAGGGGCTCGTAGGGAAGGGGGGCGTCGTCCGGGACGCGGGGTTGCGCCACGGAGCGGTGGAGCAGGTCTGCCGAACGGCGGAAGAGGTCGGATTCGAGGTTCTCGGGACGCTGGAATCTCCGGCCCCGGGCGCCAAGAAGGGAAACATCGAGTACCTCGTTCACTTGAGGCGACGCCGCATGTCGGCGCGAGGGGGATGAGCACATGGCCATCTTCAATTACGCCGCCCGTGAGATGACGGCTAAGATCGTCTACTACGGGCCGGGTCTGTCGGGAAAGACGACCAGTATCCAGCTGGTCCACACGCGCATCAGCCCGAAGAACAAGGGCAAGCTCGTGAGCCTCGCGACGGAGACGGACCGCACCCTCTTCTTCGACTTCTTCCCCGTGGAGTTCGGACAGATCGGGGGGTTCAAGGTCAAATTCAACTTCTACACGGTTCCCGGTCAGGTCTTCTACAACACGACCCGAAAGCTGGTGCTCAAAGGGGCCGACGGCGTCGTGTTCGTCGCGGATTCGCAGCCCGGCATGATGGAGCAGAACCTCGAGAGTCTGGCCAATCTAAAGGAGAACCTCAAGGCGCACGGGATTGAAGCCGAGTCCGTCCCCTTCGTCATCCAGTACAACAAGCGCGACATCCCCGGTGCGCAATCGGTCGAGGAGATGCGGCGGCTCTTGAATCCGCAGGGCGTTCCCGATTTCGAGACGTGCGCCACCACGGGCGAAGGGGTCATGGAGGCCATGAAGGCCATCTGCCGGATGGTGCTCGAAGAGCTCCAGCGCAAGCAGAGGGGTGCCGCGCCCCAGGCGGCCCGGCCGCTCGCGCCCCAGGAGGAGCCCGAGCCGGTTGCGGGCGGAGAGTTTCGAATCGGGGCGGCACCCGTTGGCGGGGAGCCCATGCCCGCCCGCGCCCCGGGAATCGAGCGCAGCGTCGCTCTCGCGATTCGAGGACCCGGCTCCCACACGGTCACCGTCGGCGTGCCGCTCGATCTTCAGCTCGAGGCCGGCGTCCAAGGGGTCCAGGTCACGGTGGACGTGCGCGTCACGTACCAGGGCGGCCGCGGCCAGGTCCTGGTGCGGGAACTCTTGGGCGATGCTCGGCCGCCTCAGCCCGCGGCCGTTGAATCACCAACGGCGCCGCCCGCCAAGCGGGCCGGCTTTTTCGCCCGGCTCTTCGGAAAGGGCTAACCACGCTCCCGGTCCACTTCGTGGCCGCGGGCCCGGGCGATCCGGGCCTGCTCACCCTCGCCGGCCACGCGGCCCTGGCACAGAGCCGCTTCGTGCTCGCCCCCGCAACCTTCCGGCGAAGCTTCGCAGCCCTCCTGGAGGGTAAGGAGGTCGAGAGCCCGTTCCAGATGGCGCACGCGTCGGTCGTTGCGTGGGTGGAGGAGCGGTTGCCCCGCGGTGGCGTGACGTTTCTCCTACCGGGTGATTTCGGCTCGTTCTCTCCGTTTCAGTCCTTCGTTGCCCACTTTGGAGACCGGGCACGGGTCGTACCCGGGGTCGGCGCCCACGCCGCGGCCGCGGCGGTGCTCAAGAAGACCTTCGACCTCGCCGGCGTGGCCCACGCCACCGTTCTGACGAGCCCTCGGGCGTTCACGGCCGAGGGGCGTGTCCGGCTGGCTCGATACGCGCAGCCGGGCCACACGCTCGTCGTCTACATGAACGATCTCCCGCTCCCGCGCCTGGTAGAGGAGCTCCGCGAGGGGTTCGGTCGAGACGTCCCGATCGCGCTCCTGGAGGAGCTCTCGTGCCCGGGTGAGCGCGTGACGTGCGGCACGCTCGGCACGATCTGCGACCTGGTCGGTGATCGGGATCCCTTCGGAATCGACTCGTCGAACCCTGAGCCCACCCTGGCCCTCGTGGTCGCGGGTGAGGCTCTCGGTGCAGACGAAGATCCCTCCTGGTGGGACCGCCGCTACGAGAAGCTCTGGAAGCCTCGCGGCGTCCGATGACCGCCGTGTTCCTTCGCCCGCGACCCGTCGCGCGGACGGACCCATGACCGACGACTCGAGACCCCTGACGATCCTCTCACCCTTCGACCGCCCCGAGGAGGTGGAGCCGCTCGTGCGGGCCGGTGCGCACGAACTGTACGGAGGCGTTCGACCCGAGGGATGGAAGGGTTCGATCCTCTCCGCAAATCAGCGAACCTTCTCCTCCGCGCAGGTTTCCTCGGAGGGCGCCTTTGCGGAGTCGGTGGCTGAGGCGGCTCGACGGGGCGCCCGGACCCACCTGGTCCTCAACGCACCGCTCTACGATCCATCCGCGTACCGAGTCCTGATGGGGCTCGCCGAACGGGCCTCGAAGTGGGGAGCAGCGGGCGTCATCGTCGGTGACCCCGGCCTGCTCCTCCGATTGAGAGAGGCTCGGCTTCCCTTGGAGGTCACGCTCTCGACCCTCGCCGGTGCCATGAATCGAGCGGCCTTTGGCTTCCTCGGACGGTGGGGGATCACGAGGGCTGTCCTGCCCCGCCACCTCACCCTCGCGGAGATCGGCGCGATCGTAGAATGCCACTGCGAAATCCTCTTCGAGGCATTCGTCCTCATCGGAAAGTGCCCCAACGAAGAGGGCTACTGCACATTTCAGCACGTGAGCCCGACGCAGCGGTGGCCGTGCGAGGTTTTCTACGAACTGTCGTGCGTCGCGGGACCACCCCTTTCCGGCGCTCACCCCTGCTCGCAGTGGCACGCCTCCTGGCGCGAGGCCGACCGCCGGCTGGGGTGCGGTCTCTGTGCCCTGGAGACTCTCAGGCGCCTCGGGGTGCGCGCGCTGAAGCTCGTGGGGCGGGGAGGACCCACCGCGGGAAAGGTGGCGAACGTCCGGCTCGTCGCAGAGGTCCTGCGAACAAGACTCTCCCCGGATCAGTGCCGCCGCGCCTACGAGGAGCGCTTCGACCGCCCCTGCCATCCCCTCACCTGCTACTTCCCGGAGCTTCATCCGCAGGGCGGCGCCCCAGAAGCTCGCGCCAACCGCCAAGGGTCCGCGAGATCCGCAGGGTTCAACGGGATCGCCAGCCGACACTGACGCCTCCCTGAAGCGGCCTCAGAAGCGGGTTGCACCGGCAGCGGCCGTCCCTGTATGCTCCGGCCATGGCGGCTCGGCCACTCCTCCTGATTCTGGACTGCGATGGCGTGCTGGTGCGCTCCGAACGGGCGAACCTCGCGTACTACAATCACCTCTTCGGACTCTTCGGACTCCCTGCGGTGAGCGAGGACGACCGCGAACCGTTGGGGCTCCTCCACACCCTGTCGACCCCGCAGGTCCTGGAGGTCTTCTTCCCCGCGCACCAGCGCGACCGCGCGCGGGAAGCGGCGCGGCGCGTGGACTTCTCGGCATTCCTGCGGTTCATGGAGCCAGAGCCCGGATGGATCGACGTTCTGGCCAGACTCCGGCCGCCGATGAAGGTCGCTGTCGCGACCAACCGGGGCGACAGCGCGCACCAGGTCCTGCGAGCGGCCGGCCTCTGCCCCCACCTCGACTTCGTCGCCACGATCCGTGACGGGACGCGCCCCAAGCCGCACCCGGACCTCTTGCTGGCGGTTCTCGCGAACTTCGCGGTGCGCCCGGAGAACGCCCTCTACGTGGGAGACTCGGAACTCGACCGGGAAGCTTCTCAGGCTGCTCTCGTACCCTTCATGGGCTTCCGCACGGCGTTGCCGCCGGCCGTCTCGTCCCCGGAGGAGCTTGCAGCGCACCTCTGGGCGGTTGCCCCCGAAAGGGATTCTGGTAGCGTACCCCCATCGTTTCTGCCACAACCCATGCAGGGGAAGGAGATCCGCATGAGCCAGAAAGACCTCTTCCATCCCGAAGACAACGTACTGAAGAGGGGCTGCCAAGTGTCCGAAGGGGACGTGGAGCTGTGTCCCTGCGGTTCTGGCAAGGCCTTTAACAAGTGTCACGGTGCCGCCTGTGAGTGCGGATCGAAGAAGCCCAAGTACAAGTGCTGCCACGCCGACGAATTGTGAGGGGCTCCGCCGTGAGGGGGCCGGTTTCGGTGCCCTTTCCGGCGGCGCCGCCGCAGACTCGACGGCGAGGTCGCCCAGGCGGGGATCGGCGTTCGTGCAAGGAGGGGTTTGAGGCGCATGGGACCGCGCGTCCTGGTGGTCGAGGACAATCGGATCGTCAACGACTCCGTAGCCGAGGTGCTGCGGAGCAGTGGCTTTGATTGTCTTCAGGCCTACGACGGATTGGAGGCCCTTCGGACGTTCGAAGACGCCTCTCCCGACGCGATCGTGCTCGATCTCAATCTGCCCAAGGTCCACGGACTCGAGGTTCTCCGGCACGTCAAGCAGCGGCGCGCCCAGACCCTGGTTGTGATCCTTACGGGGCAGGGGTCTGAGCAGACGGCCGTCCGTGCCCTCAAGATGGGGGCCGATGACTACCTCGCCAAACCCGTCGGGCCGGACCGCCTCATCGACGCCCTTCGCGAGGGCCTCGACCGCCGCCCGCGCGACGCGAAGGGGGGGGCCGGGGCGGCAGCGTGCCTGGCGGGCCGGGAGGCCGAACTGGCGGCCCTCTTCCTGGACGCTCCCACGGCGCTGTTCGATGTCGACGACGACGGCGTCGTCCGGTCCCTCAACGACGCGGCCGCGCGGCTGGTCGGGCGCCGGCCGGAGGAGATCCTGGGGCGTGCGGTCGAGGATCTCGTCGACGCGTCCATCCGCGGACCCTGGCTCGAATCCGTTCGACGCGACGCCTCCGACGGCGGTACGTACGAAGGGGAAGTGTTCCTGGTGGGGCGGGGAGGCTCGCCGGTCCCAGCTGGCATCGTTGCCCTCCGAAGAGACGGCGGCGGGCTCGTGTTTGCGGCGCGGGACCTGACCCGTCAGAAGGCCCTCGAGAGACAGTTCTTCGAATCGAAGAAGCTCGCCAGCCTGGGCCGCGTGGTGGAGGGGGTGGCCCACGAAGTCCGAAACCCCATCATCGCCATCGGCGGCTTTGCTCGAAAGCTCGAGCGCCTCCTCTCGACCGACAAGAATTCCCGGCGCTATCTCGACGTGATTCTGGCCGAGGTGCAGCGCCTCGAGCAGATGGTCCGTGAGATCGAGGACTACGTCGATCTGACCGCGCACCGCCGCCCGGCCTTTGCTTTGCTCGACGTCGAGGAGGTGCTCGAGGGGGTGCTCGAGGAGGCTCGGTCCCGGTGCGATGGCCTGGGGGTATGCGTCGATCGGACCTGCGGGGAGGGGATCCCCTTCATGTTCGGAGACCGGGAACTGCTCGAAGAGCTCTTCCGGGGACTCGTGGACAACGCCCTCGACGCGATGCCGGCGGGCGGGCGGCTGCGCGCCGAGACCGATGGCACCGGAAACTGGGTTCGGGTTCACCTGGGCGACAACGGCGTGGGGATCCCGGAGGGAGAGATCGAGGAGATCTTCAACCCTTTCGTGACGTCCAAGACCTCCGGGGCGGGGCTCGGGCTCGCCAAAGCCTATATGATCGTCGAGGAACACGCGGGCATGATCGAGTTTGAGAGCGAGGTGGGCAGGGGAACCGTGTGCACGGTGAGTCTGCCCGTCGACCGGCGCAGCGTCCCTCGAGTCGGGCAATGACCGAACCGCGAGGCTCTGTGTACCTCTTGGGCCCGAGTGGAGAGACGGGTCCGGTGGCCGACGCGCTGTCGGCGGAGGGGTATCCCCCCACGGAGTTCACCGATCGGGGGGCGTTCCTCGACGCCACGTTCCAGTCGCCGCCCTGGGCGGCGGTGCTGTGGTGCTGCGAGGGCGGCGCGCCCGATGTGGGAGAGCTCTGCGAGGTGCTGCGGCATCACCTCGGCCCTCAGGACTCGGTGGTCGTCCTCGCGGGAGACGCGCCGCCCCTGGGCGGGGAGGGACGAAGTGCGTCCCAAGCGCTGATTCCCAGGCCCGTGGATCCAGCGCGCCTCTTGACGCTCCTGGCCGAACGCGAGGTGGGCCGCGCCGAGGCGGGCAGCCAGATCCCCCGGATCCTCGTGGTCGACGACGACCAGAACATCGTCCTGCTCGGCTCCCACATCATCTCCGGGATGGGGATGATTCCGCTCGTGGCGTTCGACGGGCCGGAGGCTGTGGACAAGACGAAGACGCTGCATCCCGATCTTCTGCTCCTCGACATCAACATGCCCGGCATGGACGGCTTCGACGTCATTCGGGCCCTCAAGGCCGATCCCGCGGTGAACCTCATCCCGATCATCGTCTTCTCGGCCCGCCGCCGGGACGAGGACAAGGTGCGCGCGCTGGAGCTCGGCGCCGACGACTACGTCACCAAACCGTTCAGCCTTTCGGAGCTGTCGGCCCGGATCGACCGGCTGCTCAAGCGCACGCGCACGGGCATGAGCGCCTCCAGCACGACGGGCCTGCCGGGTAGCGTCAGCGTGGAGCAGGTCCTGAGCGAACGGGTCAGGCGCCGGGCTCCCCTCGCCGTGCTCTACCTCGATGTGGACCACTTCAAGGCGTTCAATGACTGCTACGGGTTCTCCCGAGGAGACAGCCTGATTCGGCAGGTCGCGGATCTCGTGCTGGGGACCGTCGGGGACGTCGGAAACCCGGATGACCTCGTCGGCCACATCGGAGGCGACGACTTCGTCGTGGTCACGACCCCGGACCGGGCCGTCGACGTCGCGGATCGCATCATCGCGGGGTTTGACCGGATCATGCCCCTGTACTACGACGCCGCGGACCGCAGCCGGGGCTACCTCGTCACGGAAGGACGCCGGGGAGTGCGGACCGAGTTCCCCGTGGTCACGCTCTCGATCGCGATCGTCACCAACGAGACGCGCGAGTTTCACCACGCGGCCGAGATCTCCGACGTGGCCGCGCAGTTGAAGCGATACGCGAAGGCAAAGCCGGGAAGTTTGTGGGTCAAGGATCAGCGGACAAATGCCGTTCAGAAGGAGTGACATGAACGGTACTCGTCCGATCCGCCGATTTCGCGAACGCTTGACGCGAGGGGCGTGTCTCGCCTTCCTCGTGACGGGAGGTCTCTCGCTCCTCGGCACCGTCGCGTGGGCCGACATCTACCAGTCCGTGAGCGCGGACGGCTCCATCTCCTTTACCGATACGCCGGTCACCACCGAGTACCGCGTCGTCATCCGGGACCCGCGTCCTGTGCGAGCCGCTTCGCCCCGTTCCCCGTGGCAAGACCTGGCGCGCCAGGAGGCCTCGCTCCGTCAGCTCGACCCGCGCCTGGTCAACGCTGTCATCCAGGTGGAGTCGGGAGAAAACCCCGGTGCCCTGTCGCACAAGGGGGCGATGGGGCTCATGCAGCTCATGCCCGACACGGCACGAGCCATGGGTGTGCAGGATCCCTTCGAGCCCCGGGACAACATTCAGGGCGGCGTGAAGTACCTGGCGCAGATGCTCGATCGGTTCCACGGAAGGCTGGATCTTGCCCTGGCCGCATACAATGCGGGGCCGAGCGCAGTCGAGCGGTACGGGGGCGTCCCTCCGTATGCCGAGACCCGAAACTACGTGAACCGGGTACTCGACGCCTACCGCCGCCTCACCAACCCGATGGCGCTTGACACGCCCCACGACGGTATGGATAATCCCGTCTCCGTTGCCGGGCGGGAATAACTCAGTGGTAGAGTGCGACCTTGCCAAGGTCGAAGTCGCGGGTTCGAATCCCGTTTCCCGCTCCACACGCTCGCAGAGCCCGGTCTTCCGGGCTTTTCGTTTGTCTGGTGCCGTCGTGGTGCCGTTTCCCGCTCCACCGAATCGTGAAGGGCCGAGAAATCGGCCCTTTTGTCTCTTGTGCATCCTCGGTCCCAGCACCGGGCCAGCATCGTCGCCCGTTTTGTCCGGCTCCCTTTGCCCGTCCGCAGTCGGGGACGGGCAGGCCCCGTGCTGCCATCTCGTTCATGCGAAGCGACGATCTGCCGATAAGTCAGGGCGGAGGCGAGTCCTCGGCCGAGGCGTCGCCCGGAGGAGGGGAGGATGGTGGAGCAGACAGAGCGGCCGACGACACCGGGCAAGCGCGCCCGGATCGGTCTGGCCGGCTATGTGATCGGGCTGGGCGTTCTCTGGACGATCGCGCTGTCCGGGTCGCTCGGGTGGGGCCTGCGGCAGCAGCGGCAGGAAGAGAAGGCGGCGGCCGCGATCACCGCGCGGGTCTCCTACGAGTCGGACGTTAAGTACCTGAGCTGGTTGTCCGCCCTGGGCGGGCTCTACGTGCACGCCGAAGTGCCGTTCCCTCCCGACCCCCATCTGGGCAATCTCTCCGGACGCGAACTGCACCTCCCGGACGGGAAGGAACTGCTCCCCGTCACGCCCATCTATGTCCTTCGGCTCGTTCACGCGCTCGACATCGTCCCGCTCGAGGTGTCGAGCCGTCTGAGAAGCCTCACGCCCGTCGTCCCGGACGACATTCCGGACCCCTGGGAAGAGAAGGCGCTGAGCAGCCTGTCCCAGGGCCACCGGGAGGTCGTCGACGTCGCGGCGATCGACGGGGAGAACTTCCTTCGGCTCATGGTGCCGCTTCGCATCGGCAAGGACTGCGTGAGCTGTCACGCCCGGGAAGGCTACAAGGAAGGGGCCCTGCAAGGGGGGATCAGCGTAACGGTCCCCATGGACCGGCCGGCCGAGTTCGGGCGCCGGTCGGACGCGTACTTCTTCGCCGCGCACGGCATGCTCTGGCTTCTGGGCGTGGGGTTCCTCGGGTACGGGTTTCGCAGTCTATCTTCCAGCGCGAAGGAGCGGGACCGGGCCCTGGCCTCGGCGGCCGCGGAGCGTGCCTTCAGCGACTCCGTGGTGGATACCGCGGGCGCGTTGGTGCTGGTCACGGACCCGGAGGGGAGAGTCGTTCGCTTCAACCGTGCCTGCGAAGCGGTGACCGGGTACACATTTGACGAGGTCTGCGGCAAACCGGTCTGGGAGCTTCTGCTGCCCTCGGAAGACCGGGAGTCGTTTCGCCGTGAGCTTGAGCGGCTGTCTCCTGCAGCAGCGCAGGAGATCCGTGAGGTCACCTGGATCACCAAGGATGGGAGCCGCCGCACGGTCGCCTGGGCGGCGAGCCTTCTCTTAGACGACCAGGGAGTGCCGAAGTTCTTCATTGCGTCGGGGGTCGACGTGACCCAGCGCAAGCGGGTGGAGGAGGCGTTGAGCGAGTCCGTCGAGCGGCTGTCGCTCCACTTGACCAACACCCCTCTGGCGTACATCGAGTGGAACCGCGCTCTGGAAGTCACCGAGTGGAACCCGACGGCGGAACGCATCTTCGGGTACACGCGCGAGGAGGCACTGAGCTGCTCTGGAGACGAGATCATCGTGCCTTCGGATGCGTCGTCTCCGGGTTCTCGGACGTGGTACGGGAGCCTGGACGGCGGCAGCAGCCGGATCACGGCCGAGAACGTCACGAAGGACGGCGATCGCATCGTGTGCGAGTGGTACAACACGCCGCTTCGGGACACGGACGGAAGCATCGTGGGGATGGGGTCCTTGGTCCAGGACGTGACCGAGCGCTCCCGGGCGGAGGAATCCCTGCGGGAAAGCGAGGAGCGGTACCGAACCCTGGTCGAGAACATCGACATGGGGATCACACTCGTAGACGAGCACCACCGGATCCTGATGGCCAACCCTGCGCACGCGAGTCTTCTGAAGAAGGTGCCGTCGGACGAGATCGGCGACCTGTGCTTCCGCGTCGTTCACGGGCGAGAGACCGTCTGCCCGGACTGTCCGGGCACCCTCGCGATGGATACGGGCAAGCCAGCGTCACGGGAGATAGGAGGCGTTCGGGCCGACGGGTCTCCCTCCTGGATTCGCGTCCAGGCATTCCCCGTCACCGCTCCGGATGGCACCGCCAAGGGGTTCATCGAGGTCGTCGAAGATCTCACTGAGGCGAAGAGGCTCCGGGACGAGCGCGACCAATTGGAGCGGAAGATGCTCCAGGCCCAGAAACTCGAGAGCCTCGGCGTGCTCGCGGGAGGGATTGCCCACGACTTCAATAACCTGCTCATGGGGATTCTGGGCAACGTAGACCTTGCGCTGCTCCGATCAAAGCCGGACGCCGCGGTGCGGCCCTATCTGCAGAGGATCGACACGGCGGCCCAGCGTGCGGCCGACCTCACCAACCAGATGCTGGCCTATTCGGGAAAGGGCCGGTTCCTCGTCGAGCCCGTTGATCTGTCGCGGCTGGTCGGAGAGATGGAGCACCTTCTGAACACGATCCTCGCCAAGACGGCGCGCGTGGTTTACCGGCTGTCCAGCGGGCCCCCCGCGGTCCTGGCCGACGCGACCCAGTTGCGGCAGGTGGTGATGAACCTGATCACGAACGCCTCCGATGCCCTGGGCACCCGGGAAGGCGTGGTCACGGTGTCGACCGGCGTTGTGGAGGCAGACCGGGCGTACCTCTCCACAG
Organism: Deltaproteobacteria bacterium; assembly: GCA_016214985.1. Lineage (GTDB taxonomy): Bacteria > Desulfobacterota > Deferrisomatia > Deferrisomatales > JACRMM01 > JACRMM01. Next base: position 316,767 of record JACRMM010000014.1, on the reverse strand, counting down.
CCCAGCTGGGCGAGTACCTCCCGGAGGGCCCGTACGTCTACGTCGAGGTTTCCGACACCGGAACCGGCATGGACGCGGCCACCCGAGCGCGGATCTTCGACCCGTTCTTCACGACCAAGGAGCGGGGGCGCGGCCTCGGCCTGGCGGCGGTCCTCGGGATCGTCAAGGGCCACCGCGGTGCGCTCAAGGTCTACAGCGAGCCCGGACGCGGAACGACGTTCAAGGTGCTCTTCCCAACGGACGGCGCCTCGAAGGCTCCGAATGACGAGGCCCGCGCACTTCTCGGGCCGACGGCGCCGGACCGGGCACCGACGGCGCAGGGTACGCTCCTGGTCGTGGACGATGAGGAGGACGTGCGCATCGTCGCCCGCGACGTCTTGGAAGAAAGCGGGTTCACGGTCCTGACCGCCTCGGACGGAGTGGAGGGCGTGGAGACGTTCCGGCGGCATGCTCAGGACATCATTGCGGTCGTCCTCGACATGACCATGCCGCGGATGGGCGGGGAAGAAGCCTTTCGGGCGATGCGCGAGATCCGGGAGGACGTGGCCGTGCTTCTCTCGAGCGGGTACAACGAGCAGGACGCGGTAGAACGCTTCACAGGCAGCGGTGCCGTGGGCTTTGTCCAGAAGCCGTACCGGGCTCAGACTCTCCTGGACAAGCTCGCCGAGGTCCTCGGCGGCGGGGTCGGCAACGCCAGCGGAGCTCCTGCGGCGGGGTGACGCCGCGAGTCAGCGAGAGGGGGGTCTCTCTTCCGTTGCGCCTTGTGGCGAGACCGCTACCTCTGGTCCGGAGAGCCCGCCGGCTGCGGCCAACCGCCTGCGGTCCCAGAGGGGGACGCCGAGGACGTCGTGGATCAGATAGTGGGCCACGGGAACCCCCAGAAGCATGCCCCACAGGCCGAAGGCATGATGCCCGATGAACAGGATGATCACGATGAGCACGGGGTTGAGCTTTAGCTGGCGACCGTAGATCAGCGGGTTGAGCACATAGGCCTCGACCAGGTGGATGCCGACGACGAGCCCGACCACGGAGAGGGCCCTGCCCAGACCGGCCGCGTTGAGCGCCACCAGGACGATCGGCGTCGTCGAGAGGAACACGCCGAGAACAGGGACGAAGCTGCACAGGAACACGATCAACGACAGGACCGCCACGTTCGGGATGCCGAGCACCAGGAGGCCCACGAGAGTGAGCACCGTGTTCGTGAAGGCGATGAGAGCCTGCGCCTGGAGCGCCTGTCCGACCACGTAGCCGAAGCGCACGACCGGCTGCGCGGTCTGTTCGTAGAAGTCGTGGAGCCGAGAGACCTGGAGGCTCTCCACCTCCTGCCGGAGCCGCTCGGTGTCCAGGGAGATCAGAAAGCTGAACAGCAGGGCGAGAAGCATGGTCGCCGAGGCCTTCCACAGCTGCTTCAGGACGGAGGGCGCGGTGTCTCGGATCCGTCCGAACTGATGCCGGATGAACAGGACGATCAGGGCATCGTCGTCCGAGACGGAGGACCCGGGCTCCTGCCCCGCCGAGGCTCGGTGCACCTCGCTTCGGGCCGCCGCATGCTCGGAGAGTTGCTTCTCGGGGATGTTGCTGCGGACGTATCCCATCAGGATCGGGTTCAGCGAGGGGTACCTGCGAACGAGGTCACTCTTCTGCTGGAGCAGGGTGACCTCGATCTGTTGGAGGTTGCCGAGCAGAGTGTCCGCCTCTCGGATCACCTGTGGTGCTACGAAGCGGACGAACAGGAAGAGAGCGAGCAAGAATCCGGCATAGACCAGAATGATGGCCGCTCGGTTGGGAAGGTGCAGGTAGCGCCGGCCAAGCCGGGAGAACAGAGCGGCGATGAAGGTGAGAACGAACACCATGAAGATCAGAGCGAAGAAGTCCTGGAGCAACCAGATCAGGAAGAAGAGAGCGGCCCAGATCAGGATGCGCCGATTGAGCCGGTAGAACTGATCCAGGCTGAATTCCATGGCGTGACCCGCTTCGAGGGTTAGATCGTCAGGCGCTCCAACGGCGCCGACGGGGCGATCGTTGCGGGAGACATTGGGCCCGGGACAGGCGCCACGCGGTCGGCCGGCTCAGACGAGCGCGGCCCCCCGCCTCGAGGCCTCGTCCAGCAAGTCCCGACGGAGGTCCACGGCACCGGCCTCTTCCAGACCGGCGCCGATGAGGAGGGATGGGCGCAGGGCGTAGGCCGCGAGGACCTTTTCCAAACTCTGCACGGTCCACGGGTAGGCGTTGGGATCGGTGTGCCCCTGGGTCAGGATCAGCAGCGCGGGCCGGTCCGCGGGTACGCGCAGTTTCCGGCCCGGGCCTCGAAACGAGTACCATCGGTCCAGGTACGCCTTGAACAGACCGCTCGGGTACCCGTAGTAGATGGGGGCAGCGAGGAGGAGCGCGGAGGCGGTCGCCGTGTCGGCCAGGATGGGCGTCAGATCGTCCGCCAGGGCGCAGCCCTCCGGCCCGTCCGGTGCGCGGCACGCCCCGCAGCCCACGCAGCCCCGAAAGACCGCCTCGGAGAGCCGGTGGTACCGGACCTCTCGTGCGGCTGATCCCCGGGCGGCTTCGAGCGCCCGTTCGAGCAGGCGGGCTGAATTTCCGTCCCCGCGACCGCTCCCCGCTACGGCGACGATCATCGGCAGGCTGGACCGGGTGCGACCACGCCACCGGCGCGAGCTCCGCAGCGGCGAGGGGCCCTGGTGCCTGCGGGGACCGGCTTCAGGCGGCCTCCGGGGCCAGGCCGAGCTGAAAGCCTTTGACCGCCGCCTGGGTGCGGTTCTTCACGCCGAGCTTCTCGAACAGACCCACGAGCTCCTTCTTCACCGTCTGCTCGGACACACAGAGCTTCTCGGCAATCTCGGCGTTGTTGTTCCCCAACACGAGCAGCCGGAGCACCTGGACCTCCCGAAGCGTCAGGGCGTAGCGGCTCATGTCGTGCGTCTCAAAGAGCCGCTGGTCGGCGAGAAAGGGGGAGTGGACCGGCTCGCCCCGGTGGACGGCCTTGATGATCCGGACGAGTTCGTCCAAGTCGACGTCCTTCGAGACGTAGCCCGAGATGCCCGCCTTGACGGCCTTTCCCACCTGCTCCGGGGCATCGTGCAAGGACAGGATCAGGACCTTGGCCGACGGTGCCCGTTCGTGAATCAGGTTCGTGGCTGCCACGCCGTCGAGGTGGGGCATGGACACGTCCATGAGGACGATGTCCGGGGCGTGTTTCTCGGCGAGCAGAACCGCCTCCTGACCGTCGGCCGCCGCGGCGACGACCTCGATCTCGGAGTCCAGGTCGAGCACTTCCTGGAAACACTGTCGCAGGAGGCGCTGGTCTTCGGCGATCAGGACGCGAATGGCCATGGAGTCTCCCGTGTGACGTTCGCATGGGGTTTCCGAACGTCGCGGCCGTACGGTAACATAGCTCAAAATCGTAATCAATCCGGCCGTCCCGCCTTTCCTGCACCAATCGGCGTCCAATTGGCATGCAGCTTGCCGAGGCGTTGACGCGGCCGCGCTTCGGGCCCGAGGATACCATGACGAACCGCTGTGACGTGACGAGAACTCCCTATCGCGACTTTGCGTATCCACGCATCACGACGACCACGGGTGCCGGGGGGACTTGGTCCTCAGAAGTGGAGGCCTTCCACGTGGCGGAAATCCCTCTCTACCCGTTTCTCGGGGAGGGGGAGCACGCCGCCCTGGTCGTGGAGAAGAGGGGAGTAACGACCCGGGACGTGGCCGCCGGTGTCGCGGCGCGACTGGACCTGTCCCCCGCGGCCATCGGGTACGCGGGCATGAAAGACAAGGCGTCCGTCGCGGTGCAGTCGTTCACGGTGACCGGGATCAAGGAGGAGACGGCGCGCTCGGCTTTTGAGGCCGAGGGTTGCCGGGTGCTGTCCGCAACCCGTCATCGAAACAAACTGCGGCTCGGTCACCTGGTCGGCAACCACTTTCGCCTGCGGCTCGCCGGAGCGGATGTCGCGTCCGCACGGACCGTCCTCGAGACGCTCGCCTCGGTCGGGGCGCCCAACTACGTGGGCCCCCAGCGATTCGGGGGGCGCGGCGACAACGCGGCCGCAGGCGTGCGGCTGCTGCAGGGGACCCAGCGGGCGGGCCGCTGGAAGCGCGACCTGCTCGTGTCGGCGACGCAGTCCCTCGTGTTCAACGAGATTCTGGCCCGGCGCGTGGAGGGGGGAACCTGGAACCGCGCTCTACCGGGGGACGTTCTGCGCCGGGAGGACTCGGGAGGGCTGTTCGTCTGCGAGGATCCGGTGGTCGACGGCGCTCGGGCCGCGGCCTTCGAAGTGACCCCGACCGGGTCGCTGCCCGGGAGCCGCGCACCCTCGCCGCAGGGGACCGTGGCGGAGCTCGAGGGTGGGGTGCTCGATGCTCTCGGCCTTTCGGCCGACCTCTTCCGACGAGAGAACGGCAGCCGGCGACCGCTGCGCGTCCGACTCGGATCTTGGTCGGCCGACGAGGAAGGGGACGGCGTATGGCTCTCGTTCTCGCTTCCTGCCGGTGCGTTCGCGACCTCGGTCGTCCGCGAAGTGGTGGGAGGGGATGCGCCCCGGGTCTAGTTGTCCCGAGTCCGGTGACACAGGTAACACTTGACGTAATCGCCGCGCACGCCGCCGCCCTCGACGAAGTGGGCGTGGGTTCCCCCCTTCGGCATGGGTTTCTCGGAACCGGCCCCGTGGCACGAGGGGCACCGCTCGTACTGCCGGCGGTCGGCGTGGTCCGCGTCCCTGGGCAGCCGGGGGGTGGTCACCGGCGGAGCCTTCCACAGCACGAGGATCACCGCCGCCACCACGGCGACGAAGAGTACGTGGTACCACGTTCGGTTCATGGGCTCGGGTCCTCCTCAGTCCTCGTTGTGGAGCTTCTTCCACTGCCTCGCCAGGCGCTCGAGGCGTCGGGACACCTTGGCGTTGATCGTGCCCTCCGGATAATCGCCGTAGGCGTTCGGCTCCCCGGGCGGAAGCCCGGTCAGGAGCTCCAGACCCTCGTCCACGGTCGAGATCGGGTAGATGTGGAACCGGCCCTGCTCCGCGGCCTCGACCACGTCCTCGTCGAGCATGAGGTGGCGCACGTTGGCCTGGGGGAGGATGACCCCCTGGGTTCCCGTGAGGCCCTTGGCCTTGCACGTTCGGAAGAAGCCTTCGACCTTCGCGTTGATCCCTCCCACCGCCTGGATCTGCCCCATCTGGTTCACCGATCCGGTCACCGCCAAGTCCTGGCGCAGCGGGGCATCGGCCAGCGCAGAGACGAGAGCGAAAAGCTCGGTGGAGGAGGCACTGTCGCCGTCGACCTCTCCGTACGATTGTTCGAAGCACAGGCTCGCGGCGAAGGATACGGGGAACTTCTGGGCGTACCGGTGGCCGAAGTAGCCCTGGAGAATGAGCATCCCCTTGTTGTGGATGTGGCCTCCGAGCTCGGCCTCCCGCTCGATGTTGACGACGCCCTCTTTCCCCAGGAACACCTTGGCGGTCACGCGGGAGGGCTTGCCGAAGGTGTAGTCACCCAGATCGAAGACGGAAAGCCCGTTGACCTGACCGACGGCGCTTCCCTCGGTGTCGATCAGGAGAGAGCCCTCCGTGATCATCCGACCGAGGATCTCTTCGAGATAGTTGTTGCGGCGTATCTTCTCTCGGATCGCCGTCGTGACGTGGTCGCGCTGCACGGTGCCCGCGCCCTCCCGGGTCGCCCAGAGATGCGCCTCCCGGACGAGATCGGTCAGCTCGAGGAAGTGGGTTGCCACCCGATCCTGGTGCTCCGCCAGGCGCAGTCCGTGCTCGACCACCCTCGCCACGGCCTCGCGGTGAAAAGGCGCGAGGCCCTCTTCGGCGCACTGGGCCGCGACCAGAAACGAGTAGCTCATCTGACTCTCGTCGTCGAGCACGACGTCGTCGGCAAAGTTGCCCTTGACCTTGAAGAGCTTGGCAAAGTCTTCGTCGTAGTGGAGCAGGACGTAATAGAGCCACGGGGTGCCGAGGAGCACGACTTTGACGTCCGCCGGGATGGATTCGGGCTTGAGCGTTGCCGTGGAAATCAGGCGGAACTGTTCGCCGATCTCCTCGATCCGAATCGCCTGGTCTTTGAGCACCCGTTTGAGGGCGTCGTAGGCGAACGGGTTGACCAGGACGTCGCGCGCATCGAGAACCAGATAGCCCCCGTTTGCGCGGTGAAACGCACCCGGCTTGATCAGCGTGAAGTCGGTGACGAAGGCGCCTCCGTACTGGACGTGGTGCTCGAGCCGGCCCATGAGGTTGTGATAGGTGGGATTCGACTCGAAGATGACCGGCGCCGACCGAAGATCCCGGTTGTTGACGAGGACGTTGACTCGGTACTTGCGGGCGCGATCCTCCGCGGTGGGGGAGCGGAAGGGAAACGGCAGGGCAGAGGCCTCGGAGGTCCCGGAGCGGAATTCGTCCAGGTTGGCGATCACGTCTTTGGCAACCGCGTCCAGGTACTCCACGATGCGGGCGCGGCTCTGGTACTTTTCGCTGAGCGCGTCGATTTCGTGGCCGACCGCGGTCAGGGCCGTCTGCTCCTCCAACCGTTTCAGCGACTGGCGCGCCGCCAGGTCGAGGGTCTTGATCGCCTGGATCGTGTTGTGAAGCTTGTCCTGCAAGAGCCCCCTCGCCTCACGGACGGTTTCCTGGTCCTCCGGGGAGAGCTTGTCGAAGTCTTCCTGGCTCACCGGGTTCCCGTCCCGGATGTAGATCAGGGCCAGTCCCTCTGAGCCTCGCTGCACCAGGAATCCGTGGGCATTGGCGACCGACTCGAGGTCGCGCAGCGCATGGGTCTTGTCCTCCTGGGCTCGGTGGAGGATCGCTTCCTTCTCCCGGTCGTAGGCTCCACCGGCGAGTGCGCTGGGGATCTCGGCGAGCAGAGTCTGGACCAGGGCCTCCATGTCGCGCCGAAGCGTCTCTCCCAGGCCCGCGGGAAGCCCTACGGCCATGGGCTTCTCGGGGTCCTCGAAGTTGAACAGGTACACCCAGTCCTCGGGTGGAGGCCTTCGAGCGGCTGCCTCCTGTAGTACCGAGGTCGTCGTCGTGTGCTTGCCGGCCCCCGGGGGGCCCAGGACGAAGATGTTGTACCCGTGGCTCTTCATCGAGAGCCCGAAGTCCAAGGCCCGCAGCGCGCGCTCCTGGCCGAGGGGTCTCCTCACCGGCAGGAGCTCCGCCGTGGTGTCGAAGGGAAACGCCTCGGGGGCTACTGTCCGGCGCAGGTGATTCGGTTCGAGACGGGTCGGCATCCGGCCTTCTCCTGGAGACATCGAGACAAAGGCGGCCCATTGTACCGGTCTGCCCCAAGGTTTCAAGGAGCACCGGTCGTCGCGTCGTTTTCGCGGGACCCGTTTTCTGGTACCCTCGCACACGGGTCGTAGGAAGCTGCGGAGGTGTGGCGTGATCTTCCGAAAACGGAGAACCCCCGACCCGGAGGCGGAGGCGTCCCCGGTCCCCCTGCCCCCGCCGGAGGTGCTCGAGGTGTTGGACCGCCTGGAGAAGGGCGGCGGCCAGCTCACGGTGCGGACCCGGGACGGTCAGAGCTACACGAGCGCGGTGGTCGGGCTTGGCCGAGATGCCTTCTACATCGACACCCTGTCTCCGCCCGACGGAGACGAGAGGGTGCGACCAGGGGCGACCCTGGCCATTGAAACCCTCTTCCAGGGGATTTCCTACGGGCTGCAGACCACGGTTGCGGGCAAGGTGCGCTTCGTCGACGAGCTGCCTGCCTTCAAGCTTCACTACCCTGAGCGGATCGACGCGCAGCGGAGGCGCAAGACGCCCCGGGTCGAGACCCGGGGGGATGCGTCGCTGTCGTTTCTCAAACCCTTCGCCTGCGATGCGCCCGTGGTCAACGTGAGCGAGGGCGGGTTCGCCTTCGAGCACGGTGCGGAGCTGGGGCGGCTGCGCCGAGGGACCGTCCTCCGCGAGATCCTCCTCGAGCTGGGGGGGCACCCGGTCATCTCCATCCAGGGACGAGTGGTCGGACAGCTGGTCCGTGAGTTGGGCGGGATCGGCTTGCCGAGCCGCTACCGGGTGAGCGTAGCGTTCGACGGTCTGCGGCCGGAGGATCGGAAGGTCGTGCAGGCCTATCTGGCCGAGCTGCGGGGTCAGGCGGAGTTCCGCGCCTGAGCGTGCCGGGGAGGGGGTCGCGATGAGGTTGACGATCGCCCGCCTCGCCCTGCGGCCCGGGGAACCCTTGGAGTCCCTCCCCGAGCGGGCAGCGGCGCGGCTGGGCGTGGCCGTTGGTCAGGTGCAGCGATGGGTCCTGCTCCGGCGCTCCCTGGATGCCCGCGGCCGGCGCGAACCCCAGTTCATCTGCACGCTCGGTGTCGACGTGACCGGGCTCGTGGCCCCGCCGGACGCTCCAGGCGTGGCGCCGTGGCACCGGGTGGTTCCGGTGCTGCGAAGGCCCACCCGCTTGCCGCTGGCTCGCCCCCTCGTGGTGGGGATGGGACCCGCGGGGCTTTTTGCCGCGCTCCGGCTTTGCCGCTACGGTCTCGCGCCGGTGCTTCTGGAGCGGGGCGAGCCGCTGGAGGCGCGGGTTCGGACCGTGGCACGGTATTGGCGCCGCGGCGAGCTCGACCCTGAGAGCAACGTTCAGTTCGGCGAAGGGGGTGCCGGGACCTTCTCCGACGGGAAGCTCACCTACCGCGGCGCAGACTTCCGGCAGGCGTGGGTCTTACGGATTCTCGTGGAGGCAGGGGCGCCCGCGGAGATCCTGTTCGAGGCGAGGCCCCATCTGGGAACCGACCGGCTCCGTTCGGTCGTGCAGGGGCTCCGACGCGTGCTGCTCGCTGCAGGGGCCGAGGTTCGCTTCGGCGCGAAAGTGGAGCGTCTGGTGCTCGAGGGTGGGCGCGCCGTCGGGGTCGAGACCCGGCAGGGGACCCTGACCGGCAGTCCGATCTTCTTGGCATCGGGACACAGCGCGCGCGAGCTCTACGGGGTCCTGGCCGCCCAGGGCGTTTCCCTCGAGCCGAAGGGGTTCGCCGTGGGGCTTCGAATCGAGCTGCCCCAGGCGGCCCTAGACCGGAGGCAGTACGGCCCTTGGGCGGACTCGCCGCACCTGCCCGCAGCGGAGTTTGCCGTGAAGGCGGCGGGACTCTCGGGGCGCGTCGCGTACTCATTTTGCATGTGTCCCGGCGGTGTCGTCGTGCCCGCGTCGACCGACCCCGAGGGCCTCGTCCTGAACGGGATGAGCAGCTCCGGCCGGCGCGGTCCGCGGGCCAACGCGGCCCTGGTGGTGGGTGTGGAGCCCAGGGACACCGGCGCGGAGTCGAACCCCTTGGCTGGCCTGCGATTTCAGGGCGACTGGGAAGGTCGGGCGAAACGGGCCGCTGGCGCGCGGGCCGTCCCGGCCCAAAGGGTGCGGGAGTTCCTCGGGGGGGCGACGCAAGGCGCTCTGCCGCGTTCGAGTTGCCCGTGGCCGCTCGTGCGCGCGCCGATGGCCGAGTTGCTGCCCGACTTCGTTGCGGCGACGTTGCGCGACGCGCTGCCGGCGCTCGTTCGGCAGGTCGGCCCCCTGGAGGACGGTCTGCTGTTGGCACCCGAGACGAGGACCTCGAGTCCCGTGCGGATCGCGCGCGGAGAAACCCTGGAGTCGGTGGGCGTGTGCGATCTCTATCCAATCGGCGAGGGCGCCGGGTACGCCGGCGGCATCGTTAGCGCAGCGATCGACGGCGCCCGGGCGGCGGATGCGTACGCCACGCGCCTGCAAGGCGGTCCAGCAGGGTTCGAGGAGGAACCGTGAGGCCGCGCGTCGCGGCTCTCTGCCTGGGGGTGGTCCTGCTCGGTGCTGCAGTACCCGCCGCTCGGGCCGCTGATGATCCGGCGGTCCTCGCCCCCGGGGACGGATTTCGGGCGAGACAGGGCTTCGCGTGGTTGGTCGTCCGGTCCGATGCTGTGCCGCGCGTGGTCCTCGATGGGAAGCCCCTGAGGCCCACGATCGCCCCGGAGGACGGGGTCCACCACCTGCGGATCGGCCCGCTTCGTCCGCAAGGTTCGCGACTGGAGGTCGCCTCCGCGCAGCGGCGAGTGACCCTGACCGTGTTTGGGGACGCGGGGCCCGGCGCGGCGGGCTTCCATCCGGCAGCGCCCAAGGCCTGCTGGTCCTGCCACGAGACCGGCCCGAAGGGCTGTGGCGAGTGTCATCCGTGGACCGGGGCGCGGCACAGCCCGATGCGGAGCGGCGAGTGCACCCGGTGTCACGACCTGCAACGCCCCCTCCCTCCGGAGCGGGCGCAGTTGTGCAGGCCGTGTCATCCGAACCAGGCCGCAGGCCGGCACACCGGCCTGCGCCACCCCGTGTCCGCGCCGCAGGACCCGGCGCGTCCCGGCAGGCGGTTCGACTGCACCTCCTGTCACGATCCGCACGCGCCGAGCCTGCGGGGACGCCTCGCGGTCGAGCAGCGCCAGCAGTGGTGTCGACGGTGTCATCGCCGATGAGGACAGAGGGGAAGGCGGCCGACGCCCCCTTCCGAGCAGCGCCGAGGAGAGCACGGGACCGGTGGTCCGCCCGTCGGGGCGGGGGAGAGGCAGAATGGTGACCGAGGAGGAACTCTCAGGGACCAAGCCTCCCGAGGAAGGGGCCGCCCCTGAAGAAACGTCGGAGGACGTGGTCGACCTGCACGAGGTGGTCGGCGACGGGTACTTCGCCGAAGGGGACCTCGGACCGCTGCCCTCGGGCAGCCTCGTCGAGAGCGGTCCGCTGCAGCAGTACATGGCGGAGATCGGCCGCTATCCGCTGCTCGCTCAGGAAGAGGAGCTGCGCCTGGCCCGCAAGTACCGTGAGGACGGCGACGTTCGGGCCGCGTACACGCTCGTCGTCGCCAACCTCCGGCTGGTCGTGAAGATCGCCTACGAATTCCGGCGCAACTTCGTCAACCTGATGGACCTCATCCAGGAGGGGAACATCGGATTGATGCGCGCCGTCGAGAAGTTCGACCCGTACCGGGGCGTCAAACTCTCGTCGTACGCGGCGTGGTGGATTCGCGCCTACATCATCCGGTACGTGCTGAACAACTGGTCGTTGGTGAAGATCGGGACGACGCAGAACCAGCGCCGCCTCTTCTACAACATGAAGAAGGTCCAGGCAGAACTGGAGGCCGCTGGCTATCGGCCGGAGCCCAAGCTGCTCGCGAGTCGCCTCAACGTCCGCGTGGACGAGGTAGTGGAGATGCAACAGCGCCTCTCCGGCGGTGACATCTCCCTCGACGCCCCCCTGGACGCCGACTCCGAGTCCTCTCGAATGGACTTCGTGGCCACCAACCAGCCCGACGCGAGCGACCGCCTCGCGGAGGCGGAGTTTCAGGGACTCTTGCGGAGAAAGTTTCAGGAGTTCCGCAAGACCCTCTCGGATCGGGATCTGATCATCTTCGACCAGCGCCTGCTCACCGACGAGCCCGTGACGCTCCGTGAGATTGGCGAAGGGTTCGGGGTTTCCCGGGAGCGGGTCCGCCAGCTGGAGACTGACCTGAAGGCGCGGCTTCGTGCCTTCCTGAAGACCGTGGACGGAATCGGTGATGCCTCCTCCTGAGAACCCCTGGAGCCCCGCGCCGGGTGAGGTGCTCACCGTGGCGGAAGTCCTGGCCCGCGCCCGCGGCCTGCTCGAGGAGGCGCTGTCCTGGGTCTGGGTGGAGGGAGAGGTCTCCAACCTTCGTGTCCCCGGCTCGGGTCATGCCTACTTCACCCTCGGGGACGGGGGCGCCCAGCTGCGCGCGGTGTGCTTCCGATCGACCTTGCGTCTGCTCGGCACGGCTCCGGAGGACGGGGGCCGGGTTCTGGCTCGCGGCCGCGTCACCCTCTACGAGGCCCGGGGCGACGTCCAACTGATTGTGGAGGACCTGGAGCCGCAGGGGGCCGGGCTCCTTCGTCTGGAACTCGACGCGCGCCGGAGGCGCCTCGCGGCCGAGGGTCTTTTCGACGCCTCGCGCCGGCGAGCGTTGCCCCTGCTTCCCCGGGGCGTCGGGGTCGTGACCTCGCCCACAGGGGCCGCGCTGGCGGACGTTCTTCGCGTTCTGGGTCGTCGCGCACCGGGGGTGAGCGTGTTTCTCGCCCCAGCTCGCGTCCAGGGGGAGGAAGCGCCTCGGGAGCTCGCCGCGGCCCTGGCGCTCGCAGCCTCGCACCCGCTGGTGGACGTGGTGATCCTGGGCCGCGGCGGGGGCAGCGCCGAGGATCTTTCGGCGTTCAACGACGAGGACCTCGTGCGCGCCGTGGCGAGCTGTCCCGTGCCCGTCGTCTCCGCGGTCGGCCACGAGATCGACGACAGCCTCACCGACCTAGCGGCCGACGCCCGGGCACCGACCCCCTCGGCCGCGGCGGAGATCGCCGTGCGGGAGTGGAGCCGCTGGCTCGACCAGCTCTGCCGCGAAGAAGCCGCGCTTCGGGCTGCCGCGGCGCGCGTCGCCCTCAGCCACCGGGGAGCCCTGGAGCGGGTGGAGCCGCGACTGCGGCCGCCGTCCGGCCGGATTGACCGACTGCGAATCGCAGTGGACCGCCGGGTCGAGACCCTCGGCGCAGGGGTCCGGGAACGCCTCCGGCGCGAACGGTCGCGGCTCGACCGCGCCGCGGGGCGCCTGGGTCTCCGGTCGCCGGCGCTGCGTCTGGGCCGCGGGCAGGAGGCGTTGACTCGTCTGGAGGAGCGTCTCGTGGCCGCCGGTGCCCAGGTGGTGCAGCGGCGTCGATCCGGGATCGCCGCGCTGACCGCCGGACTTCACGCCCTGGGCCCGCGGTCCGTGCTTTCCCGAGGATACGCGATCGTCCGCGGCAGGGACGGGCGGCTCGTGACCGACGCCTCGCGGTGCGCCGTGGGCGATCCGTTGATGATCCTGCTGGCCCGCGGTTCCGTGGGATCGCGGGTGACCTCGGTTGACCCGGAGTTCCCGGAGCAGGAGAGCGGATGAACCAAGTGATCCAAAACCCCCGCAGGGTCGGGGAACCGCCCGGGGGTGTCCGGACGCTGATCATCGACGACGACCCCTCGATCGTGCGATTTCTGGAGATCTACCTGGAGAACCAGGGGTTCACGATCGCTTCGGCGCTCACGGGGGAGGAGGGGTTGGTGCTCGCGCGCCAGCTGCAGCCGGACCTCATCCTGCTCGACCAGATGATGCCAGGGCTCGACGGAATCGAGGTGCTTCGGCGGCTCAAGGACGAAGCGGAGACTCAGCGCATCCCGGTCGTGATTCTGACCGCACGTTCGGACGTGGGCGAGAAGGTCAAGGGACTGGACCTCGGGGTCGATGACTACATTACGAAGCCGTTCGACATCCGAGAGCTCAAGGCGCGCCTCCTTTCGGTGGTCGCGCGGCGGCGCGAACACGATGAGAACACCGAGGCCGAGAGGCTCAAGACGCTCAAGGAGGTCGTCGCGAGCGTATCCCACGAAGTCAACAACCCCCTCGCCGCGATCCTGATGTGCGCCGAGGCGCTCGAGCGACGACGCGAGTCCGACCCGTACGTGCGGGACAAGAGCCGGGTGATCCAAGACAACGTGCTCCGAATTCGCGACATCCTCCAACGGTTGGAGCGGGTCAAGGTGATCGCGTCCAAGCCGTACGTGGCCAAGGAGCGGATCTTGGACCTGGGCCCGGAGGCGAGTGAATGAGCCTGCTCGAGGGCGTTGGCCAGCTCCTCCTGTTCGAGGAGGAGCATCGGGAGCTCGGTGCGGTGCTCAGCCGGGTTCACGCGGAAAGCCATGCCCGAGCCGTCCTGCTCATCGACACCAACGGGCAACTCGTCGCGGACACCGGTGACACGGCGAGTCTCGACGTGACGTCCTTCGCCTCGCTGACCGCATCGAACATCGCGGCAACAGCGTCCCTGGCGCGCCTGGTGGGCGAGAAGGACTTCACGATCCTCTTCCATCAAGGGGAGCGGGACAGCATCCATATCAGCCTCGTGGGGCAGCGGGCGATCCTCGCTGTGATCTTCGGCAAGGAGGCATCCCTGGGCCTCGTCCGCCTGCGCGTTCGCAAGGCGGCTGCCGAGATCGAGGACGTGGTGCAGCGGATTCTCCGGCGGATGACGCTGAAGGACCGCCTCGACGTCAACCCGTTGTGCGAGATCACTGACCAGGACATCGACGACCTCTTCTCCTTCTGAGCCATGGCCTTCGTCAATTACTCGACCCGAGAGATCAACGTCAAGATCGTCTACTACGGACCCGGGTTGTCGGGAAAGACGGCGAACCTTCAGCACCTCTACGCCCGCGCCCCGGCGCAGGCGAAGGGGCGCCTGATCAGTCTGGCCACGGAGACGGAGCGCACTCTCTTCTTTGACTTTCTCCCCATGAACCTGGGGACCCTCAGAGGGTTTCAAGTGCGCTTCCACCTCTACACCGTTCCCGGTCAGGTGTTCTACGAAGCGAGCCGGAAGCTCATTCTCAAGGGCGTGGACGGGATCATCTTCGTCGCCGACAGCCATCCCTTGCGGATGGAGGCCAACGCCGAGTCCTTCGCAAGCCTCTCCAGGAACCTGCGGGAGTATGGCCTCTCCATTCCCCCCCTTCCCGCGGTGCTTCAGTTCAACAAGCGGGACCTCCCGGACGCCGTCTCCGTCGCCCAGGTTCGTCTCTCCCTGGGGGCGCCCTCCCTGCCGGAGTTCGAGGCGTCGGCCACGCGCGGATACGGCGTCTTCGAGCCCCTCAAGGACGTGGCCCGCCAGGTCCTTCAAACGCTCCGGCAGTGAGGTGCCCTCCCGTTGACACGCCGGTGCGCGGAGCTACGTTCGAACTGTGACGGCGTCCGGACACCGACAACCGAGAGCCGCAAGCAACTGCCATGCCTCAACCCGACTGGGCCGCGCAACGGCTCGCAATGGTTCTGCATCAGATCGAGGCGAGAGGCGTCCGAGACCCCCGGGTCCTGCGGGCGATGCGAGACGTGCCCCGCCACGAGTTCGTGCCCGAAGCGGCCCGCGCCTCGGCTTACGACGACGCACCGCTGTCGATCGGCCACGGCCAGACCATCTCGCAACCCTTCATGGTGGCGTTGATGAGCGAGGCGTTGCGCCTTCCCAGCGGAGCCAAGGTCTTGGAGATCGGCACAGGGTCCGGCTACCAGGCCGCGATCCTCGCGGAGATGCTCTACGAGGTTCACACTATCGAGCGAGATGCAGAGTTGGTCGCGGTTGCCCGGGAGAGGCTGGTCCGCCTCGGGTGGCCCGGCGTCCACGTCGTCGTCGGGGACGGAACCCTGGGACTTCCCAGCGAAGCGCCCTTTGACGGGATCCTCGTTACGGCCGGAAGCCCCGGCGTTCCGCTCTCGTTGAAGCAACAGCTGAACCGCAGAAGCGGCGCGCTCGTGATCCCCGTGGGGGACAGGAACTATCAGGAGCTCCTGCGCATCGAACGAAACGAGGAGGAGTTCGTTGAGGAGAAGCTCGGGGGGTGTCGGTTCGTACCGCTGGTGGGAGAGGAGGGGTGGTGAAGTGAGCCGAGCGCTGATCGTGATCGACATGCTCCGCGACTTCGTCGAGCCCTCCGGGGCTCTTTGCGTCCCCGATGCGGAGGGGATTCTCGCTGCTGTGAGCCGCGAACTGCACGCAGCCCGGCGCGCCGGGGAGCTCGTCGTATTCCTGTGCGACGCCCACGATCCAGAGGACCGCGAGTTCGAGCGGATGGGCTGGCCCGTTCACGCGGTGAAGGGGACCCGGGGGGCGGGCGTGGTGGACGCCCTGGCGCCGCAGTCCGGGGAGGAAATTGTGGAGAAGACGACCTACTCGGGGTTTCACGGGACCCGGTTTGCTGAGGTATTGAGCCGTGGGGGCACCGACATCGTGCGGCTCGTGGGCTGCGTGACGAACATCTGCGTGCTCTACACCGCGGCCGATGCTGCCATGCGCGGGTTCCGCGTCGAGGTTGTTCGCGACGCGGTTGCGGGCCTCGACTCCCAGGACCACGCCTTTGCTCTGCGTCAGATCGAGAAGGTCCTCGGGGGAACGATCGTCGGCGGCACGACCGGTCAGACAGGGTGCTGAAGACCCCTCCATGGGGTTTTTCAGCGACGGGTTCTCGGGGACGGCCCCTTCGAACCCTCACGAATCGCTACGCGTTGCAAACTCCGCGATTCGACGCCCCCTCCCTGGGGCGTGCGCAGGCGGCTATCTCAGCAGCCTGCTAAGTGCGATCGGCCTCCACCACGCGTTTCCGCCCCTCGACCTTGGCGCGTACGAGAGCGCCGGTGGCCCTTGACAGCAGCGACGACGGCGCTTCGCCTGCCGCCAACTCGGCGACGCCGGCGCTCACGGTCACCTGGAGCTCGAGGTGGGGGAGGGGAATCGGCGGCTCCTCGGCCGCGATTCGAATCTTCGAAGCCACGCGTTCCGCGCCTTCCAGGGGCGTGTTCGGGAGAAGGACCGTAAACTCCTCTCCCTGGTGGCGCGCGAGGTAGTCGCTTCCTCGAAGGAGCGCGCGAACCCGACGCGCCAGCTCCCGGAGTACCGCGTCGCCCGCCGGGTGACCGTGCGCCTCATTGATGACCTTCAGATGATCCACATCCCAGACCACCAGGGACAGGGGCGTACCGTACCGATGGGCCCGGGACGCCTCCTCGGCGTTGCGGGCCTCCCAGGCCCGTCGATTCCAGACACCGGTGAGGGGGTCTCGCAGCGTCCGGTCCAAGAGCCGGCGCGTCTGCGCCTCCACGGCCCCGACGCGGTCCCTCAGGCCGTGCACCCGTTCTTGGACCCGATCGAACTCTCGGGAGAGCGACAGGGCCTCTGCCTGGTCTCTCTGCGCCTTGGCGTGGAGCTGCCGCGCGATCGCGTCGAGCGGGTCGGATCCGGCTTCGGCCCCCGTGCCGGCAGCGCTTCTCCGCCAATGCTCCAAGACCTCTTGGAGGGCCTGCGAGAAGGCGAGTTCGTCCCCGACCCAGGCTCGCGCCTGCAGGACCGCCCGGTGGAGTCCAGCGTCGATCTCCCGTGAGATGCCAAGGAGAGCCACCAGCGCGTCGTCCACTGCGCCCACCGTCCTGCCGATGGCGTCTGGAGCGTCGTCGAGCCGGACGAGGAGCGCGCGACACGCGCCCAGGCAGGCGGAAGCGTCGTGGAGCTCGGAAACCTCGAAGTCGAGCGGAGAAAACCACGCGTCCGGCAGACGCCGGCAGACCTCGAGCACCAACTCTCGCACGAAGGGGACGGCGTCTTCTGGCAAGCTCCAGGCAGGTGGCGAGAGGGGAGGGTGCACGAGGGGCTCCTCCTGAATTTCAGGTCTCACATCGCGTCGCCACTGTTCGGCGCCAGCCAGCCAGAACTTGAAGCCGGCTTGCCCGGCGGCGTCGGTGCCGGGGACCGATCCCTGCCTCGGAACGGGCGGTTCCGTCGGGTGCGACGTCCCCGAAGATGTCTTCGATCCTCCGCCGGCGAGGGAACATCCCACCGCGGCCGAGGGGGGACAGGCCCCTACGATCCCAAAGGCCGATGTGCTATCGTTTGCCCCCCAATGGTCCACTGGCTGCGGCCATACGAAGAGGAGGAACGATGTCGGAACGGGCAGGTCTTGAGGGAGAGAGGTTGGACGAGGGGCTTCGGCTGCTGCAAAACCTCAGCAAGGAGGAGCTGATCCGGATCATCGTCGACGACGCGAAGAACTGGATCGCCCATGACGGTCTCTGGTTCCTGGCGGTTGAGCAGGCCCACGGGATGGACGCCGCGATCGCCGCCGACCGCGCGGCGTGGGAGAAGTTCACGGTGATCGAGGCCCAGCGCATCCTCGACCGGCTGGGGCTCAAGCCGGGCGGCGGGATTGGGGCGCTGGTCGAGTGCCTCAAGCATCGATTCTACGCGAGGTTGAACCTTCAGGACGCGATCGAGGTTACGGACGAGCGCGCCATCTTCCGCATGAGGGACTGCCGCGTCCAATCGGCGCGAAAGCGCAAGGGGCTGGCTGACTTTCCCTGCAAGACCGTAGGTCTGGTGGAGTACTCGGGGTTCGCGAGGACGATCGACCCCCGGATCCGCACCCAGTGCATCGCGTGTCCGCCGGATGAGCACCCGGAGGAGTTCTGGTGTGCCTGGGAGTTCACGCTGGAGAAAGGGGGATAAGCAGTCCCCGCCCCATCGCGTCCGTCAGCGGCGCGACAGCGTACAGGCGGTCAGGTACAGGGTCATCGATCCGTCCCACTGCTGAGCGTCGACCAGTCGCCCCTCGAAGGCGACCGGGGAACCGTCTCGGAGCCACCCGAGGGAGTCCATCACGGAGCGCGGCAGGCCGCACGCCGCTTTTCTTCCCGGCTCCAACTCGATCAGAGCGACCATCGGGTTGGAGTCGGGAACGGACGTGTCGTAGAAGGAGCGGGGGCTGAGCGCCTCGAGGCGCCCGCTCCCGGACACCGGCGACCCCGCGGCCGCCCTGAGGTACTCGGACCTCGCCCGCCCGACCGCACGCTGAGCCAGGTCCTCGTAGACGGAGGCGGCGGACACGGGGTCCACCGCTCCGGCGGCGGTCGCCCACAGCGCTCCGGTCGCGAGCGTCGCGAGCAGGCGGAACGAGGGGCGTCTCATTCGTGTCCTCGGTGTCTCGCGGGACGGGGGACGAGGGGGTATCCCGGCCGCGCTCAGGGTTTGAGGTGCAGTTCGAGGCCCACCAGACGTCCGTCCCTGCGGGTGTAGGTGAGCTTCGCGGCGTCTCCGATGGCTACGTCCTCCAGGGGGACCTCCCGCGCGCCCATTCTGGGCACTGCCGCGTCGTCGAGGGTCACCCCGACGGTCAGATCTCCCGCGGTGGTGTTCACCTCCAGAACGACGGACCGGTGGGTTACGTCGACGGCCGACACCGTGCCCTCGACGATGCGCACCTGTCCGGCAGCGAGGGTTTCTCCCTGCGTCGCCGCCGGCAGCAGCGCCAGGCACACGAGAAGCCACATCCTGCGTCTCAACCGGTCCTCCCTTCCGCCCACAGCAGGGGGCTGAGAGCGCTCACCGCAGTCGACGGGCCGGGCGTGTCCATCGGGTGTTACTTCCCCAGCCGGACCACGACGAAGAGGGTCCCGGTGCCCCGGCGGACCAGGAAGAGCACGCTCTCCTTGTTCCGACCTTCGCGAATCGCCTTGCGGTAGGCCTTGAGATCCTTTACGGGCTCCTGGTTGGCCTCGACGATGACGTCTCCCCGCCGCAACCCGGCCTCGGCCGCCGCTCCACCCGGCTCGACACCCGACACCACGACACCGCTGTCGTCCTGGACGTCGAGGTGGGTACGAAGCTCCGGGGTGATCTCTTGGACCGTCATTCCGAGCTGGCTCTCGAGCTCCGCCTTCGCAGATTCCTCGCCGGGCAGCTCTCCGAGCGTGACGTCCACGCTGTTCTTCTTTCCGTCGCGCAGCACCACCACCTTGACCCCGGACCCGGGCGCGTGACCGGCGACGAGTCGAGGCAGTTGATTCATCCGGTCCACCGCGACGCCGTCGAACTCGACGATCACGTCACCGCGTTTGAGCCCTGCCTTGTCGGCCGGACCGTCCTTGCTGACCTCCGAGACAAGGGCGCCCTTCGCCTCGTCAAGCCCGAAGCTCCGGGCAAGCTCTGGGCTGATTTCCTGGATCATCACGCCGAGCCAGCCCCTCGTTACCTTTCCTTCCTTGCGAAGCTGAGGGACGATCTGCCGCGCCATGTTGACCGGAATGGCGAAACCGAGCCCGGTTCCACCCGATACGATCGCGGTGTTGATTCCAATCACGCGCCCTGCGGCATCGAACAGAGGCCCGCCCGAGTTTCCAGGGTTGATGGCGGCGTCGGTCTGAAGGAAGTTGTCGTAGGGTCCTGAACCGATCACGCGCTCCTTGGCACTGATGATCCCCGCGGTGACCGTGTGACCGAAGCCGAAGGGGTTGCCGATGGCCACGACCCAATCGCCAACCTGGATCGAGTCGGAGTCCCCGAGCTGCACGGGCACAAGGGTCACGTCTTTTGGTTCTATTTTGATCAGAGCAATGTCCGTCTTGTCGTCTGCTCCGATGAGCTTTGCCTTGAATTCGTGCTCGTCCGAGAGGCGGACGAGGATCTCGTCCTGACTCTCGACCACGTGGTTGTTCGTGAGAATATATCCCTGGTCATCCAGAATGAACCCCGATCCCAGGCTCTGGGCCTTGAACTCGCGGGGCTTCTGGTCGCCGAAGAAGCGCCGGAAGAAGTCGTCCCCAAACTCCTGAGACGGATCGTTCGGGCCCCGAAACCGGGGCTGCGAGTCTCCGTGGAACCGCTGGCCCCCGCGAACCACCTTGGTTGTGGAGATGTTCACTACGCTCGGCTTGAGACGTGCCGCCAGGGGGGCGAACGACTCCGGGGCCGGTGAGGCGGCGGCCCAGGTCGTCGCCACGCCTACCATCAGCAGGGACGCCCAGACGAGCTGCGAAAGACCGGTCTTCTTCATGAGAACCTCCGTTGTTGGGAGCGCTGTCCACGGACCGAAGGACCCGAGCACTATAGAAAGCGGCCATGAAATCGTGATGAGAGGCCCGTTAGAAACCCCTTAGGCACGAAGAATCCATGCAGCCGATGTCTTTCGCAGTGCCGTTGTCCTCCTCGGCGGGGAACCCTCGCGTGCGCTCCCTCCACGGTTGTCAGTCATTCCAGAACCAGACCCCGCGGTTGGCAAGGGCGAGGTACTGCTCGTCGAGCAGCTTTCGGTGCATCCTCTCTTCGTCGGCCAGGCGCCGGAAGGCCTCTCGTCCCACATCGTTCCCCGCGGCGTCGGACAGTGCTGTGTACTCCGCGACGGCCCGTTCTTCGGCAGCGATCGCCAGACGGAGGGCCTCCAAGGCATCGGCGTGGTCACCCACGGCGGGTCGACCGCTGGCTTCGCTCCCCGGGGTCTTCGTCAGGTTGCGACCCTCGTAGACAATCCATCCTCGGTCGGCGGACAGTGAGTTCTTCAGGGCCGTGAGGTGCTCGCGGTGATGGGCTTCGAACTCGGCCAATTCTCGGAACATGCTCGCGCCGCCGGCATCCTTCGTGCGAGATGAGGCGTCCGAATAAAACGCGCAGGCCTTTTCTTCCGCTTGAATCGCCCGGTCGATCGCCTCGAGCATCGCGATGGTCGCCATCGTTACCTCCTTGAACAGGGGGGCCAGGGAAACGGAGCCGCGACACCATAGCACGGCACCTGCCGACCGCAAGCGCGCACCGCGCAACGGTATAAGGTCTGATAAGATATATTATGTTAACTTGACCGGCGTCCCGGTTCCTCGAGGAATCCGGCACGCCGGCGCAGCCTCTCCGGGCAATCGACAGACCGCGCGGGTGCCCTCCAAGAACTCCTCCTGAAACTCGTGGGACTCCTCGATTTGCAGCGTGGCGTGCTCGATCTGGAAGCGCTCCCGCAGCACCGTCACCAGGTCGCGCAGCAACTCCCGTTGGTGCGGGTATCCATCAGGAACCACCACGTGCACGGAGAGCGCCTCTTGGCGGCCGGCGATGGCCCAGATGTGAAGATCGTAGAGGCAACAGACCCCGTCATGATCCAGGAGCGCCTGCTCCACGGCACGGTAGTCCAGGTGAGATGGCACACCCTCGAGGAGCACGTGGACCGAGTCGCGCACGACTCCCCAGGAGCTCCACAGGATGAGTCCACAAATCGCCAGACTCGTCAACGGGTCCGCGAGTCTCCACCCCGTAGTCAGGATCACGACACCGGCCACGAGGGCCCCGACGGAGCCCAGGGAGTCGGCAACCACGTGGAGAAAGGCACCGCGCACGTTGAGGCTCTCGTCTTTGTGCGCGTGAAGGACCCAGATGGAAACCAGGTTCACGCCCAGGCCCAGGCTGGCGATGACAAGCATGCCGGCCCCTTGCACCTCGGGGGGCGACGCGATGCGACCGACCGCCTCTCGGACAATGAGGCCCACAATCGCCCACAGGGCCAGTCCGTTGAGAAGTGCCGCCACGATCTCGAACCGTCGGTAGCCGAACGTCTTGGTCGTGGACGGCGGCATCTCTCCCACGCGCAGAGCGAACCAGCTGAGCCCCAGTGCGCCCGCGTCGGTGAGCATGTGCCCTGCATCCGAGAGCAGCGCGAGGGAGTTCGTGAGCCAGCCGCCCACAGCCTCCACGGCCATGAAACCGACCGTCACGGCCAGAGAGATGATCAGACTGCGCCGGGAGCCGTTCTCCCCGTGGGCGACGCCGGAGCCGTGCGCATGGTGGTGATGGTGGTCGTGCGCTTCCGCGTGCGCCATGACAACCTCCTCGTCCGCTCCTCCCAAGATAGCACCGGACTCGGAAAGGTCACCGCCTCCGACGCAGTCGCGCAAGGAAGAAGGCGTCACCGGAGTACCTCGCGAGATCGGCGGGCAAGCGAAACGCCCCCCGGTCGGCGCCCGAAACATCCAGCAGCGGTCCGTGGCTGCGGCGGTCCCCGAGGGGAAAGAAATCGAACTCCGGGTGACGCCCGAGAAACGCCTCGATCTGGCGGCCGTTCTCGGCCGGCAGGAGGCTGCAGGTGACGTAGACCAGCGTCTTTCCCGGTGCCACGAGACCGGCGGCATGATCGAGGATACGGGCCTGCGTGTCCGTCAACTGCACCACCGAGTCCCGCGGCCACCGCCACGCCACGTCGGGGTTTCGGCGCAGGGTGCCTGACGAGGAACACGGCGCATCCACCAGGACCAGATCGTAGGGGCCGAGCCGTTCCACCTCGTCCGCCCCTGCGACGACCCGGACGTTCCCGAGTCCGGCGCGCCGTGCCCGCAGACGCGTGTCGGCGAGGCGAGCGGTGGCCGCATCGTGGGCGATCACGAGTCCCCTCCCCCCCATCATCGACGCGAGCGCGAGCGTCTTCCCACCGCCACCGGCGCACAGGTCCAAGATCCTCTCGTTCGGCCGAGGATCACACAGGCACGCGACCAGTTGGCTCCCTTCGTCTTGGACCTCGACCACTCCACGGCGGACGACGTCCGTTCCGAGCACGTTGTGGCGTCCCTCGACGAGGACGCCCCAGGGACTTCGGAGCGTGCTCCGGACCGGGATGCCGAGCGCCGAGAGAGCCGCGACCGCGGATTCACGGTTGCCTCGGTGGGCCTGGGCTCGCAAGCACAGTTGTTGGGGGCGCTTGAGCCGTGCCAACTCCTCCGTGGCCTGGCCGACGGTGTCCCAGGGGCCGTTCTCGAACCACCAGTCTGGGACCGAGAAGAGGGCCGCCAGGTTTGAGCGGGCCGACGCGGAAAGCGCGTTCAAGGGAGTGCTCCGCGTGCGCTGCGCCACGCGGACCCCCTCGGCCCGAACGTCGGCGAGCGCCTGGGCGGCCCTGCGCCAGGGCTCGGGGCCCCCGGGCAGCCCGGGAACCCTCTCGGGCTCGACCGCGAGCCCGTCGAGGAGAGCGAGGAGGAGGTGAGATCCCCGCCCGGGTTCGGCGCCGGGCAGCGCACGTCGGATCGCGTCGCGATTTCGGGCGAGGCCGAAGACCGCAGCTCCGAGGAGGAGTCGGTCGTTTCGGCCCATGGCCCGGTGCTCCCGCTGGTAGGCCTGGAGAGCCCGATCCAGGGGCGGTCCGGTCCGGTCGCCGGCGAGTACCGCCTCCTCGAACCGCGCGCCCTGTTGAATCACCCGCACGGCGTGGGCTAGAGGCACGGGGCCCGGCCCTTCCCCCCACCACGCCCAGTCGGGCGCGGTCACGGCCCCGCTCCGTAGCCTTCGGAGGCGACGGGGGTCCACCGGCCTCCGAGCCAGACCCCCAGGGGCTCGTCCAAGGCCTCGAGGTCTTGGGCAGGGTCTTCGCGCACGTGAACGAAACCGGCCTCGCCGCCGACCGCCAGCCCGCCCAGGGGGCGCCCAAGCTCCCGTTCGCAGAGGGCGCAGCTGCGGCGAGCCGCGGCGAGGGCCTGCTCGCCCGAGAGGCCGTAGCGCATCAACCGCCCGAGCTCTGCCTTCAGCCCGAGGCCGTGCCCAACCCCCGGCGTACCCGCGTCGCTGCCCACGAGGATCCGGACTCCCGCCGCGCGCCCCCGCCGCACGTCGGCCCCGTGCCGCTCGTCCGTGCGCCGGACCACGTCGCGCTGCGCGGGAGTGAACTCCGGGTGGTCGATCAGGGCGGCCCAGGCGGCCGCGGTCGGCGTCCAGGGGGTGCCGGAGGCCGCGAGCCGCTGCGGGTCTGCGCCGTCGAGGCCGAAACCGTGCTCCAGGGTGGCGTCCGGGCCCGGCGCGCCTCCCAGGCCGTCCAACGGCCCGTTGGCGTGAATCATGGACGGCAATCCCAGGCGGCGCGCCTCCGCCAGGAGCACGCGGAGCTCCTCCGGGGCGAAGGACGCCGGCCCGACGACTCCGGCCTCGTCCACGCTGTTGAGGCCGGTCGCGAGGATCTTGATGTGGCGGGCTCCGGTCTCTCGGGCTCTCCGGAGCCGCTCGAGACCCTCCTCGACTCCCTCCACCCCCGTGCCCAGAAAGGATCCGTAGCATCCCCGCCGGAACAGCGGCTCCCCCGCCGGCAGCACGGCGGCGAACCGTTCGGGGCATCGCAGCGCAATCCCGGCCGCTTCGGCGACAAGCCCGTGGGGATCTCCGCCGTCGCGCACCACCGCCACGCCGCGCCTCCGGTACGCCTCCAACAGCTCCAGGATGCGAGCGAGCGCTTCCTCCCTCGAGAGCAACGCCGTAAGGCGGCGCTCCCGAGGGGAGAAGCTCCCCGAGAGGCACAGGTGAACGTGGGCGTCGGCCAGCGGCTCCACCAACCATCCTCCCTCCCCTCGCGGCGTTCCCTCGGGAACGGCGTCGGGCGGGCGGGAAGCGCAGTGGACGACCCGGCCGTCAAGCACGAGGACCCAGCAGCCGCTCCGCGCCTTCGCCGTCTCCCCGCTGCGGATTCCCTCGGCGTGAACGAGGAGGTCCCTCACGGCCCAGACGTCTCGTAGAAGTCGAACACCGTCCGCCCATACGCACGGCTTCGCGACCACCGAAGGCTGCCCCTCGGCTCCGCCGGCGGCTCGCAGCGATCGCGTTGGACAACGGCCACGCCCCCGGGCGCGACCACGTCGTGAACCTCGACCGCCTCGAGCACTTCTTGCTGCAGTCCGCACCCATAGGGTGGCGCGATGACCACGACATCGAAGCGCTCCCCGCGGTCAACCAGGGACGGCACGTGCACGCGTGCGTCGCCGACCACCACGGTGATCGGGACCCCCAACCGGACAGCGTTGTGCTCGATCAGCCGCGCCGCCCCGGCGGCGAGTTCCACCACGACCGCCTCCCGGGCGCCGTTGGACAACAACTCGAAGGCGACCGCGCCGGAGCCGCCGAAGAGGTCGAGGATCCGCGCCCCGGCCAGACGCGGGCGGAGAAGATCGGCCAGGCTCTTGCGCACGCGCGAGAGCAGCGGCCGGGTCGCATCCCCCTCAGGGGTCTCCACGGCCCGGCCACGCAAGGTCCCGGACGTGATGCGCACCTGCCCCATCGGCGACTCCCTTCGTGTGGTCCCAACGTGTCGTGCCGATCATCGCAACCGGGGGGAGGGCCGTGCTTGCGCACCGGCGGCCGACTGGTACAGTGCGCCCCATCCTCAGCCACCCCCACTCAGGAGGACTCCCATGGGCCGAATCGACCGCTTCCACTGGATTCTGGCTCTGGCGCTGGCCTTCGTGCTCCCTGCAGTCGGTGCGGTCATCGGGGCCGAAATGCCCGGCACAAGCGGGGGCACCGTACCCAAGTTCTTCGGAACGTTTACCCCGCAGCCCGGAGTCTGGTCCGAGTACGACCTGACCGACAAGGACTCCGGCAAGAAGTCGAAGATGCGTACCGCCATCGTCGGCCAGGAGGGGGACTCCTATTGGTACGAGGTCGTCAACGAAGACGCCGGAAGCCGGGTCGTCATCAAGATGCTCGTCAAGGGCAACCCCAACGACCCCGACAACATCCAGCGCCAGATCATCAAGAGCGGCGACCAGCCCGCCCAGGAGATGCCCCGGGACTTCGTGGTCATGGGGCGAAAGATGGCCGCCATGATGTTCGAGCGCCGAAGCGGCGTGCCCGCCGGTGGCGCGGACACGGTACGGGTAGAGGAGGTGGGGGAGCGCGACGTCAAGGTCCCTGCGGGCACGTTGAAGACGACGGAGCGCAAGATCGTCGGCTCGGACGGGAAGGTCCTCGCCACCTCCGACTTCAACCCCGAGGTGCGCCCCTTCGGAGTGGTTCGCTCCGAAACCGAGAGCACGATCATGGAGCTGACGGGTTACGGGACGGACGCGAAGTCGGCCATTGCCGAGGATCCGGTCCGAATGACCGCGCCTCGAGGCATGCCCGCCGGCATGCCTCGAGGCATGCCCCCTGGCATGGGGATGGGTATGGACAAACCCGCGCCGCCGAAGCCGTAACCCACCTCGGCGCCCGAGAAGCGGTCCAACCACTGCGAACGCCCCGAGGACTTCGAACTGCGGTGCGAGCTCCTCCAGCGCCGCAACTGTCGCATCGCGCCGCCCGAAGTCAGCCCTGCCCGAAGCCGCCCTGCTGCCGTAGTGGTTCTGTAACGAAGTCCATGCGACGATCGGCCCGAGGTCGGGCCGATCGTCGTCTCGGACCTCGACCTGCCGACGTCGTCAGACCAGCTCCAGGCCGCTGAAGAAGAAGGCTACCTCGACGGCCGCCGTCTCCGGTGCGTCAGACCCGTGGACGGAGTTGCGCTCGAGGTCCACGGCGTAGAGCTTGCGAATCGTGCCCTCGGCCGCGTTCGCGGGGTTTGTCGCTCCCATCACCTCGCGCCACTTCGCGATCGCGCCCTCCCGCTCGAGGCAGAGCACGACGACCGGACCGCTCGACATGAACGAGGTGAGGCTCCCATAGAAGGGCCGCTCCCGGTGGACGGCGTAGAAGCATTCGGCGTCGGCCCTGGCGAGCCGCACCCTCTTCATGGCCTTGACCGTGAACCCCTCCTCTTCGATCCGGGAGAGGATCTTTCCCGTGATGTTGCGGGCGGTGGCGTCGGGTTTGATGATCGCGAGCGTCTTCTCCATGACCATGATCCGGATCTCCTGTGAGGGGTCGCTGTCGTTCGTTCGTGTCCGGCCCTCGGCTCCGCTCACGCCTCCCGACGGGCCAGGAGCGCGGGTCCGTTATACCGCGCGGCGTCACCGAGGCGTTCCTCGATGCGCAGCAGCTGGTTGTACTTGGCCACGCGATCGGTTCGGCACGGGGCGCCGGTCTTGATCTGGCCTGCGTTCGTGGCCACGGCGATGTCGGCGATGGTCGTGTCCTCGGTCTCGCCGGAGCGATGGGACACGACCGACGTGTAGCCTGCCTTGCTCGCCAACTCGATGGCGCGCAAGGTCTCGGTCAGCGTTCCGATCTGGTTGACCTTGATGAGGATTGAGTTGGCGACGTGGGTCGCGATGCCCGTCTGGAGGCGGCTAGTGTTCGTCACAAAGAGGTCGTCCCCCACGATCTGGATGCGTCCCCCCAGGATCTCGGTCATGTGCCTCCACCCGTCCCAGTCGTTCTCATCCAGACCGTCCTCAATGGAGTAGATCGGGTACTTTTCGACCAGGCGTTTCCAGTATCCGACGAGTTCCGCGGCACTCTTTCGCGGGTCCGCCTCAGCGGCGAGGAAGTAGTGATCCGCCCTGTAGAACGAGCTCGCCGCCGCGTCCAGGGCAATCAGCACGTCTTCGCCGGGCCGGTAACCAGCCTTCTCGATGGCAACCAGGATCAGATCCAGCGCCTCCTCGTTGGAGGCCAGATCGGGCGCAAACCCACCCTCGTCCCCAATCGACGTGCGATAGCCCTTCTCCTTGAGCGTCTTCTTCAGGGCGTGATAGACCTCGGTGCCCATCCGAAGCCCCTCGGCGAAGGTGAGCGCGCCCGCCGGAGCGACCATGAACTCCTGGATGTCCACGTTGTTGTCGGCGTGGGCCCCGCCGTTCAAGATGTTCATCATCGGGACCGGCAGGAGAGACGTCTGCGCTCCTCCCACGTACCGGAAGAGGGGCAGATCGCAGGCCTGTGCTGCCGCCTTCGCGCAGGCGAGGCTGACGGCGAGCATGGCGTTGGCGCCGAGCTTCTCCTTGTTGGCCGTCCCGTCCAGGTCGATCAGTCGGTGGTCAATCTGGATCTGATCCCGGACGTCGTAGCCCAGGAGCTCCGGCGCAATCACCGAGTTCACGTTCTCCACGGCCCTGAGCACGCCCTTCCCTCCGTAGCGCGGGTCATCGGGGTCTCGCAGCTCGACCGCCTCGTGCTCCCCGGTGGAGGCCCCCGACGGCACGGCGGCCCGCCCCACGATGTCTCCGGAGAGCACGACGTCGGCCTCCACGGTGGGGTTCCCGCGCGAATCCAGGATCTCCCTGGCGATGATGTCGGTGATGGTGTACATGCTGGTCCCTCCTTGCCTGGGGCGGACGAGGTCGGAGCCCGAGTCGTCCCCGGCACCTGCGGGGGCGCCGCGGCCGCGGGGTCCCCTTCTTACCCGACGACACCGGCCAAGTCAAGGAAAAGCCCGGAAATCGGCCTTTCTGGTGACCGGGTGGTGTGTTATGGTTCCCCCTGGCCTTCTGGCGAGACCCGGAGTGGAACTCATGACGTCGTTTCCGGTTCGCACGCCCGAGCGGGAGTGCCTCGTGGACGTGACCCCGCAGGTGGCCCGCCTCGTGTCCGACGCCGGCGTGGCGGAGGGCCTGTGTGTGGTTTGCGTGCCCCACACGACCGCCGGCGTGACGCTCAACGAGAGTGCGGACCCGGACGTGGCGCGAGACCTGCTCGCCTTCCTGGCCGGGGCGGTGCCCCACAGGGGGCCCTACCGCCACGTCGAGGGCAACTCGGACGCCCACATCAAGACCAGCCTCCTGGGCTCGAGCGTCACGGTCCCGGTGAGCGGAGGCCGGTTGGTCCTCGGTACCTGGCAGGGCCTGTTCCTGGCCGAGTTCGACGGGCCCCGGCAGCGCACGGTTCACGTCGTCGTGGCGCGCGGGTGAGCGGGCCGCGGGGCCTTCGTCTCGTCCAACCGCTCGCAGGCACGCGCCGCCTCGACGCTCTCTTCACGCGTGCTCCGGAGGAGATCCCGTGACCCTGAAGACGCTCGTCCCCTTGCTGCTGCTCGCTGCGCTCACGATGGGGTTTCGAGCCCCGCCCCAAGGGGTCTACGAGGGCCTTGGGAGCCAGGCGCCGGATGTCGCGCTCGTGGACCTGGACGGAAAGCCCCGCCGGCTCTTGGAGGCGGGCGCGGCGTGGACACTCTTGAAGTTCGGCACCACCTGGTGCCCCCGGTGCGGAGACGAGGTGGTCGAGATCAACAAGCTCGCCGCGGAGCTCCAGAAGATGGACGTGCGCGTGGTCGAGGTATTTCTCCGCGAGGCCGCCGGTGCCGTACGCGCGGACGTGAAGGCACACCCGCGCGCGTACCGCGGCGTGATCCTGCTCGACGCCACGGGCGATACGCTCCCGAGCTACGGTCTCAGCGTGATCCCACGGCTCTTCCTCGTGGACCCCAAAGGCGCGGTGCGCCTCGACTCCCAGTACCTGGACGCGCCACAACTGCTGCAGGCGCTCGAGCGGGCCCTTCGGGCCCGGTGATTCGGAGCAACCGTGGACCTCCGGCTCGCGACCTTCAACCTGGAGAACCTGGGTCTTCGGCCCGACGAAGACACGGAGGCGGTGCGAGCCTGGCTCCCGGTCCACCTGACCGCACTGCGCGCCATGCTTCGCCGGCTGGACGCCGATGCGGTGGCCTTTCAGGAGCTGCTGGACCCGTCGCTCCTACCGGCGCTCGTCGAGGGTCTCGGGTACCCACATATCGCGGTAGCCGACGACGGCGGGCCCAGCCCGCTGCGGATCGGCGTGCTTTCGCGCTACCCGCTGCGGGATCCGGCGGCCGTGGCGACGCGCGCCGACCTGCGCGCGGCCGACCGGAAGAGCGGGCTAACGATCCGGGTCCAAGGGGCATTCAGCCGGCCCGTTCTCGAGGTCCGCTGGTGTCTCCCGGGGTTGGAGATCTACCTCGTCGTGCTCCACTGGAAGTCGAAGATCCCCTCCCCCATCGGCAGCGAGAGCGGAGAGGCCCGGTGGGAGTCCTTGGCCCAGGTTGGCGAAGGGCGCCTGGTCAGCGAGATCAAGCGGCTCGCCCAGGCCGTGGAGGTTCGCCGGGTCGTGGACCGACATTTAACGGAGAACCCGGACGCTTGCCTGGCCGTGCTGGGTGACTTCAACGACACCCTCGACTCTGAAGGAGTTCGCATCGTGCGCGGCGACGCTCGGTCCGCCGGCGCCCCACGCCTCACGTCCCAAGAGCTCGTGCCCTGCGAGCTCGCCATCCCCCGCGACCTTCGGTTCACCCACATCTTCCGAGGCCATCGGGAGATGCTCGACCACATCTTTCTGTCGCGAGGTCTGATGCCTCGCTTCGTGAGCGCACGAGTGCTCAACGAGGACCTCAACGAGGCAGCCGAGGGTCCCCTCCCTGCCGCCGAGGCAGACCGAGGCTGGGCACCAGACCCGTTCGTCTGCGGCTCGGATCATGCGCCCTTCGTCGTGACGCTCAAATTGTGAGGGTTGCCCCCCTATGACGGCGGAGGCCCGCTCAGGCGGTGAAGGGTCCGAAGTGCCGGGACCGCGATCCCAGCAGCCGGAAGTGCGGGGAGAACCGCGAGGTCTGGACGATGAGGGCGGTGTTTCCGCCCACGCGCCGGCTGCAGCCCGCCTCGAAGGCGTTGTCGGAGTCGAGCAGGAAGTGGTGGGCGCACCCCGGGATCGTTCCTCGGTAGAGCGCTGCCTGACCGTAGTCCTCCTCTCCGTCCTCGAGTTCCTGGATCTTGAACAGCCGGAAGGTCACCGCCCAGAAGAGCACCCCGCCCAGGCGCGCCTGGAGGTCCGGGCGAGCGAGCCGCAGAGGGTTGCGAGCCACGATCCGCGGGTCCGTGAAGCCGGCCCGGCGGGCCATCCGGACGACGTCGCCCACGTACAGCGCTCCGCCCAGCTTCTCCCGACCCACCTCGGCGTCCTGTGCCACGTCTCCGGGAAGACGGCGGTCGGCGTAAACGTCAGCGAAGTAGAACTCGCCGCCGCTCTTGAGCACCCGGTGCACCTCCCGCAACACCCGCAGCTTGTCCGGCACCAGGTTGAGGGCCCGATTGGAGATCACGACGTCGAAGCCCTCATCCTCGAGTCCGGCCTCGTCGAGGTATTCGATCCTGCCCTTCCGGAAGGCGACGTTGGGCTCGGGATGGCCCAGCGCCTCCATCGTTGCCTCGACGTGACGGCGCGCAACCGCGAGAAGGGGCTCGGCCCGGTCCACCCCCATCACGAAGCCGGCCGGCCCGGCGAGCGCGGCGCACAGGTACACGTCGCGGCCGGTCCCGCAGCCGAGATCGAGGATGCGTCGCCCTTCGATCGCCTCGGGGATCGGCGATCCGCACCCGGAGAAGCGCTCCACGACCTCCGAGGGGATCTTGTCGAGGACCTCCTGGAGCCGATGGGGGGCTGGCTGGCACCCGTCGGCATCCGCCGACGGGTTCGCGAACGCCTCGCCGAAGCGGTTTCGATCCAGCCACTGTGCGGTGTCCATTGGGAACCTCTTCCTATCGTGCGAAACGCCCTACATCTTGTACTTGCCGAAGGCATCGGGGTCCAGTCCCTCCAGGAACTCCTTCCAGGCGTCCGACTGCTGCGCTCCGGCGCCGCCCTCCACCTCCACCGATCGGGCGCGCCGGAGCACCCCCTCCTCCGCGAAGACGTCGGCTTCGACTCGCAGGGCCAGAGCGAGGGCGTCGGAGGGCCGGCAGTCCACGAGGCGTCTCGCGCCGCCAGGGACCTGGAGGTGGATCTTGGCGTGGAAGACGTTGTCCTCGAGAGAGTCGATGTCGATGCGGGGAACGCTCGCGCCCAGCTCGTCGAGGAGCATCTTCAGGAGGTCGTGCGTCAGAGGCCGAGGCGGCTCGACCCCCTCGAGGGCATACGCGATCGACGCGGCTTCCAGGGGCCCGATCCAGATCGGGAGCCTGTGCTCCCCCTGCCCGTCCGTGAGCAACACCACCGGGCTCTTGGACGCGGGATCGAGCACGAGTCCTGTAACCTTCATTTGCACGTACACGGCGCCTCCGCTCCGGCGAGTTCGCCAACCAAGGAGTTGATCCTCGCGCCCGCGATGCGCACGGCGAGTTCTTCCCCGACGCCCACTCCCGGTCCCGGGAAGTTCACGATCTTGTTTTCCGGGGTGCGGCCGGTCCACTGGGCCCCTCCCACGCGGCTCGCGCCCTCGACCAGAACGGTGCAGATCCGCCCGACGAGCTCCTGATTGCGCTGCAGAGTGTGCTCCCGCTGAAGGGCCTGGAGCCGTTGAAGGCGCTCCTCCTTCACGCCGGCCGGCAGGGCGTCGATCATCGCCGCGGCCGCGGTACGGGGCCGCGGCGAGAACTTGAAGCTGAAGAGATTGTCGAAGACGATTTCGGCCATCACGCGGAGGGTCGCCTCGAAGTCTCCCTCTGTCTCTCCCGGGAAACCCACGATGAGGTCGGAGGTGACGGCGATGCCCGGAACGATCCGTCGAAGCTTCTCCACGAGCGCCCGGTAGTGCGCCGACGTGTAGCCGCGGTTCATGGCGCGAAGGATCCGGTCGGAGCCGGACTGGAGCGGCAGGTGGATGTGGGGCATCAGCTTTGTTTCTTCGGCGAACAGGGTGATCAGGTCCTCGGACAGGTCCTTGGGGTGGCTCGTGGTGAACCGGATCCGCCGAACACCCTCGACGGCCGCGACCCGGCGCACCAGCTCGGCGAAGCTCGTGTCGCCCTGAGGCTTCTGCCCGTAAGAGTTGACGTTCTGCCCAAGCAGCGTCACCTCCACGACTCCCTCGGCGCTCAGGCGCTCGACCTCCGCGACGATCTCCGAGGCTGGCCGCGACATCTCTCGACCGCGCACGTGGGGCACCACGCAGTAAGCGCAGAAGTTGTCGCACCCGTGCATCACGGTCACGAAGGCTTTGAGGCCAAGGCCTCGGCTGTGGGCATAGAGCGCCTCGACCCGGGAGGGATCCGACGAAACCTCCGTTGCGACGATTCGCCGGCGCTGCTCCCGAACGCGCCCGAGAAGGGACGGCACGTCCATGAGCGCATGCGTCCCGAACACCAGGTCCACGAACGGCGCCCTGCTCAGCACCCGGCGCCCTTCGGACTGCGCCATGCACCCGCCGACCGCCAGGACCAGCCCGGGCCGGCTCTCCTTCAGGGACCGGTACCGGCCCAGCTGGGAGTACACTTTCTGCTCGGCCTTTTCGCGGATCGCGCAGGTGTTGACCAGGATGACGTCCGCCTCGGCGGGGTCCGGCACCTCCCGGTACCCGGCACCTTCGAGCAGGTGCGCCAGGACACCCGACTCGTGGTCGTTCATCTGGCAGCCGAAGGTCTGGATGAAGAACGAAAGGCTTTCCAAGATGGTCCTCGCGAAGGGGAGTCCGGCGGATGATACCCCAGCCGGTGGGCCGGAGGGAACCGGACAGCGCGGCCGCGATCCATGGGCGAGACAAAGCGGACCGGCCCTTCTCACGGCGAAACCCACGCCGCGCTCCCCCCTGCCGACGCCGCTCCGCACTCGGGCGTGACCGCGCACCGGGTGCCCGCGGGGCTGGGCCCTCTCACGGCGCCGAGGCGAGCAGACGCTCGAAGGCGGCCTTCAGATCGTTGATCGCGGCGTCCACATCGGGAATCAGGTCCAGGGCTTCCTGAAGGGGCGCGGCGCGCAGTGCGTCGAGCTTCTGCCTCGCCGTCGCCAGGGCCGCGTCGAACCCCTGGCGCGCGGATTGGAACGTCTCATGCCCCTCAGACCCAGGCTCGATCGCCGAGAGCCTCGCGGCCTGCTGAGCAAGATCGGCGATGAGATTGCCCGTTTCGACCACGTACGCATCCTTCCTCTGCTGGAACAGGTCTGCTTCCGCCACCAGCATCCGTTGTTCCCGGACTGAACCGCCCGCAGCCGCCTTCGCGGCCCCCCAGGCCAGCGCCGCGGCCAGGATCACGAAACCTATGATGAACCTCATGACGTGCTCCTCATGGATGACCGGGTGGGTCTTCGCGTTTGCAGAGTACCGCCGACGCTCCGACCCCGCCACCCGACATACCGCGATGTTCGACCGCCGAGCGCCCCTTCCCATCTTTTCTTGACCCCCATCGTCGTCCCGGTCGATAAGAGATAGGAAAGGGGGGACGAGTCCACACTGAGCACCCGGGGGAGGGAGAGAACCCGTCCCATGAAAGCGCCTGTCGTCTCCTGCCTCCTCGTCCTCCTGGGGACCACCGCGCTCGCGACCGAGCTCCGGATCGGGCTCATCCCGGAGCAGAACGTGTTCGCCCAGGCGGCGCGGTACCGGCCCCTGGGAGAGTATCTCCAGAAGAAGACCGGGGCCGCCATCACCTTCACGATCCTGCCCCGCTACGGGAACATCATCGACCGCTTCCGGCAGTTGCGCCTGGACGGCGCCTTCTTCGGGAGCTTCGTCGGCGCTCTGGCCCTGGAACGCCTCGGAGTCGAGCCGATCGCCCGGCCCGTGAACCTCGACGGGACCTCCACGTACCGCGGCTACATCTTCGTGCGCAAGGACAGCGGGATCCGCGACGTGGCGACCATGAAGGGCAAGCGACTCGCGTTCGTCGAGCAGGCGACGACCGCCGGGTACGTCTTCCCGATGGCCTACTTCAAGGAGAAGGGCGTCCGCGACGTCGATCGCTACTTCAAGGAGGTCTTCTTCGCCGGCAGTCACGACGCCGCGATCCACGCGGTCCTGGACCGCAAGGCGGACGTAGGGTGCGCCAAGCACTCCATGTTCGACCGGCTGGCCCGGAGGGACCCGCGCGTGGCCAAGGAGCTGACGATCCTCGTCCAATCTCCGGACGTCCCCTCGAACGGGCTCTCGGTCCGAACGGAGTTGCCGGCCGAGCTCAAGGCGTCGCTTCGGGGGGCCTTGCTCGCCATGGACAAGGACCCGGAGGGGATCGAGGTGCTGCACCGGTTCGAGGCACTGCGCTTCATCGGGCTCCGCAAGGAGGACTACCGCCCGGTGTACGAGATCGCCGAACGCGCCGGGATCCGGTTGTCGACCTACTCGTACGAGAACAAGTAGTCGATGAAAAAGCGGATCCTCTGGTCCCTCGTCGCGCTGTTCCTCATCTTCGCCGGGGGCTCTCTGGCCCTCATCTCCCACATCTCCGGCATCACCCGATCCCTTGGGGGACTGCTTCAACTCCACGAGGTCGAGCACCTCCGACAGAACCTGGTCATCAATATTCAGACGGTCCAGGCAGATTTGTACCGCGTCCGGACACCGTTGGCCGAGGATCTGGACATGATCGTCGCCAACGTTGGGGCGCTCGATCGGGCCGCGGCCGGATGTCGGAGTTGTCACCATCCTCCGGCCCTGACGAAGCGCCTCGGCGAGATCGGGGGACTCGTCGAGGACTATAAGACCGCGCTGAGCTACTACATCACGGCCGCGGCAGACGCACACCGGATCGAAGCCCTCAAGGGCGCCGGCGTCGTCATCGGCGATCGGATGCTCCAGCTGACGCAGGACATGGCGCTCGCGGCGGGCAAGAGCTTACAGCGGTCGACCCGGCTGGCGCTCGCAAGGATCGATCAGGCCCGGAACATCCTCTACTCGACCCTCGTCGTGGCCCTGGCCTTCGCTGTTGCGGCGGGCGCGTACCTGCTGCGCTATCTCACCCGGCCCGTCCAGGCCCTCTTGTCCGCGACCCGGGCCATCCAGGCAGGCTCCCTGGGGTACACGATCGAGTACGCGGACACCACCGAGTTCGGCGAGCTCGCCGGGAACTTCAACGCCATGAGCGTCGCCCTGAAGGAGGGGTACGAGAATCTCTCCCGCCAGCAGGAGGCTCTACGGGAGAGCGAGTGGAAGTTCCGGACCCTGTCCGAGTACTCCTCCGACTGGGAGTACTGGATTGACGCGACCGGAGAGCTGGTTTACATGTCCGCCTCGTGCGCGGACCTGACCGGCTACGCCCTGGAGGAGTTCCAGCAGAACGCCGCGTTGATTCGCAGCATCCTGCACCCGGACGATCAGGACGCCTTTGCCGCTCATCTCGGCCCGACCGGGGCCGATCGCCATCAGGAGCTGGAGGTCCGCATCGTGCCCAAGGGCGGCGGCGCGAAGTGGATCTCCCACGTCTGTGGCCCCATCTACGCCGACGGCCGGTATCTGGGGAGGTTCTCGAGCAACCGGGACATCACGGAGCGAAAGAGGTTGGAGGAGGCGCTCGCCCAATCCCGAAAGATGGAGTCGCTCGGCCTGCTGGCGGGAGGGATCGCCCACGATTTCAACAACCTCCTCACCGCAATCCTGGGGTACGCGTCCTTGCTGGAGAGCCGCGTCGAGGGGGAGAGAGACCGCAAGGCGGTGGGCCAGATCACCCGGGCGGCGGATCGGGCGCGCGAGCTCACCGCAAGCTTGCTGGCCTTCAGCCGAAAGCAGCTCATCCGGCCGGAGGCCGTGGACCTCAACGCCGTGATCGCGAACGTGAGCTCGCTCTTGGGCCGCGTGATCGGAGAGGACATCCACGTGCGGCTCTCCTGCGCCGAGGGTCCCCTGCCCGCCCTCGTCGACCCGAGCCAGCTCGAGCACGTCCTGATCAACCTCGCCACCAATGCGAGGGACGCCATGCCCGGCGGCGGAGAGTTGGAGATCGCGACGCGCAGCGTCGACTTCGACGGGTCGGCGGCGTCCGACGCGTCCCAGCGCCCCGGCCGGTATGTCGTCCTTTCGGTCCGGGACACGGGGTCCGGGGTCGAC
Organism: Deltaproteobacteria bacterium; assembly: GCA_016214985.1. Lineage (GTDB taxonomy): Bacteria > Desulfobacterota > Deferrisomatia > Deferrisomatales > JACRMM01 > JACRMM01. Next base: position 280,086 of record JACRMM010000014.1, on the reverse strand, counting down.
CCGGCGGCGCTGCCGCACATCTTCGAGCCGTTCTTCACGACCAAGGAGAAGGGCAAGGGCACCGGGCTGGGGCTCGCCACGGTCCACGGGACCGTCGAGCAGCACGGCGGGTTCTTGAAGGTGGAGAGCGAACGGGGACACGGAACCGTGGTGCACGTCCACCTGCCGCGGGCCGAGAAACTTCCCGCCGCCCGCGGCGACGCGCCGCTGGCCCCCGCGGGGGGCGCCGAGGACCTAGGGGGCCACGAGACCGTCCTGATCGCCGAGGACGAAGACGCGGTGCGGGAGTACCTCGCGGAGGTGCTCAATGGAATGGGGTACCGGACGATCCTCGCGGCCGACGGCGAGGAGGCGATCCGACTCTACAGCGAGAACAAGGCGTCGATCGACCTCGTGCTCCTGGACGTCGTCATGCCTCGCAAGAACGGCAAGGAGGTGCACGACACCCTCAAGGGCGACAACCCGACCCTGAAGATCCTGTTCATGAGCGGCTACACGAAAGACATCCTCACGACCCGTGGGGTCCACGACGAGGGTCTGGACGTGCTCCAGAAGCCCGTCCAGTCGCAGACCCTCTTGCGGCAGATCCGAAAGACCCTGGCGACGGTCTGAGAGCGCAGGGCTCGGTCGCGCGTCAGCGGAACTGGACCACGTCCGCGCCCACGAGCGCCCGCACGGCCTGCTTCAGACCGGACGTCGCCCGCAGGTTCAAGGCGGCGGGAAGACGAATGACCGCCTCCGAGCGCTCGGGCAGCACGATGTGGACGAAGGCCGCGCACGAGCCCCGGTGCTCCGGGTTTTCGAGCACGCGGCGCAGCGACTCCAGGTCGCCGCGGCCGTGGAGCGCGGCGTTGATCTGGATGTGAACCGACTGGGCGAGCCGCTCCTGCGCCTCGGCGAGCGGCAGGATGTCGTCGGCGAGCATCTTTCCCGAGTCCTCGCTCCTCTCCAGTATGCCGCGGACGACCAGCGGCGCGTCGGACGCCAGGAGCGTCTGGCTCTTCAGGTACAGCTCGCTGAAGACGACGATCTCGAGCGTGCCGACCCTGTCCTCCAGGGTGACGAAAGCCATGCGGTTTCCGGTCTTGGTCGTGATCTCCTTCAGGGCCGCGACGGTTCCGCCGACGGTCACGACCGCCCTGTCCGGCCGCTCCAGGATGGCCGAGAGGTCGCCGTCCGTGTAGGTGTTCAAGAGGTCCTCCCACTCCGACAGAGGGTGGCCGGACAGGTACATACCGAGCACATCCTTCTCGGACTGGAGCTGCTGGGACGGCGGCAGGGTCGGGACGTCGGGGAGCTCGTCGGCCGAAAAGCCGGTCTCCTCCCCTTCCTGGCCCGACAAGAGGCCGAACAGGTTGGTCTGGCCGCGGGCCCGGTCCTTCTGCACCGAGGCCGCCCGTTCCAGGGCCCGGTCCAAGTAGGTCAGGTACTGGGCCCGGTTGCCGCCCAGGGAGTCGAAGGCGCCGCACTGGATCAGGCTCTCGAGGACCTTGCGGTTGACCTTGGTCAGGTCGACGCGTTCGCAGAAGTCCAGCAGGCCCCGAAACGGGCCGTCCGCCTTGCGCACCGCCAGGATGCTCTGGAGCGCGTTTTCGCCGACGTTCTTCACAGCCGCCAGCCCAAAGCGCACGGCGTCGCCCACGACCGTGAAGAACATCTCCGACTCGTTCACGTCCGGCGGGAGCACCGGGACACCCATGGCCCGGCACTCGGCGATGTCCTTGACGACGTCGTCCGTGTTGGCGCGGTCATTGGTGAGCAGGGCGGCCAGGAACTCTACGCGGTGGTGCGCCTTCAGGTAGGCGGTCTGGTAGGTGATCAGGGCATAGGCGGCGGAGTGGCTCTTGTTGAAGCCGTACTCGGCGAACTTGGCCATCAGGTCGAAGATCCGCTCGGCCTTCGCGGCGTCGATCCCCTTCTTCCTCGCTCCCCCGAGGAACCGCTCCTTCTGTTCGGCCATCTCTTCGGCCTTCTTCTTGCCCATGGCACGCCGCAGGAGGTCCGCCTCGCCGAGCGTGTAGTCGGCGAGCACCTGGGCGATCTTCATCACCTGTTCCTGGTAGACGATGACGCCGTAGGTGTCCTTGAGGATCGGCTCGAGCTCGGGGAGCTCGTACTCGATGGGGATCTGGCCGTGCTTGCGCCGGATGAAGTCGTCCACCATCCCGGAGCCGAGCGGACCCGGCCGGTACAGGGCCACCAGGGCCACGATGTCCTCGAAGACCGAGGGCTTGAGCTGGACCATGAGCTCGCGCATGCCGGAGCTCTCCAGCTGGAACACCCCGGTGGTCTCTCCCCGGGAGAGGAGGTCGTACACGGCCGGATCGTCCATGGGCAGGCCGTCGATGTCGAGGGCCTCCGTGGCCGGCCGCGTCCGGTTGATGTGGCGCAGGGTGTCTTCGATGACGGTGAGGGTCTTCAGCCCTAGGAAGTCGAACTTGATGAGCCCTATGTCCTCGACGCTCTTCATCGCGAACTGGGTCACGGTCTCGCCGTTCTGCCCCTTGTAGATGGGCAGGTAGTCCACGAGCGGCCGGTTCGCGATCACGATGCCGGCCGCGTGGGTCGACGCGTGCCGGTTCAGGCCCTCGAGCCGAAGGGCGTGCTCGATCAGCTCGGCCACGCGGGGGTCCTGGGCCATGGCCTCCTTCAGGCGTGGCTCCTCCTGGAGGGCGTCCTTCAGGGTGATCTTCAGCCTCGCGGGCACGAGCTTCGCGATCCGGTCCACGTCGCCGTACGGGATCCCCAGCACCCGGCCGACGTCCCGGATCACGGCCCGGGCGAGCATCTTCCCAAAGGTCGTGATCTGGGCGACCTTGTCGGAGCCGTACTTGCGGCTCACGTACTCGATGGCCTTCTCGCGGTTCTCGAAGCAGAAGTCGACGTCGATGTCGGGCAGGCTCACGCGCTCCGGGTTCAGAAACCGTTCGAAGAGCAGGTCGTAGGGGATCGGATCGATGTTCGTGATCCGCAGCGCGTAGGCCACGAGGCTTCCGGCGGCCGACCCCCGGCCCGGGCCCACCGGGACGCCGTGGCTCTTGGACCAGTTGATGAAGTCCTGGACGATGAGGAAGTAGCCGGGGAACTGCATGTCCCGGATGACCCGAAGTTCGATCTCGAGCCGCTCGCCGTAGCGGCGGCGGACCTCCGTCTGCTCCTCCGAGCTCGCGAAGGTGCGCGCCCTTAGTCGCTCCTCCAGGCCCTCGCGCGCGAGCCGGTCGAGGCAGTCGGCGAGCGTCTCCTCCCGCTCCAGGTGATACTCCGGGAAGTGGTGGCTCTTCAGGTCGAGGGCCACGTTGCACCGCTCCGCGATCTCGACCGTAGCGCGAAGCGCCTCGGGGCACCAGGCGAACTCCCGGGCCATCTGCTCGGGGCTCTTCAGGTAGAAGGCGTCGGTCGACATCTTCATCCGCCGCTCGTCGCCGAGCGTCTTGCCGGTCTGCACGCAGACGAGCACCTCGTGGCTGCGGGCGTCGGACTGCTCGAGGTAGTGGCAGTCGTTGGTCGCCACGACCGGGATGCCGAGCTCGCGTCCCAGGGCCAGGAGTCCCTCGTTGACGGTCTTCTGCTCGGGGATGCCGTTCTCCATGAGCTCGAAGTAGTAGTTCCCCTCGCCGAAAATCGACGCATACTCCTCGGCCAGGCGGCGCGCCTTCGCGCCATTGCCGGAGAGCAGCGCCCGCGGCACCTCGCCCTTGAGGCAGGCCGAGAGCCCGATGAGTCCTCGTCCGTGCTCCCGCAAGAGCTCCTTGTCGATCCGGGGCTTGTAGTAGAACCCCTCGAGGTAGCCAGCGGTCACGAGTCGGCAGAGGTTGCGGTAGCCCTCGTCGTTTCGGGCGAGCAGGATCAGGTGGTAGTTGGATTCACTCTCCCCGGAGACGCGCCGGTCGAACCGGGAGCCCGGCGCCACGTACGCCTCGCACCCAATGATCGGCTTCACACCCGCTTTCTGGGCCCCTTTGTAGAACTCGACGGTGCCGTACATCGCGCCGTGGTCGGTCATGGCCAGGGCCGGGAGCTTGTGCGCCTTGGCCGTGCGGAACAGGTCGTCCAGGCGGATCGCTCCGTCGAGCAGGCTGTACTCGGTGTGGACGTGGAGGTGGACGAAGTCGGCGTGATGCATGAGAACCTGTGAGGAGTGAGGGGTGAGGAGTCAGGGGATAGCTTATTCCAGGTTCTGAACCTGCTCCCGCACCTTCTCGAGCTCGGCCTTCATCTCGACCACCACTCGGCTCACCTCGGCGTCCGAGGCCTTGGAGCCGATCGTGTTGGCCTCGCGGTTCATCTCCTGGAGAATGAAGTCGAGCTTGCGGCCCACCCCGCCCCCCTGGGCCAGGAGCTCCTCGGCTTTGTCAAGGTGGCTTCGCAGCCGCACGAGCTCCTCCTCCACGTCCGAGCGGTCGGCGAAGACCGCGACCTCCACCGCCACCCGGTCCCGGGCGACGTCGACGGGCACGCCGGCGGTCAGTTCCTCCACCCGGCGCGCCAGGCGGGCGCGGTACTCCTCGACGACCCGCGGCCGCCGCTCTTCCACCTGGGCTGCGAGGGTGCGCACGACCCGGAGCCGCGGCAGGAGATCCGCGACCAGGTGCTCGGCCTCCCGCCGCCGCAACTCGTCGAGGTTTTCGAGGGCTTCCCCGAAGACGCGGCCTGCAGCCCCCCAGACCTCGTCCGGATCCCCGGCCCCGGCCCCGGAGCCGAAGAGCGCCGGAAAGGCGAGCAGGTGGTCGAGGGTTACCTCGCCCGGCAGGTCCAGCTCCCGAGCCAGGCCGCGCAGGGCCTCCGCCGCGCGGCGGGCCGCCTCGCGGTTGACGCACACCGCGCCGTCGCCCCCGTTGCCCTGGCCGTTCCACGTGGCGAAGACGTTGACCTGCCCCCGCTGCAGGTGCGCCTTCACGAGCGTCAGGACGTCGGGCTCGAAGCGCAGCAAGTCCGGCGGCAGCTTGGCGAAGAAGTTCAGGAACCGATGGTTGACCGCCTTCACCTCCACGGTGAGGCGCCGGCCGGCGACGTCGCCTTCGGCGCGCCCATAGCCTGTCATGCTTCGGATCATATCGTCCGTCCGTCGTCAGGGGTCCGGCGTCCGGCGCGGGGCGTGTCCCGCCCGGCCCTTCTCAGCTTGGCCCGGTGGGCCGCGCGCAGACCGTTGAAAAACTCGAGCGTGCTGGGTGCACGGAAGTCGGGGTACGTCCAGGGCAGCGCCCGGAAGCCGCCGCCCGCATAGACGTACTCGATCTCCCCATGGATGCCCTGGTCGAGGTGGAGTCGGTGGCCGGCGGGCTTGCCGCTGGCGAGGACGACCTGAGTGAGGCTGAGCAGACCCGGGTCCAGGTTCACCCGCCGCCCGCTCGGCCCCCGCCACCGATGCTCCAAGACATTGGCGGAAAGCTTGAGTTGGGGCAGCCGCTGCGGGTACCACAGGCCTTCGACGGCCCCGAAGGCCCGCCGCAGACCCGGCCCCATCTCCCGGTCGTAGTAGGCGCTCTGGGTGAACGGGAGCTCTTCGCTGACAGCGGCGGGCGGAGCCAGGGTCGCTCCCACGTCGTCGAGGACCTCGGCCAGCGCGATCTCACGGGAGAGCAAGAGTCCGAAGATCAGGGTGCAGGGCTCGGGCGCCCGGGGCCGGCTCAGGACGCGTGCCTCAGGGGCCGGCCGGAGGCTCCAGGGCGTCCAGGCACTCCGCCGCGGACACCGCCGCCGTGCCGAGCTTCCCGACCACGATGCCGGCCGCCACGTTCGCGAGCTGGGCGGCCTCCGTCAGGGGAGCCCCGGCGGCCCAGGCGAGGGCGAGAGTCGAGATCGCCGTGTCGCCCGCGCCGGTTACGTCGAAGACGTCCCGGGCGTGCGTCGGGATGTGGGTGGGAGCCTCGTCCTCGGTCACGAGCGTCATGCCGCGCTCGCCCCGGGTGACCAGGATCGCCCGGGCACCAAGGCGGTCCCGGAGCGCTCGGCCCGCGGCAACGGCCTCGTCGTCCGTTCGGGCGCGTCGGCCCGTCATCTCCTCGGTCTCCTTCAGGTTCGGCGTCACGACGTCGACGCCGCGGTAGAGAGCGACGTTGGGCGGCTTGGGGTCCACGAACACCCAGACGCCGTGGCGGCCGGCGGCCGCCAGGAGCGTCTCCATGACCTCCGGGCCCACCACCCCCTTTCCGTAGTCCGAGACGATCACTGCCCGAAGCTTGGGAACGCACGCCTCCACGCACTGCCCCAGGGCGGCCACGACGTCGGCGGGCAGGGGGTTCTTGTGCTCCCGGTCGAACCGAACCACCTGCTGGTGCTGCGCAATGACCCGGGTCTTCAGGGCCGTGGGGCGCCCCGGCACCGCCACGAGGCCGTCGGTCATGACCCCGAGAGCGGCGAGGTGCGCCTTGACGACCGCTGCCATGTCATCCTCGCCCAGCACGCCGACGAGGTCCACGGACGCCCCGAGGCTCCTCAGGTTGTGGACGACGTTGGCCGCGCCCCCCAGGTGGAACACCTCCCGCTCCACCTCGACGACCGGCACCGGGGCCTCGGGCGAGATCCTCTCGACCTTTCCGTAAACGAACTGATCGAGCATCACGTCGCCCAGGACGCCCACGCGCATCTGAGCAAACCGGTCCAAGAGCCGCTCGACCGCGGCGCGCGACGGCACGCAGAGGGGGATCATCGAAGGAACCTCGTCCGGTGGCGGTCGGGGAGCGCCCGGTTCGGAGCCTCGGCGCATCCGGGTCTCGGTAGGGCCGACTGAGTATACGACGTCGGGGGGGGCGGCGGGAAGGGGCGAGGGTCCACCGAACCCGGAACGCAGGAAGACCCGAGCGTCATCCGTGCCGCTCGGGCTCCTTCGCCGGCGACGGGCTCGGCTCGAGCGGCACCGCGCCGGCCGTCGAGTCTTTCGACTCCTCACGCAATCCGAGGGCGAGGCCGGCGCCCAGGAGCATCAAGGCGCCCACCAGCGCGATGCCGCCGCCGAAGGAGCCTCTCTCGCCCAGAAGCCCGACGACCGCCGGGACCACACCCCCTCCCAACACCATGGCCAGGGGCACGGAGAAGGCGACCGCGAGCGGTCCGACGCGGGCGAGGGCGGCGAACGCCGCAGGGAAGAACCACGCGCCGGGGATCGCCTGCACGATCACGGCCGGTGCCACCCAGGCGGCGGGCACGGCGGCCAACCACAGGGTCGCGGCACCGCTTGCCGCCAGGACCGAGGCCATGGCCCGCCGGGGCCCAAGCCGGTCCGAGAGCCAGCCGGCCGCGAGCACCGTCACGAGGCCGCAGGCGCGGGACGCGGCCACGAGGCGATTCGCGTCGCCCCGCGGCAGGCCCAGCCCGGCAGTGAGGTAGAGGGGCAGCACCGCGTAGAGCCCGATCGTGGCGGCGAGACCGAGGGCGAAAAGGAGCAGGAGGACCCAGAACCGCGGCGAGGACGCCAGCGCACCAACAGCCCGCCGGCTGGGCTCCTCGCCCCGGAAGCGCCCTCCCCGGCCCATCAGTGCGAACCCCGCGCCGACCGAGAGCGCGGCGACGCCGAAGATCCCGAGCGCCCCGCGCCAGGACGTCCAACCCAGGAGCCCCTCGGCGGCCAGAGGTGCGACGGTGAGCGCCAGGTTCGGTGCGAGCTCGTGGATCGCCAGCGCCTTGCCCCAGTCCCGAGGGGCCACCAGAGCGGTCACCGTGGCCACGCCGGAGGGCAGGTACAGCCCGGCCACCGCCCCCAGGGCAGCGGTCCCGGCCCAGAGCCCGGCGAGCCCTCGGCTGGCCGCCAGGCCGACGAGCACACCACCCACCGCGAGCGACGAAAGCGAGATCGTGACGTGGTGCGTCAGACGGGCGCTCACGAACCCGGAGCCCAACAGGCCGACGCAGTAGCCGACGGAGAGCAGGAGGAAGAGAGACCCGGCCTGGCCGTGCCCGATCCCAAGATCGCGCTCCACGGCCGGCATCAGCGGCGCCAGCACGGCCCGGGAGCTCAGATTGACGAAGAACACCGAGCACACGAGCGCCAGGGCCCCGCCGCACTCTCCCAGGGGCCGCCGGGCCTCGGGGTGACGCTCCGCGCTTGGGGTCACTCGGGATCCCGCAGACCCCGAAGAAGGCTCGCGCCGGCCCGTCCCTGGATCACGACCTCGCCGCGCTGGTTCTCGATCCGCGTCGCGAGGCCGATGAGATTGGCCTCGGGGTCGAGCTCGTCGACCTCGAAGACGGCGGTCAGGGTGTCGCCGAGGCGCACCGGTCGGAGAAACTCCAGGGTCTGCGAGCGGTAGATCGCCCCGATCCCGGGCAGGAACATGCCCATGAGCGTGGAGAAGAGCGACGCGGAGAGCAGGCCGTGGGCAATCCGGGTGCCGAAGAGCGTCCGCCGGGCGAACTCCTCGTCGACGTGCAGGGGGTTTACGTCGCCGGTAACGGCCACGAAGAGCGAAACGTCCGCCTCGGTGATCGTCTTCGAGAAGGTGGCCCGCTGGCCCAGGGAGAGGTCGTCGAAGGTCTTGAGCCGGTAGGTCACAGGGACTCCTTCGGAAGAAGAGACGGAACGGACGGTCCGTCTAGGGCCGAGCGCCGGTGCGAAGGCTTCCCAGCAGAGCCGCGTGCGCCTCGGCGCACCGCGCCAGCGTGAAGCGGTCCAGGACACGGCGTCGCGCCGCCGCGCCCAGCCGCCGGGCCTCGCTGGGACGAGCCGAAAGCGCCGCGATCTTCTCGGCTAGAGCCTCGGGGCGCCCCGGTGCGACGAGGTGCCCGGTCTCGCCCTCGGCCACGAGGTCCGGGAGCACGCCGACGCGGGTCGCCAGGAGCGCCACGCCCGAGGCCATCCACTCCAGGCCGACCCGACAGTTGGCTTCGCTCCCGGTCGAGGCCACGACCCCGAGATCGAAGGCCCGAAGCACGGCCGGAAGGTCCGGGCAGTGCCCGAGAAAGCCGACCCTCCCCCTGAGGAGCGGGTCCCCGTCCACTTCGGCCCGGAGCTCGGCTTCGCGCGCCGACGGCTCCTTGGCCAGGACCACGAAGGCCGCCTCGGTAGGGGCGTCGAGGACCTCGCGCGCGGCGGCGAGGAAGTCGCCGTGCCCCTTCACCGACCCCAGGCGCCCCAGGATGCCGACAAGGAACGCGTGGGCCGGCAGCCCGAGGTCTTCCCGCACCGCCGCGGCCGGCCCTTCCGGGGTGAACCGCTCCGGGTCCACGCCGCCGTGGATCGTCATGAGCCGCGGAAGCGGTCCCAGGCGCTCGCGAAGCCTCGCCTCCACGGCCGTGTTGCTCGCCACCACGGCGGCCAGGAGTCGCCGGTGGAGCCAGCGGTTGAATGGGTCGCGCCGCGCCGGCCGCATGTCGCCCCGTACGCGGACGAGCGGAACCGCCGCGAGGCGGCACGCGAGCGCGATGAGGGGGAGCCCCTCGGGCCGGTGGCACTCCACGGCGTCGAAGCCGCCGGAGCGCAGGAGCAGCTTCAGGCGGTGGCCCGCCGCCAGGACACTGAAGCTTCCCGCTCCTTTCTTCCCAAATCCATCTTCTTCGAAGACTTGAAGACCCGCCTCTTTAGCCTTTGCGGCCGCCGGCGACGCGGTCTCGGCAAGAAACCCCACGCGGTGACCCTGCCGCCGCATCTCCAGGGCCAGGTCCAGCGCGTACTGCGCCTCGGCGTTGAACCACCGCACGTGAGCCAGGTGAAGGATGCTCAGGCGATCGGACATGGCTGACGCACGCTTCCTCTCCTCGCGGTTTGACCGGCCCGAACCGCTCTGCTACAAAGAATCCCGTTCCCCCGCCGCTCTGCGCCCCGGAGGCACCCGATGCCCCTTCCCGGCGAACATCCTGAGATCCGGTACACCTACGGCGACTACCTGACCTGGCCCGACGGCGAGCGCTGGGAGCTCTTCGGCGGAGAGCCCAGGGCCATGACCCCCGGGCCCAACCGCCGCCACCAGGAGCTCCTCATCAGCCGCGGGAGCACCTTTCACGCCTACCTGGTCGGCAAGACCTGCCGCGTCTACCCCGCCCCCTTCGACGTGCGCCTGTCGCGGGGAGCAGAGTCCGACGAGGCCGTGGACACGGTGGTCCAGCCCGACCTCCTCGTGGTGTGCGACCCGGCGAAGCTTGACGACCGGGTGTGCCGGGGCGCGCCGGACCTCGTGGTCGAGATCACCTCGCCCTCCACCGCCTCCCTCGACCCCATCCGCAAGAAGACGCTCTACGAGCGCCACGGCGTGCGGGAGTACTGGCTCGTACACCCGGTGGACCGGGTCGTCATGGTCTACCGGCTCGGTGCCGACGGCGCCTTCGGCGCTCCGGCCGTCTACGGCCCGGAAGACACGATCCCGGTGGGCCTCTTCGACGACCTCACCGTGGACCTGCGCGAGGTCTTCCGGGAGTAGGCGCTACCGGCGCGTCAGGCGGCCGTAGAGGCCCGCCCGCCAGGTCGACCGGTAGATCCACAACCGGGTGCGTAACCACAGCGGACCCCTCATCCGAGGCTCGAAGCGATTCACTCGGAACCCTACCCGGCCCGTCGGGTTCGGTCCCCGGTCCAGGGTGTAGACGCGCCGAATGCCCGCCCGGCGGGCGCACTCCAGCGTCACCTCGTCGTACTCTCCCCAGGGCAGGCACAACTCGTCGCGGGTGCCCCCGAGACGGCGCTCGAGCTCGTCGCGCGCCCGGACGATCTCCTCCAGGGTCCGGGCCTCCCTCTCTTCCCGCGTCTCCCATCGGCCCCCGTTCGGGTGCCGACCTCGGTGGGCTTCCGCCAGAGCACGCAGCCGCTTCCCGACCCGGCGCGCCCCCTCGGCCCGCAGGTACGCCTCTCCCCCGGCCCGCTCGAGCCACTCCGTAAGCTCGTCGCGCAGCTCTGGGGGATCGAAGAACAGCGCGTGACCCAGGGCCGAGCCCCTCCGATAGAGCGGGATTCCCGGCCGCTCGTCGCCGCCCGTGGCCTGGGCCAGGGACCAATGGGCGCAGCCGAGGTGGAATCCGAGGATCTTGTCGCCCACCCAGCCCATGGCATGGCTCCAAGAGTGGGACTGGACCGTGACGAGGCCGGAGCGCTCCAGGGCCGAGAGCTCGGACCAGCGGAGGAACCCCGGGTGGGGCCCCCCCCGGCGGGCCGCCTCGCCGTGGGCCTGCGAGGGTGTCCCGTTGAAGGCAGGTGCGCCGGTGGGCCTCAGGTCTCCGCCGTCGGCCCGAGCCGGGATCGCGAACACGGTCGCTTTGACCCCGTGGCGCTCGAGCCGCGCGAGGCCGTGGGTCCAGAGGTCCACGAAGCCGTCGTCGAAGGTAAGGAGGTACCCCCGCGCCGCGGTCTCCAAGTCCTGAGGCGCCAGACTCGGCAGCCCCGACCGGGCGAGCGCCGCCAGATGGGTCTCCAGCCTCTGACGGCGGCGGTCTCCGCCGAGAGAGACGTCGTGGTAGGCGAGCACGGGGAGGCTCACCGACGAGCCGACGCTCAGGCCCACCCGAGCGCTCTCCGGTACTCCTCGGTAGTGCGCGGCAAGCGGGGCGGTCCGCGGTGAGGAACGATGGGCGGGAATAACGATGAGACTCTCATGGCCTCCCGACCACTCGAACGCCTTGCCGCCCCGCGGCCTCGGCGAGATCGCCGTCGAACGTGGCCAGTGGGACGCCGGCGCGCATGGCCAGCTCCAGATAGCTCGCATCGTACGCGGTGAGGCCATTTTCCCGGGCAACGGTCCGAGCGCGCCGCATCGTATCGGCGCCCGCTGGGTCGAGTCGGAGCGGCAGCTGCCCGAGGAGCTCGACGGCTCGGTCCGCGTCACCGGGCGAGATCCTGCCCCGCCGCTCGGCCATGACCAGGATGTTCGCCATTTCGACAGCCCAGAGGGCCGGGACGAGAGCCCCGTCCGGTGCGAGGGCGGCCAGCACCGAATCCGCCGCCGCATTGGCCTCGTCCTTGAGGCACCACGCTGCCGACACCGAGCAGTCCAACACGAGCCCGCCTACCACTTCCGGCCCTCCTCTCGAAGCATCCGGATCGACTCACCTCCGGCTCGGGTGCGCTCTCGCAGCGCCGCGAGCTGCGCCATCGTCTCGCCGAACCCCTCGTCTCGAGCTTCCTCAGGAGGCACGAGCACGGCGACGGGCCGCCCCCGGCGAGTGATGGTCACGCGCTCTCCCCGTTCTACGGCCGCCAGCAACCGGGACAGGTGCGTCTTGGCTTCGAAAGCGCCGACCTGCATGGCCATGGGAGGACTCCTCTCGGAAAACAGACCAACTCAACAGACCAACGAACGATAACCGGCCCCCATCCCGGAGTCAATGACCACAGATTCCTCCGCCAGCCGGAACGACGCACCCCCTATCACCCCCACCCGAGCACCTTCCGGTACTCTTCGGTGACGCGCGCCACGTGGCGCGCGACGGTAAAGGACGACGCGACCCGCGCCCGGGCCCGCCGCCCTATCTCCTCGAGCTCGGGCCCGAGCTCGAGGCATCGGGCCAACGCCTCGGCGAGCCGTCCCGGGTCGTCCCGGGGCACCACGAAGCCCGTGACGCCGTCTTCCAGGATTCGGGGTACCTCGCCCACGGCCGTCGCCACGGCGGGTCGTCCGGCGGCCATGGCCTCGATCAGGGCCCGCGGGAAGCCCTCCCAGAGCGAGGGCATCACGAGCACGTCGAGCGCGGCCAGGAGCCGAGGCACATCGGCGCGGGGCCCGGTCATCACCACCCGGCTGGCGAGCGAGGGTCGGTCGGCCAGGAACCCGCGGAGCTCCTGGAACGCCTCGGGGCGGCCGTCGCCGACGATCACGAGGTGTACGTCGGCCCGGTGCCAGGCCGCCTCCTCGGCGGCCTGGAGGAAATTCAGGTTCCCCTTGCGCCGCTCCACCGAACCGACCATCCCGAAGACGAAGGCGCCAAGCGGAATGCTGAGCTCGCGCCGCACCGCGTCCCGCTCGCCGTCGCACCGGAACCGCTCCGCGTCGACGCCGTTGTAGATCGTGACGACCTTGCCCGTGTCCCGGAAGACCTCCTCGATGTCCGACGAGACGGCGACGATGCGGTCCGACAGCCGTCGGATCCACCCCTCCAGGCGGCGAAGCGGCTTGTCGGCGGGGTCTTCCCTGAGGTGCCACAGGACCGGAAGCCGCCGAGCTCGGGCTGCGATGCCCAGGTACTTGCTGAACGACACTGCGCAGTTCAGGTGCACCAACCCCACCTCGTAGCGCCCCAGGAGCCGCCAGGCGTCGAGCACGAGCTGGCCGCCGAGCGGCCCCTTGCCCTTCAGCACGACCGTCGGGATGCCGCGGGACCGCGTGAGATCGGCCATCGGCCCCTCCCGGCCGAAGGCGGCGACTGGCGAGAACCCGGTGCCGGCGAGGCTGCACTGGAGCTGGCAGAGGCTCACGGCCGAGCCCTTCCGCTCGGCGGTGTGGGAACCGTAGAAGACGTTCACCGCGCCTCTGCCCGCGCCCGGCGGAAGAAAGGGACCAGTCGCTCGCACGCACCCTCGTAGGAGAACTCGGCCTCGACCGAGCGGCGGCCGGCGGCTCCCAGCGCCGCGAGCTCCGGCCGGCCAGCCCGGAGGAGCTCGTCCAGGACACGCTCCCAGTCCTCGGCCCGGTGGACGAGCCGACCGTTTCGCCCGTCTTCGATTACCTCGGCGTTCATGCCGACGGCGCTCCCCACGGCCGCAATCCCCGCGGCCATGTACTGAAGCAGTTTGTAGCTGCACTTGCCGCGGTCGAAGGGCGAGTCGCCGTCGAGCGGCATGAGGCCGAGGTCGAGCTCCGCGAGCTCCGCGGCCTGGGACTCCAGGGACCACAGGACGTTCTCGACCGCGAGGCCCTGGAAGGCGAACGGCCGGTCCGAGATCACGCGAAGCGTCGCCCCGCGAGCCCCGCAGACCCGGGCGACCGCCGGGGCTACCGCGCGCAGGCTGTCCAGGTTGCCGCCGCCGCCGATCCAGCCGAGGCGGACCGGCCCCGATGCGGCACCGTAGTCTCTCCGGGGCACCGCGACCGGCACCGGTGACGGGTAGATCAGCGTGGGAATCGGTCGATCCCGAGGGACGAGGGAGGCGAGGTAACGGTTGCCGCAGGTGGCCGCTCGGGCCAGGCGGAGCACCTGCCGGAAGCGCCGCGCCCGTGTCCATGAGTAGTACGAGCCCCTCCTCGGTTCTTTGCGAAACCCGATCGCGTCGTCGAAGTCGAAGACGATCGGCGCCGCGACGCGCTTCCAGAGCAGGCGGTCCCCCGCGCTCGGCATCTTCTTCTGGAGCCACACGAGGTCGAAGCCCTCGGCCCGGGTCGTGAGAGACCAAAGACCGGGAAGGCTCCGAGGATACGGCACCGCGTCGCACGCGACCCCGGCCCAACGGAGATGCGGGATCATCTCCTGGATCCGGATCCGCGACGAGGCGAGGCCGCGCCCCTGGACCACGGCGAGCACCCTCACGCCGGCGCTCCGGCCACCGCCCGGTAGAGGGCTTCGACCGCGCGCACGTGCTGGGCCTGATCGCACCGAAGCGCCACTGCCCTTGCGGCCTCCCGGCCCGCAGGACCCGCACGCAGGAGAGAGCGCGCCGCAAACGCCCCCTGCTCCACCGGAGCGTCGACCTCGAGCACCGCGCCGGCCCGGGGGTCGGAGAGCACGTCCGCAGCTCCGTTCCGTTCCGTGGTCAGGACCGGAGTCCCCGAGGCCAGCGCCTCCAGGCACACGTTCGCGAAGGGGTCGTACCGGGTCGGATGGACCAGCAGGTCCGCGGCGCAGTAGAGGGGCCCGACGTCGTCCACCCTGCCGAGGAAGTGAAGCCGTCCGTCCGCCCCGAGCGCCTCCGCCTGCCTGCGAAACGGTCCCTGGTCGTCGCCCCCGGCCACGACCAGGTGCGCTTCCGGGAGGAGCGCCAGGAGCCCGAGCGCCCAGTCGAGCCCCTTCAGCGGGAAGTTGGTCGCCACGAAGAGGAGCACGGCGGCCGCCGCGGGAAGGCCCAGCCGGCCCGCGAGCCGCCCCCGGTCTCGCTCGCGGCCGTCGGGACAGAAGACCGCGGTGTCGACGCCGTTCGGGATCACGTGGACGAGACTCGCCGCGGCGGGGTAGAACCGCTCGATCTCCCGGAGGACCCAGACAGAGGGGGCGATCACGGCGCGCAGCCGCGAGGAGGAGAAGAGCTTGTCCTCGATGCGGAGCACGACGCGATCGTAGGGCGTCGGCCGCCGGCGTCCCTCGCGCTCGAGATACGCCCGGTGGACGCCGCCCCCGGTGCGGTGCACGGTCTGCACTGTGGTCTTCCCGAACCCCTGCACCACGTCGAAGGTCCGCCCTTCGACCCGCCGGCGCGCGGCACGCGCGAACGTCCAGGTCTTCAGCGCCCGCCCCCACGGAAGGCACCGAATCGGGTGGAACGCGACCCCGGGCGCGAGGCCCTCGGCACGGCGGCCGAAGAGGTGCACCTCGTGCCCCAGCGCCACAAGTCCCCGGGCGAGCGCCGAGGCATACTGCTCGGCGCCTCCGGAGCGGTCGAACTTGGGGTGGACGAGCGCGATCTTCACCCCAGGTCCCAGCCGAGCGTATCCCTCGCCCACAGGCAGAGCGCGTCGGCCACCGCGTCGGCCGTGAGGCCGGTCAGGCAGGCGAGGCCCCGATCGCACCGGTTCCGGTTGCACGGTTGGCACTCGAGCCCCAGGGCGAGGTGGGTGTGCTCGGGCGCCGGGTGGGTCCAGGCTCCGCTCGTCGCGCCTCGGATCGTGAACGTCGGCGTGCCGACGGCCACGGCTACGTGTCGCGGCGCCGAGCAGTTGCCCACGTGGAGGTCCGCGGCGCCGATCAAGGCTGCCATCTCGCGCAACCGCGTGGCCGGGGCCTTGACCGCGGTCCCGGACGAGGCGCGCACCACGGCGTCGGCGTCGGTCTCCTCCCCGGGACCCCACAGCACCACGCAGGCCGCCTCGCACCGTGCGTCGAGGTGGCCGCTGAGCCGACCGAAGTGCTCGGCGGGCCACTTTCGCGTGGCGCGGCGGTGCGTCGGGTCCAAGGTGACCAGGCGGCGCCGGCCGCCGAGCAGCTCCGTCCGGAGCGCCGCGGCCCACGCCTTCTCGTCCGGGTCCAGAAAGACTTCGGGCCGGTCCCAGGCGCTGTGGACCCCAAGGGGCTCGAGAAGGCTCTTCTTGTACGCCACCGCGTACCCGGGCGCGGGAGGAACGGAGTGGGTGTAGAGGACCTTTCGGATCGGCACCGGGTACGCGACGCGCATGGGTGCGCCGGACAGGAAGGCCAGCAGGGCCGAGCGCGGGTTCGCGATGAAGTCGAGGACGACATCGAACCGCTCCCGACGAAGCCGCAGCCCGAGCCCCAGGGTGTCGCGCCAACTCCCCTTGCGGTCGTTCAGGAGCACGTCGTCGAGGAACGGGTTGCCGCGGAGGAGCTGGTCGCTCGGCCGCTCGGTCAGGAACGCCACGTGGGAGCCCGGGAAGGCCTCCTTGAGGATCCGCGCGATGGGCGTGGTCAGGACCACGTCGCCGATCTGCCGCAATTGGATGAGGAGGAAGCGAGACGGGCTCATGTCCCCACCCGCTGGCGGGGGGCGGAGAGGCGGATCCCGTAGAGCGCGCCGTAGAGCCCGGCCCGAAGGCAGGAGCGGTAGATCCACAGCCGCGAGCGGAGCCACCGCTCCCGATTCTCGCGCCGCAGGGGGGCGAAGCGCTGGACCAGGTAGCCGATCCGCCCGGCTGGGTTGTAGCCCCGGCCCGTCGTGTACACTCGCCGGATCCCGGCCTTGCGCGCGTGCTCCAGGGTGCGCTCGTCGTAGTGGCCCCAGGGCAGGCAGAGCTCGTTCCTCCTCCCGCCAAGGCGCGCCTCCAGCGCCTCCCGCGCCCGCGCGAGGTCCTCGAGAGTCCTCGCTTCCCGCTCGCCGTCGGTTTCGAACCGCCCGAAAGTCCCCCGTGCGGTTCGGTATTGCTGAGCGACCTCGGCCAGCTCGGTCGTCACCGCCTCGCGCCCCCGGCCCGCGACGTACTCCGCGCCGCCCCGCTCCGCCAGCCAGCCGGCCAGGGCATCGCGGAGCCCGGGGTCGTCGAAGTAGAGCCGGCACGCGAGTGCCGAACGCCGGGCGTACAGGGGAATGCCGAGCCGGGTGTCCCCTCCGGTGGACTGGGAGAGGGACCAGTGCTCCCCGCGCCCGGCTCCGAGGTGGAAGCCGCGGATCTCGTCGCCGGACCACCCCATGCGGTGCTCATAGGAGTGAGAGTGAATCTCGACCCTCCCGGTCGCCTCCAGGGCTAAAGCCTCCGACCAGCGCAGGAATGCCGGGTGGGGGCCGCGCGCTTGGGAGGCGGCTGCCAGCGCCGCGGTCGCCCGCCCCTCGAAGGGTTTGACGCCCTGGGGTCGCGGGTCGCCCTCCCCCAGCCGCGAGACGATCGCGAACACCACCGCCTTCACGCCGTAGCGCTCGAGCAGCGGCGCTGCGTGGGTCCAGGCGTCGGCGAACCCGTCGTCGAAGGTGAGGAGGAAGCCCTTTGGGGCGTCGCCGAGCTCGCCGGTGGAGAGGCTCGGCAGCCCCGACCGCGACAGAACGCGCAGGTGCGCCTCCAGGACGCCCGGATCGGCGTTCTCGCCAGGGCCGACGCTGTGGTGAACGAGCACGGGAATGCTCGGTCCCATCGTGAAACCCAAGGGGCGCTCCTCGGTCAGGCGGCGCGTCGGCGGCGTGACGGCGCCTCCAACACGCGGCGGTACACGTCCAGGGTGGCCTCCACCTTGCGCGCCGGAGTGAAACGGGCGGCCACGGTCTCGGCGCCCCGGGCCCCCATCGCCCGGGCCGCGGACGGGTCCGCGGCGAGTCGGCAGACCGCCTCGGCGATGGCGCCGGAGTCCGCCGGGGGCACCAGATACCCTCCCCCGTCCAGGATCTCCCGCACCCCCCCGACGTCGGAGCAGACCTGGGGGACGGCCGCGCCCATGGCCTCGAGCACCACGTTCGGGCAGGACTCCGAGAGGGAGGGGAGGACGAACACGTCGAAGAGCCCCATGAGCTCGCCGGCGTCCGGCTGGCGGCCCGCCAGCCGGACGCATCCGCTGAGCCCCAGGTCGCGGATCCGATCCTGGAGCCGATCGGTGCCGGCACCCACGAGGACGAAGGCCGCGGCCGGGAACGCTTTGCGGATGGCCGGTGCCGCCTCCACGAGGTGCTGGAAGCCCTTCTCCGGGATGCCGCTGCCGACCGCGCCCACGACGGGAATCGCGTCCTCGAGCCCGAGCTCGGTGCGCAGCCGAGCCGCTCGCTCGCGACCGCGCTCGCGGTCGGGGACACCAACCCCGTTGTAGACGACGTGGATCTTTTCGTCCGCCACCCCGGCCCCCACCAGCACGTTCTTAGCAGCGAGCGAGTTCGTGACGAGCCCCGAGGTCCTCGCGCTTCGGAACTTGGCCGGGAACTTCGGCGGCACGAGCACGCCCCGGTTGGCCACGACCGGAGGAAAGCCGCCCCCGAAGGTGGCCAGGACGCCCACGTTATGCGCCTTCGTATGGTGGGCGTGGACGACGTCGGCGCCCATCTCGCGGACAAGCGCTCGCAGCGCTCGAGAGCTTTGCCACTGATGACAGAGCGTCTGGAACACGAGCGGCCGCGTGTCGAGCCCCAACTCGGCCGACGCGGCGAGCGAGGCCGATCCCGGGGGCGCGGCGACGACCACCCGGCAGCGCGTTCCGGCCAACCCCTGGGCCAGGAGGAGCATCTGCCGGGTGCCCCCGCTGAGGCTCGAGGCGCTCGTGATCTGGAGGATGGACAGGGGTCGTGCCACGTCGCGTTCGGGTCCTCTTTCCCGAGGGCCGGCGGCCTCCAGAGGCAGCCTCAAGCCGGGCGGAAGGGGTCATTTTGAAGGAGCGAGGGACCTGCCTCAAGAAGAACCGACGCCGCGGCGTCGAGCACCCGATCAACGGCAACGTCCCTCAGGCACCGATGATGTCCCCGGGGACACCGCGCGGTCCCGTGCAGGCTGCAGGGCCGGCAGTCAAGGTCGATCTCCAGCACCCGGTCCCTCGCCCCCAGCGGAGAGAACCCGAATCCCCGGACCGTGGGGCCGAACAGGGCGACCACGGGGGTCCGCACTGCCGCGGCGAGGTGGAGCGGCGCCGAGTCGTTGCAGATGAGCACCGCGGCGGCGCCCAGGATCGCCGTGGTCTCCCGGAGCGTGGCCTCGCCGGCCAGCGACACCCCGGGCGCTCCCGAGGCCTCCAGGATCCCCCGGCACAACGGCGCCTCCTCGGCGCCGCCGAGAAGCACCGGAACGCCGAGCCGTCGGGCCGAGAGGCCTTGCAGGAGCGCAGCCCAGTGCTCCGGCGGCCACGCCTTGGTGGCCCACCGGGCGCCGGGAGCCAGCGCGAGGAGCGGCTCGCCGTCCCGCCACCCCGCCTGCGCCAGGCGCCGCGCCGCCGCCTCTCGCTCAGCGTCGGTGGGATAGAGCCTGGGCAGTCTCCGGAATGGCCGGACGCCCAGCGGTCCGAGGGCGTCGAGGTACCGGTCGACCACGTGCCGCGTGCCGAGCAACTGGGGCCGCTTCAAGGCGACGGCGAGCCGACGCCGACGGCTTCCCTTGGCGTAGACGCTCCAACGCGGGCCGGGGAGCGCCAGGCGCAGAAGTCGGGTGCGCAGGTTCGCGTGCAGATCGACGACCCAGTCGTATCCCTCGCGCCGAAGGCCGAGCGCCGTGGCCGCGACGCCCTGGGACGGCCACCACTCCTTGACCTGCGCCACAGCCGGGTTCCCGGAGAAGACCTCCCGGAACGAGGGCTTCGTGAGCACGTGCACCTCGAGCCCGGGGACGTCTTCCCGCAGCGCCTCCAGGGCGGCGGTGGCGAGCACCACGTCGCCCAGGGAGGAGAGCCGGACGAGGAGCGCGCGCGGCCGGTCTGCGCTCACGCCGTGAGCTCCCGGTAGACCGCCAGGTTGCCCTCCACCATGGCGTCCGCGCTGAAAGAGCCGAGGGCCCGGGTGCGGCCCTCCGCGGCAAGGCGTCGTCCGAGCTCCGGGTCGCCGAGCAGGCGAAGGACCGCGGCCGCCAGGGCGGGGGGGTCCCGCGGCGGCACGAGCAGCCCGTGGCGGCCGTCCTCGATCATCTCGGGGATCCCACCGGCTCGCGTGCCCACCACGGGCTTCCCGGCGGCCAGAGCGTCAAGCACGATCGTGCCGAGCCCTTCCAGGTGCGACGGCAGGACGAAGAGGTCGAGGGCATCGAGGACCGCGGGCACGTCGCGTCGAAACCCGGTGAAGAGCAGGCGGTCCCCGAGCCCCAGGACTTCGGCGCGCGCCTCGAGGTCGGCCCGGAGCTCCCCCTCCCCGACGATCGCGAAGCGCGCCTCGGGCCGCTCCCGGAGCACGAGCGCCGCCGCCTCGACCAGGTAGCGTTGCCCTTTATGGTCCACCAGGGCGCCGATGGTGCCGACCAGCGGCTGCCCTGGGGCCACGCTGAGCTCGCGCCGGACCGCGGCGCCGCCGCCCTCGGGGGGCGGCGTGAAGTCCACGCCGCTCGGCACGAGCCGGATGCGCTCCGCCGGCACGCCAAAGCGCACGAGGATGTCTCGGATCGCCGCGCTGATCGCCACGAACCGCGAGATCCCGGATCCGTACTTCCAGCGGTTCACGAGGCGGTCGCGCGGCACGAAGTCGACCCGCCGGGTCGCCAGCACGCGGCGCATCCCGGCGAACCGGGACGCCAGCAGGCCGAGGGTCTGGGCGTGGGCGCTGTGCAGGTGCAGGTGCGTCGCCCCGGCCCGGCGCGCCTCCCGAGCGATCCGCACTGCGGAGGCCAGGTCCCACTCCCCGCGCAGGGGTAGCCCCCGCACCGGCAGCCCCGTCGCCTCGGTCCGGCGGTGGAGCTCGCCACCGGCCGTGCACAGGAGAAGGCTCGCCACCCCACGCTCCACGAGGCCCCGGTGCAGCAACCACACCTGCCGCTGCCCGCCCCGCCAGGTGCGGCCCGTATCGACGTGGACGATCCTCACGGGGCTCAGGGCGCTCATGCCGCGCCGCCGAGCACGTCGTCCAGGGCCCGGAGCACCTGGTCAGGGGTGACGTCCCCCATGCAGCGGAAGTGGCCCTCGGGGCACCGCCGGCCGCCGTGGAGGCCGCAGGGGCGGCAGGAGAGGCTCACCTCCACCACGCGGGCCGCGGCGTGAAACGGCGCGAATCCGAGCCCGCGGGTCGTGGGGCCGAACACCGCGACG
The DNA here is from genome assembly GCA_016214985.1 of Deltaproteobacteria bacterium. Lineage (GTDB taxonomy): Bacteria > Desulfobacterota > Deferrisomatia > Deferrisomatales > JACRMM01 > JACRMM01. The sequence goes on along the minus strand of JACRMM010000014.1, from coordinate 258,945 downwards.
GTCGGCGTCCCGCGGGCCGCGGCCACGTGCAGCGGCGCGGAGTCGTTGGTCACAAGGACCGAGAGACGGTCCATCCACGCGGCCAGGGCCTTGAGCGGCGTTCGCCCCGCCGCGTTGAGCACGCCCGAGCGGTCGCCGGCGAGCCGTTGCACCTCGCTCGCCACACCGGCGTCGTCCGGGCCTCCGAGGAGCACCGGCCGAAGCCCCCGGTCGGCCAGGGCCCGGGCGACCGCGGCGAAGCCCTCGGCGCCCCACCGCTTGGTAGGCCAGATCGAGCCGGGGCAGAGGCCGGCCAGCCGCGCGCCGGGCTTCACCCCGGCCTGCTCCAGCATAGCCTCGACCGACGCGCCCTCCACTTCGGTGTACCCCACGTGGAGCACCCGGTCCGCTTCGACGGGCTCGTGCCCCAGTCCCCGGAGGAGCGCGAGGTTCCGGTCCACCTCGTGGTGGTCCAGGGGACGGTCGACCCGTCGGGTGTACGCCCAGGAGAGCGCCCCGTCCGCGAACCCGACCCGCACCGGGATGCCCGAGAATAGGGCGAGAAGGCCGGAGCGGTGGGAGCGGTGGGGCGCGAGGAGTCGGTCGAAGCGAGCGCGCCTCACGCGCCGTAGGACGGCCGCGAGCGACTCGCCGCCCTTCTTGTCGTAGGTCAGGACCTCGTCCAGGTGAGGATCGGCTTCGAGCAGGGGCGCCGCGGCCGGAGTGACGAGCGCGGTCAGGTGGGCGTCGGGGGCCACGCGCCGCAGCGCGCGGAAGAGCGGGGTCGTGAGCACCACGTCCCCCAGGAATGCCGTCTGCACCACGAGGATTCGGAGACACGATCGATTGCTACGCCCGGGTCGGGACGGGGCCTCTCCGGAGAGCGGGCGCGCGGCCGTTGCAGGAAGCTCCGGTGCACCCGGTGAACCTTCCTTACCTCGTGTCGGCTGGCCCGAGGCCGCAAAAGCCCAGGGATCGCGCCCGCCGAAGGAGAGGTCCTGGCCCGACCTCCGGAGCAGGGACCGATTCCTCGACCTCGGGTTACGCCCCACCGTCCCTCCAAGGCCTCGAGGTGCCCACGCGCTCCTTCTCCCAGAGCTTCGCTGCCTTGAGGAAGACGTACACGGCCGAGAGGATCGCCACGAAGAAGCCCTGGGGGCCGTCGAGAAATCCTCGCTTGAGCACGTACTTCTTCAGGAACTCCAAGGGCGGACGCAGCAGGAGCGAGGCCCACGAGAATCGTCGACCGGCCGCCGCGTGTTCCCCGGCCAGGATGGAGCTGAAACCGTTGAGCGTGCGGACGTGGTCCTCCAGATCGTCGTAGGTGTAATGGACGATGTCGCCCCGCAGCCGCCGTGCAGTGCCTTCGAGGATCACCTCGTCGTGGGGATTCGTGCCGCCCCAGCGCCCTTTGGCCCGGCGGAAGAGCCGCAGGCGCGGCTCTGGGTACCAGCCGGAGTGGTCGATCCACCGGCCGAGGTAGTGGACGTGACGATTGATGAAGAAGCCGTCGACCTCTGGCTCCGCAGCCAGGACCCGGCGGATCTCCTCGGCGAGTTCGGGCGTCACCCGCTCGTCCGCGTCGAGGGGGAGGACCCACTCCCCCCGGGCCAGGGACAGGGCGTGGTTCTTCTGGGCCACGTGCCCGGGCCAGCCTCGCTCCACCACCACGTCGGCGAGCTCGCGGCAGATCTCCAGCGTTCCGTCCGTGCTCCCGGAGTCCACGACGATCACTTCGTCGCAGAACCGCACGCTCTCCAACGCGCCCCGGATCTTCTCGACCTCGTCCTTGCAGATGAGGGTCGCGGAGAGGCAAACGGTGGGCGGCTCCGGGGCTTCCGGTCGGGTCGTCGTCATCGGGGGGCGGGACGAGGCCGAGGCCTCAGGCCTCGAGCGGCGTCGCCTCTTCGATGAGCATCACTGGGATGTCGTCCTCGATGCGGTACCGGAGCCGGCAGCCGTGGCACAGGAGGGCCGCCTCACCCTCGCGGTACTCCAGGTCGCCCTTGCACTGGGGGCACGCCAGGATCTCGAGCAGATCGGGATGGAGAGCCATGGGGAAACCTCCAAGAGATGGCTGTCAGCTCTCAGCTGTCAGCGGTCCGCTTCAAGATACTGAACAGGGGCACACTCGGCGTTCCGATGGACTGCCGACCCTTCGATGCCGGACTGGCTTTCGGGTTCAAGCTGAAGGCTGACCGCTGACAGCTGAACGCCAAACGTTACCCTGCCCTCAGCAACAGATACAACGTCACCGCGTACAAGCCGAGCCACGCCTGCCACTCGCGGTGCTTGCGCAGCATCCGGTTCGCGTCGTAGGGGGTCTGGGGCAGCGGCCAGGGAAGGTGCCGGGGAACGAACCGAGGCACCTCCCGGCAGTAGGTCTCGAAGGCCTCGCCGTACACCTCCAGGAGGTAGCTCTCCTCCTTGGCCACCAGCGCCCGGTAGACGGGGAGGAACCCGACGAGGAAGAGAATGAGCAGCAGCACTCGGCCCCCCATGATTGAGACACCGAGCCCGATGAGGAAGTTGCCCACGTACAAAGGGTTTCGGACGAGCCTGTAGGGCCCCTCGGTGGCCAGCTCTTTATTCTTTACAATGACTCCGGAAGACCACGTTCTCAGCAATTCGCCTGCCAGGGCAATCCAGAACCCCAGGAACACGGTCGCCCGGCTCGGGCACGCGAACAGCACGAACAGGACGCCCGCCGCGAAGCCCAGCGCCACGCGGCGCTTGACGATGTTTTGAAAGAACCACGTGCTCTCGTCAACCTGTCCGATGGCTTCCACGGTCTTTCTCCTCCCGCACGCCCTGGATCATGCGGGCGGCGGCCGCCAGCAACTCCTCCAGGTCCACGCTCTCGTAGCACTTGACCGGGCGGTCGCAGGAGCGCTGCCAGCACGGCCGGCAGCCCACCCGCGCCAGCACGGCTTCGCCCCGATCGAAGAAGTCGATCTCCTGCTCGCAGGTGAGCCCGAACCAGGCGACCACCCGCTTGCCCCGGCCGATCGCGAGGTGCATGCCAAGCGAGTCGCCCGTGAGCACGACGTCGGCCAGTTCGATGTACTGCATCCCGCGGCGCAGGCCTTCCGTGCACGGCGTCTCCAAGACCGGAGCCCGGCAGAGCCGGGCGATCTCGGGGTTTCGGGCCGCGTCCTCGGGCCCACCGAGCAGCACGACCCGGACCCCGGGGAACCGCTCCCACAGGGCGTCTGCGAGTTGAGCCTGGAACGCGGCCGGAAGGCGCTTGTAGGGGTAGAGCTCCGAGCACCCCGTGTTGATCCCCACGACGGCCTCGGCGCCGTCGAGCCCCCAGGCGCGCCGGCGCGACGCGACGAACGCCTGTTCCTCCTCCGAGAGAGGGAGCACGTAGGGATCGCGCCGAAACTCCGCACCCATGGTCTCGGCGAGCATCTCCTGCTCGCTCTTGCGATTCCGGAAGAACTTGAGCTCGTCGTCCAGCCCGGTCCAATACTGGTAGTGGGCCGCAGGGGTCAGCGGCACGATGGCCCCGTGCTCGTCCACCCCGAACCCAAGGCGTTCCCTCGCGCCGACTCGCTGGGTCAGGGCCCCGGAGCGGCGCGATTTGTCCACGTTGAGGACGACATCGAAGGTGCGCGGCTCCAACTCCAGGACGGTCTCGGGGCCGTAGACGAGCACCTCGTCCACCAGCGGATTGTACCGGAGGATCGGCTCCGCGTTCTTGAGCGTGACCCAGGTGACGTGGCTCACCGGGTACTTCCGCTTGAGCGCCGGAAGGAGCGCCGTCGTGCGCACCACGTCGCCCATGGCGTCGAGATTTACCAGCAGGATCCTCGTCCCCCGGGGCTCGTAGCGGGGGCAGCCGTCGCACAGCCGCTTGTGGCGGCAGGGCTTGTAGCCCGAGAAGAAGCGACAGTCGGGCGCGTAGGCCCCGAGCTCCCCGGCGCGGGGCCGGTCCTCGACTCTCATGACGTCACGATCTCCCTGACCGCGGCCTCGAGATCGGCCGCCACCACATCCGGCACCAGCCCCAACACTTCGAGCTCGGCTTCACTCTCCGCGCCGTAGCCGGTTCTCACCAAAGCCGCGCGGCATCCGGCCGCCCGGGCGAGGCCAATGTCGGCGGGCTTGTCACCCACCACCCAGGAGGCCGCGAGGTCCAGGTCCCACCGCGCCGCCGCCTCCTGCACCAGTCCCGGGGACGGCTTTCGGCAGTCGCACGGGCCGGTGTGGTCCGGGTGGTGCGGGCACACGGAGAACCCGTCCACGTCCGCACCTTCCTCCCGGAGCCTCCGTCGGAGCTCTCCATGGGTTTCCTCCACGAAGGCCCGATCGAAGTAGCCTCGCGCGATGCCGGACTGGTTGGTCACGACGAGGCGCAGGAATCCAGCCTCGCCCAGGCGGCGCAGGGCCCGGCTCGCGCCCGGAAGGAGCTCGAGCTCCGCCAGGGTCCGCAGATACCCGACCTCCCGGATGAGCGTCCCGTCCCGGTCCAGAAAGACCGCCCGCCTCACCGCCACGCCTCCGGCAGCCGCCACCTGCGGTGCACCCAGAACCACTGCTCCGGGCAGGCGCGCACCGCCGCTTCGATCGTGTCGTCGAAGGCCTGGGTGAACCGCTGCACCTTCTCCTCCAGAGTGCCGTCGGTGGGCGGCGCGAGCGCGGGTCCCAGGCGGATCACCTGGCCCCCCGGCACCCGGGTGCCGAACGCCGGAACGACCGGAGCACCGGTCTTGAGCGCCAGCACCGCCAGCCCCTGGTTCGTGGCCACCGGCCGGCCGAAGAAGCGGCTGGGCACCGCCTCCCTCGCAAGCGCCTTCTGGTCCATGAGGAACCCTACGATGCCCCCCTGGCGAAGCGCCTTCAGGACGGGTCGGACCGCATCGCGATGCCCGATGGCGGTGCCGCCGAACCTCTGACGGAGCTCCGTCACGCGGCGGTCGACCCCGGCGTTCTTCAGCCGCCGGCCCAGAAAATAGACTGGAGAAAACGTAGCCGTCATGGCCGCGCCGGCGAGCTCCCAATTGCCCTGGTGGCTGCACAGGATGAAGACGCCCTTCCCGCGCTCCCGTGCCTCTAGCAAGTACTCGGCCCCTTCGAAGGTCGTGCGGCGCAAGAGCTCGTCCCTCGACAGAAACCCCATTCCCAGAAACTCCGCGGCCACTGCGCCCAGGTGCGCAAAATTCGCCCGCACCAGCCGCCGGACCTGCTCGGGCTCCCAATCGGGGAACGCCAGGGCCACGTTGTCCCGGGCCACTCGCCGGTGCCCCGCGTCGAGCGCGTGCCACAGAGCTCCCAGCCTCTTGCCGAGCGTCCCCCGCCTCTCCCAGGATCGGGTGGACGCCAGCCCCTCCAGCAGTCGGAACGCCGTGAAGGCTGCGCTTTCCGTGGCCCCCAACGACACGTCAGACCCTCTCGTAGGGGTCGAAGAGCCGGCGGTACTCGTCCAGACAGCTGCGGTCGGTCATCCCGGCGATCAGGTCGCACACCGTGCGCTTCGCCCCCTGCGCCTCCACGAGGCGCCGCGCGGGCGCGGAGAGCAGCCCTGGGTGGCCCACGTAGGCGTTGAAGAGGTCGGTGAGGAACCGCTCGGCCTTGAAGCGCATGGCCTCAACCTTCGGGTGCCGGTAGAGTCGTCCGTGCAAGAACTCCTTGAGCTCCCGGTTCTGGTCGGCCATCTCGTCCGACCGGGTCACGAGCCGCCCTTCGGCGCGGCGGACGTCGTCGAGGGTCTCAATCCCGCGCTCGCGCAGGCGCGCTTCGGTCGCCTCGACCAGATCGTTCATCATGACCCCGATCAGGTGGCTGATCGTCTGGTATACCGCCCGGCGGCCGTCGAGGCCCGGATGCTTCGACTGCACGCGGTCCCACGCGAGCCGCCAGAGCCGAAGCTCCCCGAGCTCCGCGAGGCCCACGTAGCCCGCCTCGAGCCCGTCGTCGATGTCGTGGTTGTTGTACGCGATCTCGTCGGCCAGGTCGATCAGCTGGGCCTCCAATGTGGGCTGAAGGTCCGGGCGGTACTCCTCCAGGTCGCGGACCGACGGCGCATCCCAGCTCGACGAGTGCTTGACGATGCCCTCCCGGACCTCCCAGGTCAGGTTGAGCCCCGAAAACCCGGGGTAGCGCTCCTCCAGGAGCGTGACGACCCGCAGTCCCTGGCGGTTGTGCTCGAACCCTCCCTGGTCGGCCATGAGCCGGTCGAGCACCTCCTCGCCCGTGTGGCCGAAGGGGGTGTGCCCGAGGTCATGGGCCAGGGCCAGCGCCTCGGCCAGGTCTTCGTTGAGGCCCAGTCGGCGCGCGAGCCCGCGGGCGATCTGGGCGACCTCCAGGCTGTGGGTGAGACGAGTGCGGTAGTAGTCGCCTTCGTGGTTGACGAACACCTGCGTCTTGTACTCGAGACGCCGGAAGGCGGCCGAGTGGATGACGCGGTCCCGATCCCGCTCGAACGCAGGCCGGTCGTCCTTGAAGACCTCCGGGTGCTCACGGCCTCGGCTCCGGCTGCTTCGGGCGGCCCAGCCGGCCAGGTCGGCCCTCTCTGCGCCGGCTCCTTCCTTCATTCGCTTCCGTCTCTCGCTTCCCTGCCCTCCCACGACAAGCCCCGTAAACTAACAGATGGCACGGCGGACGGGCAACTGCGGAACGCCTTTCGGCAGTCGCACAGCGCGGGACACGCCCTGTTGCACGAACGGTCAGCCGACCATTCCCAGCGCCCAGCGGATTCCGAGGGCTCCGATGACGAACGACACGGTGAACGTGGCCGGCGCCACCACGATCCGCAGGCCCAGAGCCCTCGACGGGGGCGTCAGCGGCACAAAGAAGGCGCCGACGAGCAGCGCATGGAGGGTGGCAAGGAACACCCCGCCGGCGACGAACGTCTCGATCTCCGCCGGCCCTGCGGTCATCCCCAGGCCCCGGGCCCAGCCCACGACGGCCCAGAGATACCCGGCCAGAAAGCCACCCGCCGCCGCCACGGCCCGACATACCCGGCTCACCGATCCCATGTCCTCTCCGCTTTTCCGACGACCGTCAGCCACACCGGCGCAGCACGCCCACCACCACGCCCACGAGTTCGAGCGCACGGTCCGACCGAACCTCTATGCTCGCAAACGCCGGGTTCGCGGCCCTGAGCTCGACGCCGTCGGCGCTGCCGTAGAACCGCTTCACCGTCGCCTCGCCGTCGACCAGGGCGACCACGGTCTGGCCGTTGGTCGCGGCCCCCTGCCGCCGGACCACCACATAGTCGCCGTCGAGGATGCCGTCGCCGATCATGGAGTCCCCGACGACGCGCAGCGCAAACGTGTCGCCCCCGCGAAGCATCCACGGCGGCACCTCGAGCGTCTCCGCCGAGGCCACCGCCTCGATCGGACGGCCCGCCGCCACGCGGCCCACCAACGGCACCTCCCAGATCTCCGCCTCGGCGTGTGCGACCTTCAAGGATCTCCGGCCGTGCCGGGAACGCAACAGCAGGCCGGACGCCTCCAGGCGGACCAGATAGTTCTGGACCGTCCCCAGGGAGCGAAACCCAAACTCGGCGGCAATCTCCTGCTGCGAGGGAGCGTAGCCGTGCGCCCGAGAGTAGGTCTCGACGAAATCCAGGACGCGCTTCTGCTTGGGGGTGATGGAGGGTGTCATGGGCGAAAGGATATGCGTAGATTCGGCGTATGTCAAGACCCGTTCGCCGTCTTTTTTCGGCGCGACGCGTCCATGCCGTGTCGGAAAAGGCTGAAGTCGTACCGGACGGGATCGATCGGGTCGTGTCGCCGCAGCGTCTCGGTGATCTCCACGGCGGTCCGCCAGTCGGCAGTCTTTCTTTTCGACAGGCCTAACTGCGCGGCCACGCGGGCGACGTGGGTGTCGAGAGGAACGACGAGGCGCGCGGGGTCAATGCGGCCCTGCCAGTAGCCGGGGTCAATCGCGTCGCGCCGGACCATCCAGCGTAGGAACAGGCAGAGCCGCTTGGCCGCCCCCCCTCGTGCCGGCGAAGCCAGGAAGAACCGGACCGGGTGCTTCAGCGGCACGGCACGGGTCCGAAGCACCGGTCTCGCGTCTCCGGAGAGAACAGCGTCGGCGAACGCCGTGAGGGCCGGACCCATCTCCGGAGCCGCGTCTCCCGCAGCGAAGAGAGCCGAAAGAGTCCCCCACCGGTCCAGGGCCTGTCGGAGCAGATGGACAAATAGGACCACGTCTTGCATTTTGTGAAACCGGTAAGTAAATCCCTCGAGAGCTGTGGAGATCTCTCTGAGATCAGCAGTCCGCACCGCCATCAAAGGCCGCGGCCCCAGGGCCGCAAAGACCCGTCCGAGGGCCTCGAGGATCTTCCCCACCTGGCCGTAGGCGAAGGCGGCGGCCAGAAGGCCGGCGACTTCTCCCTCCTCGGGGTCGGCAAATCCTCGCGCGTAGACCAGCGGGTCGGGCGCTAGATTCTCCAGATGATGGTGGCTCCGGTACAACCGTTCCAAGAGCTCGGTGGACACCGGTGGCGTCACGGCCTGCGCTCCGCAGGGGCCGAAGGCACCGCACAGCCGGGGCGTCCCCGTCCGCCCGGGAAGCAGTCAGGTGCGGCTCGTCGGCGCCGTCCTCCATTGACAGGGCGGGCGTTTTTGTTAGGGTGATTGCACTGCATTTCTTTGATTTCCTGTTTTGTGAGGGGAAAGGGGTCTTCCATGCGAACCCGCCAAGTACTCGTTGCCGCCCTATCCATCTGCTTGCTCACGCTTTCGGCCACGGCAGGGGATATACCTCGGGCCGCCAATCTTGTGAAGGAGACGGGCAATCAGTTCCTCTCCGCAAAGAGGTACGCCGACGCCATCGACAGCTACTTCCAGGCCCTCGAGATCTGCCCGGACTACCCGGAGGCCCACTACAACCTCGGGGTGTCCTTTCTCAAAGGATACAAGGCGTTCAAGCTCGCACGGTATCACTTTCAACGGTACCTGGACCTCTCGCCCACCGCGGACGACCGCGAGTCGGTGCTGGCCCTGGTCAACTCGCTGGCCGAGCACACGACGCGCCCGCCGGATGGCGACCGAACGGTCGTCGAAGTCGTCGCCGGGCGCCTGCTCGTCTCCGGGACGGGTTGGGTCAAGCAAGGGGACCGGATCGAGGTGGCGGAGAAGGGAAAGGATCCCTGCGCCTGCCTGATCGCCGACTACGTGTACCCCGACGGCGTCCTGACCCAGCGAGTGTGGGACGAGAGGACCCTGGAGACGATCCGCCCGGGTCTGCTCGCGGCCAACGTCTCCCCGTGACGGGGTCCTCGAAGACCCACCGCGCGCCGGACCGCTGATCGGGCCCAGGCCCCCGGGAAACCCTCCCCGGGGGCTCGCTGTCTGTCACCCTTGCGTCCCGACGGCGCGAGCGCGCCCCGGAGCCGTCTCCCCTCCTCCACGGAGCACGTCCTCATGACCTCCCCGACCCGGCCCAACCGTCTCCTCCGCGAAAAGAGTCCCTACCTCCTGCAGCACGCCCGCAACCCCGTGGATTGGCACCCCTGGGGCACGGAAGCCTTTTCCCGGGCGGCGGCCGAGGGGAAGTTCGTCTTCCTCTCCATCGGCTACTCCACGTGCCACTGGTGCCACGTCATGGAGCGGGAGAGCTTCGAGGACGAAGAGGCCGCGGCCGTGCTCAACGACCACTGCGTCTGCGTCAAGGTCGACCGCGAGGAGCGCCCGGATCTGGACCAGGTCTACATGTCCGTCTGCCAGGCGATGACCGGGCGGGGTGGGTGGCCCTTGACCGTGTTCTTGACCCCGGAAGCCGTGCCCTTCTTCGCCGGGACCTACTTCCCGAAGACGAGTCGCGGCGGTCAGATCGGCCTCGTGGACCTCGTGCACCGGGCGGCCGCGCTCTGGAAGGAAGATCGGGCCGCGCTGGAAGCCTCGGGCCGCCAACTCCTCGAACGCCTCCGGGAGCCGGCGTCTGCGAGCCACACGCCGGCCGGTGTGGACGAGAAGGACTTCCGCCACGCCGAGGCGACGTTCCGACAACTGTTCGACGCGACGCGCGGAGGATTCGGAACGGCACCCAAGTTCCCGACGCCCCACAATCTCACCTTTCTCCTCGGCCGCTACCGCCGCACCGGAGATTCAACGGTAGTCTCCCTGGTCGAGCACACACTCGACGCCATGGCGGCCGGCGGCCTCTTCGACCACCTCGGTTTCGGCTTTCACCGCTACTCGACGGACGACCGCTGGCTCCTGCCCCACTTCGAGAAGATGCTCTACGACCAGGCCGGCCTGGCACTCGCGTACTTGGAGGCGTATCAGGCGACCGGAAAGGACCGCTTTGCCGAGACCGCGCGCCACGTCTTCGCCTACGTGCAGCGGGACCTCGCGGGCCCCGGGGGCGCCTTCTGCTCGGCCGAGGACGCGGACTCCGAGGGGGTCGAGGGGAAGTTCTACGTCTGGACCCGTGCCGAGATCCAAGAGGTCCTGGGTCCCGCAGAAGGCGACGTCTTCTGCAGCGTCTTCGGCGTCGCCGAGAAGGGGAACTTCCGTGAGGAGGCGACTCGGGAGGCCTCGAGCGCGAACGTCCTTCACCGGCCACAACCCTTGGCGGCGTCGGCCGTCACTTTCGGCCTCCCGGAGGCGGAGCTTTCGCTGCGCCTGGAACGGTCGAGGGAGAGGCTCCTGGAGCAGCGCGCGGGGCGCGTGCGCCCGCACCGGGACGATAAGGTCCTCGCGGGCTGGAACGGCTTCATGATCTCGGCCCTGGCCCGGGGCGCCGCAGTGCTCGGCGACGAAGCGTACGCCGCTGCCGCGGGCCGCGCCGCGGACTTCCTCCTGGGGACGCTGCGCCGCGACGGGCGACTGCTGCGCCGCTACCGGGACGGTGAGGCCGCCATCCCCGGCTTCGCCGAGGACTACGCCTTCGTCGCCCGGGGCCTTCTGGACCTCTACGCCGCGACGTTCGACCCGCCCCGACTAGCGCAGGCTCTCGATCTGGCCCGCGAGTTGGTCCGCCTCTTCTGGGACGAGGCCGGTGAGGGCCTCTTCGACACCGCCTCGGACGCCGAGGCCCTGGTGGTGCGGCCCAAGGAGGCCTACGACGGCGCGACGCCCTCGGCGAACTCCGTGGCCCTGGAGGTCTTCGCGCGCCTCTGGCTCCTGACCGGCGACCCGGGGTGGGAGACGCGAGCCCGGGGGATTCTCCAGGCCTTCGCCGGTCCGGTCCGACGCTCACCGGCGGCCTTCCCCCAGTTTCTCCGGGCCGCCTCTCTCCTCCTCGAGCCGACCCGGGAAGTGGTGGTCGTCGGAGCGCCCGGCGCCGCGGACACGGCGGCCCTGCTCGCGGCGCTTCACCGGGCGTGGGCGCCCGAGACGGTCGCGCTCTTCGCGGTCCAGGGATCGTCGGAGCTCGCCGAGCTTGCCCCGTTTACCGCGGGCATGAGGAGCGTCGGGGGCCGCGCGGCAGCCTACGTGTGCGAAGGGTTCGCCTGCAGGGAGCCCCTCACCGACCCCCGAGAGCTCGCGGACCTCCTGGCCGCGCCGCCGTGATCGTGAGCAGCGCCTCCTGCTCCAGCCCCGCGCCGTGCCGGTCCATCCATCCCACGACGCGCCGGACCGCCGGGTCCGCGTGGCGCCGCAGCCGGGTCAGGACCTCCGGGCTCGCCCGGAGGAGTTCCGCCTTGCCGAAAGTGGCGAGGCACTCTTCGAGCCCCTCGGGCAGGTGCAGGGTCACCCGGCCGGGGCAGGCCGCGAGGAGCCGCAGGTACTCGTCCAGCCCGACCGGGTCGCAGTCGCCGCAGTGCACGAAGCGGCTCTCCTCCAGCGCCGGCGACGCGAGCCAGGCGAGGGCCCGGCCCGACAGGCGACCGGCCGCATAGACGGCGAGGTCGCAGGCGAGCCCGAGGCGCTCGAGGTGGAGGAAGACCTCCAGGTTCTCCACCACCGCCACCGTGCCGCCGAACCCCCATGGCGGGCCGTCGTCGATCCGGATCGCTGCCACTCCGGCGCGGCGGGTCCACGAGGCGACGGCCAGGGTTTCGTGGTCGGGGCGAAGCGCCGCATCCCCGAACCCCCGGAGCAGCACAGGCTCGGCGTCGCCGGCCGGGCACCGCCTGGCATCGCGGTTTCCACGACCGCTCGGCTCCGGGGCGGCACGTCCTCTCTCCTCCCAGACCGGCCAGGCTGGAGGGATAGAGCGTGCGGGCGAACCGCTCCAAGGCGTCCCGGTCGCGCACCTCGACCCGGCGGCCCGCGCCAGCGCGGCGCTCGGCGAGAACCCCGGCGTCGAAGAGCGGCCGGAGCGTCGAGCGGGCGCGAGTGCCCAACGCTGTGGCCGGGAGTCCCCCGTCGGCCATGAGCCGGGCCAGCCGCTCTGCCAGGATGTCAACGGCCACGGTGTCCTCGAAGTGGCGTCGCGGCGGCGGCATGCCAAGGCCGCTGCGGCTCGTAGCCCGGACGTCGCGCAGGAAGGCCTCCACCGCGGGATCGCCGAAGAGGCCCTCGCGCCGCCACACCGGCAGGGCCAGCATCTCCGTCCAGTCGAGGCACCGCAGGCCCTCCCGCCGGATCCGTTCCAGGGCCCGGGAGGCGCCGCGCACGAGCTCGCTCTCCCGCCGAAGCGCCTGGTAGAGGGGCTCGATCTCGCGCACCGCCTCGCGGAAGTCTTCCGCGGCTTCGCGCCGGAGCCGGAGGAGCCGAAGCCGCGCCCGCCCGAGCTCGCGGCTCACGGCGCCGTCGAGGCCGAACACGTCGAGCCCTTGGCACAGGAGCCGGTCGAGGCCGTCCAGGGTTCGGTCCATCGCCTTTCGCACGTCGATCAGGTCGCGCAGGGGCTCGAGATAGCGGGACCAGCGGCGGTTGACCTCCTCGAAGCGCTCCCGCACGGTGCGCCGGTCGCGGTTCGACTTGATGCGGAGCACCTCGCCGATGATCCCCTCCCGATTCGCCCGGGAGTCCTGGCGCACGCGCTCGAGGAGGTCGCCCACCTCAGCCAGCACCCGCACCGCCGGGCCGCCGCGGCCCGCCCCGACCGCCTGGTCGAGCTCTCGGCCCAGGCTCTCCAGGTCGTCCAGGTAGGCCTGGATCACGGCGGCTGAGGTGAGCCGGTGCTCGAGGAGAAGGAACCCCAAGAGCGTGCGCACCGGGCGCGTCATCTCGTAGGAAGCCGTGGCGTCGGGCGCCGGCTCGAGGAGGCCGAGCGCGAGGCACTGCTCGGCCACGTAAGCCGCCGCGGGTCCTCGGGCGTCCCGGTGGCGCTCCGCCAGGGCGAAGAGCTCCGCGTCGTTCACCCCCTCGGTGCGGTAGAAGAGGTCCATCAGCAGCAGGTAGTGGTCGGCGGCGAAGCGGAAGAAGGCTTGGGGTCGGCGGCCATGGGAGCCTTCGGTGCGAGTGCGCGAGAGGGCCCCTTGTAGCGCCCGCCACCGCGTGGGACAAGAGGTTTCGCGCGAGCGCCACGAGGGGCTGGGAGGCGCCCGCAAGGTTTCGTAGAATAGGGAACCGCTTCGCCCCTGTGCCAGGAGATTCCCGGTGCCGCGCCCCCAGAGCCGCCTCACGCCACCCCGCCCGAGCCCTTCGTCCGCCCCTGCGTCCAGGGCGCCGGCCTTGAAGGTCGACCCCGACGACGTGGAGTTCCACCGCGAGGGCGCGGCATGGGTGTGGGGGGACGGGGCCGCCTTCCTCCTCCGGGGAGCGGACGGTGTTCACGGTAGCTGCACCTGCGGCGGCCACCGGCGGGGGGGCTGCCCGCATCTGAAGGCCTTGTCCCGGCACGAGCGGCGCCTGCGGGAGAACGCCGAGGGAAGGAGCCCCTTCGATCTCTTCCGCCAGAGCCTCTGGTGCCGGCTCGCCGAGGCACTCGCCGAGGCGGGATGGCCGGCGCACCGCGAGGTGAGGCTGTCGGCGGGCGCCGGGAACGCCGAGCGCCTGCTCGGCCCCCGGGGCGAGGTGCTGGCGGCGTACCTCGCGGAGGAGCCTGCCCGCAGCCGCTTCGCCGCACGGTGCCTCCCCGGTGGAGCCGGCGCCGGCCGGCGAGGCTCCGCCCTCGAGAACCTCGCCCGCATGACCCTCACCCCCGACGAGCTCGCCTTCGCCCAGAGCGGAGTGAACTCCCGGCGCCAGGTTCTCGAGGGCTCCGCGGGCTTTCGCCTCGCCTACCACGCCTTCCGGGAGCTTGGGCTTACGGGCCCGCTGTTCTCCGACGCCGTGGAGCCGGACACGGGCACCTACTGGCTCACCGCCCACGGGCGAGACGGATCGCCAGCTCTCCGGATTGCCGTGCCGGCCCCCGCCGTGGAACGTGTGCGGGAGCTCACCGAGCCCTCGGCCGTCCCCGGCGGACGCCTGCCGCTGAGACCGGAGCCAGTGGACACCCTCTGTCGCGTGGACTCCCAGGGCGGCCACGGGCTCACCCTTCGGCTGGCCGTGCCCGCCTCCGAGGCGACCTCGCCCCGCCGCCTCCTCGACCCCCTTCGCGGCGAGTTCTTTCGCTTCGGCAGGCTCGTCTATCTTCCCCAGGCGCGCGTCTTTGCTCGCCTCGCGGAGCCCGAGCCCCTGGCCCGCCGGCTCCGGGGAGGGGTCGTCGCCACCGTGGGCCCGCCGGAGGTCCCGGCCTTCCTGGCCGACGTGGCGGGCGCCTCGTACCTCCTCGATGCGGCGGACCAACCCTTCCGCGTGCACCGCCAGGTCGACCAGGTGGAGGTCTTCGCCCACGCCCTGGAGCGAAGCTGGCTGTGGATCTCGGTGCGCTACGGCCTCGGGAGCTCCAGCGTGTCCCTGGAAGACGTGCTGCGGGCCCGGGCGGAGGGAAGGGCGTTCGTGGAGGTCGGGGATCGCTGGCTCGACTGCCGTTCCCCTGACCTGGGCGACCTCGACGCCTGGGAGGGGCGCGCTATGGACCCCGGCGCCGGGCTTCGGGTGAGCCGGGCGGAGTGCCTGCGGCTGAGCCGCCAGGCGCAGGCTCCGGTCACGGTCGCGGGGGAAAAGGCGCCGGCCGACCTCCTGCGCCGCTTCCTCGACCTCTCCCCCGCCGGGGCGCTGCCCGAGCTCAAGGGCCTCACCTCGACCCTGCGCCCCTACCAGCGACGAGGCGCCGAATGGCTGCTCTTCCTCCAAGAGAACGGTCTCGGCGGGCTCCTGTGCGACGACATGGGCCTCGGCAAGACCCACCAAGTGATGGCGCTCCTCGTGTACCTGCGGGAGCACGCCGGGGTGGAAGAGCCCTTCCTGGTCGTCTGCCCCGCCACGGTGCTCAGCCACTGGTCGGCCAAGCTCCGAGACTTCGCCCCCGGCATGCCCGTGGTTCTCCACCACGGGGGCGAGCGGGACCTGGAGACGGCGTGGAAGGCCGGCGGCGTGGTCCTCACGTCCTACGGAGTGCTGCGAAACGACGCCCCCTTCTTTGCCGAGGCGCCCTTCTCCCTGGCCGTGTTCGACGAAGCCCAGCACCTGAAGAACCGCTCGACGCTGGCCCACGAGGCCGCCCGGGACGTCGAGGCCCGCATGAAGCTCGCCGTCACGGGCACCCCGGTGGAGAACAGCTTGACCGATCTCAAGGCGCTCGTGGACCTCACGGTCCCGGGCTATTTGGGGTCGGACCGGGAGTTCCTCGCCCGGTACGAGGCTCCCTCCGAACCAGGCCTTCGCAGCCGTCGGCGCGCGGAGCTCGCGCGGCTCGTCTCGCCCTTCACCCTGCGGCGCCTCAAGCAGACCGTCCTCGACGAGCTCCCCGACAAGATCGAGGATCTGCGCACCTGCGCCCTCTCCGACGAGCAGGTCCGGCTCTACCGCGAGGCCCTCAGCCGCCGCTCCCCGGAGCTCCTGTCGGCCCTCGGCCACGTCGATCAGGCGGTGCCCTACGTGCACGTCTTCGCCCTCTTGAGCCTTCTGAAGCAGATCTGCGACCACCCGGCCCTCCTGCAGCCGACGGTCGAGGGCTACGAGCGGCACGAGTCGGGCAAGTGGGACCTCTTTGCGGAGCTCCTCTCGGAGAGTTTGGACAGCGGCCAGAAGGTCGTGGTGTTCACCCACTTCCTGGGCATGATCGAGATCATGGAGCGCCACTTGAAGGGCCAGGGCGTCGGCTATGCCGCGCTCACGGGGAAGAGCCGAAACCGAGGGAAGCTCATCGAGCGCTTCCACGAGGACCCCGACTGCCGCGTGTTCCTGGCAAGCCTCAAGGCGGGAGGAGCCGGCATCGACCTCGTAGCCGGCTCCGTGGTCATCCACTACGACCGCTGGTGGAACGCCGCCGCCGAGGACCAAGCCACCGACCGGGTCCACCGGATCGGCCAGACCCGGGGCGTTCAGGTGTTCAAGCTCGTGACCGAGGGCACCCTGGAGGAGAAGATCGCGGCCATCATCGAGCGCAAGCGCACCCTCCTCCGGGACGTCGTCGCCGAGGACGAGCCCGGGCTCCTCAAGGCGTACAGCCGGGAGGAGATCCTGGAGATGCTCGAGGTGCCGAGGTGAGGGAGGCGCGCATGGATCGACCGGAGGTGCGCGGACGCAAGAACGCGCACTCAGAGGCGCCCGGCCTCCAAGAAACTGAAGTAAGCGCTGCGGTTAAAGATGATGTGGTCGAGGAGATGAATGCCCACAAATTCCCCGGCTCGTCGGAGCTGGCCCGTTGCTTCGACGTCGGCGGGAGAAGGTTCCAGACTGCCCGCGGGATGGTTGTGGGCCACAATGACGCCGGAGGCCCGGTCGGCCACCACGTCTTCAAACCCACGATCTCGTCCGTTTCCTGCTGGGCAGCCGCCGACAGAGCCTTCACGCGAGCACCTGCGCCGGGTAGAGGTCGGGCAGCAGCGCGCCCGCGACGTGGGTGGGGATGCCGAGCCGAACGCGTCCCTTGGGCGAGTCGGAGACGAGGAGCCCTTCTTGTAGGAGCTGCGCGAGCAGGTCGCGACCCGTGCGCTCGGCCATGCCCGAGACGCGCAGCACGTCGCCCCGGGCCATCTCGCCGCGGAGCAGCACCTCCTGCAGCATGTAGGAGGCCTCGCGCTTCAGGGGCGCCGCGTCGGGCGTGGGGCCGGGGAGGACCTTGAGGGCGCGGCCCTGCACGTAGCCCTCGACCCGGTCGAGCAGCGTATCGAGGCGCAGCATCCCGCCCATGAAGACGCACTGGTCGAGGCACACCTCCAGGAAGAACCGGCAGAACCGCGCAAGCCCCTCGTCGGAGAGGTTGCCTCGGCCGTCGTGGTCGTTCCGCCGCGGGGCGTCAGCCCAGGTGAGCGCGGCCATGTAGTCACTGCGGCGTCGGGCGAGCCCCCGGCTCACGTTCCACAGCCCGTACCCGCGAAGCGGTAGGTGCCGGAAACAGGCGTCGGTGTAGAGCCGGGCCACCCGGCCGTTGCCGTCGAGGAAGGGGTGGATCCACATGAGCCTGTGGTGGGCCGCGGCGGCGGCAACGAGGGGCGTGATACCGTGGAAGGCGCCGGTGCGGTAGAAGGACGCGAAGCGCTCCAGGAACGCCCCCAGGCGCTCGGCCCTGGGGCCCACGTGGCGGCCCACCCGCACCTCGCGCTGCCGCAGGGCGCCCGGCGCTACCGTGGCCACCTCGCCCGTATCCTCGTCGCGCACCTCCCGCAGGCGATCGGGCAGCCGCGCGTAAAAGGTCCGGTGCAGCCACAGCAGGAAATCGCAGTCCGCCGTGTTGATGCCGGGCTCGGCGTCGAGCCGCGCCTCCAGCTCGCGCTGGCAGTGGATGTGGGCCAGGCTCTCCACCTGGAGGTCACGCTTGGCGGGGTCGCGGGCGTAGTCCTCGCGCATGGCCCGCTCGATGTCGACGGGGTGTGTGCTGTGGCCCTCGATGAGGTTGGAGTAGTAGCTGTTGATCCAGCGCAGGAGCTCGGTCACGGTCCCCTGTGTGATGGGGTGGAGCTGGCCGCCGAGGGCGGCGGAGCGAGCGACGACCTCTCGCGCGAGGTCGTCCAGGTCGCGGGCGCCGGTGGGGAGCAGGGGCTCCATCTGGGTCGGCTGGTCGAACACGTCGTCGCCTCTTCTGCCGATCTCGTTGCCGATTCGAATCGGATGGAATTCTAGTCCTGCAGGCGAAAACTAGCAACGTTAGACACCGAATCGGCCAGCTCCTGCCGATCTTGATGCCGATGTTCACCACGGTCCTAAGTCCCGGCGATCTGGGGATCCGAGCGAAGCGGAGGGGACGTCCGGGATACTTTGCGACCTATTGGAGCCCGGCGGCGTTGGGTTCGTCCGGTGCCCGCTCCATCCTCGACTCGCCGCCGTGCGGTTGCGGCCCCGCGACACCTCCCCTTCTCGTCACACCCGACAAGTCTCCGTGCGCGCCAGCGTCCCCTCCCCCTCCGCCCGCTCCGTCGGGTTCCCCGGCGCCTCAACTCGCGAGACGAACCCTCCGAAAAGAAGCAGACAAGCACTTGACCGCCGGAGGGGACGTGGTCATCGCCATCATCGACACCAGACAAACGCCGGACCTCTGCGCCGACCTCGTCCGCCGCCTGCTTCCGCGCGCGACCTGCCTCATCACGCCCTCCGTGCATGAGATCTGGAAGACCGACGTCCCGGTGCCGCCGCTCTCCGGACTCCTCATCAACGAGGGCCCGCAAGACCTCCCGTCGGACGACGAGGAAACCCTCGTCCATCTGTCGCAGCGCTTCCCGGTCGCCTCGATCGGCTCGGCAGAGGACACGTTGAGGGCGTGGGCGGCTCGCTGCCTCGACTTCGAGCCGCAACTGCCGCGGCAGCCCGACCGACTCCCCTGGAAGAGCGCGGTCGTCGTCACCTTCCCGGAGCGGAAGTCCTCCCGCATGTGCTCCACGGACAACGTGTCGCTCGGGGGCCTCTACATCGAGGACCCCCGTTCGAAGCCCTCCGTCGGCACCCGCCTCTCCCTGCGCTTTCCTTCGTTCGGCGGCCCGGTTGCTTCCGCTGCCGTGGTCCGCTGGGTCCAACCGAGAAGCACGGCGGCGCGCCCCTCCGGGTACGGATGCCAGTTCGTCGACCACGAGCTCTGGGTCCCCGGAGTTCTCGTGAACACCGCCAGAATGGCCCAGCCCGCACTGTAAGAGCCCCAGGCACCGTCGCAGACTCGCCTCGCGTGAGATCCTTGGGGACGGGTCCCGGAGATCTTCCCAGAGATTTTCCCACGGCCAGGGCAGCAACGTCATAGACCGCCCCCTTGTGGCGCCCTCGTCAGGTGGGGTACAAAAGGTTTCCCGCGTGCGCCCCGGCTGTCCCCTCCCCTTCTACGGATCCCATGACCGCACCCGACGACTCTCCCCCTCGCGCCCCCGCCGGGCGGCGCCGCCGACGCCGGCGGCTTCGACCCGACGCAGATCCGGGCAACGCGCCTCGGCCCGCTCCGACGCCCGCTTCCCTGCCAGATCTCGCCTATCCGCCCGAGCTGCCGATCGTCGCCCGGCGCGACGAGATCGTCGCGGCCATCCGCGACAACCCCGTGGTCGTCATCACCGGCGCTACGGGCTCGGGCAAGTCCACCCAGCTCCCGAAGATGTGCCTCGAGGCCGGCCGCGGCCGCGGCCGGCTGGTCGCCTGCACCCAGCCCCGCCGGATCGCCGCCGTCACCGTGGCCGCACGGGTCGCCGAGGAGCTCGGGCCTGCCGGGGAAGGCCTCGTGGGCTACAAGATCCGCTTCGCCGACCGCACCCGGCCCTCGACCCGGATCAAGTTCGTCACCGACGGCATGCTCCTGGCCGAGACCCAGGGTGACCCGGAGCTTCGGGCCTACGACACGATCATCGTGGACGAAGCCCACGAGCGGAGCCTCAACATCGATTTTCTCTTCGGGATCTTGACGCGCCTCCTCGCGCGCCGAACCGACCTGAAGGTCGTCATCACCTCAGCCACCATCGACACGGACAAGTTCTCCCAGGCCTTCAACGGCGCGCCGGTGATCGAGGTGTCGGGCCGGACTTACCCCGTGGAGGTCCAGTACCGGCCGCTGGACCCGGAGGCCGAGGAGTCGGGCGACATAACCTACGTCGACCAGGCCGTCGAGGCCGTGGCCGAATTGCACCGGAGCGGGCGACGCGACGACGTGCTCGTCTTCCTGCCCACCGAGCGAGACATTGTCGAGGCGCTGGCCGCCCTGGAAGGGCGACGGCTCGACCACTGCGTGGTGCTGCCGCTCTACGGCCGCCTGTCCGGCCAGGAGCAGGGGCGGATCTTCCAGCGGGCCGACAGGCAGAAGGTCGTGCTCGCCACCAACGTGGCCGAGACGTCGGTCACTGTGCCCGGGATCCGGACCGTCGTCGACTCCGGCCTCGCGCGCCTCTCCACCTACAACCCCCGGGCGCGCACCCAGAGCCTTCCGATCCGGCCCATCTCGCGCTCGAGCGCCGATCAGCGCGCCGGCCGGTGTGGCCGGGTGGGCCCGGGCCTCTGCATCCGGCTCTACGCCGAGGAAGACTACGGGGCCCGGCCCCAGTTCACGCTCCCGGAGATCCAGCGTTCGAACCTGGCCGAAGTGATCCTGCGCATGGCGGCGCTCGGGCTCGGCGACCCGGCGGAGTTTCCCTTCCTCGACCCGCCGTCGTCCCGGGCCCTCAAGGACGGGACGACCACGCTGATCGAGCTCGGCGCCCTGGACGGGAAGCGGCAGCTCACGGCCGAGGGTCGGCTCATGGCGCGGCTGCCGCTCGACCCCCGCGTGTCCCGAATGCTCCTCGAGGCCCGGAAGACCCGTGCCCTTCGGGAGGTGGCAATCATCGCGGCAGGCCTGAGCGTCCAGGACCCGCGGGAGCGCCCGGCGGACCAACGCGACAAGGCCGACCTCGCGCACGCCCGGTTCAAGGTGCCCGGCTCGGACTTCCTCGGCTACGTGGCGATCTGGGACGCCTACCACGACACCCTGGAGGAGCTGAAGACACAGGGCCGGATGCGGCGGTTCTGCCGGGACCACTTTCTCTCGTTCCAGCGGATGCGCGAGTGGCGGGACGTGCACGAGCAGATCGGCGCCGTGCTGCGGCGCGAGCCGGGGTTCGCGCCCAACGGGACACCGGCCGCCCCGGAGGCCGTCCACCGCGCGATCCTCTCGGGGCACCTGCGAAACATCGGTGTGAAGAAGGAGAAGAACGTCTACCTCGGGGCCGGAAACCAGACGCTGACGATCTTCCCCGGCTCGGGCCAGGTGAACCGGGCCGGCCCCTGGATCGTGGCGGGCGAGCTCGTGGAGACCTCACGGCTCTTCGCGCGGACCGTGGCCACGATCGACCCCGGGTGGCTCGAGGAGTTGGCCGGCCCCCTGTGCCGGCGAAGCTACGTCGAGCCCCACTGGGAGAAGAACCGGGGTCAGGTCGTAGCCTCCGAGACGGTCACGCTCTTCGGGCTCGTGATCGTCGCGGGCCGCCGGGTCGATTACGGCCGGGTAAACCCGCGCGAGGCCCGGGAGATCTTCCTTCGGTCGGCGCTTGTGGAAGGAGAGTTGAAGGGGTTTTTCGGCTTTCTGGAGCACAACAAGAGGCTTCTCGCCAAACTTGAAGACCTGGAGGATAAGATCCGCCGCCGGGGGCTCCTTCCGGACGACGAGACCCTCTTCGCGTTCTACGACGGGCGAGTGGGCGAGGTCTGCGACCAGAGGACGCTCGCGAAGCAGATCAAGGAACGGGGCTCCGACGACTTCCTTCGACTCCAGGAGGAGGACCTCCTCTCCGAGATACCACCTCTCGAGCCCTTTCCCTCGACGCTTCGAGTCGGGGACCTCGCGCTTCCCCTCTCCTACCGGTTCGAGCCGGGGCACGAGGCCGACGGGGTGACGGTGACGATCCCGGGGCAGCGTGCAGCGGACTTCGACCCCGCGGTCTTCGAATGGGTCGTGCCGGGGCTCCTGGAAGAGAAGGTCCACGCGCTCCTCAAGGGCCTGCCCAAGAGCCTGCGCCGGCACCTCGTCCCGGTCGCGAAGACCGCCGGCGAGCTCTTGGAAGAGCTCCAGCCCGGCGAGGGCTCGCTGCTCGGTGCCCTCCAGGACCTCCTCCTGCGCCGGTTTCGGCTCCGGGTGAGCCGGAGCGACTGGCCCCTGGCGTCGTTGCCGGTCCACCTGTGCTTTCGCTTTCAGCTGGCCGGCGACGGCGGAGAGCCCCGGGCCGCCACCCGCGATTACTCAGAACTCCTGGCCGCCGCGGCCCCCGCGCCGGCGTCAGGGGCGTCCGACCTCTTCGAGGAGGCGCGGCGCCAGTGGGAGAGAGACGACGTCATCGCCTACGACGGGCCCGACCTGCCCGACCGGCTCTCCCTCGGGGCCGGGGTCCACGCATTTCCGGGCTTCGCCCGCCTGGAGAACGGCCGCGCGGCGGTTCGCCTCTTCTCCAGTGCCGCGGAGCGGGCGCGGACTGGCCGGGCCGGGCTCCTGGCCCTCTACGGCGCCTACTTCGGGGGCGAGCTCGCGGTGCTGAAGAAGGACCTGGCGCCCGGCCGGGACGAGTGGCCCCTCTTCGAGGGGCTGGGCGGCTCGGCAGCGGCGGCGAGAGACGCGTTGGACCTCGTGCTGACCGAGGTGTTTGAGACCCGCTCCGGTGCGATCCCCGACCGTGCCGCATTCCTCGGGCGGGTCTCGGCGCTCAAAGGCGGGGGGCTGTTCCGGCGGGCACAGGAGGTCCACGGCCTGCTCCTGACCGTCCTGGAGGAGCGCCGGCGCGCCCTCGACCTCCTGGCCCGGTACCGGCCCCTC
Source organism: Deltaproteobacteria bacterium (assembly GCA_016214985.1). Lineage (GTDB taxonomy): Bacteria > Desulfobacterota > Deferrisomatia > Deferrisomatales > JACRMM01 > JACRMM01. The sequence goes on along the minus strand of JACRMM010000014.1, from coordinate 236,376 downwards.
GGCGGGCCAAGCGCCGCGCGCTTCGACGTCATCCGGGCGGCCCTCGATCGCCTCGTGCCGGCCGACGTCCTGCAGACTGCCTCCACCACACGCCTCGCCGAGCTGCCGCGGCTCCTCAAGGCGCTCCGGGTCCGCATCGAGCGCGCCCACGTCGCCCCGGCCAAGGACGCGGACAAGGAGCGCCAGGTGCTCCCCCACGAGGCGCGCCTCGCCGCGGCGCTCGGCTGCGTGCCCTTCACCCCGGAGCAAGCGCTTCTCGCCGACGAGTACGGCCGGATGATCGAAGAGCTCCGGGTGTCGCTCTTTGCCCAGGAGCTGGGCACCGCCTTCCCCGTCTCCGCCCAGCGGCTCGACCGGAAGTGGGAGGAACTGCGGGGAAGCATCGGAGTCATGCCGGACGGACGGTAGTTCTAGCCCTCCGACCGTGCCGGAGGCACGACACCCGCTTCCCGGTCTCCTCCAGGTTTTCTAGCTTCCCCCCTCACAACCCCAGCTGCTGAAAGAAGTCATTCCCCTTGTCGTCCACCAGGATGAACGCCGGGAAGTTTTCCACCTCGATTCGCCAGACGGCCTCCATCCCGAGCTCCGGGAAGTCGAGGCACTCCACCTTCTTGATGTTCTCCTCGGCCAGCACCGCGGCAGGGCCACCGATGGAGCCCAGGTAGAAGCCGCCGTGCGTGCGGCACGCCTCGGTCACCGGACGGCTCCGGTTGCCCTTGGCGATCATCACGAGCGAGCCGCCATGGGACTGGAGCTCGTCCACGTAGGAGTCCATCCGACCAGCCGTCGTCGGGCCGAAGGACCCCGAGGCCTTGCCCGCCGGGGTCTTGGCCGGGCCGGCGTAGTAGATCGGGTGGTTCTTCAGGTAGTCGGGGAGCGGCTGCCCGCGGTCCAGCATCTCCTTGAACCGCGCGTGCGCGATGTCTCGGCCGACGACGATCGTTCCGGTGAGCAGCAGGGGCGTGGAGACCGGGTACTTCGTCAGGTCGGCCAGGATCGCCGCCATCGGCCGGTTGAGGTCGATCCGCACGCCGTGCTCGTGCTTGCCCCGGTACGCGTCGGGGATCCAGCGGCCCGGGTCCCGGTCGAGCGCCTCCACGAAGAGCCCCTCCCGAGTGATCTTCGCCTTGAGGTTCCGGTCGGCGGAGCAGGAGACCGCCATGGCCACCGGGCACGAGGCGCCGTGGCGCGGCAACCGCACGACCCGGACGTCGTGGGCGAAGTACTTGCCCCCAAACTGGGCGCCGAGGCCGAGCTTGCGAGCCGCTGCGAGCAACTTCCCTTCCAGTTCGAGGTCCCGGAAAGCCTGTCCGTGCTCGTTGCCGCGGTTCGGCAGCCCGTCGAGCTCCTTGGCCGTGGCGAGCTTCACGGCCTTCAGGCAGGCGTCGGCGCTCGTGCCGCCCACGACGAAGGCGATGTGGTACGGCGGGCAGGCGGCCGTGCCCAGGTACTTCATCTTCTCGACCAGGAACGACTCGAGCTTCCCGGGTGTCAAGAGCGCCTTGGTCTCCTGGAAGAGCATCGTCTTGTTCGCGGACCCTCCCCCCTTGGCGAGGAACAGGAACTTGTAGGCGTCGCCCTCGGTGGCCATCAGGTCGATCTGCGCGGGCAGGTTGGTGCCGGTATTGACCTCTTCGTACATGTCGAGCGCTACGGTCTGCGAGTAGCGGAGATTCTCCTCCGTATAGGTCTTGTGAACGCCCTTCGCGAGCCACTCCTCGTCCTTCACGCCGGTCCAGACCTGCTGACCCTTCTTCCCCAGGATCGTGGCGGTCCCGGTGTCCTGGCACAGCGGGAGCTCGAAACGGGCGGCAATCTCGGCGTTTCGGAGGAATGCCAGGGCCACGCCCCGGTCGTTCGCGGAGGCCTCAGGGTCGGCCAGGATCGCCGCCACCTGCGCATTGTGGCCGGGGCGCAGCAGGAAGGAGACGTCGCGCAGGGCTTCGTGGGCAAGGATCGACAGCGCCTCGGGGCAGACTCGCACGATCTCGGCCCCGGCGAAGGGATCGACCGTCACGTAGCGCTCCGAGCCCTCGATCTTGCGGTACGCGGTCTCGTCCTTCCCCAAGGGGAAGGGATCCTGGTAGTGGAACTCCTTGGCGGCCATGGGCACTCCTCCTCTGAACGAAAGGGTTCGGCGCAGCCGCCACTGGGCCTCTAGGCGAGCCCGGCCTGCCGGAGCAGGGGCTCGGGGCTGGGGTCCCGACCCCGGAAGGCCCGGAAGACCTCCAGGGGGGGTCGGCTGCCGCCGAGGGAAAGAACCGTAGCGCGAAACCGACGGCCGGTGCGGGCGACCGCCTCGGGGTCGGCGAGGCCCGCCTCCTCGAAGCCGGCGAAGGCGTCGGCCGCGAGCACCTCCGCCCACTTGTAGCTGTAGTACCCCGCCGCGTAGCCGCCGGCGAAGAGGTGGGCGAAGGAGCACAGGAAGCGGTCCTCGGGCAGGGGTGGGAGCACCGTGTTTCGCGCGGCCACCCTCTCCTGGACCGCCCGGGACGCCTCGCCCGGCGCGCGGCGATGGTGAAGCTCCAGGTCGAGGGTGGCGAGGTACACCTGCCGAAGCGTGGCGGTGGCCGCGCGGCAGGTGCGGCTGCCGCGTACGCGGTCGAAGACCTCCGGAGGCAGCGGCTCTCCGGTCTGCCAGTGCCGGGCCAGGCCCGGGCTGTCCGGGGTTCCCAGGACGGTCGCCGGGTCGTAGCACCAGTTCTCCAGGAACTGGCTCGCGAGCTCCACGGCGTCCCACTCCACGCCGTTGATTCCGGCAGCCTGGGGGTGGTCGACCGTCGTCAACAGGTGCTGGAGGCCGTGGCCGAACTCGTGGAAGAGGGTCTCGACCTCGCGGAAGGTCATGAGCGACGGCGTGCCGCCGACGGGAGGCGTCTGATTGCACACCAGGTACGCGACCGGGCGGCGCACGCCCCACTCGGTGACGAGCCGGTCCAGGCAGGTGTCCATCCAGGCGCCGCCGCGCTTGTCGGCGGGCCGCGAGTACGGGTCGAGGTAGAACGAGGCGAGCTCGGCGCTGCTCTCCGCCTCCGCGAGGCGGAAGTACCGCACGTCGGCGTGCCACACCGGCGCCTCGCCGTCCGCGGCGGTGATCCGAACGCCGAAGAGCCGCTCTGCCAGGGCAAAGAGGCCGTCGAGGACGCGGGGCAGGGCGAAGTACGGGCGAAGTTCCTCGTCCGTATAGGCGTAGCGCACTTCCCGGAGCCGCTCGGCCCAGAACGGAACGTCCCACAAGGCGAGCGCAAGCGACGCATCGCCGCTCTTCTCCCGGGCGAAGGCGGTGAGCTCCCGGTGCTCCTCCTCGGCCCTGGGTCGGGCCGCGGCGCGCAGCCGGTCTAGGAGCGCGTCGGCCGCGGCCACGTGGCCTGCCATCTTCGCGGCCAGGCTCACCTCGGCGTAGGTCCTCCGACCCAGGAGCTTGGCCAGCTCCTGCCGCAGGGCAAGGATCCGCTCGAGAAGAGGCCTGTTGTCCTGCGGCTCGCTCGACGCCCGGGCCACAAACGCCCGGTACAGCGCCTCCCGCAGGTCTCGGCGCCGGGCGTGTTCGAGAAAGGGGCCGAAGGAGGGGGCGTCGAGGCTGATGCGCCAAGGTCCGGCCTCGGGGGTCGCGCCCGCGTGCCCGTGCGCCCGGGCCCCGGCGGCCGCGACGGCGCGGGCCGAGGCCGGCAGCCCCGCCACCTCGTCGGAGTGGGTCAGGAGGAGCTCGAACGCCTTCGTGGCGTCCAGGAGCTGGTTCGAGAACCGGGTCGAGAGCTCCGAGAGCTCCAGGCTCACGGCCTGAAAGCGCTCCCGAGCCGCCCCCTCGAGCCCCACGCCCGACAGCTCCATGTCGCGCCGCTCGTTTTCGACCACTCGGCGCTGGGTCGCATCGAGCGCGGCCCAGGCCTCCTCTGCGCGCAGGCGCCCGAGGGCCTCGTAGAGCGGGCGGCTCTGGCCCACGCGCACGAAGAGGCGCACGACCTCGGGTTGCACGGCCTGGTGCGCGGCCCTCAACTCGGGAGAGTTCCGCACGGCCATCAGGTGGTTCACCACGCCCCAGGCGAGCCGGAGCGGCTCTACGAGGTCGTGAAGCCGGGTCAGGGTCCCCTCCCAACTGGGAGAGCCCGCTGCCTCGAGGTCACGCTCCAGCCCCTCGAAACCGGTGGAAACGCGTTCGCAGAGACCACAGATTGCAGGCTCCACGTGGGCCGGGGTGATCCGGTCGAAGGCCGGCAACCGGTCTCCGAGCCGGAGGAGCGGGTTCACGTCGGACATGGCAGGAATCTCGCGGTGGACAGGGTTGGACGATCGAACCGCTCCGGGCGCAGGGTTGGGTCGGACACCGGGCCGGCTTCCCTCCCCAGCCGAACACGACCGGGAAATCGACACTGGATCGCACGACTCGGCGATGCGGGTCAACGAGTGATTTCGGGGGCAGGCATTTTCGCGCGCCGCTGGACACCCGCAAGGCTCCTACAGGAATCGGAACCCCGCGTCCTTCCAGCCCTCGATGCCGTTGAGGAGGGCCTTGCTGTTGACGAAACCGAGCTCGATCGCCTTCGCCGCCTGACCGGCGGCCGTGGCCTCCTGATGTCACGCGCAGTAGAAGATGATCTCCCGGTCCTTCGCCAGCGTCGGCCGCAGCATCCGGAACTCCTGGATCGAGATGCCGCCTTCCAGGTGCATCGCTGCGAACCTCTCCGGGTCCTCGTACCCGCACACGAGCAGGCTCTTCCCCGCCGTCACCTTGGCGTGCGCCTCCTCGGGGGTGATCCTCGGCACCTCTGTCATGAGCGCATCCTCCTCCGATGCCGTTCACGTCGTCCGGGTGGGCCGCCGCACGGCCTCTGGAGTCTCGCACCGGCGGCTCCGCCGTCAAGACGGCCCAAGCGCACCGCTCACGGCGCCGCCAGGCGGCGGCCCGCCGCACGAGCCCTCCGGAGCGCCCTCTCGGGGACGCTGGGCCGCTCCTCGTCGCCCATCAGCCCGACAGCCAGCGTTGCGATCGGCCTGGCCCCCAGGGTGGTCGCCGTGATCCGGAGCGCGCGGACAGCCCCGGTGGCCCAGCGGATCAGGGGTCCCGGCATGGCCGCCGAAGTGACCAGGACGGCGCTCTTGGTCTTCGCCTTGGACCTCATCGCCGGCCCGCCGTGGGACTCCCAGGGCCAGTAGGCGAAGCAGACGAGCCGCTCCATAAACCGGCGGGTCAGGGCGTTCAGATTGAAGAAGTTCACCGGCGCACCCAGCACCAGGCCGTCCGACAACCGATAGGCCCTCAGGATCTCGGCCAGGTCGTCGTTGTGGAGGCACGGGCCGGGGTCCGGCCCCCGCACCTGGGTACAGCGGCGGCAGTTCGTACAGAATTCGATCCGCCGGTCCACCAGGTAGATCTTCGTCGTTTCGGCGCCCGCTTCACCGGCCGCCCGAAGCACCTCGCTGACCAGGGTATCGATGGCGCCACCTTTCCGATAGCTCCCCACGATGCCGAGAACCTTCCTGGGCATGGTCTCCTCTCCCTTCGGTCTCGTCCGGAAACTCGGCTGTGCCGGCCTTTGGTACCCCACGAGAGGCCGGAGTGCAACCGGGAACGAGGCCGTCGCATCGGGGGGCGCGAGCGTGACGCCCTGCCGAGCCGGGCTGACGTGCGCACAGCGTTCCTCGAGCAGGTCCGGGAGGTGTCGGACTCCCTTCCCCACCGGCTGCGGCGCATACCGCCCGAGGCGTGCGCGCGTCCGAGGCCGCTTGTGGGTCGAGTGGCAGAAGGGCTGGCCGCCGATCCGTACCCGCCGAACTCCACCATCGAACCATTGTCGTGAGTTCCAGGCGTTCAAAGCCCGCGCCTTCACCGCCCCCCCGCGTGCCGGCTTACGGGGGACTCCGGGAACCAGGGAAGGAAGTAGGCGGCGGCGAACAGTGTCAGCAGAGATACCTGGAAGCACCCCAAGGGAACGGCGCGCCACGCGTCCAGCACGCCGCCCGCCACAGCGGCCATCTCGATGAGGACGAGACCGAAGATCACGAGGGAGGTCAGGGCGGCGACGCCGCGCCTCTCCACGGGCCGCCGGCAGGCCCACAAGAGAAGCGCGGCCCAACCCAGCATGAGGGCGGCACCATATCCCATGGCAAATCGATAATTCCCCGAGCTGCCGTGGATGCCCCAAACATGGGCCCCGAGCGAGGGGACCAGCATGGGTCCGAGGGCGGCCACATCCGTGACCGCTCCTGCGAGGAACGCGGCACGGAGCAGGCGCTCCTCTCGAGCGTCGCCCGCGGGTTCCGGCTGCGGTCCTTCCTGCCCTCGGCCGCCGTCGGAGCTCGAAAGGAATCGGCGCCGCCGCTCCCGCCCCCGCGGCACCGCTGCGGTCAAGAGCGATGTTCGGGACGTCAGGTACCCGATGAGCCGGTCGTGTTCCAGGAATGTGCCCATAACACACCTCCGCTTGAGAACTGCCCTTGTAATATCGAAGACCGCCAACTTCTTCGCGAGGCCATCCGGTCCATGCCGTCGCGCGCCGGTCACGGGGTCGGCCGACCCTGGTGCGCCGGCTCCCCGTGTCCCTTGCGCCCCACGATGACCGCCTCGTCGTATTCCAGCCACAGGACCGTGGGTTGCTCCAGCCCGGCACTCTTCAGGACCTCGAGTTCTTCCGAAAGCGCAAGAGGCTGATCCTTCTGTTCCGCTCCGAAATCCTGAAGAAAGCGCTGCGTCGATGTCTTGTCGATGAAGCGTTCGTCGAGCCCGTTGGCCCTGGCCACGATGCCCTCGATCTTGATGGACCGAAGGGCAGGCTCCAGGTCCGGCGAGTCGCACGCCAGAAGGTCGGCGTTCACAAACCAGCCCGTGTCCCGCAGGTGAGACAACGCGTCCCGAACGAGAACCGCTTTTTCGGCGGCGTCCAGATGGTGCAACGCATAGGAACTGAAGACGATGTCGAAGTCTTGACACCCTTTCAAGAGGCTGCCCAGGCAGCGTAAGTCGCCCACCTGAAACGCGACTCGTTGCCCGAGGTCGGCGAGGCGCTCCCCGGCCTGTTCGATCATGACTGGGGCACCGTCGATCGCCGTCACGTGAGCCCGGGGAAATTCCTCCAGGAACCGGCGAGTGAAATAGCCAGTTCCTGCGCCAAGATCCAAGCCGCGAAGTGGGGCGCGAGGATCCAGAGGCAGTGCTCTGAGTACCACGTCGATCATCTTGGAGCGATTGGGGTGGAGCAATTGCATGTCGGCGTCGTACTCGCCGACCCGATCCAATCGATCGTACGCCGTGATGCTGCGGACATTCCCCAAGGCGGTCGTCTGCACGACCGGCTCTTCGTGCGTCTCGGCCGGCCGCTTTTCTTGGATCGACGGGCTCCAATCGAACCGCTGCTCGTTGACTTCACTTCCCCACCGGGCCCCACGCGTCTCCTCGGTGAGGCGGAACCCGTGCTTCTCGTACAAGTGACGGGCGGCGTGCAGGCCCGCGAAGGTCCACAGACGGACGTGCGCATAGCCCTTGTCACGGCAGAACTCCATGGCCGCCGCCAGGAGCGCGCTACCGGCTCCTCTTCCGCGCAGGCGGTCAGAGACGATGAACCAGCGAAGCTGGGCCCCCTCGTCCCCCGCGCGGAAGCCGTCGATGGCGATCGACCCTTCCACTCGACCGTCGGCCACGGCGAGCCACAGGCCGTCGCGCCGTTCGTCGTAGCGAGAAAGGAACTCCATCAGCTCCCGGGCCATTTTCGCCTCGAAGAAGAGCCCGAACCCTGCCTGTCGGTGGTAATAGGTGCCGTTCAACTCCACGATCCGACCGATGGCGCCAGGCACGTAGCCCCTCGTCACTTCGATGTCCATAGGCCAGTCCTCCTTTCTCCCCTATGACCGTCACGCACTGTTCTTCCGCTTCAGGACGTATCCCGCGTACACGAGGAACTCGCTACCGTTCTTTCGAATCGCCCGCACTGTCTCCCCCGAATTTCGGCCGAACCCAAGAACGATCGCCTCGGTTTCGGACACCGGGGCCAACGCCTGGGCCGTCGGATTCCCGAAGAGGAGCGGGGCCGTGATCTCCAGGATCAGAAAACCTCCTCGACGACGAAGAGAGATCCGCTCCAACAGAGGCCTATCGGCCCCCAGACCGTCGACCTCGTACTCCCCGAGCCGCCCTTCCCACGAGTCCGGAATGGGCGCTGGTGCGATCTTCTCGCCAACGGGCAACGACCGGCCACCGGAGCGCGCCACGAGCATGTCGTGCCCCAGGACCTCGGCCCGCGAGAGGCGAACTCTGTCCAGGCCCGCCGCGCGAATCGGGAGGAATCCCAGGAACGAGTAGCGAAGCCCGAATTCGTCATCGCCCCGGGGAATGAGGCGAAACGACCGGCCGAGCATCTCGACTCGATGGGCGGGCCCCGTCGATGCCACTTCCACGAGGCCGAACACGGTCGCATACCACCCGGTCCAGGTGTCCGGATTCGGACCGTCTGCCCCCTGGGGACTGCCCCTGGCTGCGTCCTCCTCGGTCGGCCGCAGGCCGGTCTTGGCAAATAGCGCAAGCCTCAGTACCTCGGTGGCAACGCGGCCGAGAACCGGAGAGGCACTCGGTGAATTGGCCAGCACGATCACCGCCAACTTGTGTTCGGGAAGCGTCACGATGAGACTGCGGTGAAACAGGGTCGCTCCGGCGTGGTACGCAACCGTGCCAGCATCTCGGATGTCGATGTCTCCCACCCCAGTCAGGAACCAGCTCAGACCCACGCGAAAATCCAGATCGAGGGGCGCGTCCTTGTTCTGAGGCCGAAGCATCTCGGCCACGCTCTTGGGTTGCAGGACCGTCTGCCCGCGCCATTGGCCGCTTCCGAAGACCATGCGGACGAACCGGCTCAGGTCCAGCACCGTGGTGTTGAGCCCTCCGGCCGGTACGTCCCGAAGGGGAGACTCGCGGACTTCCCGCCCTCCGTCATACGCCTTGGCCATGCCCGGAACCCGTGGGCTCGCCGTAAGGGACGTACGCGTCATCCCCAAGGGCTCCAAGACGAAGCGCTCCACATAGGTTCCATAGGGTTCACCGCTTGCGTTCTCGATCGCGTGTCCCAGCAGGGTGAATCCCAGGTTGGAATACGAGAACACGAGGTTCGGGGGATGGGCGACGAACTCCTCCCGCAGCTCATCGGCAACTCGGGTAAGAGGCTCTGGGTCCGTCGTCCACATGCCCCTGAGGCGGTCGGCAGGCAGCCCCGAGTGATGCGTCAGGAGCGAACGAGGGGTGATGGGCTCGGCAGCCGCGAAGCGACTCCGCACGGAAAACTCGGGGACATACCGTTGCAGGGGGCGATCGAGGTCGAGCTGCTCGTCCTCGACCAGGCGCAGGGCTGCGGCCGCGGTGAAGAGCTTGGCGAGAGATCCGGCCCGGTAGACAGTATCGGGCGTGGCGACAATTCCTGCGGCCTCGTCCGCGAAGCCGAAACCCGAGGCCCACGCCACCTCCTGATCGTTCACGAGCGCGATGCTGAGGCCCTCGATGCCCGCCTTCTTCATCTCGTGAGGGATGAGCCGGGCCGCATACTCCTCAACGCCCCCGAGATCCCCGCGACGGAGGGATTCGGGCCGCGGGGGCGGGCCGGCGCACCCGGCGAGTATGACCAGGCCCAAGAACCCCCACGGCAGCCGCCGTCCCTCTCGTTTCCCGGCTAGCTTCACCATTTCGCACCCATCCTTTCTCCCCCACGAACGACGGTGGATCCCCTTGGGCCGTCCCGGGTCGATCGTTAAAACCAACCGGTCGGTTTCTTCTATCACGTACGAAAGACCGGATCCAGTCGATTCGAGGTCGGAAGGGCCCAAAGAAACCGTTCGAGGTTCAGCCCCCATGAAGCCTCCTCATCAACCCGGCGAAGTTCATGAAGTGCGCCGCGGCCAGGAGACCCACGACGACGTGGGCGACAACCGCTGCGACGAGAAGCTTCTTCTTGCGCATGGTTTCCCTTTCTCACGCGTAGGCCAGGGTTTCGCGAACGGTGAGCCGAGAGGCTCTCCAGGCCGGGTAGGCACTTGCGGAGGCGGAACCGATGAGGATGAGCGTCAGCCAAAGAGCGAGGGCTCCGGGAGACAGGACCAACGGAAGGGGCCAGAAGAACGCCAGGGTGCCCACCAGGCGCCCGATCCCAAGGGACAACGGGAGGGAGAGGGGAACCGCCAAGCACCAGCTCATCGCCCCGACGAACACGCCCTCGATGACGACGTTACGCAGCACCGTGGCCGAACGGCCGCCGATCGCCCGCATGACCCCGAATTCGCGGGTGCGCTCCGTGACACTGGTGGCCATGGCCGACAGTAGCCCGAGGGCGCCCACCGCCCCCATCAAGACCGCCATCACGATCAACGTAAAGACCAGCAGGTAGACGTGGCCGCTCTGGGCGTGGTCCAGGCGAGCCTCCGACCAGCCGACCTTGACGCGGATTCCCTCTGCATCGAGGGCCCGGTCGATGCGCCTTGCCGCCGCGTCGATCGACTTCTCGTCGTGCGCACTCAGGACCACGCGAACCGCGTTCGTCCGGCCGGGCTGACCCGTGGCCCGAGCAAAGACCTCCGGCGTTGTGTAGGCCGCCGCCGGCGTAATGATTTCCCGCGCGACGCCCACCAGGCGGAAGGTCGTCGAACGCCCGTGAACGCAGAGCGCAATCGGGTCACCCACCTTCGCGGCGGGAAATCGAGTACGGGCGATGTGGTTGAGCACGACCCCGTCGGTGTCGCCCGGTTGAAGCCACCGCCCTTCCACCAGCTGGAGTCCGACCAGGCGGCTGTCGTTCGGGACCGAACGCAGTGCGAAGGCTCCGTGCCCCTCGTCCGGATAGGTTCGCACCACTTCGAGGCCGTCCGAACGCAACGGGGCGGCCTGGGTGGTATTCCAGGGCTCCACGCTGACGACTCCCGGGACGCCGGCCACCGTCGAAAGAACCTGTTCATCGGGCTCGGGGCGGTTTAGCCGGATCTCAAGGTCATAGCGCCGGTCGGCCTTCGCGTCGGCCAGATTCCTCTCCCACGCCAACTTGAGATTGAGGCTCGCGAGGAACATCCCGCCCGCGGAGGCCAGCAGGAGCAAAGTGAACGCCAGGCGCCCCGGTCGGCGAAACGGATTGCGAAGGGACAGGAGAAGCGTCCGGTTGACTCCTCGGAGCTTGCCGAGCCAAGCGTCCAGGCGCCCGGCCTCGGGGTTCCGGCTGGTGCCGTAGTCGCTGATCGCCTCCCGGACGGTGGTCCGCGTGGCCCCGAAGATCGGCGGCAGTGCCGCCAGGAGAGGGACGAACACGCCGGCAAAGACCTGGACGACATAAACCCACGCCGGAATCTCGACGCTGTAGAGGGCGAAGTTGAGGAGTTCGGCGATGGATCGGGCCAATCCCCTCCCGGCCTCAACACCCGGAGGCAGGCCCAGGACCGCTGCGACAAGCCCCATCCCCGCGACCACGACGAGGTAGATCCACGTGATCTGCAGCGACCGTGCGCCGATCGTCTTCATGATGCCGATCTGTCGCACCTGCTGGGCGAGGAGCCCACCGATCAGGGTCGCCGTCAGAACAGCTGCCAGGACGAGCGACAGAGCGGCAAAGAGGAGAAGCATCACGAGGATCGCTCTCATCTGCGCCTGGTGGGGGTGTTTCCCTGGCGGGGGGATCCGGACCTCGCCGACCTCGCGCCCCTGCTGTTTGAGCCACTGCGCCAGCTCGGCCACCTTGCGTTCGACGTCTTGAGCATTGTTGGATTGGGGAGCCACGGTCACCTTGAGAATGTGGAGCGTGTCGTCCTCGCCCCATCGCGCAAGTGTAGCGGAGGTGACGTATCCGTAGACGGTCTGCTCCTGCCACGCGGGCGCAAGCCCCGGATCGTGCACGAGACCCGAGATCGGAACCTCCATCCTGGGTCCGTTCGGCAGTTGGACACGGACCCCGTCGCTGAGCTTGGGGGAGATCAGCGGCAAGGCCGCACGTTCCAGGAGCAGCGTGCCCTCCGGGGGGGGCCAGGCCCCGGTTTCGGGGCGCACGGTGTTGATGCGCATCGTCTGGAGATCCTTGACGACGAAGAGCAGCAACGGCAGCCAGCGATCGGGTGTCGCCTCGACCCGTCCGAGGACCGAGGAGCTCGCCTCGGCGTCGGCGATGCCCGGTCGGTTCCGAACCGCCTCCACGAGCGCATCGTCCACCCGGTCCAGTTTCAGTTGCGCCGAGGCGGGGTTGGTGCCCAGGTAATTGCGGCTGATTTCGCGGGTGAGGATCGTGTAGGCGCTCAGGATCGCGGTAGTCCCAAGGATCCCGATCGCAATGGCGAGCACCATCGTCGCCAGGCGGCCCCGGGCGCTGCGAAGATCGCCAACCACCTTTCTCCAGCGCGGGGCAAGCATCAGTGGCTCCTTTCGGCTTCGGAAGCGACGGCGCCGTCGGCGAGCGTGATGGTCCGCGTGAAATAGCGGCTGAGATCGCGCTCGTGCGTCACCATCAGGACCGTCTTCCCCTCTCCCGCGAGGGCGGAGAAGAACTGCATCACCTCGTCCGACGTCTTCGAGTCGAGGTTGCCGGTGGGCTCGTCGGCGACGAGAAGGGGCGGGTCGTTGGCGAGGGCGCGTGCGATCGCCGCCCGTTGCTGCTGGCCTCCGGACAGATCGGCGGGCAGCTTGTCGGCCTGGTCCGCGATTCCCATCTTGTCCAGAAGCGCGATCGCCCTGGAGCGCCGATCGGCCGGCGGATAGGTATCGCAGAAGTCCATGGGCAACATCACGTTTTCCGCGACCGTCAGCGTCGGCAGAAGCTGGAAGAACTGGAAGATCACCCCGACGTTCTTGCCCCGCCACACCGACAGCTGTTCCTGATCGAGCCCGTGGACCGCCGTGTCGCCGACGCGAATCTGCCCCGACGATGCGGAATCGATGCCCGTGAGCACGTTGATCAGGGTCGACTTGCCGCTTCCCGATTTCCCCACGACCGCGACGTACTCTCCTTCGCCGATTTCCAAACTGACGTCTTTCAAGGCTTCGAAGGAACCCGAGGGAGTCTCGTAGCGTTTGAACACGTGAGAGAGAGAGATGAGAGACTTCGGTGCCCAAACTGCTTCACTGTACCTCATGATGTCTTCCTCGCCTGTTTGGATACCTTGCGAACGGCGCCCACGTCCGTTTGGGGGCTCAATCCGGTCCAGAGCGCCTCTACGAAAAGGGCAACCGCATGTTCCATGTCTTGCCCGCCGTGAATCTCCATCAACTCGAACAGCGCAAGGCTGTGGACCGCGGAGACCACCAGGCCTGCCGCCGCCAGCGGCTGCTTTGCCTGGAGCAGCCCCTTCGCCTGCGCCTGCCGCAAATACGCCGCCAAGGCGTCGACCAGAGCCTGCTCGGGTGGCTCCTCGAAGTGAGCGGCCAGGTCGGACATACGGATCGATGGATGGGTCATCAAATGCATGACCGTCGGAATGAGCGTTCTGAAATAGGCGAGCATTCGGCGACCGATCTCCGTCAGCGCTTCCTGTGGATGTGCCTCTGCCGTCGGCGCGAAGACGATCTCGTCCACGTCGACCTTCGGGGGAACCAACGCCGCGAGGAACAGAGCAGCCTTGGTCGGGTAGCGCTGAAACAAGGTCGCCTCGGAAATCCGGGCGCGGCGGGCGATCTCCTTTGTGGACCCGGACGCCCCGCTCTCGAGGAAGACGTCTCGAGCATGCTGGAGCAACCGGTCATCGGTAACGCTCTTGGGGCGTCCCATGGTTTCACCTCAGACGAAGTTATTTATAAGTGAGTACTTGCTCATAAAGTATCGCCCGAGTCCGCCCGTGTCAAGGGTCTTTTTCTTGTGCCCCCTATTTCTTCGACCCGCTCGAGAACCGCTTCGATCACCGACCGAGAGGCCGTGTTTCCCCCATCAGCTCACGGTTTCCAGCTCACCGTGTACTCCGTGCATTGGTCTGGTTTCCTGATGTCCGGCTCCTCGACCACCCAATGCTCCGTCAGCCCGAGCTCACGAGCGGCCAGCTCGAAATGGCACAGGGCAATTCCCATGTCGACGCGCTGGAGGTCGGCGAGTCGCAGCAGCTTGAACGCCAGGCTGCCTTTGCCGTATCCCTTGGTGCGCTGAAGGTAGAAGTGCCAGACGCCCTGCCGGTGAACCACGCGCCACGGTTGCTTGTTCGACGCAGAAGGGCCGAGGCGCACCATTTCCAGGGGCTCCGCGTAATTGCGCGACTGCTCGCCCGTCATGGGGTTCGCGAACGACTCGTCGAAAAAAAGCCGTTCCCAGGGCAGCCGCTGGTCAGACCCAGCGCTTCGCCGCACCCAGTCCCTTGCGCGGTTGCCTTCTGCGGCATTCCCGACGGCAACCACTGCAGGCATGGCCTCGTGAGCCGCCAAGTCGATCCTTCTTGCGAAACCGCTCTTCGAGAAGGTCCCCCCGAGCCAGCAGGTGCCGAGCCCCAGTTCCGTGGCGAGTAGAACCGCCTGCTCGAGCCGGTAGCCAAGGTCTTCCAAGTTCCTCGCGCCCACGTCCGCCGCACCGATGAGGAACCCGGCGGCATTCTTGATCATGCCGTAGGTCCCGAGTCCCTTGAGGGACTCGCGGTCGTCGTCCGTTGCCGCGACGAGGGAGAACCGCACCCGCGTGCCCAACGGCCCCGTGGGGTGGGACGTGAAGAAGTCCGAGAGCTGCGCCTGCGCGCTGTGGTCGATGGGAGTGTTTTCATAGACCCGGCACGAGTACCGTCGTCTGATGAGGGCGATCGCCGTGGTTTCGAGGGCCGCGGCCAGACTTGTCATATCTCTTACTTCCTTTCTTTTTCTGCTCCAAGGATCGCGGTCACTCATGATCGGCGGCGCCCGGATCATGCTCCGCCGCGGCGGCTGTTCAGCCTATCCCATTTGGAATCCGGCCGCTGTAGAGCTTGGCAAGTAGCCGCGGCTTCTTCTGAAGCAGCTCGACGATGGGCGACGGCGCAAGCCCTTTCGAGGCACTGCGAGCCCGGGCCGGCGACTCGAGCCATTCGGCCGCAGGGTAACGCATAGTCCGGATTGATGCTCATGGCTCAACCCTCTCTCTCGCTGGCCGTCACGCCCATGGATCTCACCCTTGACTCTTCTGGAAGAATCCGGCCAGCCGCTCTCTCGCCTCGGAGAAGTCGCCCAGGCACGAGTAGCCGTTGAGGGTCTCGAGGCGAAGCGCGTCGTCCAACGGCCGCCCGATGATGTCCAAGACCGTCTCCTTCGCCGAGCGGACCGCCTGCTGGCTGTTGGCGAGGATCTTCCGGGCAACCTCCTCGGCGACGGCCATCACTTCCACCGCGGGAACGACCCGAGTTACGAGGCCGAGTCTCAAGGCCTCGTCGGCCGCAACCTCCCTCCCTGTCAGGGAAAGCTCCAGCGCCACCGCCATCCCCGCGATGGCCACGAGGCGGACGAGCCCTCCGTCGCCCTGGTGCAAGCCGAACCGTACCTCGAAAACCCCGAACTTGGCAGAATCGGCCGCGATCCGCAGGTCGCAGGCGAGGGCCAACTCCAAACCGCCGCCGATCGCGGGTCCGTTGATCGCCGCGATGATCGGCTTGAGGATCCGGTGGCGGCCGCGGGTGATTCCCCCGCCGATGCCGCACGCCGCGTTGCGGCGAGCGTCGAGCAGGGTCGCGTGCTCCCACTTGGGGATGAAGGTCTTCAAGTCTGCACCGGCGCAGAAGGCGCGGCCGGAGCCGGTGAGGATGGCGACGTCGACGGAGGGATCGTCGCCGAAGTCCTGCCAGATGCGTCCGAGCTCCTCGTTGAGCTCGTCGTCGAGCGAGTTCAGGGCGTCGGGCCGGTTCAGGGTAACGTAGGCGATGCGGTCTTTCTTCTCGTACAGGGCCTTGGTCATCTCTCTGTTCCTTCTTGCTGGGGTTGGTGGGCGGCACCTGGTTGTCGCAAGCGCCCCCCGGATCGTCGGGGAACAACGCGGACGGTCGCGGGCACTGCTCCTCCTCGTCTCCAGTACAATAGCGCGACCGGTCGGTATATAGAAAGGTACCGGCCTTCCTGCCAAGACCACCGCCAGGATCAGGCGCGCCAGCCCTCCAGGTGGCAACAAAGCTGGCGAATGGTCTGCTCCAGCACCTTGGGGTCCTGTCGCGCCGAAAACAGCGCCGTCGCCCCATTCAAGGCGATCACTAGGAACTCGGCGATCTCCTCCGGGTTTGCCTCGGACCGAAGGATCTTCTTTGTCTGCGCTTCCCGAAGCCACCCGGCGAGGCGGGCGGCGAAACCGTCAAAACCGCGGAGAATCCGAGCGGCCATGGGCGGGGACTGGCCGGAAAGCTCGACGAGAAGGTTGAAGAAGAAGCAGCCCCCTTCGAAGACCCGGCCACCGACGTATTCGCCCAGGTCCTGCTCGATAACTCGCTGAATGCGCAGCAGCGGATCTTCGATGCTTTGCACCCCCCTGAACACGATGCCGGTCCAGATCTCAACCGCCCGGTCGTAGGCCGCCGTCCAGATCTCCTCCTTGCTGGCGAAGTGCCCGTAGAGCCCACCTTTGGTGAGCCCCGTGGCGGCAAGAAGGTCGTTGATCGACGTGTTGTGGTAGCCCTTGAGCGTGAAAAGCTGCAGCGCCTGCTCCACGATCTCCTGCCGTGTATCGGACCCGCTTCGACGCATCGAACTCTCCCGTGTCGACAAACCGACCGGTCTGTATTTACACTGCCCAACGAGGACTGTCAAGGCCTCCGATGGTCTGCGCCGACTGCCCGTTCCCGCAAAGTTCTCCGCGCCCCGGGCACGCGACGCAGTGTACCATGGACCCTGTGACGTCCCTCGGGCGCGGGTCGGAGAGCTTCGGCCCACGCTTCCTTGCCGTACCACGGCGCCAGAGGAGAGGAACTCGCTTGGCCCTGCACGTGCGCTGGCAACGCGCCCTCGGTGAGATCCCGGAAGCGGAGTGGGACGCCCTCGCCGCCCCCCTGGAGGTTCCGATCCTCGAGTGGGAGTGGCTTCACCTCCTCGAGACGTCGGGGAGCGTTCGTCCAGAAACCGGTTGGCTCCCTCTCCACTTGACCGTGTGGCGGGGCACGGAACTGGCGGCCGCGGCCCCGTTGTATGTGAAGGGACACAGCGAAGGCGAGTTCGTCTGGGATCACACGTGGGCCGACGCCGCGGACCGTCTCGGAATCCCCTATTACCCGAAGCTCGTGGGGATGAGCCCGGCCACGCCGATCCCCGGCTACCGATTCCTCTTCGCCCAGGGCGAGGACGAGGACTCTCTGACGGAGCTGATGCTCGACGCGGTGGATCGCGCGTGCCGGTCGGCCGGCCTCGCCGGCATCTCGTTCCCTTACGCCGACGAAGGCTGGCGCCTCCGACTGGCGATGCGGGGCTTCCTCGCCTGGCGGCATCAGAGCTTCCGCTGGGACAACGCCGGCCTCGGGACCTTCGAAGACTACCTCGTTTCGTTCGACCACAACCAGCGTAAGAACATCCGGCGCGAGAGGCTCGCGTTGCAGCGCCAGGGGGTCTCGGTGCGGTTCCTCACCGGGGAGGAGATCGAGCCCCGCGACCTCTCCGTCATGTTTCGATTCTACGAGGACACCAACACCCGTTTCGGGCCCTGGGCGGCGAAGTACCTGAATGAGGCGTTCTTCACCGGCTTGTCTCCGGCATACCGGCACCGCCTGGTCCTGGTCGTGGCCCGACGGGACGGCGATGCCGATCCGATCGGGATGTCGCTGTTGCTGGTCAAGGGAAGAAGGCTCTACGGGCGGTACTGGGGGTGCTCCGAGCGGGTCGACGGGCTGCACTTCGAGCTCTGCTACTACAGCCCCATCGAGTGGGCGATCGCCCACGGGATCGAGCGGTTCGACCCGGGGATCGGCGGGCCCCACAAGGTGCGGCGGGGCTTTCGAGCCGTGGCCAACCACAGCCTCCATCGGTTCTTCGACCGCCGGCTCCAGGCCCTGATGGCGGCATACATCGACCGGATCAACGACGCCGAGCAGGAGGGCATCGACGCGCTCAACCGGGCGCTGCCCTTCGCACAGCCGAAGGGCTGAGGACGCCAGCCCCGGCCGCCGGCCCAGGACGGCAGGACCGGGCTCCTTGACGGGGCCGCGCCAGGCCATAGAATCCCACATCGGTCAGTCTTTCTGGTCCGACTCCTGGCCCCCGTGCCCCGACCGGAGCCTCAACCGCGGTTTCCCCGGGGGCAGCCCATCGTGCCAAACGCGAATCTGAAGAACGTGCTCTGCTCCGTGCTGGTCGGTTTGGTCGTTTCGTCTCTCCCGGGGTGGGCCTCGACGTCGCCGACCGCTCCGGTCACCCCTTTTGCTCCCTCACCCGTCGCCTCCCTATCCGCAGATCAGGTCCGGATCCTCACGGACGCACTGCGCACCGGCGAACTCACTCCTGAGGCGCGGGCGATCCTGGCGGCGAACCCGGCCCTCGAGACCTACTTGCCCCCCTCCTACCGCGAGTTGCTCAAGCAGGGCCAGCCCGAGGGAGCCCGCGCGATCCCCGCGGCCGGGACGAGGGACCAAACCCTGAGACGCGAGCCGTCGAGGGGCGGGGGCCCCGGCAGCATCGAACTCCTGCCCGCGGCCGGAGCAGTCCTCCCCGCCCCGGAGAAGTACGACTGGCGCCGGTCCGTCTACATCTCCCGGCTGTTCCTCGAACGCCTCCGGGACGAGGAACGGCAGGCCCTCACGCACTTCGGGCACGAACTCTTCGACCCGCGCCCGGACGCGTCGTCCGCGGTCGAGCCCTACCCTGTCTCCGACGACTACGTGGTCGGGCCGGGCGACGAGATCACGTTGAAGATGTGGGGGCGGCTCGAGGGCAGCGAGTTGCTCCGGGTGGACCGAGACGGGAAGGTCTTCCTCCCCAAGTTCGGCGGCTCCCTCTATGTCGCGGGGAAGACCGTCCGGGAGGTGAAGGCCTTTCTCAAGAAGAAGGTGGAGGCCGTCCCGCAGGTCTACCTGGACGTCTCCATGGGCCAGCTCTCCGGGTTCCGCGTCTCCGTCCTGGGGGAAGTCACGGCCCCCGGGATCTACCGCGCCACCTCGTTCCATACCGTCCTACAGGCGATCGCCCTGGCCGGCGGCGTCCGAGACATCGGGTCCCTGCGCCGAGTGCAGCTGAAGCGGGGCAGGGAAACCGCGGCGGAGGTCGACCTCTACGACTTCCTCCTCCGGGGTGACGTGACCCAGGACCTTCGTCTGCGGCCGGGAGACGCCATCTTCGTGCCTGTGGCCGGGCCGCTGATCGCGGTGACCGGGGAAGTGCGCCGCCAGGCCATCCACGAACTGTGGAAGGAGCGCTCGATCGGCGAGGCGCTCGCCATGGCGGGAGGGCTCTCTCCGTCGGCTTTCAAGAGGCGCGTGCAGGTCGAACGCTTGGAGGGAAACCGAGCCCGCGTGGTGCTCGACCTCGACCTGGCCGCGGGAGGGTCCGAGGTCTCCGCCTTTGCCCTCCAGGACGGAGACGTCGTTCGCGTCAGCCCCGTCCTGCCCGAAGACGAGAACGCGGTCCAGGTGCGGGGGAACGTGCGACGAGCCGGGAAGTATGAGTGGCGCCAGGGGCTCACGGTGGGTGCGCTCATCCCCGACGAGAAGTTCTTCCAGCCCGAGACGTTCCTCGATTATGCCCTGTTGTTCCGCACCGTGGGCCCCGACAACCGCAAGGCGATCCTGCCGGTCAACCTGCAGCGGATCGTGGTCGAGAAGGACCGGGCGGCCGATATCGCCCTCGAGCCCGACGATGAGTTGGTCGTCTACCGCCGCTCCGCCTTCCGCGACGAGAAGACGGCCACAGTCAGCGGGGAGGTTCGCACTCCCGGCACCTACAAGGTCTTCCCGGGGATGCGCGTGTCCGACCTTCTGAAGGCGGCCGGCGACGTGACGAGAAACGCGTCTCTGGTCGACGCCGAACTCGCCCGCTGGGACGAGCAGTTCAACCCGACGGTTCGCAGGATCTCCCTCCAGAAGGCCCTCTCGGGAGACAGGGACGAGGACCTCGCGGTCCAGGACCGCGACGTGCTCTCGGTCCGGCCCGTGCCCGACCTCCAGGAGTTTCGGTACATCACGGTCTCGGGAGAGGTGGTTTCGCCCGGGGTGTATGCGGCGCGCAAGGGCGAACGGTTGTCTTCCATCCTGCGGCGGGCCGGCGGGTTCACGCAGGACGCCTTTCTCACCGGCGCCGTGTTTACGCGGGTCTCGGTGCAGAAGCGCCAGCAGGAGCTGATCGACCGTACGGTTGAGCAACTCGAGGAGGAGGTGGCCCGAACCGCGGCCAAGGCGCAGGCGGAGGCACTCGACCGGGACGACATCGAGGCACAGCGCCAGGTCTTCGAGGCCCGACGGGCGCTGCTCGCCCGACTCAAACAGGTGCGCGCCCAGGGGCGCGTGATCCTTCGCCTTGCGGAGCCCGGCCAGATCGAGGGCACCGAGAACGACCTCCTGATCGAGGACGGCGACAAGCTCGAGGTACCCCAGCCGCCCGAGGTCATCAACGTCGTCTGCCGCGTCTACCATCCCACCGGGGTCACCTTCAACCGCACGCGGAACACCCTCGATTACTTCCTCGACAAGGTGGGGGGCCCCACGGAGGACGCGGATCGCGCCCACATCTTCGTCGTGCGGGCAGACGGCAGCCTGTTGGCGCGGGAGCAGCAGCAGGGGACGTCGTGGTTCTTCCGGGGGGACTCGTTCCTCCGCACCCCCCTAGCACCCGGCGACTCGATCGTCGTGCCGGAGAAGTTGACGGTCACCCGAGTCATGAAGGACGTCAAAGACATCACCCAGATTCTCTACCAGATCGCGGTCACGGCAGGCGTGTTGCTCGTGGCCTTCTAGGGGAGCCGGGCGAGTGGACGGATCAGAGGGCGACCGGAGCATGAGGGAGACCAGGGAGTGGGTCGAGGGCTGGGAGCCGTTGACCCTGGGAGACTACTTCCACCTGTTGTGGCCGGCCAAGGGGTGGATCCTAGTGATCGGCCTGGTCTGCGGCGCGGCCGCGTTCGCGGTCACCTCCCAGATGCCAAACCGCTACCGGGCGACGGCCGTCCTCAAACCCGACGTCCCCGAGCAGGGCAAGGGATCTGGAATCCTCGGCGGCCTGGCGGGGTTCGGGCTCACGATCGGGGGCCCGACGCGGGTCGAAGACCTCGAGGTACTCTTTCGAAGCAAGGACCTGACGGTCCGCGTCTTCTCGAAGCACTCCCTCTGGCCGGCGGTGTACCCGGACCGGTACGACGGGAAGACCGGACTGCTGGAGCCCGACTGGCTCGACCGACTGCGGGCCGACGAAGCAGGGGCGGCCAGGCCGCCCGGGACGTGGGACGCGATTCGCGCGGCCGACGCCTGCCTGGCCGTCACGTCGGATCGGAGGACCGGGGTCGTCTCCGTGTCCTTCGACGCCCGGGCCCCCGGGGACGCGGCGAGAGTGGTCGGCTACTTCCTCGATGAGGCCAAGAACCGCCTTCAAGAAGAGACCCTGGGGCGGGCGAACCACAACAAGAACTTCCTCGCTGCGCAGATCGACCGGACTCTCGATCCCATCATCCGGGAGCGCCTGTACGCGCTCTACGGCCAGGAGGTGGAGAAGGAGATGATGGCGAAGAATCGGGAGCAGTTCGGGTTCGTCCTGATCGACACGCCCGAAGTTCCCGACCGCAAGCACTCCCCCTGGCGCCTCCTGCTGTCGGCCCTGGCGGCCGCGACGGGCGCCTTGCTCACCTGCCTTTGGGTGCTCGTCCGCCGGTCCGTCACGCCCGGAGGCACCGAGGGCGATCGCCCGGACTCCCCGAAGGGGGCGGGCGGCGACGGGTCTCTCAGGACGATCGAATGAGGGTCGCGCTCATCCTCCCCACCCTGGACGCGGCGCGGGCGCTCGAGGATCTACTCCCGGCGCTCCAGGCCCAGACCCGGCCGCCGGACGCCTTCCTGGCCGTGGACTCTTCGTCCACCGACGGCACGCGCACCCGGCTTCAGGAAGCCCGCGCCCGGGTGATCCGGATCGACCGGGCAGACTTCAACCACGGTCGCACGCGCCAATTGGCCGTGGAGGCCCTCCCCCTGGCGGACGTGTTCCTCTTTCTCACCCAGGATGCCGTTCCGCAGGGCCCGGACGCCTTCGGCACCCTGCTGGCGTCCTTCGCGGACGAGCGTGTCGGAGCCGCCTATGGGCGGCAGCTTCCCCGCGAGGGCGCCGGTCCCATCGAGGCCCACGCCCGCCTGTTCAACTACGCCGACCGATCCCGCGTCAAGACGTTCCAGGACGTGCCGGAGATGGGGCTGAAGGCCGCGTTCATCTCCAACTCGTTCGCGGCCTACCGGCGTGAAGCGCTCGCCCAGGTGGGCGGGTTTCCCCGCGATGTCATCTTCGGCGAAGACACGTGTGTCGCCGCGCGGATGCTTCTGCGGGGCTGGAAGGTGGCCTACTGCGCCGACGCGCGGGTGTACCACTCCCACGGACACAGCCCGACCGGAGAGTTTCGCCGCTACTTCGACATCGGCGTGCTCCACGCTCGCGAGCCGTGGATCCGACGGCACTTCGGCTCGGCCGGAGGAGAAGGACTGCGTTTCGTGGCCTCGGAGCTCACGTACCTCTGGCGCACCGGCCCGGCGTCCCTGCCGTCCGCGTTGATTCGGGACGCCTTGAAGATCGGCGCCTGCCGGCTAGGATTGCTCGAGAGGGTCCTCCCGGTCTGGGTCAAGACCCGGCTGAGCATGAACGCGGCGTTCTGGAGGTCTCCGTGACCCTCGCGAGGAAGGCCAGAGGCGTGGGAGCCGCGATCGGCCTGGTCAGTGTCGACCTGGCCGCCTGCTTCGTGTCCGCCCTGGTGGCTTTCGGCCTGACCCTGGGGGTCAACCGCCTTTGGCCGGCCCTCGCTCCCCTGGGACTCTCGCTGCGAGGCCTTCTCCACCTCTGGTGGATCCGGGCCGCCCCCCTCGCGTTCATCGGGTACGGAGGCCTGTACCGGACGCGGCTCCCGTTCTGGGACGAGGCGCGCGTGCTCCTTCGCTCGATCTCGGCCGGGATGGTCCTCGCCTTTGCCATCGTGGCCCTGGGGAAGCTGAGCGGCAGCGTGTCCCGCCTGTCCTTGCTCCTGCTCTGGCTCTGCAGCCTGTTCGTGTTTCCGTCGTTTCGCGCGCTGGGCAAGAGGTTGCTCTACCGGGTGGGCCTGTGGCGGGAGAACGTCCTCGTCCTCGGCGCCGGCCCGGCCGGGGCGGAGATGGCCCGGGTGATGGGCGCCGACTCCTACATGGGGTACCACGTCGCGGGCTTCCTGGGCGACGACCCGGAGAAGGTGGGCCAAGAGATGGAGACCGGTCAGGGTCGCCGGAGGGTTCTGGACCAGACCTCCCGCTTCCGCCAGTACCTCGACCCCCTGGACGTGTCGACGGTCGTGATCGCGCTTCCGGCCCAGGATGCGGCGCGGGTCGGCCAGCTGGCCCAGGAGGTGCAGACGAGCACGCGGACCGTTCTCCTGGTCCCAGACCTCAAGTGTACGGCCTCTCTGAACGCCGGCCTGCACCCCCTCTTCATGGAGGAGCTCTACCTCATCCAGATCCGGAACAACCTCGAGTCGGGGATCAATCGCGCCTCAAAGGCCGCCTTCGACCTCATCGTCTCCCTGCTCGCGCTCCCGGTCCTGCTGACCGCGATCGGCGTGATCTCGGTCCTGATCAAGCTCGACTCCCCGGGCCCGGTCTTCTACGTCCATCCCCGCGTCGGTCACCGAAGACGGATCATCCCCGTGCTCAAGTTCCGGACCATGTTCGAGGACGCGGCCGACCGACTCCTCCGCTTGCTCCAGACCGACGGAGAGGCCCGGCTCGAGTGGGAGACCGGGTTCAAGCTCAGGAACGATCCGAGGACAACCAGGATCGGGAAATTTCTGCGGACCACGTCTCTGGACGAACTCCCTCAGATCCTGAACGTCTTGAGGGGCGAGATGAGTCTCGTGGGGCCTCGCCCGGTTCTGCAGGAGGAACTCGACAAGTACTACGGGGAGCGGGTCCAATACTACGAGATGGTCCGCCCGGGGATCACGGGACTGTGGCAGGTCAGCGGACGCAGCGAAACCGGCTATGAGACGCGCGTGTGGCTCGACACGTGGTACGTGAGCAACTGGTGCGTGTGGTTCGATCTCGTGATCTTCTTCAAGACCGTGCGAGCCCTCTTCGGCCGGGAGGGAGCCTATTGAGCCGGTGGGAGCGCGTCACCCCGGGTGGATACCTTCTCCGGCTCCGGCAGGCGTGGGGAAAGCTCCTCCTCGCCTCGGCCCTCGCAGGCGCGGCCGCGCTCACCGGAACCTCTCTGGCCCCCGGCGGGTACCGCGCGACCGCCGTCCTGCGGCCGGTGGCGACGGGATCGGAGTCCGCCGAGGTGGCGTTCGAGAGCGTCATGTCCCCGATCGGAGTCGCGCAAGGGGGCTCCGCAGCGTTGGAGGAACTGGTCGTCCTCTTTCGAAGCCGAGACCTGACGAGGCGGGTCTTCCGCCGGCACGACCTGTGGCCGTCGCTCTGGGGAGATCGCCTTGGTCCCACGCAACAAATGCTCCAGCCGACCCTGTGGGAACGGCTCTGTTGGGGTCAGACGGCCCCCCGTCCCCCCGGGGACTGGGACGCGGTGCGCGCCGCCCGCGCTCACCTCCGGGTGAGCGCTGACGTGCGTCTGGGCGTCGTCACCGTGTCCTTCGAGGCCTCCTCCCGGGAGGCTGCCGCAGCGGTCTCGTGGAGACCTACCTGGAGGAGGCGAGGAACCGTCTCCAGTCGACCGCACTCGGCCGGGCGCGGGCGAAGGCGTCGTTCCTGTCGGTCCAGCTGGCCCGAGCCGTCGACCCGGAGACGCGCAAGCGGCTTTCCGGGCTCTACGCCGCGCAACTGGAAGAGGAGATGCTGGCGCGAAATCGGGAACAGCTCGGGTTTCGCGTGATCGACGTTCCGGCGGTCTCGGGCCGTCAGCCTGCCCTCGAGAAGGGCAAGCCGGTCCTGCTGGCCGCCCTGGGCGGGCTCGCAGCGACCTGCCTGTACTACCTTGAGCCGCGCCCCCGTCGGCGCACCGTGCGCTGCCGGCCATGCTGACGCAGCCCCCCTCTCCCGCCTCGCCGGTCCTGGGTCCGTACCTGATCCGCAATCCGAGGTGGAACGCCTTGTTCCGGGCCATGGACCGCTCTCTGAGAGCCCTTTGCGCAGATCCGGACCCCGAGGCTCCCCCTGAGCCCCGGCGGCTGCTTCTCGCGAACCCGGCGCACCTGGGCGACGTGCTCGCCTCCACCGCCGTGCTGCCCGTCCTCAAATCGGCCTTCCCGAACACCAGCGTGGGAATGCTCGTCGGAAGCTGGTCCGTTCCCCTCGTCGCGAACCACCCGCTGGTCGATCAGGTCCACTTGTTCGATCACTGGTACGCAAACCGCGGATCCGACGCGTTTCCCGTCAAGCTTCGCCGACACTGGCTGACGCGCGCAACGGCCCTGGCGGAGATTCGGGCGGTCGGCTACGACACCGCGGTGGATCTCTACTGTCACAGTCCCCCACCAAAGGTGGGGGCTTGACAACCTGGAGCCGCCCAAGGCGGCTGAAAATCATGAACCGCTCAAAGCGGGTTGGTACACCAGGGGCCGCCCGAGGCGGCTACTTTAGCAACTTCATCTGTTCAAACTTCTGATCCTCGACCTCCTGCTTCTTGATGTATTCCAGGATCACCTGCTCGTCCCTTCCGACCGTGGACACAAAGTATCCCCGAGCCCAGAAATGCTCTCCGGTGAAGTTCCGTGGCCGGCCTCCAAAGGTCCGGGCAACGTGAATCGCGCTCTTCCCTTTGATGAACCCGATCACCTGGGCCACCGCATACTTCGGCGGAACCGCGATATACATGTGGACGTGGTCAGACGCCAAGTGCCCCTCCAGAATCTTGCACTCGCGCTGTCGGGCCAGATCGTGGAACATCTCGCCGAGTCGCTTCCGGATTTGGCCATAAAGCGCCTTCCGGCGGTACTTCGGTATCCATACTACGTGGTACTTGCAGTCCCATACGCTGTGACATAGGCTTGCGATGTCGTGCAACGGAAGCCTCCTTTCCTGTGTGCTTTGAGCGGTTCACAGGGGGGAGGCTTTCGTTTATTCCCGGAACTGTCAAACTTCGTGGGTCCCCCGCCAGAGGCGGGGGGTTACCCGGTGTACTTACGTGCGGGATGTCCTGGCCGCCTTCGGCATCGAGGTCTGCTCGGAGCGGCTCCAGCCGAAGATCCCGGTGAGCGAGGCGGCCCGGCGCCGGGTCGACGACCTCCTCGCCCCGCTGGGCGGGAGCTCGTTCGTGGCGCTCCACGTCGGCTCTTCGAAGGAGGGATGGCGAGCCCTCAAGCGCCTCCCGCTCGACGTCTGGCTCGACGTCGCCGCTCGGATCGTGGAGGCCTACGATACGCCCCTCGTGCTGGTCGGCTCCCGGGAGGACCAGGACATCAACCAGGAGTTCCTGGCTCGGGCCAAGGAGCGGGGGCTCTCGGAGACCGCCCTTCTCGACGTGGGGGACCGGACGACGCTTCCCGAGTTGGTGGAAGTCCTCTCCCGGGCAGCCCTGTTCCTCGGGACCGACAGCGGAGTGGCCCACGCCGGCAGCTGCTCGGGAACGCCCCTCATCACCGTCTTTCTCTTCTCCGACTACGTCGGCTTTGCCCCGCTCGGGGACCGGTCTCACGTCCTCGCCCGCCGCCCCAACTGCAGCCCGTGCCTGTACCGAAGGGGGTACGACACCTGCGCCCGCCGGGAGTGCTTCGCGATCTCAGCCGAGGAGATCTTCGAGCAGGCGCACGCCGCACTCGCATCGTCCGGCCTCGGCCGCCGGGCCGAGGCCGGACGTCCCAACGGCGGCGCCGGCGACGCCGCGGCTCGCCAACACCCGGCCGGTCCGAGATGAGCGCCTGCACCCGGAGTCCGGACCCCCTTCCGCGCCTTCCGCCCCGGCTGGCGAGGAACACTTCGTCTTCCGCCCCCTCGGGCAGTAGCCGCCCGCGCGCACCGCTGGTATGCCGCTTTGCCTCCTCCGGTCAGTGGCGCTCGCTCTTGCTGGCAGCCTCGGCCTGGGCGACCGCGCGGAATATCTCCTCGGATGAGACGGACCCCTTGTCGATGAAGTGGCGAATGCCGATGTTTCTAGCGACGTCCCGGTACTCCGGCGAGTCGAGGATCGTACAGATGATGACTTGGACTCTTGCGTCGGCCGAACGGATCTTTCGAGAGAGGTCGATGCCGCTCTCCCCCGGCAGGTTGATGTCCAGCACGACGATGTCGGGCGAAAAGCGGCGCACCTCGTCCAGGGCACCGGTTCCGGTCGGATACCCCAGAATATCGAAATCCGGAAAGCGCCTTCGCAGGATGTCGACGAGGGTCCGGCGGAAGAAGTCGTTGTCTTCGACGATGAGCAGTCTCGTCATGGTCACCTGTCCTGGCCGCTCTGGCACCGCCACCCCCTGCCCAGGAGGTTACCGACACCGGCCCCGATTGCGTATGGGCGAACCACCCCAATCGACCCCAATCTTCACCCCACTTCAGGGTGTCGCTGGCCGTAGCGTCCCGGTGGGGTGCCCGGACGCGGGAGGCGAGGAGGTGCGGACATGAAGAAGAGTCGAGTTGTCATTGTGGACGACCACGCCATCATCCGCGACGGCCTTCGGGCGATCCTGACCGGGGGCCTCGGGCTGGAGGTGGTGGCGGAAGCTGCGGACGGTCGAGACGCCGTCCGCAGCGTCATGGAGCATGCGCCCGAACTCGTCCTGTTGGACCTGAACATGCCTCGCATGAGCGGGCTGGACGCGATCAAGGAGATCAAGAGGTGCTGCCCGAACACCAAGGTGCTCGTGCTGACCGCCCATCAGGACGAGGAACACGTCTTCGCGAGCCTTCAGGCCGGAGCCGATGGGTATGTCCTCAAGGACGCCAGCGCGGCCGAGCTGCTGCTGGCGGCCAAGGGCGTCCTCGCGGGCAAGACGTGTCTGGGCCCGGAGATCTCGAAGCAGGTGGTCGAAGGGTACCTGGAGGCACGATCCGCCCGTACCCCCACCACGGCGTGGGACTCCCTGACCGATCGCGAGAAGCAGATCCTGAAGATGATCGCGGAGGGGCACAAGAACAAGGAGATCGCCGACTACCACTCGATCAGCGAGAAGACCGTGGAGCGTCACCGCGCGAACCTCATGGCCAAGCTCGACCTTCACAGCGCGTCGGCGCTGACTGTCTTCGCCATCGAGAGGGGTCTCGTCAGCCGGTAGCCTCGGGTCTCTCCGTCGGCCAGGACGCGTGCACGGAGGTGCCCTTCCCTGCGCCGGAGTCGATCCAGAAGGAGCCTCCCGAGTAGAGCGTCCGCTCTCGCATGCTGTCCAACCCGAACCCGCGCTCCAGGGTCTTCAGCGCGAGCGCCTCCGCCACGTCGAACCCCACCCCATCGTCCTCCACCGACAGGTGGACGCCCCCTTCCCCTCCGGCGAGCGCGATTCGGATGCGGTCGGCGCGGCTGTGCTTGGCCGCGTTGTTCAGCGCCTCCTGGCACACGCGGAAGATCACGATCTTCAGGGCGTCCGGCACCTCGGATTCCTCGAGGGACAACTCTCGCTCGAGCTTCAGGTGAGGGTAGGTGGCCTCGAACTGCCGGCAGTGCCAGGAGAGAGCGGCCACCACGCCCAGGTCGTCGAGCATACCGGGGCGCAGACCGGCCCCGATCCTTCGGACCTCGGCGCCGGCCTCCTTGAGTTTGAGGATCGCCAGGCTCAGGGCCTCCGGGACGGCGGCCTCGTCCGCGGCCCATCGCTCCGCGCACGCGCTCTCGATCAGGAACTTCACCGCGGTGAGCGTCTGGCCGAGCCCGTCGTGGAGTTCGCGCGCCAGCTTCGCCCGTTCCTGTTCCTGGGCGGACAACAGCCGTGCCGACAGTTGCTGCAGGTAGTGCTTCCACTGGTTGAGCTGCTCGTGGGTGCGTTTGAGATCGGTGACGTCCGTCACCACGGCGAAGCTTCCTCCGAACGTCCCGTCCGGGCCGTGGATCACCTTCGGAGCCACCAGGGCGTGCACCGGGACACCGCCCTCTCCGATCCAACTCACTTCGTAGGGCGCCTCTTCGCCCCTGCGGCGGCGCTCCAGTTGGTCCCTGAGGATGCGTTGGCCCGGCCCGGTCAACAGCTCATCCACTCGTAGCCCGATCAGGCCTTGGCCCTGACCGCCGAACATCCGAGCGAATCTCTCGTTCACGTAGGAGATCGCGCCCTGCGCGTCCACGACGCAGAGGCCGTCGTTCATCGTCTCCACGAGCAGGCGGTACCACGTCTCCTTCTCGGCGAGAGCCTGCTTGGTTCGCTGCAGGACGGCGAGGTTTCGCACCATCGGGCGGTGGAAGAACCAGTAGCCGGCAGGGACCAGCAGGCACGCCAAGGCCGTCGCGTCGACGAGCGTCTCCACCACGAGTGAGTAGGGCGGTAGGAGACGGCCCAGGATCACCATGATCAGGGACTCCCCCAGCAACACGCCGACCCCGAGGAAGGCGAGGAACCTCAGGCTGTTGGTTTGAACCGCCTGGACCGCGTCCTCTTCTCCCGTTGATCGCCTCGGTTGTCCCACGTGGGTCTCCTCCATGATCTCCTCCCTCTGCGCGCCCCGCGCGTTGCAACCTCTATTGCGTCGGGGGTCACCCGTTCGCCTCCGTAGCCGTTTCACTCGAAATACAGCCTTTCGCTCCACAATCTAGAGTCTTGTCCCCATTGTTGTCGACACCTCCCGCCGTCATTCTTCGAACATCGCGGCGAACATGCGCTGCAATCGGAGCCGATCGAAGCTTGGCGGTGCGCACAGCGAGCCGTGCCGGGCAGCGCAGGACAGGGACCGGGGGAGAGGAGGAAGAGCGTTTGGTGAGACGACGTCGGAGCGACTCGGCACGCGGGCCCCACGAGTGACAGAGAGGAGGCAAGAGATGAACTTACGAGCGACATTTCGTACCGCGGCCCTGGGCCTGGGCGGATCCGCCCTGGCGCTGATGGCCCTGCTCGCCGCACCTGGGCCGGCGCTGGCCGATGTGACGGCTCACGTCGTCGCCATCGATCAGACGCTGGTCTACAACCGCCTCGGGGCGGTCAACCCCAACGGGATGATCTTCGCCCTGGAGCGCGACGTCGTGCGAAACGCGACGACCGGGCTCTGGGAGCTCCGGCCCGACAAACGGCCTCGCCCCCTGGTGCTGCGCGTCAACGAGGGGGAGACCCTGCGCATCGTGTTCACGAACCGCCTCGCACCCCGCGTCGGTGAGCAGCCCGCGACGACCGAGGTCGGGATCCACGTGGCCGGCCTCGAACTGGTCGGCGACATCACGTCCGACGGTTCGAACGTGGGACAGAACGCCAGCAGCCTCGCCGGCCCGGGCGGCAGCGCGACCTACACCCTGCGGGCCCACAAGGAGGGCGCCTACCTGCTCAACAGCACGGGGGCGAACACCGGGGGCGAGGGGGGGATCGGCACCATCGCCTGGGGGCTCTTCGGCGCCGTGAACGTCGAGCCGGCGGGTTCGGTCTGGTACCGGAGCCAGGTGACCCGGGACGACCTGGAGCTGGCCCGAACCGGGAGCAACCCGGACGGCAGCCCCATCCTCGACTACGACGCCGTGTACCCGGCCGGACACCGCTTCGAGGGCTTGCCGATCCTGCGGATCGTCGACCCGAACAGCCGCGAGATCGTGCACTCGGACCTGAACGCGGTCGTGGCCGACATCCCGCCGGGACACTACCCGGTGAACCCGGCGTACCCCAATCGGGAAGACCCGTTCCGTGAGTTCACAGCCGTCTTCCACGACGAGATCCAGGTCAACCAGGCCTTCCCCGCGATCTACCAGGACCCGGCCTTCGTCTTCGCCCTCGGAAGCGTCAAGGACGGCTTCGCCATCAACTACGGCACGGGGGGGATCGGCACCGAGATCCTCGCCAACCGGCTCGGCGTGGGCCCCACCAAGGACTGCGTGGACTGCAAGGCCGAGGAGTTCTTCCTCACGTCCTGGGCCGTGGGCGACCCGGCCATGGTGACTGACGTCCTGGCCAACGCCTCGGACCCCGCGAACGGCGTCGTAGCCCAGAGGGCGCTCTACCCGGACGACCCGTCCAACGTCTTCCACAGCTACCTGAACGACCACGTGAAGCTTCGAAACCTCCACATCGGCAAGGAGCACCACGTCTTCCACCTCCACTCCCACCAGTGGCTCTTCACGCCGGACGACGACAACTCGAACTACCTGGACGCCCAGGGGATCGGGCCGGGGAGCTCCTACACCTACGAGATGGTGCACGGGGGCAGCGGCAACCGGAACAAGACCCCGGGCGACGCCATCTTCCACTGCCACTTCTACCCCCACTTCGCCCAGGGCATGTGGGCCCTGTGGCGGGTCCACGACGTGTTCGAGGAGGGGACGCAGCTCGACCCGGTGACCGGCATCCCGGTGGCCGGCGCCCGGGCCCTGCCCGACGGCGAGGTCGCCGCCGGCACGCCCATCCCGGCGGTGGTGCCGATGCCGCGCCTCGCCATGGCGCCCATGCCCCAGGCCGATGTCGCGATCGTCAACGGCCAGGCCCAGATCACGGCCAAGGCCGGCCTCGAGCTCGGCAACCCGGGGTACCCCTTCTTCATTCCGGGCGTGGCGGGCCACCGGCCCCCGACGCCGCCGCTGGACATCGACGTCGACGGCGGTCTCCCGCGCCACGTGATCACCGGCGGCACGGCGTGGGAGGAGCACACCCCGCTCAGCTTCGACAAGAAGGTGCTGACGGCCACGGCCGTCTACCCCCCGGAGACCGGAACCCCGGTGGAACTCGCGGCCATGGCGTTTCACGCCTTCCGCGACGGGGCGAACCTGCCGCGCATCCCCACCTTCACCTCGGCAGGAGCCCAGGCCGACTTCGAGATCAACGGCCTGCCCCAGCAGCCCGGGGCGCCTTACGCCGATCCCTGCAGGACGGACGGCACCGCGAACCCCATCCCGCTGAATCGGACGTACCGCGCGGCCAACATCCAGCTCGACATGCAGCTCAACAAGGTCGGCTGGCACTTCACCCAGTCGCGGATCGAGGCCCTGAACGGCGACGTGGCCGCGACCCTCGCCGGCACGCGTCCCCCCGAGCCCTTCGTGATGCGGGCCAACACCGGCGACTGCGTGGAGTTCTTCCACACGAACCTGATCCCGAGCGTCTACGAGCAGGACGACTTCCAGATCAAGACGCCCACCGACGTCATCGGGCAGCACATCCACCTGGTCAAGTTCGACGTCACCTCGGCCGACGGGTCGGCCAACGGGTTCAACTACGAGGACGCCACCCTGAGTCCGGACGAGGTGCGCGAGCGCATCGACGCGATCAACGCGGCAAACTCCCAGCCGACCCCGGGCACGGCCCTGGTTGCCACGGCGCATCCGGCCTTCGGCGCCGGCCCCAACGGCCGGTGGCTCGGCGCGCGCACCACGATCCAGCGCTGGTACGTGGACCCGCTGGTCAACAACAAGGGCGAGGACCGCGGGCTCGGCAACGTGTTCACGCACGACCACCTCGGGCCGTCCACCCACCAACAGGCCGGCCTGTACGCCACCTTCCTGGTGGAGCCGCAGGGCTCGACGTGGCACGACCCGGAGACGGGCGCCATGCTCGGGAGCCGCAACACGCCGAACGGAGACGGCGGCCCCACGAGCTGGAAGGCCGACATCCGGAACGGCGCCAAGAGCACCCGAGAGTTCTTCCTCGAGTTCGCCGACTTCCAGCTCGCCTACACGGCCGACGGCAAGCCGGTGAATCCTCCGGACCACATCGAGGTGGGCCTGCCGTTCCTCGTTCAGGGGAACAACGTGATCGGCCCCTGCGGCCGCACCCTGTGCCCGGAGGCCGTCTCCTCGAGAGACGTGGGCACGTTCGTCGTCAACTACCGCAACGAGCCGCTGGCGCTCCGGGTGCGCGATCCGGCCACGAACCTCCAGGCCAGCGGCCTGGCCGGGGACCTCTCCTACGCGTTCTCGTCCTGGATCTCCCGCAAGGAGGCCAAGCTCAACTCCTTCGGCCCCTATGGCCCGCTCACCAAGGGCGTGTCGCCCACCGACCCCTTCACCCCCCTCCTCCGGGTCTACGACGGCGACAGCGTGAACGTCCGCGTCCAGGTCGGAGCCACCGAGGAGACCCACAACGTGTCGATCCACGGCGTGAAGTGGCTGCAGGAGTATGCGAGCCCCAACTCGGGCTACCGCAACTCGCAGGCCATGGGCATCTCGGAGCAGTTCCAACTGCGCTCCCCGGTGGCCGAGACTTCTCGCGCGGTCGGGGTGGTGGCCGACTACCGCTACGCGATGGACACCTCGGTGGACGGGCTCTGGAACGGAGACTGGGGCCTCATGCGCTCCTACCGGGTGCGGATCCCCGACCTCCAGCCGCTCCCGAACAACCCGGTCGACGCCAAAATCGGGCTGACGATCACGAACGCCTCGAACTTCCAGCAGATGTGCCCGGTGGGAGCCCCGGCGCGCAACTACGACGTGACGGCCATCCGGGCCGCAGACGCTCTGGCCTCGGCCGCGGGCAAGCGCGACGGGAAGCTCGTCTACAACGCCAGGGCCCTGAACGGCGGGCCGCTCACCGACCCCACGTCGCTGCTGTATGTGATGACGAGCGACCTGGGCACCGACGGCCGCCTCAAGCCGGGCGTGCCGGTGGAGCCGCTGATCCTGCGGGCGGCCGCGGGCGAGTGCATCAACGTCAAGCTCCGTAACCGGCTGCCGTCGAACCTCGCCGTGCCCGACCCGGCGTTCCCGACCCAGACCAAGGACCTCGCCGGCTTCAACACGCTGCCGATGATCGTCGAGAACTTCAACGCGAACCAGATCGGGCCGTCCTCGTGGGCCGGGCTCCATCCCCAGCTCGTGGCCTACGACGTGACCAAGTCCGACGGGGCGAACGTGGGCTTCAACCTTCCCCAGACCGTGCTCGCCGGGAACACCCTGCTCCCGACGACCTACCGGTGGTACGCGGGCGAGGTGTGGCTCGACGGCACCACGCTCAAGAGCCGCCCGGCGGAGCTCGGCGCGGTCAACCTGACCTCGTCCGACCCCATCAAACACAGCAGCAAGGGGGCGGTCGGAGCGCTCATCATCGAACCGGCGGGCGCGAAGTGGGTTGAGGACGGAAGCCCCCAAGACACGCTCAAACGCCCGCGCAGCCGCGCCCAGGCCACGGTCACCCTGCCGGACGGGTCGAGCTTCCGCGACCTCGTCCTGGTCCTCCAGAGCGACCTGAACCTGCGCTGGAAGGGCAACGCCCCGGTGCCGCCGTCGCTCCTGGCGGACGACTCCGAGGACTCCGGCATGATGGCGGTCAACTACAAGACCGAGCCGCTGTGGCTGCGGCTCGGGTACTCGCCCGACGCACTCCCCGTGGACGTCGGGAACCTGAACTTCCGCGACTCCCTCAGCATCGCCACCGGCGAGCCCCAGACTCCGACCCTGACCGCGGCCCCGGGTCAGGCCGTCCGCCTGCGGGTGCTGAACCCGGGCGGCCAGGGACGCAACTCGGTGTTCACGCTCCACGGCCACGCCTGGCAGAGGGAGCCCTACGTGAACGACTCCGGCGCACTCGGTCACAACCCGTTCAGCTTCGTGCGGGGCGGGCAGGAGGGCGTGGGGCCGTCCTCCCACTGGGACTTCGTGCTCGAGAACGGGGCTGGCGGAGCGGGAGGTGTCCGGGGTGACTACCTCTACCGCGACTTCACGCCGCTCCACTTCGAGAACGGCGCCTGGGGCGTCCTGCGGGTGCAGTAAACCCGGGACCGACAGGCCCCCGAACCCGGGGTCTGTCCACCGCGGGGCGGGTGCAGCCGAACCGGGTTGCACCCGCCCCCACCGAGAGGGATAACCGTGACGAAGCTCCGTGAACCGCTCCTGCTCCTGACTCTGCTCGTCCTCGGCCTGCCTCTCGACTCCGAGTCCGGGGCAGCGGGGAGCAGCGGACGCGACACCGTGGTGGACAAGGGGCTCCGGATCGAGTTCTCCATCCGCTCTGCGCCGGAGCCCGACGGCAAGGCCGCGCCGGTCACCGAGGGCCACGAGGCCGAGGTCGCCTTCCGGGTGAACGACGCGGGCACCGGGGCGCCGGTGTCCCCGCTCAAACCCGCCGTTTGGATCGACCTCTTGAAGGGCGACGAGGGCGCCGCGGGCAAGCCCCTGCTGCCGTGCAGGGACCGGGTCAACCGGTACCTCCAGGGCTCGCTCGCCTTCCAGCCCGACGTCAACCTCAACAAGTTCTTCATCCTGGTGCTGAACAACGACCACAGCATCTCGGTGATCGACCCGATCGTGGACGTGGGGGGAATCACCCAGCTCTACGCCATGGTCCTGCTCAAGGAGCGCGGGGAGGACTGGGTCGCGAGCGCCGACGGAAAGCGCCTCTTCGTCACGATGCCGAAGGCCGGCGAGGTTGCGGCCGTGGACCTGGAGGGGTTCAAGGTACTCGGCACCGCCGAGGCAGGGGTGAACCCGGTCCGCATCGCGCTTCAGCCCGACGGCAAGTACCTGTGGATCGGGAACGACGGCCCGGCCGGCGGGGTCACGGTGCTCGACGCGGCCACGCTCGCGGTCGCGGCGCACATCCCGACCGGCGCCGGCCACCACGAGATCGCCTTTGCCGAGACAAGCCTGTTCGCCTACGTGACGAGCGCCGAGGCGAACACCGTGTCCGTGATCGACTCGCAGCGCCTGAAGAAGTTCGCGGACCTGCCCTCCGGAGACCGGCCGGTCTCGGTCGCGTTCTCGGCGCTGGGCAAGGCGGTCTATGTGGCGAGCCAGGGGGGAGGCGTGGCGGTGATCGACGCGGCGCGAAACGAGATCACCTCCCGGATCGAGACCGCGCCCGGCCTCACGGCCCTGCGGTTCGCGCCGGGCGGGCGGTGGGGGTTCGTGGCCAACGGGACCCGAAACGAGGTGTACGTCCTCGACGCCTCCAGCGGGTCAATCACGCACAGGTTCGGGGTCGGCGCCCAGCCTCAGAGCGTCGCCTTCACGTCCACGTTCGCGTATGTGCGCTGCAGCGGCACGGCCGAGGCGACCCTGATCCAGCTCTCCGAGCTGGCCAAGGAGGCCTCGTTCACCCCGCGGACCGTCTCCTTCGGCAGCAAGGCGCCCGGCGAGTATCCGTTTCCCGCCGCGGCCGACGCCGTGTCGCCGACCGGGGAGTGGGACACGGTGCTCGCCACGAACCCGGCCGAGAACGCCGTGTTCTACTACATGGAGGGCATGGTCGCGCCCATGGGGTCGTTCCCGACCTACGGCCGCGTGCCGCGCGCCGTTCGGGTGGTGGACCGAAGCATGAAGGAGGTCGAGAAGGGCGTGTACTCGGCCAAGTTCCGCGTCCCGATGAGCGGGAGGTACATCGCGGCCATGGTGCTCGACTCGCCCTGGGTGTACCACTGCTTCGAGTTCTCCGCCGAGGTCGACCCCCAGATCGCCCGCGCCCGCGCGGCGCTTCCGCCGAAGCTCGAGTTCCTCACCGAAGGACGAAAATTCCCCGCCGGCCAGCCGGCGAAGCTGCGCTTCTCCCTGCGTCAGCCGCCGGAGGGCAAACCGCTGACCGGCCTCTCGGACGTGGTCGTGCTCGCCACCCGGCTGCCTGGCAGCTGGCAGGTGCGTCAGGTCGCGACGCCGGGGGCCGACGGGTCCTACGAGGCGGTCGTGTCGCCCGACCGCCCGGGCCGCTACAGCGTCTTCTTCAAGATCCCCTCCCGTCACCTGGAGTTTCACGAGCTCCCGACCCTCCTTCTCGAGGTGACCGGGACCGAGCCGACGGAGAAGTCGCCGTGAGCGCCGCAGAGCCGCGACGTGCCCTGCTCCGGATCACCGCCGGCCTGTGTCTGGTGGCGCTCGCCGCCCCGGCGGCGCCGGCCCGCGCCGCGGCTCCCTCCCGCAGCGCCGTGCGCGTCCGGGTGCCCGACCTGGACGTGACCAACGAGAGCGGTCAGACGCGACGCTTCTTGAGCGGGGTCATCGGCGACCGGCTCGCGGCGATCACGTTCACCTACACGAGCTGCACGACGATCTGCCCGGTCCTGGAGGGGATCTTCCAGACGCTCCAGAAGCGGCTGGGCGAGCGGCTGGGCAAGGAGGTCCTCCTCATCACGCTGACCATCGACCCTGCGAACGACATCCCGGCCCGGCTCAAAGCCCACGCGCAGGACCTCCGCGCCCGGCCCGGCTGGACCTTCCTCACCGGCACGAAGGACAACGTGACCTCGATCCTCAAGGGCCTGGAGGTCTACTCGCCGGACCTCTTCAACCACCCCCCGACCGTGTTCGTCGTCGACGGCCGCCGGGGCGCCTGGAACCGCCTCTACGGGTTCCCCTCCGCCTCGGTCGTCGAGGGACTCCTCGACGAACTCCGCGCGGCCCGCGCCAAGACATGAGGACCAACGTCGTGACGGCCCCCGCCCTGCACCGACTCGCCCTGGGCGCCGCCCTGGCGCTCGCCCTGGCCGCCGGCCCCGGGGGCGGCACCGCCTCCCCGACGCCGGCGCCCGGACCCGCGGCGGGGCCGGGTCGGTCGTACTTCACCGACCTCCCGCTCGTCACGCAGCAGGGCGACGAGGTCCGGTTCTACACGGACGTCCTCGAGGGGCGAGTCGTCTTGATCAGCGGGTTCTATATCAACTGTCGGACGATCTGTCCGCGGCAGAACCTGATCCTGTCCCGGGTCCAGAAGATCCTCGGCGAGCGCCTCGGCCGGGACGCCACGCTCGTCTCGGTCACGGTGGACCCGCAGCGGGACACGCCGGACAAGGTCCGCCAGTACGCCGGCGCGTTCCGAGCCGGCCCGGGCTGGCTGTTTCTGACGGGCAAGCCCGAGAACGTGAACTGGATCAACTACCGCCTCGGCCAGTACCTGGAAGACCCGGAACGCCACCGAGGAGTCTACCTCATCGGGAACCTGAGGACCGGGCTCTGGGTAAAGGCTTCGCCCGCCGCCGAGGCCGAGGACCTCGTGCGGCAACTGGAGGCGGCCCTCCGCGACGGCGCGCCGACCGAGCGACCATGACGACCCGTCCGAGGCGGGTCCCGTCCGTCGCGGTCCTCGGGCTGCTCCTCGCCGCAGCCCCTGTGCCGGCGCAAGCCGGCGCCCTGACGCCGGCCCAGCAGCGGGGCCGGCAGATCTACCGGACCGGCCACAGCCCCTCGCAGAACCCGATCGTCGCCTTCTTCGGAGCGGATGGGGTCGAGCTGCCCGAGGAGGCGTCCGCCTGCAGCGGCTGCCACGGCTACGACGGCACCGGCCGCCCCGAGAGCGGGCTGATCCCGTCGAACGTGACGTGGCCGTACCTCACCAAGGCCTACGGCCACGTCCACCCCAACGGGCGGGAGCACGGCCCGTTCACCGTGGAGACGCTCCGGTCGTACCTGGCGTCGGGCGTGTACCCGGGGGGACAGCCGGGCGATCCCTCCATGCCCGTCTACGAGATGGCCGCCCAGGACCTCGAGGACCTCGTCGCGTTCCTGGCGGTGCTGGGGGACGACACGGACCCGGGGATCGGCGAGACCACCGTGCGGGTGGGCACCCTGCTTCCGTCCGAGGGGCCGGCCGCCGGGATCGGCCAGACCATGCGCGACGTCCTCCTCGCCACCTTCGGGGCGGTGAACCAAGCCGGGGGCGTCTACGGCCGGAGGATCGAGCTGGTCGTCCGAGAGCCGGGCGCGGCGTCCCTGGACCCGGAGCCCTTCGCCCTGGTGAGTCCGTTCCTGCCCGGGGCCGGCTCCCGGTCTCGGGCCGACCCCTCCCCGGGCGACGTACCGGTCGTCGGGCCGTTCACCCTCTATCCCCTGGACGACTATGCCCGGAACCGAAGCACGTTCTATCTCTTCGCCGGGGTCCGGGAGCAGGCCCTCTGCCTGGTCGAGTTCGCCACGCGCCGGGCCGGGCTCGCGAGCCCCCGCGCCGCGCTCGTCTACCCGGCGTCCTCGGACCTGGGATCGATCGCGACGGCCCTGGAGACGGCGGCCCAAGCCCGGGGCTGGAGCGAGGTGCGGCGAGTGCCGTTTTCCGGCCCGGAGTTCGACGCGCCGGCCGTCGTCGCCCGACTCCGCGAGGCCCAAACCGAGGTCGTCGTCTTCCTCGGCGTCGAACACCAGACCCGCTCGCTCCTCGAGGCCGCGCGAGCGCTCGAGTGGGCGCCCTACGTCCTGACCCCGGGCGTCCTGGCCGGCGAGGCCGCCCTCGATGCCCCCCGGACCTTCGCGGGTCGGCTGTTTCTCGCCTACCCCACGCTCCCGCAAGACCGGGACCCGCGAGCCGAGGGCGAACTCGCACGCCTGCTGGGGGGGCGCGAGCTGTCGCCGACCCATCGCCAGGCCGCGATTTCGGCGTACTGCTCCGCGAAGCTTCTGGTCGAGGCCCTGCGGCTCTCGGGCCGGGCCCTCAGCCGCGCCCGGTTCGTGTGGGCGCTGGAGAGGTTCTACCGGTTCGAGACCGGCCTCACGCCCCCGCTCACCTACACGCGCAACCGCCGCTTCGGAGCCCTGGGCGCGTATGTGGCGACGCCGGACCCGGCCGCGGACAAGGCGGGCGCGCTGGGACCCGCCGAATGGGTGGACGCCGACTGATGACGCGCCCGCGCCGAGCTCACCTCTTTCTCGCCTCCCTGGGGGCAGGCCTCGGCGTCGCCGGGATCCTGGCCGTCCACGCGGGCTTCTCCGGCACCGCCGCGGGCGCCCGCCTCGACCGGCTGGCCGGCCTCGCGGCTCGCCTCGGGCTCACGGATCTGTGCCTGTTCACGGACGCCCGCTACACGAGGCACCCAGCCCTGGCCGACCTCCACACCCCCTTCCAGGACTCCCCGCTGTCCTTCGAACACTTCCCCTCCGGCTCCCTCCTGCCGCCGCCTCCGCACTTGAGGGGAGAGCCCCGATGATCGAGAAGCAGATCCACCTCCTCGACTTCACGCTCGCCTCCCTGCTCCGGCGCAAGGGCCGCAACGCGGCGCTCATCCTCGTGTACACGCTCGTCGTCTTCCTGCTGGCCTCCGTGACGTTCTTCACCCAGGCCCTCAAGCAGGAGGCCGCGCGCGTCCTGCGCGGGGCACCGGAACTGATCGTCCAGCGGCTGATGGCCGGTCGGCAAGAGCTCGTCCCGGCTTCCTACGCGGAAGCCCTTCGGGGCATCCTGGGCGTGCACTCCGTGCGCGGCCGGCTGTGGGGCTACTACTTCGACCCGGTCTTCGGCGCCAACTACACCCTGATGGTTCCCGAACAGGCATCCTTCCCGGCCGGCACTGTCGTCGTGGGCCCGGGACTCACGCGCAGCAGCCTGGCGTCGCTCGGCAACCTCCTGCCCTTCCGCACACACCGGGGTACCCTCAACACCCTGGAGATCGGGGAGATTCTCCCGAAGGAATCCGAGCTCGTCGCGGCGGACCTCGTCCTCGTGACCGCCGAGGACTTTCGGGCGATCTTCGGGATGCCGGAGGGCTACTTCACCGACCTAGTCCTGGGGGTGCGAAACCCCAACGAGGTGCTGACCGTGGCGAAGAAGGTCCTGGAGCGCCTTCCGGACACGCGGCCCGTGGTGCGCGACGAGATCCTCAGGACCTACGAGTCGGTCTTCAACTGGCGCAGCGGCGTGCTTCTGTTCGTGTTGCTCGGGTCGGTGCTCGCCTTTGCGATCCTGGCCTGGGACAAGGCTTCGGGCCTGAGCGAGGCCGAGAGGAGGGAAATCGCCATCCTGAAGGCCGTGGGGTGGGAGACCGGCGACGTGATCGTGATGAAGTCCTGGGAGGGGATGGTTGTGTCCCTCTCCTCTTTCGTGCTCGGGCTCGTGCTCGCCTACGTCCACGTGTTCTTCGGGTCGTCGGCGCTGCTCGCGCCCGTGCTCAAGGGCTGGTCGGTGCTGTACCCGGAGTTTCGCCTCGCGCCCCTCGTGGACCCGTACCAGGTGGCGACGCTGTTCTTCCTCTGCGTGGTGCCCTACACCGTGGCGACCGTGGTCCCGGTGTGGCGCGCCGCAACGGTCGACCCGGACTCGGTGATGAGATCGTAGGGTCCGAAAGGATGTGACGCGGTGATCGAGGTGCTCGACGTCCGGAAGATCTTCCACGCGGGCCGGCCCAACGAGTTCACGGCCCTGGACGGGGTGTCGCTCACCGTTCACCCTCGTCGGGTGACCGTGCTGAAGGGACCGAGCGGGTCGGGCAAGACCACGCTGCTCGGCATCCTCGGCTGCATGGCCCGGCCCACGGCGGGGCGAGTCGTCCTCTTCGGCCGGGAGGTCACGAGCCTGCCCGAGCGGTTCCTCACCGAGGTCCGCCGGAAGACGAGCGGCTTCATCTTCCAGCAGTTCCACCTGATCCGGGGCGTCAGCTGCCTGGAGAACGTGATGCTGCCGGCCTACCCCACGGGCGCGAAGTACGGCCCGCTGCGCAGCCGGGCCCTGCACCTGCTGGACCTGCTCGACATCGCGCCCAAGGCCTCGGCCAAGGTCGAGTGGCTGTCGGGCGGAGAGGCCCAGCGGGTCGCCATCGCCCGCGCCCTCATCAACGATCCGCCGGTGCTCATCGCCGACGAGCCGACCGCCCACCTGGACACCCGGCTCTCCCAGGACTTCCTCGAGGTCATGGGCCGCCTCAAGAGAGACGGGAAGACGATCGTGATCGCGAGCCACGACCCCCTCGTGTCCGGGGCCCCCTTCGTGGACGCGGTCGTCGAGATGCGCGACGGTCGGGTCGTGGACGGGAGCAGCCGGTGATCCTGCACCCGCCGGTCGTGGCGCTGCTGGCCGGGTCGGTCCTGGTGGGCCTGGTGCTCCTGCACGCCTCGCGGTTCGCGGTCCAGATCCTGCGGCGCTGGGACCTCGCGAGCGGCAGCGAACTCCAGCTCGCGCTCGAGCGGAAGACATACCTGATCACGACCGTCCTCTTCTGGGCGTTCCTCTTCCAGCTCGGGTCGCTCTTCCTCTTCGTCTACGTGGCCGACGACCTCTCGAAGCTCTTCGTGGGCGCCATGTGCGCGGCCGGTTCGCTCGCCCTCAACCGGTGGGGCTACGCCGCCCTGCTCGTGAAGGTGTTCAACTTCCTCCTGGCCGGGGTCTGGCTCGTCGTCAACCACGCCGACAACCGCTCGCCGGCCTACCCACTGGTCCGGCCCAAGTACCTCCTGCTCCTCCTGCTCACCCCGTCGATGCTGGCGGAGGCGGCACTCCAGGGCCTCTACTTCCTCAGCCTCAAACCCAACGTGATCACGTCCTGCTGCGGGAGCCTCTTCAGTGAGGGGGGCCGCGGCCTCCCGGCGCTGCTCTCCTCCTTCCCCCGCCCGGCGATGGAGGCCTCCTTCGGCGTGGCGATGCTGCTGACGTTCGCCCTGGGGGGCTGGTTTCTCGCGCGCGGCTCCCGGGCAGCGGGCTCTCTCTTCAGCCTGAGCGGGGCGGCGACCCTTGCGGTCTCGGTGGCGGCGTTCCTCTCCTACCAGTGCCTCTACTTCTACGAGCTGCCCACGCACCACTGCCCCTTCTGCGTCTTCCAGGCCGGGTACTGGTACGTCGGGTACCCGCTGTATCTGTCCCTGTTAGCAGGCGCCGTCCCGGCCCTGGGTGTGGGAGCCCTGCTGCCTTACCAAAGAGCGAGCGGGCTCGCCGACGTCCTCCCGGTCTTTCTTCGGAAGCTCGCGGCAGCGTCCCTCCTCTCGTATGGCGTGTTTGCCGCGATCGTCTTCTGTCGGGCCGCCGTATCCGACCTCAGGTTCTGATTCCCTTTCCATCCCCTCGTCTGCGAACCCCGGAGGCATAC
The DNA here is from genome assembly GCA_016214985.1 of Deltaproteobacteria bacterium. GTDB lineage: Bacteria > Desulfobacterota > Deferrisomatia > Deferrisomatales > JACRMM01 > JACRMM01. Next base: position 193,626 of record JACRMM010000014.1, on the reverse strand, counting down.
AGAAAGCCGGAGCCCCTGCAGACTCGAATTGGGGTCCCAGGCGACCCCGAATGAGTACTACCCCCCGTTGTTCCCTGCCGTGGGCCCTATACAGTGAAGCCGACGCCGTGGAGCCGGGTCTTCCTCCGGGAGCGGATGCCGCTACCAACCGCCGGCGAAAGACAGTGAACAATATCTGGGCCGCGGGAAGCCGCCCAAGCCGCGCGAAACGGCTTCGCGGCGCCTCCGAAGCCGGCCCGTGCGGCGCACGCTCTGCGCCCCTGCGAGCCCGAGGCGCCGCCGGAACAACCAACATACAGGACAGAAGGGAGGGGAGGAACGAGAGCGAATGGAATACGCCGGACACGTCATACCACCAATGGAGGAGACGGAAGATGAGTAAGCGGAGGTTCATCCCACGGACGATGTTGGCGAGTACGATTTTCACCTCAGCGACGCTCTTGCTCGGAGCGCCACAGGTCAGCCATGCGGCCCTCGAACGGGTCGGCCCCGTGGATGCCGCGAACGGGGGGTACCCGGCGTGGTATCAGGACAAGTCGGGCCTGACACTCGACTTTGGCCTGCCGCAGAACCAGGCAGAGCTGAACGGTGGCTGGTTGCTGATCCTTCCCGGTAACTTGCCGACGGGGGCGGTGCCAGAGGTACCCTTCACCAACTACTCACCCGAGCACTTCTACTGGAACGCCACGGCGGGCAGTAAGATTCAAGGAGGCATGTCCCTGGTTCTCTCGATGGAGGGCGCCTTTGGCGGCGGCGCGCCCCTCGCCAACGACCAGATCACCTTTGGCCGTGTTCGCATCAAGATCGCGTCGATCCCGACGGCCGGTGACTACAAGGTGTATACGCCGTTCGGCGTCTTCGACTTCCCCGGGTTGAGCGTGGGAGACAGGCTCTTCTTCACGCAGGACGTCGGCATCACCTGCGGGACCAACTTCTCGTGCGCGCTGAACACGAGCATCGGGCCTTTCCTGCTGCCGTCGCCCGCTCCCGGCGGCCCCGAAGTGCCTCCGATCCCGGACCTGATTGCCGGTCAGGATCCGTTCTATGACGCGCTCGCCGCAAAGACTGCGTATCCGGGCACGGGGAGGAAGTACATCGCCGACCCGGCGCGTCTCGGACCTCTCACCGGCGGCACATGTGCGCTGACGGTCCCGACCCCGACCGTTCCGCTCCCAGGCGATTGCATAATGGGCAACGCTCCCACCGACCTCCCCGGCATGCCGGCCAGGCCGATCTATGTGACGAGCGGCGGCCTCCGTGACCCCAATATCTTTCGCGTGGAGGTGAACGGTGTCGAGATCCCTCCCTCGGCGGGCGGCGAGCACGCCTTCTCCACGGCTGGCCGGGTGTTCGAGGCCCCGATTACGGGTCGGGTCACCGTGGACCGCGCGAGTTATGGGGAGACGGCCGCCGGGGTCAAGAAGCTGGACGTCTTCGTGACCGCCTTCCCCACCATGAATCCGCGCCTTCCCGCGGGCACAGCAACGACGACCTCCAACCCGGACATGGGCTACTACGACACCGCCTGCGGGACGGATGCCGCGGGCAACCCGACCGCCCCGACGACGACCGGTGTGGGCGGCGTTCCGGTCACGTACTTCCAGATGTTCAGGAACAGCCCCACCGGCAACACCTGGTGGGGACAGAATGCGCCGTTGACCATCCCCAGCCAAGTATGCGTGCTGGACAACGGCCGTGTCGTGCCGGGCTACTTCCCGGCGAACGTGACGGACGAGGCGGACATTCTCGGAGCGACCTACACGCCGTCCACCGCCACGCTGACGGTCGACGCTGTCACGAGCGATTGTTTCACCAGCCCCCAGCTGACCCTGGACGGCTTTGGCGCCATGACCCTGACCGCCCCCTGCACCCATCAGTTGTCGATCCCCAACCTCTTCGCACCGCCAGCCAGGGTCTCAGTGACCTCTCTCCGGGGCGGCACCGCCTCGCTGGATGTCCGCACGACCGTCGGCACCCCTGTGCTGACAGACGTTGTGGTCACCAACGCCGACAGCCTGACGATGAACGAGGACTGCTCGGCAACGCCGGCGACGAGTTGCGTCACGCCCCCAACCATCGACGTCCTGGCCAATGACACGTTGAACGGTGCACCTGTTGCGGCCGCCGCCGCGACGCTGACAATCTCGGCGGCGCCGGTGAATGGCACGGCGACGGTCAGCGCCGACCAGCAAATCGTCTATACGCCGAAGGCAAATTACAACGGCCCCGACCTGGTCGGGTACAGGGTGACCGTTGGCGGCACAGTTTCTGCGGAGGGATACCTCCACGTCACCATCGCGCCGGTGAACGACGTCCCGACCGCGATCAATGACGCGAGCGGCGCCCCCAACAACAAGGCCGTTACGATCAACCTGATCGCCAACGACACCGACCCGGACGGCGTGGCCGACCTCGCCGCAGCCGTGATCCAGACGCTGCCGGCGGCGGGCGCCACCATCGCATGCGGAGGGGTCCCGGCTTCGGTCGGCACGGCGTGCGCCGGCGGTACCGTCACCTTCACCGGATCTGGTGGCGGCAGCGTTTACACGTTCAGCTACAAGGCGAGGGACGTGGCGGGTGGCCTGTCCGCCAACACCGCCACGGTCACGGTGACCGTCAACGCAACGGAGGCGATCCTCATCGCGAAGTCCATCTTCACGAACAAGACGTGGCGTTGGACCGTGACCGGCACCGACAGCATCGCCGCAAGCCAGACCCTGGCGATCCGGTACGACATCACCACGCCGCCGACCTACAAGGCAAACGGGGTCTGTACCCCGATGACTGCCGCCACCAACCCGGTGATCGGCACGGCCACCGTGGATGCGCTCGGCAATTGGAGCTACGACGTCTCGGTGAACAGCGCCGGCACCATCAATCCGACGAATACGGGGAGCAACGGCACGGGCTTCTGGTGTTCCGCGCCGAAGGCGGTCCTGGTGACCTCGCCGCTGGGTGCCACGAGGAGCGCGAACATCCAGTTCAAGTAGCCGAGATCGTCCCCAGGCCACACAAGGGGGAGCCCGGAAGTTCGGGCTCCCCCCTCGTTTCGCGGAATCGGGAGGGGATCGGCAGGCGCCACAAGGTGCGGCGCCCCGTCGGTTTGACCCGCCGTCAGCGGGGAGTTGCGTCCGGGAGGCCCCCGTCCACCGGGAGCGTGGCGCCGGTCGTGGGCGTCTGCCGGGTGGCGAAGAAGAGCACGGCCCGCGCTACGTGCTCGGCCGTCACCCTTGACTTGAGGAGGTTTCGGCTTCGGTAGTAGTCTTCCAACCCCTGTTCGTCGAGGCCCCGTGCCCGCATCCGGTCGGGCCCCACCTCTTGCCAGAGGCCCGAGCGTCTTCCGCCGTGCGAGAATACCGCGTCCGGCGCCACCATGTTCACCCGGACCCCCAGGGGAGCGAGCTCCAGGCTCGCGATCCGCGCGAGCTGATGGGCCGCGGCCTTGGTGGCGCTGTACGCACCGAACTGGGCCCCCGGCGCGAAGACGTTCTTGGTCGAGATGAGCACCACGTCGCCCCCGAGGTCACGACCCTGGACCGCGAAGTGACGCGCCAGCGCCTGCAGGACGAGGAGCGTCCCCTCCACGTTGACCCGTTCCAGGCGCCGGAAGGCTTCGAGGCTCAGGTCGGCGAGCGACGCCACGTGCGCGAGCCCCGCGTTGACCACCCCGAGGTCGATGCCCCCCCAGGCTCCGATCACCGTCTCAAACGCCCGGCGTACCGAGACGGCCTCGGACACGTCGAGCGGCACGCCGACCACCCGGCCCGGATAGGCCCGCGAGAGTTCCTCCACGACCCGGTCCAAGCCCTCGCCGGGGAGGTCCGTGACCGCGACGTGGCATCCCTCCCGCAAGAGCCCCTCACAGATGCCCGAGCCGATAGCGCCCGCGGCACCGGTGACCACCCCGACCCGGCCCGACAGCGGCGGCTCCGGCCCCGTGCCCAGTTTGGCCTGCTGAAGTCCCCGGTGCTCCATGGCGAACAGCTGCGCCTCGGCCAGTCCCTCGAACCGGCCCAGTCCCGCGGCCAGGGCCTTCGCCGCGAGGGTCTGGGCGGTGATATCGCAGGCGATGTCGGCGGCCCGCGCGTCGGTCCCGGCACAGATCGCGCCGAGGCCGGGCAGCAGGATCACCCGTGGCAGCGGATCGACGGCGGAGCCGCCGACATCCGCGCGGCCGCCGTTGCGAGCCACATACGCAGCGTACGCCTGGGCGTAACCGGCAACCGCCTCTGTCAGCTGCGCCCGCAGCCGCTCCGGCTCGTCGTAGGCGGGTGCATCGACCCACAGGGGCAGGGGCTTCGTTCGGATCAGGTGATCGGCAGTGAGCGGCGGGGTGACCGCGAACGCTCTCGTCCCCTGGCGGTCGAGGAGGGCACGGAGATCGTCTCGGAGGAGCGGCCTCAAGATCATCGGCCGCCGCGTCCGGTCTTCGCCCCCCACCTCCGGGGACACCGCCCCTCGCAGAAGCGGTGCGACGCTGACGAACCGTCGGCGAGCCTCATTGTTGGAAACGTCCGGCGCGGCGACCCACAAGCCCACCGCTCGCCTCGCGAGGTACTCCTCGGCCCGGCTCACCAGGTCGATCATTGCATCGTAGGACTCCCTCGCCGTATCCCCCCAGGTGACGATGCCGTGGCGGAGCCACACCATGCCCCGCGCCCCCGCGTTCTCCGGTGCGTGGAACGCGTCGGCCGAGGCCTTCGCCAGTGGGAAGCCCGGCGTCTCGTAGGGGAGCACGATCACGTCCGGTCCGAGGGCGTCGCGCACGTGTCGCTCGCCCTCGGCCGTATGGGTCAGCGCCAGGACGGCGTCGGCGTGCGTGTGGTCGATGAAGCGCGGGGGAAGGAACGCGTGAACCAGAGCTTCGATCGACGGGTTCGACGCGCCATGCGAGAGAAGGTGGCGCCGTAAGGCGCCGACCATCTCGTCGTCGGTCAGCGACTCGAGCCGCCGAAGACGGCAGAGCTCGACCAGTGCAAGCCCCACGTGGCCCTCGGGCTCGAGCGCAGCCAGGTCGAGCCCGGAGGCCTTGACGAACAGGGCCGGAACCTCCTCCCCGAAGAGGTCGCGCTGCAGATCTTTGACAGAGGTGTTTCCGCCCCCGTGGAGCACCAGCGCCGGGTCACGGCCGAGCAGCCGCGCCGAGTAGGTCCGGAGCGCCAGCGCCTCGCCCCAGGCCGGGCCCCAGGACGCAACCGCAGCCGACGCGTCGGCGTCCGACCACCGGTGGATCACGTCGACCTCACGTTCGGCGCCGTCTCGGCTTCCGAGCCAGGGTGCGGTAGAGCTCGTACGCTGCCTCCGGCGTCTCCCGCTCGTGCACCACGCTCCGGACGGCCTGAATCATGGCCGCTGGCGCGTCGGACTGGAAGATGTTGCGTCCCATGTCCACGCCCAGGGCCCCCTGCTGGATGGCGCGGTGTGCCATCTTCAGGGCATCGAGCTCCGGGATCTTCTTGCCCCCGGCGATGACGATCGGCACGGGGCAGGACGCCGTCACGGTCTCGAAGTCCTCGTCGACGAAGTACGTCTTGACGAAGGAGGCGCCGAGCTCCGCGCAGATTCGGCTCGCGAGTCTCATGTACCGCGCATCCCGCACCATCTCGCGGCCCACCGCCGTGACCCCCAGGACGGGCAGCCCGTAGCGGTTGCCCACGTCTACGAGGCGAGTCAGGTTGTGGACCGACTGCGACTCGAACTCACCCCCGATGAACACCTGCACGGCCACGGCGGAGACGTTCAAGCGCAGCGCATCCTCCACGTCCACGGCGATCTGCTCGTTCGACAGCTCTTTCAGGATGCTGGGGCCTCCGCTCGCCCGGAGAACCACGCCCTTGGTGAACTCCGGAGCGATCGTGGTTCTCAGCGCGCCGCGGGTGATCATCAGGGTGTCGGCGTAGGAAAGAAGCGGGGGAACCGTGACGTCCATGCGCTCGAGCCCCGTCGTGGGACCTTGAAAGTAGCCGTGATCGATCGCGAGCATGACCGTGCGACCGGTTCCCGGATGGAAAATCCGGGCCAGCCGGTTCTTCATTCCCCAGCCGAGCGAGTTCGAGCCCTTCAGAAAGAAGCCTTCACACCGCGCAGGAACCTCCACGTGAAAGTTCTTGAGCTCCTTGACGTCTTCCACGTCCGCCATCGTCGCCTCCTCCGGACTGGCCGGGTCCCTGGATCGAATTCCGCTTGCGTGGAGCCAACATCCGCCGGGTCACGCCCCGAGGCGGAGAGGGAAGTATGCTACCAGAAGCGACGGGGGCGGAAAAGCTCGACGGAGGGCCGGCGAGAGAGCGACCGGGAAGCGCCCGCGCCCCGTTGATCCGTTGACAATCGCGAATCAGGAGCCAAACTGTCACCATTAGCGCGTTGCGATCAGGTTGTCGAAGACGAGCGGCCGTGGACCACCGGGGGACGGTAGCTGTTGGAAGGACGGCCTGACGCGGGGGAGATGGCGAGGGGGAGAGGAGGCAGTGATGCAGAATAGGGTGGTAGTCCGATCCCTCGATGGAACGATCCACAAGGGGACCACGAACGATTTCTTTCCCCAGCGCCCCGTGTTTCATGTATCGACGAGAGAAACGGGTGACGTTCAACGGGTCGACGTTCGCGCATTGAAGGCGGTGTTCTTCGTAAAGAGTTTCGACGGAGATCGGAGTTATCAGGAGAGAAGTGACGTCGAAAGGGCTGGTTACGGAAAGAAGACGGCCGTTCGTTTCAAGGACGGGGAGACCCAGGTCGGCTACACTCAGGGGTATGCGCGCGACCGTCTCGGGTTCTTCTTCTTCCCCTCCGATGCCGAGGCCAACAACGAGCGGATCTTCGTCGTCAACGCCGCCACCGAGGAGGTCCGATTCGTCTAGGGCCAGGATCGCGTGGAATGGATCAGATCCTTCTGAGACCTCTGCGGGAGATCGACGCGCCGGAAGACCTGGCCGAGCTCTTCGACGTGCTTCCGGACAAGCACGTCGAACGACTCTTCATCATTAAGAAGATGGAGGAGCTCCGGGACCGCGCCCGGGGAGCAGCCCGCAAACGCATCGAGGATCTTCTGGAGCGGATGCAACCGGAACGACAGAGGTCAGCCGTGCTGGCGGCTCTGCAGGTGCCGTGGGGCGACTGGTCGCGGGTCTATCGGGTGCGGGGGCTCTTTCGCGCCATCCAGTTCGTCGAGGAGACCCTGACCGAATCGGAGCCCAACCCTAACATCCTCTACAACCTCGCCTTTCTCTACTACATCGCATACAGCTTTCTTCGCGACGAGGGCGGCCAGAAGAACAGGAAGTACAGGGACCGCGCTCTGGAGCTCGCCGAGCAGGCAAAGTGGCTCTACAAGAACGAGCAAGTGGGACGCCTGGAGCATTTCCTGACCTTCATGGGGAGCATGATCATCTCAGAATGGCGCAAGAATCTGCCTCAATACTGCACTTCACTCGCCTGTAACATCGTTTCTCTGATCCATCTGCTCGACGAGGAGTACGAGCAGGCGCTGGCATCCATCAACGAGTCCTTCGAGTCTCATCCAACACCGCCAGAGATCTACTTTTCGATGGCCATCTACCTCCTGAGAAAGGGAGCTTTCAATCCAGCGATCCGCTTCCTGAACGAGTCCATCAAGAAGAAGGGAGAGCACTCGGCGGAGACGTATTATCAACTGGGACGCGCCTACTACGTGAAAGCGCGCCACTTTCTCGGGCAGCTCGACCCCCTGCCGGCCGATGACCCCACGAGCCTCAGACTCCGCAAGGCTCTCCAGGGGGCCGTGGACCGACGCGTCGAAAAGGCGATCGTCGCCTTCGAGGCTTCCGTCGGAGAAGACCCCTACTTCGCCCTCGCTTACTACTGGATGGGGGTCTCCTATCTCGCCCGGCGGTCGTGCGGTTGCGAGCGCGCCGGGGACATGATCCGGTTCGCCGCCGAACTGGACCCCAAGACGGTTTCGCGGTACCTCCAAGAGCGGCCGCTCGCGTGTCGGTCGCCCAACAGGGCGTGCGATCGACGTCGCCTCCGCACCCTTCTCGAGGCGTGATTCGAAGACGGGGAAGGCCACGTGGGTGAACCAGCGCGGTCCCTGTTCGCGGCTGCCGCTCAAGAACGTCGACTCGGGCATTTCCCCGTTTCCTACCCCGGCGAAAGGACGGTATCGTGCCGTTCGAACGAGGCCGTGCCCCGCAATCGCTACAGGGGGGCTGGGAGCGCCATCTGACCGGGAGTTGCCATGGACATCGATTGGGCCGAACGGGCCAGGGGACGGAACGGAGCGTGACTCCTCAAGCACTGAAGGCGGAGGCGGCGCGCGCCATCGACGCGGTTTCGCCGGATCTCATCGACCTGAGCCGGGCCCTCCATGCCGATCCGGAGCGCAGCGGTCAAGAGCACCGAGCCTCAGCACGGCTCATCGCATCCCTTCGAGCGCACGGCTTCGAGGTCGAGACCCCCCTGGCAGGGCTGCCGACGGCCTTCGTCGCGAAAGTCCGAGGCCGCCGCCCGGGTCCAGCCATCGGCCTCGTGGCCGAGTATGACGCCCTTCCCGAAGTGGGCCACGGCTGCGCTCACAACCTGATCGCGGCCGGCCACCTGGGGGCGGCCGTCGGGGTGAAGGAGGTCCTCGGGGCTCTTCCCGGCGAGCTCTGGCTCTTCGGTACGCCTTCCGAGGAGGACGGCGCGGGCAAGGTGGAGCTGGTCAAGGCCAGCGCCTTCTCCTCGGTGGACGCCTGCCTCATGTTCCACCCGTACACCGAAACGATCTTGCTTCGACGCGACCTCGCCCTTTCGGAGATGGAATTCACCTTCTTCGGCCGCTCGGCCCACAGTGCCGTGGATCCGTGGCGCGGCCGAAACGCGCTCGACGGCGTCCTGCTCACCCACGCCGCTGTGAACTCGTTGCGCCAGTATGTGAAGCCCGAAGCCCGCATCCACGGAATCGTGACCCACGGTGGGGACTCGACGAACGTCGTGTGCGAGCGGGCGGCCACGCGGTTCGTGATCCGCGCGTTCGACGAGGCCTATCTGCGCGAGTTGCACCAGCGGGTCCTCGACTGCGCCCGGGGCGCCGCCCTGGCCTCCGGGACCCGCCTCGAAGCTCTCGAGCGGGAAAGGCTCCCCGGCACTCGCTTCAATCGCGCCCTCGAGGACGTCGTGCGGGGAAACCTCCTCGCCCTCGGCACCCCGCCGCGCGAGAACGCGTCGTGCTACGGGTCGACCGACTTCGGCGCCCTGAGCCGCTGCGTGCCCGCCTCCTGGTTCTTCGTAGGAACCCATCCCGAGGGCACTCCCTGGCACTCCGCTGAGGCGGCCGGCCTTTCCGTCTCCGAGCGCGCCCATCAGGGCATGCTCCTCGGTGCCAAGGCGATCGCCTGGACCGCCATCGACCTGCTGACCAGCCCGGAGCTTGTGGCCGCCGTGAACGCCGAGTTTCGACAAGCGTCGTCCTGAGCTCCGCCGAAGTATTCCGGTCGCACGTCCAGCGTCCGCGTTCATGTCGGCGGACTCCTCGGTCGATAAAAAAAGACATTGCTTCTAAGAAATTTGTATCCTCTCCGAGGACCCCATGGAGAGACGCTTCCTCCACTCTGGCCCCCCTCCCAAAGACGCACCTCGCCGACCTTCTCCGGTTCAACCGTCGAGCGGCGTCTCGGATGAACGCCTTCAGCCCGCCGGGCGTGCCGAGGCCGAGTGAACGCGCCGCCGGCGAGGCTCTCCGCATGGGATCCGATCTGCGCCGCGGCCAGCGAGCTCAAGGCCACCTTCGTGGAACCGACCCGCGCCAGGGTCTTCGAGGCGCTCAGGGTCCTGAAGGATGTTTCCGGCGTGCCGCCTGAGGTGGAGGACGACCTGGCGGTCGATGCCTTCGCGTTTGTGGTGGTGGATTTGCTCGCCCGAGACGCCGGCCTGAGAAGCGACCGACGCGACACGCTCCTGCACCTGCTCGCGGCACAGATCTTCCACTCGCCCAGGAACCCCTCCATCACGAACCGGGAGTTCTTCTGGAACTTCCTCAACGAGCTCGCCGGGGAGTACCGGGGTTCCCTGTCTCGCGCTGGCCGCGCGCCCACACTGCACGTGCTGCTCGACCGCTTCCTCCACCACTACCGTCTGCACGGGGAAGAGAACGCCGACGTCGTCGACGGCCTGGACCGCCTCCTCGCTCCCCTCGTTGAAGTGGCCCGCCGGGTCCTCCAGGACCGCCAGGACGCCATCAACGACTGAGTCCCACCGACTCCCTTCGCGCAGGACCGGTTCGAGATCCCACGCGATTTCTGCCGGCAAGAAGACGTCTCTCCTACGGCCGCAGGTGCCTGGGCGGCGGAGCCCTCTGTCCTCCGCACCGCCTCGCAGCTCTCTGCCAAGTCGTCACGCTTCCTCGTCAGGGTCCAACGACTCCCCGCTCCAGAACTTGACGAAGACGCTCGACGATCCACACTGAGCCCCTTGCTCTCGGCGACATCATCGATCCAGCCCCCCGGGGGGGCGGCAAGGAGGAGCCACTGGAGTTCGTGAAAGAGGTCAGACGTGAACCTCCGGAACACGGCTCTCCTGCCGTCGCGACGCGCCGGACGCCGGGAACGCGGCTCTCCGTCACCGCCGGCGGAGGCCGAGGGGTCAGGCCGGATCCATCCTGCACGAACGGGAGGGGGACCCCGTGAGCGAGTCAACGCGACCCGCAAACCGAGGCCCGACGATCAAGCTCGCCCTCGTGGCCGTGGTCGCGGTCGCCGTCCTCGCCGCAGCCCGTTACTTCCGCGCTCAGGAACTTCTCCGAAGCGCGCTGGCCTGGATCGACAGCCTCGGGCCCTGGAGCGCGCCCCTCTTCATCGGGCTCTACATCGTGGCTTGCGTGATCCTGCTGCCCGGCTCGGTCCTTACGCTCGGGGCCGGGGTCGTGTTCGGCGTCGTCAAGGGTTCGGCCCTCGTCTCGGTCGCGGCCACCCTCGGAGCGACGGCGGCGTTCCTCGTGGGCCGATACCTGGCGCGGGGCTGGGTAGCGAAGAAGATCGAGGGCAACGAGAAGTTCCAGGCCATCGACGACGCCGTGGCTCGAGAGGGCTGGAAGATCGTGGGGCTCACCCGGCTCTCGCCCGTGTTCCCCTTCAACCTTCTGAACTACGCCTATGGCCTGACGAGGGTCTCCCTGCGCGACTACTTCTTCGCCTCCTGGCTCGGCATGTTGCCCGGGACCGTGATGTACGTCTACCTCGGCTCGCTCGCCGGAAGCCTCGCCACTCTGGGCCAGCCGGGAGGGCGGCGAACGCCCGCCCAGTGGGCCCTCTACCTCATCGGCCTCGCGGCCACCGTGGCCGTCACCGTGTACGTGACGCGGATCGCCCGGGCCGCCCTGGACCGGAAGACGTAGCGTCGTCCCGACTCTCGAAGGAGTCCCCATGCCTACCTACGACTACGACATCGGCATCCTGGGTGGCGGAGCCGCCGGCCTCACCGTGGCGGCCGGGGCCGCCCAGTTCGGCGCCAAGGCGGTGCTGATCGAGAAGACGGACAAGCTCGGGGGCGACTGTCTCCACTATGGGTGCGTGCCCTCGAAGACGCTGATCCGGACCGCGGGGGTGTGGGCGTTGGCCGCCCGGGCCAGGGAGTTCGGGCTGCCGGGGCTCGCGTTGCCGACCGTGGACCTGGGGACCGTGATGGACCGGGTCCGCGGGGTAATCGAGACGATCCAGGTGCACGACTCCCCGGAACGGTTCTGCGGGCTGGGCGCCGAGGTGCGGTTCGGCGCACCGCGGTTCGTCGACGACCACGTGGTCGAGGTGGGAGGAGTTCGTCTCTCGGCGCGCAGCTGGGTCGTGGCCACAGGGTCCTCCCCCGCGGTACCGCCGGTCGAGGGACTCGACCGCGTCCCCTACTGGACGAACGAGACGGTGTTCTCCCAGCGAACGCTTCCCGCCAGGCTCCTCGTCCTCGGCGGAGGACCCATCGGCCTCGAGCTGGGCCAGGCCTTCCAGCGGCTGGGGTCTCGCGTCACGGTGGTCGAGTTTCTCGACCAGATCCTCGGCCCCGAGGACGCCGACATCGCCGCGATCCTGCACGGGCGCCTCGCGGCCGAGGGGATGGAACTCCTTACGTCCACGAAGGCCATCCGCGCGGAGGCGGTGGGTTCGGCCGTGCGCCTCACGGTGTCGCCGGCTGTCGGGGAGGGTCCGAACCGTACACTGGAAGCCGACGCCCTGCTCGTGGCCACCGGGCGAAGGCCGAACGTCGAGGGGCTCGCGCTGGAGGCGGCCGGAATAGCCTTCTCCCCCAAAGGGATCCCGACCGACCGACGCCTCCGCACGAACCGGACGCACGTCTACGCCTGCGGCGACGTCAACGGCGTCTTCCCCTTCACCCACGTCGCCGGGTACGAAGGGGGCATCGCGCTCACGAACGCGGTGCTCCGAGTGCCGCGCAAGGCCGACTACGCGAAGGTGCCGTGGTGCACCTACACGGACCCGGAGGTGGCGAGCGTGGGTCTCAACGAGAAGCGGGCCCGGACGGAGGGCATCGATTACCGGGTGGTCACCGAAGCCTTCATCGACAACGACCGCGCCCTGGCCGAAGGTGAGCCCCTCGGAAAGATCAAGGTGCTCCTGGGCCCCAAGGGCGCGCTGCTCGGCTGCCAGATCATCGGGGCCCACGCCGGCGAGCTCATCCACGAATGGATCACCGCCGTGAGCGGCGGCGTCAAGCTCTCGACGCTTGCCGGGGCGATCCACGTGTATCCGACCCTCTCGGAGATCTCCAAGCGGGCCGCCGGCGCCTATTTTTCCGAGAAGCTCTTCAGCGAGCGGACGAAGAGCGTCCTCCACTTTCTCTTTCACCTGAAGGGGCGAGCGTGCACGCCGGACCGGGAGGCGGGGGCGCCCGGCTGAAAGATCCGCCGCCTGCCGCCCCTGCCCACTCACCGTCCCTTCTTTCCGATCCCAAACACTGCATGAAGGCTCATCGGGATCGGCGGCGGCGTTCTCACCGTTCGCTTCAGCATTTGCCCCAATCGCGTCCCGCAGGAGCCTGCGAAACCGAGCCAGGCTGGCCGGCACAACCTCTATGGGGGTCTGGGTATACTCAAAGAACTCCAGGACCGCCAGGTCCTCGATCGGCTCGAGGCCGAAGTCCAGCAGGAGGATGACGTCGTAGAAACCGAAGCCCTGCCGGGCGTCGACGTCGTCCCACCCCTGGAAGACCTCCCGCCAGTACCGCAGCCATTCCGGCGTCATGACGAAGGCCTTGCGGCCCTCCAGCTTCCGGCGTTCCTCCTCCGTGGGGAACGCCGCGATGCCGTCCTTCCCGGGGAGGCTGCCGCCTCCACCTTCCGTTTTTTTTTCTTTCCGATGCGCCTAAAGTCGAGCAGGACCCGTGCCGAACACTTATTTCTGACGGGTACGGATACTTTTTTCTGTTCCGGTTTCCCGCTCGAAGCAGTACGAACTGCCCCGCCCGACGCCCGGCAGGAGCCGAGAGGATGGAGCCGATGTACGAGGCCTACTGGGCTCTTGCCCTTCCCCCCTTCGACAACGTCCCGGACCCACGGTTCTTCTACCCTTCCGCGAGCCACGGGGAGTGCCTCGCCCGGCTTTCCTTCGCCACCGAGCGGCGCAAAGGGGCTGCCCTCATCGTGGGCAGCGTGGGTTGCGGGAAGACGATCCTCAGCCGGCAATTCCTCTCCTCCTGCCCCGCAGGGAGCCACGACGTAGCCGTGCTGGTCAACCCAAACCTCACCGCCGTGGAGTTCCTCCAGGAGCTCCTGCGCCAATGGGGTGAGGAGCCGCGGTCGTCGGACAAGTCGTCGCTGCTCGCCCAGATCCGCGAGCGGATCATGAAGAACTTCCAGCGCCGGGTCGAGACCCTGGTGGTGGTGGACGAGGCGCAGGCGATCCGCTCGGAGGAGACGCTCGAGGAGATCCGCCTCCTCCTCAACTACCAGATCGACGACCGGTTCCTTCTCACCGTGCTCCTGCTGGGCCAGCCCGAGGTGGCCGCTTCCGTCCGCGCTCTCCCCCAGCTTGACCAGCGCATTGCGGTCCGGGGTCGGCTGGAAGCCCTGGACCACGCCGACACCGTGAAGTACGTGCTGACCCGTCTCAAGCAGGCTGGGGCCGTGCGCTGCATGTTCACGCCCCAAGCGGTTGCGCAGATCTATGCGCTGTCTCACGGCATCCCTAGGGAAATCAACAACCTCTGTGACGCGTCCCTGCTCCAGGCCTATCTCGACAAGGCCGAGGCGGTGGACGTGCAGCACGTGGTCCGGATGACGGAGGAGTTACGGTGGTGCGCGTAAGTGACTTGATCGGCGCTCGCGCCGCTCCTTCCGCCCCACCCCTGAGGCTGGGCGCGGCGCCCGCCGCGACGCCGGCACCGCACGAGCGCCGCGCCTTCACGAGACTCTATGACGACATAACGGAAGGGATTCGGGAAGTCGGCGAGGGCGTGAGGAAAGGCGGCCGGATCCATGCCGGTGCCTTCATTCACCAGGTGCGCCAACTGGCCTGCACCCCCGAGGCCGTGACCGCATTGCTCCCCACGGCGTTTGCCCCCTACGACCCCGACGACTTCCTGGACCGTCACACCTCCAACGTGGTCGTCCTGGCCCTCGCCACCGCCGAGGCGCTCGGCATCCAAGAGGAAAACCGGCTCTGCGTCGCCTTCGCCTCTGCGGCCCACGACCTGGGGATGTACTCCCTGCCCCGAGAGCTCCTGTACAAACGGGGCGCCCTCGACATCAGTGAGGCGAAGACCCTGCGCCGCCACCCGCACGTCGGCTTCTCGCTGCTTCGTTCTACCCGACACAACGTCGAGAACCTGGCGCGGGCCGTGTACCAGGAGCACGAGAGGGAAAACGGCAACGGATACCCCGAGGGCGTCCGGAGTCCGGAGATCGCTCAAGAGGCGAAGATCATCGCAGTCGCCGACACGTTCGAGGCCCTGATGCACAACCGCCCCCACCGCCCGGGTCTGTCCCCGTTCGAGTGCATCCGCACGCTGACCCAGAAGGGCCGCGGCGAGCTCTGCCCTCGGGTGCTCCGCAGCTTCCTGGCCCAGATCACGCCCTTCCCGCCCACCAGCCGCGTGCAGCTCAATGACGGCCGAAACGCCGAGGTGGTGGCCGTCAACTCTGACTCACCGCTCCGACCGGTGGTGCGGGTCGACGCCTCGAACCGCGCAAGCGGGGAACGCATGCTCGTGGACCTGAGCCAGACCCCTCTCCTCTCCATCGCATCGACCCTGGAGCCAACGAGGCTACCCTCATGAACGACACCAAGACCCTTCCGCGCCCCGCCCCCAACGTCGTCACTCGGATGATCGGCGCCGAGTTCGTGGCCGTGCCCACGGTGCGGCGCACCTCAGAGCTCGGGGCCATCTTCACCATGGGGCCCGTCGCCGCGCGCCTCTGGGAGCTCCTCGGCGGGGTGGAGACTTTCGAGGAGCTCCTCGACACCCTGGAGAGCGAGTACGACGTGGATCGCGACAGGCTCAGCGCCGACGTCCATTCCTTCCTGGCCGACAGCGTGGCCGAGGGACTTCTGGAGGCGGCGCTCTGATGGAGCGGCTCGGCCTGGGCGCCTGGGCCCGAGAGATCGAGCCGGCCCTGTGGGCCGGCCGGATCCCCGTGGACGGAACCCTTGAGGTCACCCGCGCCTGCCCGTTTCGCTGCCCTCACTGCTACGTGACGGAGGCAGACCCCCGGGAGGCGCTCGGCACGCCCGAACTCCTAAGGATTATCGACGAGGTCGCGGCGGCCGGGTGCCTTTGGCTCACACTGACGGGGGGAGAACCCCTCACTCGGCCTGATTTCCCCGTGGTCTGCCGGAGCGCCGTGGCGCGAGGACTGCTGGTCACCGTGTTCACGAACGGGCTCCTGGCCGAGGGTCACTGCCGGGCCCTGTTGGCCGATCTCTCGCTGCGCCGGGTCGAGGTCTCGGTCTACGGCTTCAGCGAGGAAACCTGTCGCCGCGCGACCGGCGTTCCGGGGACCTGGGAGCGGGTTCGGCGGAACGTGGAGGCCCTCGCGGCGGCCGGGGTGCCGCTGGCCCTGAAGACCGTGGCGACCCGGGAGACGGCGGCCGACATCCCCGCCCTCACCCGGTGGGCGGACGACCTCGGAGTCCCCTTTCGTTTCGATCCTGCCCTGAACCCGAAGATCCCCCGTCCCGGAGGAACTGTCGGAGCGGCGGGCCGCCGACCCCTGGAGGAGCGCCTGCCACCTGAGGCGGTGATCCAGCTGGAGGCGCGCTTTCCCCAGCGCGTCGACGCGTGGCGTCGGATGTGCTCTCTTGGGCCCCCCGAGCCAAACGCCGCGCCTGAGCCGGGGCTAGGCTGCGGCGCGGGGCACATCAGCTTCCACATGACGGCCGAGGGAATACTCACCCCCTGCCTGTTGGTGCCCCAGCTCGGCGTGTCGCTCCGGGACCGGACCTTCGAGCAGGCCTGGCACCGGGACCTGCCCCGGCGGCTGGCCGAGGCCCGCCCGGGGCACCCCGGGTGCGCGCAGTGCCCCGACGCCCTGGCTTGCGACTACTGCCCGGCCTGGGCCCTCCTAGAAGAGGGAACCTGGAACGGCGTTCCGGAGTACCTGTGCCGGCTCACGCAGCACCGCGTGGAGGCCTTTAGAGGAGCCGCGTCGTGACCGAGAAAAAGCCCTACGAAAAGCCCGCACTGCGTCGTGTCGACCTCGTTTCAGAGGAGGCGGTGCTGGCGGCCTGCAAGACCAAGCCCCTCCAGGTCGCGCGAAGCGGCAAGAACTGCTTCCACGCGTCGTGCAAGAAGACCCTCGGGTCCTGACGGCCATGGCCAGCTTTCAGATCGCCGAGGTGGGAATCCGCGTGCAAGCCGATGGCGGTGCGCGGCCCGCGGGGCCGGAGTATCGGCCGTTTCGCGACGACGCGGCCGATGTCCACGTTCACGTTTCGGCGACCCCCGAGACTTGGTCCCCGCGGGGGCCCGGGGGGCTGGGGCACCCTCTCTTCGACGCAGAGAGCACCTGGTCTCTGCACGATCGAGGCGACGCGCTCGTTTTCCTCCCCTACTCGCCCGGCCAGCCCGACGGAGACGGGGGCGAGGCGGAGATCTCCCGGGATTTCTCCTACGTAACGGTGTTCGGGCTTCCCCGTGGCGCACCGGTGCTCTCCTACCCCCTGGACGAGCTGCTCTTCCTCCACCTGCTGCCCGACCGGGGGGGCGTGCTTCTCCACGCGTCGGCCGTTCTGTGGCGCGGCCGGGCGCTCCTCTTCCTGGGGCCCTCGGGCTCGGGCAAGACCACGCTCTCGCTCCTCTGGAAGAAGGCGCGGGGGGTCACGGTGCTGAGCGACGACCGCGTCGCCCTGCGGGTGAAGGGCGACGAAATCTGGGCATCGGGCACGCCCTGGCACGGCACGGGCCGGCAGGCCTCGGGCCAGTCGGCGCCGGTGGGCGGCCTCTACCTTCTGATCAAGGCGGGAGCAAACCGCCTGCGCGCTCCTCACCCGGGCGAGGCGCTGAGGGGGATGTTTCGGGCCGCCTTCCTACCCCACTGGGACGAGGCGCGTGTCCACAAGGGGCTCTTCGCGCTGGACGCAGCCATCGCGGCCTTCCCTCCCCAGGTGGCCGAGTTTCGGCCCGAGCTCTCCGCGGTGGAGGAACTGTGGCCCTGACCGAGCTCCGGGTTCGCGGAGGCAGCATGTGGCCACTGCTCCGAGGCGGAGACCGCGTGCTGATTCGCGCGCTGGAGCCGGGCGAGCCGCGGGCCGGTCAGATCGTCCTCGTAGCGAGCGCGCCGCCGGTGCTCCACCGCGTGGTCGAGACCGGGACCGACTGGGTACGGACCCGGGGCGACGCGCTGCCGGAGCCGGAGCCGCCCTGGCCGCGAGCGCGTGTGGTCCGAGTCGCCGAGCTCCGGCTTCGAAGGGGGAGATTGACCGCGCTTCGCGCCGAGCCGCCCTCGCCGTGGGTTCGCGCGGTCGGCCTCGCCCGCAACGCTCGGAGCATGGTCTCGGGGCTCCTTTCGGGCCGCAGGAGCTCGGGCACGCCGTAGGAAACCCGTCGGCATGGGGGGGACGACGGAAAGAGAACCCGAACGAGCGTCAAGGAGGATGCGTTGGACCGCCCCCTTTGGATTTCCCTGTGCACCCCCGCGCCGGCTGGAGGCGCCGACGCCGAGGTCTTGCGATCGCTCTCGGCCGGTGCGGAGCCGGAGTGGGTGCGCGACGCCCTGGCCGAGCGGTTGGGACCGCTCCTCCACCGGAGGCTTGGGGCCGCTGCGGTTCCCGGGCCGGAGTCCCTGCGTCGGGCGTTTCTGACCTCGGTGGCCGCCGATGCGTATCAGACGGCGTGGCTCGACGAGATCCTCTGCGCCCTGGCCGCCCAAGGCACCGCGGCGGCCCTCCTCAAGGGGGCCTGGCTCGCCGAGGCGGTGTACTCCGACCCGGCGCTTCGCCCCCGCACGGATCTGGACCTTCTCGTGGCGCCGCGAAACCTCTTGGGGGTCCACGAGGCTCTGACGAGCCTCGGCCTCGGCGCCGATGGGGACCCCCGTGCGGTGGGACGCGCCCTTGCGGCCCCGGAGCGAGCCGGTCCTCTCTGCTCCCTGGAGTATCGAGAACCGGAGCGGCGTTTCTCCTGTCACGTCCACTGGGGCCTGGTCAACGCGTCCGCTCCCCTGCCCCACGCGGCGCGGGTCCCCGACGCGGGCGCTCTCCTCTCCGCGGCGCGGGAGGTCGAGACGCCCCGAGGGCGACGCTTGGAACTCCCGCCGGCATTCCACCTCTGCCACTTGGTGGAGCATCTGA
The DNA here is from genome assembly GCA_016214985.1 of Deltaproteobacteria bacterium. GTDB lineage: Bacteria > Desulfobacterota > Deferrisomatia > Deferrisomatales > JACRMM01 > JACRMM01. The sequence goes on along the minus strand of JACRMM010000014.1, from coordinate 174,880 downwards.
CACGGCCCGGGCACCCATTCCGACCGCTGCTCCGCGTCGTCGACCTGCCCTGGGTCGTCCACCGCTTCGGCAACCGCGTCGTCGAAGAAGCCGCAGACCTCGCCCGCTTCTGGGGAATCGAGCGCCTCTTCGGCGGTGCCCTGGCCGTCGCCTCCCGCCTGCTGGGGGTCCCCTCCTTCGCCGGCGTCCGGGCCCGCGCTCGTGCCGAGAACCCGGGTCTGGCCGCCCTTCGGCTTCACCTGGCCGGCTGCGGCAGCCTTCCGGGGCGGCTGCGCTTCCTCGCGCGCTCCGTCGTTCCCCACCGCGATGCGGCCGAACGCTGCTGCGACGAGCGCCGCTCGTTCTTGGCGGAGGTGGCGCGACGGGGGGTGGAAGGCTTGGCCCTCGTGCTGGGCCGAGGAGCCTAGCCTTGGTGGGGCGGGTTGTCCTCACGTTCTGGGCCGCATTCTGGCTCGCCGGCTGCGCCCTCGCGCCTCCGCCCGTGGTGGAGATCCCCGCCCTGGCGATCGCCTCTCCTGCGGCACGCGCCCCCGAGCCGGAGCCGCGCGGGGGAGCGCCCACGCCCCAGGAGCTTCCGGGACCCGTCAACGCCAATCGGGTCTTCCGCACCGCCGACGGGCGGCCGCGCTACCTCCTCGGCCCCGGCGACAGCGTGGAGCTGATCGCGCTCGGCGAGCCGGACCCCAAGCCCCTCACCCTCAACGTCGACGAGATCGGCGACCTGGTCGTCCCAAACCTGGGACGGGTCCCCGTGGCGGGGAGCACGCTCACCGAGGCGGAGGCGGAGACGACCGCACGATTGATTCCGGTGCTCCAGGACCCGAGGGTGAGCCTGCGACTGCTCGCCCCGGCAGCCCATCGCGTGTTCCTTCGGGCCGGCACTGCGTCGAAGACCGTGGCGCTGACGGGCCGGACGACCCTGGCGGAGTTTCTAGCCACAAACTACCAGGGACCCGACGAGGGGCAGGTCCGCCTGCGCCGAGGCACGCGGGGGTGGACCTTCGGGCTCCCCTCGGCGTTGTCGGGGGAAGCCCCGGGCGAGCTCGTCCTCGACGAGGGAGACGTCGTCGCCGTGGAGGCCGCCAAGCCCGGGCGCATCTTCGTGATTGGAGAGGTGGCCCGGCAAGGTGGCTATCCCCTGGAGGGACCCACCGACTCCTTGAAGGCCGTAACCCTGGCCGGCGGCTTTGCCCCGGGGGCCCGCCGCCAGTCGGCCGCTTTACTGCGCGCCGGCCTCTCGGGCCCACGCGTCCTCGCGGCGCCCCTGGGCCCGGGCGGGCTGCTCCTGGCCGATGGGGACATCGTCTACGTGGGCCGGTCGGGGTTCGGCGACTGGAATGCCTTTCTCGAGCAGTTGCGCCCGACGCTCGACTTCCTGAGCATCTCACGCGGCACGGCCGCGAACCTCCAGAACGTCACCTGGTAAGCGGATGCGCTACTTCGAGACCGACCCCCGGCAGGTCGCCCGCCTTCTCGCAAATCACTGGCGCAAGATCGCGGCCGCCACGGCCGCCGGTGCGCTCTCCGCTGCCCTGGCCGGTCTTCTGGCAGCTCCGCCCGCCTCCTACGAGGCCGTGAGCACGGTCCGATTTCAGAAGTCCAGCACTCCGGTCGGGGTCTTCTTGGAGAGCGTGTCCTACTCGGGAGCAGACGAGATCCGGTCCCAGGAGGCCGTCATCACCTCCTTCTCGGTGCTCCAGGATGCGGCCCAACGCCTTCGCCTCTCCGTGTCCACGACCGGGGCGGCGTTGGGTGACGGCGTGGCCGGCCCTTCGCTGCGGGCCGTGGAGGACCTTCAGGCGCGGGTCACCGCGACCCGTCGCCCCGAGACCGACCTGATCGACGTGCGCGCCCGTCACGAGGACCCTTCGTTCGCGGCCCGTCTCGCCAACACGGTGGCGGAGGCATACCGGGAGGCCAACGCCAAGGAGAAGAACCAGCGCGTGCGAAGTGCACGGCAGTTCATCGAAGCCCAGCTCCGGCCCACCGAGGAGCGGCTTCGAGAGGCCGAGGAGCGCCTGCGCGGCTTTCAGGAGACCAAGGGGGTGGTGAACCCGGAGTTCCAGATGGACGCCGCCCTTCGGGAGGAGGAGCGCCTTCGCTTGGAGATTCAGGGAGTGGAGGCAGCGCTCTCCGGGTCCTACGCCGGCGGCGGCCCTTCGGGTCAGGACTCGGTCGAGCTCCTGGCGGATCAATCGCTCCGGGACCTTCGCGCGAGGAGACTCGATCTCGAGCTCCGGCGCCAGGAGCTCCTTCGCCACTACACTCCCGAGCACTCGAAGGTCCAGTCCCTCGACACGGAGCTGCGCACCCTCGACGAGGCCCGAAGCCGTGCCTTGGGGGAGCGCCGCCAGGGGCTTCAGGTACGACGGGCGGCCCTCCTGGGCCAGCTGGCCCGGCTTCGGGGCGGCGGCGCCGCACTTCCCGCGTCGGCGCTTCGGCTCGCCGACCTGCGCAGGGAGGTGAAGGTGGAGGAGGACCTCTTCTCGCTCCTGAAGTCCAAGTACCAGGAGGCCCTCATCAAAGAGGCCGAGCCCATCGAGGAGGTCACCGTCGTCTACCCCGCGTTCCCTCCGCACGGGGCCGTGAACCCCAGATCCTCCCTGCTCGGCCTGGTGGCAGGGGCCGTGGCCGGGTTCCTGATCGGATTGCTCTGGGCGGTGGGAGGAGAGGCCTTCGGCCTCGGCATCGAGCACGCCGAGGACCTGGAGAGTCGGCTCGGGCTCCATCCGTTGGCTCTCTTCCCGTGGACGGCCCCGGACCGCGCCTGGGCCGACGTGCTCGACGAGGCCGCGGACGCAGCGAGCCCCGTGGCCCTGGCGTGCCGTAAACTGCGCTCAACCCTCGGGTTCGACGGCCCTCCGACCCAACCGAGGGCCGTCGGCCTCGCAGCCGCCGGTCCGATGGAGACGCCCTATCCGGCGGCCCTCGAGCTGGCTCTCGCGCTGGCGCAGGGGGGCCGAAGGACCGTTCTGCTCGAAGGCCGACTGGACCGACCACGGATCGCCGAGCGCCTGGGTCTGCCGGAGCGCCCGGGTCTCACCGAGCTACTGATGGGAACGGCGGCGCAGGATGAGGTCGAGCGGGGAGTCCCGGACTTCCTGGTGGGGGGGCTCGACCCCAGTGCGCTGCTCTCGCTCCCGGCGCTCGAGAGGCTCACCGTCGTCCCCGCGGGAAAATGTCCGTCTGTCCCCTCGGACTTTCTCGCCGCCGCTGAGCTGACGACGCTCCTCAAGATCTTCAAGGCGCGGGCCGACGTGGTGGTCGTGGAGCTGCCCCCTCTCCTCTCGCGCAACGGCGCCCAGGCCTTCGCTGCCCAACTCGACGGGGTCGTCCTGGCGTGCGGCGGTCCCCAGACCCGGGCCCCCGCGGTCCGAGAGTCGCGGGCCCTGTGGGAGAAGGCGGGGGGAACGTTCCTGGGAGCGTTCTGGGTGGAGCCGCCGAGCGCGCCGGTTTCGGTGCCGCAGCGGCCCCCCAAGGCTCCCCGGGTCCCCATGACCGGCCGAGCCGCCGCTTGGGCCGCGGCGGTGGCGCTCACGGCCGCGGCGGTGGGCTTCAGCCTTTGGGTACAGGGACGGCTCGGCGGGGCCGGACGGCGGCCATGAAGCCTCGGGGCCTCGTTCCTCCCGCCGTTCTGGCCTTCCTGCCGTTGGCACTTGCCGCGGCGGTGGGCGCAGGGGCCGGCCTCGCTCCAGCGCTGGGACTCGGAGCGCTCCTGGCGGCCTCCCTCGTCGGCGCGTCCGCCCTCTCGGCAGAGACGGGCCTCGCGCTCCTCCTGTGTGCCATGCTCCTCTCGCCGGAGTTCGACCTGGGAGGAGGGGGGGGCTCGCTCAAGGAGTCGTCGAGAGGGGTCACGATTCGCCTCGACGACCTGCTCCTCGCTGCGCTTTGCCTGGGGTGGTGGCTTCGGCTCGCGGTTACCCGGCGGCTTCGAGTGCCCGCGCCGGCCCGGATCGCCGTGCCGATGGCGACATACATCGGCGTGTGCGTCCTCTCGACCCTCCTCGGCATGGCCGCGGGCCGTGTGCGACCGCTGACGGGAGCGCTCTTCGTCCTCAAGTACTTCGAGTTCTTCACGGTCTTTCTGGCGTCGCTGGGTCCGCTCTCCGAGCCCGGCCGATGCCGGCGCTACCTCGGACTCCTGGCGGCCGTGGCCTGCGTGGTGTGCGTCGTGGCACTTCTTCAGATACCCTCCGGCGAGCGCATCTCGGCGCCCTTCGAGGGCGACGCCGAACCCAACACCCTGGGGGGCTACCTCGTGGTCGTCGCCTCGGTCGTCGCCGGGCTCATGCTCGAAGGGGCCGGGGCCTGGCCCCGGATGGGTGCCTTCCTGCTGCCACTGTTCGGGGTGACCCTGGTCTTTACGCTCTCCCGCAGCTCCTGGCTCTCGGCGTTCGTGGCAGTGCTGGCCTTCGTCGCGCTGAGCCGACAGCGCGTGCTGATCGCCGGGGTGTGCTTGCCGCTCGTGGTCCTGGCACCCTTCGTCCTCCCCAAGAGCGTCAAGGAGAGAGCGGCCAAGACGTTCAACGAGCAGTCTCAACAGGAGCAGGTGAGCGTCGGTGCGGTTCGCCTCGACGCCTCGTTGTCGGCCCGGCTCTTGAGCTGGAGGAAGATCTTCCGCGACTGGGCCCGGCAGCCGCTCCTCGGCGCCGGAGTGACCGGCTACGGCTTCGTGGACACGCAGTACGTGAAGATCCTGGCCGACACCGGCCTCGCCGGGCTCGGGGCGTTTCTCTGGTTTCTCGGCGCTCTGGCCGCCGAAGGGGTGGGATGGTTTCATCGGGCCCGGTCGCCCCACGGCCGCGGGCTCGCCCTCGGGTTTCTCGCCGCCCTCGCCGGGCTCTCCTTTCACGCCCTGGGGACCAATTCATTCCTCCTCGTGCGCGTCATGGAGCCGTTTTGTTTCGTCGCGGCGGCGCTGGTGGCGGGCACCCCCGGGTTCGAGATCGGTCAGGAGGCCACATGAGGCTCGGCGAGCGGCTCCTGGGAGGCGTGTGCTGGAGCGCCTTGAGCCGTGTGACCGGCATCGTCGTGGGCTTCGTGCTCGCCCCCTACGTCCTGCTCCGCGTCGGAGCCGAGGGGTTCGGCCTGTGGTCCCTGGCGGCGGTGACCGTGAACTACCTGGGGCTGGTCGACCTGGGGGTCTCGGCTGCCTACCTGCGCACCGTCGCCTTCTTCCACGCCCGGGGGGATCAGGACGGCCTCGAGCAGGCGATCCACACGGGCATGCTCTTCTACTGCGGCCTGTTTGCGGTCCTGACGGTTCCCGCCTGGTGGCTCGCGCCGCGGGTTGCCGGGTGGCTCCAGGTGCCTGAGCCCCTGCGGCCTCTGGCAACCGCGATCCTCCTCGGGAACTTCGCCATCCTCGCGGTCCGGCAGACGACCGGGAGTTATCGGGCGGTGCTCCTGGGCATCCAGCGCCTCGGTGCCGCCAACGGCGTCATGACCGCCTCGGCCTTGCTCCACGCGCTCTTCACGGTGGCCGTTCTCGAGGCGGGCTGGGGCCTGGGTGGGCTCGTGGCCGAGGGCCTGGGGCTCGCAGTTTTCTGCGCGGCGGCGAACGCCTGGTTCTGCCGCAGGCTCGTTCCCGGGCTTCGTCTGATCCCGCGCCGGTGGAACGGGCGGTCACTGCCCGAGCTCGTCTCCTATGGGTTTCGGGTCCAGGGCGCTGGCCTCGCCGGCCTCGTCAACGGTCAGGTTGACAAGGTCGCGCTGGCGGTCGTCGTGGGGCTCGCCGCCGCAGCGCACTATGAGATCGGCTCCAAGATCCCCCTGCAGGCCGCCAACATCCCGGAGTTCCTCCTGCTCGCCCTGGTGCCGGCCGCCGCAGAGCTCCAGGCCAAGGGGGACGCCCAGGGGGTGCGCAAACTGGTGTTGTACGGCAGCCGCTACCTGCTCCTCCTCGGACTGCCTCTGGCCGCAGTCTTTGGCCTGGAGGCCCAGGCGCTGCTGACCTTTTGGATGGGGCCGGCGCAGTGGACGGCCGACATGGCGCACATCCTTCGGGTCCTGACCGTGCTATGGGTCGCCTCGCTCGTGACCGCGCCGCTGAAGATGGTGGCCCGCGGACTCGGAGCGCCGCGCGCGGAGCTTCGCGCCAGCGCGTCGTCGGCTGCTCTGAACGTAGTGTTCACGACCCTCTTGACGCCGGTCTTCGGCCTCGACGGGGCACTGGGCGGGACGGTCGTCGCCGTCGGTCTGGGCGCCGCAGGCCTCCTCTGGACCGTCCACAGGAGCATAGAGCTCCGGTGGTGCGAGGCGCTCACCACGTCCTACCTGCCCGCGGTCCTGCCCGCGGTCCTCTCCACCCTCGCGTGGGTCGGCTTGGTTCACTTCCTTCCCGATCCGTCCAGCCGGGGCCTCGCGCTGCTTCGGCTGTGTGCGGCCGGGTCAGTGCTAACCGCCGGAACTCTCGGGGGAAGCTGGCTGCTCGGCTTCCGCGACGAGACCGACGCTCGGATCGCAGGGCGGTTGATGGCTGTGTTCGGGCGCCGAACGGGGCGGGCGCGAGAGGCAACGTCGTGACCCCGTCTCTGCGAGCCTTCGCGGCCGGGGTCTGGCGAGCGGGCCGGCGGGCCGCCCGGGGGATCGCCGGCGTCGGCGCGGCGGCGACCCGGTCCCGACCGGTGGAGCTGGGGAGGTGTCGGTCCGTCGGAGTGTTCTTTCCCCACCGCCTCGGGGACTTCGTCCTGGCCGTTCCCACGCTCCAGGCCTTGGCCGACGCCGCGGCCACCGCCCGTCTCGTCCTGGTGGTCCGGCCGGCGTTGAGCGGGATCGCCCACCTCGCGGGCTCCCGCTGGAACGTCGTCGCGACCCGCGAAGGGCTGGCGGCCCGGGAGGCTGCGCGGTACCTGAGCCAGGCCGCCGGCCCCCTCGACGGATTCATCGACCTCACGGTGGACGAACACCTGGAAGGCGCGCGGATCGCGAGGGCGGGACAGTACCCGATGACCGCCGGTTTCACGACGGCAGGCCGAGGTGCCGGATTCGGGACTCGCCTGGGCTCGGCTCGCACGCCCGAGCAGTTGTGGCGGGTCCTGGGACGCGCCGCCGACCACCTCGCTCCGGGCCGGGACTGCCGCCCTCCTTCGCTGCCGGTTGACGCCGCCGCGCGAGCCGGGGCGGCCGCCGACCTGAACCGGCGGTGCGCCGCCCCCGCGGACGGCCGGCCCCTCCTGGGCCTGGCGCCCGGCGCGACGTACCCGAGCCAGCAATGGCCGGCCGAGGCCTTCGCCGCGGCCGGAGCCGCCCTAGGCGCGAGAGGCAAGGTCTTCGTGTTCGGCTCGCCCGCCGAGAGGGAACTCGTACAAGAGATCGCCCGGCGGGCAGGGGCGACGCCCGTCTGGGACCTTCCCCTAGGGAGGCTTCCCGCCGCCCTCGCCTCCGTCAACCTGCTCGTGGCCAACAACTCGGGCCCCCTGCACCTGGCGGCGGCGGTCGGTACCCCCACGGTCTCGGTCATGGGGCCGACCGACCCCGTCCGGTTCTGGCCGCTCGGACCGAGAAACCGGGTCCTCCGCCTCGGTCTCCCCTGCAGTCCCTGTGGCCGCGGCCGGTGCGCCCCGCATCCCTGCCTCCGGGGCATCCCGGTCGAAGCGGTACTGGAAGCGGTCGCGGAGACGCTGGTCGGGATTGCTGGACGTGAACTCGGAGAGGTCGTTCATGGATAGGCGGCGCTCGATCTGCCACGTGGTGACCCGCCTCGACCGGGGCGGCTCTGCGGAGAACACGATCCTGACGGCCCTGCACCAGCGCCGTCGCGGCCACGACGTGAGCGTCGTCTGCGGGCCGACCGTCGAAACCGGGATGGGGATTGCGGAGACGACCTCGGTCGACGAGCGGACTCGCGCCTTTCACGCTATGGGCGGCCGCATTGAAGTCTGCCCCGGGCTGCTGCGCAGCCCGACGGTTGCGGGCGAGATCCGGGCCTTCTGCTCCCTCCTTCGCCTCCTGCGCCGGCGGCGGCCAGAGGTCGTGCACACCCATACGACGAAGGCCGGCGTGCTCGGCCGCCTCGCCGCTCGGGCAGCCGGTGTCCCCTGGGTCCTCCACACGTACCACGGCCACATCTACGAGGGGTATGCCGGTCCCCTGACGTCCTGGCTCTTCGTCCAGGCGGAGAGGGCGCTGGCGCCCCTGGCCCACCGTCTGATCGCGCTCACCCCCACGGAGCGAGAGGATCACCTGGCCCGGGGAGTGGGGCGCCGGGAACAGTTCCGGGTCGTCCCAAGCGGGGTGGACCTCGCGGCCTTCCAGCACCTTCCTTCCCGGGCCGAGGCCCGAGAGCTCCTCGGGCTGCCCGCGGGCGCCCGGCTGGTGGGCTGCGTCGGACGCCTCATCGGCCTCAAGGGGCACCGCTACGCCGTGGAGGCTCTCGCCCGGCTGGCCCCGCGGCACCCCAACCTCCGGCTGGTGCTCCTGGGCGAAGGCGAGCTTCTGGGGCAGCTCCAGGGTCAGGCGGCGACAGCTGGTCTCGCGGAGCGGATCCACTTCCTCGGCTGGCGACCCGACATTCCCCTATGCCTGGCGGCCCTCGACGTCTTCGCGGTCCCATCGCTCAACGAAGGCATGGGGCGCGTCGCCGTCGAGGCCATGGCCTCGGGGCTTCCCGTCGTCGCGAGCCGCGTGTCCGGGCTCCAGGACGTCGTGGAGGACGGGCGAACCGGCCTTCTGGTGCCGGCGTCCGACGGGGCCGCCCTGGCCCGGGCGCTGGAGCGCCTCCTGGTCGACCCGGCAACGGCCCGCGACCTCGGGAGCCGGGGGCGCGCGCGCGCCCGGACGTTCAGCCTGGAGGCGATGCTCGGCGCGCTCGACGAGCTGGTGGCGGAGGCCGACGAAGGGACACTGCTCGGGATGGAAGAGGTCAGACCGTGAGGTTCCCCCGTAAGACCCGTCAGGGGTGTCGGACTCTTCCGACACACACTGCGAGGAAGGCGAGAGCAAGCGTCGCCCCAAGACAGGCCCTCAGCGTCCGCTCCACGGCCCTGCTGCTTTGCGCGGTTGCGGCGGCCCTGGCAGTCTGGGCGCCGGGAGCCTCCTGCATCGAAGTTCGAGCCGTGGCCCACGTCCACACCACGTGGAGCAGCGGCACCCTGACCCCCATGGAGCTGGCCCGTCTCGCCCGACGCCGGGGCGTCGAGGCGGTCTTTCTGACGGACCACGCCGCCGTGACGGCGACTCGGGGCCTCGCGCCCTTCGAGAACCTCCTCGCGGTCTCTCGAGAGCTGCCCTCGGTCCTGCCCGACGAGGCCGCGACGTACCTGGAGGCACTGCGCGAGGCGCAGGAGGCGACCGGCGTCTTCCTCGTGCCGGGGATGGAGGTCACGGCCCACGCCGAGTGGTCCGGGCTTTGCGTCCAGGGGATGCGCCGCCACATCGCGGTGCTGGGGCTTCACGACCCGCGGGCGTGGGCGGACCTCCCGGTGCCCCGCAATTTCGGCCTTCTTCACCTCTCGACCGTGCCCTGGTTCCCGACCACGGTAGCGCTGGCGGGCGCCGCTCTCGCCGGTGCGGTGGGCCGTGCGGCCAGGAGCCGGCCTGGCCGTTGGAGCGCAGCGGCGATGGTTGCGGTCAATCTGGCCGCGGCCGGGCACCTCCTCCTGTCGCCGGCCACCCCGTGGCCCGTGCAAGGGCCCGCCGCGCGGCGCGCAGGCTGGCAGCCCTACCAGGCCGTGCTCAACGCCGTCCGGCCCTTCGGTGGGCTCGCCTTTTGGGCCCATCCGGATGCGGTGCCGGCACCGCGCTCCGCGAAGGCGGGGCCTGTGCGCGTCACCCTGGAGGACGCCCCCTACCCCGAGGCCCTGCTGAAGACCTCCGGCTACGTGGGGTTCGAGGGCCTGATTGGCACGGCAACCCCCTCCCTGGCGCCCGGGGGAACCTGGGATCAGGCCATTCAAGCGGCCCTCGCCCGCGGGAGCGAGCCTCCCTGGAGCCTCGCCTGCCAGGACTTCCACTCGGACAGTGAGTCGGGGGGCTGGCTGGGCGAGTTTCTCGTGGTCCTTCGCGTCCCCGAATCCACCGAGGCAGCGTGTCTCGAGGCCCTGCGGCGCGGAGAGTTCTACGGGGTCCGCTGTTCCAAGACCGACGCGCTGACCCTCCCCGAGTTCTCGCTGCGGCCGTCCGGAAGCGGCGTCGAGCTCCAAGCGGCCGTGGGGAGCCGAACGCCGGAGCCGGTCACAGTCTCCCTGGTGCGGGACGGCGCGCTGATGGAGACGGTCGAGGGGGAGACCCCCCTTCGGATCACCCGCGCCGTGGCCGCCCCGCTTGGGCGCGCGACCTACTTCCGGCTCGAGGTGCGCGGCCCCCAAGGGCTCCGGCTCGTGACGAACCCGCTCGTGTGGCCGGCGCGGGTGCCGCAGGCGGGTGCGTCGTGACCCCGGTCGTGACCCTGCACGTCAGCCACTCCTCGCGGCTCGACCTGGGCGGGCAGGTGAGCCTGCGGACCCTCGTCGAGCGGCTTCCCGCGAACCGCTTCTGGCCACTCGTGATCGTGCCCGACCGTGGGCCCCTCCGTGACGCCCTGGCCGCGCAAAGGATCGCCACCCGCGAGCTCGGTCTGCCGTCGCTTCGCACCCACCCACTTCGAGCCCTGGCAACGGCGGCGCGCCTGCGCCGGATGATCTCACGGACCGGGGCCAGAGTTCTCCACGCCGACCGCCCCGCCACCGCCTTTCTGTGTGGCCTGGCTGCGATGGGTACCCCGGCCAAGGTGGTCTGGCACGTGCGGGTGCGGACGCCGGACCCTTGGTTCGACCCCCTTCTCCCCCGCGTCGTGCACCAGATCGTCGGGGTTTCTCGGGCCGTGCTCGACCGCTTTCCGCCCCGTGATCACCCGAAGACGAGGGTCGTGTACAACGGAGTCGACGTGGAGCGGTTCTCCCCCTCACCCCGCGAGGCGCAGCGCCCCCCGGTAGTTGCCACCCTGTGCCAGCTCATCCCTCTCAAGGGTGTCGACACCTTCGTAGACGCCGCCGCTCTGCTCGCCGGCCGCCATCCGGGGCTCTCCTTCGCCGCCTTCGGGCAGGGCGACGAAACCTACCGCGGGGCGATCGAACAGCGCATTGAGGAGCGCGGCGTGGCCGCCCGCTTCCGCCTCTCGCCGCCCCGGGCCGACCCCGAGGCCATCTATCGCGAGCTCTTCGCGTTCGTGTTGGCCACGCGGGCTCCCGGAGAGGGGTTCGGGCGGGTGGCCGCCGAGGCGATGGCGTGCGGCGTGCCGGTGGTCGGGACCCGGGTCGGTGGCTTGGCGGAAGTGGTCGACGACGGGGTGACCGGGTTCCTCGTCCCCCCTGACGACCCCGCGGCGCTGGCCGAGGCGCTGGAGGCGCTCGTCACCGATCCGGCCCGAGCCGCGGCCATGGGCCGCGCCGGCCGGGAACGGGTGCTGCGGCTCTTCACCCTGGCCCGCCACATCGACGAGATGGCCGAGCTCTTCGAGAGACTGGCGTGCGAGGGGTCTCGTCTTCGGCTTCGCGGAGCATCACCTCCCGATACTTTTTTACGCTTCGAGGCCTGAAAATCGTAACCGATAAGGGAAGTAACCGTTAAGTCCAGGTTTGTTTGGGCCGATCTGCACGGGGTCTGCCCGCGGTTTCTCCGACTTGCCGGAGACACAGGGTCGCCAGGGAAGAGATCGATCCTACCCGGGAGAACGCAGCCTATTCCTGAACCCATCACGGAGGGGGCGCCCAAGTCAACGATCACGAGCTGCGAGCGAAAGGAGTCGCGCTTGGTACTTGCCGTTCACCAGCCCCAGTATCTCCCCTGGCCCGGGCTCTTCCACAAGATGGCGTCTGCGGACCTGTTCGTGTTCCTCGACGTCGTCCAGTACGTTCCTCGAGAGTGGCAGAATCGAAACCGCATCCGGACGCACCAGGGTACACAGTGGCTGACCGTGCCGGTGCACGCGCCGGGGCGCCCGGAGATCCGCGAAGTCTCGGTCGATAACGAGCAGCCCTGGGCCGAGCGCCACCTGAGGAGCCTCGAATTCAACTACCGCCCCTCCCCCTACTACGGCGAGGTGATGGGCTGGCTCGAGCCCCTCCTCCAGCGTCGCTGGGAGGGGCTCTCAGACCTTAACATCGCGGTCACCTTGGAAATGGCCCGGGCACTCGGCGTCACGACGCCGACGCGCATCGCCTCCGACCTGGGCGACCTGCCGACCGGACCGGACCGGCGGATCATCGCGCTTTGCGAGTCGCTCGGGGCCGAGGCGTACCTCTCCGGGCCCGGGGGGCACCACTACATGGACCTGGAGGCCTACCGGGCGGCCGGCATCCGCGTCGCCTTCCACGAGTTTCAGCCGCCGGTCTACCCTCAGCTCCACGGCGATCCGATCCCCGGGCTCTCCGCCGTGGACCTGCTGCTCCAGACAGGTCCGCACGCCCTGGAGAAGCAGAGGTGGGCGGCATGAGAGTCCTGGCCATCGGGCCCCACCCCGACGACATCGAGATCGGGTGCGGTGGCACTCTCGTGAAGTACGCACACAAGGGGCACGACCTGTTCCTCATGGTCCTTACCGGCGGCGGCTGCGGCGGTGACCCCGCGCTTCGCATCCGGGAGCAGGAGGCGTCGGCCCGGAGGCTCGGGGCTCGGGCTTTGGTGTGGGGCGGGTACGAGGACACCCAGCTTCCCCTCGCCTACAACGAGGTGATCCAGAAGATCGAGGGCGCCATCCGAGAGGTGACGCCCGACTTCATCTTCGTCAACTACTTTCAGGACACCCATCAGGACCACCGCACGCTCGCCGAGGCCACGCTGTCGGCGACGCGTTACGTGCGCAACGTGCTCTTCTACGAGGTGCCGACCACGAGGGACTTCAACCCGTCGGTGTTCGTGGACATCGAGGGTGTGTTCGACGAGAAGCTGCGCCTGCTCGAGTGCCACGCGTCGCAGATCAACCGGACCATGGTCGAGGGGCTGAGCATCCGCGACGTGGCCCAGTCCGCCGCCCACTTCCGAGGGGTCCAGGGGCGGGTGCGTTACGCCGAGGCCTTCGTCTGCCTGCGGCTCTTCATCAACGTGTTCGACGGCAGCGACTTCCCGGGTGCACCGGTGACGCCATGACGCTGCCCAAGCACCCCATCCTCTCCAGCAGGGCCGCGTCAGCCCTCTTTCTCCTGTCGGCCGGCGTGCTGGCCTCGCCCGCCGTGGCGGCGGCGTTTCGACGGGTCGAGCCCCGCTGGCTCCACGTGGCGCTCCTCGCGACCCTGCTCTCCTCCGGGCTGGTCCCGCTGGCCGGCTGGCTCGCGCGCCGGGTCGGCGCGGTCGACCGGCCCGACGCGAGGAAGATCCACGACGTGCCCACGCCCCGGCTGGGGGGCGCGGCGGTGTTCCTGAGCTTCGCGATTGCCCTCTGGGCGAACGGGGTCTTCACGCCGCGGCTCGTCACCGTCGTGGCAGCCTCCACACTGATCTTCGCGCTCGGCGCGGCCGACGACATGTTCTCCCTCGGGGCCGGGCTCCGCTTGATCGTACAGGTGGCCGCCTGCGGGGTGCTGATCGCCGGGGGGGTCCTGGTTAAGATCGTCCCGCCCACCGTGCCGTACTGGTGGCTCCCTGACTCTCTCCTCACCGTGCTCTGGGTGCTGGCCGCGACCAACGCCTTCAACTTTCTGGATGGCATGGACGGCCTGGCCGGCGGCCTCGGCCTGATCGCCGGAGGCGTGCTGGGCCTGCTGGCGTTTCGGACCGGGGCGGCGGACCTCGGGTGGAGCTGCGTGGCGCTCCTCGGCGCCTGTGCCGGCTTCCTGCCCTTCAACTTCCGCCCCGGCCGGCGGGCGCTGATCTTCTTGGGGGACTCGGGGTCCACCTTCCTGGGGTTCCTCCTCGCCACCCTGGCCATCCTGGGGGAGTGGTCTCAGGGCGACCCCGTGGTGTCGGCCTGCGTGCCCGTGCTGGTGTTCTTCGTGCCCCTCTTCGATCTGGCCTACACGAGCGTCGAGCGGTTCGCCTCGCGGAAGGTGTCAACCCTGGGGCAACTGCTCGCCTACACCGGGAAGGACCACATTCACCACCGCCTCTCCGCGGTGCTGGGCAGCCGCGGGGCCACCGTGGTCTTCCTGTATGTGTTTTCGGCGTGCGTGGGGGTGGTTGCCGTGGCGGCTCCGCGCGTCGGGACCGGCATGGTCCTGATCCTGGTAACCCAGGTGACCGTGGTCGCGGGCCTGATCTCGGCTCTCGAGATCTCCGCGCGACGGCGGATCTCTGCTCCCGCGGCGACGAGCGATGAGCCCTCGTAGCGACAGGCCGCGGGCGGTCGTGGTCATGCTCGGGGGCATCGGCAACATGGTCCTCCTCACGCCGGCCCTCCAGCGCCTGGCGGAGGCCCTTCCGGGGGTCGCCGTCGACGCCGTGCTCGCCTCGCGGGCGCCCTGGGAGGTGGTGGAGCGGGCCCCCTTCGCCGGGAAGCCCTTTGTCCTGTCGGGGACGCGGGACCTGCTGCGCCTCACGCTCTGGCTCCGCCGGCCGCGCATCGACCTCCTCCTGGTGTCCACGGGACACAACCCCAGGAACGCAGCGCGCCTCGCCCTCCTCTCCGGCGCGCGCACCGTGGCCGGGGAGGGGCTGGCCCCGGGAGCCGCGCCGGGCCGACGCTGCCACGAGGTGGCGGCCAACCTGGCGATCGTGGAGCCCGTGTGCCCCGAACCGTCGACCCCCCCTGCGCCGCGCGTGTGGACGACCGCTGACGACGAGGAATCGGCCGACCGGTTCCTCGCCGAGCGCCTCCCCGACGGGCCCCGGGTGGCGCTCCACCTCGGATGCGGCGCCAATATGGCCTACAAGCGGTGGCCCCTCGAGGGGTTTCACGAGGTCGGCAGACGCCTGCTGGCGCGGGGCACATCGCTCCTGGTCATCGCCGGGCCGGATGAAGCCGCCGAGGTCGAAAGCTCGGTCCGGGAGGTCTGGGGGAACGGCCGGCGCGTCGCCGTCGCCGGGGCCGGCGTGGGGCTCCGGACCAAGGCCGGCCTGCTCGCCCGGTGCGCCGCCCTGCTGAGCAACGACTCGGGCCCCATGCACCTGGCCGCCGCGGTCGGGACCCCTTGCGTCGCCGTGTTCGGGCCGACCGACCCGGCCCGCTTCGGCCCCTGGGGGTCGAGCCACCGCGTCGTGGAGAGGTCGCTCCCCTGCCGGCCCTGCTATCCGGACGGCGCCCGCTGCGGCGAGCGGCCGTGCCTAGCCGGGGTTCCGGTCTCAGCGGTCTGGGAGGCCTTGCAGGCGGTCTCGCAGAACCCGGGGCCGGGGACGGTGCGGCCGTGACCCCTCAGGTGGACCGGGAAACCTACGTCAGCGCCGGCTACGCTGATGCCAGACGCTTCGCGTCCTACGGGCATCAGCTCACGGAGACCGCGGCGCTGGCGCCGGAGTCAGTTCTGGAGATCGGCATCGGCAACGGGTGGCTCACCCAGTTGCTGCGCCAGAGGGTCCCGCGGGTCACCACCCTGGACTTCGACGGCCATCTGGCGCCCCAGGTCGTCGGCTCCGTGGCCGCTCTGCCAGTGCGGAGCACCGGCTTCGACGCTGTCCTGTGCTGCCAGGTGCTGGAGCACCTGCCCTTCGACGCCTTCGGTGCGGCTCTCTCTGAGCTCCGCCGGGTGGCGAGACGCTTCGCCGTGGTCACTCTTCCGGACTGCAATCGCTACCTGCAGGCCTCGCTCCGGTTGCCCGGGACGAGAGAGCGGCGACTCCACCTCGAGCTGCCGAACTGGAACCCGACTCTCCTCACGTTTCGCGGGGAGCACTACTGGGAGATCGGCGCGAGAGGCTATCCCCTGTCGCGCATCATCGGCACGATGGCCGCGGCAGGGTTTGCCGTGACGAAGACGTACCGCCTGTGGGAGAACCCCTACCACCGGATGTTCGTGCTGCACAGGGGCGATCTCCTTCCGTAGGCGACCCTTTCTCGAGCCCCGCGAGCGGCCGCGCGGGCAGCACGCACCGCACCCGCCCCGCGGCGACGTGTGTTTGACCCCTGACGTCGGTTGGCCTAGGATGCGCACGTCGTCGCCCCGGGGCAGGGGCCCACAGCGGCGGCATTGGGAAGATCGCATCCTGGTGCGTCGCGCCGGCCGATCCTCGTGCGGACGCCCGAACTCGGGTCGAGCGGGTTGCCGACGGGCGATCCATCGCGTAACAGGGAAGACCTACTGAAACGACCGTCCCCCCGAATCGACACGTGGCTCAGCCAGCTGAAGCCGTCGGAGAATGCCGGCGTCCTCGGCATGGCCGTCGCCATCGGCCTGCTCGCCGGTCTCGGAAACGTAGCCTATCGCGCGCTCCTCGACCTCTGCCACCTGCTCATCTTCGACGGGGGCAGCGCGCTGCTGGGTCTTGGTTCGTCGCTCTTCCGCTCGGCCCTGCTGCCACTGCTGCCCGCCGCGGGCGCCCTCCTGCTGATCCCCCTCGAGTACGTCTTCCCGGGCGAGGTCCGAGGACAGGGCTTTTCGCGGTTCCTCGAAACGGTTCACCTGCGGGGATCGTTACTGAGGGCCCGGTCCATCCTGATCAAGGCCGTCAGCTCCGCCATCACTATCGGGTCCGGCGGCTCGGCCGGGGTCGAAGGCCCCGTGGCGCAGATCGGGGGCGCCCTGGGTTCGATGGTCGGCCAGCGGCTGAAGGTGAGTCAGGAGAGGCTTCAAACGCTCGTGGCCTGCGGGGTGGCTGCGGGCATCGGGGGCACCTTCAACGCTCCGATCGCCGGCGTCTTCTTCGCCGAAGAGATCGTGTTGCTGGGGTCCTTCGGTGCCGGCAACTTCACGCCCCTCGTGATCAGCTCCGGGGTCGGAACGCTCGTCGCCCGCACCCTGGAGGGGAACCGCCCGGCGTTCCGCGTTCCCCCGTACGTGCTCCGGAGCCCCTGGGAGATGCTCCTCTACGCGTTCCTGGGCCTTCTCATCGCCTTCTTCGCCGTCCACTTCATCCGGAGCTTCCACGCGATCGGCGATCGGTTCCACGAGTGGAAGGCTCCCGCAGGCATCAAAGGCATCGTGGGGGCGGGCCTGACCGGGGTCATCGGGATCGGGCTCCCCCAGGTGCTCGGAAACGGGTACCCCCATGTGGAGGCCGCGCTCGCCGGCACGCTCACCGTCGGGGTGCTCCTCGCCCTCTCCCTCGCGAAGATGTACGCCACGGGACTCACGCTCGGATCGGGGAACGCCGGAGGGATCTTCGCGCCGTGCCTCTTCATCGGGGCCATGATCGGAGGAGCGTTCGGCGTCGTGGCCGGCGCTCTGTTTCCACGCATCGCGGCGGGTCCGGGTGCGTACGCCCTGGTGGGCATGGGAGGCTTCCTGGCTGCGGCGACCCACGCCCCGATGACGGCCATCTTCCTTATCTTCGAGATGACCAACGAGTACTCGGCCATCCTTCCGATCATGACCACCGCCGTGATCGGCTATTCAGTCTCCCGGCACTTCCAGGCATACTCCATCGAGACCTTCGAGCTCGCGCGCCGCGGCATCCACCTGGAGCAAGGCAGGGAAGTCGACATGCTCCGGTCCATCCAGGTGCGCGAGGTGATGAGCCCTGCGTTCGATGCGATCTCGGAGGCGATGCCCCTGCGGGAGGTTCTCCGGTTCATCCCGACCTCGCGGCACACCACCTTCCCGGTCGTCGACGCGCAGCAGAGACTCGCCGGGATCCTGAGCCTGCAGGACCTGCGGGAGGTCGTCTACGAGGAGAGCCTGCACGATATCGTCATCGCCAAGGACATCTCCACCCGAGACGTGGTCACAGCCTTCCCCGACGAGACCCTGCGCGACGCGCTGGCGAAGATCGGGTTTCGGAACATCGAGCACCTGCCCGTCGTCCGTCGCGACGAACCGACGACGGTCCTCGGCATGGTGTCCCGGCGAGACATCGTCTCCGCATACAACAAGGCACTGATCGCGCGGGCCGGAGCTTCCGCTCCAGGGTGAGAGCCGACGGCACGCTTTCCCTCCCGGCCCCTGGACACTGACCGGAAAACGGGTAGCGTCTCGCGGCAGGGCACTGGGAGGTTGCCTGAGAAGAGGACGCCCTTGATCCCTGACGCAGCGCACCGCGAGCAGTTCCTCTCCATCGTCGAGGCGGCGCTTCGGGCCGTCGACCCGGCCGAGGCCGTCCGGGCACATCTGCGGGTCGAGGGCGATCGCCTGCGCATCGGCGACCGAGACTATGCCCTGTCGGACGTCGACCGAATCGTCGTCGTCGGAGGGGGCAAGGCCTGCGCGCCGATGGCCGCGGCACTCTCGGAGGCGCTCGGTGATCGGATCACGGCCGGGGTCGTGACCGTGAAGCGCGGGCACACGGGGGCGGGGTTCCGCGCCGCTCGCTTCGGTGCGGCGTCCCTCCCCCTCTCCTCGATGCCGCCGGCGTCGACCGGCCGCATCGACATCGTCGAGGCCGCCCACCCGGTTCCGGATGCGGCCGGAGTCGCGGGCGTCGCACGGATGCTCGACCTGCTCGCCGGCCTCACCCGCCGGGACCTGGTGATCGTTCTGCTCTCCGGCGGCGGGTCGGCCCTTCTTCCCGCGCTGGCAGACGGGCTTCGCCTGGAAGACCTTCAGGAGACGACCGACCTCCTCCTGGCATGTGGCGCAACCATCACCGAGATCAACGCGGTCCGGAAACACTGCTCCCGGCTGGCAGGCGGGCAACTCGCGAGGCTCGCCTCACCCGCCCGAGTCGCGACCCTCCTCCTCTCCGACGTCGTCGGAAGCCCGCTGGATGCCATCGCGTCCGGCCCGACCGCACCGGACCCGACCACGTTCTCCGAAGCCCTTGCGGTGCTGACGCGCTACGCCCTGCTCGAGAGGGTACCCGCTGCCGTGAGGGTCCGAATCGAGCGAGGGTGTTCCGGGGACCTCGCCGAGACGCCGAAACCAGGTGACCCCCTCTTCGACCGGGTCCACCACGTGATCGTCGGCGACAATGCCCGGGCTGCCCGGGCCGCGTGCGCGCAAGCCCGGCAGCAGGGCTGGAACCCCCTCTACCTCGGGTCCCGGTGGGAGGGCGAGGCTCGCGAAGTGGGCCGGGTCGTGGCCGGACTCGGGGGGTCGCTCGCCTGGGGTGAGTTGGACCTCCCGCTTCCCGCGTGCCTCGTCCTCGGTGGCGAGACCACCGTCACCCTGCGGGGCAAAGGGACAGGCGGACGTAACCAGGAGCTCGCCCTGGCCGCGGCCCTGGCGCTCGACCGCGCCCCGAGGCCGGCGAACGCGGGCGTTGCCGTCGTGAGCGTGGCCACGGACGGCAACGACGGGCCGACCGAGGCTGCGGGAGCCCTCGCGACGGCGGAGACCGTCGCCCGGACGCGCCAACTTGGGCTCGATCCCTGGGCGGCCCTCGCGGCGAACGACAGCCTTCCACTGTGGAGTGCCCTCGCCGATTTGCTCCTCACGGGTCCGACCGGCACCAACGTGAACGACCTCATTCTCCTGTTCGCTTGGTCGGCGGCAGACACTCCCCTGGAGCCGAACCGGCAACGTCACGCCTCTTCCCGCGGTGACGTGCCGGCAAGGCGCCTTCGAGGCAGGGGCCGACGCGGGACGCGCTCACCAAAGACGGGGGCGGGTACACTGCCGGCCGGTCTGATCTTCACCGACCTCGACGGGACGCTGCTCGACCACGACACCTGCAACTTCGCTCCAGCCGTCCTTTCGCTCGCCGCCGCGCAGGAGGCGGGCGTGCCCGTCATCCTGTGCTCGTCGAAGACCCGCTCCGAGATGCTGGCGTGGCAGGAACGGCTCCGGCTCCACGGTCCCTTCATCTCGGAGAACGGCGGCGCGGTGTTCCACGCCGGCGACGGCCCCCGGAGGACGCACTTCCCCGACCGCGTTGACGAGGTGCCCGCCAAGGTGTTCGGCACTCCCTACCCGGTCCTGAGGCGAGCCTTTGAGGCCCTGAGAAGCGGTTTCGGCCTCCGCGTTCGAGGGTTCGGAGACATGGAGGCCACTGAGATCCGGGAGCTCACCGGACTGGCACCGGACGATGCCGAGCGTGCCCACCGGCGAGACTTCGACGAGCCCTTCGTCTGGCTCGCCGAACCCGAGGAAGAGCAGCTCGAGGCCGTTCGGCGCTGGCTCTCGGCGCAGCGCCTTCAGGTGCTTCGCGGCGGGCGGTTTTGGCACCTCGTGGGAGGAAATGACAAGGGAGGAGCAGTCCGCTGGGTGCTCGACGCCTGGGCGGAGAGCTACGGCCGGAGGCTCCCCTCCCTCGGCGTGGGCGACAGCGAGAACGACCTGACGATGCTACACGCCGTCGACCGAGGAGTTCTCGTGGAGCGACCCGGCGGAGGGCACCTCGCGGGAGCTCACCCGGAGATCGTTCGCGTCTCCGGCATCGGGCCCGAGGGTTGGGCTCGGGCCGTCGAGGAGTGGCTCCGCGACATCGGCGCATGAGGCAGAGATCCATGAGACCCCAGGTTGACCCGCGCCGATCCTCCCCTGCACACCATCCGTTCTGAGCCAGCGGGGGACCCCATCCCTGCCGTGGGCCAGGCGGCCGGGCAAGGCTCACGAGTTCGCTGTTGTCCCCCCAAATCGGACACCCCGGGGTTTGCTCACTCGAAAGCCTGAAGTACCCTGGCGTCGTGGAACGAGTCTGCCCTGGCCGTCGGGGGGCTCACACGAGTCCGATGGAACTCGGTTGATGTCCGGAGATGCCATGCAACATGAGCTGCTGTTGCAGGAAGAGGTCCAGCAGAAGATTCGCGAGATCCCGCCCGTTGACATCTTGATCGGGATTCCGAGCTACAACAATGCTCAGACCATTTCCCACGTCGTGCGGGCCATCAATGCTGGCCTGGCCAAGTACTTTCCAGATCGTCGAGCCATCCTGGTCAACTCGGACGGCGGGTCCACCGACGGTACGCCCGACGTCGTGCGGGAAACGTCGATCGGCGACTACCGGACCCTCCTCGCGTCTCACCCGCTCCACACCGTTCACAAGATCATCACCCCGTACCACGGCATTCCGGGAAAGGGCAGCGCCCTGCGCACGATCTTCGGCATCGCGGCCGAGACCGGCGCCAGAGCGTGCGCCGTCGTCGACGCCGATCTGCGCAGCATCACTCCGGAGTGGGTCGACTTGCTGCTCAGCCCGGTTCTGAGGGAAGGCTTTGATTTCGTGGCCCCCATGTACCACCGGCACAAGTACGACGGCACGATCACCAACGCCATCGTCTACCCGCTCACCCGAGCGCTCTACGGCAAGAGAGTCCGCCAACCCATCGGCGGCGACTTTGGTTTCTCGGGACGCCTGGCGGAGCACTACCTGTCCGGCGACGTGTGGCACACGGACGTCGCGCGCTTCGGGATCGACATCTGGATGACCACGACGGCCATCACGGGCGGGTTCAAGGTCTGCCAGTCGTTTCTCGGCGCCAAGATCCACGATGTGAAAGACCCGGGCGTGGATTTGAGCGCCATGCTCACCCAGGTGGTCAGTTCCGTCTTCAGTTTGATGGAGGCGAACGAGGAGTACTGGAGCAAGGTGAACGCTTCGACGGCGGTGCCCCTCTTCGGCTTTGAATACGCCGTGGGACTCGAACCGATCCACGTCGACGTGAACCGGATGATCGTCCGATTCGAGGCCGGACAGGGCGATCTCGCACCGGTCTGGAAGAAGGTGCTGGCCGAGGATACGTTCCAGGACGTCAAGGGGCTCGAAGGCCAGGACCATCAGGCCTTTCGGTTCCCCGCTGACCTGTGGGTTCGCACGATCTATGACTTGGCGCTGTCCTATCACCGGAAGGTGATCAACCGCGACCATCTGCTCAAGTCGCTCACGCCGCTCTACCTCGCGCGCACGGCCTCGTTCGTCCTGGAGACAGCCCACGCGACCGCCGAAGAGGTCGACGGGATTCTCGAGGACGTTTGCAGGGAGTACGAGACGAGGAAACCGCATCTCATCGCGCGATGGGAAGGCTGATCAGGGAGGTGGCCCATGCAGAGTGCGTTCGTGGAAACGATGATGACTACGCTGTCCAGGTTCTTTCAAGGGACGATGGAGTTCCTGCCCCGACTGTTGGCTGCCCTGGTCATCCTCGCGATCGGCTGGCTCGCGGCATGGGT
Source organism: Deltaproteobacteria bacterium (assembly GCA_016214985.1). GTDB lineage: Bacteria > Desulfobacterota > Deferrisomatia > Deferrisomatales > JACRMM01 > JACRMM01. Next base: position 152,831 of record JACRMM010000014.1, on the reverse strand, counting down.
CCTGAAGCTCCTCGTCCGTCGCGCGTTGGTCGTGGCCAGGTTCGACTCCTTCTGCGCCGAGACCGGCGCCACCCAGGTGCTTACCCGCGCCGACATCATGGACTCGCCCTCGATCCTTGTGGGGCGGGTCGTCTTCTGGCTCGTCTTCCTGGTCTTTCTCATGGCGGGCGTGAGCGCGCTGGGGTTGGATGTCTTTAGGACTTATCCGTAAATAATTGACATGGATCGAGGCCCCCTCTATTCTCGCAGCGGAGGAGCGGCACGGGGCCGGCTCCGTTGGCGGGAGGGTGACCGCATGGCTCGGACGAGGTCATGGGAAGTCTCGGACGCGTTTTGGGAGAAGGCGGAGGCTTTGGTTCCAACTCGTCCGGGGCGCGACGCGGAGCGGGAATACCGGCGGAAGCGAGGCGGCGGCCGCAAGCCACTCGATAGTCGGAAGGTGTTCGAGGGGATCGTGTATGTCCTTCGGACCGGGTGTCAGTGGAAGGCCTTGCCGAAAGAGCGCTTTGGCGCTTCGAGTTCCGTCCACACGGAGTTTCTGCGTTGGGAACGGGCTGGGTTCTTCACGGCGCTTTGGAGGAACGGGCTGGCCGAGTACGACGAGATGGAAGGGATCGCTTGGTTGTGGCAAAGCATTGACGGAGCGATGACGAAAGCCCCGCTGGCCAGAGAGTCCGTGGGGCCAAACCCCACGGACCGGGGGAAAAATGGGGACGAAGCGACACGTCCTGGTCGACGGGCGTGGCGTCCCGCTCTCCCTCGTCGTGACCGGAGCCAATCGACATGACGTTACCCAGCTGGAGGCGGTTTTGGATCGCGTGGTGATCAACCGTCCTCCCGTGACCGAGGCCTCTCCCCAGCATCTGTGTGCGGACAAGGGCTACACCGGAACGCCGGCGCGAGCTGCCATGGAACAACGCCACTACACCCCGCACGTGAAGTCACGCGGCGAGGAGACCGCCGAAAAGCGGACTATTCCCGGCTACCGTGCGCGCCGCTGGGTGGTGGAAGCCTGCCATTCCTGGCTGAACCGATTCCGCAAACTGCTCGTCCGCTTCGAGAAGACGGACCGCGCCTATGAAGCCCTCGTTCACTTGGCGTGCGCGATCATCGCGTGGCGTCGAGTTGGCATTATTTACGGATAGGCCCTTAATCACCTCATCGCCGCGTTCTTTCTGTACCTCCCCCGGGTCTTCACGGCGTTGGGGATCCTCCTGGTCGGATTCCTGCTCGGCAACTTCCTCTCTCGCGCCGTGCTGTTGGCGGCAGTCAACGCCAATCTTCCCTCGCCCCGCGTGAGCAGCAATGTGGTGAAGATTCTGATCGGCATCCTGGCCTTCGCCATGGCCATGGAACAACTGCAGATTGCCAGCAGCATCGTCACCGCGGCGTTTGCGATCTCCTTCGGCGCGGTCATGCTCGGCTTGGCGCTGGCGTTCGGGCTCGGAGGACGCGGCGTGGCGCGACAGGTGTTGGAGAGGCAGTTCCTCGGGGAGAAGGAGGACAAACCGGACGAGTTCTCGCACATCTGACGAGGCGCCGCCCTTCTACTGAGGCCGCGGGCCAGGGAAACGACGCCCGGCCCCTTGCCAGGCAGGCACCGGTCGATTATGAGTGCAGAAGTTCTGCCCGGCAGACCGACGACCGAGAGAGAGGACGGTGGCCGCATGATCGAAGAGCAAGGCGACGCACGGAAGGAGTGCGAGAACACGTCCCTCGGACGACTGTCGCTCTCGATCGAGGAGGGCGCGCGGGTCTTTCGCCGCCTGGGGCTCGGGTCCGCTACGCTGCACGAGTTCGTCGAGGCAGTTCGCCGCGAGGGCGGCCCGGCGCGAGTGGGGGAGATCCTGGCGACGCCGCCCGACCGGGTCGTCGCGCTCGTTCGCCGGGCGAAGCGCCTCGTCGCCGAGCCGCCGAGGCGCCGGGAGAGGATAAACGGCAGCCGGGGGTCACCGTAGGCATTTGCCGACGTTTGAGGACGCAGACACCCGCCGAAGAAGGCGGCGCCACGCCCCGGTGTGGCAAAGAGGCAGGCGAACCATGCCGCAGGCAAGCAAGAAGGTCGCCGATCCGAAGGGACAGACCGAGGTCCGGGTGGGGGTCCGCAAGGTCGCGGGTCGCGAGCAACCGGCAGCCGCCCCCGATCCCTCGGGTGTGGACCCGGAGGTGCGCCTCGCGATGATCCGCGAGGCGGCCTATTACCGGGCCCTGGAGCGCGGCGTCGGCGTCGGGAGCCCGGAGCAGGACTGGAGCGAGGCCGAGGCGGAGATCGACGGGATGCTCTCGGGGATCTCCGGGCGCGGCCACTGAGGAGGCACCGCACGTCTCTTGGAACGGGAAGGCCCTCTTCGTCCGCGACCTCGCTCGCCGGTCTTCGCAAAGCGGTGCCCCCGCGGCGTTCGCCCTGACCTCGCGCCGCGGAGACGGGACGTCTTCTGGCACTGAACCTCCGAGGCCCGACTGCCCAGCCGGGTCTTTCTCTCGTTATCTCTCGCTCACCCACCGCGTCTTTCGCCGGAGATGTCCGTTTCCGCCTCGGCCGAGAACCGCCTCCTCGGCTACACTGCCCGCGAACCCGCTCGCAGAGGAGGAGCCACGTGTTTCGGATCCGGCGCATCTATGACTGCGCATCGCCCGTGGATCGGCAGGCCGTCGGCCAGGTGCAGGAGATCCTGCGTCAGCAGTTTCCCCTGATTGCGGAGCAGGAAGTCGCGAAGCTCCCCGACCAGCTCCAGGACCCCCTGAAGCACCGATTCCGCTCGGTGCTCTTCGTCGCAGAGGATGCGCGGGGCAAGGTGCGAGGGTTCGCCCTGGTGCTCTACTTTCCGGACCTGTCCTTCTGCTACCTCGACTTTCTCTCGGCGGCCCCCGGCGCCACGGGCGGCGGCATCGGCGGGGCGCTCTTCCAGCGCCTTCGGGAGGAGGCCCTACAGCTCGGAGCGACGGGCGTGTTCTTCGAATGCCTTCCCGACGACCCCGCGCTGTGCCGCGACCCCTCTCTGTTGCGAGAAAACGCCGCCCGGCTCCGGTTCTACGAGGCCTTCGGCGGCCGGCCGGTGATCGGCACCGCCTACGAGACACCGCTTCGGCCCGGAGACGACTGCGCGCCGCTGCTCGTCATCGACGGGCTCGGCCTCGGACAGCCTCTGCGCCGGAGTCGGGCCCGAAAGATCGTCCGGTCGATCCTCGAGTGCAAGTACGCGGGCGTGTGCCCGCCCGAGTACGTCGAGGCCGTGGTGTCGTCGTTCACGGACGACCCGGTCCGGCTGCGCGCCCCGCAGTACGCCAACGCGAGGCGGCCGGTCCGCGCCTCGGAACGTGGTGTTCCTTCGGACCAGCGGATCTCCCTCACGGTCAACGAGGGCCACGCGCTCCACCACGTGAAGGAGCGCGGCTACGTCGAGGCGCCGGTGCGCGTTGAATCGATCCGGAGGGCGATCGAGAAGACCGGCCTGTTCGAGCCTCTTCCCCCCCGTCGGTTTCCCGAACGGGTTCTTACGACCGTCCACGACCGGGCATTCGTGCGGTATCTGAAGACCGTGTGCGAAAAGGTGGGCGGAGGGCCGTCGGTGTACCCCTACGTGTTCCCGATCCGCAACGCGGCCCGGCCCCCCAAGGAGCTCCCGGTCCGCGCCGGCTACTACTGCATCGACACCTTCACTCCCCTAAACGCAAACGCCTACCGGGCCGCCCGCGGCGCCGTGCACTGCACCCTGACCGCCGCCGAAGAGGTCCTCCGCGGCCGCCGGTTGGCGTACGCCCTCGTGCGTCCGCCCTCCCACCACGCCGAGCGCCGCGCGTTCGGGGGGTTCTGCTACTTCAACGCCACGGCCATCGCCGCCGAGAACCTGAGCCGCCACGGCCGGGTCGCGGTGCTCGACGTGGACTTCCACCACGGCAACGGAACGGAGCGGATCTTCTACGAGCGCGCCGACGTGTTCACGGTCTCCCTCCACGGCCACCCGAGCTTCGCCTACCCTTACTTCAGCGGGTTCGCGGACGAGCGGGGAAACGGCGAGGGCAAGGGGTTCAACCTGAACCTCCCACTCCCCGAGACGTTGAGCGCGGAGGCGTACCGCTCCTCCCTGGCAGAAGCCTTGGACAGGATCCGGCGCTTCCGCCCGTCCTTCCTCGTCGTAGCCCTGGGGCTCGACACGGCGCGGGGAGACCCCACGGGCACCTGGGGGCTCACGGCTCCGGACTTCCACTCGAATGGAGCGATGATCGGGGCGCTGCGGCTCCCTACCCTGGTCTGCCAGGAGGGCGGCTACCGGATCCGAACCCTGGGCACCAACGCTGCGGCCTTCTTCGAGGGGTTGTGGGGGGGAGCCTTCGGCTTCCGGGGCCGACGGCGACGCTCCTAATACGACAACGAGGCTTGCCCCCGCCCGGCCCTCCCCAGCGATTCCGCATCCCTCGTTGCAGTACTAACCAGGACCCGGGGGCCGGTACTGCCCCCAGCGGTTTCTATGGAAGCGGCCTTGGCTGCTGTCCGGAGTGCTCCTGACCGGAGCTTGGCTCCTCGACCACATCCTCCATGAAGACAAGAAGCTCGGGGGCTTCTTCCGGGAAAAGGGTCTTCCCTCAGGGCGGACCTGAGCCTCCCGCGCCCCGGTTCGCGGGCACGCCCGCCCCTGCCAAACCGCCACTCGGCCTCGCAGGAGCGGTCTTGGCAGCGAACGGCCCTCTCCGGTGCTGTCTTGGATCTCTTTGTGCTCCTGTATCCTGAAGCAGGACCGGCCGTAGCCCTCTGGTTTCTGTGGAAGAGGCCTTGGCCGCGAATGCCCCGACCGCTTGCCATCCCAACGGGGTCGCGGGCACGCCTGCTCTTACGACGCCCCCTCTGCCCAGCCTTGGGGCAGCGCCCCGGCCGCAAAGGGCCTCCAATCCTCAAAAGAACCAGTGGCGACGCCCCTGTGAGCTGGCATACTACGCCGGACCTCGACGCCCGGCGCGCTTCCGCTGGCGACCTTGCAGGAGCGTCGGGGATCGGCGCAGGGAATGCGTCGAGTCCCACAGAGGAGGCACGCCGTGAATCAAGAGCTCGAGCGGTGGCTCGCCGACCCGTCGGTGCGCCGGTTGGGGGTGCTGGTGGGGGGGGTGGTCGTGCTGTGGACGGCCTCGCGGCTGGCCCGGGGGTGGCTGTCGCACCACGTGGCGAACCTCGACACGCGCTATCGGGCCCGAAAGGTCGTAGGCTTCGCCACCTACGGCGCGATCTTTCTCTTCGGTACGACCCTCTTCAGCGCGAATCTCCGCCAGCTCACCCTGGCCCTCGGGGTGGCCGGCGCCGGCATCGCGTTCGCCCTGCAGGAGGTCATCGCGAGCGTGGCCGGGTGGGCGGCCGTGGCCTTCGGGGGCTTCTACAACGTGGGCGACCGGGTGCAGGTCGGGGGGATCCGCGGCGACGTGATCGACATCGGCGTGCTGCGGACGACCGTCATGGAGTGCGGGGAGTGGGTCCGGGGCGACCAGTACAACGGCCGGATCGTCCGCGTGGCGAACAGCTTCGTGTTCAAGGAGCCGGTGTTCAACTACTCGGGCGACTTCCCGTTTCTCTGGGACGAGGTGGTCGTGCCCGTGCGCTACGGCAGCGACCCGCGCCTCGCCCGCGAGCTGATCGAGCGGGCGGTACGCGAGGTGGTGGGCGGGTACGTGTCGCACGCCACCTCGGCCTGGGAGAAGATGGTGCGCAAGTACCGAATCGAGGACGCGAGGATTGAGCCGATGGTGATGCTGATCGCCAACGACAACTGGCTCGAGTTCGCGGCGCGCTACGTCGTGGACTTCAAACGCCGGCGCACGGTGAAGGACGAGATCTTTACGAAGCTCCTCGACAGCTTCGAGGCCACGGCCGGCCGCGTGTCGATACCGCCTCGACGGAGGAGAAGGCCTCCCGGACCCGGGCTCTCACCTTCAGCCCCACGGCGTCCACGGGCCCTCGGCCCTGGTGGACCACGACGCCTTCGTCTGGAGGGACCACTCGTGGAGCGGCATGACGCTGGAGCGCCTCGTCCTCTATGAGCTCCACGTGGGCACCTTCACTCCCGAGGGCACCTTCGACGCCGTAGTCCCCCGCCTGCCGGAGCTTCTCGACCTGGGGATCACGGCCCTGGAGCTCATGCCCGTGGCCCAGTTCCCGGGGAAGCGCAACTGGGGCTACGACGGTGTAAACCCCTTTGCTGTGCAGGCCTCCTACGGCGGCCCCGACGGGCTTAAGCGGCTCGTGGACGCCTGCCACGGCATGGGCCTCGCCGTGGTCTTGGACGTCGTGATGAACCACCTGGGCCCCGAGGGGAACTACCTGGGCCGCTTTGGGCCCTACTTCACCGACCGCTACCGGACGCCCTGGGGTGAGGCCGTGAACTTCGACGGTCCGGAGAGCGACGAGGTACGCGGCTACTTTCTTGAGAACGCGCGGCACTGGTTCGAGTGCTACCACGTCGACGGCCTGCGGCTCGACGCGGTCCACGCTATCCACGACGAGAGCGCCCGCCCCTTCCTCGCCGAGCTCGCCGGTGAGATCGGTCGTCTCAGCGAAACGTGCGGAAGGCCTCTGCACCTCATCGCCGAGAGTGACCGGAACGACCCCCGCCTGGTGACCCCGGCCGAAGCCGGGGGCCTCGGCCTCGACGCCCTGTGGCTCGACGACTTCCATCACGCGCTCCACACCCTGCTCACGCGCGAGCACGACGGGTACTACGCCGACTTCGGCCGCCTCGACCAGCTGGCCAAGTGCTATCGTGAGGGATTCGCCTATTCGGGCGAGCCCTCCGCCTACCGTCGCCGCCGCCACGGCGCAACGTCGGCCCCCCTCCCGGGCCGCTCTTTTGTGGCCTTCGCCCAGAATCACGACCAGGTGGGCAACCGAATGCTCGGCGAGAGACTGGCCAGCCTCGTGCCCTTCGAAGCTCTGAAGCTCGCGGCCGGAGCGGTCGTCCTCTCCCCCTTCGTGCCGCTCCTCTTCATGGGCGAAGAGTACGGGGAAGAGGCGCCGTTTCTCTATTTCGTGGACCACGGCGACCCGGACCTCCTGCGGGCCGTGCGCGAGGGCCGAAGGGCCGAGTTTCGGTCCTTCGGCTGGGAGGCCGAGCCCCCGGACCCGGCGGACCCGAAAACCTTCGGGCGCTCGACGCTCCGGTGGGAGCTCCGGGAGAGCGGCCGCCACCGCCCGCTGCGGAGCTTCTACCGGGAACTCCTGCGGCTTCGTCGGGAGGTCCCGGCGTTGGCAAGCCTCGACAAGGAGAGCCTCCGGGCCGTGCCGGGATCCGACGATACCGCCCTGGCGGTCGCGCGGTGGTCGGGCGGGAGCCGTGTTGCCATCTTGATGAATCCGCGGCCCGCCCCCTCGCGGGTGAGGTTTCCCTGGGGGGAGTGGTGTTTTCCACGGCTCCTCGACGCCGCCGACGCCCGGTGGGGCGGAGCGGGCTCGGAGCTGCCCGAGATCTTGGACGCCCCAGTCGAGCTCCGCCTCCCGCCCTTCGCCTTCGCCCTCTACGCCAACGGAGGTACCGCGTGAACCGCTGCGTCTGCATCCACGCCCACTTCTACCAGCCGCCCCGAGAGAACCCGTGGCTCGAGGAGGTGGAGCTCCAGGACTCGGCCTCCCCCTACCATGACTGGAACGAGCGGATCGCCGCCGAGTGCTACGGCCCGAACACCGCCTCGCGCATCCTGGACGCCGAGGACCGGATCGCCGACATCGTCAACAACTACTCCCGAATCAGCTTCAACTTCGGGCCCACCCTGCTCTCGTGGATGGAGCGCCACCGCCCGGACCTCCACGAGGCGATCGTGGAGGCCGATCGCGAGAGCCGCGCTCGCTTCTCCGGCCACGGCTCGGCGCTGGCCCAGGTGTACAACCACATGATCATGCCCCTGGCGAGCCCCTGGGACAAACGAACCCAGGTCCTGTGGGGCCTGCGGGACTTCGAGCGCCGTTTCGGCCGCGAACCCGAGGGGATGTGGCTCGCGGAGACCGCGGTGGACCTGGAGACGCTGGACATCCTCGCCGCCGAAGGGATCCGCTTCACCATCCTGGCTCCCCGGCAGGCCCGGCGGGTGCGCCGGCTTCGTGGAAGCGACTGGCGCGACGCGAGCGGGGGCAGGGTCGACCCGAAGCGGCCCTACCGGTGCCGCCTGCCCTCGGGCCGGGCGATCTCGCTCTTCTTCTACGACGGGCCGATCTCCCAGGACGTCGCCTTCTCGGGCCTCCTCAACGACGGCGCCGCCTTCGCGCGGCGCCTCGCCGGGGCGTTCGCGAACCGGGACGGCCCGCAGCTCGTGCACATCGCCACCGACGGGGAGACCTACGGGCACCACCACCGCAAGGGGGACATGGCGCTGGCCTACTGCCTCCACCATATCGAGTTCGAGGGTCTCGCCCGGCTCACGGTCTACGGCGAGTACCTGGAGCGGAATCCCCCGAACCAGGAGGTGGAGATCTTCGAGGGAAGCTCCTGGAGCTGCGTCCACGGCGTGCAGCGCTGGCAGGCCGACTGCGGCTGCAACTCGGGGACGAAGCCCGGCTGGCACCAGCGTTGGCGTCGGCCCCTGCGAGTCGCGCTGGACTGGCTCCGCGACGCCGCGTCACCCTGCTGGGAACGGGAAGGATCGCGGCTCTTCCGGGATCCCTGGAAGGCGCGCGACGCGTACGTGGACGTGATCTTGGATCGGGAAGGCGAGAGCGTGCGGGCGTTTCTGTCGCTTCACGCGAACCGGGAGCTCACGGAGGAGGAGTCAGTCCGGGCGCTCAAGCTCCTCGAGCTCCAGCGCCACGCCATGCTGATGTACACAAGCTGCGGCTGGTTCTTCGACGAGGTCTCGGGAATCGAGACAGTGCAGGTGATGCTGTACGCGGCGAGGGCGATCCAGCTCGCTCGGCACACCTGCGGCGTGGACCTGGAGCCCGAGTTTCTGGTGAAGCTCCGGCAGGCGCCGAGCAACGTGCCGGAGATCGGAAACGCCGCGACAGCCTACGAGCGGTATGTGCGGCCGGCGACTCTGGACCTGTTGAGGGTCGGGTCCCACTACGCCATCGCGACGCTCTTCGAGGAGTGGCCCGAGGTGGTCCAGGTGTTCGCCTACACGGCGCAGAACGAGGTCTATAGCCGCGAGGAGGCGGGCCGCCAGCGCCTCGCCGTGGGCCGCGCCTTCGTGCGATCGGACGTAACCCGTGAGGTGAGCCACGTGAGCTTCGCCGTCCTCCACCTGGGAGACCACAACGTGATGGGCGGCGTGCGGGAGTATCTGGGCGAGGAGGCGTTCCACGCCATGTCCGCCGACGTGAAGGAGCCCTTCCGCAGGAGCGACATTCCGGCCGTGATCCGGGTCATCGACCAGCACTTCGGAGACCACACGTACTCCCTGTGGCACCTCTTCCGCGACGAGCAGCGCAAGGTCCTCGACCAGATCCGCTACTCCACCCTCGAGGAGGTGGAGGCATCCCTGCGGCAGATCTACCAGAACAACTACCCCATCATGAATTTCCTTAAGAGTCTCCAGAGTCCCGTGCCCAAGGCGCTGCGGGTCGCGGCCGAGTACACGGTGGGCGCCGACCTCGCGTCGCTCTTCCGCAACGACGCCATGGACGTCCACCGCCTGGAAGCGCTCGTGGGGGAGGTGGGCCAGTGGTCCCTGGAGATCGACTGGGAGACACTGGGCTTCGCAGCGAGCCGCTGGGTCAGCGCCCGCGTGGAGGCGTGGGCCGGCGACGACCCCGCCGACCTGGCCCGGCTCGAGGCCGTGGACGCGGTGCTCGCGATTCTGCGGTCCGCGCCGATCGAATTCGACCTGTGGCGCGCCCAGAACGCCTACGTCGCGGTGGGCCGCAGGCTCAAGGGGGACATGGCCGAGGCGGCGGCGCGGAGAGATGAGTTTGCCGGCCGGTGGCTCGAGAGCTTCGATCGGCTGGGTGAGCGCCTCCAGGTGCGGGTGGCGCCGTGAGGATCCCGCGGGCCACCTACCGGCTCCAGCTCACTCCGACCTTCGGCTTCCGAGAGGCGCGGGAGGTCCTGCCCTATCTTCACGACCTGGGCATCTCGGACATCTACGCCTCTCCCGTCGTGCAGGCACGCAGCGGCAGCACCCACGGCTACGACGGAGTGGACCCGAGCCGGGTCAGCGCCGACCTGGGAGGCGCGGCGGAGCTCGACCGGCTGCTGGCGGCGGCCGGGCGCCTGGAGCTCGGGTGGCTCCAGGACATCGTGCCCAACCACATGGCGTACGACGGCCAGAACTGCCTGCTCATGGACGTGTTCGAGCACGGCCGCCGCTCCGCCTACCGCGACTTCTTCGACATCGAGTGGCCCTCGTCCTTCGAGACAGCGCGAGAGCGCGTGCTTGCGCCCTTCCTCGGCCGCTTCTACGGAGAAGCGCTGGAGGCCGGGGAGATTCAACTCGAGTACGGCCCCGAGGGCTTCGGCGTGCACTACTACGGGCTGCGGTTTCCGCTGCGGCTGGAGTCCTACGAGGGCCTGCTCACCCGACCCCTCGAGCGGCTTCGGGAGCGCCTGGGCGAAGAGCACCCCGCCCTGATGACCTATCTCGCCCTGCTCTACGTGCTGCGCACCCTGGGCAGCCTCGAGGACCCGACCGAACGCGCGGTGCAGACCCGCTTCGCCAAACACGCGCTCTGGGAGCTCTACGAGGGACAGGAGGCGATTCGCGCCGCCCTGGACGAGACCGTGTGCAGCCTCAACGGCACACCCGGCGAGGCCGGGAGCTTCAGCGAACTCGACGAGCTCCTCTCGGCCCAGGTCTTTCGCCTCTCCTTCTGGAAGGTCGCCACGCAGGAGATCGACTACCGGAGGTTCTTCACGGTCAACGAGCTCATCTCGCTCCGAGCCGAGCGGGAGGACGTCTTCGACCGCACCCACAACCTCCTGTTGACCTATGTGGCCGAGCGGCGGATCACCGGGCTTCGGGTGGACCACATCGACGGGCTCTCCGACCCCGGAGAGTACCTCGCCCGCCTGCGCGCGGCGTCCCCCGACGCCTACCTCGTCGTGGAGAAGATCCTGGGCTTCGAAGAGGAGCTGCCCGCCGGGTGGCCGGTGCAGGGCACGACCGGCTACGAGTTCCTCAACTGGGTGAACGGGCTGTTCGTGGATTCGGGGGCCAAGCCGGCGTTCGACCGGCTCTACGCCCGCTTTGCGCGGGACCTGCTCGACTCCGAGGAGCTCCTCTACGAGAAGAAGATCCTCATCCTGCTGCGGCACCTGGCCGGCGACATCGACAACCTCGCCCGGCTCTTGAAGCACCTGGCCGGCCGATTCCGGTATGGCGCGGACATCACCCTCTCCGGCCTTCGTCGCGCGCTGTTCGAGGTCATGGCGAACTTCCCCCTGTATCGGACCTACGCGGGCGGTGCCCTCACGCGCCCGGAGGACCGCCGGACCGTGGCGGCCGCCGTGCAGGCGGCGCGGCACCGAGTCCCGGATCTCCTTCACGATCTGAACTTCCTGGAGCGCTTTCTCCAGCTCGACTTCGACGAGAACCTCGGCGCGGACGACCGCGCGGAGTGGGTGCGGTTCGTTCAACGATTTCAGCAGTTCACCGGGCCCCTCCAAGCCAAGGCCGGCGAGGACACGTTCCTCTACGTGTACCACCGGCTCCTCTCGCTCAACGAGGTGGGAGGCTCCCCGGAGCGGTTCGGCATCGCTCCCGAGAGGTTCCATCGCTGGGCGGCCCGAAGGCTTTCGGCCTGGCCCCACGCTCTCAACGCCACGTCCACTCACGACACGAAGAGAGGCGAGGATGCGCGGGCGCGACTGAGCGTCCTCTCCGAACTGCCCTCCGAGTGGGCCGCCGCGGCGCGCCTCTGGCGGCGACTGAACGCCGGGAAGAAGCGCCGGATCGGCCGGCGCGCGGTGCCGGACGGCAACGACGAGTACTTCCTCTACCAGACCCTGCTCGGGTCGTGGCCCTTCGACGAAGCGGAGGTGCCTGCCTTCCGGGAGCGCCTGCGGGGCTACCTCGTCAAGGCGGTGCGCGAGGCCAAGGTGCACACCGCCTGGCTCAAGCCGGACGCCGCCTACGAGGAGGCGTTCGTCCGCTTCGCCGACTCGGTCCTGGACGACCAGGCGTTTCTCGCGGCCTTTCTCCCCTTCCAGCGGCGGATCGCCCACCACGGGGTGGTGAACTCCCTCGCACAGACCCTGATCAAGATCACGGCGCCGGGCGTCCCCGACTTCTACCAGGGACGCGAGCTGTGGGACCTCTCGCTGGTGGACCCCGACAACCGAAGACCCGTGGACTACGGGCAGCGGCAGACGCTGCTCGAAGAGATTCGCGGCGCAGCGGAGGGAGCAAGCACTGCGCTCTCATCGCGCCTGCTCGCGGAACCAGGCGACGGCGGTGTGAAGCTCTTCCTGATCCACCGAGCGCTCGCGGCGCGGCAGCGTCGGCCCGAGGTCTTCCAGACCGGAGAGTACTTGGCCCTGCGGGCCACCGGCCTCCGCGCCGAGCAGGCCTTCGCCTTCGCGCGCCGCTCGGCAGAGGGGTGGGCCGTCACCTTGGTGCCCCGCCTCACGGCTCGACTCTTGCCCGCCGGGACCTTTCCCCTGGGCGAAACGGCGTGGGGCGACACCCGCGTGGAGCTTCCCCAGGAAGCGCCCGGGCGCTGGCGCGACGCCTTGTCCGGCGAGGAGATCGAAGCGCGCGGGTTCCTGCGGGTATCCGAGGCGCTCCGCCAGTTTCCCGCAACGCTCCTGTTGGACACCTGAGCAGCATACCCATCGCACCCATAGGAGTCCCGATGCAATTCGACCCCTCCAGGCTCACGGAAGTCATGCCCTACCTCTTCACCGCCCTCCGGGTCCCGGCCATCGTCCTCGCCGCCCTGATCCTGACCCGGATCTTGAAAGCAGTGGCAGGTCGCCTCCGCCGCGAGGCCATGCAGCGGATGCAGCCGCGCTTTCAGGGAGCCGAGCTGGAGCTCGAAAAGCGGGTCGGCACCTTGGGATCGATCCTGCACAAGACGTCCGTCACCGTCTTGTGGATCTTCGCGGCCATCATGGCCCTGAAGGAGCTCGGGTTCGAGATCGGCCCCATCCTCGCCGGCGCTGGAGTCGCCGGGCTGGCCGTCGGTTTCGGGGCCCAGAACCTGGTGCGCGACGTCATCAGCGGGCTGTTCCTGATCGCCGAGAACCAGATCCGAGTCGGTGACGTCGCCGTTGTGAACGGCACCGGGGGGCTCGTCGAGGAGGTCAACTTGAGAACCACCGCGCTCCGCGGGGTCGACGGAACCGTGCACGTATTTCCGAACGGCTCCATCAACACCCTCTCGAACATGACGAGGGAGTACTCCTTCTACGTCTTCAATCTGGGGGTTGCCTACAAGGAAGATACCGACCAGGTCGTTCGCGCCCTGGTGGAGGTTTCGGCTGTCCTGCAGCAGGAGCCGGAGTTCGCCGCCCTGATCAGGGAGCCCCTCGAGGTGCTGGGCGTCGACGCCTTCGGCGACTCGGCGGTCGTCATCAAGGCGCGGATCAAGACCGAGCCGGGCAAGCAGTGGGCCGTGGGCCGCGAGCTCAACCGGCGGTTCAAGAAACGGTTCGACGCCGAGGGCATCGAGATCCCCTTCCCGCAACGGACCGTCCACTTCGGGGATACCGGCGGCCCGGAGCCGCTGGGGCAGACCCTCGCCGCCCGGGAGTGGGTCCGGGGGATCGTGCGGGAGGTCGTGAGCGAGTTGGCGCCGGCTCCGGGGAGGTCGGAGGGCCGCGGGGGTGACGCGCCCTGAGCGCGTGTGACCCCGAACCCACCGACTCCCGGAGGAACGGCCTGCCGCTCGTCCGGACCCCGGGCCCTCCGGTCGGCTCCTCCCCTATCCTCACCGTGCCGGCCCGAAGCCCTCGGCCGGCAGCTCGATCCCAGTCCCTGCGCCCTCCGGCGAGAGCCAGGGCGGAGGCCCCCCGAAGTCGTAGTCGCCCACGATGAGCACCGGGGTTCCGGGCTCGAGCACGGTCCACCCCCGCGGGCCCGGCGTCCAGCCCTCTCCCCAGGCGAAGAGCCACCGGGCGTCGCGCTCCAGCAGCCGCACGCACGCGTGGCTCGCCGGGCGCCCCGGCAGCGCGAACTGGTGGAACGAGAGGCCCAGCTTGTTCTCGAAGTTGAAGTACCAACGCATGAACCAGTCGGGATCGAAGGTGCTCGCCCGGCCCCTGGACCTCCAGTTGAGGTGGAAGAGGCCCGAGGGGGTGGGATGCGTCTTCCGCCCCGAGCTCACGGGCCCCCAGCGGACCAGGCGTCCGCCTTCGTAGGCGCCGAACACCTGGGACGGCTGGTGGACGACGAGGGCCTTGGAGTGTGGTTCGGCCGCGGCATACTGCCTGGGCAGCGGGCTGTAGTCGCTCTCGTCGAGGTCCCAGCGCTCGGGGACGAGGAGGAGCTTCTGGCGCGGGAGGTGTTCGCGGTCGGCCCGATTCAGCTTCTCGAGCAGCCCGAGCTGGCGGTCGTCGAAGCGTCCGAGGAAAGACCGCGCCCGAGGAGGGACCTCCTCCAGGCGATACGAAAGGCTTCGGCTCTGCGTTTCCCCGACTGCGCCCCCCTCGGTGGTCGCCAGAGGGGACAAGAACAAGAGCGTGGCGGCGGCTGCGAAGCGCGCCCACGCTCTGCCCCGCTCCAGGGTCCTCGTCCTCATTCGGCGGCGGGAGGAGTCGCGGCGTTCCCGGCCAGCCGGTCGAGCGCCGCGAGCAGCGGGGCATGGCGCTCGACCGCGGCCGGGCCGCGGCTGCGCAGCGCAAGCGCCAGGGCTTTCGGGAGGTTGAGCGCCCGATTTCGGGCGAGGCGCCCCCGGTAGTTGCGAGCGAAGTCGCTCGCGATCCGCAGCGACCAGTTGTCGTCGCTCACCGAGCCCGGACGGTTGTAACTCTCCGTGAGGCCGAGCAGGTCCGTGAAGTAGATCAGGACGTTCCCGGCCGGCCCGGCGAAGAGGTCCGCGGCCTTGGCCTGCACGAGCTCGCCCGCATCCGCCGCGACCCGTTCCGCCCAAACCTCCCGTTCTCCCTCCTCGGGCAGCAGCCGCCACGCGAGGTACGCGGCCTGCCTGCGCGCTGCTCCCGAGGCGCACCACTGCTCGACCAGGAGCCAGACGGGCGGCGTGTCGTGGTTTCCGAGCATGATCCAGTCCTCGGGCTGGGCGTTCTCGCTTCGGTAGACGTCCGCCGGGTCGTCGAGGTCGGCCTTCTGGGTGACTCGGAAGCGGCCGAGGCCGCACCGCTCCAAGACCCGCCGGATGGGATAGGGCTGCGTGGAGAGGATCTCGCAGACGATCTTGTGGGACTCCCGGCCGTTGCCCCTCGCCGCGTCGAGGATGACGTCGAAGAGCACGCCGTAGCGCGCCACCTGCGCGGGCTCCAGGTCCCTCACCCAGTCGTCGGCGTGCCGCGGCCGGTCCCAGTTGATCTGATCCCGCCGCGGGATCGCGAAGGCGGCGAGGTCCGGGTGATCCGGCGAGGCGAAGAGCCGCACCCCGGCGGCCACCGCCGCGAGCGGGTCGACCTGCTCCGCCCGGTAGACCCACGGGCAGATGAGACCGTGGGGATGGTCGACGCGCAGGCCGTCAAACTCGCGGAACATCTTCTCCAGCCGCCGGCGCAGAAAACGCACGGCCGGACCCGGACGACCGGTCGGGGCCGAAACATATCGGCCGGGGTCGAGGACCGGGTAGTTCCACGGCTGGCCTTCGGGATTCGTGCGGCTGGGGGGGGCGCCCATCGCGTAGCCGGGCAGGACAAAGGGCTGGGCGTACCAGGCGTCGCGGTCGGAGAGACCGATCTGGAGATCCCCGAAGAGGTCGAGCCCTAGGCGGTGGGCGTGGCGGCGCAGTTCCCGGTGCTGCCGGTCTAGCAGGAACTGGGCAAAGGCGTACGCTTCGATGCGGTCGCGGTGCTCGGCAAGGAGGGCCCGCCGCCGCGCCCGGGCCCTCTGGCCCTCCTCACCGCCGGACTGCCACAACTGCCGGTCGAGCGGGGCCTCGGTGCGGCCCTCCCAGTCCCGCCAGGTGCGCCCGCCGTAGTGATGACACAAGACCTCGTACAGGCCGTCCCGCAGGAGCCACGCGGCGTTTCGTTTCTGAAACTCCCCAAACTCCCCATCGAGGCCCGCCGGTCCCCCCGCCCTAGCCGCCATTCGAAACCGCGCCCACGCGTCCTCCAGGATCCGATCACGGGCATGGCACGCGTGCTCCTGGGCCACGCGGTGTCTGCCCGCCTTCGGCCGCCCGGCCACCAGCTCCGCCAGTGTTTCTCGCCCCAGCACCTCGCCCCACGCCTCGGTCGTGAGCGGCAGCGGCGCCAGAGACAGGGGATTGCGAGAGAAGAGGGTGCCGTCATAGGGCGAGGCGTTGGTGGGTGAGGTCATGCCCTGGGGGCCCAGCTGCACGCCGTTGAAGCCCAGGGAGCGGACAAAGGCGAGAAACTCGCCGGCTCCGGCCGAGTAGGGGGAGCCCCGGCCGATGTCCTCCTCCGGTCGGCACGGGAAGGCCGGGTCGTGGATCCCGAGCAGAAGCCGGCGGATCCCGAGCACCCGCAGCGCCTCTTGGACTGCGGCGGGCGGAGGGGCCGCCGCCTCGCCGTCGGCCTCCTCCCCCCTGCACGGGCGCGGGCACGTTTCCACGGCCTTATGCATCGCCCTTCCTTCGGAAGACCACCATCGCGAGCGGCGGCAGCGTCACCACGAGCGAATGGTAGTGGCCGAAGGCCGCCACGGGGCTCGCCTCCACGCCGCCCAGATTGCCCTGGCCGGACCCGCCGTAGAGCGGGGCGTCGCTGTTCAAGATCTCCTCCCAGGAGCCCCCCACCGGCACGCCGAGCCGGTAGTTGTGGCGGGGGGCCGGGGTGAAGTTGCAGGCGCA
Organism: Deltaproteobacteria bacterium; assembly: GCA_016214985.1. Classification (GTDB taxonomy): domain Bacteria; phylum Desulfobacterota; class Deferrisomatia; order Deferrisomatales; family JACRMM01; genus JACRMM01. The sequence continues at coordinate 135,973 of JACRMM010000014.1, read as the reverse complement.
GACCACAGCCGAGTCCTTGTCCTTTCCCCGTCGGAGGAAGGACAGGACGCTCTGCTCGGAGTCGTTCGCGTCGATCCAAGAGAACCCGGCGGGCTCGAAGTCCAGTTCATACAGGGCCGGCTCCCCCCGCATGGTGGTGTTCAGGTCCCGCACCCAGCGCTGTACGCCCCGGTGATCGGCGTCCGCGAGTAGATGCCAGTCCAAGCTCGCATCATGGTTCCACTCCGCCCACTGCCCGAACTCGTCCCCCATGAAGAGGAGCTTCTTGCCGGGATGGGTGAACTGGAAGCCGAGGAGCAGGCGGAGGTTGGCGAACCGCTGCCAGCGGTCGCCCGGCATCTTCCCGAGAAGCGAGCCCTTGCCGTGCACCACCTCGTCGTGGGAGAGGGGGAGGAGGAAGTTCTCCTGAAAGGCATAGATCAGGCTGAAGGTGAGCTGATTGTGGTGGTACTTGCGGTGGATGGGATCCTTCGCCATGTAGAGGAGCATGTCGTGCATCCAGCCCATGTTCCACTTCAGTCCGAAGCCCAGCCCGCCCAGATAGGTGGGCCGGGACACCATGGGCCAGGCGGTGGACTCCTCCGCCGCCATGACGACATCCGGGTGTCCTCGGTAGACGAGCTCGTTCACGCGCCGGAGGAAGGCGATGGCCTCCAGGTTTTCCCTGCCGCCGTGGATGTTGGGAACCCACTCACCTGCGGCCCGGGAGTAATCGAGGTAGAGCATGCTCGCCACGGCGTCCACGCGCAGCCCGTCGATGTGATAGACCTCGAGCCAGAAGAGCGCGCTCGACAGGAGAAAGTTGACCACCTGCGGCCGGCCGAAGTTGAAGATGGCGGTGTCCCAGTCCTGGTGGCGGCCCTGCCGGGGATCTGCGTGTTCGTAGAGGTGCGTGCCGTCGAAGTAGCCGATGCCGTGTTCGTCGCGGGGAAAGTGGGCCGGCACCCAGTCGAGCAGCACTCCGATGCCGTGGCGGTGGAGGGTGTCCACGAGGAACATGAAGTCGTGCGGTGTGCCGAACCGGCTGGTGGGGGCGAAGTAGCCCACGGTCTGGTACCCCCAGGAGCCGTCGAAGGGGTGTTCGGTTATGGGGAGGAGCTCCACGTGGGTGAACCCCATCTCCGTGCAGTACGCCGCGAGCTTTTCGGCCAGCTCCTGATACGTGAGCCAGCGGTTGTCCTCCCCTCGCATCCAGGAGCCGAGATGGACTTCGTAGATGGACACGGGGCTCGCGAGTCCGTTTCTCTCCTTTCGCGCGGCCATCCAGTCGCCGTCTCCCCAGGCGTAGCCCTCCAGGCGCCAGATTCGGGAGGCAGTGTGGGGACGGGTCTCGGCGGCGAAGCCGTAGGGATCGGCCTTCTGGACTCGGTATCCCCCGTAGCGCGAGGTGATGGCGTACTTGTAGAGCTGGCCATGGCCTGCGCCCGGGATGAAACCCTCCCAGAAACCGCTCGCGGAACGATCTTCGAGCGGCGACGCCCCTTCCTTCCAGTCGTTGAACTCTCCCACCACGGAAACCGTCGCCGCGTTCGGGGCCCAGGCGGCGAACCAGGTTCCCGGTCGACCGTCCTCCTCGCCCGGGTGGGCGCCGAGCTTCTCCCAGGCCCGGTCAATCCGGCCCTCGTTGAGCAGATGCAGGTCGTAGTCGGAAAGAAACGACGTCGTGCCCATGGAAACCTCTCCTCCCTTCCCCCTCGATCCGGTTTGTTCTCGCGGCACTTTCCCTCGTCGGAGCCGAGAGGCCCTAGTACTACAACGAGGGATTGGCCTCCCGTCTGCACGCCGGGCCGAAACTCTCGTTGTGGTACTAGGACCGGATAGAATCACGCCGCCGGCAGAAAGCTCAGGATCCCTTCCAGGGGAATGCGGAGCCAGTCAGGGCGGTTGTTCAGCTCGTACTCGGCCTCGTAGAACGCCTTGTCCAAAAGGAACGAGTGGAGCAGCAGCTCCAAGTGCTTCTCTTTGGCCGGAAGGAAGGAGGCACCGGCGGCGCCGTCGAGATATCCGTGCAGGAAGGCGGCTCTCACCCACTCCTCCCAGGCCTGCAGCCGCCTCGCGATCCGGTCTGCCTCCTCCGGGGGCTCTTCCTTTCGGGAGAGAAGGACGTTCATGGCGGCGTAGGCGAAGGAACGAAGCATGCCGGCCACGTCCTTCAGCGGGGAGTGCTTCTCCTGACGCTCACCGAGCGGCCGGAGCGGTTCGCCCTCGAAGTCGAGGAGGATCCAGTCGGTCCCCCGGCGCAAGACCTGTCCCAGGTGATAGTCGCCGTGGCACCGCGTGCGCGTCGCACGGATCTTCACGCTCGCGAGATCGTGGAACCGGCTGAGGAGCGCGTCGCCCCCTGCGAGCGCGAGGTCGACCCGCTCCCGGACGTCAGCCGGAAGCTCCCGGATCCGGGCGTTCAAGTGCTCCAGGGTCTGCTGCGCGTGGCGGGAGAACGCGTCGGCGAGGCCCTGGAGATAGGCCTCGTCCATTGCCTCCGGCTGGAAAGCCGGCTGCTGTCGCGTCGCACCGGCCAGGGCTACGTGGAACTCGGCCGTTCGTCTCCCGAGGTTCTCGAAGGCGACGAGGTCCTCCCCGCAGGCATCCCAGCCGCCGCTCTCCGGATAGGCGGCCGCTGCGGCCAGGAGCGGCATCCCGTCCAAGGGGCCGAGGGTCTCCCCCGGCACGTCGCGGGTCCGCTCCAGGAAGCTCTGGGCCGACTGCAGGCCGTAGGTCCAGCCGTCGCCGTCGCTCGCGAGGTAGGGCTGGAGCATGGCGACTGCGGTCTGTCGGCCGTTCCGGTTGAGCCAGATACCGCCGGCCACCGGCGCCAGGGCTTCGAAGTGGGTGTGTTCCGTGAGGTGGAGGCTGATGGCAAAATCGGGATTGGTTCCCTCCTCGACCTGCCGGTACAGCTTCACGATGGCCTGCTCGTCCAGCACTACGGAGCTGTTGCTCTGTTCGAGCCCCAACCGACGAACCCGGCCGCAGAGGTTCTCGTCGGGGAAGACTTTCTCGAAGGCGCGGGTGGCGAACGCCTGGAGCGTTCCCCCCTGGACGGTGGGAAAGCTTCGGCTGTCGGCTATGGACTCGAGGAGCTCGCAGCAGGCGACCCGGTCGGCCAGTCCGTCCAGGAAGACGCCCTCCGCCCGAGGCGTCCTGAAGAGGCCGAGAACACTCTCCGGAGCCTCGGCGGCCAGTCGGTTCGCCGCCGCCCCGGTCACCACCTTCAGCGGCAGGCAGTAGCTCTCCTTCTTGCCCTCGCTGAAGCTCACGGTGAGAAAAGCGATGAACAGGCCGCGCCCCATCTTGGTCCAGTCCGACAACGCCACCCCTGTGAGGGTTCGGGACTTGCTGCGGAACCAGCGCTGGGTGGGAAGCCAGGCGGGAAGGATCTCGCTCTCCAGAACCTGCTGGAACGCCCCTTCCAGCATGCCGGTCCAGTTCTCGTCGATGGACAGAGCCGGTCGATGCGGGGCGGTGCTCTCCGGAGCTCCGGCGACACGAATGGGCTCGGCCTGAGGCTCCAGCCGGAACCAGTAGAAGGAGTGGGATCCGACAGTGAGAAAGTACGGCAGCTCGCCGATTGCTGGGAACTCGGTACGGCCGACCATCTCCACCGGCACCCATCCTCGAAACTCCGACAGGTCGAGCTCCACGGGCTGCGCAAAGCGGGAGAGGTTGGCTACGGCAAGGATCACATCGGTCTTGTAGCGCCGCAGGTAGACCAACACCTTGCGGTTCTCCGGCCGCAGGAATTCTAGGCTCCCCCGACCGAAGGCCTTGTGCTGGCGCCGCAGTGCGATCATCCGTTTCATGAAGTGGAGCAGCGACGAAGGGTCCCGTTCCTGGGCCTCCACGTTGATGGCCGCGTGGCCGTAGACCGGATCCATGATGGGAGGGAGATAGAGGCGGGCAGGGTCGGCTTTGGAGAACCCGGCGTTTCGGTCCGCGGACCACTGCATGGGCGTGCGCACCCCGTTTCGGTCGCCCAGGAAGATATTGTCGCCCATGCCGATTTCGTCGCCGTAGTAGAGGATCGGGGTACCGGGAAGCGAGAAGAGCAGGCTGTTCAACAACTCGATCCGTCGGCGGGAGTTGTCGAGGAGCGGCGCAAGTCTCCGGCGGATGCCCACGTTCACGCGCATGCGGGGGTCGGTCGCGTATTCGCGGTACATGTAGTCCCGCTCCTCGTCGGTGACCATCTCCAAGGTGAGCTCATCGTGGTTGCGAAGAAAGAGCCCCCATTGGCAGTTGGGCGGGATGGGCGGCGTGCGCTCCAGAATTTCGGTAATGGGTCGCCGGTCCTCTTGCTTGAGCGCCATGTAGATCCGCGGCATGAGCGGAAAATGGAAGGCCATGTGGCTCTCGTCGCCTTCCCCGAAATAGGCCGCCGTGTCCTCGGGCCACTGGTTGGCCTCGGCCAGGAGCATCCGGTCCCGGTAGTGGAGGTCCATCTGACGCCGGATCTCCTTGATCACCGCGTGGGTCTCCGGAAGGTTCTCGTTGTTGGTGCCTTCGCGCACGCAGAGGTACGGCACAGCATCGAGCCGGAGGCCGTCCACCCCGATGTCGAGCCAGAACCGGAGCACGCGGATGACCGCCTTCACCACCTGGGAATTGTTGAGATTCAGGTCGGGCTGGTGCGAGAAGAACCGGTGCCAATAGTACGCCCCAGCCACCGGGTCCCACGCCCAGTTGGAGGTCTCGGTATCGGTGAAGATGATGCGCGTTTCCGGAAACTTGGCGTCGGTGTCGCTCCAGACATAGTAACGGTGGCGGGCCGAGCCCGGCTTGCTCCGGCGCGCCGCCTGGAACCAGGGATGCTGATCTGAGGTGTGGTTCACGACGAGCTCGGTGATGACCTTGAGTCCGCGGCGGTGGGCCTCCCGCACGAACTGCCGGAAGTCGCGCAGGGTGCCGTAGTCGGGATGCACCCCCCCGTAGTCGGAGATGTCGTATCCGTCGTCCTTGAAGGGCGACGGGTAGAAGGGAAGCAGCCACAGGGTGTTGACGCCGAGGTCTTGGATGTAATCGAGTTTGCTGATGAGCCCCCGGAAGTCGCCAATACCGTCACCGCTGCTGTCGCAGAACGCCTTCACGTGCAGTTCGTAGATGATCGCGTCCTTGTACCAGAGGGGGCTTCCCTGACTTCTCGTCGGCATGGTTCGACATCCCCTTACATGAAGTAATCGAAGTCCCGCTCGGACCGCACCCGACGGCGCAGCAGGAAGATCTGGGCCGGTGAGGAGGCGGGATCGAGACGAAGATAGTTGCGGGTGCCTTGCCAGAGGTAGCGGCCGCCGCCCAGCAGGTCGTGGACCTGATAGGCCTCGCTCTCGCCGATGCCGAACTCCCCCACGGGCAGCTCGAGCCAGCCCTCGTGGGCGTGGTGGGGGTCGAGGTTCACCGCCACGAGGACGATGTTGCCGTAATCCGGTGTGGCCTTGCCGTAGCAGAGGATCTGCTCGTTGTCCACCGAGTAGAAGCGCAGGCGGACGTTGTCGGCGAGGGCGGGGTTCTCCCGGCGGATCCGGTTCACGCGCCGGATCGCGTCCGCGAGGCTCACGGGATCGTTCCAGTCCCGCGGGCGAAACTGGAACTTCTCCGAGTCACGGTACTCTTCGGTGCCGGGCAGTGCTTCGGCTTCGCAGAGCTCGAAGCCGCTGTATACCCCGTAGCTGCTGCTCAGGGTCGCGGCAAGGACCAGCCGGGCGAGGAAAGCGGGGCGACCGCCGAACTGGAGATACTCGGGCAGGATGTCCGGAGTGTTCACGAAGAAGTTCGGCCGGAAGAACTCTCGCACCCCGCTGCGGGCCAGCTCGGTGAGGTATTCGGTGATCTCGTGCCGGGTGTTGCGCCAGGTGAAGTAGGTATAGGACTGGTTGAAGCCGGCCTTGGCCAGCGCATACAGGACGGTCGGTCGGGTGAACGCCTCGGCGAGGAAGATGACGTCGGGACGCGCGCCCCGCACCTGGCCGATCAGCCACTCCCAGAACCGTAACGGCTTGGTGTGCGGGTTGTCGACCCGGAAGACGGTGACGCCCTGCTCCATCCAGAAGAGGACGACCTCCGCCAGCGCGTGCCAGAGCTCTCGCCACTCCCGGCACTCGAAATCCAAGGGGAAGACGTCCTGGTACTTCTTGGGAGGGTTTTCGGCGTACTTGATCGTGCCGTCGGGCCGATGCCGGAACCATCCGGGGTGCTCCCGCACCCAGGGGTGGTCCGGCGAGCACTGGTACGCGAGGTCGAGAGCCACCTGGAGACCCTGGCTTCGGGCCGCCTCCAGGAAGCGGCGGAAGTCCTCCAGGGTGCCGAGGTCCGGATGAACCGCGGTGTGCCCTCCCTCTTCCGCGCCGATGGCCCAGGGACTGCCGGGATCCTCCGGACCGGCGACCAGGGTGTTGTTGGGCCCCTTGCGATGGGTGCGGCCGATGGGGTGGATGGGCGGAAGGTAGAGGATGTCGAAGCCCATCCGGGCCACGTAGGACAGCAGCCGTTCCGCGTCGCGAAAGGTGCCGGGCCGGCCGGGCTCCGGTGAGGTAGAGCGAGGGAAGAGCTCGTACCAGGCGCTGAAGCGTGCACGCACTGGATCCACGTCCACGACGAGGGGCGGATGCTCCGTGGCCCGCGCGAGGTCGGGGAAGCGTGCCATGAGCGCTTGCAGCTCCGGCGCGAGGCCCGCTTCGAGGCGGACCTCGGCCGGCCTGTTCGGGTCGCCGAGCAGGGAGGCACGGTCGGCGAGCAGGGCTCGATCGACGGGACCGGCGCGCTCGCCCGCCTGCGCCACCAGGGCGGCCCCTTCGAGGAGCTCGCTCCCGACGTCCTGGCCGACCTCCGCCTTCTTTCGAACCTCCACCCGCCACGAAGCAAAGGGATCGATCCAACCGACCACCGAGTAGTGGTAGGGTTCGAGGCTCGTGATGGGGAAGGAGCCGCCCCATCGGTCATTGCCGAGGAAGCGCATGGGGGTGGTCTGCCACTCGCCCGAGGCGCCCGGCCGGTAGCGGAGCATCGCGGCCACAACGTCGTGGCCGTCGGCGAAGACATCCGCGGTCACCGTTACCTGCTCGCCGGGGGTCCGTTTGATGGGGTAGCGTCCCTCGTCCACCGCAGGTCGGACGTTCTCGATCCACACCCGCCGGGTGAGAGCCTCGACGGGCGGTTCCAGCGTGATGCGGGGGCCCGTGTCGTTCATGGGTCGTCCTCCTCTGCGCGTACATGGATCCGCGCCCGAAGACCCCGCTGGTCCGGCGCCGAGGTGGTCTGGACCAACTCCAAAGCGCGTCCGCGGGGTCCGCAACCGAACCCCCCTAACAGCCTCGTACGTCGGATCCGTAAGCTCGCAAAGCGGCGGGAGGGCAAGATCCTAGAAGGGCACCCGAGGTCTTGCGGTGTGTGCCCTATCCTTCTATACCACGGAACGGCCGGGTTGCCCAGGCGAGGGGGGGGCCGGGCAGGGCCCCTTGCGCGTGGGATCGTCACCCTGGCAGAAGGCGGCGCCGTCAGGGGCCGAGCCCCCCGCCCAGCTTGTGCTGCAACGCGCGGACGACCTCGGCCGCCCGGCGCATCCAACCGCGCCGCTCCCCGTAGAGGCCCTCGATCTCGGCCAAGATCTCTGCGCCGGACAGGGCGGAGCCGGTGGCCCGAGGGGAGCCCCCGATGTCTCCCGAGCCGCCCCAGAGGTTCTCGAGACCGTCGGCGGAGCTCGCGTTCGGGTCCCGCTCGTTGAGGGTCCGGTAGAGCACCGTCAGGTCACGCTCGAGAAACGGGTCGGCGATCCGGACCGTGAAGCGCCCTTCTCCCTAATCGAGAAGGACGAGACCCAGTTGCTCTCCGTACCGCACCCTCAGCTGCTCCTCCACCTCGAAGATTCCGACCCTGGACGCGCACAGGACCGCGATCCGCCCGCCGCGAAGCCGGACGCGTGCGACCTCCTTCGCGCCCAGCCCTCGATTTCGCACAGCGGGCGGCAAGAGGATCTCGTCGATCGCCTCGAGCTCGGTCAGCACGAGGTCGACGAGCTCCGCGGTCTCCCCGCTCCCCGACGCCTTGAGGACGCGGAGCGGCTGCATCAGCGACTCGAGGTGCCCGGACTGGACCTCGAGCAGCTCGTCGGGGAGCGCGGCGAGCATCTCCCGGCCGAACCCGTGGGCATCGACAACGCCTTCGAGGCGAAGGAGCGGCATGGCCACCTTGAGCAGGCGCCAGCCGTCGCGGCGAAGGTCCTCGTGATTCATGAGCACCCAGGCCGCGAGCAGAGCATCGAGGTCGGGGTCGTTGACAACGAGCGTCCAACGCCCTTCGGCGATGGGAATCCCCTGGACCAGGACCACCGCGGCCTGTTCGCACGTGGCGAGGGTGAACGCCCGCACGCAGTCGGCGTGATGGTCGAGGGAATACTGGCGCGTCTCGTTGTCGTAGAAGGGTCCCCCGGTGTACGCGCCATCCAGGAAGATCGTCTGGCGGCCGAAGCGCTTGAGGCCCGTCACATCCACCGCGACGCCGGGCACGAGCCTTAGGACGACGTTTGGAGCGTCGACAATCGCGATCGCGGGCCCTCCCCCGTCCTCGAGCGCTCGGTACCGTTTGGGCGGTGGCGCAGCGGTCGAGGATGCGCCGAGTGGGCCCTCAGGAGGGCCCTCGGGTGTACTTGGCTCTCGCGTCACGTTCACGCCTCGCCGCCGACGGGTTCACGCCCAGCAGAGGTTTCCCGGGAACGACCTGGAACGCCTCGGGAACAACCTTGCGACGACGCAAGAGGCGCATCGCTGCGGAGGGGAAGAGCAGACTCGTCGTATTCCTCGAACAATGCATTGTTCTTGCCGCCGCTCTTCACAACGTACATGAGCGTGTCGGCAACCTGGATGGCGACATCGATCGAAGGGGGCATGGTCTTGAAGGTGGCAACGCCGATGCTGAATCCCACGGGCCAGCCTCCCTGCTCCACCGTCTTGGCGAGAGTTTCCCGGATCCGGGTCGTGGACAGCCGGGCGTCGTCGGAGCCCACCCGCGGCATCAGGATCGCGAACTCGTCGCCTCCCAGGCGCGCGACGAGGTCGTAGTCCCGGACGCTCCGCCGGAGGGCCGCGACGACCGCGCCGAGAAGGCGATCGCCGGCCGCGTGTCCCAGGGTATCGTTGACCGCCTTGAAGTTATCCAGATCGACATAGGCGAGCGTCATCGGCTCTCGGTGCCTCTCCCCCAGGGCCAGGAGCCGAGCCCCCTCCTCCGCGAACGCCCTGCCGTTCATCGCCCCGGTCAGCGGATCGCAGCGGGCCAGCCGGTTCAGGGCGGCGAGTTGCTGCTGAACACTCGCCAGGAGGGTGGCCGTCACCACGAAAAAACCGAGGCGCACGGAGGCGTTCCATAATGGAATCAACGAGTTGCTGTACGTGTGGCCTGCCGTGTGGTCCACCGTGAGCCAGGCCATCGCCGAAAGGACCGAGGTCAGGAGACCTGCCCGAGGACTCACGTACCAGGTGGCCAACGATACGGGGCCGAGGTAGAGAACCGAGAGCGAGATTTCGTAACCGGTCGCATGGTCGATCGCGGCCAGTCCGAGGATCGACAGGAGGGAGAGCGAGAACACTTGCCGGGGCGTCCTCGCCTGCAGCCACGCGTTCCAGCGGGCGACGGCCTCTTTGACCTGAATTGCCGGTCTCACGGACACATCGAACTCCTTCTCGCGTGAGAGGACCGACCTGTGGACTTCACTTCGCCCGACAAACGGAGGCCAGCTGTGAATTCTCCGCGATTTTCCGCGATCAGAAGTGCACATGCAAGCTTCGATCGGTCTCCGGAGCGGGCCTCAGGTAGGGGGATGCTTGGGGTGAGGGGCCCGGCACTGCTGGCCTGTGACAGGAAAGACATGCTACTGTTATCACGCCTGCGAAAGCGATCCCCTCGTTCGATGGTAACATCTCGGGGTTGGAGTCGTTGAAACATGGGCTGCAATCTTCCGGAAAACCCGCTGTCTTGGTCCCGACTCCGTGGTTCGGTCCTGGTGTTTTCGTCACTGCTCGTGCTGGCGGTCGGGGTCGTGGACTGGCTCACCGGTATCGACATCAGCTTCTCGATCTTCTATGTGATCCCGATCTCCCTCGCGGCTTGGTTCGCCAGCACGAATGCGGCGCTTGCGATCGCGGGTCTAAGCACCGTGACGTGGTTGACGGCCGACCTGCTCGCCGGCCACTCCTACCCCCACCGCTGGATTCCGATTTGGAATGCGGGGGTCCGCCTCGGCTTCTTCCTCATTACGGTTATGGCTCTCCGGAGACTTCGGATCGATTTTGACGAGCGTGCCGAGCTTGTTGGAGAACTGCGGATGGCCCTCGAAGAACGCAGACGCAATGAAGAGCTCTGGTCCAAGAAGATCGATGAATTGAGCAGCATGAACGTCGAGCTGGAGCAGTATGCCTACTTCGCGGCCCACGATCTGAAGTCGCCCCTCGTCGCGATTGGAGGGTTTGCCAAGCTGCTGCGGAGGAGGCTTGGGGGCAGACTGGAACCGGAGCTCGAAACTCTCTTCGACTACATCGTCTCCGGTGTGGACCAGATGCAGCGGCTCATCAACGACCTTCTCCTTTTTGCACGAGCCGCGACTCGAGAGGAGCCAAAGACGCCCACAGACGCGAATCGCGCCTTTGATCAGGCGCTGGTAAACGTGCACCTAGAGGTAGATGCAAGCAGTGCCACCGTGATCCGTGAGGACCTTCCCAGCGTTGTCGTCCATGAACAGGAACTGGTGCAGATCTTCCAGAATCTGATCGCCAACGCCGTGAAATTCCGCGGTCAACGCGCTCCTCGTGTTCACGCGAGAGCACAGCGCAGCGGTAGCGAGTGGATCTTTTCGGTGGAGGACAATGGGATCGGGATCGCCTCGGCTGACAGCGACCGGATCTTCGGCGTTTTTCAGAGGCTGCACAGTGCCGCTACTTACGCGGGCACAGGCCTCGGTCTCGCGATCTGCAAGAAGATCGTGGAACGCTGTGGCGGAAGGATCTGGGTGGAGTCGCAGCCGGGCAGCGGGTCAACATTCTTCTTCACGATCCCGGACCGGCACGATTCGGAGCGCGCCCGCTTCGGAGAGGCTTGAATTCGCCGGCCGACCCCGCCGAAGACCTCGGAGACGACCGTTCGCCGCGCGGGTCCGGTGCGGTTGCCTGCACTCATGATCACGGGCGCCACGTCGAGGGAACGCGTCTCTCACCCCTTCGGAGCACGTCTAGCGGCAGCCTGCTGCCGCCGGAGGCGCAAGAACGATGACAGGAGCTAGAAGCCAGAGAGTAGAGGAAGAGCCGGGGAGGTCAAGCAGTGGCGCGGTCTTCGACAGGCACCCACAAGCGGATCAGGCACGTACTCTATGCTTTCTCGGAAAGCGCCTCGGCCAGATCGGCCGGTGCTTCTCCTCTCGCCCAGACATTGATCAGGTAGCTCTTCTGCTCCTCGAAGACGGCCGCCTGCTCCTCAGCGACCGCTTCGGCGTCGAACGAGGTCATGTCCCTCGTCTGACTGATGAAGGAAGCGATGCGTCCCAGATAGAGGGGCGTCATCACGGAAAGCATCTTCATCCGGTGATCCGGCATTCGATGGTACTTGGCGGCGAGCTCGTAGAGGAGCTTGACCCAGACCTCGACCGGAATGGCAAACTCCTCCGCCGCCGCGCCCCTCAGGCTTTCCAGAACCTGGGACACCTCCCCGGAGAACATAGCGTGCCAGACCGGGCCGAAGTGCCGGTATCCCTCTTGGAACTCCCGGACCATCCTCGGCTGGTTCACGGCGATCGGCTGTGGTTCCTGGACCACCTCCGGCCCGAACGTCGGAACCGCCTCACTGCCGCGGATCGGGCTCCAAAGGGCCTCGTTGTCTTCCATCAGCTGGAAGAGTGTGCCGCAGACCTGGCGGAACATGGGGCCCAGCGCCTCAGCCGGATCCTTCGCGTCGTGCACCTTCACGCCCAGGTTCGCCTGGCAGATCTTCGCGCCCGACACGACAGCGTTCGTAGTCATCCAAACGTCGATTCCGAACCGAGCGATGTCGGTCCCCCAGACGTCCTGCTCCAGGTAATGCCGCGCGAGGCCCCGTGAGAAGGCGAAGTCGCCTCCGATGGGCTGTCGAATCCTCTTGCCGTACAGGGACCGGGTGAGGTTGTAAACGATGTTGTTGGTGATCGTGCCGTCGTACTTGTAGCGCGCATACACGGGAGCCACGAACTCGTAGTCCCCCTCCAGCACCGGATCCAGCAGGTGCTTCACCCAGTCGGTGCTGATGCTCCGCAGGTCGGAGTCCACGCAGGCGCAGGCCTTCACGTGCAGCCGGTCTGCCGCCTCGAAGATGGCCCGCAAGGCGGTGCCCTTGCCGGCCACGCCTCGGTAGATCGTCACGAGCTTCTCCTGCCAGGGCCTTGTCTCGAGCGTCATCGCCACGTCGCGGGTGTCATCGGTCGAGCCGCCATCGGCGACCACGAGCGCAGACCGGGCCTGCGGGAAATGCTCAAAGAGCCCCTCCGAAACGGTCCGGATCACGTGCGCCACCGTGCCCTCGTTGTTGAAGCAGGGGATGCCGACCAGGATGTCGGCCTCCCGCATCTGCTCGAGACGCTTGTGAACGTAAGGACGAAGCGCCGTGCCGTAGGTGCCGATCATGGTCTTCCTCCGGGAAGTGTCGACGCACTCGACGAAGCCGAATGATCCGTGCTGACCGTCGCAGCTCTCAAGGACGGAAGCGGCCAGGGCGAAGGCGCCCGACCCACCGCCAAAGGAACCAGCCCAGCCCCAACCCGAAGCCCGCCCCGAACAGCCACCACGGGAAGTCGGTGGGAACGCCGCCGGTGGCCGCCACGCGCCAGTTGCGCACGAACGATCCCACGATCGCGAGGCCTGCGGCGGCCTCGATGATCCAGTCCCGCAACCTCAAGGGGCTCGGGGCGCCGGGGGACATTCCCAAGAGAAGCAGCGCCGCGGACACGAGGCCCGCGGACACCAGGAGTGGCGCAAGGACCGGTCCCAGCCAGGGGACGGGGATCAGGAAGAGGACATCCCAGGTGAGCCAACTTCCGGGCCAGTGCAACAGCGCTTTGAGCGCCGCGTAGTAGGTCAGGTCCCACACCCCGAAAGAGAACGCAAACGCAGCGAACCGGCGGAACCCCTCGCGGGCGGTCGCCCAGGACATGCCCAGCAGGAGCACGATCGTGGCCGCCTCCCGGGCGATCTCGGTGAGCACGAGGCGCTCGGGAAGCGGAGCCAAGGGAAAGCCGAACTCCCCCGGACCGGCCAGGGCACGAAGGTACACGACCACCGCGCCCTCGATGAAGCCGAAAGCCGCGGAGGCCAAGGTCAGGGGAAGAACGACCGGCCGGTCGGTCGAAGCGGAAGTCACCGCACCTCCTCTGGCGCATCCTGGGGAACCGTTTCGCCGGGCGGGGATTCCGAGAGAGTGCAGTGCACAAGATACGCGCACCCGGCACGGCTTCAAAAGCCCCGTCTGTCCTGCCGAGTCAATGTTCACGCACGAAACCGGCGCCGGACGCAGCGAGGCCCGGCATTCAGCCGGGCCTCGCACCGCTCGCCGGTCACGCAGACTGGACCGGGATCTGTCTCGGCTTCGCCTTCTCGAGCTTGGGCAGCGCCAGGTGCAGCACCCCGTGCTTCAGGGTCGCTCGAATCTTCTCCGTATCGATCGTCTCCGCGACGCGAAACTGGCGATAGAACGAGGTCAGGTCGAACTCATGGCTCAGCAGCGCTCCGCGACTTCCGGCGTCGATCTTGCCCTCGATCGTCAGGATCCCCCTCTCCACGTGAATAGAGAGCCCGGAGGGCGATACCCCGGGGAGATCGGCGAGCACAGTCAGCCCCTCCTCTGTCTCGTAGATGTCCACGGGCGGGGCCGCGTAGCGCTCCTCCTGTCTCGTCAACTCCTGTTCGCTGAGCCGAACGGGCTCGGCTCGGGCCTCTTGGACCGTGTTCTCAATTGCGTTGGCCATGGGACACACCTCCTTTGCGCTCGATCTCGTAGCTTCGGTCAGCCGACGGTCACGGGAATCTGCCTGGGCTTGGCGGCCTCGTGTTTCTCCAGCCCGATGGTCAGGAGCCCGTTGGTGTACGTGGCCGTCACATTGTCCGGGTCCACGGCCGTGGGCAGTTCCAGGGAGCGAACGAAACGCCCTGCCGCACGCTCGGACCGGTGGTACTCCTCCGGCTTCACACCTTCGGTCCGGCGCTTCTCCCCCGCAATCGTCAGGATGTTTTCCTTCACCGTCACCTCGAACGACGCCGGGTCCACCCCCGGGGCGAGGGCCATGACCTCGTACCCGCCCTCCGTTTCGGCGACGTTCATCAGGGGATACCGGCGCGCTGCCGTCCCGGGTAGGAAGGCGAGCCGCCAGGGTCTCGCCCCTCCCGTCGACCCAAAGAGCCGATCCATCTCGGAGCGCATTCGCTCCAGTTCGTGCCAACTCGTCCAGCTGTTCATGCTTCGCCTCCTCTCTCGGCCCGGCAAATGGGCCTGGGTGGGTGATCCGTCGATCAGCCTCGTCACCCCCCGACGCGCCCGGCGGCACGATCCGGAGGGGTAACGTCTGTCCCGTGCGAAGGGCGCACCCCACCTCCGTAGGCTCAGCACCTATTCCGCTCCCTAACACCCGGAACTCTCAAGGATTATTGCGCAGAATCGCGCCGATTCATCGTGCCTGTCTTCTTAGCCACGGACCGAGGCGGTGTCAAGCGCACGGCCGCAGGAAAGCATCGGACGGCCTGCATCCCCCTCCCCGGGCGCACTCAGACCCGGAGCCCGGGGCCGGATCCGCGTCCATCGCACGGAAGGCACGCCCTGCGGTCCCCAGGGGCGTCTTCGCTCTTGACAGTCCAACCGAAACAACGGTACGAGACAAAGAACAATCGTCTGTTCTTTCCCTTCCCACACGCCGGCACGCACCCACGCAAGGCGCTCCGGTCTCTGAGGCAGGCCCATGAATCGAGTGACAACACAAGTTGAGAATCCGGAGTTAGTCAGCAAGCGGCACGAACAGATCTACAATGCCGTAGTCGATTTGTTCGGAAGGTATGGCTATCAAAAAACCAGCATGCGGGATATATCGAAAGCCTCTGGCATCAACTTGTCCTATCTATACAAATATGTCTCTTCCAAGAACGATGTTCTGTACATATTCTACGAAGGAGTTAGTCGTATATATGCCCATATTTACAACGAATTGGCGGAGCCGACGGATGCAGACGCCATCCAGCAGCTGGAGCGATTCATCTCGGATGTGCTTCACCTCATTCACGACAACAAGAACACACTTCGCTCCATGTGGACTGAGAGCCGCCATCTCGAAGCGGAATGGTTGAAAGCAGTTCTAGACAAAGAAGCGTACATGGTCGAATGCGTGGAGAAATTACTTTTAAGGGGCATAAGGCATGGATCTTTTGATATCAATGATTCTTTTATGGCCGCGAATTTGATTCAGTACATGATGTTTCTTGAGCCTATGAAGTGGTGGAATCTAAAGCAACGATATTCCGTCGACCAGATGATTGAAGAAGTCACCGGATTCATCCTCAGGGCACTGGGAGTAGATAGGGGCCCGCGGCTGTCGACAAGAGAAAGCTGAGCCACATCCGTCGCCTCCTCCGCGAAAAGGCTCTCCCCACAGGGCCCCGCCGCGGCCGAGCCTCTTGGGGAGAGCCACATCCCTGCCTTGTCCGTGGTGTCAGTGGACGCCCTTCACGGCTTCGGCATCCCGCTCACTTGGCCGCCATGCGGATCGCGCCGTCCAGACGGAGCACCGTGCCGTTGAACATGACGTTTTCGATGATGTGCTTCGCCAGCGAGGCGTACTCCGACGGTCTGCCGAGACGCTTCGGAAAGGGCACCGACTGGCCGAGCGCTTCCTTCACGGCCGGCGGAAGGATCGCGAGGAGCGGAGTGTCGAAGAGTCCAGGCGCGATCGTCACGACGCGAATCCCGATGTCGGCAAACTCCCGCGCAATCGGCAGGGTCATCCCCACGATGCCCGCCTTGGAGGCACTGTACGCCGGCTGGCCAATCTGCCCCTCGAACGCCGCAGCCGACGCCGTGTTGATGATGACGCCCCGTTCGCCCTCCTCGTTGGGCGCTTGGTCCCGCATCTTCTCCGCCACGAGCCGGATCACATTGACGGTACCCATCAGGTTGAGCTGGACGACCTTGTTGAAGGCGGCGAGGTCGATCGGACCTCCCTTTCCCAGGATCTTCGCCGGCATACCACCGCCCGCGCAGTTGACGGCGACGTTGATCGCGCCGAAGGCCCGGAGGGTCTCGGCGATCGCGGATCGGACGGAGCCGTCGTCCGTCACATCCGTGTTGCAGAAGATGGCGGAGGGACCAAGCTCCGCAGCTACGGCCTGCCCTCTCTCCTGGTTCAAGTCGAGGAGCGACACCTTCGCCCCCGCCGCGACGAGCGTCCGTGCCGTCGCTTCCCCGAGCCCCGATGCGCCCCCCGTGACCACGGCTACCACACTCTTCACGTCCATCGTCGCCTCTCCTTTCCATGAGTTGCCCTTGATTGGGCGATCGCCCCCGTCAGAAACCCTCGCCGGGACCGCTGTCCTTCCCCTCGACCTCCGCGCCTCCGCCCGTCGCCACGCGTCACTCGTTCCGCCGAGGCCGCGCCGCTACGGCTGCCGGTCGGGAAGATCGGATGCCGGGCACTGGGCCTGGCAGGCGAAGCAGTAGTAGTAATTCCCGGTCATGAACGTCTGCCAGAGCTCCCGCAGCTCGGCTCCGCCCGGGGCCGATTCCTCCGGTCCGCGGCGCAGCCCGTCGACGAACCTCTCGAAAAAGCGAAAGCCGTAGCGGAAGATCCGGTCACCGCAGCGCTTCTTGTCGACCCTCCCCTCACCGAAGAGCGCGCCCTCGGGGCACGCGCGAACACAGCGCAGGCAGTGATCGCAGACGTCCGTCTCCAGCGGCGCGTCCGCCTCCAGGTCTGCTGTCGTGACCAGGCCCGCGAGGCGAAGGGCCGAGCCAAAGCGCCGAGTCACGAGCAGTCCGTTCTCCCCGTAGGAGCCGAGCCCCGCCCGGACACCGGCTCTCCGCCAGCAGATCTCGCCCCGCATGCCCTTCTTGATGTCCCCCATATCGAGTGGAATGAACGCAGGCAACGCCACGGAGGGGAACCCCTTGGCTTCGAGGAAGCGGCTCGCCGTGCCCGCCGACCGCAGGCACTCCCCATACGCGAACAGGGTGTCGAACTGGGCCGCCGGGTTGTGGCCCGACCGGAGCGCGGCGAGGCTATGACGCACGCCGAGGACGAGCACGCTGTCGGCACCGGGGAGGGCCCGCTCGATCTCCTCGGCGTGCTCCGTCAGGTCGCGGACTTTCACGATGCCGGCCAGGTCGGCTCCGGCGCGAAGGGCCACGCCCTTCACTCGATCCGACAACCGTGCCGTCGTCATCATCCCGGACGATCCTCCTGAAAAGCCGCGGCCGCGCGCCGTCTCAGGAGTGGGGGCGGCGGCACAGCCGGAGTGCGTTGGGCGCCCAAGGGAGCCCTTACGAGACCGTCTCCACGAACGCCTCGAGCCTCGTCCTCAAGGGGGCCAGGGCTCCCTCGCTGTAGTTGTGCTCCACGTATGTGCTTGGCACACCCAGCGACTCCAGGTAGTCCGTAAGGTCGACCACGTCCGCACCGTGAGGATCGCAGTAGCGCACGGCCTGGAGGATCACGGCGTCCACCTTCCAGTCCTTGATGAACCTGCCCAGGTATCCGAAGCGCGATTGCAGGTCCGTCGCATGATCCTTCACCGTTTCGCCGACGACGGATTCACGGAATGTTCTCGCAGCGTAGACGCCGACCAGGTACTTGCGGGCGAGGTGGTCGAAGAGATCTCCCTCCGCGGCGACATCCGTGGTGAACGGCCTCGTGCCCTCGTCCAGGTCGTCGATCACCACGTTGGCTCCTGCGGCTTCTATCGCGTCGATGTACACCGGATCGTGGAGAACACCCCCCCACACGAGAAGCCTGGCGCTCTTCGAGGCGGGTCTCTCCCTCCTGGTCTTCACCTCCGGCAGCACTTCCCGGAGCAACCGATTGCCTTCGTCCACCGGTAGCGTCTGAAGCGCCGTGATCACCTCCAGCATCTCCCGGCCCGTGAGCGCGGGAGGGTCCGACTGGTTCAGCGCGTAGAGTTCCCGAACCAGGCCGCGCTGGTCATTGTGAGCGCCGATCGCCTCCAGGAGCCGGCGCTCGCTCAGGGTCCGTCCGGTGAGGCTCTCGAGGCTGTCTTTGAAGTCGAGAAGCTGCGTCCGAAAGTACTCGATCGACGACTCGTGGATGTTCGCCGGCATGTCGAGGTAGTGCGTGTACGGGAATTCGACGAGCGATGGCAGAATCCGGACCGTCTTCTCCTGCGCATCGCAGGCGTGGCTCCCCACGAAGCCGTCGAGAAAACCGAACCTTCCCTTCAGCGCCAGGTCCAGAACGCTTCGCAAGTAGGGGCAGAAGGCGGACGGAAGCCCTCGGTCGGCCTCGGTCACCGGCTCGCGGATATCCCCGAAGATGCGGAAGGGGGCTATGTCGAAGGCGGTGAGGATCTCCAGCGGGACCTGGACGGACAGGTAGCCGAGGACCCGTGTTCCCTTCTGCTGCGCGTCCCGTGCGACCTTCGTTCGATCGGCGAGCACCGCTCGCGCCCTGGCAAGACCCTGCATCGCACATCTCCCTCTGTTCGGTCCGGTGGACGTCACGTTCACGAGCGGGACCCTTCGATGGCGCCCGGTCGTCCCCTCCGTCTCCATCGCTTCTCGTCTGCCGCAACATGTGAAACGGAGCACAGTGCAGCATCGGTCGGGGGGTTGCCCAGCGCCCCTACCGACCCGTGTACGCGGGCTTTCTCTTTTCGATGAACGCCTGGACGCCTTCCTTCATATCCTCGGTGGAGAAGAGCATCTCGAAGCACCTGCCTTCGTAGGCGAGTGCCGCGTCCAGGGAGAGGTCCAGCCCTGTGTTGACGGCCGTGTTGATCATCTGCAGCGCAAATGGCGGGCGAGCCGCCAGTTTCTGCGCCAGGGAGTTGGTCTCCTCCATGAGCTTCTCGAGCGGAACCACCTTGTTCACAAGCCCGATCCGGTACGCCTCTTGTGCGTCGATGGAGTCGCCGGTGAGGAGCATCTCTTTGGCCTTGGTCGCGCCCACCAATCTCGGCAACCGTTGGGTGCCGCCCCCGCCCGGAAGCAGGCCCAACTTGATTTCAGGAAGCCCAAACGTCGCATTCTCGGCGGCGATCCGCAGGTCGCAGGCGAGAGCCAGCTCACACATGCCGCCCAAGGCGATTCCGGCCACGGCGGCAATGGTCGGCTTTCCAACGCCGCTCAGGCGCCGGTACGGCTCGCCCTGGAGGCCCGTGAAGAAGGCGTGAGCAGAGGCGGTGGTGGCAAGGCCATGGATCATCTTGAGGTCGGCCCCCGCCCCGAAGGCCTTCTCGTTTCCGGTTACGACGAGAACCCTGACCCGGTCGTCGGCAGCAACGTCGCTGAAGGCCGCCACCAACTCTTCGATCATCCGGATATTCAGCGCATTGAGCTGCGCAGGCCGATTGAATGTGACGGTGGCAACCCCGCCGTCTTTCCCGTAGATGATGGTCTCGAACTCCACGTCTACCTCCTGTCCCATGCGTAAACCTTCAGCCCGCGGCGAGGGTGCCGTCGGACCGAGCGATGTCTCCACACGCGGTCGGTACTCGTCGAAGCGCGCGTGGACGGGGCCTCACTTGGAGTAGTCGTACCAGCCTTTTCCGGACTTCCTCCCCAGGTATCCGGCGGAGACCAGGTTCCGCACGGTCTGGGGGGACCGGAACCGGTCTCCGAACATCTGGCACATCGCGTCGGCGACGGCCAGCTTGGTGTCGAGCCCGGAGAAGTCGGCCAATTCGAAAGGCCCCATGGGGTGGTTGAAGGCCAAGCGGCAGGCCGCATCGATATCCTCCCGGGTCGCCACCCCTTCCTCCAGGATCCGTTCCGCCTCGACGAGCCACAGGTTGATCATACGGCTCGTGATGAACCCCTGCGAATCCTTGCAGACCACGGTCTTCTTCCCACACCGCGCCGCAAAGTCCAACACCACCTGAAGGGTCTCGTCCGACGTATCGAGGCCGCGGACGACCTCGATGAGGTTCATCATCGCCGGGGGGTTGAAGTAGTGCATGCCGATCACGTTGGCGGCACGTCCTGTCACGGAAGCGAGGTTCGTGATGCTGAAATTGGACGTATTGGAGGCCAGGATTGTCTCCGGCCGGCAGGCCCCGGCGAGATCCCTGAACGTCGACCTCTTCAACTCCAGATTCTCGGGAACGGCCTCGATGACCAGATCTGCTTCGCTGACGGCCTCACCGAAGTCCGTGGTGCCCTTCACCCTCCCCAGGATCTTCGCCACCTCTTCCTCGGCGATCTTCCCTTTCTTGGCCATTCGATCGAGACTCTTCTCCATCGTTTCCCGCGCGCGCTGCAGGAATCGATCTTCAACGTCTCGGAGAAACACCTCGTACCCGGCAGCCGCACTGACCTGGGCGATGCCGTTGCCCATGATGCCGGCGCCGAGCACCGCGATGCGTTTGATCTCCATGGTCTTACTTCCTTTCCCCTCAAGTTCGGAACCCGCTGGCGCTCAGATACGACCCGGTCAAGCGGGCACCCCACCAGAAACAGTCCGCGCTCCGCGGAGCGAAGCGGACAGGCACACCCACGCCCGCGGTTCGCCGCGCCCCCCGATTACACCTTGATCACGATTCCTTCGCCCTGAGCGAGGCCTCCGCAGATCGCTGCCACGCCGTACCCTCCTCCACGCCTCCTCAGTTGGTACATCGCCGTCATCGTAATTCGCAGGGCGGTCGCCCCGACCGGATGCCCCATGGCGATCGACCCGCCGTTGACGTTGGTCTTCGCTCGCAGCTCCTCGAGACGCCGGCTGTCGCCGGCGGCGAGGAGCTTCGTGCTCACCAGCGGCATGGCGGCAAAGGCCTCGTTGATCTCGATCAGACTCATGTCCTCCAGCTTCCGGCCAGCCTTCTCCACGGCCTTTACGATCGTAGGCGCCGGGATTGTGGCGATCAGTCGAGCATCGGTCGCCGTTGCAACGGAGGAGAGGATGGTGGCAAGAGGCGTCAGCCCCATCGCCTTGGCTTTCTTGGCGCTCATCATGAGGAGGCACGTGGACCCCGTGCACAGCCCCGGGGCGTTGCCGGCGGTCACGGTGGGGCTCCCGTAGATCGTCGGCAGCTTCCCAAGTTGCTCGACCGTCGTGCCTTCCCGAGGGGACTCGTCCTGAACGAAGGCCACGGCCGGCCCCTTCTTCTGGAGAACGTCGACTGCCATCAACTCTTCCCCGAGGGCAAGCTTCCCCTGCCGGTGCGCCTGAAAATAGAGCTCGTGACTCCTCACCGCCCACTCGTCCTGCTCTTGCCGGCTGACGCCCTGTTCCACGGCGACCTCTCCCGCATCGCGCGCCACGGGCGCGAAGTCCGGGTACCCCAGGGCGAAAAGTGGGTCGGTCAGGGTCATGTGCCCCAACCGCTTGCCCCACCGAGCGTCCGGTGCCACGTGCGGCGCCCGTCCCATGTTGTCCGACCCGACCGCCATGGCGACGTCGATCTCGCCCGAGCGAATGGCCCGGTACCCGAGCCGAAGCGCCGAAAGCGAAGAGCAGCACGCGCGGTTCACCGTGAGCGAGATGCTCTCCGGAGGGAAGCCGGCAAACAGCGTTGCCTGTCGACCGGGGATGTCCGTCTCCAGCCCGGCCTCCAGGAGAACGGAGAGGCCATAGTTGACCTCTTCGACCTCTTCCGGCCCGACGCCCACGCGGCGGAGACACTCTTTGATCACCAGGGCCCCCAGGTCGATGCTTCGAAAATCCTTCAGTGCCCCCCCGAACTTCCCGATCGGGGTTCGAACCGCCGATACGATCACGACCTCATGGTTCTCCATCCCTGCTCCTCCTCTCAAGTTTCCCGGGGTATCGCACCAGGTGCAGCCCCACCCTGGGGTTCACCCGATGACCACCGAGGCGGGTCCGACTCCGTTCACGACGGTGCACCGCGGGCTCTTGCCCCGGCGAACGAGGCAGCACCGCAGACGGAAAGCCGGCTTACCGGGTTGCCGTTTGGGTCTCGGCCCCCGCCGAGGGACCGTCGGATGCCACGGAATACATCGACAGCGTGAAGCCGTCGGACTCCTTGTACCGGTTGAACGCTTTCTGGCGAAACTGCTCGTAGACGGCGTAGTCACAGTTGACGCCTACCTCCCGCATGGCCTCTGCCAGCTTGTGCATGTCGGGAGGACACGTATTGAGCTCGATCCGCTGCTTGATGCCCGCATTGTCTTTGTTCAGCGCAGTTGCGCACCGTCCGAGCAGCACGGTCTTGTCGAAGCCTTCTCTCGCCACGGTCTTCTTTCCCGTGATGACTTCAATGGTGCCGGAGGTCTCGTTGTTGTACGCGGACATCAGCATGACGAGAGAAGGGGCCATGACACAGGCGCAGTTCGTGCAGACGGTCGTGTCCGGCTTCCGGAAGGACAGACCGGCGATCCCGAGTTTGTCAAAGGCAGTGGGTCCGCTGTTGTCTTCCCTCCACGGCGTGTCCCACTCGAGCCTGACCTTGTTCTCCTCCATGGACTCGCCGCGCACGTCGATGTGATCGACGTCCGCCAGGCGACCCTCCTTCTGGCCGAAATACTGCAAATGGGGTACGTCGACCACCTCGTGGCCGATGAGTTTCGCTCCGACGACGTCCCCCGCGTAGACGTCGGTCGACGCCACGAGGAGATCTCTCCGGTAGGCCCGCCCGTTGTGTGTCGGCCCCCGTTCCAGGGCATACACGCCGTCGATCAGGTTGAGGGCCACCGGAAGTCTCTGCAGCAGGTGAGGAAACGTGTGGCTGAGATTCCGCTCCGGGTGGTGGCAGAACTTCTTGGACTTCCTGCTGATGCAGCCCTTCAGGTTCTTGATCCCGAGGGAAACCTGGCAGACGCCGTGGGTCTTCAGGGCGGGGACGGTGATGATCTTGTCGGCCTCCAGGGCTCTTCGGGCCAGAGAGAGTGTTAGGTCGCCGAGGTCCACGTCCTCGAACGTCTCCTCGTCGAAATCGACCAGTTGCACGCCATACCTGTCCCGCAGCGTCTCGTAGCCGAGGACTCCGAACACTTTCCGGCCCTTCCCCTTTGCGTGGGGCAGAGGAGTCCCTTCGCCGATCGTGAGGTTGCGATACCCTCGCTCCGCCAGGATCCGCACGAGGGCGCCCATGACCGCACTGGTCGTGACCACACCCCACGGCGGGTACGGCAGCTCGAATTCCCACTCCACCAAGTTCGGCTTGATCAGGATCTTGTCTCCCGGACGGAGACCCGCCAGACCGTCGCTCAGTTCCAGGGCTCGAGCCACGGATTCGTAGGGGTCGGCGTACTTCACGATCGCAACAACAGGGTGTCTCATCTCATTTCTTCTCTCGTCATGCAGAGTGAGAGCGCAGCTACCAATCGAAACCTCTCTTCTTGCGCTCTTCCCTGTGATGGTCCATGACCTCTTCAAACGCCTCGGCCTTGCGCAGGGTGTCTGCGGGATCGAAGAGCGTGAAGTCGACAATGTCGCCTTGAACCATCAAAGAAGGGACGCTCAATCGGCTCATCGTCGCCTCTCGGACATACGCCAGATGGTTCGAAGCGGTGCGGCAGGTCAAGAGTTGGTGCAGCATCAGGCCGTCAAGCCTATACTCCTCGGCCAGCTGTACGTAGGGGTCGCCGAGAAACCCCATGTGGCCCCCCGTTCTTCTGGCATAATCATACCCTGCTGTGTACCATTGCAGCGTATTTCTAGCTATTCTCTCGACTGGATCGCGGATCGCACTGACATCTAAGGGAACAGGTGCATGGTAGCTGAAACTCTCCGTGACAAAATTCCATCCCCGCTCTGCCAGCGCGTCGAAGAAGTTCAGGCTGTGCCACGGGGGCAGCTCGGCCCATCCAAGCCTGTATTTTTCCTGAGCAATGGCGCAGCCGCCCGCGTCGACGAGCTCTCGGAGTTCGACGTAGAGAGCAGAGTAGTACTCGATCGATTTCTTGATGTCACCCAGGACGAACAGCGCGGGCGGCATGCAGGTCCAAAAATGCCTCGCATGCATGGGCGACGGTCTTGCCTTCCGGAGCGCATTGACGTCATACCAGATCCGAAGCATCGTCAGCATGTCGTCAACGGTTTCCTCCAACCGAGTGTAGTCCATCCGCCGCCCGACAAGCTTCTCGACAAAGGCGATGAAGTCCCTCGTGCTCTGCACGGCGAGTTGTACGGCGTGCTCGGCAGCCCCCTCGTGAAAGAATTCCTTGGTTCCGGGATTCGGCATCTCCAGGTTGTAGACCGGCGCGTCGAGATAGCGCCCGAGAGCCTGAAACCACTTGTACCTCGGGTCGCACACGATGCCGGAGCCGAGCAGCAGGACCGGTTTCGGCATGCCCCCCATAGGCGCCTCGGGCGGGATCTGCCCCCCCAACTCGGCCATCATCCGGTGGGTGTACCCGAAGTTGACCCGCATGTAGCCGCACAGATGCGTGGGGAAACCGACCGAGTCCGAGATCTCGAGGTATCGCTGCGCAACACCGGTCGCCGCGCAGACAGCGCCGTAGTTCTCCGGGTAGACGGCTTCGATGTCCATCGCCTTCAGGATCGGGGATCCTTGCCACCAGTTCGCCATGGCCCAGGCGGTCGGCTTCCCCTCCGCCATGGCGGCCACGGTTCCCTTGTACGCCTCATCGACCATCCCCCGCAGGGCGGCCGTACTCTTCAAACTGGCAATGGCCCTGGGCTTCTTGACCTCGTCCACGAAATCCTCCTTTGGAACCTTAGCAGCCATCCTTCCCCGGCGACGCCCTTCCGTGCCGGACTGGGGAGCCGCCCCGCTCGGGGAAACCAGGACCCACGCGCTGCCCGACTGCGAACCCGTCAGCGGCGTCGTTGTGAGCAGCCGCCCGGCAGCGCGGGACTGCCGGGCGGACACGGGCCTAATCGGGCACGTACTGGAACACCTCCCCGCACTCCCAGTGGATCGGCATCAACAGTTTCGGATCGTACCCGTCCTTGCAGATGAGCCGAAGAGGGTTCTGCGGGTCGGGGATCACGTATCCCCTGTGAGTGAAGTGTTCCTTCCCGGCCTCTTTGCCTTCCCAGTGCCAGCCGCCAAAAGGAACATCCGCGTCGATATTGCATTTGGTGCAGTGAAATTTAGGCATTGACGTTCTCCTGTCGTGAACGATAGGGCTGTTCTGGACAAGTCCCCAGGATTCAATCGGCCTTGTCTTCCTTCTTTTTGTAGTACTTGGGCGGCGGCCCGGAGACCCACTCGAAGTCCTCCTTCTCGTCGAAGGGCGGGAACAGGCGAGGCGCCTTCGGCCATTCCGGGTACCCCAAGGCATTCATGATCTTTCGGGTCCTCTCCTTGAAGCTCTCCATCCCCGTCCACATCTCCTCAGGCAGGTGGTGGAGCATGACGAAGAAGAGCCCCTCGTACGTCCCGCGATCCCACAGCGTGTGGTAGGAGTTGGGGTCGCTGTAGAGGTCGACCACCGCCGGCTTTCCGGAGTTCAGCGCGCGTTCCAGGGCCGGCGCGATGCCGTCGTGCGTGGTCACCGTCTCGGCGTGGCACCCGATCATCTCGTACATCTTGGCGTAGGGCGTTCGGCCTTCCAAGGTCCCCATGCCATTGTCGGTGTCGCGCGCGTGCGGATTCTGTGCTCCGTGCCAGTCGCGGCCGTACATCGCGTTCCAGCCGCCGATCCAGGCGCCGTTGTTGTGCACCACGTAGACCACCGGCAGCCGCTCCCGCACGGCGGTCTCGATGTCCCCCCCGAGAGCCCCGATCCCCGCATCGCCCATGATCGACACGACCGGCTTCCCGGGGCGGCCCACCTGGGCGCCGATGCCCATGCCGATGCCGTGGCCGACGCCGCCGTTGATCCCCGCGTCCAAGACGCCTCCGGTCACGCCCGCCTGGAACTTCTCGCTCATGTACGGCGACAGGGTGAAGGAGTCCAGGATGACCGTGGTCTCCGGCGCCGCCCGGTGCAGGTACTCGGCGATCAGCGTGGAGGAGACGTCGGGGCTGATCTGGTTCGGCAGGGTGTATTGGCCCTTCAGCTCGTCCATGCGCTTGAGCATCTTCTCGTGCGCCTGGATCTTCATCTCGAG
Source organism: Deltaproteobacteria bacterium (assembly GCA_016214985.1). Taxonomy (GTDB): domain Bacteria; phylum Desulfobacterota; class Deferrisomatia; order Deferrisomatales; family JACRMM01; genus JACRMM01. Next base: position 109,785 of record JACRMM010000014.1, on the reverse strand, counting down.
GATCTCGTCCCTCCACGCCGTCTTCTGGCGGAACCGATCGGAGTAGCTCTCCCGGATGCGCCGGCTCAGCTTGCGAAGGGTGGCGTTGACGTTTCCGATCGCTTCGATATCGGTGGTGATTTCGGACCAGATCTCCGAAGGCGCCTCGGTCACCTGGACGAAGCGCTTGTCGCGCCCCCAATTCCCATACGCCTCGAGCACGTCGAAGCGAAGCCCCAGCGTGAGGAAGCGGTCGGCCCGGGCGAACGCGCCGCCCCGCGCTTCCCCGGCCACGTGGAGCGGATGGTTCTCGGGGACGCTCCCACGGCAGGCCCGCCGCTGGTGGATCGGGATCTGTGTGAGCTCCGCGAACTCCTTCAGGGCGTCTCCGCAGTCCGGCCACCGGCCGCCGTGGCCGACGACGACGATGGGCCTTTCGGCTTCCACGAGCCACCCGATGATCGAATCGACCTCTTCGTCGCTCGGTACGGGTTGAGGCTGCTCCCACGGCCTCTTGTGGGTCCTGTCGATCCGGTAGTTCGCCTGCGCGGTCGGGTCGTGAAGGGCCTGGGGGGCAAACTCCAGGAAGTTCAGGGGAACTTCCAGGGCTACGGGGAGCGGCGGGTACCCCATGCAGTCCCGGGCCGCCTGCTGCACGAGGGTCGCCAGCGTGCTGGGCTCGATCACCTCGCGGGCCCAACGCGTGATGTCCCGGTACAGGGACTTGCCGTCGAGAGGCTGGAAGGGATTCCGGTATCGATCCCCGAGGGGGGTCTGCCCCAGGATACAGATCAGCGGAGTGTTGCTGAGATAGGCTTGATTGATCGCAGGGACCAGGTTCGCGACGCCCGGGCCGACCGTGGCCTGGGTGAGGCCGATCTTTCCGGTCACCTTGGCGTAGGCCTCGGCGGCGAACCCTGCCGAGGCTTCGTGCCGGCAGTGGATCAGCTTGTTGCCGTAGATGCTCCAGTAGTCGTCGAAGCTGTTCATGTGGCCGCCGGTGATGCCGAAGTTGGTGTGAATCCCCTCCTCCATCAGCGCACGCACAAGGATTTGAGGACCCCAGACTTTGGTCGCCATGACGTCTCCTCTCTTCTTCTGAAGTTCGGTGGTCTAGCTCCGGCTTTGGCCGAGTTCGCGGATCATGACCCTGGAGAGAACCACCTCCTGACGAGCCAGCCCACCGCCCAAGGACCGGTCGGCTGTGGGGTCCGCGAGATGGGCCCCTTGCCACGAGCGGCTCCGCACGAAACCATACATCGGTTGGCTTGGGGGAGCCAGAAAGAACAAACGACTGTTCTCTGTTATGGGTTCCGGTGTACACCCCTCGTTTTCGGAGTGTCAACAAGAAAACAAGAGGATTGAAAACCGATGCCGACCCCAGCGGCGACGGGTCAGCCAGCGGAACCTTCAGACGGTGATTTGTCCGCGCGGAGAACCTGGTTGACGAAGCCCATTTGACCGAAGGCAATTACTAGAGGGTCCTCCCTTGGACTAGCGAGACCCCCAAGGGGTCGGAGCGGGAGGCCGCTGCCCCATGGTCAAGCCAAGGGTGCAGCGGCCGCCGTCTTTACTTACCCGCCCCCATCGGAACGTTGAACTTCGCTCGGAATTCGTCTTCCCACACCTGCGACCACACCATCTTCCAGGTGTCGCCCTTCTTCACCTCGAGGGTCTTCGCCTGAATCGAGTTGTATTTCTCGTTCAGGTCGCCCGTCACTCGAGCCATTTCCGTGATGTGCCTCGCCAGAACCGCGCGGTCGACATTGGGCACGAATACCCACTGTTTCTCTCCCGTACTGATCACGAAGATTCGTTCGTTCGCGATGACAGGATCTTCCATGTCAACCGGGCATCCGATGTTGTTCACGGCACAGTAGTATCCAATAATGTGGCCCTCGATCTTCTTGTCTTCACACTGCGCGGTCAGAGGCAAGAAAACTGTGACCAGCGCTGCCAACAAAAGCTTCGATGTCGCATTCATCTGACACTCCTTTCAGTGATTGTTGCCTTCGTCGTCCTATCAGTGGACGACAAACACCCTTGGACGTGCGCCGGTCGGGAGACTCACTGGCTTCAGCGAGAGCCTCCTCACTTTCACCCTCGCGCTGTTCACAGTGACCCAACCAACGGAAACCAATGCCGTCGAGCCTACCGCGCCTGCGCTCAGAACGCGTGCAGGAAACGCAAGGCTAACGTCTGGTACTGCGGGCCCTCTTTGACCTTCACGTCGTATTGATACGAAACCAACAACTGGTTGCTCGGCGCGAGACCATAGTGCAGAGAAACGCCGAGAGTGTGATTGTTCAACTTGTCGTCTTGCTTGTCGCCGTCGATCTTGGTCTCACCCCCGAAGTGCGCCCAGTAATTCGCCGCGACGGTCAAGGCCTTCGCGACGTCGTAGCTCGCGTGCGCTTCGATCGTGATCGCGGGAGCGACCTCCTTTTCCGAGTCGCCCCAGTCCTTGTTCTTCTGGGTGAACTGCGAAGCGCCCGTAACCTCAACATAGAGCTTGTCGCCGATACCCTGCGAGAAATTGAGCTCCGGCTTGATCTTCCAAACGTTCTCGCCTGGGCTCAGGCCGGCTCGGTCCTCGTCGTACTTACCGATGGGAACCGTGGTATGGAGAACCAACCCGAGATAGCTCTTGGACGCAGTGTTGTTCCAAAGGAAGAAGGTCGGGCTGAAGAGCATGTCCGAAAGGCCGGAAATCTCACCCACTCCATCGATCTGCACATCCTTCATGAAAAAGAGCACTTGGGACGCTCCCTGAAGAAACCCGTAGCTGTGATAGTACACGGGCCGGAAGATGTAGACATCTCCGCTGATTCCTGGAGCGCCGTCTATCTTGTCGCCGTCGTGGTATATGTCTTGGGAAGACACATGGTAGTCGTAAAAGATCATGAGGTTGGTTCCCGGCGGGGCGGGGAGGTAGTCTCTCGCGAGGTTGTCGGCCTGCGAGAGAGCCGGCAGGACGAGGGGAACGAGCGCTGCGGCAGTCAGGAACAGTTTCCTCATGGTCTTCCTCCTCCTTCTGGGTGCTGGTGAGTGAGAGGTCTTCCGGACCTTCCAGCCGGTGACCGCTCACAGGGAGAACGTCGTTCCCTCTCCCGCCGCGAGAGAGGGAATGCCTCAGAAGACTACCGCAGTTCCTTCCCTCTCGGAGAAGGGACTCTCCTCTTGCTCGCCGTGCGAAACTGCTCTACGCCTCTCCGGCGCGATGAACCCCCGTTTGCCTAGTTCCCACACCTCGCCCGTGGAATCCCTCGAGACGCCTGAGCAGACGGATCGACGGGCGCCACGGTATCACAGTCAAACGCCGTTGTGAATACATGTCGTTCTCTTTCTCTCTTCGATTCGTCACCGGGACGTCTCAGGCCTCGACGACCCAGAAGAACGCCGATCTGTGTAACGGCGTGAAGCAACGCGACGCCCGCCTGGGAGACGGGGGCCGCAACCGCGTCACACCGCGGCGCCCCAATAGCCCCCAAGGATCCTGGTCCGTCAAGTCGCACCGGTTCGTCCCCAACCCCATGTTCAGCCTCCGGGCGTGCTGCGGCTGAAGACAATCCGGTCCCCTTCGTCTCGCGTCACGGCCCCCTCCCCCTCCAGGTAAACCAGGTGAGCGATCGCCTCCCCCGTGGCAAACCACTTCTGGGCCACGGGCCAGGACGCCCAGGACCCCTTCAGATCCCAGGTCATCCGTGAAGCGAGCTCGAAGGCGGTGAGAGACCGCCCGGTGAGCAGAGAGAGGACTTCGTCCAGCCTCGTCCGGTGGTGCCGCCCGAGCTCTGCGATACGGGCCCGGTGGTCTCGAAAAAGCCGGCGATGCCCAGGGAGAACCAGGTCGACCTCCAGGTTGGAGGCCTTGTCCAGGCTGGCGAGGTACTCCTTCAGAGGGTTCCGGCCCGGAAGCCAGCCGGTGATGTTGGGGCTGATGTCGCCGAGGACGTGGTCGCCGGAGAGCAGAACTCTCGCCTTCCGCTCGTAGAGGCACATGTGTCCCGGTGTGTGTCCAGGCGTCTCGACGCACTCGAACCGGTAGGCGCCTACGGCGAAGACCCGCCCTTCGTCCACCGGGCTCACCTCTGGGAGCCATTCTTGCTCCCACGCGAGGCTGGGGTTCGACGCGATCTCGGCCCGCAGCTCAGGGACGGGAACGCCGTGCGCCTCGGCCAGCGGCAAGACCGTCTCCCACCCGGTCCAGGCGTCGAGCCAGACGGCATCCAGGCGGCTCAGGAAGACCGTCGCGCCCGGCCGGGCAAACGCCTTCGCGAGCCCGATGTGATCGGCGTGGAGGTGCGTGACGAAGAAATCGGCGCACCCCGTGTCGATGCCGAGATCGCCGAGCCCCTCGCCCAGAGCGGCTTGGCACTCCGCGCGGTTCATGCCCGTGTCCACGATCAGGGAGCGCTCGGCGCCCCTCGCCACGTACACGTTGATGGACCGTAGAGGATTCTCGGGCAGGGGAACTTCGATTCGGAAGAGCTCCGGGAGAACTTCTTCGATGGCCGGCATGGGACACCCGTAGGTTAGAGGTTCGTCGTCCGGCCGTGTGACTGCCGACCGAGGCGCCCGGATCGGGCCGTTACAACCGCGCCGCGCCGCACCCCATGACCGCCAACGGCCGAACCAATGCCCCCATCTGAAGAGCTCGATCGTTGGAGGCGTTCCCGTCCAGACTCCGTTTCAGAACCCCTTGAAGAATGGCGGCGAACCGGAAGAAGCCAAAGGCGAGGTAGAAGCTCCAGTCGGCGACGGATTCGAGACCCATGCGCCGGCAATAGGCCGCCACGTACTCCTCTTCGGTGGGGAGCCCGAGCCGGGCGCGATCCATGTCGCCCAGGCCCGGCAGTGGGCCTTCGGCGGGGATGCGCCACTGCATGCACTGGTAGGCCAGGTCGGCCAGCGGGTGGCCCAGGGTCGAGAGCTCCCAGTCCACGACCGCGACGATGCGTGATCGCTCCGGGTGAAAGATGAAGTTGTCGAGCCGGTAGTCGCCATGGATCAAGCTCACGCGGCCGTCATCCTTCGGCATGTGGCTCGGCAGCCAGCTCATCAGCGCTTCCATCGCTTCGACCGTTTCCGTCTCCGAGGCCCGATACTGCTGGCTCCACCGCTTGAGTTGGCGCTCGTAGTAGTTCCCGGTGCTCCCGTAGTCGCCCAACCCGACCGCCGAAACATCCACGCTGTGGATCGCCGCCAGTACCCGGCTCATCTCGTCGTAACAGGCGCCGCGGGCCGCCGGTTCCAGCTCCGGGAGGGCGGCGCTCCAGAAGACCCGCCCGGGCACGAAATCCATGAGAAAGAACGTGCTGCCGACGACCTCGTCGTCGTCGCACAAGTGATGTACCCGGGGGACCGGGACCTCGCTGTCTCGAAGCGCACGCATCACGCGGTACTCGCGGTCGACGGCGTGCGCCGACTTGAGCAGCTGTCCCGGCGGCTTGCGCCGCAACACGTAGTTGCCGGAGGCAGCCCTCAAGAGAAACGTCGGGTTGGACTGCCCACCCGTGAACTTCTCTGCCCGCACAGGCCCTTTGAATCCCTCGACGTGACGCTCCAGATAAGTCGCCAGGAATCCCTCGTCGAACGCGCCCACGCTGCCGTTCATGGAGGGTCCCCCTGGGTCGCGTACCGCCGGATGAGCTGTTTGCCGAGCGACATCATGTGCACCTGATCCGGTCCATCGGCGATCCTGCAATAGCGAGCGTACCCGAAGGCATCGGCGAGGAAGTAGTCCTGGCACAGGCCCCCGCCCCCGTGGGCCTGGATGGCGCGATCGATGACCTGCTGGGCCATGCTGGGGGCGACGATCTTGATCATGGCGATCAGGTCGCGGGCCTCCTTGTAGGAGCTGCGGTCCATTCTCTCTGCCGCACACAGCGTGAGCAGACGCGCCTGCTCGATGTCACACGCGGACCGCGCGACGTCTTCCCGGATCGAACCCTGCTCGCTCAGCTTCTTGCCGAACGCGACGCGGCTCTCGACCCTCCGGCACATCATCTCCAGCGCCCGCTGGGCGCACCCGATCAGGCGCATGCAGTGATGAATGCGACCCGGTCCCAGCCGCGCCTGGGCGATTTCGAATCCCTGCCCTTCTTCGCCGATCAGGTTCGACGCCGGTACGCGCACGTCGGTCAGACGCAGCTCGGCGTGCCCGTGCGGCGGGTGTTCGGCTCCGAACACCTTCAGCGCCCGCACCACCTCCACACCCGGCGCGTCGATCGGAACGAGGATCTGCGACTGCTGCCGGTACTGATCCGCAGACCCATCGGTCTTGCCCATGACGATCAGGATCTTGCACCGCGGATCGTTGGCACCGCTCGTCCACCACTTGTGGGCGTTGATGACGTATTGGTCGCCGTCTCGGACGATCGAGGCCCGGATGTTGGTGGCATCGCTCGATGCCACCGCCGGTTCCGTCATCGCGAAGCCGGAGCGAATCTCCCCAGCCAGGAGCGGCGTCAGCCACCGCTCCTTCTGTTGCGCGGTGCCGAAGCGGGCCAGCACTTCCATGTTGCCGGTGTCCGGCGCGTTGCAGTTGAACACTTCCGGGCCGATCATGGAGCGGCCCATGATCTCGGCCAGCGGGGCGTATTCCAGGTTGGTCAGCCCGGCGCCGTGCTCGGACTCGGCCAGGAACAGATTCCACAACCCCTCGGCCCTTGCCTTCGCCTTCAGCTCGTCGATCACCGGCGGAGTCGTCCAGCGATCGTCCGCCCGCTCGGCGTGGGCCTCACAGACCTCTTCGGCCGGATACACATGCTCGTCCATGAACCGGTGGAGGCGGGCCCTTAGCCCTTCTACCTTGTCCGAATAGTCGAACCGCATCGATGGTTCCTCCCGTTGCTCAGGTCAGGGTAATCGCGTGTCGCCGCTCCGCGCGGTCGAGATGGGGGATGTTGTTGAAGCTCGCCAGCTGCACGCGTTGCTCGTCGAAGTAGAAATGGCTGAACGCCGTGTTCTTGACCTGCATGCTCAACGCGATGATCTGGGCGTCGGACAGCCCCAACACGGTGCCAAGCGCCACGGCCATCGGCCCGCCGGAACTGACGATCAGAACGCGCCTCCCGCGTCCCGCGCACGCGCCGAGCAGCGCCGTCGTCACTCGGCGCGTGAAGTCCTGCCAGGTCTCTCCGACCCCCGCTTCGATCGTGCCGGCCGCCCAGGCATGGAGCGCGACCTCAAGCCGACGATAGAAGGACTGTGGGGTGTCCTCTTCGGATCGAGACGCTTCGGGAGAGGACCCGACGTGCGCATCGCGTAGCGCCTCGTGGGCAAACTCGTTCAGTCCCGGATCGGTCTCCGCGTCGCCCCGAAAGCGAAGCGAACCGTTCATCGCCTGCAGCGTCTCCCGGTGACGGACCAGGGCACCGGTCAGAATCCGGTCGAAGCGCACACCTCGCTCCGCGAAGTACTCCCCGATCCACTGCGACTGTTGAATGCCGAGGTCGGTCAGGCGATCGTAATCGTCAGTACCAAACGCCGCCTGACCGTGACGAACGAAATAGAGCTCCGACATCGATACGATCCTTGGCAGAGCTCCCCGAGGGCCAGTTCCGTGGTTCCCCGCCGCCCGAGAGCCGACCGCGTTCGCTCTGGTTATCGCCGGGGGCCCGAGGGCAGACCCCTTTGCCGGGCCGGAGCGCATGACAGAACAAACGACTGTTCTCTTTCAGGTCGTTTACGTTCTTCTCCCCGTCCCTGTCAAGCCCCCCGTGACCCGGCCGTGCGGACCGATCCCGCTCGAGGCGAGATCGCGGTTCCCCGCTGACCCGCCAAGGGCCAACGAGAGCGCCCGGAGATCAGTAGCCGCCTGCGAGCGAAGGGGGGTGGATCCGTCGACGCCGCCTGTGCGCCAAGCGTGGACCGCGGTTCACGTCGATGGGTGTGGAGGGGGCGGACGCCGTCCGGAGAGCGGCGCCGTGGGTCCGCCAACGTCCTCTCAGTGCTTCTTGCCGTGGCCCTTCTTCCCCTTATGCCCCTCGCCCCGATCGTCGTATCGGTCGTCCCTGTCCCGGTACTCTCCCCCCTCCCGGTCCTTCCCCTTGTGCCCGTGCATCTTCTTCCACTGGCCATACGGGATGCGCTTTTCCTTGACGTAAACGGTCCGGAACCGCGGGGGCAGACGAATCACGTCTACCGGTACCTGGCGAGAAGGAACCACGACATAGGGCCCCCGGTAGTCCTTTGAACGGTGCCAACGGCCGTCTTGGGGGGTCCACCAGTACCCGTCTCGGAACACGATATCGACATCGATGTCCGGGACGAAGAACGCCTTGATGTTGGGAATGGGGATGAGGTCCCGAGGGTCCGGGAGCCTCGGGAAGAGCAGCGGGGGCAAGGGGGGCACCGGGATCCTGATCTCGTTTCCCGCCCGGGCCTGGGAGACCACGACCCCGGAACCCGCCAGTAGCACCGCCGCCGCCAAGCTGATGATTCGTCGTCTGCTCTTCATGACCCATTCCTCCTCGCTTCGTCGATTACGCTGTCGTGTGCTCGAGTCGACTACGGCCCTCTCCTCGATGCGGTCGTGATTGTACAGCGCAGGACGCGTCCTGCACAGCGGGCGTGGAGCCCGGGATCGGCCGACAACGTGCGAGGGCCCCCAGGCAGGCCGGGTCGCCACGAGCCGCGTCGAACGAGCCAGTGTCGCCGAGATCTCGCCCCAAAGACGGTCCGAGGGGGTTGCGCCGGCTCCGCGCAACCCCCTCGAGGACCTGACAAACCTGGTGCGGGCGCCTCAGCCCAGGGCCCAGGGTACCGGGACACCCCCGGCGAACCGGGCCGGCATCTTGAAGTCGCCCGACCCCACTGCGAGCGCCACGAGGCGCGTCGTCTCCTCCATGCCCAGCTCGTTCATCATCGTGAAGGGGCCTTTGGGCCAGGCCAGGGACGTGCAGATCCCGAGCTCGAGGTCCGCGACGCTCACGACACCCTTCTCGATCAGGTGCGTGGAGACGGCGAAGATCGCACCCAACAGCCGATCCCGAACCGCCGCTCGCGCCGCGGCGTCAGCGAGCAGGGCGCCGTCCTCCAGGTTCCACGGCGCTCCGCTCTCGAACTGAGCTCGCAGCGAAGCCGGCACCGGGGGGTATCCGATGTCCGTCGTGGCCAGATAGTCGACCATCGAGCCGGCGGCGTGGAATGCGGTCCCCAGTCCCGACCCGTTTTGCACCCACATGATCCCGAACCGGACCCCGAGCGCCTGTTTCGAGATGTCGTCGAGGGTAGCCGCGTTGTACCGGGCCCCGTCGTAGAAGGAGTCGAGCACGGAGTAGCTGGCGATGAAGATCGGGTTGATCGCGAACCCCGGGAAGTCCTTCACGGTGATCGCGACCTTCCGGTTCTTCTCGGCAAACGCCATGAGCGCCCGGTAGGTGTCGTCGCTCGTGCCCTTCTGGCGGATCACCTCGACGAGCCGGTTGACGTTGGCCGGGAAGAAGTAATGCAGTCCGGCCGTCCGACCGGGGCCCTCAACCTTCTCCATGAGCTTCTCGATCAGGAACGTCGAGGTGTTACTGACGAGGATCGCGTCTTTGCGGCAGTGCGAGGAGAGCTCCCCGAAGACCTGGATCTTCAGATCCCAGTTCTCAACCGCTGCCTCGATGACGAGATCGCACGCCCCCAGGTCCTCGTACCGGCTGGTGCCGGTGATCTTGGAGGTCACGGCGTCCATCTGCTCCTGGGTCATCTTTCCCTGTTCGACCCGTTTGCGAAGCGCCGACACGACCCACTTGTCGTACATCTGCCGCACCAGGTCGTCGTTCATCTCCTTGAAAGCGACCCGGTACCCCGCCGTTGCCGCGTTCAGGCCGATCGCGGCCCCCATCACGCCGAAGCCCACAACTCCGACCGTCGAGATCTCCGCCATGTCCTCTCCTCCTGTCTCGAATTACCGTGTGAGGTCTGCCCTCCAAGGGTCTACGCCCCGACGGCCGTGCCGGCACGCCTTGCTGTCCCAGAGCCTCGCCGGCGTCCGCCCTGGGGCTCTGGATCACACGATCCAGCGCTCGGCCTCGACCAGGCGAGCAGCGATGAGCTCCTTCAGGGCCAGGACGTCCGCGGGCTCGCGAGCCGTCAGGCGCCCGAGGCCGGCGAGAAGGTCCCGGCGCCCCGTCGCGACGAGCACCTGGCGGGCGAGGGACTCGGCCCGCTCTTGGGCCGACTCACAAGTGATCCGGGCCGCCGCCACCGCGCCGGCGGCCCTCCCCACCCCTCGCCGCGCCGCGTCTTTCGCGGCGCGCAGCCGCGTGGACTCGGCCACGTAGACCAGTGCGAAGAGGTCTGCCAGCCGGGCTGGCACCATCGTAGCCGTCTGGGACGACTCCGCGACGGCCTTCAGGCAGAGGAGCAACACACGCTTCAGGGTCGCCACGAGCGTAGCCTCGGTCGCCACCGGCCCTGACGAGGGCTGCTCCGCCGCCGTCGTGCTCTCCGCGAGCGCCCGTTCGACCTCCGCTGCTGCTTCGAGCAGGGGCAACTGGCTCCTTCCTGCCCGGCGGAGCAGCTGGGTCGCGATCAGCAGGCGGTTGATCTCGTTCGTCCCCTCGTAGATCCGCGCGATCCGGCTGTCGCGGTAGAGCGCCTCCACCGGATACTCCGCACAGTACCCGTACCCCCCGAAGCACTGCACCGCCTCGTCGACCACGTAGCCGAGCACCTCGCTTCCGACGACCTTCACCGCGGCGCACTCCAAGTTGTACTCCTCGATCGACCGAAGCGCCGCCTCGCCGTGGGCGCCGTCGCCCGCCTGGAGGAGCCGATCGATCAGACCGATCGTGCGGTACGTGGCGGCCTCGGCCGAGTAGAGGCGGACGAACATTTCGGCCAGCTTCTCGCGGATCGCGCCGAACTCCGCGATCCGCTTTCCGAACTGCTTCCGCTCCAGACAATACGCCAGGGCGTACTCCAGGGCCCACTTGCCCTGGCCCACAGCGCCCGCGCCGATCTTGAAGCGGCCGATGTTCAAGATGTTGAACGCGATCTTGTGCCCCTGACCCACTTGACCCAGGACGTTCTCTACCGGGACGCGGGCGTCGTCCAGGATCACGGTCGTGGTCGACGAGCCCTTGAGCCCCATCTTGTGCTCCTCCGGCCCGACGGAGAGGCCAGGGGTTTCGCGCTCAAGGAGGAACCCCGTGAAGTGCTGACCGTCCACCTTGGCGAAGACCGTGAAGAGGTCGGCGAAGCCGGCGTTGGTGATGAACTGCTTGGTGCCGTTGAGGACATAGTGAGCGCCGTCCGCAGAGAGCACCGCTTTCGTGCGGCAGGCGAGCGCGTCCGAGCCCGCCGCCGGCTCGGTGAGCGCGTAACACCCGATCTTGGCGCCGACCGCCATGTCCGGGAGATACCGGGCCTGGAGCGCCTGGCTGCCGTAGTATACGAGCGGGAGCGAACCGATCCCGGTGTGGCCGCTCAGGATCGTCTGGAAGGAGCCCTGGCCCGAGATGTTCTCCGCAATCAGGGCGCCCGACGCCTTGTCGAGGGCGAGGCCTCCGTACTCCTCGGGCACATCGGCCATCAGGAGACCGAGCTCCCCGGCCTTTCGCAGGAGGTCGCGGACGAGCCCGAAGTCCTTGGCCTCGATGCGGTCCGAGACCGGCAGGACCTCGTTTCGCATGAAGTCGCGGGCCGTCTTGGCGTAGAGGAGCTGCTCCGCGCTGAAGTCCTCGGGGGTGAAGACGTCCTCCGGCGCCGCGTCGCCGAGCAGGAAGCCCGCCCCACAGGTCGTATCCGTCTGCGTCACGGGCCCCTACCCGACCTTCACCACGAGGGCCGCGCCGGTATCGCCGGCCGCGCAGCCGGTGAACAGCCCGTAGCCGCCGCCGCGCGCGGCGAGTTCCTCGATCAGCTCGATCACGCACCGACCGGCCGTGGGCCCCTGGGGGTGACCGAAGATGAGCGGGCTCCCGTAGTTGTTCGCCGCCTGGGCGTCCACGCCGAGCTCCCGCGCGAAGTAGAGGTCGTTGACCACAAAGGGGTTGTGGGTCTTGACCGCCTTGACGTCCGCGATGCCGATCCCGGCCTTCTCCAGCGCCATCCGGGCGGCCGGAACCGGGGCCCGGGGCATGAACCCCTTGGCGGTCCGGGCGAAGCCGTAGGAGACCACCTGCGCGTCGCGGCTCGGGTCAGCGCTGAGCTCCCGGGCCTTGTCGCGGGTCGTCACGATCACGGCACAGTTGCCGTCGGCCGGATGGGTCTGGGTGCCGAAGCTGTGCGCGCCGCCGGGGATCACCGGGCCGAGGCCTGCGAGGGTGTCGCGCGTGGTGGGGATGATCCCCTCGTCCTCCTCCAGCAAGACGGTCTTTTTCTTGCTCACCTTCACTTCGGCCGGGAAGAGGTAGCGCTTCTGGAACTCGCGGTCGTTCTTCAGGGCATCCAGGTACTGCTCGTAGCGGCGGGCGGTGAGCTCGTCGCACTGCTCCTTGGTCACGCCCATCTCCCGCGCCACGTTTTCGGCCGTCTGGATCATGGGGTTCTTCGCGAAGGGGTCGCTCCCGAAGTTGTCCATCAGCCAGTTCTCGTGGATCACCTCGCCGCCCGGGCCGTTGGGGTTGGGCCAGACGATGTGCGGGCCGTTGGAGCAGCGGTCGGCGGCCACGGCGAGGGCCGCGGAGAAGGATCCGACCTCGAGCCCAGCCGCGGCGTAGTAAAGGCACGTGGTGGCCGTAGAGCAGGCCTGGCTCACGTTGCACCCCGGCATGCCCTCGGCCCCGATCAGGGCCGCCACCCAGGGGGCACCGTAAAAGGCCTGGCGCTGATGGACGGTGAAGCCGAGGTACAGGTAGTCGAACGTACGGGGGTCGATCCCCTTTCCTCCCAACCAGCGCGACACCGTCGCCGCGGCGAACTGGAGCGAGTGCTCGTTGGCGAGCGTCATCTGCCACTTGGAGAACGGGGTCGAGTAGTAGCCGCGGTAGGGGATGAATGCCTTGGTAAACATGTCTTCGCCTCCTCTCAAACGTGTGGGGCCGCGCCCTGCGACCGACTTTGGACCGGTTTCGCTAGGACCTCGGCGGTGCCTCGTCCCGAACCTCCCGCTTGAGGATCTTGCCCGTCGCGTTCTTCGGGAGCTCGGGCACGAACTCCACCAGCCGCGGCGCCTTGTAGTCCGCGAGGTGGCGGCGGCACAGGTCTACGAGCTCCTCGGCCGTGGTGGTGCCCGGCTCACGCAGCGCGATCACGGCCTTCACCGTCTCGCCGAAGACCTCGTGGGGAACCCCGATCACCGCGCACTCCTTCACGTTGGGGTGCGTGTAGAGAACCTCCTCCACCTCGCGCGGCCAGATTTTGAGCCCCGAGGCGTTGATCATGTCCTTGAGGCGGTCGACGATGAAGATGTAGCCCTCCTCGTCCATATACCCGATGTCGCCGGACCGGACGTACCCGTCCACGATCGTCTCCAGGGTGGCCTCGGGCTTCCGGTAATAGCCCTTCATCACGTTCGGCCCCTTGATCCAGATCTCCCCGAGCTCCCCGCGAGGCACCGCGCTGCCGTCCGGATCGGTGATCGCGATCTCCACGTTCATGATCGCGGTCCCCACCGACCCTTCCTTGTGCCGGAACTCGTGGTTGTAGGATGCGAAGGGAGTCGTCTCGGTGAGCCCGTACCCCTCGTTCACCTCCAGGGCGAACCGCTCCTTCCACCGGCGGGCGACCTCCCCGGGCATCGATGCCGCCGCGGAGAAGCAGTACCGCACGGCCCCCAGGGCCTCGTCCACGGCACGCCGGTCCGGGTGGTTGAGCATCAGGATGTAGATCGGCGGCACCGCGTACCAGCGGGTGACGCGGTTCTCCCGAAGGCTCGCCAGCACCGGCTCCAGCTCGAACTTCTTGTGGAGCACGAGGGTGCAGCCTGCCTGGACCACGGCGTTGACGATGAAGTTCTGTCCGAAGGAGTGGTAGATGGGCAGGAAGCACACGGCACGGTCCTCCCCGCGCATTCCGGTCATGTACTTGGTGGCGTTGGTGTTCGACACCACGTTGCCGTGGGTGAGGACGACGCCCTTGGGCCTTCCCGTAGTCCCGGAGGTGTAGATGATCGCCGCGCCGTCCTCCCGGTCGGTCCGGGCCGTGGTGAACTCAGGTGCCCCGCCGGCGAGGAGCGCCTCCCAGGTCACGTCTCCGCCACCCCCGCCCACGGTCACCACGGTCCGCACCCCGGCGATCCTCGGGCGGGCCGGCACCTCGGCCAGGAGCTCGACCTCGGTGATCAGCGCGACGCTCTCCGAGTCGTTGGCCATGTATTCGATCTCGTCAGCCTTGCTCAGGCTCGAGAGCGACACGCACACGGCGCCGAGCTTCTGGCACCCATAGTACGCGGTGACGAACTCGGGCCGATTCGAGAGGAATACGCAAACCTTGTCGCCGGCCGTTACGCCCAGGCCCGCGAGCGCGCTCGCCACCCGGTTCGCGTCGGCCCAGAGCTCACCGTAGGACCACGTCCGCCCCCCGAACACTACGGCATCCCGGTCGGCGAAGAAGCAGCGGTTTCGGTCCAGCGCGTCGGCGATATTCATGGCACTCCTCCGGGTGGCGAAAGCAGTTCAGTGGGCCGGGCCGAGAAGGCCCTCGGCGTAGATCTTCACGAAGTCCTCGACCAGTTTCTCCGGGGTGATCCTGCCCTCCGGCGCGTACCACTTGAACAGCCAGTTCATGCTCCCGAGGAGCGCGAACGCGACCGACGTCTCGTCGAGGCCGCTTCCAGGAGCGATCAGCTCCGAGGCGATCGTTCGGACGTGATTGAGGTACTGCCGCTGCCGGTCCAGGACGACGGCCCGAAACTCGGGCCCCAGGGAATCGACCGCCGTGGACATGATCGTGTGCTCGTTCGGGCGCGCGGCGAAGAACCCGACGTACCGCCGCACGAACTTCCGAAGCTTTTCACGCGGCGGAAGGTCGCTTTCCGAGACCTCGGCCACGTCGGCAAGAACCCGGTCCATGACGAACGACATGATCTCGAAGAGCAGTTGCTCCTTGGACGAGTAGTAGTGGTACAGGGCAGGCTTCGTGACCCCGAGGAGATCGGCCACCTCTTGGAGGCTCGTGCGCTCGTACCCCTTCTCCGCAAAGAGCCGGGCACCGGCGGTGAAGATCTGCTCCCGGCGCGCTTCCCAGCGGTTTCCCATGGACGACTCCTTTTTTCTACTTACCGGACGGAAAAATTATTCGTTCCTGTCTTCGCTGTCAAGCGCAAAGCCGGGGCCTTCGCCAGACCCTCAACTCCTCCCGCGCTCCGGTCGATGAATGGTCCGACGTGCCGTCAGCATGTTATCCTTCGGTGACGCAGTCCCGACGCCAACCGACCGCGCACCCGAACCTCCCGGGAGATACCGTCGATGCTGCACTACGTCCGACGCGGGAGGGCCGTCCTGCGGAGCCTTCGGGGACGGCTCCTGTTACTCATGCTGGCCGCGTTCGTGCCCGCGGCAGTGGTCAGCCTCTTCGCCGCGTACGAGTACCAGCGGGACGCCTATCGGGACTCGCGGGCCGACACCCTCGCCCTCGTGCGCCTTGCCGCCCGCGACCACGAGGAGATCCTCTTCCGCACCACCCCCCCGCTGCTCCAGACCCTCGCCGAGCTGTACCCGGAGGTCCGGGCCGGGGACGCGGCGCGCACCTCGGCGCTCTTCGCCCGCGTGCTCTCTGCCTACCCGCAGTACAATAACCTGATGGCCTGCCGGGTCCCCTCCGGCGACGTATTCGCGCTCGGGATCCCGGCCCGTGGCGCGCTGAACCTCTCCGATCGCCCGTACTTCCGCCGCGTTCTCGAGACCCGGGCGTACACGGTCGGCGAGTTCGCCATCGGCAAGTCCTCGGGAAAACCGACCATCGTGTGCGCCCAGCCGGTCTTCGACGGCCGCGGCGCCGTGTGCGCGGTCCTCACCGCCGGCCTCAACCTCGAGTACTTCGGCCGTCAGTTGGAACGCTCCGAGGCGGCGATCGGCCTCGACATCACCTTCTTCGACCGAAACGGGGTCGTGATGATGGCGCCAGCGTCGCGCCGCTCCTGGGTGGGGCGCGACGTATCCGATTCGACGTTGTGGCGCCGAATGGAGAACGAGAAGTCCGAGGGAGTCTTCCGGGGACCGGACGTGTATGGAACGCCGACGGTGATCGCCTTTACGCCCCTCTCGGACCCCGCGGGAAGGCTCGACGGGTACGTGGCCGCGAGCATCCCGGAGGGCGTGGCCTTCGCGCGGGTCGAGCGCTTCCTGTGGCAGAGCGGAATCGGGTTCGCCGCGAGCCTCCTGGTCTTCCTCCTGGGACTCGTGCTCATCGGCCGCCGCTCGATCGTCAAGGGGGTGGACTCGCTGGTCGCCGCGGCCGAGCACCTCGCAGGTGGGGACCTCGGCACCCGGACCGGAGACGTCGGAGACACGGAAGAGTTCGTGCGGCTCGCCCACGCCTTTGACGCCATGGCCGAGAGCCTCCGCGAGAGGGACGAGGGGCAGAGGGAGGCGGAACGCGCCCTCTTCAAGGAAAAGGAGCACCTCGCGGTGACCCTGCGCAGCATCGGGGACGGCGTCATCACGACCGACGCCAGGGGACGAATCGTCTTGCTCAACGCCATGGCCGAGGCGCTCACCGGCTGGTCGCAGGACGAAGCGACTGGACGACCGCTCGAGGAGGTCTTCCAGATCGTCGCCGGGAAGACCGGCGTACCCTGCCCCGACCCGGTCGCGCGGGTGCTCGAGACCGGCGCGGTCCTCGCTCTCACCGCGGACACGGTGCTCGTCGCCCGGGACGGCAGCACGCGGATCATCGCCGACAGCGCCGCGCCGATCCGCGGCTCCGACGGGCTCGTGGTCGGGGTCGTCCTCGTGTTCCGGGACGTCACCGACCAGCGGCGCGCCGAGGAGGCCCTCCGGGATAGCGAGGAACGGTACCGGAGCCTGGTTGAGAACGTGGACCTAGGCATCGCCCTGGTCGACGACCGCCACCGGCTCCTCATGGCCAACGCCGCCCATGCGCGGATCGTGAAGCACGACACCCCCGAAGGAGTCGGGGGCGAGTGCTTCCGGGTGTTGTACGCCCGCGACTCCGCGTGCCCCGAATGCCCCGGCACCGTTGCCATGGCGACGGGCCAGCCGGCGTCGCGGGAGAACGCGGGCGTGCGGCCGGACGGCACCTCTTCGTGGATCCGGGTGCAGGCGTTCCCCATCCGCGCCCCGGACGGCACGTCGCGGGGGTTCATCGAGGTGCTCGAGGATCTCACCGACGCCAAGCGGGCTCAGGACGAACAGAAGCGCTTGGAGAAGAAGATGCTCCAGGCGCAGAAGCTCGAGAGCCTGGGCGTCCTGGCCGGCGGGATCGCCCACGACTTCAATAACCTCCTCGTCGGTATCCTCGGCAACGCGGACCTCGCGCTGGCCAAGTCGAGCCCTGAGTCCCCGGTTCGCTCCTACCTCCAGCGCATCGACGACGCCGCCCAGCGAGCGGCCGACCTCACCAACCAGATGCTCGCTTACTCCGGCAGGGGGCGCTTCGTCGTCGAGCCGATCGACCTCTCGCGACTCGTCGGCGAGATGGAGCACCTGCTGGCGACCGTGGTCGCCAAGACGGCCACTGTGCGCTACGACCTCGCCTCCGACCTCCCGCCGGTCGAGGCCGACGCCACCCAGCTCCGGCAGGTGGTGATGAACCTCATCACCAACGGCTCGGACGCCCTCGGAGACCGCGAGGGGACGATCACCGTGTCCACGGGGCTCGGCACGGTCGAAGAGGCCCGGCGCGCCGCCTCCCTCTTCGGCGAGCCCCTATCCGCGGCGCGCTGCGTCTGGGTGGAGGTTGCGGACACGGGCTGCGGCATGGACCGGGAGACCCGGGCGAGGATCTTCGACCCCTTCTTCACGACTAAGGAGAGGGGACGCGGCCTGGGTCTGGCAGCCGCGCTCGGGATCGTTCGGGGTCACCACGGCGCGCTCGCCGTATCGGGAGAACCCGGTCGGGGGACGACCGTGCGCGTGTATCTCCCCTCCTGTGCGGAGACGCCGAAGGAGGTCTCGGCCGATCCCGAGACCGCCGCGGGCATTCCAGCGTTGTCCTCCGACCAGCCGGCCACGATCCTGGTCGTCGACGACGAAGAATCGGTCCGGACCGTGGCGACAGCCATCCTGGAGGAGCAGGGCTTCCGGGTGCTCACGGCGTCGGACGGGGTCGAAGGCGTCGAGGTCTTCCGGGCCCATGCCGGCGAGGTCACGGCCGTGCTCCTGGACCTGACGATGCCCCGCCTAAGCGGGGAAGATGCGCTCCGGGAGATGAGGGCAATCCGGGCTGACGTCGCCGTGCTCCTGTCCAGCGGGTACGACGAGGGGGACGCGGCGGGTCGCTTCACGGGCCAGGGCGCGGCGGGATTCATCCAGAAGCCCTACCGGGTGGCCACTCTCCTGGACACCCTGGCCCGGGTCGTCGGCACAGTCGCCCGCTAGCACGGCGCCGTCGACCAACATCCTCCCCTGCCCCACGGTCGATCGCCCGGCACCGGCCTCCGTTCGCTCACGTTTCGCCCTCCCACTGCCGAAAGAAGGAAGTGGCGCGCCGTCGTTCCGGCCGCCGCGCAGGGGGGCGTGACCGAGGAGGCGACCGTGACCGGACAGAAGCCCGTGGTGATTCTCCTGGCCGACGACGACGAGGACGATCGACTCATGGCGCGCGATGCCCTGGAGGAGGCGCGGCTCGCCAACGAACTGCGGTTCGTGGAGGACGGCGAGGACCTCCTTGACTACCTCCACCACCGGGGCAAGTACGCCCGATCCGGAAGCGCACCCCGGCCGGGCCTCATCCTCCTGGACCTCAACATGCCCCGCAAGGACGGTCGGGAGGCGCTGCGCGAGATCAAGGCCGACCCCGACCTGCGGCGTATTCCGATCGTGGTGCTGACAACCTCGAAGGCTGAGGAGGACGTCCAGCGCACCTACGACCTGGGCGTCAACTCCTTCATCACCAAGCCCGTCTCGTTTGCGGCCCTCGTGGAGATCATGCGGACGCTCGGGGAGTACTGGTTCCAGATCGTGCAGCTGCCTCGCGGCCGCGGTGCCGAGGGTTCCCCGTGACGCACGACGGGCCGCCCGACGGGAGCCGGCGATCGCTCATGGGAAACATCCTACGCGCGGTCCGAAGCCTGAGCATCCGCGGAAAGGTGCTCCTCGCGTTCGCCGGGGTCATCGCCCTGGTCGCACTCGGGAACCTCTACAGCGTGATCTCGGTCGCCGAGATCTCCGGCCGATCGGGCTTCGCCCGGGCGGTCGCCTTTCGCAAGATGGTCCGGCTGGTGGAGGTGGAGAATCTCGTCAAGCGGACCGCCAACTCCGCCGCCACGGCCGCAGACGTCGGCATCCCGGAGCCGCTCGCCCAGGCGCGCGCCCTGCGGGCCGAGCTCGAGCAGCAACTGACCGCCGCCGAAGCCGAGTTCCCGAGGGACCGGGCCCTGCTCGCCGAATTTCGCGACCTCCGGGCCCGGACGGACGAGCACCTGAAGCGCAGCGCGCAGTTGCTCGACCTCGCGGTCACTCGGGAGTGGTCCGCCTTCGGGCCCGGGCGCCAGGAGCTCCAGGCAGCCCAGGCCCAGCTCTTCCGCCGCGTGGCCCAGAGCAAGGCACGGTGCCTGACGGACCTCGACCACTCCCTCGCCGAGATCGCGCACCTCACCCGCCGCACGACCACCGGCGTAGCCGGCGCGACCGTCCTCGCCCTGGTCGCGGCACTGCTGGTGGCCTTCTATCTCTCGGGCGAGATCGTTTCTCCGCTCCAGCGGCTTCTCGCCGCGATGGGCCATGCGCGGGCCGGAGATTTCTCGGTTCGGGCGGGCGTAGAGAGCCGCGACGAGACCGGAGCTCTTGCGCGATGCTTCGACGAGCTCCTCCATCACCTGGAGCGGCGCGACGCCGAGATCCGCCTCCACCGCGACCACTTGGAGGAGCTCGTCGAGGAGCGCACGGCGCAGCTCGAGGTGGCCAACCAGACGCTGCAGACCGAGCTCGAGATCCGTCAGATCACCGAGGCCGCGCTCGCCGAGAGCGAGGAGCGGCTCCGGCACGTCCTCGCGTCGGTGCGGGCGGGCATCCTGATCGTCGACGCCCAGCGCGACGAGATCCTCGAAGTCAATGACTTCGCCCTCGAGATGATTGGAGCTTCCCGGGAGGAAGTTCTGGGGCGCCCGAGCATCGGCTACCTGACCGGGGGCGCCGACGCCCTCCCCGTCTCCGACGGCGAAAGCGACCTGGGGAGCTCCGAGGGCCAGCTCCACCGGGCCGACGGCTGGTGCCTGCCGATCCTCTGTTCGACGGCGCAGGTGGCCTACCAGGGCCGCGCCCACCACATCCGGAGCTTCATCGACCTCTCCGACGTGAAGCGCCAGGAGAAAGCCGTGAGGGAGAGCGAGCAACGCTACCGTACCCTGTTTGCGAGCGCCCAGGAGGCGATCTTCATCGTGGACCCGGGCGCCGGCTCGCCGGCGCGGATCGTGGACCTCAACCCCGCGGCCGCTCGGATGCACGGCGGCGACGTAGATCAGCTCAAGGGCGCACCGCTCGCTCAGATCGACGGCGGCCGTCTGCTCACCGACGGACGGCGGGAAGCGATCCTCCGGGGCGAATGGGTGCGCGCCGAGATCCTCCTGCACCACCGCGACACCGGGGAGTTCCCCGTGCAGGTGAGCGCGGGCCCCCTCGACTTCGGCGACCTGCGCTACGTCCTCGCGTTCGGGCGCGACGTGACCGAGCAGAAGAAGGCCCGCGAGGAGCTCGAGGCGTTCAACGAGAGGCTCGCCCGCAGCAACCAGGATCTGGAGGACTTCGCCTACGTCGCGTCCCACGACCTCCAAGAGCCCCTGCGCAAGGTGCAGGCGTTCGGCGACCGGCTCAAGGCCAAGCACGGCGATGCCCTCGGCGACCAGGGCCGCGACTACCTGGAGCGCATGCAGAACGCGGCTCAGCGGATGCAGTGCCTGATCGAGGACCTCCTGACGTTTTCGCGGGTCACCACCAAGGCGCGACCCTTCGAGACCGTGGACCTGGCCCAGGTGGCGCGGGAAGTGCTTTCGGACCTCGAGGTCCGCATCGAGCAGACCGGGGCGAGGGTCGACCTCGGCCCCCTGCCGACGCTCGAAGCCGACCCCCTCCAGCTGCGACAGCTCCTGCAGAATCTGATCGGAAACGCTCTGAAGTTCCGTCGGCCGGGCGAGGCGCCCGTCGTGCGGGTCTCGGCCGAGAGCGCCGAGGCGTCCGGGGGCCCGGCCGGAGAGCCGCGGTTGTGTCTGAGCGTGGAAGACGAGGGCATAGGCTTCGACCCCAAGTATGCCGACCGCATCTTCGGCGTGTTCCAGCGCCTCCATGGCCGGGGCGAGTATGAGGGCACCGGCGTGGGGCTCGCGGTGTGCCGCAAGATCGCGGAGCGCCACCGGGGATCCATCGCGGCCCAGGGCCGGCCGGGGCAAGGCGCCCGGTTCGTGGTGACGCTCCCCGTTTCCCAACCCAACGTCTGACGCGGCCCGATTGCCGCCGGCAGGAGCACCGACGATGGACGACGAACGCTGGAGAGTTCTCCTCGTGGACGACGACGAGGACGACTACGTGCTCACCCGGGATCTCCTGGGTGAGATCGAGGGAACCGGCGTTGACCTTCAGTGGGAGCCCGACTACGACGCAGCCCTCTCGACCGCCGCGAAGAGCGAGCACGACGTCTACTTGTTCGACTACCGCCTTGGCGGGCGCACCGGCCTCGAGCTTCTCTGCGAGGCCACGGCCAAGGGGTGCCGGGGGCCCATCATCCTCTTGACGGGCCAGGGAGACCGGTCGGTCGACGTGGAGGCCATGAAGGCCGGAGCAGCCGACTATCTGGTGAAGGGCAAGATCGACGCCGCCCTACTCGAACGGTCGATCCGCTACGCCATCGGTCACCGGCGGTCGGCGGACCAGATCCTCCACATGGCGTACTACGACCACCTCACCGGGTTGCCGAACCGGGTGCTCTTCCAGGAGCGCCTGCTCCAGGGGCTGGGGCTCGCGGAGCGCTACGACCGTGCCGCCGCCGTCCTGTTCCTCGACCTCGACAACTTCAAGCGCATCAACGACACCCTCGGGCACCGCTTCGGCGACCTGCTGCTGCGGGTTGCCTCCCAGCGCCTGAACGAGACCGTGCGCGCGAGCGACGCCCTAACCCGCCGCGGAGGAGAGAAGGACACCGTGGCCCGGCTCGGGGGGGACGAGTTCACGATCTTCCTCTCCGAGGTCGCGACGCCGGAGGACGCCGCGCGGGTCGCGCGCCGGTGCCTGGACGTCCTGAGCCGCCCCTACCAGCTGGAGGGGCACGAGGTGACCGTGACCGCGAGCATCGGGATCGCGGCGTTCCCCGGGGACGGTGGCGACATCGACGCCTTGCTCAAGAACGCCGATACGGCCATGTACTGCGCCAAAGAGACCGGGAAGAACACCTACCAGTTCTACCAGAGCTCCATGAATGCCTCGGCCATGGAGAAGCTCACGCTCGAGGCGGATCTGCGCAAGGCGGTCGAACGGGAGGAGCTCCTCGTCCACTATCAGCCCCAGGTGAAGATCACGTCGGGCCGCACGATCGGCCTGGAGGCCCTCCTGCGCTGGCAATGCCCCACGCGGGGGATGGTGTCGCCGGCCACCTTCATCCCGGTCGCCGAGGAGAACGTGCAGCTCATCGGTGAGATCGGCGCGTGGGTACTCCGCGCC
Source organism: Deltaproteobacteria bacterium (assembly GCA_016214985.1). Classification (GTDB taxonomy): domain Bacteria; phylum Desulfobacterota; class Deferrisomatia; order Deferrisomatales; family JACRMM01; genus JACRMM01. The sequence continues at coordinate 87,100 of JACRMM010000014.1, read as the reverse complement.
GCGTGCCGACAGGCCCGGGCCTGGGAGGACCTCGGCCTGCCGCGGCTTCCGATCTCGGTGAACGTCTCAAGCCAGCAGTTTCGCCAGGAAGGTTTGCCCACCCGCATCGCTTCGCTCCTGCAGGAGTTCCGGCTCGATCCCGGCCATCTGGTGCTCGAGATCACCGAGAGCGTGTTGCTCGAGGACCGGCCGGCGAGCATGGAGCAGCTCCGCGAGCTCACCGGCCTGGGCCTTCGCCTCTCCATGGACGACTTCGGAACCGGCTACTCCTCCCTCTCCTACCTGAAGCGCTTCCCGCTCCACGCCCTGAAGGTCGACCGGTCGTTCATCCGTGACCTCACGACCAACCCCGACGACGCGGCGATCACGCGCGCGATCATCGCCATGGCGCACAGCCTCAACCTCCAGGTGGTCGCTGAAGGCGTAGAAACGGCGGAGCAGAGGGACTTCCTGCTCCGCGAAGGGTGTGAGTACGCCCAGGGGTTCCTGTTTAGCCGCCCCCGCCCCGCCGACGAGATCGCTCAGCTCCTGCGCGCCGAGGCAGACTGAGGGCCTGGGCCGCCGCGTCCTCCCCGACCGGCTTGCCCCCTTCCCGGGGCGATGTACGCTTCCACGCCTCCGCGCTCCCGTTGTGCCCGGCGCACGCCGGCCGGGGCGCTGCCGTCCCTCGCAGCGACGAAAGGCTTCCCGTGTGCCCACCCGGAGAACACCCGAAGAGCCTCACCTGGCGGTGTGTCGTCGCGATCCTTGCCGGACGGAAGACCCAGCTCCGGCAGGCGATCGACCCGCAGCCCCCGGACGGTGCCCAGGTCTCAGGCGTGGACGAGGACGGTCGGCTCCACTGGACCCTGGGCGGAGGCGGCGGCGCGGAGTGCCCCATGGGGCGGCCCGGGCACCGGCTCTGGGTGAGGGAGCCCTGGGCGGGGCCGGCCCGCCTCGACGGGGACCCAAACCGGGCACGTCTGCTCCTCCGGTACCGGGCCGGCGAAAAGGCTCGTCCCTCCGATTTGTCCAGCGATACCGTCGTCTGGCGGCCGGCCGCCGAGATGCCGCGCTGGGCCTCGCGTCTCACGCTCGAGGTGCTCGAGTTGCGGGCGCAGCGGATCCAGGGGATAGGCTCCGAGGACCTGCAGGCCGAGGGGGGGATGTGGCGCACCGGGGACGATTCCGTCTCCGCTGAGGCGGACCGCGAGGCCTTCGGGCGGTGGTGGACCGAAGTGAACCCCGAGTCCCGGTTCGCCTGGGATCAAGACCCCTGGGTGTGGGTGGTCCGGTTCCGCCGCCTCGCCCTGTCGGGCCGTGAGGCGGGTCCGCCGAAGGCAGGGACGCCGTGAGCGGGAGGCTTACCGTCGCGGCCGCGCAGTTCGCCCCAGTGTTCCTCGATCGGGACGCAACAGTCGAGAAGGCCGCCGACCTCATGGCCGACGCCGCCCGGCAAGGGGTCCGGCTGCTCGTCTTTCCCGAGGCGTTCGTCCCCGGATATCCCTGCTGGGCGTGGAAGGTCGCGGCGGGAGAGGACGACCTCCTGCGCTCGCTCTATGCCGAATATCTCGAGAGCTCGGTCTCGGTCCCCAGCCCCGCCGTGGACCGGTTGTGCGCCGCCGCGCGCCGGTGCCGGATCAACGTGGTCTTGGGCATCAGCGAGCGCGACGCGGCCGGAAGCCGGACCTCGATGTTCAACTCCCTGCTCTTCCTCGACGAGCGCGGCACGCTGCTCGGCCGTCATCGAAAGCTCGTCCCCACCGGGGGAGAGCGCCTGATCTGGGGCCACGGCGACGGCAGCACCCTCGGTGCGTTCGACTTCCCCTTCGGCCGGGTGGGCGGGCTGATCTGCTGGGAAAACTACATGCCGCTCGCCCGCTACTCCCTCTATGCCACAGGCGCCCAGGTCTACTGCGCGCCCACTTGGGATCGCGGAGAGCCCTGGCTCTCGACGCTGCGGCACATCGGGCGGGAGGGCGGCGTGTTCGTGATCGGCGCGGGGATGGCGCTCCACGGCGATCACGTGCCGGACCGCTTGGCGTTCAAGCCGCGCTTCGACTCGGCGGCCGACAACGGCTGGATCAACCCGGGCGACAGCGCGATCGCCGACCCCACGGGCGCGCTCATCGCTGGGCCCCTGCACGGTGAGGAGGGGCTCCTCACAGTCGAGCTGGACCTCGACCGCGAGGCCGGGCCGAAGTGGGAGCTCGACGTCGCCGGCCACTACGCCCGCCCCGACGTCTTCCAGCTGACGGTGAACCGGGAGGAACGGCCCGTGGTGCGGTGACGGCTCCGACCGAGGGGGAGTGGTCGTGGCCCGAGAGACTCCGGGCGAGGAGGGCATTCTGGACAACCCCCTTGCCCCTCACGTGGGGTTCAGGCTCGCCGAACGCGCTTCACCGCGGAACGTGTTTCTTTGTACGAGCGATTGACGCCAAGGGCCGAAACTGGCCTTCTACCCTTGTCGGTGCCGCGTGGGCCGGCCAGCTACCGGGGGCAAAGGAGGCACGACGATGAGCCCACTGACCCGAATCCTCCTGCTGGAGGTCACGATCGCCGCCTTGTTCCTGCTGGTGGGCGCGCTGGCGAACTTGATCGAGTGGGCCTTTCCGAAGCTGAAGAACCGGGGCACGTCCCAGCCCTGAAGGCGCGCGGCAACCAATTCGCCGCGCCGTCCGATGCCTCGTTGAGGAGCTGCTCCACCCCGTCTGCCTTGGCCGGGTCGTCGTTCGTCAGATAGGTGGCTCAGGCCCCGAGCTCCCCCAGGAGGTCCACCAGCACCGTAGCTGCGGCTGCCGCGACCGGTCCCCCGCCCATGAGGATGGCCACGCCCGCCACGTCGAGGATCTCCGCCCGCGAGACCCCCAACTCAAGCGCCGCCGCCACGTGCACGCGCAGGCACGGCTCGCAGCGCTGCGCCAGCGCGATCCCAATCATGACGAGCCGCTTGGTCTTCGCGTCGAGGGCGCCGGTCGCCGTGGCCGCCTCCTGAAGCCGGGCGAACGCGCCCATCACTTCGGGAAGATCCGCGCCGAGAGCCGCGACCCGGGCCTTGACGTCGTCTGCCGTTGCCACGATCTCCTCCTTAGCCGCCCGAGAAGGGTACCAGGTCCGCGCCGCCGTCCGAGCGCCGATCGCCCCGCAGGAGCTCCATGTGGCGGAGCACCGAAAAGGCACGGTCGACCTCCGTCGCCCGGACCCCGAGGAGCGAAGCGACCTCCTCCTTCGGCACCCGCCCGCGCGAGCACACGAGGTCGAAGATCGCCTTCTCGAGCCCCTTGAGCTCGCCGGCGCCGCCGGCGTCCTTGGCCCCCTTCGCGAGCTTCACGGCCCAGGGGTCGCAGGCCTTGGCCGGGCTCATCACGTCCATCAGGCAGTCCTCGCACAGGGTTTGCCCGCCTCGCGTGACCGCGTCGCGTTCGTCCACCTCGGCTTTGCATCGGTCGCACAGCATCGGAGTCTCCTCCCCGGCCGGTGCGCCGGGTTAGCAACGTCGAACCTCCGGTCGGACCGCCCGCCGTCAGGCCGTCGGGTTGCGGAGGAAGAGGGAAACGTACGCGTGGGGGCCCAGATCGGTCACATCGCCGCCTGAAAAACCGCTGGGCTTCACAAGCACCGACACCTCGTCGGGGGCGAGGCGAATCGCCAAGGGCGGGCCGGGCTGAGTGGCAGCCTTCTTGAACTCCACCACCGCGAGGCATCCGCCCGGCCGGAGGACCCGGGCGACCTCCCGCAGAGCGCTCACCGCGTCGCCCCGCTGGGCGAGATCGTGCAACACCGTGGCCATCAAGGCAAGGTCGAACTCCCCGTCCGGCACGCCGGCAAGGTGCGAGAGATCGGCCACCTCGGCCCGGACATTTGTGACCCCCCGATCGACGGCGGACTGCCGGAGCGCCTGTACACCCTCCGGCCACAGGTCGAAACCCTGCACGGAGGCCCCAGCCGTGAGACGCTCCGCCAAGGGGAACGAGTAGCGGCCGACGCCGCACCCGAGGTCCACCGCCCGTCGAATCGCCGCCAACGGCAGCACCTCGAAGAACCGCTCAGTGTGGATCAGGTCGAAGCTGGACTTGCCGGCTTCCGGTGGGGTCGGCCTCACGTTCCCTCCTCGCAACGCAGCGGATCGGATCGGGTCTGGTTGCGTCATCCTTCGATGCGCGGCGCCAACCTTCGGTCACAGGAGTCTCTCAACACCGCCGGCGGCTGCCTCGGCGGCTCAACTTTTCGCGAGTCTGGACGATACATTGGTCAAGGTATTCCTCGGCCCCCCTCCACCGGGGCAGTCTACCCGCCCCACGGGGGCCAGGTCGAGCAGCGACGACGGGCGGGGACCTCACACCCTCCGCGGGAAGGTTCGGCATGACGAAGCAGCGCACGGCCGTGATCGGCGACACCTCGGCGGCCAGTGGGAAGCAGGTAGCCGAGGCGCTCCGGGCCGAGGGGGTAGAGGTGGTGGCCACGTGCTACGACGGGATTTCGCTGGTGGAAGCGGTCGTTCAGCACCACCCGTCCGTGGTGGCTCTCGACCTCATCCTGCCGCGGCTGACGGGCCTCCAGGTCATCGACGCCCTGCGGCGCAAGGGACTCAACCCGTCGTTCGTGGTCGCCAGTGCCGTGTCCGCCCGAGAGCGCGTACTCGCCGCCAAAGAGGCCGGCGTATCGTTCTACATCTTGAAACCGATCGACGCCGCCCGCCTGGCCAAGATGGCGTCGGCGCTCGCATTGGAGTTGGAGATCGCAGTCGCCTGATCGAGGGAGGCGGATACGTGGAGATCATCGAGCAAGGGAACACGAGCGGCGATTTCTCAATATTCGAGAAGGCCGTGGATCAAATGGAAGGGCTTCAGCCCATCCCGGCGGTGGCTCAGCGACTGCTCTCGCTCACCTCGCGGCCCGACGCGGCGCTGGAGGAGATCGCCCGGCTGATCGCCTCCGACGCGGCCCTGACCGCGCGCGTCCTGCGCGTGGCAGCCTCCCCCCTCTATGGAGGGAAGGCGCCCAGCAGCTTACAGGCCGCCGTGGTCCGGCTCGGCTTGAACGAGGTGCGAAACCTCGCGCTGTCGGCCTCGGTCGCAGCGCAGCCGCCGGACGCGTTCCACCGGAGCCTGTGGCAGCACACTCTCGGCTCGGCGGTGCTGGCCGATTCACTGGCCCGTCGGCTGGGAAAGCACCGGTTCTGCGAGCCCTTCGTCTGCGCGTTGCTCCACGAACTGGGGACGCTCGTCCTGGCCAAGATCGAGGGCGCCTCGTACCACGCGCTGGTGGGCCGGATCGGAAGCCGCGCCCAGGTGGAGCGGGAGCAGACCGCCTACGGCTTCACCCACTGTGACATCGGGGCCTTGGCGGTCCAGCGGTGGAACCTCTTCGATGGAATCGAAGAGGTGATCCAGTTCCATCACGACCCTCTCGCGGCCGAGATGCTCGACTTCCCGGCACCGGTTCTGGCGACCGTGTTCCTGGTCGCGCTCACCGCCGCGCTCCTCGAGTCGCCCGAGGAAGCGCTCGGAGAGGAGCCGGTGGCGACGCTCCTCGAACGGCTGGGGACGGACGAAGCGGTCGTGCGCGAACAGCTCGAGAAGGCACGCGGGCCCATGGGACAGTATCTCGCGGCCCTGGCCTGACGACGATTTCCTCCGTCGAGCCGATTCCCGAACTCACCCGACGTGGGCCCAGGGCCCGTCAGCCGTCCAGTTCGACCTCGATCCCGCTTCCCTCGTCGCCCGGAGAGCACCACCGCACCGTTGCCCGAAAGACCGTCGGCGACCCCTCCTCCCCGGACAACGGGTCCGCGGCGGTGACCTCTACGTGGAAGGGCCAGCTCAGGGCGGCCTTGGGGCCGAAGAGGTGGATCTTGCCCGCAAAGCCCAGGTCGACCGCCTGAAGAAGGGCGTAGAGCCCCCACTCCGCCGCAGCGCCCGGCAACAGACCGGCGGCGGGAAGGCCGGCCATGAGGGCGTCGCTCCCCTCGCACAGGGCCGCCGTATCCTGGCGGATCGTCAGCCGGAGCACGGCGCCCCGGGCCACGTCGTCTCCGACATTTCACAGCACCAGCGCGGCATCGGCGAAGGGCAACTCCCGTCCACCCGGGAGCGGAAGAGTCGTCGGTCGCGGTTCGATCGAGAGGTGGAGGATCGGACGGCCGGTGTCATGGCTCATGCTCGGTCTCCTTGGGCACAGAGGGGATACTCTATCTTCCTAAGGTCAGGGAGAAAATCCGCCGGTTGATTTCGTTAGATGGACATGCGACCTGGCTCACAGGGCGCAGGCGCACCCGGGCCACCTTCTTGCGCACGAGAGGCTGCCCTCACCGTTGCGGGACCTCCGTCGGGTGAGGCACAATGCGGCCTCCGCCGGGGTTACTGAGTCCGGCGCGATCCTGTGGCGTCCGCGCAGCACCGAACCACTCGAAGGAGCCTACGATGGCAAACCCCCGAGTTCGACTGAAGACCTCGCTTGGAGATCTCACCGTGGAGCTGGACGAGAAGAACGCGCCCGGCTCGGTTGACAACTTCCTGCAGTACGCGCTGGAGGGGGTGTACGACGGCACGATCTTCCACCGCGTGATCCCAGAGTTCATGATCCAGGGAGGAGGCTTCACCCCGGACATGCAGGAGACGCCCACCCGGCCGCCGATCAAGAACGAGGCCGTCAACGGGCTTCGAAACCTTCGCGGCACCCTCGCGCTGGCCCGCACCGGCAACCCGGACAGCGCCACCAACCAGTTTTTCATCAATACCGTGGACAACGCGTTCCTCGATCACAAGCGGCGCACCCGAGAGGAGTTCGGGTACGCCGTGTTCGGATGGGTGACCGAGGGGATGGACGTGGTCGACCGCATCGAGAAGGTGCCGACCAGGCCTCAGGCGGGACACCAGGACGTGCCCCGGACCCCGGTAGTGATCGAGGCGGTGGAGTGCCTCTGAGGCGATGCCACGGAAGGACACACGCGGACCCGCCCTACACGCCCCTCACTTCGTCGGCAGGGTCTTCACGTAACTGCGGGCATGGTCGAGCCACTGCCCCAGCGCTTCGTCCCCGGCGAACGCCGGCGGGTCCACCACGACCCACCCTCTCATCGGCCGCCCCGTGAGGTCGAAGGGCCTCACTCCGGGCGATCGGAGCGCCGCGACGGCCGCCTCGTCCCCCAGGCGAAGGATCAGGCTCTCGCCCAGCACTCCTGCGAACATATTGCCGTCGAGGAGGTGGCATACGCCTCCGAACATCCTCTTTCGGGCCGTGTTCCCCCAGGAGGCGGTGAGCCGCTCCACCCGGTCGTCGAGCTCTTCGCTGTATGCCACGCCGCCCTCGTTCTCTTCTGGAGCCCCGACGATTCGGTTCGCGAAACACAGTACGCCTTGTAACCGCCGCCCAACTCGTGCATCCTACAACACTTCGCCGACCAGCCGGCCGGCCGAAGCCCTCCCCACCGACATGAGAGCTACAGGGTACATGAGGAACCGAGAGAACGCGCCGCAGGACCCCCAGCCGCAAACACCCCGAGTCGTCGAGTTTCGCCGCCGAGAGGTGACGGCGCCGCAGAGCGGAGCCATCGAACGCAAGCTCCAGGCCGACGTCACCGCCTGGCTGAGGCAGCGCCACCGCACCCGCTGAGCCCCCCCGGCTCCGCCTCCTCGCGCCAAGTACCGTCCTTCGGTTGAGCTGCGCCTTCCCGGCCCCACCCCACCGCAGTCACAGACCCCCACCCAAGGTGGGGGCTTGATAACCGGGAGCCGCCCAGGGCGGCGTGGTACACCCGGAGCCGCCCGAGACGGCTGGAAGATTCTTCGGCGGCATCGGCCTCGGGGCGAGTCATCGATATGTCGGCC
>JACRMM010000014.1:42449-79278 GCA_016214985.1 Deltaproteobacteria bacterium | reverse complement strand
TCCTTGCGCATGAGTGCCGACCGGAACCGAGACCCTGTCAGGTGTCAGCCTTTTTCGGCACCCTCGAGAGCCAAGGCGCGCTCCCGGAACCGTCAAACTTCGGGGGTCCCCCGCCAAAGGCGGGGGGTTACCCGTTGTACTCAGTAGTGCGGAGGGGGTCCCTCGTCGTCAGTACCGCCGAGCAGCGACGGAGCGAGGGCCACGACGCTCGCCCGAAGACGCTCCAGTTCCTTGGTGAGCCGGTAGATCTGCTGCTCCTGCGCGGAGGCCACGTCGCGCAGCTTTCGGAGGGCATCGTCCTGGAAGGCGACCCGCGTCTCCAGTTCGGTAAGCCGGTCTTCCATGCAATGTTCCTTTCTACCGCGAGCCGGAGGGCGAGGGGCGCGTTGTGCGGCCGAGGCAAACCGAGAACCCTCACCGGGTCCGGTGGCCGACGACTGTACCATAGCCCCTGGCCCAGATCATCGCGGCGTCCGCCAAGTACGCGGACCCCTCCTCACGCTGGGCCCGAAACGCTGGCCCGCGAGGCGACCGTAGCTCCTCCACGCTCCCCCGTCGGCCGGCCCCACGGGCTCGGCCAGTTGCACTCGATGCGCCCCGCCCCGGACGTTCTCCACGATCACTGATGAAATCCCAGGTAATCCTTTGAAGCCCCACCAAGGAGGAGTAGGACCCGCTTTGTTTTCTTGACCCACAAGCTCTGGAAGGCTAATTTGTCGCGATTCTCATTCACGGCCCCCAACTCCGAGGGGCCCTCTACGCTGCAGGAGAGCTCAGCCCATGAACAGACTCGTCCTCGTCACCCTTTCCGCGGTTCTCGCTTTCGGGTCCGCCGCAGGACTCGCCGCCGCAGTCGACGCTCCGACGTCACCGGTCAAGATCGAGACCTCAGGCGGGAAGAAGGCGCCCGTGATCTTCGAGCACGCGAAGCACTCGGACAAGCCGTGCGACCGCTGCCACCACGCCCACGACAACGCAGGTGACGAGCGCGTGTGCATCAAGTGCCACAAGCTCACCGACGACGCGGTGACCAAGGCGCCGAAGATCGAGACCGCGATGCACGGCAAGGACAAGGGGGCGTGCTACGCGTGCCACCGTGCCGAGGACGCCGAGCACAAGCTCAAGTGTGCGGACTGCCACAAGGGCTAACCGATCCAGGTGGCCCTCCGGGTCGAGTATTGAGGGGCCCTCCGCAGGAGGGCCCTTCTCTCGTTGCGACCGACGTCCGGGGGCGGTCACGAATCCGCTGGGTTCGGAAGCGGAGGGTCGGAGACGTCTCCGGCAACGTTGCGGGAGTGGTCCCGAGCGACGAGCATGTAGATGGACGGGACGACGAAAAGCGTGAACAGGGTCCCGATCGCCATGCCCCCGACGAGCACCAGGCCGATGGAGTTTCGGGCCGCCGCGCCGGCGCCCGTCACCAGGGTCAGCGGGAAGTGGCCCGCGATGGTGGCGGCCGTCGTCATCAGGATCGGCCGCAGGCGGGTCAGGGCGGCCTCCTGCACGGCATCGAGCTTCGATCGGCCTTGCTGCTGGAGCTTGTTGGCAAATTCGACGATCAGGATGCCGTTCTTCGAGACCAAGCCCACGAGCGTTACCAGACCGACCTGGGAGTAGATATTCAGCGTCGTGGTCCAGCCGTGCGTCCAGAACGCCACGTTCGGGTCCGGCATCTTCAGGAATGTGAAGAGGAGCGCTCCGAACAGCGCCAGGGGCACCGATCCCGCCAGGATCACGAACGGGTCGCGGAAACTGTTGAACTGCGCCGCGAGCACCAGGAAGATCAGCACGACCGCGAGCCCGAAGGTCGGCAGGAACTGATTGCCCTCGGTTCGAAGCTGGCGCGACTCCCCCGTGTAGTCGACGACGTACCCCCTGGGCAGGATCCTGGCTGCCTCCGCCTCCAGGAACCCGAGCGCCTCGTCCAGCGGCCTCACCGCCACGCCGCTGATCTTCACCGCGTTGAGTTGCTGGAAGCGGTTGAGCGACCGAGGAACCACCGATTCTCGAAGCGTCGCGACCGTGCTCAGCGGCACGAGCCTGCCTCCGGGCCCGGTGACGTAGATGTTCTGGAGTTGCGCCGGGTTGAGCCGATCCTCCCGCTGCATCTGGGGGATGACCTTGTAGCTGCGGCCCGCGATGTCGAAGCGGTTTACGAAGTTTCCGCCCACCATCGACCCCAGGTCGACCCCCACCTGCTCCAGGCTCAGGCCGAGATCGGCCACCTTGTCGCGATCGATGACGAACTCTGACTGGGGCTGATCGATCTTGACGTCGACGATCGGCGGGAACGCGAACAGCCCGCTCTGGGCCGCCTTGGCCTGCAGAGTCTGGGCGAAGGAGAGAATCTGGTCTTCACCCGCGGTGGACGCCAGGAGGAACTCCACCGGAAAGTCGCCGCCCCCCGGCAGCGCGGGAGGCAGCACGGCGAAGGCCCGGATGCCCGGAATGGACAGGAGCTTCTGCTGCACTTCGGGCAGGATCTGGAAGATCGTGCGCCGGCGCTCGTCCCAGGGGCGCGCGACCATGCCTGCGAACCCGGAGCTCGGAAAGGTCACCTGAAAGGTGAACCGCGTCTCCGGGGTGCTCTCATACGCCCGGTTGACCGCGGCGGCGTACCGGCTGTTCTGGTCGAGCGTCGAATTGGCAGCGGCGTCCAAGATGGCGAAGATGACCCCCTGGTCCTCGGTCGGCGCGAGCTCCTTGGGTGACATCACGAACATCGGCACCGTGGCGAGGCTCACGGCGATCCACACCAGGTACGCGGCGGGACGCGCCCTCAACGTGCCGGCGAGGAGCCGGCCATAGAGGTTCCTCAGCCGCCGAAATCCCGCGGCGATTCGCCGCGCGAGCCCGTGCTCCTCGATCCCCGGTTTCAGAAGCTTCGCCGACATCATGGGCGAGAGGGTGAGGGCTACGACCCCCGAGATGGTTACGGCCCCGGCCAGGGTGAACGCGAACTCCCGGAAGAGCGAGCCGGTCAGGCCGCCTTGCAGGCCGATGGGCGCGTATACCGCCGCGAGCGTCACGGTCATGGCCACGATCGGACCGACGAGCTCCCGAGCACCGAGCAGGGCGGCATCGAGCGGCGACTCCCCGAGGCTGAGGTGTCGCTCCACGTTCTCCACGACCACGATCGCATCGTCGACCACGAGGCCCACCGAGAGGACGATCGCCAGGAGCGTCAGGAGGTTTACGGTGAACCCGAACACCTGCATCAGGAACACGGCGCCGACGAGTGACAGGGGGATGGCCAGGACCGGGATCAGCACCGAGCGCATCGACCCGAGGAACAGGAAGATGACGACCACGACGATCAGCAGGGTCTCGCCGAGCGTCGTCAGCACCTCGTGGATTGCGTTGGTGATGTAGTTTGTGGCGTCGTAGGCCACCCGAGCCTGCATGCCGCTCGGAAGGTCCCGCTGGAGCGCCGCCATCTCGGCGTGCACCCGGCGGATCACGTCGACCGAGTTGGCGTTGGGGAGCGGCCAGACACCGATGAACACCGCGGTCTGGCCCGAGAAGCGGACCTCGGTGTCGTAGTCCTCCGCGCCGAGGACCACCTCGGCGACGTCCTCGAGCCTCACGGTCGCACCGCCCTGTTCACGGACCACGAGCCGCTTGAACTCCTGGACCGAGCGAAGATCGGTGTCGGCCGTGAGGTTCACCTGGATCAGCGAGCCCTTCGTCTGGCCGACCGCGGAGAGGAAGTTGTTTGCGGCTAAGGCCTGGCGCACTTGCAGGGGACTGACGTTTCTCGCAGCCATGCGGTCGGGCTGGAGCCAGATCCGCATGGCGAACGTGCGGGCGCCAAGGATGTCGGCACGCTGGACCCCGGGGACGGCGGAGAGTCGGGGCTGCACGGCTCGGACCAGATAATCCGTGATGTCGTTCTGCTTGAGCGTGGCCGAGGTGAAGCTCAGGTAGGCCGAGGCAAACTGGCTGTCCGCCGACTCCACGTTGAGAGTGGGGACCTCGGCCTCCGGGGGAAGGTCCCGGCGAACCTGGTCGACCTTCGAGCTGATCTCCGCGAGCGCCTTGATGGCGTCGTAGTTGAGCTTCAGCCGGATGCTGATCGTCGACAGCCCCTGGGAGCTCTGGGACTGGAGGTAGTCGATCCCGTCGGCCGCCGCCACCGCCCGCTCGAGCGGCGTCGTGATGAAACCACGGACGAGCTCCGCGTTGGCGCCCACGTAAACGGTCGTGACCGTGACCGTGGCGTTCTCGCTGCGGGGGTACTGGCGCACGTTGAGCGAACGGATCGCCTGGAGCCCGGCGATAACGATCACGAGGCTGACGACCAGAGAGAGGACCGGGCGGCGGATGAAGAGGTCGGTGACGTTCATCGTCGATGGGGGCCCGCGCCCGGGCTCACTCTTCCCGGGGCCGGGGCGCGAGCTGGAAGGGCGGCGCCAGCGAGTTGTCGACGACGACGGCCTGACCGTTTCTCAGCTTGAACACCCCGGTGGTGGCGACGACTGCCCCGGCCGAGAGACCCGAGGTTACGCTGGCGAAGTCCCCTCGCTTCTCCCCGAGCTTCACGACCTGCTGCCGCAGGACGAGGCCTTTGGCGACGCGCCCACCCTCGCCCGACTTCGTGCCCTCAACCACGAAGACCGAGTCTCCGTACGGGGCGTAAAGGATCGCCGTGGCTGGAACCGTGAGCACCTGGCGACGGCCCGGGAGCACCACGGCCACGGTGACGTACAGCCCCGGACGCAGGCGCTCCCCCGGGTTCGGCACCGTCGCCTGAACCCGCACGCTGCGAGTGCTCGCGTCGACCGCCGGATCGATCGCGGAGACGCGACCGGTTACGAGCTCGCCGGGCAGCGCATCACTCGTCAACCGCACCGTCTGTCCGAGCTTCACCTGCGCGAGCTCCTGCTGCGGCAACAGGAAGTCGGCGAAGATCGGATCGAGCGCCTGGAGGGAGACGATCGGCTCGCCGGCGTTCAGCACCTGGCCGAGGTTCACGAGCCGAAGGCCGAGTCGGCCGGTGAAGGGAGCCCGAACCGCCTTCTTCGCCCGGGCCGCGCGCAAGTCGTCGACCTGCGCCTGTGCCAGCCGGGCCCTTGCCACGGCACCGTCGTGATCGGCCACGGTAATGATGCCGAGGCCCTGGAGCTCGTCGGCGCGCGCCAGATCTCGTCGAGCGAGCGCGACCGCCGCTTCGGCGCCGGGCAACTGGGCGTCCTCGGACGCGGTATCGAGCTGCACCAGCAGGTCGCCGGCGCGAACGCGGCCGCCCCCCTCGAAGCCGATCCGCGCGACTTTGCCCGGGACCTCCGCCGACACCGTGACCCCCCGCACGGCTGCCAGGGATCCGACGGCGGTGATCACGGACTCCCAGGACTCCGCCCGGATCTCCGCCGTCGTGACCGTTTCAGGGGGCGGGACGAAGTGACTCCCCTGATCGATCATCCGCCGGATCTGCAGGGCTTTGATCCCCGCCACCGCGCCGAGCAGAGCGACGAGTCCGACCGCCGTGAAGAAGAGGCGCTTGACCATCCCCATCGTTCGTTCCGCTGGGAGGAGACACGGGCAGCCGGGGCTATCGTACGGGCCTGCCCCGGGACGAAAGCAGCCGGTTGGCGGCGAAGTATGACCGGAAGATGCCCCTTGTCAACGCGGCTCGGCCCACGGCAGCCCACCCCCGACGCCCTGACAGCGGGCTTCGGCGCTTCCCCGGGCGAGGAGACCTCGATGAAGAGGGAGGCCAGCCCCGCCGCGGGGGCTCACCGCAGGTGCCGGACCAGGGCGCGGAGGACGGACTCTTGCCCTTCAATGCTCTCGGCGAGCCGGAACTGGACCAGGGCCCGGACCAGGTTGTGCTCTTCGCTCCGGACCCGGAAGTACACGTTCCCCTCCAGGTAGTCCGTCAGGAACCGCAACCCGAGCTCGAAGGCGATCAGGTGGACCGCCTCGTAGACGTGCTCGCGATCCGCCTCGGTGAGGAAGCTCCGCGCCGCCCCGAGGTATCCGGCCAGGACCGCACGGCAGAGGTCGGGGTCGAAGCGGACCTCTGGCCAGTGCTCGGTCTCCTCTCCGAGGGGGTTGCAGGCCGAGCGCAGGCAGTCGCCGATGTCGTAGTGGACTAGTCCCGGCTTCACCGTGTCGAGGTCGACGAGGCACACGGCGCGCCCGGTCACATCGTCGAAGAGCACGTTGTTCACCTTGGGGTCACCGTGGATCGGCCGCAGCGGCAACACGCCGCGGCACCGGGCATCTTCGAGCACGGTCACGCAACCGCGGCGCTCCTCGACGAACCGCAGGCAGCTGTCGAGCTCGGCGGAGCCCCTCCCTCCCCACCTCGCCAGCACGCGGTCGAAGCGGTGCAGGTACAGGGGGGTCACGTGAAACCCCCTGAGCGTATCCGCAAGGCGATCGATCGGGAGGTCGCTCAGAAGGCTCTGGAACGTGCCGAGCGCCCGGCCGACTTCCTCGGCCTCTCCTGTGCTCCGGACGATCTCGATCGTGTGCGCCCCGGCCACGAAGCGCAAAGCCCGCCAGAAGCCGCCAGCCGGGTCGATCCAGTGGTCGCGGCCGTCGCGGGTCAGCAGGACGCCCGGCACCTGCCAGGCGCTCCCGACCCGGACACGTCGCTCCAGGTGCTCGGTGACCGCTCGCAGGTTGTGCATCACCCGATCGGGTCGCGGGAACACGCGGGTGTTGACGCGCTGGAGGAGGATGCGCCCGTCGGCCGCCCCTCGCCGGCGCACCAGATAGGTCCCGTGGACATTGCCGCTACCGTAGGGCGCGACGTCGAGGACCGCACCGGCCCCGCAGAACCGCTCGGCCGCTGCCAGGAGAACATTGCCGGTGTCCGAGCCCATGTCCCCTCCGAAGGCGCCCCCGTTTCGCCGCCCGCCGCGGGCGCGAGGCCCCTGATCCTTGGCGCAGAGGGGCTGCTCGGCTGCGATCGTAGACCGCGGGGCGGCTGCGCGGCAAGTGGAGTCCCAAGGGGCTTTCGGCGGTCGGTATTCTGAAAGAAGGACAGGAGGTCCCGAGGGACGTGGAGGAGGGGGACGACGGTCCGTTTGAGCCGGGAGACGGAGGGCCCCGGAGACACGAAAGGCTCCCCTCGTGGGGTAGCTGACGACCACACGAAAAGAGCCTCTCGAGAGCCGCGAAGCCTTCAACCAAGCCTCGCGTTTGATTCTGGTGGAGATGAGGGGGATCGAACCCCTGACCTCAGCGTTGCGAACGCTGCGCTCTCCCAGCTGAGCTACATCCCCAGAAGGGCCGACTAAGTACCACACGTCCGTCGGCCGTTCAACGACAAAAATCGCGGCCGAAGGTTCAAGATCCGCGCCCGAGTGGCCGAAACATCGGTTGAGCCACACTCTTCTGTCGCGAAGGGAGCCTACCGGGTGGACGTCCGCGTTGAGCTGAGAAGAGGGGGACTGGAGGCCGTGGTCGTTCTCGGCCCGGATCGGGGGGACAGCCTGACCCTCGCTCAAGCGGTGCGCGAGGAGCTCGGCCGGTTGGGGGTGCAGGCCCTACCCTCTGAGACCGACCTCCAGCAAAGACTGGTGGTAGCCCCGCCCGGTGTCGCCGAGATCCTGGTGGCCGAGGGCGTATCCCCACAGCCGGGGATCAGCGCCCAGCTGGTCGCCTTCTTTCCCCGTCGGGACACCCCAGTCGAAGACGGCGTCGACGTCTTCGCGGCCTACGGCGCCAATGTGACCTACCCGGACACCGACGTCCTCCGAAAGACGCCCGCGTCGGAGGGCATCAGCGGCCGGACGCTGCTGGGCACCCCCGTGCCCGCAGCCCACGGCCAGGATATCCCGATCGTGCCCGGAGACGGAGTCAGCGAGAGCGAGGACGGCCTTCTCTTCCGGTCGAAGACCTACGGGGTCGTGCTCTTCCATCACCGTCGCCTGAGAGTCGTACCGGCGCTCCAGGTGGCCGACGACCGGATGCAGGCCCTCCTCACGGTCCTCCCGGACCCCCGGCACGAGGAAGAGGTCCACCGGGACCGCATTCTGAAGGCCTTGGCCGACCTGGGCGTGACGCACGGGATCGACTACGACGCCTTGGCCGAGGCGGTGCGCCGGGTCCGCGAGTCCGGCCAGCCGGTGCCGTGGATCGTCGCGGCTCGAGGACAACTCCCGGTCGACGGCCAGGAGCCGGACTACCACCTCGTCGTCGATCTGGACAAGAAGGCCGGGACCCTCGTGGACGGCGACCGGATCGACTTCAAGGAGATGGAGACGGTCAAGAACGTTTGCCGCGGCGACGTGCTGGCCGAAGCCCTGCCCTTCCAAGAGCCCGTACCCGGCTTCCGCGTGGACGGGGCGCCGCTCGCCCCGAAGGTGCATCGGGCCCAGGGTCTGAAACCCGGCGAGCGCACGGTGCTCTCCGAAGACGGCACGCGCGTCCTCTCCGACGCCGACGGAATGGTCGTGCTGCGCGGAGGCAAGTTTCACGTGGAGGACGAGTACCTCGTGCCGGCTGACGTGGACTTCAGCACCGGCAACATCCGCGCATCCGGGTCGGTGCGGGTGCGGGGCCAGGTGACCCCGGGTTTCGTCGTCCAGGCCGGCAAGGGGATTGAGATCGCCGGCGACGTGTGGGAAGGCGTGGTCAATGCCGGGGGGGAGATCAAGGTCCGCGGCGCCATCACCGCGGGGAGCCGGGTAACGGCCGGGGGGACCATCAGTGCCCGCTTCATCCTCAACTCGCGGGTCGAGACCGAGGGGGACGTGGAGGTAGCCCTGTCGGTGACGGGCTCCGAGATCTACGCCAAGGGCCGCCTGCGGGTCGTCGGTACGCAGGGGGTGATCCTGGGCGGCGAGGTGAACGCGGCGCTGGGCATCGAGGCGCGGACCATCGGGTCAGCGGGGTCACGCACGCGGGTGGCCGTCGGCGTGGACCTGAGGATCGCCCGCGAGCTCGAGGAGGTCTCGAGGACCCTCCCGACGGTCCAGGACGAGCTCCGCAAGCTCCAGGGGAGCCTCAGCCGTGAGTTTCTCCGCGATCCGCGGGCCGCTCTGCTCTCCCTGCCCCCGGCGCTGCGCAAGCCCAAGATCGAGATCCTCCAGCGCATGAAGGACCTTCAGCAGCGGGCCCAAGAGCTCGCGGCGCGCCGCGACGAGCTCACCCGAGCCCTGAACGAGGCACGCGAGGCCCACATCGCGGTCCACGGAGAGATCCACGCCGGCACGGTCGTGACGATCGGACCGGCCAAGACCACTCTCACCGAGACCGTGTCCCACGTCCTCCTGCGCTACGATCCGGAACACAACGGGGTCGTCTGGCGTCGCCTGTAGCACGTCGCCAGGCCGCGCTCGCCCTCGCAAACACCAAGGCCTACGTCCGTCTCCTCCTTCCCCCTCACCTCCGCTTGAGCCCCAACCGCTCCGCGATGGCCTCGACCGTCGCCGGGAGGCTCACCGGCCGGTTCTGCAGTTCAGCCCTCGGCCGGACCTCGAACTCCGGTCCCAAGGTGTCGGCGAAGTACGCTTCCTGGAATCCCGCGAATTTCAGCTGGTGGCTCGTCGAGTCACACACGAACGTGCCCCCTTTGTCCACCCGCCCCTCGCCCAGCGCGCGGCGGAGCCCCGCCAGCGCCTCTCCCCCCTGGGTGCAGACCACGTGGCCGTGCCGGTTGGCCACGAGCATCGAGTCCATGATCTCCTGCTCTGTGACGGAGATGCAGTCGAACCGCTCGCGGAAGTGCTCTTCCACGAGACCCTTGACCTTGGGAAAGGAGACCGGGTTGCCGATCATCGCCGCCTGGGCGACGCTGGGCCGCACGCCGGTCGGCCGGTACTCGCCACTGTCATGCCAGAGGGAGACCGGGTTCGCGTGCTCGCTTTGGACGCCGAGAATCCGCGGGAGCGCATCGATGATCCCCAGGGAGCGAAGGTCGAGGAAGCCTTCCATCAGGGCGGTCACGTTGCCGGCATTTCCGATCGGCACCACCACGGTCAGCCTGTCCGTGCGCCACCCGAGCTGCTGGGCGACCTCGAAGGCGAAAGACTTCTGCCCGCAGATTCGGACCGGGTTCTTGGAGTTGAGCAGGAACACGTCGTAGGTTTCGGACAGCGATTCGACGAGCTTCATGCAGTCGTCGAAGACACCGGGCACCTCGATCACCGTGGCACCGCTGCCCAGGGGTTGGGAGAGCTGCTGGGGCGTCACCCTCCCGGCCGGCAGGAGCACGGCTGACGTGACGACGCCCGCCGGAAGGTACGAGAGGTAGAGCGCCGCCGCCGCCGAGGTGTCGCCGGTCGACGCGCAGATCCCGAGGACGGAGTCGGGCCGGTATCGGCGGATGTAGTGATTCAGGAAGCTGATGGCACTCGCCATGCCCCGATCCTTGAACGAGGCCGAAGGGTTCTGTCCGTCGTTCTTCACGAAGCACGGCGCTCCGAGCCACGCGGCCATCTCGGCGTTCCCTCGCACGAGGGGCGTGTGGCCCTCCCCCAGGTAGATGACATCCTCGAGGGGAACCCAGGGAAGCACGAGCTCGTGAAAGAGGAAGATGCCCCTCATCCCCTCCTCCTGCAGACAGCGCCGAAGATCGAAGACCGTGCGCCACTGCTCACCGGTCCGCTCGCGCAGGGCGTCGAAGTTCCGGTCCGCAACGCGCAGCAAGCTCCGGCAACGGGGACACACGTAGAGGAGCCGCTCCAACTCGTGCTCCTCACCGCAGGCCACGCACCGGTACACCATGCGGGGTTCGTGGCGAGGCCGAACGTCGATGGCCGTGGCGGCGAGGATCTCCTGGGCACGCATGCATCACCTCCTGGACTCCCGGGGACCGAACGCCGTATTCAAGGCGATCGACCAGGGACGGTCAAGGGAAATAGGGACCGGCCGCGTAACCGCCGGGTGGACGCGCCGGCGTCGGCTGTCGGCGTCGGACGACCCGATGCGTCTTGCGGCCGACACGGTTTGGTGGGATAAGAAGCCCGCCCTGACGGGAGCCTCTCCACAGGAACTGTGGACAACCTGTGGAGTCAGCTGTGGAGAGTGGGGCGCAGCCCCCTGCGGGCGTGCAGCGAGCCCAAGAGCACACATTCTGTGCAGAATAATCTTGTGTTACTTCAGCTAGTTACAGAATTTCTCGGGAACCACTGGGGCATCCCGGGGTCCTGGCGGCGGAATCATCTATCCACAGGCGGTAGACGGCGCAGCCCCCGCCCACCGCGCGACCGCAGGGAGGTCACCATGGTGAAAGTCACGTACTGCGGCCACTCGTGCTTCCACCTTGACGACGGCACGCACCGAATCCTCTTCGATCCCTTTCTCACGGGCAACCCGAAGGCCCGGGCGCGTCCCGGTGACTTCGCGCGACTCGACGCCGTCCTCGTCAGTCACGGCCACGCCGACCACCTCGGCGACGCGGTGGAGCTCTCGAAACGGTGCCGAGCGCCGATCATCGCTCCCTTTGAACTCGCCGTCTTCTGCCAGCGCCGGGGCGCCCACGTTCACGGCATGCACATCGGCGGGTCTCACGCCTTTGAGTTCGGCCGGGTCAAGCTGACGATTGCCCACCACGGATCCGCCTTCATCGACAAGACAACCGAGTACACCGGCAACCCCTGCGGGTTCCTCGTGCGGCTCGGCGGACTCCTCTTCTACCACGCCGGCGACACGGGGCTGTTCTCCGACATGAAGCTCCTGAGCGAGTTGGACGCGATCGACGTCGCCTTCCTCCCCATTGGCGACAACTTCACCATGGGCCCGGACGACGCGGCCAAGGCCGTGGAGTTCCTTCGGCCGCGCTACGCGGTGCCCATGCACTACGGAACCTTCGAGATCCTCGAGCCCGACGCGAGCCGGTTCGTGCACCGTGCCCAGGGCCGAGGCGCTGAGCTCGCGCCCATGGAGGTCGGTGAGACGAGGGAGTTCTCCTAGGTGGACCCGGGCCTCTACCTCTGGACCCTGCGCGGCGCGTCCGCGCTGCTGCTCGCGCTGGCCGTGTTCGCGCTGGGCCGGCGGTCAGCGAGCGCCTGGCTGGCGGCGGCCGGCGCGGTGCCCGGATTGCTCCCCGCAGCTGCGCGCACGTTCCAGGTCGGGCACCTCCCCTTGGCCGGTCTCCACGAGACCCTGCTCACGTTCGGGGTCTGCTTTCCGCTCGTCTCGGCCCTCGCGTGCCTGCGGCGCGGAGCCGTGCGCGCCTATGGCCTCTGCCTTATGGCGAGCGCAGCGCTGCTGGGGCTCGCCACCCTCGCGCCGGTCCGGCCGACCCCGCTCGTTCCGGCGCTCCAGACGCTCTGGTTCGAGGTCCACGTGACGAGCTCGTTCTTCGCCTACGCCTGCTTCGGCCTCGGCGCCTGCGCCGCGGTCCTGGAGCTCGGGCGTGTGGGTCAGGGGCAGGAAGCAGGGATCATCGCCTCGGCCCACCGCTGGGGTTTCGCCTGGTTCACCTGGGCCATGGTGAGCGGCGGGATCTGGGCCTATCTCGCCTGGGGCACCTATTGGCTCTGGCACGTCAAGGAACTCTGGTCTGGGATCCTGTGGACCTACTACGCCGGCGCGGTGCACCTGCCCTACGTGGCCGGGTGGCGAGGCCGCCGACAGGCCGGTCTGAGCCTCGTGGGTTTCGGCCTGGTGCTCTTTACGTACCTCGGCGTGGGGCTCTTCATGCGAAACACTCACCAGTTCTGACGATGCGTCCCCTCGTGAAGATCCTCTCGTCCCTGAAGACGACCCTGGCCCTCGCGGCTGCCCTCGCCATCTTGTCGGCGTGGGGTTCCTTTGCCATTCAGCACACGCCCCAGGCCTATGAGGCGATCGAGCAGGGCGTGCTCGCCGACTGGCTGCGGGACGCGGGCCTCTCGCGACCTGCCGCGTCCTGGTGGATCTGCGCCATGATCTTCGTGGCGGCACTGCTCGCGCTGAACACGTGCGTCTGCGTGACCCGCCGGCTGCTGCGCTCTCGGCGCCTGCGACGCCTCACCGTTCGCTCGGCTTCGGCGCATGTCGCCCACCTCGGCTTCCTGCTCGTGCTGCTGGCGCACGGGATCGGGTCCGTGGCGGGGTTTCGGTCCGACGGCCACCGGGTCTTCGCCGGCCAGTCCTTCGCTGTCACCCAACGACCTGGGTGGACCTTCCGCGTGGGGCCCGTATCGCTCGACCTCGCACCCGAGGGGTACCCCCGATCCCTCGACGCCGAGGTGTCGCTGCAGACCGGCGGAGAAACTCGCGATCCGACGCGGGTGAGCGTCAATCACCCGCTGCTCGCGGACGGCGTGGCCGTGTACCTCTCGGGCGCGGAGCCGACCCTGCGGGGATGGCATCTGGGCTTGTCGGACGGGCGCTGGACGCTGGCCGAGATCGGCCAACCGCTTCGCCTCGTCGGTGGGGAGCTCCTCCTCGTCGACTGGGCGAGGACCCCGGACGGCCGCATCGCGTTGCAGGCACGGTGGACTCCCGCGGTCGGCGCGTCGGTCGACGGATGGCTCTGGCCCACGCCGGGCCAGAGCCTGTCCTTGCCCGGAGGGATCGCGCTGTTGTGGGGGGAGATTGAGGTTGAACCCCTCGCGACCTTCGATGTAAGGTATGACCCCGGTGCTTCCCTGGCCCTGGCCGGTGGCGCCGCCCTGAGCGCCAGCCTCGTCCCGCTCTTGTGGCCGACGCGGCGCGCCCGGCCGCGGCTCCCGCGAGAGACGGCTCCCGGGCTCTCCTCCGACGCATTCTGACCACGGCCCTCCACATGAGCTCAAGCGAGTCCGACGCCCGCCATCCCCGGTTCCAGTTGAGCGACGAGGCGTCGAAGGCCTTACTGGCCTTCAACGTCGTGCGGGACGTCGATCGCATGGGCCATCCTCACCTGCTTCTCAAGGTCCCCGATCTGTCCAAGGCCCTGGAGGCAGAGGTCGGGGTCGAGGTGGCCCGGGACGAGGCGGGCCGCGTCACCGTATCGGTGCTCCTCTACGACATCCCGACCGAGCCCGTGAGCTACGATCTGCGCTGCTACCCGCAGGACGCGGACGATCTTCGGTTTCTCCAGAGCTTCTTGGACGCGGGACAGTTCCGGGTGCACGCGTGCGCGCACCAGGGAGAGGCGTGGACGGTGGGCCCGCCCCAGACGTTCCGGTTACCGTCGGATGTCCTGCTGCGGCTGCGCCACTTCGCCAAGGACTGGCCCGTTCCCGTTGATTCGGCCGGCACGGACGAACCGGCCAAGGAGCGCGGCGCCACAGCGGCGCCACAGCAGAGAAGCCCGGACCCGCGCGACACCGTGATCCGCAAACTCAAGGAGCAGGTGCAGGCGCTCCGGGAACAGCTTCAGGAGAGGGACAAGCGCATCATCGAGCTCGAGGACGAGCTCCACGAGGTTCGCGGCCGCGGTCGCCCCTACCGGCTCACGGGCGACAAGAAACCCTGGTGGAAGCCCTTCTCCTGACCGTGTCCGGCCGTGATTGTTCTTGCCTCCCGGGGCCGGCTGTGGTACTCAATTGCACTTTCGCTGACATCGGCCTCCAGGAGGATGAGATATGTCGAGAACCTGCACCATCTGCGGAAAGAACTCGGGCCGCGGCAATCACGTGAGCCACGCGAACAACAAGACGAAGCGGGTTCTGCACCCGAACCTTCAGACGGTGCGCGCCCTGGTGGGTGGTGCTGCGCAACGGCTGCGCGTGTGCACTCGGTGTCTGCGCTCCGGGAAGGTCACGAAGGCCGCCTGACGGCGCGCGCCCCAAAGAGCACGAAGAGGCCCCGGAAGGGGCCTCTTCGTATTTCGGGGTCGGCCTGCTCGAGGCCGACCCTCCGCTCGGAGGAACTCCCAGGGACAGGCCTCCTGCTAAACGGCGCGGAACGTTCCGACGAAACTCGACAGCGTCGCCAACCTCTGTCCTCGCAAGTAGTCTCCGATTCCCCCGACGATCTCGCGGCACACCCACGGCTTGAGGAAGTTGGCCGTCCCGACCTGCACGGCCCGCGCTCCCAGGCACAAAAACTCCAGCGCGTCGCGCGCGTCGAGGATCCCCCCGATCCCGATCACGGGGAGATCGACCTCCTGCAAGACCTCCCAAACCATCCGCAGCGCGACCGGCTTGATCGCCGGGCCCGAGAGCCCTCCGGTGACGTTCGCCAGCGCCGGGCGGCGACGGTCCAGGTCGACGGCCATACCGGTCAACGTGTTGATGAGAGCCAGCGCATCCGCTCCGGCCTCGGCCGCGGCCCGGGCGAGTGGTCGGATATCCGTAACATTCGGTGAAAGCTTCACGATGAGCGGGAGGTCCGTAGCCCGGCGCACGGCAGCGACCACGCTGCGAGCGAGCTCCGGGACGACACCGAAGGCGATTCCCCCGGCCTTCACGTTGGGGCAGGAGATGTTCATCTCCAGGGCGGCCACCCCCTCGATGCGTCCGACCTTGCGGGCGCACGCAACGTACTCGTCGACCGTGCTGCCGAAGAAGTTCACGATCACCGGCACCCCGACCTCACGCAGCCACGGCATCTTCTCCGCCTCAAAGGCGCGGACGCCGACGTTCTGGAGGCCGATCGCGTTGAGCATGCCGGCCCGGGTCTCCACGATGCGGGGAACCGGGTTTCCGGCACGCGGTTCCAAGCTCAGCCCCTTCACGGCCACCGCGCCCAACGCCGACAGATCGAGATAGGAGGCGTACTCCTCCCCGTACCCGAACGTTCCGGATGCGGCGATCACGGGGTTTCGGAGCTCCAGGGGACCGAGCCGAGAGGTAAGATCCACGGCATCTCGGCGCCGGGAGTCTTCCATGAGCAACCTCGCGGCTGGCGGGTGAGGAACGACGGGTGGCTGGCGACCGGCCCAACAGCAGCACCGCAAACGCCAGAGGCGCGATTGTATCGGGGGGGCTGAGGGGGGTCAAGCGGCGAGCCGGCACAACCCGGCACGACCCGTGACACGGCCCCAGAACTCTGGTAGCGTGCGGCCTTCGTCAGCCGCCGCGGCGCTCGCCGGGGCCGTTTTCAAGGAGCCGGCCAAGCGCCATCCATGACCCGTACTGCCCCCCCTCCGACCTCTCTGCGCCTCCACGGAGACGTGATCCGCCGCCTCAGGGAGTCCAAGGGCCTGACGCAGCTCTACGTGGCCGAAGTCGTCGGTGTCACCGTCGACACGGTGAGCCGTTGGGAGAACAACCGGACCTCGACCGTGAAGCGGGATAATGCCCAGGCCCTGGCCCAAGCGCTGGAGGTCGCCCTCGAGGACATCCTGAGAGATGACGAGCCCGCGACGGACGCGGCGGCGCCGGGCCCAACTCCCCCTCGGCCCCGGCGCCGCGTCGTTGCCGCGTCCGTCACCGTCCTCGCGGTAATCGGCCTGGTCGTCTGGGCTTTGTGGCCGCCGCCGCCGGTCCGCGTGCAGGCCGGGCGCCGGCTGCCGGCCTACGCGCCCCCCGGGGCCGTGGTGCCCGTGGTCGTCTGGCTGCGCAGCGAAGGTTCGTCGCCCCAGCGCGTCATCCTCCGCGAACAGCTTCCGCCGGGGTGGTCGCTGGTCTCGAGCACCACACCGCCCGACGCGGGCCCCACGCCCGCGGGGCTCGTCCGCTGGATCCTCACCGCAGGCCCGGCGGTCTCCCGGCTCGCGTACCTGGTGAGGGCGCCGGCCGATCGGCCCACGGGCACCGCCTACCGCGTCCGAGGCGAGATCGTCACGCCGGGCCGCAGGGGCAAGCCGATGACCCTGGGCGGAGACACCCGCATCGACGTCGAGTGGGTGCACTGGGCGGACGAAAACGGGGACTTCCAGGTCAGCGACACCGAGCTCCTGGACGCGCTCGAGCGCCTCGAGGCGGCGCGGGCGCTCGGGGTCGACGCTGCCGAGGTTCGGGCCCTGTGGAATGCGGGCAGCTATCGGTGGGACGAGAAGGGGGAGCGCTTCGTCCCAGGCCCCGCCCCGTGAGAGCCCCGCCGAGAGTGGCGCCCCCTCAGGAGGCGAAGGCTCGTGCCGCCAATTGCTCGAGGCTCACCGTTTCATGGACGAGAGAGCGGGCCGACTCAAAGTCGTACGCTTCGGTGCGCTCCGCAAGCTCCTCGGCGCGATCGCGCATCTGGTCCGACTCCAGCGCACGCACCTCGTCCCAGGGAACCTCGGCCACCCAGACGACGTCCATCTCCTCGTCCAGAAGAGCGGCTTGCAACCGGGTCTGCGACGCGAGCCGCTCGAGCAGGTTTCCGTCCGCCGGGTCCGTCACGTCGAAGTACACCTCGGCCAGCAGCTCCCCGATCCCGGGCGACCGCACGCGCACCGCGAGGCACAACGCCGGCCCTCGCTCCGTCGGCTCGAGCACCCAGCCCAGTTCTATGGGCGGCGACGCGGCCTTCAGCCCCTCGAGCACGTCGCGCGTGCTCTTGACCACGAGCACCGCCTCCTCGCCGCGCCCCAGGTCCAGGGGAACGAAGAGAGCGGCCAGGGACGCAGCCTCCAAGAACTCGCGAACCTCTTCGGACAGCTGCATGAACCTTCCCTCCCCGCGCCGTGCGGCGCTCAGTCAGTGCCTAAAGAAACCACGAAGGACTGCCGAAAACTCTCCTGCCCGGGTCACGCACAGGACATGCCCTGCGCCTCGGAACAGCCGGAGCTCCGCACGCGGAATGGCCCGGGCCATGCGCCGGTGGTGGGAGGCGGGGACCAGAAGCTCGCGCGTGCCGCCCACCACCAGCGTGGGGCAGGCCACGCCGGCGAGCGCCGGCCGCAGGTCCAGCCGTGCGAGGGAGCGGCACAGGGTGGCCATGGTGGGCCGATGGGCCCGGCGGGTCATGTCCGCGACGACCGGCTCCAGCGCACCGTCGAGCCCCGA
Organism: Deltaproteobacteria bacterium; assembly: GCA_016214985.1. Lineage (GTDB taxonomy): Bacteria > Desulfobacterota > Deferrisomatia > Deferrisomatales > JACRMM01 > JACRMM01. The sequence goes on along the minus strand of JACRMM010000014.1, from coordinate 61,531 downwards.
TCGCCGGAAGGCCCAGCGGACCGAGAGCTGAAACACCTCGGCGGCCAGGTATCCCCCCCTCCCGGCAAGAAGCCGGGAAACCCATCGGCCCCCGCCCCGGCCCCACCGCGGGGAGCAGCAGCACAGGGCGAGGCGGGCGACGAGGTCCGGGTGGCGAAGAGCGAGCAACAGCGCCACGCTGCCGCCCATGGAGTAACCGGCCACCCCGTGGGGCCCGCTTCCGCGCGTCCGGAGCGCGGCCGCGACCCAGTCCGCGTAGGCCTCCGCCGAGCGGGCCGGCGGAGGAACCGGGGGTTCGGCCCCAAACCCGGGGAGGTCTGGGGCCCAGAGCGGGCCCAATGATTGCAGAGCGCCCAGCTGGAGCGACCACATGCGGTGGTCGACTCCGAGCCCATGGAGGAGCACGATGGACGTCACGACGCCCCCTTCTCACCGCCGAGGCGCGCGCCTAGGTAAGGCCTTGCGATCGCTCGCGGCCGCGGCGGCCCTCGCCGCGGCCGTCCTGGGCGTCGGGGTCCAGAACCCGACCGCAGCCCGGGGTGCGCCACCTCCCACTACGGGCGTGGTGCGAGTGGGCGATTTCGCACCGACCTTCACCTTACCGGCCCTCTCGGGGAACACCTTCACCCTGTCGGAGCAGATCGGTCAGCGACCGGTGCTCCTCGTCTTCTGGAGCTACTTCTGCTTCCCCTGCCAGAAGGAGATTCCCGATCTGCAGGCGTTCGCGCGCCAGCTCGGCCCCGAGAACCTGCTCGTGGTGGGCGTCTGCCTCGACGGCCCGGAGTACGACGAGCGCGTCGTCCCCTTCTGCCGCGACAAAGGTATCACATTCCCGATCGTCCACGACAAGGAGACCGAGGAGTACTTCGAGACAGCGGAGCGCTACGGTGTCGTGGGCACACCTACCTCGTTCCTCTTGGATGCCCAGGGACGCGTCCGCCTGATCCATCTGGGGCGCCTGGACCCGGAGATGCTCGCCGGGGCCGTCAAGGCCGCGCGCGACCAGAGCTACTGCTCCGAGATCACGAAGCCCACCCCTCGGCGCGCCAAGTGAACGCGCCGTTCGAAAGCGGCAGGAGAGCGCGCTTGACACGCGTGTTGGTCGTGGTCTAGGGTCCGGCCCCATGGCCCGTCTCGACTCCCTCCTGCAGACCCTCGTGGAGCTCGGGGGGTCCGACCTCCACGTGAGCGCGGGTGTCCCCCCGGTGTTCCGCGTCAACGGAGTGCTCCAGCGGGCCCGCAGCACCCCACTCGACCCGGGCGACGCCCAGGATCTGATCTACGAGGTCCTCTCCGAGGAGCAGATTGAAGCGCTCGAGCAGACGCGGGACATCGACTTCGGCTACGGGATCGAGGGGCTCGCGCGGTTTCGGGGCAACGCCTACTTCCACCGGAAGGGCCTCGGAGCGTCCTTTCGATGGATTCCTGCCACGCCCCCGACCCTTGACTCCCTCGGCATGCCCCCGGTGGTTCGGGAGCTCGCCTCCCTGCGGCGCGGCCTCGTGGTCGTCACCGGGCCCACCGGCAGCGGCAAGAGTACGACCCTGGCTTCCATGATCCACCACCGCAACGTCGAGCGGGCCGACCACATCATCACCCTGGAGGATCCCCTGGAGTTCCTCCACGACGATGCCCAGTGCCTGATCCACCAACGGGAGGTAGGCAGCGACGCCCGGTCCTTCGCTGCAGGACTTCGAGCCGCCCTGCGGGAGGACCCGAACGTGCTCCTGGTCGGCGAGATGCGCGACACCGACACCGTCGCCCTGGCGCTCACCGGCGCGGAGACCGGCCTGCTGGTGCTGGGCACCCTGCACACCCAGAGCGCCGCCAAGACCGTGGACCGGATCATCGACGCCTTTCCGGCCGACCAGCAGTCTCAGGTGCGCTCGATGCTCGCCGAGAGCCTGCGCGGCGTAATCGCCCAGGTCCTGTTGCGCCGCGCGGACGGCCGCGGCCGGATCGCGGCCCTGGAGGTCCTCGTCAACACCCCTGCGGTGGGCCACCTCATCCGCGAAGCCAAGACCTTCCAGATACCGTCGCTCATTCAGACGGGTCGCAAGGACGGGATGCAGCTCCTGGACCAGCACCTGCTCGAGCTCGTCAACGCCAAGGCCGTGACCCCCGAAGAGGCGGCCCGCTACGCCCAGAACAAGGCCGTCTTCGAGCGCTTGGGTACCAAGACGCCGTGAGAACCCGACCCGTCCGCATCCCTCTCGGCGACCTGCTCCTGCGCGCGGGCCTGGTGGATGCCGACGGCCTCGCTCGGGCGCTGGAACGACAACGCGCCCAGCCGGGCCGCCTGGGGACGCACCTGCTGCGGCTGGGACTGGTGTCCGAAGAGGACCTGGCCAAGGTGCTCTCGATGCAGTGGAACGTCCCCCCGTTTCTGTCCTCCCTCGACGCCGTCGAACCGGCGGCGCTGGCGCGGGTGCCCGAGGGTCTGGCGCGGCGGCTCCGGGCCCTGCCCATGGCTTGGGAGCCGGCCCGGAGCACCCTCCAGGTCGCCCTGACCGACCCCCACGACCTCTCAACGATCGACGAGGTGCGCTTCGCGTCCGGAGCGCGGAAGGTCCTTGTCCGGGTCGCGCCCGAGGCGGTCATCGACCGTCTTCTGGGCCACCACTACGGTGGCGAACCGGCGTTGGAGCCCGTCGCCACCGAGATCTCCCTGCCCTCCCTGGGCCCGTCCCCCCTGACGGTGGGTTCGCCCTCGCGCCCGGCGGCCTCGACCACGAACCGGCGCGCGCGTGAGGCGGCGGTCGCCGACCCCGACCCCCGGCGCCGGCGCGCCCTGGCGTCGCTGCTCGAGGCGCACGGCTACCGGGTCACGCGAGCCTCGACACCCCAGGAAGCCTCAGCGCTGGCCGACCGGCCGGGAATCGAGTCGGTGTGGCTCCACGAATCCTGGAAGGACGAGGTTCGCGGCGGCTCCGCCGCTCTGCGGCTCTACGGCGACCCGGTCGCTGCCCTGGAGGGCGCCCTGGTCACCGCGGGCGTGCTGCGGCGCGAGGCACTCGCCCTCGCAGAGGCCTGCGCAGCGAGGATTCTCGGAGAGGCCTTCGAACCGGCGAAGAAGGCGGTGTTGTTGGTGCGGTTCCTGGCCGGTCGGCGGGCGATCGAGGAGGTCGGGCTCGATTGCCTGGTGCTTCGCGCCTGGAACGCGGCCCTCGACGGATGGCCGGAGGAGCCGGTCGGCATCCCTCTCCCCGGCGACGAGATCGTGGCGGCCGTCACCGTCTACGAGCGCTCCCTCGCCCGTGGCCGCGACCCGGCACAAGCCCTGGAGGACCTGAGGGCGGCGCCGTCTCTCGACCCGGACGCGGTAACGAGCCTCATCCGCTGGGTGGCGGGGGAGAACCTCCTCACCCGCTGGGAAGCGACCCGCCGCCTGCTTTCGCTCCTTCCCGAGGGCTGGGAGCCCCTCACGTCGCACCTGGAGGCGACCGGCTGGCAGGTTGAGCGAGCGGCGCCGGGGCCGGTCCCGACAGAACGGCTGTTGGACACCTGGGACGCGATCCTCGCCACCATGGCCGCCGGCCTTCCTGTGCTCGAGGACCTGTCGAAGGCTCCGGCGGATCGGCGTCCGCCGGTCTTCCTCCTCACCGCGGACGCGGCGGCCCCGGACACCATGTACGCGCTGCGCCTGGGCGCCGAGGACGTGCTGCCGATCGGCATCCACCCCGAGGTGCTGGAGACGAAGCTCCACCGGGCGGCGGCGCGCAGGGCGCCAGAACGCGGCTACATCACCGGCAACCTGCGCGACATGAGCCTGGCCGACACCCTGCAGATCCTCTCCGGGGGCGGGAAGACGGCGGTCGTGTCGATCGAGGGACCCGAGGGGATCGGCCAGGTTGCTGTGGACCAGGGACGAGTCGTGGACGCCCGGGCGCCGGGACTGATCGGCGAGGAGGCGCTCTACCAGATGATCCGCTGGACCGAGGGCGGCTTCCGCATCGCCCCCGGACAGACTGTGGACGCCGTCACGGTTGAAGGGAGCACCGAGGGGCTCTTGATGGAGGGGTTCCGGCGGCTCGACGAAGACCGACGCGCCGACCAGGGATCGAGGTCAGACGAAGTCCCAGATCTCGGATAGGCTGACTTCTCCCCGCGCTACCGCCTCCGACACCTGAGGGGCAATCCGGGGCCGGACCCGGGCGGCGAGGTTTGGAATCCGGCACTCGCCGCGAGCCGCGCCATACAGGTCCTCTCGAACCGCCGCGTCCACGGGGAGAACCTCGAAGAAGGCGCGCGCCCCCCGCGTACCCCGTCCGCCACACGCGTCGCACCCCGATCCCTCCTGGTAGACGGTGCCCTGCCCGGGCAGCAGCTTGAGCAGCGCCTGCCGCTCCGCCGTCCCCAGGGCCGACTGCGCGCGGCAGGTGGGGCAGAGCAGCGGTACGAGCCTCTGGTGCACGACCAGGCTCAGGCCGTAGAGGGGCACGTCCACCGACCGAACCGCCAGTGAAGTGAGGGTCTCTTCGAGCGTCGCCTCATGGCCGCCGGCGAGGATCCACCGCTTGCGGACGGCCAGGGCGAGAAGGTCGCCGAGCTGGGCAGGACTCGCCCGATCGACCAGCACCCGAGGGAAATCGAGGTACTTGAGCTCCCGGAGTACCTCGGAGCGCTCCTCCGAGCCCAGGTCCAGCGTCTCGAGTTGCAGCAGGTCGGGCGACCGGTAGAAGACTTCTTCTTCAAGGGTGAACGTTCGCCCGGCGCCCGGGATCTCGCGGAGCAGGCCGAAGAGCGTGCTCCCCATCCCTCCGTCGCCCGGCGCCGTCACCCAGACCAGCCCGGGCCGCCCCAGGGCGCGGCGAACCTCCAGGCACTGGTGGGCTGTGAACCCCAGATCGGTGAGATGACGAGGCACGCCCTCGCGCCGCATCCGCTTCACCTGAGCCTCCTCGCCCTCTACCCCCCGCAGGATCGAGACGCGGAAGAGCACCTGCTCCAGACCCGCGGCGTCGGAAAACGCGAAGCGACCCCGCTGCAGGATCCTCCCCCCGGGCCGACCTTGCGACGCCGGCAGCCCCGCGAGCTGCCGGAGCCGATCGAGCAGGATGGTGTGCCAGGTCTCTCCCCCGGAGAACACGACGCGCCCCCGGCCGTCATCCACGCGGGCCTCGGCGTCCCTCGCCCGGAAGTGAAGAACCTCCTGACCGCGGGCCACGGCCGCGTCGAGCAGGTGCCCCAGCAGCCTCGCCCCGGTCGCATCCTCCAGAATCTCAGCCAGCGCCGGGCCCGCGAGGTCGGTGACGCGCACGCCCACGTCCTCCGCCGCAGCCGGGCCGTAAAGGGCGCTGAGGACCGCCTCGATCTCTCCGCGCGGGGCCGGCACGAAGCGCACGACTTTCCCGGTACGCGCCTGCAGGTCCTCGAGCACCGGGCGAAGCGACGGGTCGGCCGCAGCTACGGTCAGGACCGCTTCGGCGCCCGGGGCCTCGGCCGCCAGGTGCAGGGGAACGACCGCGTACCGCCGGCACACGTCCGGCGCCACGAGAGCCAGGGCCTCGGGCGCCAAGGCCGCGGGGTCGGGGTGCACCAAGGGGAGATCGAGCTGCTCGGCCAGGGCCCAACGAAGCGCCTCCTCATCCAGGAGCCCTCGCTCGACGAGCACTTCACCCAGCCGTCGGCCGCTGCCTTCCTGGATGCGCAGGACCTCGTCGAGCTGTGGAGCGGTGATCACCCCCTTCTCGACCAGCACCGCTCCGAGCCGCCGCGTCTTCTCGTCCATCGAGAGCCTCCCCGCGGCCCGGTGGGTCGCGCCGATTTCCTTCGTGCCCCCCAAAATTCACCCTTTTGGGGGGATGTGGCCCCCTCGGCCGGATGGTACCCTTGCCACCGATCTCGGACTCCAGCGTGCGGGGGATGCCATGGAACTCCAGAGCCGGCCCACGGTGCTCCTTATCGACTTCGACCCCGACATCCTCAAACTCATGGAGTACGTCTTCGAGGGCGAGGACCTGGAGCTCATCACCTGTCGGACCCCGGAGGAGGGGCTGCGCATCCTCTCGGCCCGGCGCGTCGGCTGCCTGTTGCTCGACGTCCACTTCGCCCACACCCCGGAGTGCTTCGGCCTCCTCGACGCCCTGCGCGCCCTGCCGGACGGTCCGAACCTCCCGGTGCTGGTCACGTCTGCCATGCAGGAGGTCGAGATCTCCCGACGAGTGCTCGCCCTGGGCGCCCGGAAGTTCATCCCCAAACCGTTCTACCCGGGGGAGATCCTCGACGAGATCCGCGAGGCCCTCGTCGTCCACTGAGTCTCAGCCGCCCGGTCCTCCGTGCGGCCGCCCTGCTACTCTTCCGGGGGGAAGAGCGTCCCGCCCGAGCACCCGCACCGCCCTGCCTCCACGGCACGGGTCAGCAGGTCTTCCACGGCCTGCTGGCCCTCCCTGCCGACGTCCACCGAGAACTCATTCACATAGAGCCCGATATGGGCCCCCACGACCGCCTCGTCGAGCTCCTGCGCGTGCTGGCGAACGTACGCCGACGGCGCCGACGGATGCGCCAGCGCGTACTCCACGCTGCGTCGCAGCGCCCGCTGGATACGCACGGGGTCGAGCTCCGGCCGGTCTCGGAGCAGAAGGATCCCTCCCAGAGGGATCGGGAGACCGGTCGCCTCCTCCCACCACTGCCCCAGATCGGCCAGCGCCACGAGGCCGTGGGAGCGGTAGGTGAAGCGCCCCTCGTGGATCACCACGCCCGCGTCGACCTCGCCCCGCGCGACCGCGGGCATGATCTCGTGGAAGACCATGGGCACCTTCTCCACCGTCCGGCCGGCCCGCAGGTCCAGGAGGAGATTCGCCGTGGTATGGACGCCAGGCACCGCCACGCGCCCGCGCACCGCCTCCTCCAGGGGCACGTCCCGACCGCAGACCACCAGGGGGCCGCAGCCGCGGCCCAGGGCGCCGCCGGAGCGCAGGCACCAGTAGCGGTCGCACACCTCCGGCAGCACGCCGTAGCTCGCCTTGGTCATCGGGAGCTCGGCTCGAAGGGCCAGCTCATTCAGGGTCTCCACGTCGGCCAGTAACGGCTCGAAGGCGTAGCCCTCCCCATCCACGAGGCCGTGGACCAGGGCATAGAAGAGAAACGTGTCGTTCGGGCAGGGGGAGTATCCTACGCGCACGGTCCGCACAGCGGGTCCTTTCAGGGTTTCAAGGTGCGGGGTCATCGGGTCCCGTCGGGGACCAGGCCCGGAGAAACGCCTCGGCCGCCTCCTGTGCCGCAGCCGCCGCCTCGGTCAGCTTCCACGAGGCCCGGTCACGCGGACCCACTCGGTTGGAGATGCCGCGCACCTCCCCGAAGGGGACCCTCCAGGCGAGGGCGGCGTGCGCCGCAGCCGCCCCCTCCATGCTCTCGCACACGGCCCCGAAGCGCCGGGCGAGCCAGGCGGCGCGCTCCTCGGTGCCGGTGACCGTCGACACCGTGACAAACGGGCCGGCTGCCGCGTGCCCCACGCTTCGGGCGGCGGAGAGCAGGGCCGACCCTTCTGGCGCAGCGGCCGGAAGGCGATTCCAGTGGACGCGGCCGTCGGGTCCGCTCCACAGCGGGATGCCGATCGACTCCAGGCCCTTCCACCCCTCGGCCGTCTCCACCCCCTCGTCCCCATAGATCTCCTCCGACGCCACGGCCAGGTCGCCCGGCTCCAGACCCGAGCCTGCGTACGCCCCCCCCATGCCGACGGCCAGCAGCAGCGCGGGCTCGACCCGGCTCAGCGCCGCCCCCAGTGCGAGCGCGGTGTTGGCCTTGCCCAGGCCCGCGCAGAGGAGCCCTACCCGGCGCCCGGCGAGCCACCCGATCGTCACGGGCTGGCAGCCCGTCGCCTGCCGGCGACGGCGGACCAGGGCCGCGCCCAGCCGCGCAACCTCACCCGCGGTCGCAGCGACGATCAGGGCATCGAGTCGAGTCCTCACGGCGTCCCGGCGCGGTGGTACGGGCACGGCCCCGGCGGCCGCGGGCACCACGGCTCGATCAGAGGGTCTCGGCAGCCATAGCGGTAGGGGGCGGGCGGCGCGAAGGCCGAAGCCACTACGTGCTCCACCTCCGCCGCATCCAGCGGCTCGGGATTTTGGCGATTCCAGGCGAGCAACAGGGCCTCGACCTCCTCCGCGTCCCTGCCCCCCTCCCGCAACCAGGAGGCGAGGCGGATCGCCACGTTGTTTCGCCGGCCCACCGGAGCCCCTTCCTCGAGCAGGCGGCGCCGCGCCGGACACACCAGGACCTCTTCCGCGGCCGCCGCCGGAGTCGACGGCCGCGGTGCCGCTCGGCGCGGCGGCCCCGCGACCTCCCCGAGGAGGCGGCGCGCCGCGGGAGCGACCGGTTGCTCCCCCTCCTGGAGAAGCCCTGAAGGGTCGGTGCCGACCAGGACCCGAGGAGCCATCGCCAGCCTCCGCACCTCCACCGCGTCCAGGGCGAGCAACTCCTCGGCCGAGAGCGCGATCTTGAATCGGCGGCTCGCCTCGTGGACCGTGTTGGGGAGCCGAAGGAGTCGCACGCGGTCGCGAAGTGCCAAGTCCAAGGGGCCGGGCCGGGGCAGCGCCAGCTCCTGTGCCAGCCGCACCGTGAGCCGGTGGAGCAGTTCGGGCATCACTTTCGACGGCGTCGGGCGCCGGAAGACCCTCGTGTCGACCAGGAGGTGGAACCCCTTCTTACCGCTGAAGTACGCACGAACAGCCGCCGGGGGCACGCCCCACTCCCCGGTCAGGTGCCGGTAGAGCCTCCGGGCCACGGCCAGGGCGTCGCCCAGTTCCGCGGCGTCCACGTCCAGCGGCCAAACCGGGGCCACGACCGGCCCCGAGTAGCCGGCCACCGAGGGCACCCCGCGGGGTCGGTTCCCGTGGGCGTAGCGCCCGAGCCCCTCGTCGAAGAGATAGAAGGTGGCATAGCACCCGAACCCGCGGTACCGCCGCACCCACTCGGACACCTCGGCGAGGGGAACGACGCAGTTGCGAAACCCTGGCCGCCGCCGCGCCGCGAACTCCACGAACCGAAACGCGGCGGGCGCCGGAAGCAGCGGCTCATCCGGGGTCAGTGCGTGGAAGTCGACAGCAGGGTTTGAAGGCGACGCCATAGGTCCGGCTCGTTGTCACTACCCCCAAGATCCGGTTGCTTATACCACGGGCCATGTGCCAACCCCAACCGTGGCAGTACTCGCCGAAGCCGGGCAGCCGAACAGAGCCGCAGCTTCCCGAAAGGCAGCCCCGTCCCCGCAGCCCGTGCATGCGCGCTGCCCGACGTCAGCCATACGCACACAGGCCGCGATTCAATCCTTGTTGTGATGGATCTACCTCTTGGACCCTGCCAGTTCCTACACTCTGACGCAACTATCGGTGTTTCAATCCTTGTTGTGATGGATCTACCTCTTGGACCTCCTGGGCCGACTTCGACGTAGGTCGGTTCAATGGTTTCAATCCTTGTTGTGATGGATCTACCTCTTGGACAACACGGGGCTCACAGTACTTGACACGGCGCTGGTGTTTCAATCCTTGTTGTGATGGATCTACCTCTTGGACCGCCGGGCCAAGGGGATGGGGCTGTGAGGGGATTTTTGTTTCAATCCTTGTTGTGATGGATCTACCTCTTGGACGTCTGCCTCGGTGAACTGCGTGTGCTTGTTTGCAATGTTTCAATCCTTGTTGTGATGGATCTACCTCTTGGACCGCATTTTCCTCCTTTTCTTTGGATTCTCGGGCTTCTTTGGCCAACTCCGAACGCTTCGGACTGGCCTTCCGAAGGTGCCGAATGAGCTCGATTGGGACATGTTTGGGAGCCTCGTGCATCCGCTACTGACCCCAAAGGGCCGCCATTCCGATGGGATGCGGCGAGGCAGCGGTCACACGCAGATATTTCCGTAACAGCAGTCCCGGCACCGGACCGTATGGGCGGTGCGTTTCGGCAATCTCCCCGTTCCGATGATCTCGAAGATGTCGTCGACGATGCCCAGTACCTCGGCTTCGGCCCCTTGGGAAAGAGGTACTTCTACCACCTGATGGCTGCCTCGGATATAGGCCACGTACCCCCGAGTCACGGCCGCATCGTAGCTCTCCCGGACCAGCATCGCATACATGAGAACCTGGATGCGATGCGTCTTGAACGCCGTGCCCTGGTGCTCGGTGTACTTGTAGTCCAGCGGAGCCATGGTGCTGTCGCTTAGCGTGAGCACCTCGTCGACAACGCCCCTCATCCGAAGGCTCGGCGAAGCCAGATAGACGCTAAGCTCCTTCGCCGCCACCCCGATCTTTCGCCGGAGGTACGCCTTGTTCTCGGTCTCGCGCCTCGCGTGGACCTCGCGTCCCTTGAGCACCTTGTAGCGGGAGTCCTCGTGCTGCGAGATCTTCTGCACGTTCATGAACCACGTGAACCGCGGGCAGAAGACGTGCTCGATCACCTCCGAAGGCGTGAGCATCGGCGTGGTCTCGGTGTCAGACAGCATCTGCGTCTCGATCATGCGAAGAGCATCCGGACTTCGTCGTTCACCAGCTTCTCGTCGAACGCCTGCCCCAGGGTAATGACCTTCTTGAAGTCGGGCTGGCACAAGGGAAACGCATAGACCGAGTCGGTGACCGTGTCGATGAGACCCTCTACCTGCATCAAGAGCTCGTCGAGCCGATTGCGCTCGATGGTGCCCAAGAACACTGACTTCTGCACCCGGTAGAGTCCGGCCTCCTTGCAGAGCTTCGCCACCCTCCCCCGCTTCTTGTCGACGGAGATGTCGTAGATGATCCACACGAGCGTCTCCGTTTGCTTCACCGACGCGCCTTCCTTCGTCCAATCTCGGCCGGCGCGACGAGCACGCGGCCTTGCCCTTTGAGCAGGGAGGGTAGGTCACGGGCTCCATGGACGAACACCAGGACGCCGACTTCGTCCACGGTCATCGCTTCCGTCCAGACTATGTTTCGAGCCACTTCGACATCCTCTTGCCGAAGTCCTGCTCCGTGAACGTCCGGCCGGCGGAAAGATCGTCGAGTCCCCGTTCAATCTTCTGGTGCACGTCGATGTGGTACTGGATGTCGGTCAGCGACACGCTGTCGGGAAGGTCCTCCAACAGGCGTCGTACTTCGTCCTTTGCGGTGTTCATGTTGCCTTCTCCCTTTCTGGGATGCCTTCATCCTCCGGCTCCGGCCAAGATACATCCGCGCCGGGCCGCTGACCATCCCCTCCTCCTGGGGATATCAGGTCGTTGGCGATCCGGTGGCAGTCGAGCTGCACCGCCTCTCGGCGCTGGACGTTTCGTCCCCGGTGGCGGACGGTCTCACTCAGATGGGCGCCGAAGCGCTCCATGAGCACGCCCTTGCCCTGCTTGTTCAGCGTGAAGCCGTTGGCGAGCTTCTCGAACATGTCCTGTTTCACGTCCCTTGCCGCAAAGAGGCCGACCACCGTCTCGTCGGCCCAAATCCGGTAGCACTCGATCAGGTCGAAGACGAGCGAGGGCTTGTTGTAGTGGTCGGTGTGGACAAACCCGACGTAGGGGTCGAGGCCCGCCAGGACACACGCCCGTTCGACCGTCCCGTAGAGGACGCCGTAGGCGTAGTTGAGCAGACAGTTGAACTCGTCCTTCGCCGGGTTGCGCGAGCGCGCCTCGAACCGGAAGCGCTCGGGCAGGAGCAAGTTGACCGCCGTCCAGTAGGCGCGGGCCGCCCGGCCTTCGAGGCCGAGGATCCGGCCCCGCACGTCGTCCAGCGGTCCGTCGATTGCGGTCGCGTCCGCGCGGCCCTCCCGCAGGAAGCGGATCGTCTCGGTGAGCTCGCCGGAGAGGCGAGACCTTCGTTCGCGAGCCTGCTCCAGGAAGCCGATCTGGTTGTCGAGCTTCCGGAGCACCCAGGACAGCGCTAGCCGAAGCCCCTCCGAGGTGTCCGCGATCCGGAGCTGCCGGCGGCGGATCGCGGTCGTGGAGCCCGGCCGGCCGTGCCACACGCGGCCGATGGGGTCGCCGAACTTGTCCAGAAAGACGATGTCGATGTTCTTCTCCAGGGCCAGCTCGACGGCGTCGGTCGAAAGAGTCGCCCCGGTCGCGATCCAGATGGAGCGCACCTTCCGGGCCGACACCTCCCGGCGCTCCTCTCCGACCTTGACCTCGAACATCTCGCCCTTTCGGTGCAGGTAAGCGCCGAAGGTCGTGAGCACCAGGTTCATGAATTCCCCTCCCCTTCATGTTCGAGCGCCCGCTGCCTGTGCTATGCTCTCGAAAACCTGAACGTGAGACGCTGGTCCCCGAGGACCACGATGCATGTCATCACCCGAAAGAGGCTCAACGACTTCGTCGAGGCGCATCCAGAGCGAAATCCGCTCTCCAGCACTGGTACCGCCTCATGAAGAAGGGAGTCTTCTCCTCGTTTGCCGACGTACGAAGTACGTTCTCCGGCGTGGACCAAGTCGGTAAGCTGACAGTGTTCAACATCGGAGGGAACAAGGCTCGACCCGTGGCTGCCATACATTACAACCGCGAGAAGGCATACATGCGAGCCGTGTTGACCCATCCGGAGTACGACCGGGGCACGTGGAAGGAGTAGCCTATGCTCGCCGCAAGCTTGGAAGACGTGAGGGCCGTCTGCCCAAAGATCGCAGGAGCTCTCCAAGTGCCGCACACGGAAGAGGAGTACCGACAAGCCGTGCGCCTGCTCGATGCCCTGATCGACCAGATTGGCGAAGACGAAAGCCACCCGCTGGCATCGTTCATGGAAGTCCTCGGCGTCTTGATCGAGAAGTACGAAGACGAGCACGTTGCGGAGATCACCGACCCGTGAAGACCAGGGCTCCCCGCCCGCCTCCCTGCAGTTCTCTTTGCCGGTAGCCTCCTACTCCCCATCCGCCTCCTCGTCGAGCGGCGCGATCCACCCGTAGCCGTGGCTCACCGCGTGGCCGAAGGCGAAGCCCGTCGGAAGGACGGCGTTGGATACGAACCACCCTGTCAGCCCCAGCAGATCCTGTTCCTTGTACCGGCACACCTGAGCTCGAAAGCCTGCGAAGGCCGCGTACAGCCGGCCCTCGAAGCGCACTCCGAGCTCGCGCAGGGCCACGAGGGTCTGGGCGACAAGCAGCCGGTCGCGCTCGCGCCGCTGCGCCTCCGGCTTCATGGTCTGGTAGCGGGCGTAGTTCTCCTGGTTGAAGAGGAGCACCGGGCTGCCGAAGCGGTAGTACCGGAGCCGGTCGTCCCAGCCGAACGTTCCGCCGGTCGTCGCCAGGTGCGCCTCGGCCACGGTCGCCTCGTCCGCGCCGAGGCGGAGCGCCAGGTCGAGCCAGGGCAGGTTCAGGAGCTTCTCGGCCGCTTCCTGCCAGCCGACGACCACCCCGCAGCCGCGGTGCCACCGGTACTGGACGCGAGGGTAGCGGTAGAGCGCCCGTCCCGCGGCGTCGTGCTGGTGGAAGAGGTCGTCGCCGCCGAAGGCAGCCGCGAGCGCTCCCCGGAGCTGCCGCGCCCGCAGGTGCGCCGGACCGAGGACCGGCGCGGACCAGTGAAGCTCCACGGCAGCGTAGGGGACCTGAGCTAGAAGATGCAAACCGGATTCTCCTCGTCGAGCTTCAGGTCAAGACCCGATTCCGGGGTATACCAGCCAGGTCGCAACACCCAGAACGGGCCGACGAGATCCGCAAACTCTTCCGGGTGAAGGTCGGGGCGCGCATAGATCGAGACGGTTCGAAGCTGGACGTCACCGGCGAGCCGTCTCAGCGCAGTGCGGCGTTCCCACCGATCAGACAAAGCAAGAGCGCTTTCGATGTCGCTGCGAAGGCGCGCCGCCTCTTCATCTTCCAGCACGAGGAAGGACACCTGCCGCCGGTCCTTTCCGCGAAGGAGCTCGTGGACGTCCGGAATCTCCTTCCAATAGGCGAAGGCATCAGTGATTTCCGCCCCCGCGTTCTTTCGCGCCTTTAGAAGGTCGAAGTACCGCCGACCCAGTTCCAAGACGTCCTCTTCTGGGACCGCTTCCAGGCCTTCGAGGACCTCATGCGTTGCCTGGAGGAGAATCCCATCCCTGTAGACCATCTCGTCGTATGGCCTTCCCCTGTCCGACAGGAGGCGGACGAGCTCGACCCTGCCGCCGTGCTCGCCCATGCGGTTGTTTCGATTGCACCGGCCGGCGATCTGAACGACGGCGTCCAGGGGGCCAAAGTCCCTGATCACTTGGTCCATGTCGATGTCGACGCCGGCCTCCACCGTCTGGGTCGACACGACGATACAGGGGCGGCCTGCCTTGATGCTCGCAATCTTGTCCAGGCGGTCGAGAGGCGCCACGTCCGCTGAGAGGAGATGGACGGGAACCCTGCCGGTCTTCTCCTTGGCCAGGGTCTTCCAGACCCTCCTTGCAGCGGCCCGGGTGTTGAAGGTCAAGAGGACTCGAGACTTGTCTCGCAGCCATTCCTTCAGCCGATCCCCCAACTCCTCGATGAAGTCAGCGAGCGGCACCGCTGCACGATGGTTCAGGCGGATCCGGTAGCGCCGCAGCAGGCTGAAGACGTCGGCCACAGCGTCGGGCGAGCCTACGAGTTCCCGTGCACCGGTCAGCATGCCCGGCTGTGTGGCGGACATCATGAGGACCTTGGTGTTCCCCTCCCGCGTCAACGCACGAAAGCCCTCGTCCACCAAGCTCCAGAGGCGGCACGGGAGGGCTTGTACCTCGTCCAGGACGACCACGGCGTCCAGAAGCTGGTGGAACCGCATCTGGTGACGGGTCTTCGGAGAGAACAGCGCGAGGAGGAGTTGGTCGAAGGTGGTGACCACCATCTGCGAGCGCCAGGTGTCGAGGAAGAACTCGGAATAGCTGGTCCCCAGGCGCTCGCCCTCCAACTCGTACTCTCGTTGGGAGACCGAGTGGCTTGCCATGAGGAGGTCCGATTGCACGCCGGGATCGTCCCCGAGGCCTAACAGCAGCCGGTACTCCCTTTCCGTCTGGTCCACCACCGACAGGAACGGAAGCACCACGACGATCTTGGGCGCCGTGCCGCAGCGTTTCCCCATAGCGGAGCGCATTGCGAGCGCCCACGACGCAGCCAGCAAGGTCTTGCCGACGCCGGTGGGCAGCGTCAGCGTGCAGCAGGCGTCCTCGGGGGCAAAGTTACGAACGACTTGGCTCCGCACGCGCCGACGGACCTCGTTGGCCGGGGTATCCGGCAACAGCTGAAGCCGGCGGTCCACCAGTTCCGGCCCGACTTCTCGCGCCGTTGTGGCCAGGTACTTGGCGACACCCGCGTCCCGCAAAGCAAGAAAGGCCTTGTCCGCTTCCAAGAGGATGGAGAACAGGAACTGGACCCAGAACCGAAAGCGAAGTGCCTCATCGCGAGGAAGAGCGCCCAGGACCTCCTCCACCCGAGCCTGGCACGCGAGCCAGCTCCGAGCGTCCTCGAAAGCCATTCCCCGGTTGAACTGCAAGCCCGTTTCCCCCTCGAGAGTATCCCAGGGAAGACCCTGCCACTGGCTATCCAACACGTCCTCATCGTCCAACCGAAGGCGCTCATCGAGCAGACGGTGCGCCACGGGAAACCCGGCGTGGTGGCCGGCGACGATCGCGCCGAGGGTCAGCGCCTGAAGCGGCGCCCATCCCTCGCGCCGCGCCCAGAGGATCGCCGCGGCAGAGGAAAGCCCCGAGTGCTCCTTCGCCCTGGCGCTACCGCGGTAGTGCGGCGGATCGGCGATGTACTGCTGGAAGCCGGGACTGCCCTTGCCGATGTCGTGGCACCGCACGGCAGCCTCGAGAACGGCCTCTGTCCTCGGTCGTCTCCCGCGCACGACCGAGGAGTGACTGGAGAGGAGATGAAAGGCCGCGGACCGGACGTCCTCCAGATGCTCCCGAAGTCTCAAGTGCGGGTCGTAGTGGGAGAGGAGGTCAGGCACGCGCTAAGCTCCTATGAGAACGTCAATACGCGCTCGCCCACCTGCCACGCCGCCTCGGTCTCAACGGGAAAGGGACGGCCCCGATGCTCCAGGTAGTAGCTGTCGTGGGTGAACACTCGATCCGGGGAGACGTGCCGGGGCAACCGGATGAGCTGAACGCCGAGACCCGGTTCCCCGAAGAGGCGGACCTCGGCGGCAAGGCAGTAGCCCCCGACCCACAGCCGGCTCTTCGGGAGCTTCTGCCCTTCCTCGACCCCGAGAAACTCGACGTCGGCCAGGAACTCGGAGAGCCCCATACAAGGCGAGAAATGCCAGCGCCGGTCACGCACACGCTCGACGAGCTCGGCGAAGCGTTCCGGCTTCTCTGGAAGGGCGACGCTCACCACGAACTCCGGCTGAAGCAGCCACTCCTGCGGGACGAGCGCAGCCTTCTCCGGCGCTCCCTCGCCACCCTTCTGATTCCTGCGAACTTCCCAGGGCAGCGGCGCCGGCGGGTCCTTCCGGAGCTTCACCTTGTGCCAGAACTTCCGAGGCACGGCCCCGGCTACGGAAACCAGCGTGCCCGCGAGGTCCAACGCCAGTTGGTCTTTCTCCAGGCCGATGATCGCCGCCACGAGTCCCAACACCGCCGTCCGCGGCGGCACGGGGTACGTCAGGGCATTCCGATTGGCCTCGGCCTTCAGGAAGTGCCCATACTTGGCATGCCAACGAAAGGACAGGACGTCCATGGCCTAGCCGGCGGAGGGGGCGTCGAACCGCAACGACATCCACCCTGTGGGAATCTCTGCCTCCTTCTTGAAACACAGGTCCGGCGACACTTCAAATCGCACTTGCTGGATGCGCCCCTTCTGTCCCTCCAATCTCTTCAAGAGAAGGGTGAGGTCGACCACATAGTCATCGGGCTTGGCCCACTCCTTCTGCGGCTTGCCGTCGGCGGCTTCCAGGCGGACGTAGTCCATTAGGTTCCCGAACTGGAACTCCTCACCCGGGTTGTACTCCACTGAAACCAGCAGCCGCGGCACCTGGCCCACCTTGGTCCGGGTGTTCCCAGCCGAGCGCACGCCGTTCCAGAGCGCCTTCAGCAGCTCTTCGTAGTCTGCGTTGGTCATCCGGGACTTCTTCGCGCTGTGCTCGTTTGCCACGCCGTGGAAGGCGACGAGCCCGTAGCGCAGGGCGGCGTAGCTCGTGAACGTCCCTTGGCCCTTCTCCTCCTTGCTGCCGAACACAGACGTGCCAGGGATCAGGAGTTCCTGTGCCTCATGGAGCACCTCACCCATATTGAACTGCACAGCGCCCGTCAGCGTCTTTGGAATAGGTTTCGGCTTCCAGTCCTCCTGATTCTTGGACTTTGAACCTTTTCGAGTCGCCCCTTCGGGAGTCGGCGAGTCCGCCGCGTCTCCGTCCCGCTCCTTGAAGGCCAAAGAGGACCCGAACCAGCGCGCGTCGATAAACGCACCGACGAGGATGTCGACCAACTCCAACCCGTCAGCCTTGGGCTTCCCGATCTTCTCCAGGTAGTGGGCCACCCGACCTGTGAGATTCGTCGTTCGCCCTTCGATGTTTGCAACGAGGATCTCCTTGCCCTGGCATGCAACGTAGTCTCGCGCAAACCGCTTGAGCCGCACGTCGGTCACATAGAACCGTCCGTCGGGAAGTGCGCGAGGACGGTTCTCGTCCGGGTCTCCGTTCGGGTTGCCCATCCGGATATCGTAAAGAAAGAGGATCTCGCGCCGGCTCGACAGTGTCTCCGGCCCCCGTTGCTCGCTCATGCGGTTTCTCCCTTCTCCTTCGACGGCAAGATCTCCAGCGCGACGGACTGTCCCAGCAGCAAGAAATAGCAGGTCGGAACCGAACCGAGCGAGATGTTGTCGCCCAGCCGCGCGCCCAACTCTCCCAGTTCCCGGATGAGCTCACGCACGCCCTCGTTCGCCTCGGTCCCATAGGTCAAGAGTTTCTCTCGAATCTTCACGTATAGCTCGGGCAGGTCCCGCCCCGAGAGGTTCAGGCGCTTGAGCCAAGTAAGTGCGGGGCTGACTCTCCGGGCAGCCTGCACCTGCAAGAGTTTCCCGTACAGGACTCCAAGCGTGAAGGCGAAGGCCTTCTCCAGGGAGTCGATCCCGGAGCCCTTCTCGAAGTAGGGTCGCAGCTTCTCCATCCGGGGTGTATAGATCGAGTCGTTCTCGCCCATGGGCAGCACCTCCGCGCAGTCGAGGTAGTAAAGGAATCGGGCCACATGCCGGAGCCAACTCGCGAAGGTCCCGGTCCAAGGCTTCTTGGCGGATCCGCTCTTAGCACCAGCACCCTCACGCAGTAGTCCCCCGGTCTTGCCGGTCTTCATCGCTTCGGCCAAGTACGCCTCTACTGTGGCCAGAACTTCTTTCCAAACGGCTTCCGTGGCAGTCCCAAGCTGTTGCCCGTGATACAAAGCTTCCATGATCTGTCTCTTCAGCTCGAACAGCCGTTGGCTCGCGTTGCTTTTCGTAACCCTCTTGCCGCCGGGTCGAAAGAAGAGGCCGCGCAGGCAGCTCAGAGAAAGGTCGAACTCCCCTTCGTCTAGATGCTGCCGTGGGGCGAGTGCGTGGGACCAGCCGTTGGCTGCCTTGTTATGCCCGATGAGTTCCTGAAGCCGCGAGGGTAGTATGTCGGTGATGCACCCCCGAACGTCGTCCACGTCCTGCCCGAATTTCGCCCACAGGATCTGGGTGACCACCTGGGCATCTTCTCGCGTGGCGCAGAACTCCAGTAACTCGGCTTCCCGGGACTTCACCTGGCCCGCCTGGACGCCATCGACATAGGCCTTCCAGTCGGTCAGAAACCGTGCTTTGGCTTCCTCGGGGCCGACCAACGAGGGGAACACGAGCGCCTTCTCGCCAGCGACGCTCCCGACGAACTGGTTGAGCACATGGTGATGAAAGACGTAGAGCGAGTCGGAACAGTCCACACAGAGGCCGAAGCCCTTCCATGCCCCTGCGAGGTCCATTCCAGGGAAGGCACCGGCCCTGTTGACGTTGGAGAAGTTGAACCCCGCGCCCTTTACTGCGTTCGGGTATAGCGCCACGTGCGTGGACCCGCAAAGCGGGCAGGTAGCGGCCTCGTGTTTCGGTGCCTTGTCAGGCACATAGTCACAGACCCCCACCCAAGGTGGGGGCTTGATAACCGGGAGCCGCCCAGGGCGGCGTGGTACACCCGGAGCCGCCCGAGACGGCTGGAAGATTCTTCGGCGGCATCGGCCTCGGGGCGAGTCATCGATATGTCGGCC
>JACRMM010000014.1:0-42405 GCA_016214985.1 Deltaproteobacteria bacterium | reverse complement strand
CCTTGCGCATGAGTGCCGACCGGAACCGAGACCCTGTCAGGTGTCAGCCTTTTTCGGCACCCTCGAGAGCCAAGGCGCGCTCCCGGAACCGTCAAACTTCGGGGGTCCCCCGCCAAAGGCGGGGGGTTACCCGTTGTACTTAATTTCCGCCAACGTCTCGGCAAAATAGGCATGGTACTCAGGTCGCTGGCCCGGCCACAGTCCGCTCGGGTCGACGATCGCCAAGTACACAGTCTCTCTCTCCGGAATGACAGCTATTGCCCGGGAGAGCACAGTCTCTCGAGAGCGGTCGATATCAAGTGTGTCCCCTTTGAAGACAAGGTGCTCGGCGTTGAAGGCCACATCGCAGCACTCTTTGAAGAATCCAGCCCAAGGGCGGGCAGACTGAGCCAGCGCCTCGAAGTCCTTCTGCGTGGTCTTCTGGGTCTTTGGACTCGGGCCATATGGGGGCGTCTCCTTTTTGTGCGTGCGTTTCAGGACCGGTCCAACAGCGGCAGATTGCGATCCTGGACGCTTCACGAACGGCAACCGCCGCCGCTTCTCGTCGTCCAACTCCTCCGCCCACATACGCACCGTGCCGGGACCGGTTGCCTGGAGAAGGTACACCTTCGAGATCTTCTCCCCCGCCTCTACCAGGTATTCTGCCAGCCGCTCCCCGTGGGTCCGGCGCAGGGCGCCCAGGTCATCCGCCGTCGTCCCAAAGAGCCTGTTCAACTCCAGAACCGCCAACTCCCGCATCTCGCGGATCATGGTCGCCCTCCCCCGCCCATCGACTTCTGGCCGCCGGGCCGTCGGCCGAGCATCCCCTCGTTGATCCGCTCCCACAGCTCCCGCTCCAGCAGTGTTCGGCTCAGGTCGTAGAGTCGCTGAAACATGGGATCACCTCATGGACCGATGGCGAGGCGCGCAGTCCGCAAAGAGAAAGGGCCACCTGTCGGTCCTCTCGGTCCGGTCAGGTGGCCCTGGATTTCTCTGGAACAACGCTACTTGATGGGAATCGCCGTCCATCTCCGCCCCCCTGCGAAGCGTGCGCTCTCCCCTTACCGCGCGCGGCGCCGGGGGTCAACAGGAAAGCTCGCAGAAAACCCCCGTGGGGAGGTGGGGGAGGGAGAAACGGTGCCGTTGGGGCCGGTGACGCGATCGCTCGATGGCCAGTCCTCCTACCAGGGCGGCGTCCTTCTTCCGCCGTCGTACCACCAGGGATACCGGTACGAAGAGGACGGGAAGACCTCTCGGGACGGCGTCCAGAGGTGGGCCTCGACGCCCTCGAGCACGACATACCGGTAGGGTGCGTCGCCCACCGGCTCGGTGGCCGCGCCGCTCACCACGCCGGCCACGGTGACGCGGCGGCCCTTGGCGTAGAGAACTGGGTCGAGGTAGCGGGAAAACGTGACCAGGAAACGCCCGCCCGTGGCGTCCACGTCACGGGGCTTGCGGAAGACGTCGAGGGGCTTCTCGAGCACAACGAGTGTCGTGGCCTCCGGGTGATTGCGGGTCTCGACGATCTCCCCCCCCAGAATCACCGTCTTCCCCCGCAACGAGTCCGGGGCCGCACGGATCGCCTCCAGGCCCTTGACCGGCGTTGCCTCGCGCCGAACCGCGGGCGACAGGCTCGCGGCGCACCCCCCAAGCAAGAGGAGCCAAGCGCAGCCCCAAGCGATCTCACGTGCTCTCACTCCAGTCCTCCTCCCAGAACATAGGCTGCGGCTCCGGTTCGTCCGGGCCGAACGGAAAGCGCGGCACGACCCACTCCCGGTCGAGCACCTGCCGCACAGCGGCGAGCGTTCCCTCCGCGTCCCGGTCCGATTGGCGGCCCGCGAGCCGCTCCCACCGGCGTTCAGCTCGAGCGAAGCAAGCCTGCGCGCCTCGTGTGTTTCCGCGGTCACGGTGGAAGAGCGCGGCCGCCAGGAGCACCCAGCCCTGCAACCAGGTCCGCTCTTCACCCGCGGCGCGTCGTCCGAGGCGCTCGAACTCCATCAGCGCAGCCCAGTAGCGCCCCTCCAGGAATCGAGCGAGCGCTTCTCCCCAGGGATCGTCGGCCGAGACCATTCGCCACCTCCTCCCGCGGCGTCGATAGGTGAGCCAATCTAGCACCGTTCCGTGAGCCTCGCCAGCGCGGCCCTCGCCCGTCGGGCGGCGAGGCACGCCGGCCTTGCGACGACGCGTGGGGAGCCACACGGTTGCCCGGATCTCCTTGCGTGCGCGCGGGACCCGACAGGCGTCCAAGGATCGTGACTCGCCGGAGGAGATCCCCTTCTGGCCTTCCGTCGGCTCGCCCTTGGCTCTCGGCGCCCGATCGGGTAGGCTACCGCTCCGTCTCTTTCCGGCCGAGGCCCATGACCATCCGCGAGTCCCTCGAACAGCAGGAAGACCTGATCCTTTGCGATCAGGCCACGTTCTCCCGCCGCACCCGCGGGAGGCCGCGCCCCGAGCCGGCGTGCGACATCCGCCCAGCCTTTCAGCACGACCGCGACCGGGTGCTCCACTGCAAGGCGTTCCGGCGCCTCAAGCATAAGACCCAGGTTTTCCTCGCCCCGGCCGGCGACCACTACCGCACCCGCCTCACCCACACCCTGGAGGTGAGCCAGATCGGACGGACCCTCGCCCGGGCGCTCCGTCTGAACGAAAGCCTCGTGGAGGCGATCGCGCTCGCGCACGACCTCGGGCACACGCCCTTTGGCCACGCAGGGGAGACCGTGCTCGCCCGGCTGCGGCCCGGAGGCTTCCACCACTCCCTGCAGAGCCTTCGGGTCGTGGATTTCCTCGAGAAGGCCGGGCAGGGACTGAACCTCACCCACGAGGTGCGTGACGGCATCCTTCAGCACACCAAGGGAAAGGGCGACCTGTTGCTGGCTGCCGCCCCGCTCGAGGCCCAGGTCGTTCGGATCTCTGACGCCGTAGCCTACCTCACCGCCGACGCGGACGACGCGGTTCGGGCCGGGGTCTTGACCCCGGAAGACATTCCCGAAGCCGTCCGGCGCACCCTGGGCGAGACACACGGGATGCGCATCGACACCATGGTGCGCGACGTCGTCCGCCACACCCTCGAACGCGGCCTCGAGGCCGTGGTCATGGGTCCGGAGGTGCACGAGGCCACCATGGGGCTGCGCGAATTCCTGTACGAGCGCGTCTACGACAACCCCGCCGTGCATGGGGACTTCGTGAAGGCGACGAAGATTCTCGAAGAGCTGTACGACTACTTCTTGCGCCGCCCCGACTGGTTCCTCGACAATCTGGCCCAACCCATCCCGGGCGCGGAGATCGAGGACCTGGCGACCGACTTCATCGCAGGAATGACCGACCGTTACGCCCTCGCGCTCTACGAAAATCTCTTCATGCCCCAGCCCTGGAAGGTCTTCTGACTCTCGCGCCTTGAGTCTGGGGCCACACGGCCGAAAAGAGAGGACGAGCCGGAGAGGATCCCGGCCCAAGCCCTCGGAGGACATCATGCCGAAGCGCCTTCTCGTCGTCGACGACAGCCACACGATCCGGGAAGCCGCCCGCCTGGCGCTCGCCGGCGAGGACTGGACGGTGATCGCCGCGGGCACCCCCGACGAGGCCCTGGAGCTGCTGTGGGGGGAGACTCCTGCCGCGATCCTGTGCGACGCCGACCTCGGGGGCGCGGGGATCGAGCTCTGCCGAAAGATCCGCGGCCAGCCCGGGGGGCGAGACATCCCCCTTCTGCTCACCGGCGCCGCAGCGACAGAGGCAGCCGCAGCAGCGGCCGGGGCCACGGCGACGCTCGCTACGCCCTTCGGGGCAGAGGAGCTCGAAGGAGCGCTCCAGGCCGCTCTGGATGCGCAGAGCTTCTCCCTCGACCTCGACACCTTGGGTCCCGCGGGCGACGCGCCGCTGAGCCTCGAGGAGTTGGACGGTCCCTTTCCCTTCCCGACCCCAGCCGCACCGCCTCCCGAGGAGCGCGACGTGGAGATCATCGACCTGTCTGGAGACGAAGAGTACGAAGAGCTGGAGCTCATCGAAGATCTCGAGCCCCTGGGCACCGCGGCCGACTCCTACGCGGGCGAGCCCTTCTCACTCGGCGTCGACGACCTCCTCTCGGCGCCCGCGGCCGTGCGAGCGCCTCCGCCCGCCCCATCCGATGAGATCGACCTGGACGCCCTGTTCGCGACCGCGCCTCCGGAGGGCGCTGCTGTCCGGGAGTCACGGGCCGGGACCGCCCCTGCGGCGGACCTCGATCGCTTCGGGGAGACGTTTCCCGAAGAGGCGCCCTTCGAGTTCATCCCGCCTCCGCCGCCCGCCTCCGCGGACATCGAGGTGCTCCGGGCCGAGTCGCCTTCCGCGTACGTCGAGGGACCCTCGTCCTATGGCCTGCCGCCGAAGGCACCGACTGCCGAAGCCGCACCGCCGCACGAAGGGGCACTCCCGCCGGGCACCGAAGACACCGTCCGCGCCGCGCTGGCCCACACCCTGAGCCTCGAAGCCCTCACTCCGACGGTCGAGCGCATCGTCGAGCGGGTCGTCTGGGAGGTCGTCCCGCGCCTGGCGGAGCGGCTCATCCGCGAGGCCATCGAGAAGCTCCGGACCGAGCCCCCGGAGGGCTGATCGCTCGCCACTTCGGCCTCCTGACTCCCTGCGACCCTCCGCCGCACTCCGTTTCATGTCACGAACCAGTCCCCAGGAAGACCCGGGGCAAGGGTGCACGGGCGAGCCGGCCCTCGGTTCACTCCGCCACGCGCCGAGGGCCCCGGTCATCCCGGGGCCCTCGGCCTTGCTCGCCTGCTCAAGGGGCAACCTAGCGCACCCGGGACCGCGCGCCGCCGGCCGGACGAGTTCCAGAACGTGCATTCGGTCGCGGCCACCGCCGTCCCAGGGACGTCGCGCCCATCGTATCACCCGCCCTGTTGCAGGCGTCGCTCATGAAAGCAACTTCCCGGTGGGAGTCATGTTGTCTACCGGGGGCTTTCCTGTCTGTTTTCGGATCTTCTTGCGCTCACACCTCTCGGACGCTTCGGAATTATCGCAATACACTTTGATCCATCCCCGCTTGACGACCTCTGAATTCCCCTTGAAGTTGATGAAAAACCCACACCGGTCCAGCAGCTCACACATCTGTGCCATCGTCGCCTCTCCTCTCTGCTCCACTGGTACAGCCTGACGAGACGTCAGGGCGATAGACGGTTGCGCACGGCGCGAAGGCACCAAGAGGCACCCCTGGTGCGCGAAACCCAAAGGAAACGGCCACTCCACCGCGGTGCGGTGCGAGTGGCCGTTGAGTCTGTGCTGCGCTTCCGGTAAACCGGACGTCGCGGTTCGTCCATTCTCACCCCCGTGCGGCTGGACCCCGTCTTCCTACCCCAGATGATCGGACGTTGGCAAGCACTGATTCTTGCACCCGTCGCGCTTCCCGTGCTCCGGCCGTCTCGGACGCCTCGGCTTCTTTCGTCTCCCTACGCAGAGGCCCGGCCTACTCCTTCCACCGGTCCCCCACGAGCTCGGTCACGGACTGGCCATTCTCTGCGTCCATGATCCGGATCGGCTTGCCGAAGGGCACCGCCGTGCCGCCTGCGCCGGCCACAGCCCCCCCGTTGGGCCCGTCGACCCTGTCAGGGCCACGCCGCCGTTTGTCAGAAGCGCAGACCCGAGCTGACGCGTCGGTCGGCGCGAAGGCTCCTTGAACCCGGAGGGGACCGAGGGGACCTGGACCGAGGTAGGCCGAGGACATGGGGCGCGTGCAGCAACGCGTTGCGCCCAGTAAGGCGGAACCGGAGGGCGATTCTCGCCCGAGCCCAACAGGAACCGGCCACCCCGCCGCTGTGCGGTGCGAGTGGCCGAGGTGTATGTGCCAAGCTACCGCAGCCCTTCCTCGTGCGGCGCGCCTGCGGGCACAGGCACGAGGGCCCCCGACGTCCCTGGACCCTCGTGTGTCCATCTCGATTCGCGGCGGGGCAAGCCCCGCCCTACTTTCGCCGGTCCCCCTCGAACTCGGCCACGGAGTAGTCGTTGTCCGCGTCCATCCTCCGGATCGGCTCTACGAACGGCACCTTGCCGGCGGCGCTGGCTCACCTCCGGCCAGCCCCCCTTCTTAGCCGTGCGAGTCTCCACCCGGCTTCACCCAAGTCCCCCCCTCGACGTACCCGCCGGTGATCTGTTTCAGCTGGGTCCGCTCGGCCAGGAACTTCTCCTTCATTCCCCGGAGCCAACTTCGGTGCTCGACGGCGGCCTCGAGGGAGACAAACATCGCATGTTCACCCGTCCGCATGTGAAAGAGGAGCTCGTCTCCATCGGCCGCCACGGTCCCGGAGCTGCTGCACAACATGCAGCGCACCTTCCCGGCCCCGAGGAAGCGAAACGTGCGGCCACCGCACACCGGGCACGATGGACTGTCATCCTCTCGCCTCTCGGCAAACAGCGACGCAGCCAACTCGGCCGCCACGGCTCGATTGCCCGGGCCGGAGAAGACCTCTCCCGGCAGTGCGCCGTACACGACCCGGCTGGCCTTGATGTCGGCCAAGAGAAGCTTGAGAAAACTCTCCAGTCCCACTTGGGAGTAGCCCTCGTTCCCTTCGATCCCGGCAATGGACACGGCCACGCCCGGTCGACCCCAGAGTTTCTCGACGTGAGGATACAGGGCCAGCCAGCGGTCGGTGAGGCGCTTCATCACCGACGCCGGCCCGAGGAAGTAGGTGGGAGAGGCCACAAGGTAGGCGTCTGCCGCCAGGATCTCGTCGAGGACCAGGCTGAATTCGTCCTTGAGAACGCAGCCCTTGTCGCCGAACAGGCACGCATAGCAACCCCGGCACGGTCGGATGTCGAAGTCCGAGAGCCTCAGGAGACGGAGCTCGTGAGGCTCGACGATGTGCCGGGAGATCTCCTTGACCATGAGCTCGCAGTTGCCCAGGCTTCGCGGTGAACCGATGAACGCCAGCACTCGCTTCATCCTGACTCCTCTGTTTGGCTGTTGAGTATCGCTGAGAACGGTCCGCAACGCTCACGATTCGCCGGTCCCGTGCCCTGAGGCGCACGTTGCCAGGCTGTCAAGACAGAAGTTGGGGCCGGTTGTTCCCGGCCACACGACACTCCGGCCGGGTGTTCCGTGCAGTCCGTCTCACTCCGGCGATTCTCGCCCTACTTCTTGTGCCTGTCCCCCACGAGCCCGCCAAGGCTTGCGGTGTGCCGGAAGAAGCGCAGACGTGTTGAAGCACGACAAGACTCGCGCGATGGCCGATGAGTGGGCGAGCTTCGACTCATGCCGACAGCTGGAAGACGTCGATGTTCGAGCGTCGAATCAGCTCGGGTGTGCCTCGACCTTGGTGCCGCCATTCATGTAGGAAATCTCAATAATCTTGAGGGCGCCGCTGTCTTCCTGACCGACATACAAATGAAAACACTTGTTGTCGGGCCGACGCGCGTCGAAGTGCAGTTTGAAACCACCAGTCGCAACGTCTTCTTCCTGGTGGGTACCCTGGTCGATCGTTATCGTCACGGCGCTACCGATCATGTCGGTGAGCATAATCTTGACTCCAACATCGGCGCTGTTGTATTTGGCTTGCGCCTTCTGGATGGCATTTCGCACATCTGTTTCGCTAAACAGCGTAAGAAAGATCGCTCCGTCAAGGCGCTTTTGATTGTTTGTCTCGATGTACGCCTTGTTCTTGATCTGTTTCTTCGTGGGGGTAGGTCCAAGGATCGGTACGACGCCGAGCTTTGTTTGGTTCCAGCCAGGAGTAAAAATCATCGTCATGGAATCGCTCCTTCCAAGTTGCGTCGAGCACCATTTCTACCAGTTTTAACTGATGCTGAAACGGATAGGAACAGACAGAAAGTTGCTTCCGGCCGGCCCATCAGGCTGAAACGGGTCGAGGACAAGATACGGTGGCCCCACCAAGTGTCACTCCCCGAGGTGGCGCCCTCGTTCCAGGAGCCCCGCTGCCGGGCACCCAGCCCTCGAGGGGCCCTCTTCGGAAAAGTACGCGCCTTTCCTTCGGACCGTCAAAAGGATTTCGACCCCTCTCGACTCGCAGCGGTTCCGGAAGAGGTGCTGGCGCCGGTAGCAGCGATTGACGGTGACCGAGGAGCCCGGGGCATGGCGGGTTCAAACCACAGGCTGGCGCCAGGCTCGACGCAGAAGCAACGTCACTCCGGTCCCCGTTGACGGGAGGGCCGCCGCGTGCTCTGTTGATCGGACACGACGATCGAGCCCACCCCAGTTGCTGACCGAGAGGGAGAGGAGCGATGAGGCGCTTTGTCGAAAAGGTGGTCGTGATCACGGGGTCGGGCCGAGGGATCGGCCGGGCCATGGCGAGTATGTTCGCGCGGGAAGGTGCCAGGGTGGTCGTCAACGACGTCGACGCGGGCCCGGCCGAGGAGACGGCGCGGGCCATCGCGGAGGAGGGCGGGGCGGTGGTCGCCTGCGTGGCCGACGTGACGCAGCCGGCCGAAGCCGAGCGACTGATGGACGAAGCCGTGCGGGCGTTCGGCGGAATCGACGTCCTCGTCAACAACGCCGGGATCACGCGGGACGCCCTGATCCACAAGATGACCGACGCCCAGTGGGACCTCGTCGTGGACGTCAACCTGCGCGCCGCCTTCAACTGCACGCGGGCGGCGGCCCGGACCATGGCGGTCCCGAACCACGGCGGCAGGGTAATCTACGTCTCCTCGGTCTCCGGGTTGATGGGCAACCCGGGCCAGATCAACTACGCGGCCGCCAAAGCCGGCCTGGTGGGGATGACCAAGACCGTGGCCAAGGAGTGGATGCGGTACGGCATCAACGTCAACTGCGTCGCCTACGGGCTCGTCGAGACCCGGCTCTCCGGCGAGAAGGAGACGGCGGAAGAGGTGGCGGGCGAGAAGGTGGGCATCCCCAAGAAGATCCGGGACCAGTTCCTGGCGAACATGGGGGGGGCGCTGATGACACCCGAGCAGGGCGCCGCCCCTGTGCTCTTTCTCGCCTCGGACGAGGCGTACGGCGTCACCGGAAACGTCCTCAACGTCAGCCACGGGCTCTACATCTGACCGGGCGTCGCTCCGGCGCGCACCCTGCCCGGCGGACGCCGCCGAAAGGAAGAACCATGAGCGGGGACTACTCGGAGGAGAAGTTGTCCGCGATCTCGGACGCCGTGGACAGCTGGGAGACGACGACCCTGAGCCAGGCGCTCGCCCGGAGCCCCGAGCGGAAGCATCCGTTCCTCGGCCACACCGACCGCGTGATCCGAAGGCTCTACACCCCGCTCGACGTGAAGGACCTCGACTACGCCAACGACCTCGGCCTACCGGGCGAGTACCCGTTCACGCGGGGAGTGCAGGCGACGATGTACCGGGGCCGGCTCTGGACCATGCGCGCCCAGACCGGGTTCGGCGGCGGCGAGGAGACCCGCGAGCGCATCCTCAAGCTGATGAAGGCCGGCGAGATCGGGTTGAGCCTCGACTTCGACCTCCCGACGATCCTGGGGCTCGACCCCGACGACCCGCTCTCCCGGGGCGAGGTGGGCCGCACCGGGCTGAACGTGTCGTGCCTCGACGACTTCGAGTCCCTCTTCGACGGCATCCCCCTCGACCGCGTCAACACGTCGATGACGACGAACTTCCCGGCCCCGATCCTCTTCGCGATGTACCTTGCCGTGGCGGAGCTTCAGGGGGTCGCCTGGGAGAAGCTGGCGGGGACCCTCCAGTTCGACCTGCTCAAGGAGTACGGGGCGCAGAACTGCTACGTCTTCCCGCCGCGGGCCGCGCTGCGCTGGTGGACCGACCTGGTCGCCTTCAGCGTGCGCCACGCGCCGCGCTTCAACCCCTGCAGCTTCTGGATGATGCCCCAGGGGCGAGCCTACGTCTCCCCGGGGTACTGCCTCGGCTGGGCCTTCTCGAAGGACCAGACCTACCTGGACGCCGCGCTCCGGGCCGGGCTGGGCATCGACGAGTTCGCGCCCCGCATCTCGTTCCTGAACAGCGCCAACATCGACTTCTTCGAGTCGGTCGCGAAGCTCCGGGCGGCGCGCCGGCTGTGGGCCCGCATCGTGCGGGAGAAGTACGGCGCGAAGGACCCGAACTCGTGCAAGTTCCGCGTCTACTACCCCGGCAGCGCCGACGACCTCTCCGCCAGCGAACCCCTCAACAACATCGTCCGCGCCACGATCCAGGTGCTCGCGTCGGTCCTCGGCGGGGCCAACGCGATCGACTGCGGCGCCTACGACGAGGCGTACGCGATCCCCTCGGAGCAGTCGGCCCTGATGAAGCTGCGCACCCAGCAGATCATCGCCCACGAGAGCCGAGTAGCCGACGTGGTGGACCCCCTCGGGGGCTCGTACTACGTCGAAGCGCTCACGAGCGAGATCGAGGCCGACGCGAGAGGGTTCATGGACGAGGTGGAACGTCGGGGTGGGTTCGTCGCCTGCTTGGAGCAGGGCTGGTTCCTGCAGCTCTCGGCCCAGGACGCCTATCGGATCCAACGGGAGAAGGAGAGCGGCGAGCGCGTGATCGTGGGCGAGAACGCCTTCTGCCTCGAGGACCAGGGCGGCGAGCACCCCCTTGAGCTCCACGAGACCGACCCGGCGCTCGAGCAACGCCAGACCGAGCGAGTCCGCCAGGTGCGGGCCCGGCGGGACGGCCGGAGGGTCGGGGATCTCCTGGCGCGGCTCGGCGACGCGGCCCGGGGCACCGACCCCATGATGCCGCTCGTCCTCGAGGCGGTGAAGGCCAGGGCCACCTGCGGCGAGATCATGGGGGTCCTCAAGGAGGTTTGGGGCGAGTACGCTCTCTCGAACGTCTTTTGACGCTCAGGAGGTGGCCGATGAGGAGCCAGCGGCGGATCCGGGTGCTTCTCGCGAAGCCGGGCATCGATGGGCACGACGTGGGGATCAAGGTGGTGGCGAGCGCGCTTCGCGACGCGGGCATGGAGGTGATCTACCTGGGGCTTCGGCGCACCCCCGAGCAGGTCGTGAGCGCCGCGCTGGAGGAGGACTGCGACGTCATCGGCCTCAACTTCCACTCCTTCGGCCACCGGACGCTCGTGCCCGAGGTCGTCCGGCTCCTGCGGGAGAAGGGCATGGAGGACGTGCTGCTCCTCGCGGGGGGCTCGATTCTCGACAAGGACGCGCAGGAACTGAGGGCGTGGGGCGTTTCGGAGGTCTTCGGCGTCGGCAGCCGGGTCGACGAGATCGTCCGCTACATCCAAGAAAACGCAAGATAGGGCCGCGGGCCGGCCGGAGGAGGACCAGATGCGGGACGTGTACGTGCTGGGGGCCTACTCGACGCAGTTCAAGAAGTGGCCGGAGAAGAGCTTCAAGGACCTCACCCGTGACGCCTACCTGGGCGTCGTCCAGGACGCCGGGCTCCCGGACGGCTCGGGGATCGAGTTCGCTTGGTTCGGCAACTGCTTCATGGCGAGCTGGGGCCAGGGCTCGATCCGCGGGCAGGTGTGCTTCACCCCCCTCGTGCGGGAAGGCCTCTTCCCCGAGCGGGTGCCGCTCATCAACGTCGAGGGGGCGTGCGCGACCGGGTCGATGGCGTTCCACGGTGCGTGGAAGGACGTGCTCAGCGGGCAGTCCGACCTCTCCCTCGCCGTCGGCGTGGAGAAGATCTTCGACCCGAAGGCGCCCCCCCGGGCCGTGTTCGACATGTTCCAGCAGGGCGTCGACAACTTCGACCAGGCCGAGTTCCTCGACGCCTACCGCGACGCCGCCGCGGCGTGCGGCCGACGGTTCGAGCCCGCGCCGGACCGGACCGTCTTCATGGATACGTACGCGGTCCAGGCGTGCTACCACATGTGGAAGCACGGCACGACGCAGCGCCAGATCGCCGTCGCGGCGTCCAAGAACCATGGCTTCGGCGCCCGGAACCCGAAGGCCCAATACCAGTTCGAGGTCTCAGTGGAGCAGGTGCTCGAGGACCGGCTCGTGAGCTTCCCGTTCACGCGCTCAATGTGTTCGCCCATCGGCGACGGCGCGGCGGCCGTCCTCCTCTGCTCGGAGCGCTTTCTCGCCGGCCTGCCCGCCGCGGCGCGCGACCGCGCCGTGAAGGTCAGGGCGAGCGCGCTCGCCGGAGGCAAGTACCGGGGCCTCGACGAACCGAGTCTGAGCCACGTGGCCGCGCAGCGCGCCTATGCCTTCGCCGGCCTGGGACCGGCGGACGTGGACGTGGCCGAGGTCCACGACGCGACCTCGTTCTGCGAGATCTACCAGGCGGAGATGCTCGGCTTCTGCCCGTTTGGGGAGGGCGGGAGGTTCGTCGAGTCGGGGGCGACCGGCCTCGGTGGGACGGTCCCGATCAACACCTCAGGCGGGCTCGTCTCGAAGGGCCACCCCGTCGGAGCGACCGGCCTCTCGATGATCTACGAGCTCGTAACCCAGCTTCGGGGGGAGGCCGGGTCCCGGCAGGTGCAGGACGCCGAGATCGCCCTGCAGGAGAACGGCGGAGGCGTGATGGGCCTCGAAGAGGCGGCCTGCTCTGTGATCCTGCTGCAGAAAAGGTGACGGCTTGTCTCACCGCCGTTGAGGCTACCGTCCACACGCATGAGGGCCCCGGTCATCCCGG
Source organism: Deltaproteobacteria bacterium (assembly GCA_016214985.1). Taxonomy (GTDB): domain Bacteria; phylum Desulfobacterota; class Deferrisomatia; order Deferrisomatales; family JACRMM01; genus JACRMM01. The sequence goes on along the minus strand of JACRMM010000014.1, from coordinate 29,916 downwards.
GGCCCTCGGCCGTTCGCGTCGCTGCCCGGCGGGGCAAGCCCCGTCCTACTTGCGCCGGTCTCCCACGAGCTCGGCTACCGACTGGTCGTTGTCCGCGTCCATCATCCGGATCGGCTCGACGAGCGGCACCTTGCCGGCAGCGCCGGCCACGGCGCCGACGAACTCGTTCGAGATCACGCCCGTGGGGCAGACCTGGAGGCACTCCATCTCCCCTCCCCCGCAGCTCGCGCAGACCTTGCGGGCGAGCTCGGAGTGCAACACGACCTGGCGGGTCGTGCCCCGGCCCACGAAGCCGAGCACGTTCTCCTTCTTCTGCTCGGCGCACCAGCGCACGCACAGGCCGCAGAGGATGCAGAAGGTCGTCTGGTCGTCGAAGCGGCCCTTCTCGACCTGATAGCGGTCCAGGAGTTCCTGGGGCACATAGGGCCAGCGGGCGAGCATGAGCTCGAGGAGGATCTTCCGGTGCTTGACGATCTTCGGCGACTCGGTCTGGACGTCGAGCCCCTCCTCCACCGGGTAGAGGCAGGAGACCACGACGCGGGAGCGCTTGCCCTTGACGAGCTCCACGACGCACAGGCGGCAGGCGCCGAAGCCCGCGAGCTTCTCGTGCTCGCACATTGTGGGGATGTCGACGCCGGCGCTTCGGGCGGCCTGGAGCACGGTCGTGCCCTCGCGGGCCTCGACCGCTTGGCCGTTGATGGTGAAGGTGACGCTCTTGGGCTCGATCCGCGATGCGGCAGGTTCAGCCATGGGTTCCTCGGGAAGTCTGGCGGGGAAAGCCCCGCCCTACAGAGAGTTCGGCGGGGCAGGCCCCGCCCTACGGGGCGGCGGGGGCTCCGATGGGAGGGGAGCTCAGGCGCTGGAGCTCGTCCTTCCCCGATAGCTTGGTCACGGCCCCGGCCTTGGGCGGGCACACCTGGAAGCAGGTGTCGCACTTGGTGCACTTGGCCGTGTCGATGACGTGGGCCGTCTTCTTGGCGCCGCTGACGGCCCCCACCGGGCAATTCTTCTTGCACAGACCGCAGGCGATGCACTTCTCCGGGTCGATCCAGTAGGTGATGAGCGCCTTGCAGATCTTTGCCGGGCATCGCCCCTCGTGGACGTGGGCCTCGTACTCCTCGCGGAAGTACTTGACGCTCGAGAGCACCGGGTTCGGCGCGCTCTGGCCCAAGGCGCAGAGCGAGCAGTCCACGATCGTGCCGCCGAGGTCCTCCAGGAGCTCGATGTCCCCGGGCCGCGCGGTGCCGTCGGTGACGCGGCCGAGGATCCGCAGCATCTGCCCGATGCCCTCCCGGCAGGGCGTGCACTTGCCGCAGGACTCGTCGGCCAGGAACTCGAGGAAGTACTTCGCCACGTCGGGCATGCAGGTGTCGTCGTCCATGACAATCATGCCGCCGGAGCCCATCATCGAGCCCACCTTCGTGAGCTCGTCGAAGTCCACGGGCAGGTCGAGCATGGGTTCGGGGATCACGCCCCCCGAGGGGCCGCCGGTCTGGACCGCCTTGAACTGCCGACCGTTTCGCACGCCACCGCCGATGTCGAAGACGATCCGGCGAAGGCTCATGCCCATGGGCACCTCGACGAGGCCGGTGTTCACCACCTTGCCCACGAGCGAGAAGACCTTGGTGCCCTTGCTCCCCTCGGTGCCGATGGACGCGAACCAGTCGGCGCCCTTGTTGATGATCCAGGGCACGTTGGCCCAGGTCTCCACGTTGTTCAAGTTCGAGGGTTTGTCGAAGAGCCCCTTGACGGAAGTGCGGATGTACTTGGGCCGCGGCTCGCCGACCTTGCCCTCGATGGAGCTCATGAGCGCGCTCGACTCGCCGGACACGAAGGCCCCGGCGCCGCGATAGATCAGGATCTCGAAGTCGAAGCCGGAGCCGAGAATGTTCTTCCCCAGGAAGCCCCGCTCGTGCATCGCGTCCAGGGCGTGGATCAGGTTGTCCACGGCCAGGGGATACTCCTGGCGCACGTAGATGTATCCGGTGCGGGCGCCGATGGCGTACCCGCCGATGACGAACCCCTCGAGGACCGAGTGGGGGTTGCCCTCCAGGATCGACCGGTCCATGTAGGCGCCCGGGTCGCCCTCGTCGGCGTTCACGAGCACGTAGCGCTCGTCGCCCGGGGCGTTTCGCGTCGTCTCCCACTTGATCCCGGCCGGGAACCCGGCGCCGCCGCGGCCCCGGAGGTTCGACTTCTTGACCTCGGCGACCACCGCTTCCGGGGCCATCTCCTTCAGCGCCTTGGCCAGAGCCGAGTAGCCCCCCACGGCGATGTAGTCGTCGATGTCCGTAGGGTCGATGTGCAGGTTGTCGTGGAAGAGCACCCGGGTCTGGTGCTCGTAGAAGGGGATGTCGTTCTCGTGCACGGCCTTCTCGCCATCGGCGGTCTCGTAGAGGAGCCGGTCGACGACCTTGCCGTTCACGAGGGTCTCGCCCACGATCTCCGGCACGTCCTCGAGCTTGACACGCAGGTAGCAGGTCTCCTCGGGCACGATGACCACGATGGGGCCGCGCTCGCAGAAGCCGTGGCAGCCCGTGCGCCGCACGTCCACGGTGCCGCCGAGCCCCTGCTTTTCGATCTCGGCCTGGAAGGCCTGGGCGACCTTTTCGCTCTGGTACGCGCGGCAGCCCGTGCCCGAGCAGATCGTGACGCAGGGCTTCTTCGGGTCGCGCTTCGCCAGGAGCTCTTGGCGGTAGCGGTCCAGGTCGTCGAAGGAGTCAAAACGGGCCATGGGATCTCCCCTCGAGGATCAGTCGCAGGCTGCGACGACCTTCTCGAGCTCTTCCGTCGTGGGGTTCGAGAGGTACTCGCCGTCCACGGTCATGACAGGCCCCAGAGCGCAGCAGCCCACGCAGTTGACCGTGTGGAGCGAGAACTTCTCGTCTTTGGAGGTCTCGCCCGCGGCCACCTTCACCACGTTCGACACTCGGCCAAGGAGCTGTTTGGCGCCCCGCACGTGGCAGGCGGTGCCGAGGCACACCGACATCTGGTGGCGTCCCTGGGGCACGAGGCTGAAGTGCTTGTAGAAGGTCGCCACGTGGTAGACCTGGTTCAGGGTCACGCCGAGCCGCTCGGTCACCCGTTTGAGCACGTCGCGGGGCAGCCAGCGCACCTCCTTCTGGACGTCCAGGAGGATCTGCACCAGCGCCTCCTTCTTGGCGCCGTAGCGGTCGATGATTTGGTCGGTCGTTGCGATGGGATCGGCCATCCGGGGTGCCCTCGTTGCTGGTTCTTGGTTCTTGGTTCTTGGTCGTTGGTTGTTGGTTCAACCAATGACCAAGAACCAACGACCGATTATTTCAACGCCGCCTTCATGGTCACGCCAATGTCCGCCGGGCTCTTGACTACCCTCACGCCGCAGGCCGCCAGCGTCGCCATCTTCTCGGCCGCCGTGCCCTTGCCCCCGGCGATGATCGCGCCGGCGTGTCCCATGCGCTTGCCCTTCGGCGCGGTCTGGCCCGCGATGAACGAGACCACCGGTACCTTGATGTTGGCCTTGATGTAGGCGGCCGCCTCTTCCTCGGCCGAGCCTCCGATCTCGCCGATCATCACGATCCCCTCGGTCTTCGGGTCGTCTTTGAACAGGCCCAGGGCGTCGATAAAGGTCGTGCCGATGATCGGGTCGCCGCCGATCCCGAGGCACGTCGTCTGGCCGATGCCGAGCTTCGTCAGCTGGTCCACGGCCTCGTAAGTGAGCGTGCCGGAACGGGAGATCACACCCACGGGGCCTTTCCTGTGGATGTGGCCCGGCATGATGCCCGCCTTGCACTCGTCGGGCGTGATCACGCCCGGGCAGTTCGGACCGATCAAGTGCGTGTCCTTGCCGCCCAGGGCGCGTTTGACCTTCACCATGTCGAGGGTGGGGATGCCCTCGGTGATGCACACGATCACCCGGATGCCGGCGTCCGCGGCCTCGAGGATGGCGTCGGCGGCGAAGGGCGCCGGTACGAAGATCATGGACGCGTTCGCGCCCGCCTTCGCCACGGCGTCCGCCACGGTGTCGAAGACCGGAACGCCCAGGATCGAAGCCCCGCCCTTGCCGGGCGTGACCCCGCCCACCAGGTTCGTGCCGTATGCCTGGCACTGCTCGGAGTGGAACTTGCCGTTGCCGCCAGTGATGCCCTGGGTGATGAGACGGGTGTCTTTATTGACGAGAATGCTCATGTTCCACCTCTCGCAGGGCGGGGCTTGCCCCGCCCTACGCCGCTTTCTTCGCCGCGGCGACGACCTTCTCGGCCGCCTCGCTCATGGTCTCGGCGGTGATGATGGGCAGCCCGCTCTCCGCGAGCATCTTGCGGCCGATCTCCACGTTCGTCCCCTGGAGGCGCACGACCAATGGAACCTTGATCTCCACCGCCTTGGCCGCCGCGATGACCCCCTCGGCGATGACGTCGCAGCGCATGATGCCGCCGAAGATGTTGACGAGCACGGCTTCCACTTTGGGGTCCGACAGGATCAGCCGGAAGGCGTTCGTTACCTGCTCGGCGCTGGCGCCGCCGCCCACGTCGAGGAAGTTCGCCGGCTCAGCGCCATAGTGCTTGATGATGTCCATGGTGCCCATGGCGAGACCCGCTCCATTCACCATGCACCCGATGTTGCCGCTCAAGGTGATGTAGGAGAGGTCGAACTTCGAGGCCTCGAGCTCCCGGGGGTCCTCCTCGGTCACGTCGCGCAGTGCCTCGAGGTCCTTGTGCCGGTAGAGCGCGTTGTTGTCGAAGTTCATCTTGGCGTCGAGCGCCAGGACCTCGCCGGACTTCGTGACGACGAGCGGATTGATCTCCGCGAGGCTCGCGTCGCACTCCACGAAGGCCTTGTAGAGGCTCGCGATGAACTTCTGGGCGTTCTTGGCCGCGTCGTCGGCGAGGCCGAGGCCGTAGGCGAGCTTTCGGGCGTGGAAGGGCATGAAGCCGGCCGCCGGGTCCACAGCCTGTTTCAGGATCTTCTCGGGCGTCTTGGCCGCGACCTCCTCGATCTCCATGCCGCCCTCGGTCGAGGCCATGAGCGTCACCGACTGGGTTGCGCGGTCGATCACCATGCCGAGGTAGAGCTCGCGGGCGATGTCACAGCCCTCCTCGACGTAGACCTTGAGGACTTCTTTGCCCTCTGGCCCCGTCTGGTGGGTGACGAGCTTCTTTCCGAGAATGCCCGCGGCGGCTTGCTTCGCCTCGGCCGGGCTCTTCACGACCTTGACGCCGCCGCCCTTGCCGCGGCCTCCCGCGTGGATCTGGGCCTTCACGACGACCACGGGCGTTCCGAGGCTCACCGCCGCGGCCTCCGCCTCGTCGGGGGTCGTGGCCACGATGCCGCGCGGCACGGGCACTCCGTACTTCTTCAAGACTTCCTTCGCCTGGTACTCGTGAATGTTCATTTCGCCTCCGGCGCGCGGTCAGCTGTCAGCGATCAGCCGTCAGCTTGACCCAAGTTGTTGCCGATGTTGCCGTAGCTGACCGCTGAAAGCTGTTGGCTGAGTGCTAACGAAGCGTCCCAGCGTAGTGCGCCGTGAGTTGGCGCTTGTGCACGTCGTCGGTGGTGTAATCGGGCAGGACCATGGGCGCGATGCGGGTCCGCTCTACCCCGGCGGCCTCGAGCTCGTGCACGTAGGCGCGGACGTGGTCGAGTCCCCCCTTGCCCGGCGCGCCTGCGCTCTGGATGTACTCCGCCGCGTTCGCACCAGCCCGGCGGCCGAACACGAGGATGTCGAGCAGCGAGTTGCCCATGAGCCGGTTCTCGCCGTGCACGCCGCCTGTGGTCTCTCCGGCCGCGTAGAGGCCGGGCACCGTCGTCTCGGCGTTCGCATTGATCTGGATCCCACCGTTCTGGTAGTGGAGCGTCGGGTAGATGAGCATCGGCTCCTTGCGGATGTCGATGCCGTACCGGATGAACTGCATGTACTTCGCGGGAAGCTCCCGTTCCACGGCGCCCGGCCCTTCGAGCTCCTCGATCATGGGCGAGTCGAGCCACACGCCGAGGCGACCGACGGGCGTGCGGATCCCGAGCCCCCTCTCGGCGCACTCGCGGATGATGGCCGCGCTCTCCACGTCGCGGGGCTCGCGCTCGAACACGAACTGCTGGCCGTGGATGTTGCACAGGTTTGCCCCCAGGCCCCGCACCTTCTCGGTGATGAGGAGGCCCACGTTCTGCTCCGGGTAGGCAGCACCGGTGGGGTGGTACTGGGTAGAGTGCAGGAAGTCCATGGGTACGCCGGCGCGATAGGCGATGACCAGACCGTCGGCCGTGGCGCCGTAATGGTTCGTGCAGGCAAACCCCTGGATGTGGAGCCGCCCGTTGCCGCCCGTGGCCATGACGACGGCCTTGGACCGCACGACGAAGAACTCCTCGGTCTCCAGGTTGTAGAAGAGCGCGCCGGCCGCCCGACCCGACGGGTCCTTCAAGAGCTCGACCGCGGCCGAGAACTCCATCACGTCGATCGCGTCGCGGCGATTGCGGGCCTCGTCGCGGACCACGCGCATGATCTCTGAGCCCGTCATGTCGCCGGCCGAGTGCATCCGCTTTCGGCTCGTGCCACCGCCGTGGCGCACGAGCATCCGGCCGTCGGGGCGCTTGTCGAACATCATGCCGAGCTTCTCGAGCCACGCGATCACGAGCGGCGCATCCCGGCTCAGCGCGGCCACGAGCGCGGGACGATTGGTGAAGTGGCCTCCGCCGAGGGTGTCGATGAAGTGGAAGTAGGGGCTGTCCACCTCGTGGTCGGCGCCCTGGATGCCGCCCTCGGCCATGACCGTGTTCGCGTCGCCGTGGCGGAGCTTCGTGGCGAGGATGACCTGGCATCCCTTTTCCGCGGCCAGCAGCGCGGCCGAGGTACCGCCCCCGCCGCCGCCGATCACCAGGACGTCGGTCTCGTAGATCGGCAGGGCCTCAAGATCGACGTGATCCGGGTGGATCCGCGGGTACGCCTCGAAGAGGTCGACGATCTCCTCGGGGTAGATGTCGCCCTTGTTGGGCCCGAGCGTCACGCTTCGACGACCGGCCGCCATGTAGTCCGGGTGAAACCTCCCCAGGACCTCCTCGCGCTGCTCCAGCGTCATGGGCGTGAAGTACTCGCCCTTGCGCGTGCGCTCGATGCGCTCGGCCCGAGTGGCCTCGACGCGCTTGATCAGCTCTTTCATCTCCGGCGTGTAACCCATGGGGAATCTCCTCTTCAGCTATCAGCTGTCAGCTGTCAGCTGTCAGCTAGAGCTAGAATCTTGAGCACCTTTCGATCTGGCTGAAAGCTGATCGCTGACCGCTCACAGATACGTCTTGTCCTTCGGCTCCCAGCCCTTCGAGTCCAGCGGCTCGGGCTCCCGCTCCACGTAGCGCTTCCGCAGCTCGTCCTTGGGGAGCTCCGACACCTCGTCCATCATCTGGTCGAACCGGCCACTGAGGATCTGCTCCACGCGCCGGGCGAGGTGCTCGGCCTGGGGCAGCACGAAGCGGCCGTAGAGCCGGCGGGCGAGCTGGGCCACGTGGTAGTGCGCGATCTGCGCCGGGCACCGCGCCGAGCACAGGCCGCACTGGATGCAGTCGAAGGACACCCGCGCGCACCGGGCCACGTCGCCCCGCATGGCCGCGTTGATGTACTCCATCACGTCGATCTCCATGGGGCAGGCGCGCGTGCAGGTGTTGCAGCCCACACACTTCATCACCTCGGGGTAGAGCGAGACGATCGCATCGCCGACCGACTTGAGCTCCTCGAGGTCGTAGGTGGCCTTGTTGGCCGGGAAGAAGGGCAGCTGTGCCAGCACCATGTTCTCTTCGATGACCGTCTGGCACGCCAGGCCGAAGTGGAGCTGGTAGTCTCCCAGCACGCGCCACACCGTGGGGCACGCGCCGCAGATCCCGCCCCGGCACCCGCAGGCGCGGATGTACTGATAGCCCGCGTACTCCACGGCCTTCTGGATCGTGAGGGTCTCGGGCAGCATGTACTTCTTCCCCATGACGTACACGGGGATCATCTTCGCCCCCTCGGGCAGGATCGTGCGGTCGCCGCTGGCGATGGTCTGCTGCTTCTGGGCCTCTGCGGTCATGGATGAAACCTCCTGAAAGGCGGCTTTCGGCTGTCAGCTCTCAGCTAAAGCTCTGAATCCTCTTGTCGAGTTCTTGATCTGGCTGACAGCTGACCGCTGACAGCTAATTGAACGCTCCCGACTCCTCCTCCAGCTCGTCCTCCCGGAAGACGGTGAGCGGGATCGGGTCATCGAGGCTTCGGCCGGGCACGTACTCAAGCATCCCCTGGACGCCCTTCGCCACGCTGCGAAAGAGCGTGGCCACCGGCAGGCCCATGGGACAGGCCGTGTCGCACAGGCCGCACCCGATGCAGGAGCTGGACATGTGGTTCAGGCGCGTCAGGTGGAAGAGCGTCGTCTCGGCCGGCATCTTCTGGGCGCCCTTGCGCTCGGCCCACCGGGCGTAGAGCTCGCCGGGGTGGTCGAAGGTGGGGGTCTTGAAGATGCAGAGCTTGCAGTAGCAGATGGGGCAGTTCTCCATGCAGTTGTAACACCGGATGCAGGTGGCAAAGGCCTTCTTGAGCGCGTCTACGCCGCCCGCCTCGGCCTTGAAGGCCGCAAAGGCCGCGTCCCGGGCCTTCGTCCTCTCGGCCGTGAGGGCCTTGACGACCCCTTCGCGAGCTTCGACCGCCCGGCCGTCGAAGGCAGCGAGCCCAGCCGTCTCGAGCTTCGCGGCGATCTCGTCGCTCGCCTCGAGTCCCACCGCGTCGCCCGCCTTGGCACCGAAGGCGTGGACCCTCAGGTCTCCGAGCTCCGCGGAGGGAAACTCGCAGATCGAGCAGGCCGTCCGGAACGTCAGTCCCTCGCCGGCCGACGGCGCGCCCGCGGTCATCCCTTCGACGAGCCTTCGGCTCTCGGCCGCCGCGTCGCCCTTCTGGGTCGACGCGTGGAAACCGGTCACCTCATAGGTGCCGGGGCAGTCCACCGTCACGAACGTCAGGTGCTCGGCCTGGATCTGCTTGAGCTTGATCAGCTCGACCGCCGCGCGCGCCTCGCAGGGGCGAAGCACCACCGCCACCCTCGCCCCGGGGTCCGTGAACGCGAGTTGCTGAGTGGCGCGGCCGCCCTGCACCGGCATCACCGGCGACCAGGGGTTGGCGCCCTCCAGCAGATCCGATCGGGCAAAGAGGGACAGGACCGTCATCCCCGAGGGGCTCGCGGCGGGAACCATCACCTCGTCCACGAGATCCTTCTCGATGAGGCCCTTGAGGAGCGTCTCGACCGCGTGGAGCGGGTCACCGTTGGTGGGTAGTAACGCTTTCTTCATCTGCTACCTCGCGTAGGGTGGGGCTCTGCCCCACCGCATCTGCTCTCGATGGTGGGCATCGCCCACCCTACGATCTCGCTGGCTGTCAGCGATCAGCTGTCAGCCAAACCTTTCGCATCGTTCGTTCCAAGCTGACAGCTGACAGCTGAATGCGGCGGGGCACTGCCCCGCCCTACGCGTCCCACCCTTGCTTGAACTCACTCGGACCCATCTTGCGAATGGCGTCGGTCATCTCCGTCACCGTTTCCGCAAAGAGTCGGCCCTCGCTCGCGCTGATCCACCGCAACCACACGCGCTCCTCAGGGATGCCGAGCTGCGAGAGGATCGTGCGCAGGATCGCCACCCGCCGGCGCGCCTTGAAGTTGCCCGACTGGTAGTGGCAGTCGCCGGGGTGGCAGCCGCCCACGAGCACACCGTCGGCACCGTCCATCAGCGACTTCAGGACGTACACGACATCGGCGGCACCGGAGCACATGAGGTGCACCACGCGCACGTTCGGCGGGTACTGCTGGCGGGTCGTGCCCGCCAGATCCGCGCCGGTGTATGTGCACCAGTGGCACAGGAAGGCCACGATGCGGGGCTCGAAGGGTTCGGTGCTTGCGGCGGTCTGTGCGGACATCAAAGACCTCTCCAAGATCGCTGGGCAGCTAGGCCGTTAGGCGGCCAGTCTGCAAGAGCACACAAAGATGGATCATAGGCCGTCGAGCCGCCTAGCCGCCCAGCAGCTCATCCAATCCCATCAGCATCTGCTTCGGAGCGAACCCGTACTGCTGGGCCGCCTTGTTGGGACAGGCCATGGTGCACGCGCCGCAGGCCTCGCACAGGATCGGGTCCACGACGGCGACGTTTCGCTCCGGGTCGAGACGTCGTGCGCCGTAGGGGCACACGTCCACGCAGACCCCGCAGCGGCTGCAGATCTTCTCGACCACGTACGACGCCTTCTCCGACGATCGCCGCGCCCCCTTGGCGAGCACCGCGCTACAGCGGGCCGCTGCCGCCCCGGCCTGGGTCAGGCTCTCCTCGACGTGCTTGGGCGCGTGGGCGAGCCCCGCCATGTACACGCCCTTCTTCGCGAAATCGGTCGTGGCGGCCTTCGGGTTCTTCTCTCGGAAGAAGCCGCCCTCCCCCACCTCCACGCCGTAGAGCCCCGCCAGCCTGCGGGCTTCTTCCGCCTCGGGGGCGAGCCCCACGGCCAGCACCAGGAGGTCGGGCTCCAGCGTCACGTCGGTTCCCAGGGCCGGCTCGAAGAAGCGCACCGCGACCCGGTCGCCCTCGGCCTCGACGATGGGCCGGCGGACGAGGTCGTAGGGGGTGAACAGCACCCCCGCGTCGCGCGCCTGGCGATAGGCGTGCTCGAACGCGCCGTAGGTCCGCAGATCCCGGTACAGTACGGTGACCTCGGCGTCGGGGGTCGTCTCCAACATCTTCAAGGCGTTCTTCACCGCATGGGTGCAGCAGACCCGAGAGCACCACGGGCGGCAGCCGTCGGCCTCTTCCCGGGACTCCACGCACTGGATCATCACGACGCGTTTGGGGCCCGCCTCACCGGCGGCCAGGCGCTGTTCGAGCTCTCGCTGGGTCACGATCCGCGAGCTCTGGCCGTACCCGTAGCTCTTCGGCTTCTGCTCCGACGCCCCGGTCGCGAAAACAACCGCACCGTGGAGAATCTCGATCGTTCCGCCCGCGGCCTCGACCGCGGTCCGGAAGGCGCCGAGCCGGCCCTGCGCCGAAGAAACCCGGGCGCCCGCGTGCACCTGGATCGCCGGCTCGGAGCGCACCCGCTTCGAAAGCTCGGCGAGGAGCTCCTGGGGACGCCCTCCCTTGATGGTGTAGCGGGCCGTGCGCAGGTTGCCGCCGAGCTCGGTCTCCCGTTCGACCAGGTGGATCGAGTGGCCGAGGGCCGCCAGGTCCAGGGCCGCCCGCATCCCCGCGGCACCGCCCCCGATGACCAGGACGGTCCTCTCGACGCTCTCCCGCGCGACCGCCCCGAACCCCGCGTGCCAGGCCTTCCGCACCGCCTCGCGCAGAGCCGCTTCCGCCGCTCCCTGCCCGGCCGGGGGTACGCCCGGGCCCTCCAAGCACGCCTCCCGAAGATTCGCGATCTCCAGGACGCCGGCGTGGACCCCCATCTGCCGGAACTGGTGCGCGTAGAGCTTCTCCACGATCCGATGGGAGCACGACGCGAGGACCAGGCGGTTGGGCTCGCGCTCGGCGAAGATCCGGCGGACCTCGTCCATGCCGGCCTTGGCGCACGCGTGCGCAACCGTCTCGACGAACGACACGCCCGGCATCGCCAGGGCGGAACCTTTCAGAGCGCCGAAGTCCGCGCGCGCCGCGTTGAACCCCTCGCAGGTACACAACACGACCCCGATCTGAGGGGCCTCTCCGCGGAAGTCGGCAGGAGTGGGCAGGTCCGGGTCCTCGGCCACGCCGGGGCCCTCCAGCACCCGGGCCGCCAGCCCCGCGGCGCACGCGGCCTCGGCCGTAGTCTCGGGGATGTCCTTTGGCTCCCGGAAAGCGCCGCAGGTGAACACACCCGCCCGCTCCGTCTCGCAGGGCGAGAACTCCGGTCCACCGGCGAAGCCCCCCTCCGCCGGTGTCACGCCGAACGCCTTTGCGAGCTCCCGGGCCTCCGAGCCCTGACAGAACCCAGCGGCCAGGACGACGAGCTCCTGGGCGTCCTCCCTCATCCCCTCTTCTCCGGCCACCTGAAAAGCGAGATCACCGGTCGCGGACACCTGTCGGATCACCGAGGGAATGCCCCGCACGAAGCGGATCCCCAGCGCCTCGGCGCGGCGCAGGTATGCCTCGTAGTCCTTCCCGAAGGCCCGAAGATCCATATAGTAGACCGAAACCGCGAGGTCCGGATGCCGCTCCTTGGCGAAGAACGCCTGTTTCAGGGCGAACATGCAGCACACCGACGAGCAGTGCCCCTGCCCGCCCTCCGCGTCGCGGCTTCCCACGCACTGGACAAACGCGAGGCTCTTCGGGGTCTTTCCGTCCGAGGGCCGAATGACCCGGCCCGAGCCAGGGCTGCCCGCGGCCAGCATCCGCTCGAACTTCACGGCTGAGAGCACGTTGGCGTAACGGCCGTACCCGAACTCCTCCTTGGTGCTCGCGGGAAAGACATCCGCTCCCGGTGCGAGGATCACCGCGCCGACGTCAACCGAGAGGCGGCGGGCCTTCGCGTCCAGATCGATCGCGCCCGGGTCGCAGGCCTCCACGCACTTCCGGCAGTCGGGAGGGCAGGCCTTGCGGTCCACCACGTAGGCCTTGGCCACGGCCTTGGGGTAGTACTTGAACACGGCCTTGCGGGTCTCAAGCCCGTCGCCGAACTCCCGGGGCACCGTGACCGGGCACACCGCCTCGCAAGCGCCGCAGTCAGTGCACTTCTCCGGATCCACACAGGAGGCCGACTGGGTGAGGCCCACCCGAAACTCCCCGGCCTGGCCCTCCACCCTGTCGACCGAAGCGAAGGGAACCACGTCCACATTCTCGTGAAGGTCGCACTGGACGAAGGGGCAGTACGTCGGCGTGTCACACGCCATGAAGCACACCCCGCAGGACTGCGTCGGGAACTGGTTGTCCAGCAGCGGAAAGAGGCCGCCGATGGCGGGCCGCTTGTCCACCAGGACTACCTTGTGCCCGCGCTCGGCGAGAACGAGGGAGGCCTGCATTCCGGCGAAGCCGCCGCCGATCACCAACGCGGTGTTCTTCGGGTCAGGGGTCATCTCGTATCTCTCTCGGCTGTCCGCGTTCAGCGATCAGCTATCAGCCAGATCACGAAAAAACAGCATTCGAAGAGCCTTGGCTGACAGCGGAGTACTGGCAGCTCGTCGCGGCCTCATCCGAACAGCCTCGACGGGTCGACGATGTGTTTTTTCCACCACTTCTCCCGGCCCGGCAGCTGCATCGCCTCGCCCAGGAGCTCGGTGATGTAGAGGATCGGGAGGCCCGCGCTGCCCTGGCGCATGTCCAGGTTCGCCTGGCACAGCCCGCAGGAGACCACGATCGCCTCCGCCCCGGCCTCCTTGGCCTTGACCGCGAGCTTCGAGCAGATCGTCGCGGCTCGGTCGCCGTGGGTGAGCGCCAGATCGGCCCCGCAGCAGTCCACCTTGTAGGACCAGTCGAGCGCCGTGGCTCCGGCCGCCTCGCAGGCCGCCTCGAGGATCGTGGGGTTCTCCCAGCTCTTCACGCCCGTGACCGCCGGGGGCCGCACCAACTGGCACCCGTAGTAGGCCACGACCTTGAGGCTCTTCAGGGGCTTCCTTACGGTGGCCCGAATTGCGTCGAGTACCCCTGGACTCTCCAGGAAGTCCACCAGCGAGAGGACGCGGATGGTGCCCTTCCACCCAAACTCCAGGACGCTCTCGAGCTTGGCCTTGTCCGCGCCGGGGTCCTTCAGGGCCGCCTCGGCCTTCTTGCAGTTTCCGTAACAGCCGGCGCAGGGAATCAGGAGGTCGAGCCCCTGCTTCTGGGCAAGCGCCAAGTTGCGGGCCGGAAGGCCCAGTCCCACGAAGTGGTCGAGGTTGTGAGCCGAGGCGCCGCCGCAGCAATTCCAGTCCGGGATTTCGGCGAGCCCGTGCCCCAGGGCCTGGAACACCCCGTGGGTCGATTCGTTGAACTCCCAGGCCGTGGAGTGCGCCGTGCAGCCGGGATAGTAGGAGAGGTCCATCAGAGCTTCACCTTCGACGCCGCGAAAATCTTGTCGATCTCCGCCTTGCCCTTCACGGATTTCGGCAGGAGCGGGATCTTGCCCTTGAAGAACAGCTTCATCCCCACGCCCATGTCCGTCATGAAGTCCTTGGTCGCCCACTTGTACGCCAGGAGCATCGTGGCCTCGTGGACCCGGCCAAAACGCTTCGCGCTCCCCACGAAAGAGCGATGAAACGCCATCACCGCCGGCTCGGCCTGGGGGCGGCCCTCCTCGACGGCCAGGGACCGCAGGGCGTCCATGATCGGAGACAGGTAGATCCCGTTGGGGCAGCGCGTTCCGCAGGTCTCGCAGGTCACGCACATCCAGATGGCCTTGGAGGACAGAAGCTCCTCCTTCATCCCCCGCTGGATCATCCGCACGATGGCGTGGTTGCCCCACTCGAACCACGACACCGTCGGGCAGCCGGCCGTGCACTTCTTGCACTGGTAGCACCGCGACAGGTTCTGGCCGCTCGTGTCCTGGATCTGTTTCGCAAAGGGATGCATGGTGCTCCTGTCGTCGCACGTTGGGCGGCCGGGCTGCTGGGCAGCTCTGGGGGCGGGCCGCCTAGCGGCCTAGCTGCCCAACCGCTCGCGTCCTAGCCGCACGCGCACAGCGCCTCTTCTTCCGCCGCGCTCTCCGTAAACACCTCGATCTCGTTCAGGACCTGCACGAGGCTGTCGTTCTTGAGCTGGCACGCCTTGTTGGGGCAGACGGCCACGCACGCGCCGCAGCCCTGGCACAGGGCCTCGTTCACCCGGCTGAAGCCGGCCGCCGGATCGACCTCTCTCGCGCCGTACGGGCAGATCGGAACGCACAGGCCGCAGGCCGAGCAGATGTCCGGGTCCACCTGGGACACGAGGGGGTCCTGCGCGAGCTCTTCGTTGGAGAACAGGCTCTGGATCTTCGACGCCGTGGCCTGGGCCTGCGCCACCGAGTCGGTGATGTCCTTGGGGTACTGCCCGGCACCCGCCAGGTATACGCCCCGGGTCATGCTCTCCACCGGCCGGAGCTTGATATGGCTCTCCTGGAAGAACCCGTTCTGGTCCACGCTGGCACGAAAGAGGCTCGACACCTCCAGATACCCAGCCGAAGGCTCGATGGCCATGGCGAGCACGACCAGGTCTGCCTCCACCTCGAGCTTTTCGCCCGTCAACGTGTCCGCGGTCCACAGGACGACGCGGTCCCCGTCGCGCCAGAGCTTCGACACCCGCCCGCGGACGTAGACGATCCCCGTCTCCTCGATGTTTCGCTGGGCATACTCCTCGGTGCCCTTGCAGTCGGTGCGCATGTCCATGAAGGAGACGATCGCCTGGCCGTCGGGATTTTGCTCCCGGAACAGCCGCGCCTGCTTCGAGGTATACAGGCAGCATACGCGCGAGCAGTAGGGCTTGTGGTTCTCCGGATCCCGGCTGCCGGAGCACTGGATGAAGACGACATCCTGCACGACCTTGCCGTCCGAGGGTCGCCGCACCGGTCGACCGGAGGCGAAGCTCTCTTGCAGCAGAGCCTCGAAGGCGAGCCCGTCGACCACGTCGGGCACCTGCCCGGCGCCGTACTCCGCCATCCTTTCCACCGGATAGAGGTCGTACCCCGTGGCAACCACGATCGCGCCCACCTTCTCCTGGACGGTTTCCCCGCCCCCCTCGGCCGACAGAGGCTGGATATCCACCTCGAAGTTGCCGACGTAGCCGGAGACGTCGGTCACCTGGCTCCCCGTGAACAGGCGCACGTTCGGGTGCTCGGCCAAGGCCTTCACCCTCGGCTCCAACACGTCGGCCGCCGGCTCATGGAAGGGAAAGGTCCTCGACAGAAAGCGCATCTTGCCGCCGATCACCGCCTCCCGCTCCACAACGACGGTCTCGAACCCCGCATCCGCGAGGTCCAGCGCCGCGGCGATGCCGGCGATGCCGGCCCCCACCACCAGGGCCCTCTTGGTGACCGGCACCCGGATCGCCTCGAGCGAACCGTTTCGCTTCACCTTCTCGATGGTGGCGCGGATGATGTGGAGCGCCTTCCGGGTGGCGAGCCCCTTGTCCTTCTGATGCACCCAGGAGCATTGCTCGCGGACGTTGGCGATCTCGACCAGGTACGGGTTCAGGCCCATGGACGCCGCCGCCCGACGAAAGGTGGTCTCGTGCATCCGCGGCGAGCAGGAGGCGACGATGACCCGGTCGAGGTTGGCGTCTCGGATCGCGTTCTTGATCCGCTCCTGCCCCGGGTCGGAGCACATGTACATGTAGTTCTCGGCGTGTACGACCTCGGGCACGTTCTTCACGTCCGAGATCACCTGGTGCACGTCGACCGTGTCCGCGATGTTCGCACCGCACCAACAGAGAAAGACACCTATGCGTGCCATCTACCCCTCGCTGGGACGCTGGGAGGCCAGGAGGCCGCCCCGCCCACAACCGATCATGTCTGTGCGCATCCCAGCAGCCTTCAAGCCGCGCGGCGGCGCTGCGCGAGGAAGACCTGCACCTTGGAGGCCGCCGCCGAGGCGTGCGCCACAGTGTCGGCGATGTCGCGGGGCCCCTGGCAGCAGCCCGCCACGAACACGCCGGGTCGGACCGTCTCGTTGGAGCCGACCTTGTAATGCCCCTCCTGGAAGAAGCCGTTCACGTCGGCCTCGATCCCCAGGGCCGTCGCGAGCGCCGCCTGCTCCGGGTTGGGGACCAGGGCGGTGGCCAGGACGACCATGTCGGCCTCGACCTCGACGGGCTGGCCTGAAAGGGTGTCGGTCCCCCACACGATGACTTTGTCACCATCTCTAAAAATCTTCGAGACACGGCCCCTGACGTAGATCAGCCCCTCCTCTTCCGTCGACTGCTGGAGGAACTCCTCGTAGCCCTTCCCGGTGGTCCGAAGGTCCATGTAGAAGAGGGTGGCAATGCCGTCGTGGACCTTGTGCTTGTAGAGCCGCGCATGCTTCGCGGAGTACATGCAGCAGACCCGCGAGCAGTACGGCTTGTGGTGTTCGGGGTCGCGGGAGCCGACGCACTGGATGAAGACGACGCTCTTGGGCTCCGCGCCGTCCGACGGCCTCAAGACCTTGCCCGCGGTGGGACCGGAGGCCGAGCAGAACCGCTCCATGGCGAGGCCGTCGATCACGTCCGGCACCGTTCCGTACCCGTACTCGCCCATGGCCGCGATCGGGTAGAGCTCGAAGCCCGTGGCCACGATCACCGCCGCCACTTTCTCCTCAACCAGGCGGTCCTCCTGCTCGTAGTCGATGGCGCCCACGGGGCACGCCTTCGAGCAGATCCGGCACTTGCCGAACTTGAAGTACCGGCAGTTCTCAACGTCGATGTAAGGCTTGTTGGGGATGGCCTGGGGTGAGAGCGAGAAGATCGCCTTCTTCATCCCCACGCCGCGGTCGAAGAAGTTCGTCTTCACCCGGGTGGGGCACTTCTCCTGGCAGGCGCCGCACCCGGTGCACTTCGTCCAGTCGACCTTGCCGGCCTTGCGCCGGATCGTCGCCGTGAAATCGCCCGGCTCGCCCGTCAGGCCGAGGACCTCGGAGTACGTCAGCAGCCGGATGTTGCGGTGCTGCCCGGTCTCCACCGTCCGCGGAGTGAGCGTGCACTGGGCGCAGTCGAGGGTCGGGAAGGTCTCGGAGAGTTGGAGCATCCGGCCACCGATCGATGGGAGCCGGTCCACCAGCAGGACCTCGTGGCCGGCGTCGGCGAGATCGATGGAGGCCGTGATGCCGGCAATGCCGGCGCCAATTACGAGGATCTTCTGCTGATCACCCATCGGTCGTTCACTCGTAGGGCGGGGCTTGCCCCGCCGAAATCATGTTCCTGCCAAGCAGCAATGGCGAGGCGAGCCCCGCCTTACAATCCGTGGGCCTGGAGCACAGGCCTCGGGTCGGCGTGGTGGCGCGAGACGTCCATGCCCTCGGCGCTGTCGCCGAGAGCCAGGGCCAAGAGTTGCGTGAAGTACAACACGGGCAGCCCCTTGAACCCCTGTTCCGCCTTCGCCATCTCGGCCTGGCGGTCCTCCAGGTTGAACTGGCACAGGGGGCACGCGGTCACGAGCAACTCGGCGCCCCTCTTCTTGGCCGAGCCGATGATCTCTCGGGAGCACCGGGTGGCCATGTCGTCCGAGTGGACCACCTGGAAGGCGCCGCAGCACTCGGCCTTCATCGGGAAGTCCACCGGCTCGGCGCCGAGCGCGCGCAGGAGGTCTTCGAAGATGCGGGGGTTGTCCGGATCGTCCATGGCCATCTCGGCCTTGGGGCGCAGGAGCAGGCAGCCGTAGAAGGGCGCCACCTTGAGCCCCTGGAGCGACTTCTCCACCTTGGCCGCGACGCCCTCGAAGCCGACGTCGTCGCGCAGGACCTCCAGGTAGTGGACCACGTCGAGCGTGCCGTCGTAAGGCTCCTGGATGAAGTCCGTGACCTTCGCCCGCCGGGCCTCGTTGGTCTTCATCACGTGGTTCGTGCGCTTGAGGACGTTGTGGCACACCGCGCACAGGGTCACGACCTTCTCCCCCTGCTGACGGGCCCGCGCCAGCACCCGCGTGGGCGACGCCAGGGCCATGTCGTAGTCCTCGGCCAGCGGAAAGGTAGCCCCGCAGCACGTCCAGTAAGGAAGCTCCTCGAGGGCGAAGCCGAGCTTGTCGCCGGCGCGCTTGGCCGCCTCGTCGAAGGACTGGGCCTTGGTGTAGAGGGTGCAGCCGGGGAAGTAGGGATAATTCATAGGTCACCTTTGGTGACGTCCTCGGTCCCTTGTTCTTGGTTGGAAGACCAGGGACGAGGGACCAGGGACCAGAAACGACGCTTCAGCTCAACGACAGGAATTTCCGGTACCCGCTGATGAACGCGATCTGTGGCGACTTCTCGAGGTACTCCCGCGGGAACTTTCGGATCTCGATCTCGTTCTGTCCCTTGCGCAGCTGCAGCATCCGAATGGCCTCCATGATCCGGGCGAGGTCCACGCCCTTGGGGCACACGCTCATGCACTGCAGGCACGACGCGCAGATCCAGGGGGTGTTGGCCTGGAACACCTTGTCGTCGAGGCCGAGCTGCAGATAGCGGATGACCTGATTCGGGAGCATGTCCATCTCGGGCGTTGCCGGGCACGCGGCCGAGCACTTCCCGCACTGGTAGCACTGGTACACGTTCTGGCAGGAGATCTCCTCGACCTTCTTGATCCGGTCGTTGCGAATGTTGCCGGTCTCCAGCTTTACGCGCATGGGGCCTTCCTTCGTTGGATGTCCGTCGTCGGTCGTCGGTCGTCTCCGCCCACCGCGCCCTCGAGCTTTTGACCACGCCAGCGTGGCGCGGAGAGCCCCCGTTGCGACACCGGAGCGCCGCGGCCGGAGGGGCCGACAGGGTGGGCAAAACGCGGGAATGCGGACGGGAGGGCGTTGAACACGGGATGTCTCACCGCGTTCCAGAATAGCGATGAGCTACCGGGACGGTCAACAATTTTCCCCCACTTCGGCCGTCTCGGGCCCGACCTCCCATCGCGCCGCCCCTCCCTCGTGTCACACCGGGAGCTTCGACACGAGCTCCTGGACCGATGCTGCGGACTTGTCCAGGGCCGCCTTCTCGTCTCCGGTCAGATCGATCTGGAAGATCTTCTCCACGCCGCGGGCACCCAGCAGCGTCGGCACTCCCAGGTAGATCCCCTTGTACCCGTACTCGCCGTCGAGGTAGGCGGCACACGGTAGGACTCGCTTGTGATCCTTGAGGATGGCCTCGGCCATCTGCACGGCGGACGCCGCAGGGGCAAAGAAGGCGGACCCGGTCTTGAGGTAGTTGACGATCTCGGCGCCTCCGTCGCGCGTGCGCTGGAGGATGGCCGCCAGACGCTCGGGGGACAGGAGGGAAGTGAGCGGGATGCCGCCCACGCTGCAGTACCGGGCCACGGGAACCATGGTGTCGCCGTGGCCGCCGAGGACGAAGCCCTGCACGTCTTCGACGCTCACGCCGAGCTCCTGGGAGACGAACGTGCGAAACCGCGCCGTGTCGAGCACGCCGGCCATGCCGATGACGCGCTCCTTGGGAAAGCCGGAGACCTTCAGCGCCGTGTAGGCCATGGCGTCGAGGGGATTGGAGACGATGATCAGCACGGCGTCGGGCGACCGCGGCGCCACTTGCTGGGTCACGGCCTTCACGATCTCGAAGTTCTTCAGCAGCAGATCGTCCCGGCTCATGCCCGGCTTTCGGGGCAGACCGGCGGTGATGATGACGACGTCGGAGCCGGCGGTGTCCTCGTACCCGTTGGTTCCCAGGACGTTCACGTTGAAGCCCTCGACCGGGCTCGCCTCCAGGAGGTCGAGGCCCTTGCCCTGGGGCACGCCCTCGACGATATCCACCAGAACGACGTCACCGAGCTCCTTGGCCGCTGCCCAGTGCGCGGCGGTGGCGCCCACGAACCCCGCTCCCACGACCGTGATCTTGTTTCGCGCCATGGCTTCTCTCCTCCTCGATGGCAAGGGCCAACCCCGGTTCGGCCAAGTGCGGGGGGGATGCTAACGCTCGGTCCTTATTTTAGCAAGGCTAAAAAAGCTCGAGTCTCACTAAAATTTCACCCCCGCCGAACCGCTTCGCAATCCTGTTCTATTCCAAGGGATTGGGTAGGGAAAGTAGCCCGGCGGCGGCCGCGTCGCTCGTCCCCGCGGCCGTTCACTTGGGGAGAAGCGGTCTCAGGACCAGGAGCGCCACCCCGTCGGCGAGAACCGCCAGGTTCAGGGCCGCGCTCAAGGCGTGGAGAGTGCGAAATCGTTTGCGAGCGGGCGAGCCGGGATCGGACTCGAAGGACGCGACAGTCTTCTTCACGGCCGCGATCTGAGGGTGCAGGCGGAAGCTGACGTAGCCCTCGACCAGGGCCGCACCCAGCAGGAGCACGAGGGCCAGCCGGCGCGGCAGCGGGGACCACGCCCACCAGAACGCCAGGAGCAGGGCGGCGCCCAGGAGCGCTAGCAGGAGGTTGTAGCGAAAGTACGCCGGGATCAGCGTGCCGACGATGTCCCCGGCGACGTTGCGGTCGTAGTGTCGGAAGAGCAGCGGTGTCACGACGAACGTAAACAGCACCATGCCTCCGATCCAGAGGCACAGCACGAGGTTGTACAAGAGCATCCCCGCAGCCCTCATCCGAGCTCCTCCCAACGAAGATCAACCGAGTCGAGCGTCAACCGAAGACCGACCCCGGGACCCTGCCGGCTCAGCGGGCGCCGCGGCTCTCCAGGAGCTCGCGAAGCCGCCGGACGTCGATCGGCTGGGCGGCAACCGCCTCGCGGTTGCCCTGGGCGATCAACTCCCGGGTCTTGCCGGCCACGCGGGCGGCGTCCGCAACTGACCGAACGGCCGAGGCCTCGTCGCTGATCTGCACGGTGTCATCGGTCTGCGTCCCACGGGCAGGGCCCGGCCCCGGGGCGCGCGGCTGCCGGCGTCCCTCGGCGGCCAGGGTCTGGCCCTGAGGGGTGAGGGGTTGGATCTTCATGTCGCACCTCCTTGTGAGGGTCGGCCCAGTTCGGAATCCCGCGCGGCCTTCCGATGCCGGCGGGACTCACCACTTCGACGCTCCCCGAGCTACGTCAGCCGGGGATCGATCCCCGTGAACCCACACTCGGGCGCATAACAGGTCACGTTGTGAAACTCGCACGCCTTCCGGCACGAAGGGCACGGTTCCGGCGGCACGGGTACCTGCACCGTGTAGCCGCAGTTGGTGCACTTCCAGTACGTCTCCTCGACCTTGTCCTTCTCGCTCATCTGGCTCCTCCTCCCGTGGGAACGCCCGCTCGCCCGCCATTGTGCGCGCCTCTGCTGGGGTCTCGCAACCGTTCGCCGCTTCATTCGCCGCGCCGGGGCGCCGCCCCGGGCTCCACTTGCCTCTTCCCGAGGTCCCTAGACTCTACGCGAGGCCAGGGTCGCAGGACCCAAGGGCTCGGCCAGGAGCAGGCGGTTCTTCGGAGTTACGTCCGCGGGGATCCGCTGCGTCATGACGCGGTAGCCACGAGACCGAACGCGCAAGGCGCGCTCGATGTCCACCGCCAGCGCCCCGTCGACCCAACCCTCGAGCCCTCCCCGGTCGGCACCGCCGAGGTCGTGGCAGCAGGGAAGGACCGCCAGCCGCGCCCCGGCCGCCGTCGCACGGTCCAAGACCCGGTCGGTGATTCCGCCGCACCCGTGCACCGAGACGACCAGATCCCCCGACTCGAGCGGCACCTCCTCGAGCTCCGCCTGCACAAAGGATACACGGCCGGAAAGCCTCGGCCAGGTCCCCGCGAGGGAGGCGGCGAGCCGGTGGGCACTGCTCGGGACCGCGCGATCCACCGCGACCGCGGCGGCCGTCGTATCGTCGAGCAGGAGGAGAAGCTGCGCCACGAGCCCGTGGCCGCACGCGAGGTCCACCACTCGGCCACCCCGGAACCGCCGCCGCACCCGCCGTGCCACCTCCCACGCTTCGAAGAGCTCCTTTCGCGGGAGGCACCCGGCCCGACAGACCGCGCGGGCGACCCGGTCGAAGAGAGTGTCCCCGCCGAAGCGGGGAAGGAGCCGGTCGGTGAGCCGGTTGCGTGACCCGCGATCCATGCCGTCGTTCTCCTCGCCGCGAAGACTCAGTTGGACCCGGCGCCGGCCGAGGAACCGGACCGCACCCTCGCCCAGTAGTCGGCGATCCCCGGCAGGTCGAAGAGCTCGAACGCCGAGGGTCCGCCGGAGCGGCGCTCGAGTCGCGCCCGTATCGCCTCTTCCGGGATCCCTCTCTCCCGGGCGAGTTGCGCGTAGAGCACCGGCGCCGCGCTTCGGAGATCGTCGGGCCCCGGCCACGCGGCCACGAGCTCGCCCACCCTTCGAATCGCGCGCGCGGTGAGTTCGACCCACTGCCGCGCCTCGGCGTGCCCCCGGACCTCGCGGTGCCCCGTGACGAGCACCGAGAAGGGCAGGCTCCCGATCGACTCCAGGCTCTCCAGGTACACCTCCCCATCCGTGAAGTAGGGGTAGGGGCTGGGGTAGAAGGGCCGGTCCCACGCCTCCCCCTTCGGTTGAACCACGTCGCCGGTGAAGACGATCTCCTTCGATCCAAGCCAGAAGGTGAGATCGTCCCCCGCGGCCGAGTGCCCAGGGGTCGGGATCGCCTCGAGCCCCAAGCCCTCCCCGACGAGGCCTCGTTCACGGAGGCGCACGTCGGCCCCGAGTGGGCTCGCCGCGTGCGCGACCACCGCCGCGTGGGCCACCGCGCGAAAGGCCGGGAGGTTCATCACGTGATCCGGGTGGGAGTGCGTGAGCAGGATCCAGCGCAGGGGCTTCCCCGTCTCGCCGATCAGCCGGATCGTATCGGCGAGCGGCCCCGCGGGGCGGTCCAGAGACCCGCACGGCTCGTCCCCGGGATCGATGACTGCCAGATGATTGTGCCCCTCGATTACCGCCGCGCGGCCCGATGTAAGCCACACGCCTTCGGCCAAATGAAGACACCCGGCCGCTGCCCCGCTCTCCGGACCTTGAAGCGTCATCCCCTCTCGCATGCTTTCCTCCTCCTCGGGAGTCTTCTTCGAGCGCAGACCCTACGACCTGGGGGCGCGGGGTCTCAGCCCGGCCACGCGGCGCCCAGCGACCGGCGCAAACCGTCGACTGACGCGCGGGCGCACTCCCAGGTGAGCTCGACGATCGCCGGCTCCACATCGGGTCCCCGGAGGTCGTGGAGCGAGCCGGGCCCGTAGGCGGCCGCGTATTCGACCGGGAACTCCTCGGGCAGAGAAAGGTCCCCCATCACGCCGTACGCCAGCGTCCAGGCCCGGGGCACCACATTCAGCGAGTACCCTCCCCCGCCCAGGGAGAGCCAGCCGGCCGTCAACGCGGCCAGGACCTTGAGCTCCTCGACGACCTGCACGTATCCGCGGGTCGTCAGCAGGAGCCGAGCCAAGGGGTCGGCGAAGTGGGTGTCGACGCCCAGCTGCGTGACGAGCACGTCCGGGGCGAACCGGCGGACGAGGGGCGGCACGACCTGTCGGAAGGCCCAGAGGTACACGTCGTCGGTCGTGCAGGGGGGGAGTGGGACGTTCGCGCTGAAGCCCTGACCCGCCCCGGCCCCGGTCTCCTCGGGAAAGCCGGTACCCGGAAAGAGGGTGTGCGGGTCCTGGTGGAGCGACACTGTCAGGACGCGGTCCGTCTCGTAGAAGGCGGCCTGGACGCCGTCGCCGTGGTGAACATCGACGTCGACGTAGGCCACGCGCCGGCCGCGGGCCGTGAGCCAGGCGATGGCGGCCGCCGCGTCGTTGAAGACGCAGAAGCCGGAGGCCCGCTGCGGGCGCGCGTGGTGAAAGCCGCCGGCGAAGCTGAACGCGGTGTCCGCCTCGCCGGAGAGCAGCAGCCGCACGCCGGTGAGCGCCCCGCCCGCCTTGAGGGCCTCGGTCTCGAACATCCCCTCGAACACCGGGTTATCTCCCGGGCCGAAGCCGTAGCGGCCGGGATCGACGTCGCCCTCGCCGCGGCTCAGGAGGGCGACTGCCTCGACGTACTCTTCGCTGTGGAACAGGGTCAACTCCTCCCGGGTGGCCGGCGCGGGCTCCACGAGGCGGCTCCCGGGCGCGTCGAACGCGCGGCAGGAGCGCAGGAGCTCCCATGTCCGGCGGAGCCTCTCCGGCTTGAGCGGGTGCCCCTCGCCGTGGCCCCGACCCCACATCGCTTCCGAGCACAGAAACGCGGTTCGGGCCATCGTTACCTCGCGCCGCTCGGTCGAGGGTGCTCCGCGCGCAGGCGATCGATGAAGCGGGTCACCGACTCAATCACCGCACCCGGCTGGTCGCGGTGCGGTGAGTGGCGGCAGCCGCTGAGCGTGAGCACCTCGACATCGGCCACCTGCTGGGCGATGCGGTCGATCTGCTCCAGGGTTCCGTACTCGTCGTCCACCCCCTGGATCGCGAGGACCGGCACCTCAACCGTGGCCAGGTAGGGCTCGATGTTCCAGGCGCGGAACTCCGGATCGAGCCAGACGTCGTTCCAGCCCCGGAACGCCGAGTCGGGATCGGCGTGGTAGCGGCCGAGCTTCGCGCGCAGCTCGGTCGTCTCATAGGCGCGACGCGCCGCCTCGATGCTCCGGATCGTAACGTCCTCCACGAACACGTGGGGCGCCAGGGCGATGACCCCGGCCACCGGCCGACACCGCGACCCGGCGTGGATCAAGGCGATCGACGCGCCGTCGCTGTGACCGAAGAGCACCGGGGCCGCCACCCCCAGCTCGTCGAGCAGCCCGGGGAGGGCCTCGAGCGCCTCCTCGTGCATGAACCGCACGCTGCGCCGCGCTGTGAGCGGGTCCGACCGCCCGTACCCATAGCGGGAGTACACGACCGCCCCGCAGCGGGTCGCGGCCGCGACCCTGCCGGGAAAGCCCTGCCACAGGGCCACCGATCCCAACCCCTCGTGCAGGAACACGAGAACCGGGGCCTCGGCAGTCGCCGCCTCGATGAGCTCGTACTCGATGCGGTGGCCCTGGGCCATGGCGAACGGCATCGGGTTCCTTTCTCGTGGCGTCTTCCGTCTCGCAGGCACCGACCCGACCGTCCGCGAATCCGGGGGGGGCACCGGTCCGGTTGTCCTCGTGTGGAGACCAGTGTACCCAACCTCTCGGGCTTTCCCCAGGTTCGAGGATCGACACCTCGCACGTCGGGTATCCGAAGTCCGGGCCCCGTTCGCTCCAGGACGTCGTCGACCGGGTCCTCGGCGGGCGTGCAGTGCGAGAAGTCCCTCCAGTCGGCTCCGCTTCCTCGTTGCATGCGAAATCGCCGCGGCTACACTGGCACGTGCCGGTGCGCCCAGGGCGTTCCCTCGTCCGGGCTGCGGAGTGGGTCTCCTCGGTTCGCGATCGGCCTCCGCCGTCGACCTCGTGGCCTCGGACGGGGCGTGCCACAGGCTCCGAGAGCGGGTCGAGGAGATCCTCCGGCACGAGTCACCGACTCCACCACGCGAAAGGAGACCCCGATGTTCGTCGAACTGGTCCGCACACGGCGAAGTGTCCGCCGCTACCTCGCGACGCCCGTGGAGCCCGCCCAGGCGGAGCTCCTGCTCGAGGCCGCGCTCCGGGCGCCCTCCTCACAGGGACAAAGCCCGTGTCACTTCGTGGTCGTCTCCGACCCGAAGCTCCTCTCCGACCTCTCCCGGGCGAAGCCCCACGGCGCCTCGTTTCTCGGTGGCGCGCCGTTGGCGATCGTCGTCTGCGCCGATCCCTCGAAGGGCGACGTCTGGGTCGAGGACGCGGCCATCGCCACCACGTTCGTGCACCTGGCTGCCGCGTCCCTGGGCCTGGGGAGCTGCTGGATCCAGATCCGGGGCCGGGTGCACGACGCGAGCCAGACGTCCTCGGCCTACGTGGCGCAGTGTCTGCAGCTGCCACCAGGGCTCGAGGTGGAGGCGATCATAGCGGTCGGGTCCCCGGCGGAGTCGCCGTCCCCCCACCCCCACGACTCCCTCGCCTTCAGCCGCGTCTCCTACGACCGCTTCGGGCAGGGACTGTGACACGGGCATTCCCTCGCCGTCGCGGAGACCTCCTCAGCCGACCAGAGCGAACGTCAGCAGAGCCACCGCAGCCAAACCGGAGGGACCGTGGACCTCGACGAAGCTGACGCCGGTTCGCGTCCCGTGGTGGAGGACACGAGCCTCGGCTCGGGCGTCGCCGGTGAGAGGCTTCAGGAAGTTGACCTTGAGCTCGATACTCGACACCCGCTGCTGCGGGGTCGTACGCGTGTAAAGGGCACAGCCGCCGGCCGCGTCCGCCAGCCCCGTGACAATGCCCCCGTGGACACTTCCCCAGGGATTCAGGATCTCGGGCCGAAACGGCAGAACCAACGTGGCCTCGCCGGGCCGGAGCTCCTTCAGCCGGATCCCGAGGAGGGTCCAGGCCGGGTTGTCGGTCGCGATGCGCGCCCAGATGTGCGCGTAGGGGTCTGCGGCCTGGAGCATCCCTTCCTTGGTCACGGTCTCGCCCCTCTCCGATGCCGCGCGTCGCGATGGTCGCGCGTGGGGATGCGCCTGTTGCTGTTGCGGACAGAGCCCTGGATGCCTTTTCTCCGACCCGACCGAAGGTACCACGGCCGCGGTCGTGGGCCAATGCTCCGGCCCGCGGCGCACACCGCAAGCCGAACGGACCTCGCGGTGAAAGGGATGCTGTCATGAGACGAACCCCGCTCCTCGTGCTCCTGGTCGCCACTGTAGCGCTCCTGCCGGCGATCCGGTCCTCCGGGGCGGACCACGCCTCCGTGCGCCGAGCGACCCTTCGAAACGGGCTTCGCATCGTCGTCGTCCGCGACGCCCTCGCCCCCGTGGCCACGACGGTGGTGACCTACCGGGTGGGCTCCTTCAACGCGCCCCCCGGCTTCCCCGGCACGCCCCACGCCCTCGAGCACATGATGTTTCGAGGCGCGCCCGGGCTTTCGGCCGAGCAGCTCGCGAGCATTGCCGCCGCCCTCGGGGGTGATTTCAACGCCGAGACGGAGGAGACCGCGACCCGGTACTACTTCACCGTGCCGGCCACCGACGTGCCCCTCGCACTGCGCGTGGAGGCTCTCCGGATGCGCGCAATCCTCGCAACTGACGCCTCCTGGGCCCGGGAGCGGGGGGCGATCGAGCAGGAGGTGGCGCAGGACCTCTCCGACCCCGAGTACCGCCTCTTCAGCCGCCTGCGGTCCCTTCTCTTCGCGGGGACGCCGCTGGCCCACGACGCCCTCGGCACCCGCGAGTCGTTTGACCGGACCTCGGCCGCCCGACTTCGCAGGTTCCACCGAGAGTGGTACGTCCCAAACAACGCTGTGTTGGTGGTGGCCGGAGACGTGGACCCGGCCCGGACCCTGGCCCAGGTGCGGACGCTCTTCGAGAGCATCCCGGCCCGGCAGCTACCGCACCGCCCCCGGATTCGCCCGGCACCGTTGCACGCGTCAGCGTTCGAGAGGGAGAGCGACCGGCCCGAGGGCCTCGCCGTGCTCGCGTTCCGCTTCCCCGGGTTCGACAGCCCGGATTCCGCTGCCGCGCAAGTCCTGGTCGACGTCCTGGGCAGCCGGCGGGGAGAGCTCTACGGGCTCGTACCCGACGGCAAGGCGCTCAGCGCCGAATTCGACTATGAGCCGTTTCCAGGAGCGGGCGTCGGATACGCCATCGCCTCGTACCCCCGCGGCGGCGACGGAGCGGCGCTCGCCGCCCACGTGAAGGCGGCGCTCCGGCGCGCCGTAACGGGAGGCGTTTCGCCCCAGCTCGTGGAGGCAGCGAAGCGCCGGGCGGTCACCGCCGCAGAGTTCCGGAAAAACTCCGTCCAGGGTCTGGCTCTCGCGTGGGCCCAAGCCCTGGCCGTGGAAGACCGGTCGTCGCCGGACGACGCGGTGGAGGCGATCCGGAAGGTGACCGCGGCCGACGTGGACCGGGTGGTCGGCCGATATCTCGACCTCGACACCGCCACCCAGGCCCTCCTGAAACCCCATGAAGCCGGAGTCTCCCTGACCGCCCGTCCGGGCCGCCACGTCGAGTCCCCGGCCTCCGAGCCGTCCGGCCCGGTCGCGCTTCCCTCCTGGGCACGAAAACCGCTCTCCACCCTGCCATCCTACGTGCCACCGCCCCAGCCCCAGGATCGGCTCCTCGCCAACGGCCTTCGCCTTGTCCTCTGCCCGCGCCCAGGGAGCCGGACCGTCGGCGTGTTCGGGCGCATCCGCACCAACCCGGACGTCCAGACGCCCCAGGGTAAGGAGGGCGTCGCCGACCTCCTGGAGGAACTCTTCCCGTGGGGCTCGACGAGCCTCGACCGGCTCGGCCTGGAAACGGAGCTCGACCGCATCGCAGCGGACGAGACCGCGGGGACGCACTTCTCTCTCGAGGTGCTGGCCGCAAACTTCGACCGCGGCGCGGCGCTGCTCGCGGACAACCTCCTGCACCCAGCCCTGCCAGAGGGAGCGTTCGAGACCTTGCGGCGCCAGAAGACCGAGGCCCTGGCCGGGCTGCTCGACAGCCCGGCTTACCAGGCTCGGAGAGCGCTGCGCGAAGCCCTCCTTCCCCCAGGCGACCCGGCGCTCCGCGAGGCCACGCCCGCGACCGTAGCCTCCGTCACGCTCGAGGACGTCAAAGTCTACTTCCAGCGCGTGTTTCGCCCGGACCTGACGACCGTCGTCGTCGTGGGAGACGTGGACCCGGCCCATGCGGAGGAGGTAATCGAGACTCTCTTCGGGTCTTGGACCGCCGAAGGCCCGCCGCCGGACACGGACCTTTCGCCCGTGCCCCCCAACGCGCCGTCGTCGGTTGCGGTCCAGGACCCCGGCCGCGAGCAGGAGGAGGTCACCCTGGCCCAGACGGTCGCCGTGGGCCGAGGGCACCCCGACTACTATGCGCTCACCCTCGGCACCGAGGTCCTTGGCGGGGGATTCTTCGCGGCGCGGCTGTACCGGGACCTGCGGGAGCGCTCCGGGCTCGTCTACTCCGCGGAAGCGGCCCTCGAGGCGGGCCGGAAGCGTTCAACCTACGTCGTCGCGTACGGGTGCGATCCGCCCAATGCTGCCACAGCCCGCGCGATCGTGGACCGAGATCTCCGGTTTCTCCAGGAGGTTCCGATCGGGCCCGCTGAACTCGAGCGCGCCAAGTCCCTGCTGATCCGGCAGCTGGCCCTGGCCAACGCGGACGTGGAGGGGGTCGCAGAGGGCCTCCTCGAGCGTTCGCTCAACGGCCTCCCGCTCGACGAGCCGGTCGCCGCCGCCGAGCGCTATCGTGATCTAACCGCGGAGGAGGTACGGGCCGCGTTCGCCCGCTGGCTTCGGCCCCAGGACCTCGCCCAGGTGTCCCTCGCACCCCCGCAGACGTGAGGTGAAGCGCGGGGCCCGCCTTACCCTCTCTAGGAGCCTGTCGGACTTTCGGAAGCACCTACTCTGGAGGCACCCGAGAATACCATGGGAATGATCCGGAGGGCGTCTTCTTGTGTCCGAAGTAAAGTCACTATTCTTGGCTATTGCCTTTTGTTTCTAGTGCTATC